>CAVWOV010000041.1:0-154136 GCA_963756715.1 uncultured Alphaproteobacteria bacterium
GGGGCGCCGAATACGCGGTGAGCTTCCTTCCGAAAATCAAGATCGAAGTAGCGGTGTCGTCCGACCAGGTCGACAAGACCATCGAAACCATCACGGCAGCCGCGAAGACTGGCCAGATTGGGGACGGGAAGATCTTTGTCATCGGCCTCGATAGCGCCGTGCGTATCCGCACCGGCGAAACCGACGCCTCGGCTCTTTAAATTCCCGCACTCAACGGTTAGCGACAGGAGTTACCATGACGTTCAAGAAACCAACCCGTGCGGGACAGATCACCCTCGCGCTCGGGGTCCTCCTTGGCATCGCGCTCTGGATGTTCGCGTCCGGTTACGCGTTCGCGGAAGCGCCGGAAGCCGCGCCTGCTGCGCCGGCGCCCCCAACCTTCAATAAGGGCGATAACGCCTGGATGCTGACCTCGTGCGTACTGGTCCTGTTGATGACGGTCCCGGGCCTTGCGCTGTTCTACGGCGGCCTGGTGCGCACCAAGAACATGCTCTCGGTGCTGATGCATGTGTTCTTCATCGTCTGCATCGTGGTGTTCATCTGGGTGATCTACGGCTACAGCCTCGCCTTTACGGGGGCTCCGCGTTCGTCGGCGGGTTCGACAAGATCTTCCTCAAGGGCATCACGCCGACTCGCAGGCGGCGACTTTCTCGGTCGGCGTGACCATCCACGAGTACGTCTACATCTGCTTCCAGATGACGTTCGCGGCATCACGCCGGCGCTGATCGTGGGCGCATGGCGGAGCGCATGAAGTTTTCCGCCGTCGCGCTGTTCATTCCGCTCTGGGTCACGTTCGTCTACTTCCCGATCGCCCACATGGTCTGGTACTGGGCCGGCCCGGACGCCATCGACGCCGCCGCCAAGGCCCTCGCAGCGGCGACAGACGCTGCCGCCAAGACCGCCGCGCAGGCCAAGCTGATGAGGTCTTGGCCGACGCCGGTCGGCCTTCAAATGGGGCGCGATCGACTTCGCGGGCGGCACCGTGGTGCATATCAACGCCGGAATCGCCGGCCTGGTGGGCGCCCTGGTGGTCGGCAAGCGCATCGGCTTCGGCAAGGAGATCATGGCTCCGCATTCGCTGACCCTGACGATGGTCGGCGCCTCGCTGCTGTGGGTCGGCTGGTTCGGCTTCAACGCCGGATCGAACCTCGAAGCCAACGGCGGTGCCGCGCTCGCCATGATCAACTCGTTCGTCGCGACCGCGGCGGCCGCAATGTCGTGGATGTTTGCCGAGTGGATGGTGAAGGGCAAGCCGTCGGTGCTCGGCGCACTGTCAGGCTGCGTCGCCGGCCTCGTCGCCGTCACGCCGGCCGCCGGCTTCTCCGGGCCGATGGGCGCCATCGTGCTCGGGTTGGTTGTCGGCGTGGTGTGCTTGTTCTTCGTTACGGTGGTCAAGAACGCGCTCGGCTACGACGACGCCCTCGACGTGTTCGGCGTCCACTGCATCGGCGGCATCGTCGGCGCCATCGGGACCGGCATCCTGGTCAACCCGGCGCTCGGCGGCGCCGGCATCATGGACTACGTGACCGGCAAGATCGCCGACTACGAGTTCACCACGCAGGTCATCGCGCAATGCAAGGCTGTTGCGACGACACTGGTGTGGTCGGGCGTGGGTTCGTTCATCCTCTTCAAGGTGGTCGATGTCCTGGTCGGCTTGCGGCCCTCGGTCGAAGGGGAACGCGAAGGCCTCGACATCACCGATCACGGCGAACGCGCCTACACGGCCTGACGCCGGCATGAGATACGGTTAGGGCGGACGACCCGGCACCGCCCTCGCCGTCGGGAGGCCCCAGCGCAAGCTGGGGCCTCTCACTTTTTTCCGTCACGAGATATGTGTGAAACGTCGCACCTGCAAACCAAGCCCGGCGTGGTAGATTGGCGGGCCGCATTTCCGCGGCTGGTGTCGCGAATGATTGTTCGCTCGTTAACTGCAGGAGCATTGCGCAACTCGTCGAGGCGCTTCGGCAAGGGCTCAACGACGAGGGCTTCGTCGAAGGCCGCAACGTCACGATCGAGCAGCGCTGGGCGGACAATCGCCTCGATCGGCTGCCCGGACTGGCTGCCGATCTGCTCGGCCGCGGCGCCGCCGTGATCGTCGGTAATGTTGTTGCGGCGAAGGCGGCACGAAATGCCACCGCAACCATTCCGATCGTGTTTGTCACCGGTGAGGACCCGGTGAAGAGCCGGCTCGTGACGTCGCTCAACCGGCCGGAGGCCAATCTGACAGGGGTAACCTTTTTCGGTGGCGCCCAACTACGCGAAACGCCTTGAACTGCTGCGGGATTCTGTTCCGGCGGCAAAGATCGTTGGCGTGCTCGGTGACCCGAACTATCCAGGCTTCGAAACCGAGTTACCAGGTGTGGTGGCCGCTGGCCGTACGCTCGGACGGCAGATTGTGGTTGCGCGAGCCGCCAGTGAAAGCGAACTGGCGCCGGCAGTCGCAACTCTCCTGAAATCCGGTGCGAAAGCGATCATGCTAAGCGGCAGCCCATTCTTTACCAGCAAGCGCCGCCTCCTCATCGCGCTGGCGGCGCGCCACGCTATTCCGGCGATCTACGACCTGAGGGAATACGTACTTGATGGCGGGCTGATGAGCTACTCGGCCAGTTTTACCGGCGCTTATCACCAGGCGGGGGTTTACGCCGGGAAGATCTCGAGGGCGCGAAACCATCGACCTGCCGGTTATGCGGCCGACCAAATTTGAGCTCGTCGTCAATCTTAAGACCGCGAAAGCGCTCGGCATTGAGGTGCCCCCTTCGATCGAATTGCGCGCCGACGAGGTAATTGAATAAGCCACGGTTTCTGCGTATTCCGTGACCACCCGCCCGGTTTTGGTTTATCGCCCCTTAACCTCACCCCGCCTATGCTGGCGCAGCCCTTGCGCCGCGCCTGCCGTGCGCCGCTTTTAGTCGATGTGATGAGCAACGCAGAAAGACTCGCCACGCCCGCCCGAACCGACCAGGGCCGCTCGCCATTCGTGCGCCTGCGCGAACTGCTGGGCGATTCGCCGCCCGGCAGGCCCGCCATCAGCCTGGCGGTCGGTGAGCCGCAGCACGCGGTGCCGCCGTTCGTTGGCCCGGTGCTGGCCGCGCACATCGCGGAGTTCGGCAAATACCCCATGAACAAGGGCCTGGACGAGTTTTGCGCGTCCGTCGCGGGCTGGCTCGGCCGACGGTTCAAGTTGCCGCGGCCGATCGATCCGGCGACCGAGGTGCTGGTGCTCAACGGCTCGCGCGAGGGGTTGTTCCTCGGCGCGCTTGCCGCCGAGCGCTGGGTCACCGGCCGAGCCGGCAGGCCCGCCATCCTGATGCCGAATCCGTTTTACGGCGCCTACGAGGCCGGCGCGATTTCGGCGCACTGCGAGCCGGTCTATCTGCCCGCGACCGCGGCGAACGGATTTCTGCCCGATCTCGACAGCCTGCCGGACGAACTGCTGGCGCGCACCGTCGCCTTCTATCTTGCCTCGCCCGCCAATCCGCAGGGCTCGGTCGCGAGCCCGGCTTATTCGCGCGGCTGGTCGGGTTGGCCCGCCGTTTCGGCTTCATGATCTTCAGCGACGAGTGCTACTCGGAAATCTACACCCGGGAGGCGCCGCCCAGCATACTGGAAGCCGCGGGTCCCGACTACCAGAACGTGGTGGCGTTCCAGTCGCTGTCGAAGCGCTCCAACCTGCCGGGATTGCGCATCGGCTTCGTCGCCGGCGATGCCAAATTTCTGGCGTCCTTTCTCGAATTCCGCAACGTCTCTTCGCCGCAGGTGCCGATTCCGGCCCAACGCGTCGCCATCGCGGCCTATGCGGACGAAGCGCACGTCGAGGAGAATCGCAGGCTCTACGCGTTGAAATTTGATCTTGCCGATCAGATCCTGGGCGGCCGCTACGGCTATCAGCGTCCGGCCGGCGGCTTTCTGCTTTGGCTCGACGTGTCGGCATACGGCAGCGATGAGGCCGTGGTGCTGCGGCTCTGGCGTGAAGCCGGATTGCGGGTTGTGCCCGGCAGCTATCTGGCGCGCGAACAGGCTGACGGCTGCAATCCGGGCCAGGGCTATATCCGCGTCGCCATGGTGCAGGACAAGGAGACGACCGCGGAGGCGTTGCATCGCCTGGTCGCGGTGCTGGGGTAAAGGGGCGGGGACCGACCCATGGGGGTAATTGAACGCGGCCTCGACAGTCTGGGGCTTCTGTCCGATTCGGTGCGGGAGTCGCTGAACCGGCGGCTGCGCGAACTCGGCGGGCTCGCGCTGATCCTGTTCGCAGTGGCGCTGGCGCTCGCGCTTGCGACCTGGTCGGTGCAGGACCCTTCGCTCAGCCACGCCACCAACAAGCCGATGCGCAACATGCTGGGCGGTCCCGGCGCCGTGGTGTCCGACTTGCTGATGCAGTTGTTCGGCATTGCGGCGATCGCGTTCATATTGCCGATTGCGGTCTGGGGCTGGCGGCTCATCACCCATCGTGCACTCAGCCGCGAAGCGCTGCGCCTGATGTTCTGGGTCATCGGGCTGATGCTCGCGGCTGCGTGTGCGTCATCGCTGCCGCGTGGCACCGGCTGGCCGTTGCCCGCAGGACTCGGCGGCGTGACCGGCGATGCGCTCATCCGGCTGCCGACCTGGCTTGCGGGCGGCAGCCTCGGCTTCTGGACCCGGTTCGTGCTCGCGACCGTGAGCGGCGCCGGAATGCTGACCTGCTTTGCCGTAGCCGCAGGATATGGGTTGAAGGCGAAGCCGAAAGTCAAGAAAGCCGCCCCTGTGGCGGACGAAATCGTCGAGAGCGACGACGAGCAAGAGCGCGCATGGATTTCGCTCGGCTGGCTCGCCCACGGCTTTCTCAGCCTCAAGGCACGCATCTCCCGTCTGCTGGCCGGACAGGCGCCGCTGCGGACCGCGCCGCTTCACGATTCGGTGCCGGCATCCAGCCGGGTCGAGCCGCGCTTCGAGGGCGCGACACTTGCCACGCTGGCGCCGCAACTCGACGCGGAAACCTCCGACGATGAGGATGAGGACGAGGAGGAAGTCGAGGTCGCCCCGCCGGTGCCGCGCAAGCCGAAAGCCGCGCCGCGAACTTCGCGCAAGTGGCGGCTATCAGTTGCCGCCGCTCGAACTGCTCGCCATGCCGAAGGCGACCGGGCGCGCCACGTTCAGCCCGGAGGCGCTGCAGACCAACTCGACCGCGCTCGAAGGCGTGCTGGCAGGATTTCGGCGTGCGCGGCGAGATCATCAATGCGCGGCCCGGCCCGGTGGTGACGCTCTACGAGCTCGAGCCCGCGCCCGGCATCAAGTCCTCGCGCGTAATCGGCCTCGCCGACGACATCGCGCGCTCGATGAGCGCAATCTCGGCGCGTGTCGCGGTGGTGTCCGGGCGCAACGCGATCGGCATCGAGCTGCCGAACCCGACCCGCGAGAAGGTATTCTTCCGCGAACTGCTCGCCACCAAGGATTACGACGACTCGACCGCCAAGCTGCCGCTCTGCCTCGGCAAGACCATCGGCGGCGAGCCGGTGATCGTCGATCTCGCGCGCATGCCGCATCTCCTGATTGCCGGTACCACCGGCTCGGGCAAGTCGGTCGCGATCAACACCATGATCCTGAGCCTGCTCTACCGGCTCAAGCCGGAGCAGTGCCGGCTGATCATGGTCGATCCGAAGATGCTCGAACTCTCCGTCTATGACGGCATCCCGCACCTGCTGACGCCGGTCGTCACCGACCCCAAGAAGGCGGTGGTGGCGCTGAAGTGGGCGGTGCGCGAGATGGAAGAGCGCTACAAGAAGATGTCGAAGCTCGGCGTGCGCAACATCGACGGCTTCAACGCGCGCCTCGCCGAGGCAAAGGGCAAGGGCGAGAAGCTCAGCCGCACCGTCCACACCGGCTACGACAAGGAGTCGGGCGAGGCGATCTACGAGGCCGAGGAACTCGATCTCGAAACGTTGCCCTATATCGTCATCATCGTGGACGAGATGGCCGACCTGATGATGGTCGCCGGCAAGGACATCGAGGGCGCGGTGCAGCGGCTCGCCCAGATGGCGCGCGCCGCGGGCTTGCACGTCATCCTCGCCACGCAGCGGCCTTCGGTCGACGTCATCACCGGCACCATCAAGGCGAACTTTCCGACCCGCATCTCGTTCCAGGTGACCTCCAAGATCGACAGCCGCACCATCCTGGGCGAGCAGGGCGCCGAGCAGCTCCTGGGTCAGGGCGACATGCTGTACATGGCGGGCGGCGGCCGCATCAGCCGCGTGCATGGACCGTTCTGCTCCGACGAAGAGGTCGAGAAGATCGTCCGCCACCTTAAGTCGCAGGGCACGCCGCAATACCTCGAAGCCGTCACCGCGGCCGAGGACGAGGTGGACGAGGACGGCAACCCGGTGTTCGACGGGACCGGCATGGGCCAGGCCGGCGATGCCACCGATCTCTACCAGCAGGCCGTTCAAGTGGTGCTGCGGGACAAGAAGGCCTCGACCAGCTACATCCAGCGCCGCCTGCAGATCGGCTACAATCGGGCGGCTTCGCTCATGGAGCGGATGGAGCACGAGGGAGTCGTCGGCCAGGCCAACCACGCCGGCAAGCGCGAGATTCTGGTGGGCGAAGAGCACCAGGAACGGTATTGATAAGGTTGGGATCGGCCGCCGCCCGCAACCTACGGGCCAAAAGAGCCGTGATGTCGCCACACAGGCTGTCTAACGACTAGTAATGTGGCAGATTTGACGTTCCAACCAGCTTCGCGGCGGGTCTATCGTAGGACGGTCAGATCCAAAGCCACATGAAGAATCATAGAGTGCTAGTGTCCCTTTGGTTCTGACGTTCGTATAAGTGCCTGCTGCAAAGGGATACGAACGTCGAAACCGGGACACCAGTGGGGCGTGGAGCGGAGAGGGATATGGCTGGCACGAGCCAGGGGCTGTTGGTCGGTGCGCTATTCCTGGGTTTGGTCGCCTTGACCGGCCAGGCGACGGCCCAGATACCGCTTCCCACCCCGGCGCCTCAGCCCAAGGAGCGGGGAGCGGTGCCGCCGCCCGGCGCACAGCCCGCGAGGCCGGCCCAGCAAGCGCCGTCGCCAGGCTTCAATCCGCTCAGCGGCCTCAAGTCGTTGTTCAATCTGGACAAGAAGCCTGACGGCTCCAATTTTGACGCCAAGCAGCGCGCCCAGGTCGACAAAGTCAGCCAGTACCTGTCGAGCGTCCACCAGTTGATCGGGAATTTCGTCCAGGTCGGACCCGACGGCGGACGCGTGCGCGGTAATTTTTATATCCAGAAACCCGGCCGGGTCCGTTTTGAGTACGATCCGCCGACGCCGATCGACATCATCGCCGACGGCCGCTCGGTCGTGGTGCGCGACCGCAAGCTCGCCACCCAGGATCTCTATCCGCTGTCGCAGACGCCGTTGCGGTTTCTGCTGGCGGATCAAATCGACCTGATGCGCGACACCAACGTGGTCGGGGTTCACTCCGACGACGTCTTTGTCACCGTGGTGATCGAAGAGCATCAACCGCTGATCGGCACCAGCCGGCTGATGATGATGGTCGGCGCCAAGGACTATCAGCTCAAGCAATGGACGGTCACGGACCCGCAGGGCTATGACACCACGGTCGCGGTCTCCAATCTGGACACCAAGACCCGGCCCGATCCCGACATGTTCAGGATCGTCTACGAACGCAGCATGCAGTGACGCCGTGGCCGGTCCGATTTCATTGCCGGGCTTCACCCGGCAATCCATCTGTCGTCGACAAGATCTTAGTGATGAATGCCCGGCTCATACCCAGGCATGACGAGCGCAATGCGCCTCACCATCACCACCTGGAATATCAATTCGGTGCGGCTGCGCATCGACACCGTGGCCAGGTTCATCAAGGCGGTCCGGCCCGACGTGCTCTGCCTGCAGGAAACCAAGTGTCCCGACGACCGGTTTCCGCGCAAGCGTTTCAAGCGGCTCGGCTACGAGCACATCGCACTCAATGGCCAGAAGGGCTATCACGGCGTGGTCGTGCTCTCGCGGCTGCCGATCGAAACCTTCAACATTCAATCGTTCTGCGGCAAAACCGATTGCCGGCACGTTTCCGCGACGCTCGGCGAGCGGGCCGGCCTGCGCGATCCGATCACGCTGCACAATTTCTATGTGCCGGCCGGCGGCGACACGCCTGATCCCGCGGTCAATCCGAAGTTCGCCCACAAGCTTTCGTTTCTCGACGAGATGCGCGACTGCGATGCGCTTCGTAACGGCGGCACAAGCCGCATGATCCTGGTCGGCGACCTCAATGTCGCGCCGCTCGAACACGACGTGTGGAGCCACACGCAGATGCTTCGCGTCGTTTCGCACACGCCGATCGAATGCGAGAAGCTCACCGGCGTGCAGAAGGCCGGCGGCTGGATCGACGCCATGCGCATGCGCGTGCCGGAGCCTGCCAAGCTCTACACTTGGTGGAGCTATCGTTCCCCCGACTGGGAAACCGCCGACAAAGGCCGCCGCCTCGACCATATCTGGGTCGCGCCCGCGTTGGCCGATCGCGTCGCCGACGTTAAGGTGTCGAAGGGCCCGCGCGGCTGGACACGGCCCTCGGACCACGTGCCGGTGACGGCAACGATTGAAGTCTAAGCCGCCATCGAACGCATCGAGCGGATTTACGGGCCGGCTTTTGCAACCTTGGTCTTGTCAGCCGGCGCGGCTTTGCCGGGCGCGCGCTGATCGGCGAGCTTCACGCGGCTGTCGCGGAGCTTAGCGGCAATCCGGTGCCAGTCGCCGCCGGCCTGGATATGCGCCGGATCGGCGCCCGGCATCGGCCGCGCCAGCCCGTACTTCCGGCCGTTGCGGTCCACCCAGCGCCAGACGGCGCGGTGATCACCTTCGGCGTTGATGATGTCGATGGCGCGGCCGTGGCCGTAACCGCCGGTCGCACGCGAGCCGCCATGCAGCGAGTTGCCGCCGCTGGCCTTGAAGCCCGAGGCGATGCGCTGACGATAATCGTCGCGGAATGCGCTCAGCATCGACCATTGGATACCCTCGGCATCCATGGCGCGGCCGGCATGAAAAAGCTGCTCGCGGAAATCGCGGTCCATGCCGCCGATCACGTAGGTCTGCAACGACATGTTCATGCGCTTTGCAGCGGCTGGATCCTTCCAGGTAAAGTCGCCACCGCGGTCCTTCTTCACCGGCGCGCGCTGATAGACTTCCCAAAGATAGTTGTCGACCTCTTCGGTCGGCGAGACCTTGTGTTTGGCAGGCGCGGCGTCGGGCTCCGGCGCTTTGTCCGGCGCGATGCTGGCGGTGTGCTCTGGCGCTGTGGCGGGCGCGGCCTCAGGTTGCTCGCTGGGCTCAGGTGGTGTGAGCTTTGCTTCGATCAGCGGAGCATCGAGCGATCCCGACGGCGCGATGATGGCTTCCCATTCGATCGCCGCCTCCTCGCCGACTTCGTCCGGCACTGTGGTGGCGGGCACGGTCGCCGGCGCCGAACCGAGCAGGCTCACGGGCAGCGACGTTGACGCGGAGGCGAGTTGAAATGATCGCGGGCCTTCAGTGACCCATCCGCCGCCCTTGGGCGTCGGGAACGGGCTCGATTGTGCGAGCGGCAAGGCGACGAAGAACACCGACACGCCGCACAGCAATCCCGCCGTGAGAACGGCAAAGCTCGATACGCGATCATGCCTGATCGCGGCGAGTGAGACTTCGCATTGATTCCCCCGAAGTAGTCCCCGTAGCGAAACGTCAATTAGCGAAGCGCACCGGCGGTATTGCGGCGGCGCGGTGGGTCAAATTGTCGTGGATTTGATCGTCTTCGCTTAGTGTTAGCGTCGCGTTAGCGTTCACCGTTAGCGCACGGTTAACGGCGGCGGTTCTACCGGTGCGTTACTCGTTTGGATTGTTCTGCACGTCGAGGATGGCGCGCACGGCGTACATGTCGTCGACCGACTGTTCGCTGCGGGTCGAGATGACATCGCGCAGCCTGCGCGCCGAGGACGGGAAACTCTCCAGCATCTTGAGGAACAGCGAGCGCGGAATGCGCAGCACGCTCGACGGCTCAAGTGCGATCGCGGTCATCGGCCGCTTGGTCTCGGTGATCATCGCGAGCTCGCCGAGCAGCGTCATCGGCCCGACCTTGATGTTCTCGCCGTAGGCCGGATTGCCGGAAAGCGCAAACGAGCCCTCTTGCACAACGTAGCCGCCGTCGGCCAATTCGCCGGCGCTGAACAGCGCCTCGCCGCTATGGATGTAACGGTTCTCCGCGCCGATCGCTAAAATGCGCAGCGCATCGCGGCCCAGCATGCTGAGCGTCGGAACCCGTTCGAAGAACGCGATATCGTCCTCGATGGTCATTGATCGAGTTCACGGCACAAGTTTATAGCCGCCTGCTTCGGTGACCAGGATGGCGGGGATCGCGGCGTCTTTTTCGACCTTTTGACGCAGCCGATAGATGTGCGTTTCGAGCGTGTGTGTGGTGACACCGGAATTGTAGCCCCAGACCTCTTGCAGCAAGGTTTCACGCGACACCGGCTTTTGCCCTGCCCGATAAAGATAGCGCAGGATCGCGGTTTCCTTTTCGGTCAAGCGGACCTTGTTGCCCTTGGAGTTGAGCAGAAGCTTCGAACTGGGGCGGAATGTGTAGGGCCCGATGGCAAAGACTGCGTCCTCGCTCGCCTCATGCTGGCGCAATTGCGCCCGGATCCGCGCCAGCAGTACCGCAAAGCGAAACGGCTTTGCGACGTAGTCGTTGGCGCCGAACTCCAGCCCCAGGATGGTATCGGAATCGGTGTTGTGGCCGGTCAGCATGATGATCGGTGCCTTGAAGCCGTTCTTGCGCAGGATGCGCACGGCTTCGCGGCCGTCAACGTCGGGCAGGCCGACGTCCATGATCACCAGATCGATCTGGCCGGCCTTGGCGGCCTGCACCCCCTTGGTGCCGTTGTCGACTGCGATCGATTCGAACTCCTCGTGCAGCGCAAGCTGCTCGACCAGCGCCTCGCGCAGTTCGTCATCATCGTCGACGATCAAAATCTTGCGGGCATTCGACATTCCCAAAAACCTCTGGAGTAGAAAGACGTCGCCGCTTTTGCGGCGTTGCGCGAAGTAGAGCATTCGGGGCTAAAAGAGCAAGCGGGGTCTGTTATCCGGCAGTGGTTGGCGGACGCCCGGAAACGAGGGTCTGGGCCATGCGGGGTCGTGCCATTTCCGTCATCCGTGTACGCGTTCGACCGGGCAAGCGCACCTGCGGCGTGCTTCTGGCGGGGCCGCTCGCAATCCCGGTGGTGCTCGGACGCGCGGGGGTCCGGGCGAACAAGCGCGAGGGGGATGGCGCCACCCCGCGTGGCTGCTTTCGGCTGTTGCGCCTGTGGTGGCGAGCCGATCGCCTGCCCCGGCCGGCGACCGCGCTGCCGGTGCGGCGCATCACGCCGGACCTCGCATGGTGTGAAGATACCGCTGACCGCCGCTACAACCGATCGTTTTTCCGGTCGGCCAATGAACCAGGCGACCGCCTTTGGCGCGCCGACCGGCTGTACGATTTGATCATTGAGATCGACCACAATACGCGGCCGCGAATCGCCGGACGGGGCAGCGCCGTGTTCGTCCACCTGGCGCGGCCGAATCGCTCGCCAACCGCCGGCTGCGTCGCGCTCAATGCCGAAGTGCTCCGCCGCCTGCTGGCGCGGCTCGGACCGGACACGCGGATCGCGATCGACCTTTAGTCTCGGAGACTGGCTGTCACGCCCGGCTGCCGAAGATCGCCGTGCCGACCCGCACATGTGTCGCGCCGAACCCGATCGCGATCGGAAAATCCGCGCTCATTCCCATCGACAATAGTTTGAGCCCGTTGCGCTGCGCGATCTTGGCAGTCAGCGCAAAATGCGGCGCCGGCGGCTCGTCAGCCGGCGGAATGCACATGAGGCCGGCGATTGCGAGCCCGTAGGTTTCGCGGCAGTCCGCCAGAAACGCATCCGCTGCTTCCGGCAACACGCCGGCTTTCTGCGGCTCAGCGCCAGTGTTGACCTCGACGAACAGCAGTGGACTGCGGCCCTGCTTGGCGATCTCCTGCGCCAAGGCCTGCGCCAAACTCGCGCGGTCGACCGAATGGATCGCGTCAAACAGCGCGACGGCCTCCCTGGCCTTGTTGGATTGCAGCGGACCGACGAGGTGCAGTTCCATGCCGGGATGCTGCGACTTGAGCGCCGGCCACTTGGCCTTAGCCTCCTGCACGCGATTTTCGCCGAAAACGCGTTGGCCGGCCGCGATCACCGGCTCGATCGCATCTACTCCGAACATCTTCGAAATCGCGACGAGTGTGACGGATGCCGGATCGCGCCGTGCGTCTGTGCAAGCCCGGGCGATGTCGGTACGCACCGCGGCGAGCCGGTCCGAAGAACCATCTGAATGAACCATCGCAGGTGCGTTAGGTGATTGCATCAGTCTGCCGTCTCGTTCGCACGGGCACGGGCCGTCGCGCCATGCAAAATCTGTTTGACCTTACGCGTTTGCGCCCTTGCCGTGAACGCCTGGAATTGAAAGTTCCAAATCATAATTGCGCTCGCGAAAATGGTATCCGCTCGCTATTTCACCTCGTCATCCCCATATCTCTATTGACCTCCGATTTATTACCTACTGACGCTTGCGGCGGAGGCTTCAAGAAAAAGGAAGCCCGCATGAACACGTCCACGCAACATCGCGCGAAAGCGCGCGAATATACCGAGATGGTCAAGACGGCGACCAGTTCGGACGAGAAGCGCGAATTTCGAAAGCTTGAAGACAGCTTCACGGCGATGGCTGACAACGAAGAGTGGCTTGAGGACAATCGTCAAAAGATGGTCCATCGTCAAAAGATGGTCCATGCGCAAGAACGCGCCGGATCTGGCGACGAGACCCGGACCGCGGAACGCGCTACGGCGGGCGTCGTCACGGTAGAAGGGGACAGCCTTACGGCGGACGAGGAGCACGTCCTTCGATGCCTTGGGGGCGCGCTCATCATGCAATGGAATGCCTTACCGAGGACCTTGCGAAGGGAGCTCTTCAACAATGCCGGCTCCATGGGCACGCTGTTGAAGACTGCGGAGCTCAGGGCGCAGATCGCTCGATTTCTGCACAAACATAAAGACGATGAAGATTCCGCGACGATTTGATCCGCGGCCGGATAATTTGTGTCGGCTCCCTCGATGTCGGACTGGGGCATGTCAAACGACTGCCAGCAATTCCGTGACATGGCGGCGAAGTACATTCGACGAGCGCGCAAGTTGCGGCCCGGCGATGACCGCCGGAGTCTGATGCACGTGGCGGCAGGCTATAAGCATCTCGCGCAAAAGGAGCAAGAGTCGAGCGGCGATTCCGAGACGCGCGCTGGCCTCTCGGGAAAACTAGCAAGGCGCCGACGCATCGTTCGATGGGGTTGGAGACATGGCCTACGAGTTTATCGCCTTGTCGCAAGAACGATTGGCCGAGCAACTCGCTCCCTGTGAGCCGGGCTCGACGACTCAGGTGCTGCTCGCCCGATGGATGGGCAGCTTCGAGTTCGGCATCTATGTCTACGTCTGGACCTGGGTGCTGCTGCTGGGACAATTGATCGATCTCGGGCTCGGCACCGCCGCGCAGCGCTTCATCCCGGAATATCGCGAGCGCGGCCTGTTCGCGCTGCTGCGCGGATTTAACGCCGGCAGCCGGTGGTTCGCGACCGGGATCGCGCTCTGCGTCGCCGCAGTCTGTGCCGGCGGCGTGTGGCTGCTCGAGCCGTGGCTCGACCGCTACATGCTGATCCCGCTCTACCTCGCCTGCCTGGCATTCCCGGCCTATGCGCTCAACAACGTCCAGGAAGGCATTTCGCGCAGCTATGACTGGATTGGCCTTTCGATGATGCCGGCCTACGTGGCCCGCCAGCTTCTGCTCACCATCCTGATGGCGGCCGCGTACTTCGCGAACCTGCCGATGAACGCAGTGACGGCGATGATCGCCGCCGGCCTGTCGGTCTGGCTGCCGGTGATCGGGCAGATGCTGCTGCTGAATCGCAAGCTCAAGACCCGCATCGAGCCCGGCCCGAAGGCGTACGAATTCAAGGTCTGGATCGCGACCGCGATGCCGATCCTGCTGGTCGAAGGCTTCTACGCGCTCCTCACCTACACGGACATCCTGGTGCTGCAGCAGTTCCGGCCGCCCGACGAGGTCGCGGTCTACTACGCCGCGGCGAAGACGCTCGCGCTCGTCGCCTTCATCCACTACTCGATCGCCGCCACCACGGCGCACCGCTTCAGCACCTATCATGTGGCCGGCGACCGCGAGGGGCTGTCCGCCTTCCTGGCACAATCGATCAAATGGACGTTCTGGCCCTCGCTCGCTGCGACAGCGTTGCTGCTTGCCTTCGGCCGGCCGATCCTCAGCCTGTTCGGCGCTGAATTCACCGGCGGCTACTACCTGATGTTCATTCTGGCCATCGGTCTGTTGGCACGCGCCGCAATCGGCCCGATCGAACGGCTGCTCAACATGCTGGGCGAGCAGCGCAGGTGCGCGCTCGTGCATGCGGGCGCCTTCGCGGTGAACTTCGGGCTGTGCATCATCCTCATCCCACTGCTGGGACCGGCCGGCGCCGCCATCGCCACCGCGGTTGCACTGGTCTTCGAATCTGTCTGGCTGTTCCTGGTGACCAAGAAGCGGCTCGGCTTCCACGTTTTCATCTGGGGCCGCGCGGAGCACTAAAACCGTGCACGGCACGATCAAATCGGTTTTTCGTGTGGAGTGGCGGCCGCTGGCGGACTTGCATTCCGTCGCCGGCGAATGGCGATCACTGGCGGCGCAATCGCTTGAACCGAACGTGTTCTATGAACCGGCCTTCGC
Source organism: uncultured Alphaproteobacteria bacterium (assembly GCA_963756715.1). Classification (GTDB taxonomy): domain Bacteria; phylum Pseudomonadota; class Alphaproteobacteria; order Rhizobiales; family Xanthobacteraceae; genus VAZQ01. The sequence continues at coordinate 14,789 of CAVWOV010000041.1, forward strand.
CCGCGCGGCCGCGCCGGTGTTCGGACACGATGCCGGTGCCGGGCTGGTGTGGTCGCGCACGGCATCCCCGCGCCTGCTCGGCCTCTTTCCGGCGCGCATCGAACGCCGGCGTTACGGCATTCCGTTGCCGGTGCTGACCGGCTGGACGCATCCGTTTGCGCCGCTCGGTACGCCCCTGGTCGATCACGATCTGGACGAACTCGTCGTCGCCGCCTGGCTCGATCACGTCGCCAACAATCCGCAACTGCCGAACCTCATGCTGCTGCCGTACTTTCCGGTGGACGGGAGAACCGCGCGGACGTTCGATACCATCCTCGATCGGCGCGGCGGCCACTCACGCGTGTTCGGACGCCACGCGCGTGCGCTGCTGTCGCCCGGCGACGCGCGCGATGGCTATCTGGAGCGCGCGGTCGGCGGAAAGAAACGCAAGGAATTGCGCCGCCAGCGCAAACGGCTCGCCGACCAGGGCCTGCTGATGTCGGCCAGCACCAACGAGCCGGCCGCCGTCCTGCGTGCGGTTGACGATTTCTTCGCGCTCGAAGCCGGCGGCTGGAAGGGCCGCGCCGGAACTGCAGCACGCGACGACGAAGCGATCCGCACGTTCCTGCAAACCGCCGTCACGGACTTGGCAGGCGAAGGCAAGGCGCGCGTCGCCAGGCTCCTGCTCGATGTCCGGCCGATTGCCGCCATCATCACGCTCCGGAGCGGTGCGACCGCCTGGTGCTGGAAGATCGCCTATGACGAGAGTTTCGCCCGCTTCTCACCGGGCGTGCAATTGCTGCTCGACGTGACGCGGGAACTGCTCGACGATGATAGCGTCACTCGCGCCAATTCCTGCGCCGACGAAAACCACCCGATGATCGACCATGTCTGGCGCGAACGGCTGGTGCTTGCCGACCGGCTGATGAGCGTTGGTCCCGGCGGCAAGTCGGCGTTCCGGCTCGCCTGCACGCTCGAAGCCTCCCGCCGCGCAGCCATCCGCGGCGCCAAGGCGCTACGCGGTCTCATCCGGCGCTGAACCCTGCGAACGTCAAGCTTGCTGCCGCAGCAGGCGGCGGATCACCTTGCCGGTCGTCGTCATCGGCATGTGCTCGATGAACGCGACCTCGCGCGGATATTCGTGCGCCGAGAGCCGCGTCTTCACGAAGGCCTGAATTTCGGCGGCGAGCAGGTCGGACGGCACATGGCCGGCTTTCAGCACGACGAACGCCTTGACGATCTCGGTGCGCAGCGCATCGGGCTTACCCACCACGGCGGCCAGCGAGACGGCCGGATGGCGGATCAGGCAATCCTCGATCTCGGTCGGACCGATGCGATAGCCGGCGGACGTGATGACATCATCGTCGCGGCCGATGAACTGCACGTAGCCGTCATCGTCGGTCATTCCCTGGTCGCCGGTCGTCATCCAGTCGCCGATGAACTTCTCCCGCGTGGCTTCAGGCTTGCCCCAGTATTCGAGAAACATTACCGGATCGGGCCGCCGGATCGCGATCTGCCCGGTTTCGCCCGGCGCGCACTCCGAGCCGTCCGGGCGGATGACCCCGACCGTGTGTCCCGGCACCGGCTTGCCGATGGCACCCGGTTTCGACACGCCGATCGCCGCGCAGGACGCAACCACGAGATTACACTCGGTCTGGCCATAGAACTCGTTGATCGCGAGGCCGAGCGCCGACTTGCCCCATTCCAGCGTCTCGGCGCCGAGCGCCTCTCCGCCCGAGCCGACCGAGCGCAACCGGATGTCATGACGGCCGCGCGGGTCGCCGGCCGCGCGCAGCATCCGCAGTGCCGTCGGCGGGATGAAAGCGTTGCGCACCGCCATACGCGCCATCAGCGCGAAGGCCTCGTCCGGGTCGAACTTCTCGAAGCGGGCGGCCACCACCGGAACACCGTAATGCAGCCCCGGCAGCAGCACGTTGAGCAGGCCGCCCGCCCACGCCCAGTCGGCCGGCGTCCAGAACCGGTCGCCCGGCTGCGGCAGGAATTCGTGCGGAAATTCGATACCGGGGAGGTGCCCGAGCAGGACGCGGTGCGCGTGCAGCGCGCCCTTGGGCGAACCGGTCGTGCCCGAGGTGTAGACCATCAGCGCCGGGTCGTCGGCCGCGGTGTCGCGGGCCGTGAATTCGGACGATGCGCGCGCAAGGGACTCGGCGAATCCGAGTGCGCCATCGGCCGCGCCATCGACCGAGAGCACGAGAGCCAGGTCCGCCGCCGCGTCGCCGGTCTGCGCGAGCTTCTCCAATCCCTGCGCGTTGGTGATCAGCGCCCGCGCGCCGGAATCCCGCAGGCGATAGGAGACCGCTTCGACGCCGAACAGCATGGCGAGCGGCAGCGCAATCGCACCGAGCTTGTAGATCGCCATGTGCGCAGCCGCCACCACCGGACCCTGCGGCAGCAGGATGGCGACCCGGTCGCCGGGGACGATGCCGTAGGCGGCCAGCACGTTGGCGAGCCGGTTCGAGGTGTCGCGCAAGGCCGCGTAGCTCACCTCGTCGATGCCGCCGTCAGCACGCACATTGAGAATGGCGGTACGGCCGGGATCGATCTCGGCCCAGCGGTCGCAGGCATCGATGCCGATGTTGTAGCGCGCCGGCACCTGCCAGCGGAACGAACGATAGAGCGCCGCGTAATCGCGCAGATCGGGGAGGACGTGAGGAGCGTACATCGTCGCGAAAGCTAGTCAGGTCGGCCGCCGACGTCCAGCACGCGATCGTTTCTGTTACGGCCCCAGCGCGCGGGCCGCCGTCCGAATCCAGGTGCCGGGTTCGCGGTGGGGACGCGCGGCGCCCCACAGCTTGCGATGGAGCCGGTCGAGCAGCAGATAGATCACCGGCGTGGTGTAGAGCGTCAGCATCTGCGAAACGATGAGACCGCCCACGATGGTGATGCCGAGCGGCCGCCTCAGCTCCGAGCCCGGCCCGGTCGCGATCACCAGCGGAACCGCGCCCAGCAGCGCCGCCAGCGTCGTCATCATGATCGGCCGGAACCGCTCGAGGCAGGCTTCGAAGATCGCCCGCTCGGGCGCAAGCCCGCGCTTGCGCTCGCCTTCGAGCGCGAAGTCCACCATCATGATGCCGTTCTTCTTCACGATGCCGATCAGCAGAATGATGCCGATGAACGCGATCAGCGACAGCTCGGTGTTGAACAGTTGCAGCGCCAGCAGCGCGCCGAGACCGGCCGACGGCAGCGTCGAGATGATGGTCAGGGGATGCGCGAGGCTCTCGTAGAGCACGCCGAGCACAATGTAGACGGCCACCAGCGCCGCGATGATCAGGAGCGGCTGCGCGCCGACCGACCGGCGGTAGGCGCGCGCATCGCCCGCATACTCGGCATGCAGCGAATCCGGCAGGTGCATCTCGGCAACCGCCTGATCGATCAGTTCGGTTGCCGTCGCAATAGGCGTGTGCTCGTCGAGGCCGAAGCTGATGGTGATCGCCGGAAATTGCCCCTGGTGATTGACCACCAGCGGTGAGAGGCCGCGCTTGATCTTGGTCACGGCGGTGAGCGGAACCTGCGTATTGTTCGCACCGTTCACATAGATGTGCGCAAGGTCGGTCGGATCGCGCTGGTACTGCGGATCGACTTCGAGAATGACACGGTACTGGTTGCGCTGCGTGTACAGCGTCGAGATCTGGCGCTGCGCATACGAGTTGTTGAGCGAATTGGTGATGTCCTGGATGCGCACGCCGAGGCGCGCGGCCGTCACGCGGTCGATCTCGATGTCAACCTGGAGGCCGCCCTGCTCGCGGTCGTTCGAGACATCGACGAGCCCAGGTATTTTTTGAATGCGCTCGAGCACGCGCGGCGCCCATTCCAGCAATTCGTCGTAGTTCGCATCCCACAGCGTGTATTGATAGGTGGAGTCGCTTTGCCGGCCGCCCACTCGCACATCCTGCATGGCGAAGAAGAATACGTTCAGTCCCGCGATGTTGGCGGTCTGCCGCCGCAACCGCGCGACCACAGCTTGTGTGGTCGCGCCGCGTTCGGCCAGCGGCTTGAGGCTGATGAAGAGCGTGCCGCGGTTGACCGACGGGCTCCAGCCCGACGTGCCGATCGAGGAGCCGACCCCGGCGACCGCGGGATCGGCGCGTACGATTGCTTCCGCCTTCTCCTGCAAGTCGTACATGGTGTGGAACGACACCTCGGGCGAGGCCCGGGTGCCGCCGTAGATCAGGCCGGTATCGTCCTGCGGGAAGAAGCCCTTCGGCGTCCGGACATAGAGAATCGCGGTGATTGCCATCGTGCCCGCCATGACGACCAGGACGAGACCGCGGAAGTCCAGCACGACGGCCAGGCTTCTGGCATAGCCTCGCACCATCCAGTTGAGCACGCGCTCCACCGCGCGGTCGAACCAGGTGGCATCCGGGCTCGGCGGCTTGCGCACAAAATGTGCGCAGATCATCGGCGTGACCGTCAGCGAGACCACGGTCGAAACCATGATCGCAAACGCCAATGTCACCGAGAACTCGCGGAACAGCCGCCCGACGATGCCGGTCATGAACAGGAGCGGCACGAAGGCGGCGATCAGCGAAATGCTGATGGCCAGAACCGTGAAGCCGATCTGCTGCGCACCCTCGACGGCGGCGCGCATCGGCGACATGCCCTTTTCGAGATTGCGGAAGCAGTTCTCGATCATCACGATGGCATCGTCGACCACGAAGCCGACGGATACCGCCAGCGCCATCAGCGACAGATTGTCGATCGAGAATCCCAGGAGCCACATCGCCGCGCAGGTGCCGGCGAGTGACAGCGGCACGGTGATGCCGGCGGCGATGGTCGCGGCCGCGCGCCGCAGAAACACGAACACCACCAGCATCACCAGCGCGATGGTCGCGAGCAGCGTTAGCTGCATGTCGCCGACGCTTGCCCGGATGGTCTTGGTCCGGTCGGACAGCACCGAAATGTCGATGCCGGCTGGAATCCACCGTTTGAGTTCCGGCAGCATTTCGTAGATCTGATCGACGGTCTCGATGACGTTGGAGTTCGCCTGCTTGGTGACCACCAGCAGCACCGAGGGTTGGCCGTTGAACCAGCCGGCGGAGCGGCTGTTGCGCACGCTCGCCTCGACGGACGCGACGGCCGATAGCCGCACCACCGTGCCGTTGGCGGTGCGCACCACGATCGGATCGTATTCCGGCGCGGTGCGGAGCTGATCGTTGACGCCGATGGTCACCGCACGCGCATCGCCGTCGAACACCCCGACCGCGCCGGCCGCATTGGTGTTGGCGACCGCGGTGCGGACGTTTTCCATGTCGAGCCCCATCGAGGCGAGCGCGACCGGATTGACGCGGATACGGATGGCAGGCTGTTCGGCGCCGTTGACGCTGACCTCGGCGACGCCGTCGACCTGCGAGAGACGCTGGGCGATCACCGTGTCGGCGGCATCATAGAGCGCGCTCGGCGGCACGGTCTTGGACGTGAGCGCCAGGATCATGACCGGCGTCGCCGCCGGATTCGACTTGCGAAATGTCGGCCGCGACTGCAGGTCGCTGGGCAAATCGATTTGCGCCGCGTTGAGCGCGGCCTGCACGTCGCGGGCGGCGCCCTCGATACTGCGGCTGAGATCGAATTGCACCGAGATACGGGTCGAGCCGAGCGAACTGCGCGACGTCAGCTCGCTGACGCCCGGAATTTCGCTCAGCCGGCGTTCGAGCGGAGCGGCTACGGTGGCCGCCATGATCTCCGGATCAGCGCCCGGGCGGCTCGCGTTCACGCTGATGGTCGGGAACTCGATGGTCGGCATGCTGGCGACCGGCAGAAAGCGGTAAGCCACCGCACCCACCAGGAGCAATCCGATCGCCAGCAGCGTCGTACCGACAGGGCGGCGGATGAACGGCTCGGAGAAGGTCTGGATCGCCATACCGTCACTCCGCCGCGTGCTGCGTCGGCACCGGACCTTCCTGCAGATCGAGCTCGGTCTGCAGCGGCACCGGCGGGACGAACCGCGCCTTCAGCCGCTCCATCGCGAGATAGATCACCGGCGTGGTGTAAAGCGTGAGCAACTGGCTGAGCAGCAGGCCGCCGATGATGGTGATGCCAAGCGGATTGCGCAGCTCGGAGCCGGTGCCCTGCTCAAAGGCGAGCGGGATCGCGCCGAACAGTGCGGCAAGCGTTGTCATCATGATCGGGCGGAATCGCAGAATCGAGGCCTGCACGATCGCTTCGTGCGGCGACAGCCCTTGCTTGCGCTCGGCGTCCAGCGCGAAGTCGATGATCATGATGGCATTTTTTTTGACGATGCCCATCAGCAGCACGATGCCGATCAACGCGACGACCGAGAGCTCCATGTTGAAATACATCAGCGCCAGCAGCGCGCCGACGCCGGCGGAGGGCAACGTTGACAGAATCGTGAGCGGATGGATGAAGCTTTCGTAGAGCACGCCGAGCACGATGTAGATCGTGACTGCCGCAGCCAGGATCAGCCACGGCTGGCCGGCGAGCGACTTTCCGAATTCGGCGGCATCGCCCGAATAGCTGCCGACCAGCGAGGACGGCATGTTGATGTCACGTTCGGCCTGCGAGATCAGCTTGACGGCATCGCTGAGCGATGCATCGGGCGCCAGATTGAAGCTGATCGTGACCGCCGGAAACTGCTCCTGGTGCGCGATCACCAGTGGCGCTGTGGTGTACACGAATTTAGCAATGGTGCTGAGCAGAATTTGCGAGTTGCCGGCGGTCGAGATCACCGGCGCGGTCGGGTTGGACGTCAGCGACGTGGAGGTCGCCACCGCCTGATTGCCGGAAGCCGGGACGTAGATCTTCGACAGCGAGTTCGGATCGTTCTGGTATTCCGGCTTGGCTTCGAGGATCACACGATACTGGTTGGCCTGGCCGTAGATGGTCGAGATCTGTCGCTGGCCGAAGGCGTCGCTCAGCGTGTCGACCACCGTCTGCATCGAGACACCGAGCCGGCCGGCGGTCTCCCGGTTGACCTCGACTTTCATCCGGAAGCCGTTGTCCTGCGACTCCGATGCTACATCGCGCATCATCGGCGAAGCCTGCAGACGCTGCGCAAGACGCATGGCCCATTCGCCGACCTCCGCCGTATCGGTACCGGTCAGCGTATACTGGTACTGCGCGCGGCTCAGCCGGGTCGAAATCTGGATGTCCTGCACCGGCTGGAAATAGACCACGACGCCCGGAATGGCGGCAACGGCCTGCTGCAGCCGGTCGACCACAGTCGTGACCGGCGTCTTGCGGACGTCGCGCGAACGCAGCGTGATGGCCAGCCGTCCCGCATTGGGCGTGGCATTGAGCGGCGTGACGCCGACCACGGACACCACGCCGGTCACCTCGGGATCCTTGCGGATCGCCGTCTCGACCACGCCCTGCAGCCGCTTCATCTCGGTGAACGAGACCTCCTGGCCGCCTTCCATCACCGCGAAGATAAGCCCGGTGTCCTGCTGCGGCAGGAACCCCTTCGGAATGATGATGTAAAGCCAGACGGTCGCGATCACCGTCGCGAGCGTCACCAGCAGCGTCAATTTTTCATGACGAATGACCCATTCGAGGCTCCGCCGATAGAGTTCCACGCTGCGCTCGACCGCATTGTGAAACGTCTTCGTGATGCCACGGCCCGCGCCTTCTGATTGATGCCGCAGCAGGCGGCTGCACATCATCGGGGTCAGCGTCAATGACACGACCGCCGAGGCAACGACCGCGATGGTCAGCGTGAGCGCGAATTCGCGGAACATGCGGCCCACCAGGCCGGTCATGAACAGCAGCGGAATAAAGACCGCGATCAGCGAGACGGTGAGCGAGATCACCGTGAAGCCGATCTCGCTGGCGCCGCGCAAGGCGGCCTCGAACGGACCCTCGCCGTCCTCCATGTGGCGTACGATGTTCTCGATCATCACGATCGCATCGTCGACCACAAACCCAGTGCCGATGGTCAGCGCCATCAGCGACAGGTTGTCGAGCGAGAAGCCGCAGAACCACATCACGCCGAAAGTCGCGATCAGTGACAGCGGCAGCGCAACACCCGCGATGATGGTGGCGCGAATTGTGCGCAGGAACACCAGCACGACCATGATGACGAGCGCCACGCTCAGGACGAGGGTGAATTGCACGTCGCGGATCGAGGCGCGGATCGTCGTCGTGCGATCATGCACCACCGTTAGCGTGACACCCACCGGCATTGAGCGCTGCAGCTTCGGCAGCTCCGCCGTGATGCGCTGCACCGTCTCGATGACGTTGGCGCCGGGCTGACGCTGGATGTCGACGACAATCGCCGGGCTGCCCTGGTACCAGCCGCCGACTTTGCTGTTTTCGAGATCGTCGAGCACGTCGGCGACGTCACGGAGCAGCACCGGCGCACCGTTGCGGTAGGCCACGACGATGTTGCGATAGGCCGCCGCAGCCGTGATCTGGTCGTTGGCCGAAATCGTGTAGGATTGGTGCACGCCGTCGAACGCGCCCTTCGCGCCCGCAACGTTGGCGGCGACAATCACGTTGCGCAAATCCTCAAGCGAGATGCCGTAATTGGCGAGCCGCGACAGATCGGCCTGGATCCGTACCGCCGGCCGGATATTGCCTTGCACGGTAACGCGCCCGACGCCGGTCAGTTCGCTCAGGCGCGGCGCAAGCTGGGTATCCGCCAGATCACTGAGCTGCCGCAGCGAGATGGTGTTGGAGGTGAGCGCGAGCGTCACGATCGGGGCGTCGGCGGGGTTCACCTTCGAATAGACCGGCGGATAAGGCAGGTTGCGCGGCAGCGTCGAGCCGGACGCGTTGATCGCGGCCTGCACGTCCTGCGCCGCCGCATCGATGTCGCGGTTGAGATCGAACTGCAGCGTGATCTGGCTGATACCGAACGAACTCGACGACGTCATGAGCGCGAGCGAGGGAATCTGGCCGAAATTCCGCTCGAGCGGCGCCGTCACCAGCGCCGCCATGGTGTCGGGACTGGCGCCAGGGAGTTGTGTCGTGACCTGGATGCTGGGGAAGTCGACTTGCGGCAGCGAAGAGACCGGGAGCCAGAGGTAGCCGAGCAGGCCTCCCAGCATGATCGCGACGCCAAGCAGCGAGGTCGCAATCGGACGGTGAATGAAGGGCGAGGAGACGCTCATTGCGTGGTGCTCGGTGGTCCACCCGACGTCTGATCGCGCTTGGCTTTTTCCCCGCCGCCTTTGATACCGCCGCGATTGCGGTTGCTGCTCCCCTTGGGTCGCGCGCGGCCGGGCGGCACCTGCCCGGCATCCGAGGCGCTCGATACCGCCACCTTGGTTCCCTCGGTGAGACGTCCGAAGCCGGTCGTGACCACCCGCTCGCCGGTCCGCAGGCCGGACCCGATCACGGCCTCGCGGTCATCCTGCTTGGTAATGGTCACAGGCCGGACGCCGACGGTGCTGTCGTCCTTCACAACATACACGAACGCTCCGTTCGGGCCGCGCTGAACGGCCGCGGTCGGCACCACGACGACCTGCCGCAAGGTGTCGATCAGCAGCCGGATATTCACGAACTGGCCGGGCCAGAGCTGCAGCCTGGCGTTGGGGAACTCGCCCTTGATCTTCACCGTACCGGTGGTGGGATCGACCTGATTGTCGACCACCACCACCCTGCCGGCGTCAAGCACGGCCTTGCCGTCAGGCGCCAGCGCATCGACGGTCAACTGTCCCTCGGCGAGCCCCTTGTTGAGCTCCGGCAGGACCTGCTGCGGCAGACTGAAGAACACCGAAATCGGCTGAAGCTGCGTGATGACCACGATGCCGGTGGTGTCCGCCGCCTTCACCAGGTTGCCTTCGTCGATCAGACGAATGCCGGTCCGGCCAGCAATCGGCGCCACCACGTCGGTGTAGGAGAGGATGGCGCGTGCATTCTCGATTGCCGCCTGATCCGATTTGACCTGCGCTACGAGCTGGTTGACGACCGCCTTCTGGGTGTCGAGCTGCTGCTTGTTGATCGCGTTGGTTGCCGCCAGCCGGGTGTAGCGCTCAAGATCGAGCCGTGCATTGGCGAGCGTGGCCTCGTCCTGGGCCTTCTTGGCGACCACCTGATCGTATTGCGCCTGATAGAGCGTCGGGTCGATCTTGGCGAGCACGTAGTCTTTCTTAACGTCCTGGCCTTCGGTGAACATGATCTTGAGCAGCTTGCCGTCGACTTGCGCGCGCACTGTCACGGTGTTGAGCGCCCGCGCAGTGCCGACGCCGTCGAGATAGACCGGTACGTCGGCGAGACGCGCGCCGATTGCCAGCACTGGAATTGGAGCAGACGCGGACCCGCCACCGCCCTTGCGCTTCGGAAACTGCTGGATGACGGCGGCCTTCCAGGGGGAGAAATAAACTGCCGCGACGCCCGCAACGACCAGGCAACTCAGCAAGGTGACGATCGTGCGCCGTTTTGCCGTCATTGCATTAGGTTCGTATTGGCCCCCACTCCCGGCGGGAGCCAACTGCCGCCGAGTGCCTGAAAGAGACTCAGTACCGCCTGCAACCGGGCAAGGCGCGCCTGTACGAGGAGATCCTCTGCGGTGAACAAAGTCTGCTGGGTCTGCAGCAAGGTGACGAGATCGATGGTCCCCTCGCGCAGCCTTGTTTCCGCGATGTTGAAGGCTTGCCGCGACGCGGTCACGACGACGCGCTGCAATCGCTCGCGCTCGGCGCCGTCCGCAATGGCGATCAACGCGATTTCCACGTCGCCGAACGCCGCGAGAATCGCCTGACAGTAGAGCTTCATGAACTCGATCTGCTGCCCGGTCGCCGCCTCCAACTGCCCCTCCAACCGGAAGCCGTCGAGGATCGGCTGCGTCAGGCTGGTGGCGACTGAAAAGAAAAAGCTCTGTGGTGTGAAGAGAAGCTTCAGCACGGGGTTTTCGTAGCCCGCCTGGCCGGTGAGCACGATGCTCGGAAAGAACGCCGCGCGCGCCGCGGTCACACTCGCTTCGGCGGACGCCAGGTTCGCTTCGGCTTGCCGGATATCGGGCCGCTGGAACAACAGCTCGGAAGGCATGCCGGGCGTCACGCGAGGAATTTTCAGCGAATAGAGGCTGCCGCCTTTCACCTTGAGGTCGATCGGCGGGCGGCCGATGAGCACCGCAAGCGTCGCGATGTTCTGGCGCAGGGTCTGGTCGAACAGCGGAATGTTGGCGCGCACCGTCGCAACCACGCTTTCCTGCTGGGCGATGTCGAGCTGCGAGGCAGTGCCGGCGTTGAACCGCTGCTTGATCAGGTCCAGCACGCGTGTCGCCGCGGCGAGGTTCTGGCGCGCGATCCGCAACCGGTCTTGCGACACCAGAACCTGGAAATAGGCAGTGCCGACGCTGACGACGGTTGTGAGAACCACGACTTCTTTTGCAAAGCGTGTAGCGGCGGCCGTTTCCTGCGCGGCCACCAGAACAGCGCGATTCTTGCCCCAGAAATCGATCTCGTAGCTCGCCGATGGCGGCTGCAGCCAGGCCCTGTAACTTTCTGTCACCGGACCTCCGCGCGGCCGCGATCTTGTTGCGCTGGCGTTAAGCTGCACCTGTGGAAGCAGTGGCGCACCGGCGACCTTCGCCAGCGCGTCCGCCTGCAGGATACGCGCGATGGCGGCACCGATATTGAAATTGGCGGTCTGCGCTTCCTCGATCAGGCTGGTGAGTTCGTTCGAATGGAACCCGCGCCACCAGTCGAGCGCCGGCGGTGCCGAGTCGCCCTTCCCGGCTCGATACGCGTCCGGGATGCCGGTGAGCGGCGGCCGCTGGGAGTCGAAGAGGCACCCGGACAACATTTGCACGAAAGCTAATCCCAAAAACACGACAAAGAAACGGCGAAGGCTTCTGGCTCCAACCAGAGCACGCGCTCGTGACCTCAGATACATGGGGTTAACTCTCGAACGCCACAGTCCGACCAGGAGACAAATCGGGGACGAGTGTTAACGCCACGCAGTTCCCCGGCCACCCGCCTCCGCGTTAACCATATATGCTATCAGGCCGGTCCCGGGCGACCACTTAATTCGCGGACAGGTGGGCGCCGGCGGTTCCGGCCGAGCCTCCGAGGCGGCTGTAAGTCCCTGAAAATTAACCAATATTCATCTTCGACCGCGAGCAATCGGCAGTCCACAGCGGACCCGCCGCGGCGCTCGCGGCCGCTGCGGCTCGGAGGGCGCGCCCCGTATCACCGCGCCGGCTGATTGAGTGCCGAATACCAGTCGAGAATCTCGGCGCCGTTCCAATGCAGCACACCCTCGAAGCGGCTGGCGTGGTCGTAGAACGCTTCGAGATACTTGATCCGGTGCGGCTGGCCGCTGATGTACGGGTGGATTGCGATCGCCATGATCTTCGCGCGATCCTTGCCCTCAGCATAGAGCCGGTCGAACTGGTCAACGGCGCGCCGCAGCAGGTACTCGCTCTCGTGGTGCTGCACGATCATCATGCCGATGTCGTTGATCTCGACCGTGTAAGGCAGCGTGACAAGTGGGCCTTTGGCGGTGCGGATGGTTGTCGGCTCGTCGTCGTAGACCCAGTCGCCGATGTATTTCACGCCGGCCTCGACCAGCAGTTCGGGCGTGTCGAGCGTCTGCGTCAGGCCCGGCCCGAGCCAGCCGACCGGACGCTTGCCGGTGAATTTTTCGAGGATGTCCATCGAGTGGTTGATCATGCCGCGCTGATCCTCGTGCTTATGGATCGGCATCTGATCGTAGGCGTGGCCCATGAACTCCCAGCCAAGCCGCCTGCCCTCCTCGGCGACCCGCGTGTAGTCCTCGCAGGTGCGCGCATTGATGGCGAGCGTCGGCCGGATGCCGAGCCGCTCATAGAGCTCGAAAAACCGCCACGCCCCGACCCGCATGCCGTATTCGTGCCAGCTCCAGTGCGGAACGTCCGGCAGCAACGGCACACCGGTCGGCGCCGGCAGCACCTGGCGCGGCATCGGCCGGCCGATGTCCCACACTTCGTAGTTAACGATGGTCCAGACCACGAGCCGCGCCCCGCCCGGCAGCTTGAGCGGGGGACGGTCAACAATGGCGGAAAAATCGCACCGGTCGCGCGGCAGCATGGGGGTCGTCATCGGCTTCCCGCTCACTCACTTTTCAATTGTAATAGGAATGATAGGACGAGGGACGACCGCGATCCACCGGCCCGGCGGGCCGGACGTTGGTGCGACATATTTGCGGGTCGCCGCACAGGGCCGCAAGAGAGCCATTATGATCCGGCCCAAGGGCAATAAGCCAGAGCGCCGGCTCCCGAAAGCGAGGCGGGGCAAGCAGGGATGGATACGCGTGTGAGTGGCGATCCGCCGATACGGCGGAGCAGCGAGGCGTTGTCGTCCACGTGGACCGGCACAGCCGCTTTGCCCAAGCCCTCTTTCAAGGATCAGGTCCGATCGTGGCTGCCGGCCGGCGCGCCGGAAACACCGGCCACGATTTCGGCATCCCGGATACCGCTCGTCATCGCCATCGCGATCTTCGCCGCCGCATTCCTGCTTCCGGCCTGGCCGTGGCTGTCCGGCCACGTGACGATCCCGTGGGATGCGAAGTCGCAGTTCTTCCCGCAGGTACAATTCCTGGCGACGTCGATCGCGCACGGTGAATGGCCGTGGTGGACACCCAATGTGTTCGCCGGCTGGCCGCAAATCTCCGACCCGCAATCGCTGATGTTTTCTCCGCTGCACGTGCTGCTCGCCGTCTTCAATTCCGCGATCAGCCTGCGCGCCTTCGACGCGGTGATCTTCGGCTATCTGTTTCTCGGCGGCCTCGGCATCATCCTGTTCTTCCGCGATCGCGGCTGGCACACCGGCGGCGCGCTCGTGGCCGCGCTCGCCTTTGCGTTCGGCGGGGCAGCGAGCGCGCGATTGCAGCATATCGGCCAGGTCATCAGCCTTGCTTATCTGCCGCTGACGTTGTGGCTCCTGGCGCGCGCCCTCGAACGGCCGTCGTGGCGCGCCGGTCTGGCGGCCGGCGCCATTGCGGGATTGATGGCGATCGGACGCGACCAGGTCGCGTTGCTGTCGCTCTACGTGCTGGCCGGCTTCGTGGTAGCGCACTGGATCACGGGCGAAGGCGCCATCGACCGCATGCGCGCCAGCCTCAAGCCGCTGATCGCGGTCGCCGCAAGCGGGGCGTTGGTGGCCGCTGTCCCTGTCCTGATGTCGGCGCTGTTGGCGGCGCGATCGAACCGGCCCGAGATCAGCTTCGAAGGGGCCGCCGCCGGTTCTATCCATCCGGTTCACCTGCTGCAGTTCGTCTTCGCCGATTTGTTCGGAGCAATGAACGCAAATCTCGACTATTGGGCGCCACCGAGCACCGCCTGGGCCAATGCCTGGGGCTGGTCGGGACTCTATCTCTCGCAGAATATGCCGCTGGTCTATGCGGGCACGGTGCCGATCATCGCCCTCATATCGTTCGGACTGATCCGCGGTCTCGCCTGGTCGCGCGAGATCCGTTTCTTCACGATCGCAGCGGCGTTGATGCTGCTCTACGCGCTCGGCGCCTATACGCCGGCATTTCACATGATGTACGAACTGCCGTTCGTGGCGCTCTACCGCCGCGCCGCCGATGCGACGTTCGTGCTCTGCGCGATGCTGGCCATCCTGTCCGGCTATCTGGTGCATCGCTGGCTGACCGGCACCGTACCAGCCGCGACGCGCTTGCAGCGAGCGATCGAAATAGCCTGCCCGGCCGTTCTGATCGCGATCGCGCTGGCAGTGGCTTACCCGGTGGTCGGGATCCGGCCGACGATCCTCCCGATCCTCACGGCCCTTGTCTTAACCGCGTCGTCGATCGGCATTCTGGTGATCACGCGCCGCCTCTACGCGCATGGGCCGGTGCTCGCCGTGATGCTGCTCGCGCTGTTCATGGCGGTCGATCTGCGATGGAACAACGCGCCGCACGAATCAACGGCGCTGCCGCGCCAGCAATTCGACGCGCTGCGCCAAGGCACAAAGAATGAGACCGTGCAGTTGCTCCGCACGAAGCTTGCGGCGACCGCAGCACCCGACCGGCGCGACCGCGTCGAACTCATCGGCATCGGGTATCACTGGCCCAATCTCTCGCTGGCGCAGGGTTTCGACCAGGTGTTCGGACACAATCCGCTTCGCCTGCGCTGGTTCTTCGATGCGACGCGCACCGGCGATACGGTGGCGATCCCGTCGCAGCGCATCTTCTCGCCACTCTATCCGTCGTACCGCTCTGCTTTCGCGGACCTCCTTGGGCTGCGCTTCATCGCCACCGGCGTCCCGGTCGAGCAGATCGACACGTCGTTAAAGCCGGGTGACCTCACCTTCATCGCACACACCAAAGACGCCTATATCTACGAGAACCCGCGCGCGCTGCCACGCGTCATGCTGTTTTCCGACTGGCGGCTCGCCGACTTCGACGACCTCATCAACAACGGCTGGCCGGATGCCGATCCGCAGCGAACGGTTCTGCTCAAGCGGGCGCCGGCCGGTATCGCGCGGGTGTCGGGCGGTTCGCCGGGCACGGCGCGGCTGGTGCGCTACGCGAATACGGAGGTCGTCGTGGAGGTCACGGCGCCGATCGACGAAATCCTCGTGCTCAACGACGTCTGGCACCCCTGGTGGCGCGCCACCGTCGACGGCGTGAAGACCAATATCTTCAAAGCTAACGTTATCTTCCGTGCGGTCCTGGTCCCGCGCGGCAAGCATGTCGTGCGCTTCACCTTCCATCCGTTCATGGGCTCGATCGCCGAGATGATGGCGCGCATTCGCCACGAGCCGAAGCCTTAGGAGGCTTGCTCCGGGCGGCGTAAATCGCATAGGAGACGTGGCGTATTTTGCCCGGGTATGGGATGCTCGTCCCTGCCGCGGGCAGCATCGCAAGGCGCACGGCAAGCGGCGTCATAGACAAGAATCCGGGGCGGAGACGGCATGTCGGTTGGGGCGGCGGGCGTTGCGGTGCGGGGCGGGTTCGCGCGGCCGCCATGGCGCTCGCGCATCAAGCTCGAACACATCGTCATGGGTGGCGCCGTCGTCGCGCTCGTCGTGCTGGTGGTGCTGCCGCTTGCTTCGCTGCTGCTCGGCAGCGTGAAGGGTGAAGGTGGACTGAGCCTTGATCACTTCAGCGAGGTCTTGTCCGGCCGGCTCTACGTCACCGCGCTGAAGAACTCGCTCATTCTCGGCGCCTGGACCGGCCTCTTCAGCCTGGTCATCGGGCTGCTGCTGGCCTGGGCGGTGAGCCGCACCAATGTGCCGTGGAAGCCGCTCATTCAGGTCACCGCCACGCTCTCGTATCTGTCGCCGCCGTTTCTCACCGCCATCGCGTTCACCTACCTGTTCAGTCCGAACGCCGGGCTGATCAACGTGCTGACGCGCGACGTGCTCGGCTTGCCCTGGCTGACCTGGAACGTGTTCTCGATGCCGGGGCTCGTGCTGGTCACCGTCCTGCACACCTTCCCGTTCGTCTATCTGCTGGCCTCGAGCGCGCTGCAATCGGTCGATGCCTCCTACGAGGAGGCGGCGCAGATCCTCGGCGCCAGCAAGCTGCGCACCGCGTTCTCGATCACCGCGCCGTTGGTCGCGCCGGCCATCCTGTCGGGCACGCTGCTCGCCTTCGTCAACGCGCTCGCTTTGTTCGGCTCGCAAGCGATCATCGGATTGCCGGGCCGCATCTTCACGCTGCCGACGCGCATCTACGCGCTGTTCGATTATCCGCCCGAATACGGCCTCGCCTCCGCGTTGTCGCTGGTGCTCGTGCTCATCACCGTGGTGGCGCTCTATCTCCAGCGGTCATTCCTGTCGCGACGCTCCTACGTGACGCTCGGCGGCAAGGGCTCGCGGCCGCAACTGATGGACCTCGGCACGTTCCGCTGGGTGCTGCTCGGCTTCGTCCTGCTGATCTTCCTGGTCTCGATCGTGGCGCCCTATGCGACGCTGACGGCGGTGTCGTTCTCGAAATCCTGGGGCCTCGATTTCTGGAAGGGGCTCACGCTCGCGAACTACAAATTCATCCTGTTCGAGTACAACGTCACCCAGCGCGCCATCGGAAACAGTCTCTTGCTCGCCACCATCGCGGCCTGCATCGCGGTGCTGCTCGGCGCCATCATCGGCTGGATCGATCTGCGCACCCGCATTCCGGGCCGCAAGCTGCTCGACTACACCTCACTCATTCCGCTCGGGCTGCCCGGCATCGTGGTCGCGGTGGCGCTGATCCAGTTCTGGCTCGCGATGCCGATCGCGCTCTACGGTACGCTGGCGATCCTGCTGCTGGCCTATGTCGGGCGCTACATTCCGCTCGGCGTGCGTGCCGCCAACGCGTCGCTGCGCCAGATCGATCCGTCGCTGGAGGAAAGCGCGAAGATTCTCGGCGCCTCCTGGGCGACCACCATGCGCGAGATCACACTGCCGCTGATCCGGCCAGGACTGTTCGCCGGCTGGCTCCTGGTCTTCGTGCCGGTGATCCAGGAGCTGTCGGCGTCGATCCTGCTGTTTTCCTCGAGCTCGATCACGCTCGCGGTGGCGGTCTTCAACCTCTACGAAACCGGCTATATCGAGCCGGTGGCGGCGCTCGCGATGATCAACATGATGATCATCGGCGTGGCGATCGCCATCGCCAATTGGCTGGGTGGCGGCAGGCTTGCGGCACGCGGCGACGCCGCCCCGGTCGGGACGTGAGGGGGAGCGAATGATGTTGCGGCAAATTCGGTGCGCTCCCTCTCCCCGTCGGGGAGAGGGCTGGGGTGAGGGGTTTACCGCGCTCTCGAAAGACCGTAACCCCTCACCCCGCCCCTCTCCCTATGGGAGAGGGAGCCGACTGCGCTTGCGGCTCGTTCAACGCATCGAAGGTTGAGTGCGTCAATGGCCGGCATCACCATCAGCGGATTGTCGAAGAGCTTTGGCACGCGCGACAGCGACGTCGCGGCGGTCGACGATGTCAATCTCGACATCAAGGACAATTCGTTCGTCACGCTGCTTGGTCCTTCGGGCTGCGGCAAGACCACGACCTTGCGGCTGATCGCCGGCTACATCGTGCCGGACAAGGGCAGCATCGAGGTCGACGGCAGGCTGATCTCGTCGCCCAGCGCGGTGGTGTCGCCGGAAGCGCGCGGCATGGGCATGGTGTTTCAGAACTACGCCGTCTGGCCGCACAAGACGGTGTTTGAGAACGTTGTCTTCGGGTTGAAGTTGCGCAAGGTCCCGGCCGGACAAGCCAAGAAGCAGGTCGAGGAGGCGCTGGCGCTGGTCAACCTGAGCGGCCTGGAAGGCCGCTATCCTAACGAGCTGTCGGGCGGCCAGCAGCAGCGCGTCGCCCTCGCCCGCTCTCTCGTTGTCGAACCTTCAATCCTGTTGCTCGACGAGCCGCTGTCGAACCTCGACGCCAAGCTGCGCGAACGCATGCGGGTCGAGCTCAAGGAGTTACAGCGCCGCACCGGCATCACGTTCGTCTACGTCACGCACGATCAGGCCGAAGCGCTGGCGCTGTCCGACCAGGTCGCGGTCATGAGCGCGGGCCGGCTGCAGCAATACGGCACGCCGTTCGAGGTCTACGCCCATCCGGCGAACCGCATGGTGGCAGACTTCATGGGGCTGGTGAATCTCGTGCCGGGCCGCCTGCGCGAGGTGCGCAACGGCGGTGGAACGATCGAGGTGGCGGGCGATCTCGCGCTCGATGTCGCGAAGATCGATGGATTTGCCGCCGGTGATAGCGTCGACATTGCCATCCGGCCGGAGAACATCCGCATCGCCGCACCGGCGGGCGCCGCGGCCGGGCTGGCGACCATCACCAATCACGTCTTCCTCGGCAATATCAACGAATACTACGCGGCGCTGCCGTCCGGTCAGGTGCTGCGGGTACAGACTCACCCGTTGCAGCAGTTCGCGGTCGGCGATCGGGTCGCGGTCGAGATCGATGCGGCGCAGTGCAGCGTCTTTCCGCATGATTGAAATCGCGCACCGGCGCGTTTAGGACACGACAACCAACGTTTGGAGCTTACCCATGAACAAGCCTGTTTCGCCTGCCGCCGCCATCAAGGGCGAGGAGCACTGGACCAACAGGGGCAGCGATGTCCGGCTGTTCCTGTGGAACAAATCCGCCGATCCGTCGGGGCCGGCTGGCCGCATCCTGTTCGTGCATGGCTCGTCCATGGCCTCAACCCCGACCTTCGACCTGCAGGTGCCGGGCCGCCCGTCGCCGATGGATTACTTCGCGGCGCGCGGCTACGACTGCTGGTGCGTCGACATGGAGGGCTACGGCCGCTCCACCAAGGACCGCGACAACAACGCGCCGATCTCCTACGGGGCCGACGACTGCTTCGCGGCCGCGCAATACATCGAGAAGCTGCGGGGCAAGAAGCCGCTGCTGGTCTATGGGATTTCGTCGGGCGCGCTGCGCGCCGCGCTGTTCGCGGAACGCCACCCCGAAATGGTCGCGCGGCTCGCCTGCGACGCCATGGTGTGGACCGGCGAGGGCTCGCCGACGCTTGCCGAGCGGGCAAAGAAGCTGCCGGAGTTCCGCGCCAAGCTGCGCCGCCCGATCGACCGCAAGTTCGTGCGCTCGATTTTCGAACGCGATCATCCCGGCACCGCCGACGACAACGTGATCGAGGCGTTTGCGGACGCGATCCTCAAGCTCGACAATTCGATCCCAAACGGCACCTACGTCGACATGTGCTCGAATTTGCCGGTCTGCAACCCGGAGAAGATCAAGGCCGCGACCTTGATCATGCGCGGCGAATATGACGGCATCGCCAGCCTGACCGACCTGTTGAAGTTCTTCGAGAAACTGCCGAACCCGGACAAGCAGTTCAGCGTGATGCCTGGCATCGCGCACGCTTCGTTCCATCAGAAGAACTATGAGATCTGCTACCACATCCTGGAGGGCTTCTTCTCGCAACCGGCGCCGATCTACCGCGGCACCCACTGATCAAGCGGCCATCGATGCTCTTGCGTCATTCCGGGGCGGATCGAAGACCGCGCCCGGAATCCATGCTGCCCGTCTGCCGCAGTGACGCACCTCCGTTGAACCAGGAAGGCTTCGTGGCTATGGATTCCGGGCTCGCGAGCTTTGCTCGCGCCCCGGAATGACGGCCGGCAGCGCCGGAACCGGGCAAGAATGAAAGCAAGCGAGGAGACGCCATCATGAAACCCATACACGCGCTCTGCGCCGTCACGCTGTTCGCATTCCTTACCCCGGCCCACGCGCAAGACGCCGTCGACGTCGCCAAGGCGAAGGCCGAGGGCAAGGTGGTGTGGTACACCTCGACGCCGATCGGCCAGGGCCAGAAGATCGCCGACGCCTTCCAGAAGGAATACGGCATCAAGGTCGAGATGTTCCGCTCAGGCGGCTCGGCGATCCTGCGCCGCTTCCAGCAGGAGATGGACGCCGGCCGCGTGGCGGTCGACGTGCTCACCCATTCGGAGCCTGCCGCCGCCAATGCGCTCGGCAAGAAGGGCCGCTTCGTCGCCTTCAAGCCGAAGAATTTCGACAAGGTACCGGACGCTGCCAAAGATCCCAACGGCCTGTTCGTCGGCCAGCGGCTCAACCTGATGACGCACTATCTGCGCAGCGACAAAGTCGCCGCCGCCGATGAGCCTAAGACCTGGGACGACCTGCTCAACCCCAAATACAAGGGCAAGCTGGTGATGGCCGACCCGTCGTTCACCTCGCTGCAGGTGTCGGTGGTCGGCACCATGTCGAAGGCACATGGCTGGAGCTTTTATGAGAAGCTGCGCGGCAACGACGTGATGATCGTGCAGAGCAACCAGCAAGTCTCCGACGCGCTCAAGCGTGGCGAGCGGCTGATCGCGGTCGGTGCGCTTGATTCCTACGCCGCCGACCTCAAGAAGGCGGGCCATCCGATCAAGACGCTTTATCCGTCCGACGGCCTGTTCGTCATTCCCTCGCCGACATCGGTGGTGAAGGGTTCGCCCAATCCCAACGCCGCCAAGCTGTTCGCGGAATTCATGATCGGCGATACCGCGCAGAAGATTTTTCCGGCCGACGGCGGCTACTCGTCCCGCACCGACATCGCGCCGCCCGCGGGTTCGCCGGAACTGAAGAGCCTGAAGATCATCGCGGTCGACAACGATTACATCGAGAAAGAGAACGCCCGCATCAAGAAGCGGTTCAACGAGATCTTCCAGTAAGCCCGCACCATAATCCGTTTGCGTCTGCCGTCATCGAGTTCGCACGCGCTGATTGGCGGGCTATTCGGCTGACCCGCGGTCACACGGCGACCTTCTGCAGGAAGCTCTCGACCTCGTTACGCAGGTCGGCTGCGGCAGTCTCCACGGCTTCGGATGCCGAGAGCACCGTTTCGGCCGAGCTGCGTGTCTCGGTCGCGGCTCCGGCGACTTCGCCAAGCACCGCGACGATCTCTTTCGTTTCTCGCGCGGCGCTTGCCACGTTCTGCGAGATCTCGCCGGTGGCGGAATTCTGCTGTTGCACCGAGGCCGCGACCGCCGCAGTAAATTGATTGATCTCCCGCATGCGATCGACGATACGCCCGATCGCCTCGACGGCCGTCGAGGTCGAGCCCTGAACAGCCGATATATGGGCGGCGATCTCCTCGGTCGCCTTCGCGGTCTGCACCGCCAGCGACTTGACCTCCGAAGCGACCACGGCGAAGCCGCGCCCTGCCTCGCCCGCCCGCGCCGCCTCGATGGTCGCGTTGAGCGCCAGTAGATTGGTCTGGCCGGCAACGTCCTGGATGAGCTTCACGACGTCGCCGATCTTGCGCGCCGCATTGGCCAGCGAGTCGATCTGGTCGTTGGTCGCGCCCGCCTCGTCGGCCGCAATGCCGACGAGATTGTTGGTCTGACCGAGTTGACGGCTGATCTCGTCGATCGATGCCGACAATTCGTTCGCCGCAGAGGCTGCGGTCTCGACGTTGGTCGACGCTTCGTTGGAGGCCTGAACCGCGCCCTCGGCCCGCTGCGACGTCTGGTTTGATGCCGCGAACAGCGTCGCAGCGGTCGATCGCATCGTGCAGGCGTTATCGCTGACGGTCTTCAGCATGGTCTCGGCGCGCTGCCGGAAATCGACGATTGCAGCATCGACCGCGACGCGGCGCTCTTCCTTCGCGGCCAAGGCGTCGCGTTCCTGATCGACCCGACGCCGTTCGGTGATGTCCTGGTGCGTAGAGACCCACCCGCCCCCGGCCATCGGGCGGTTGGTGACGTGGTACACGTGCCCATCCTTCATCTCCACGATGGTGTGATTGACCTTGCCATCTCCCATCTTCCGCATGACCGCCTCAATATGGCGGTCGATGTCACCCGAAAACGTGCCAACCTCGACGCGATACTCGAACAATTGGCGCAATGTAGAGCCCGGCTTCGCCACTTGCGGAGATAGACTGTACATCTGCCGGTACTGATCGTTCACCAGGATCAGTCGGCGCGACTCGTCGAACATCCCAAGGCCTTGGGACATGTTGTCGATCGCAGTGATTACCTGCTGATATCGCCGAGCCAGGCGCGGGAGCAGAAACAACGCAGCCACACCGCAGGCGGCAAATCCGAGGATGACGCTGGCAATCGCAGCTAGCAGCGTGACCGGCGCCATTTCGGCCGTCGGCGAGGATCGTGGCTGGTCCAAGAAGGAGCACGGCGAGAAAGCTCGCCCCGCAAGTGACGGCTCCGGCCAGAATGGCGAGCCAAAATGACCGCGCATATTTGGCGAAAGATCGGTGCATTGGCCACTTCCTGATCTGGTAAAGAGAGCGTATCCGAAATTGGTTTTTTCGAACTAAAGCAAGTCGTACTGCCGCAAAGCCACGCAGATCCTCAACCAGTTTGGCCGCCGGCCGCACATGTGGCGTCAGACGGCTACTTTCTGGAGGAAGCCCTCGACTTCCGCACGCAGGTCGGCAGCGGCGGTTTCGACCGCCTCGGATGCCGTCAGTACGGTTTCGGCCGATCCGCGGGTTTCGATCGCGGCGCCCGCCACATCCCCAAGCACGGCGACGATCTCTTTCGTGCCTTGCGCAGCGCTTGCTACGTTCTGCGAAATTTCGCCGGTTGCGGAGTTCTGTTGTTGCACCGCTGCCGCGACCGCGGCGGTGTGGGTGTTGATTTCCTGCATACGGTCGGCAATCCGGCCGATCGCCTTGACGGCAGTCACCGTCGAGGTCTGCACGCCCGCGATCTGGCTGGCGATCTCCTCGGTCGCCTTGGCGGTCTGTACCGCCAGCGACTTCACCTCCGACGCCACGACGGCAAATCCGCGCCCGGCTTCGCCGGCGCGGGCCGCTTCGATCGTCGCGTTGAGCGCCAGCAGGTTGGTCTGCCCGGCGATATCCTGGATGAGCTTGACCACATCGCCGATCTTCTGCGTCGCGTTAGCCAGTGAGCCGATCTGGTCGTTCGTGACGCCGGCTTCGCCAGTGGCGACGCGAACGAGCGTGCTGGTCTGTCCGAGTTGACGGCTGATCTCGTCGATCGAAGCCGAGAGTTCGGTGGCAGCCGAAGCGGCGACCTCGACGTTGGTCGAGGCCTCATTCGACGCCTGGACAGCACCTTCGGCGCGTTGCGACGTCTGGCGTGACGCCGAGAACAGAACCGTGGCGGTCGCGCGCATCTTGCCGGCATTATCACCGACCGATTGCAGCATGGCCTCAACCCGCTGACGGAAGGCCGCGAGGGCGGCGTCGATCATCAAGCGCCGCTGCTCCTGGGCAGCTAAGGTGTCGCGTTCCTGATCCTGCCGGCGCCGCTCGGTGATGTCCTGGTGCGTTGCGACCCATCCCCCGCCAGCCATCGGCCGGCTGGACACTGAGATGAAACGTCCATCGGGCATCTCCCGCACGTCCTGCATGCCGTCGGTCAGACGCATCCGGCGAAGCGTGTCGGCAACGTATCGCTCCGGATCGCCTGCGAATGTGCCGGAGCGCTTGCGCTGTTCCAGCAGATCCCGAAGCAGCACCCCCGGCTTGGCCAGCGAACGGTCCAGGCGGTAAATTTCAATGTAGCGCTCGTTGCACAGGACGAGCCGCATCCCGCCATCGAACATGCACAGGCCTTCCGACATGTTGTTGAGGGCGGCGACAAGATGGGCATTCCGTTCGCGCCGGCGCCTGAGCACCCGGGCGGCCGCAACGGCGAGGCCGACGAAGCCGGCGAGGAGCACGGCGGCGATCAGCCATCCAGTGAAGAGGTCGTCAAGGTCGCCAAGCATGTCCAGATACCGATGAGGTGGTGGGCTAACGATAGCTGCAACCTGTTGTTTTGCCGTTAACCGCCACCGGAGCCGCTTTCCGCTGCCCGATCCTCAGATATTCAAGCTATGTATCAATGCCTTAAGTGCGCTAATTGGACCGGGGCCTTGACAGGCCGTAGTCCTCGGCCGAGACGGTTACCGTGGGGATGCCAGACATGTCAGGGGAACTCGCGGGCCAGCACAGGATGCGAACCATCATCGCGCTCCTGCTGGCCGCGTGCCTGTTCGCGTCGTCCGCCGCTGCGGAAACGCCCGCTGCCGGCGGTTCCACTGACCTCGAGGCGACGCGCCTTCTGCTTGACCGGGTCGAGACGTCACTCAAGCGCGATGGATTGTCGGTCCAGACCCTGTACGAACTCGGCCGGACCCTTGTGCCGGCGCGCGACGAACTGCGGGCCAAGGTCGCCAGTCTCGCGCCGCGGCTTGCCCAGGCCGAAGCCCGGCTCAAGCAACTTGGTCCCCCTCCCGGGAAGGATGCGCCGCCCGAGGCTCCGGCCATCGCGGAGGAGCGGGCGCGCCTCAACAAGGAGTTCAGCGAACTCGACGCACCCTTGAAACAGGCACGGCTGCTGGCCGCCCGCGCCGACCAGCTTGCCGAGCAGATCACGGAGCGGCGGCGTTCCGCCTATGCCGAGCAGTTGTTCGAACAGACGCCAAGCGTGCTGTCGCCATCGCTCTGGCTTGCGGCGGCGCGGGCATTGCCGGACGAATTCGCCGGCATGGCCGAGGTGATCGGCGCGTGGTGGGAGTTATTGCGGGAGCCGGACAGCGCCGGCCGGATCGCGGGCGCGGTCCTGACCTTGGCGGCGATTGCGGTCGCCATGCTGCTGTTCTGGCGCTGGCTGGGGCGGCGCATCGGAACCGACGCCAGGCGCGCCGACACGCTTTGGCAAGGCGTTGACAGCGCTCGGTGTGTTGCTGCGGATCACGCTGATCCCGCCGCTCGCCACGGTGGCGGTCGTCGCGATCCTGGAAAACTTCCAGCTTCTACCCGGCCGCCTGATCGATATCGGCTACGGACTGGCGATCGCCGTACTGATCGCCACATTCGGCCGCGCGGTCGCAACCGGCTCTGCTGGCACCCGATGCACCCGAACGGCGGCTGGCCGCGATCGACGATGACACCGCCCGGATGCTCGTCGCCCACCTCGTGTGGGGTGCGCGCGCCATGGGCCTGCTGGTGCTGCTACTCGTCATCTACAAGGTCCTTGGCGGACCGCCGGTGCTGGTCATCGCCACCAACATGGCGTTCGCGACGGCGATCTGCGTCCTGCTGGCGCATCTGCTGTGGTTTTCGCATCGACAGCGCGCGAACCTCGAGGACGAGACGCTGCCGCGCGCCCTTTGGATCCGGACTATCGGCTGGCTCGTCCTGACGGTGATGCTGGTCGCGCTTTTGGTGGGCTATTCGGGATTTGCTTCGTTCATCGCCGAGCGGATGCTGTCGACACTCGCGGTGCTGGGCACGCTCTACCTGCTGCTCATGCTGACCCACGCGCTGTTCGTCGAGCGGCTCGGCGCCAGTACCGCGCGCGGCCGCGCGATGGCGGCCAATTTCGGCGTCAGTCCGCGGCGGCTGGGACTGATCGCGAGCCTCGTGTCCGGCGGCATCTGCCTGTTCCTGATCCTGACCGCGCTCATTTTGATTGTGGGACCCTGGGAGGTCACCGCCGGCGATTTCCTCGACACCGCGCGCAATTTCGCCTTCGGCTTCCGCATCGGCGATGTCACGGTCTCCTTCGGGGCGATCCTGGCCGCCGCCTTCTGGCTGCTGGTCGCGCTGCTCATCACGCGGGTGCTGCAGAAGTGGCTCGAGCGCCACCTGCTGCCACGCACCGAGCTCGAACCCAGCCTGCAGCAATCGATCACCGCCATCGTCGGCTACGTGGGCGTAATCGTCGCAATCGTACTGGCGCTGACGCAGCTCGGCATCGACCTGCAGCGGGTGGCGCTGATCGCGGGCGCGCTGTCGGTCGGCATCGGTTTCGGCCTGCAGTCAATCGTCTCCAACTTCGTTTCCGGCCTGATCCTGCTCACCGAGCGGCCCATCCGCATCGGCGATCTCGTCGTCGTCAAGGGCGAGGAAGGCTACGTCCGCCGCATCCGCGTGCGCGCCACCGAGATCGAGACCTTCGAACGGGCGAGCGTCATCATCCCCAACGCCGAGTTCATCACCAGCGCGGTGAAGAACTGGACGCACGCCAACACCACCGGCCGGATCATCATCAAGGTCGGAGTGTCGTACGACTGCGATCCCGACCAGGTCTGCGCGATCCTGCTCGCCTGTGCGGCCGACCAACCGCGCCTGCTCAAGCAGCCGCCGCCGCGCGCGCTCCTGCTCGGTTTCGGCGATTTCGCGCTGGAATTCGAGCTGCGTGCCTTTGTGGGGCATGTCGACGACGGGTTGCTGGCCAGGAGCGACCTCCACCTGGAGATTCTCCGGCGCTTCCGCGCCGCCGGAATTGAGATTCCCGCACCACACTACGTTCTGCGGCCGGGCAGTGACGACGGCCCCTTGTAGCCCATGTTTCGGCGATCGTTGGCGTCCGAGCGAGATGGAGTTCGCAATACCAAGCGTAACGTGTTGCTCAACCGACAGATTTCTGCGCGCACCCACCGGCTGGAATCGGACGAAGCAGGTTCAAGTCGTCCATGCTTCCGCCATTCTGGGCTGGCAGGGGTGGGCCAATTGGGGAACGGAATATGGGGGCTTTCAGCTTGATTCTGCGTTTGGCCGGCTTAGCGATGCTGGTGCTGCTGGGCGCCTGCGCGGCCGATCGCGACCCGGTGATGAGCGATCCGAGCTTCTACCAAAACCTCACGACCAAGGATGCCAAGGTCGACGCCACGATGGCGGCCTCGATGATTTCCGGCTACCGCGCCAACAACGGCCTCACCGCCGTCACGGTCGATCCCGCCTTGATGAAGATGGCCGAGGAGCAGGCCCGCGCGATGGCGGCGCGTGACAAGCTCGACCATAGCGTCACCCGCAATTTCAATGACCGGCTGCACTCGAACGGGTATAGCGCGCGGGCAGCGGCCGAGAACATTTCGGCCGGCTACCACACACTCGCGGAAGCATTTTCGGGTTGGCGCGATTCACCGCCGCACCGCAAGAACATGCTGCTCAACGGCGCCACCCGCATCGGCATCGCGGCCGTGCAGGCGCCGAAATCGAAATTCAAGGTGTACTGGGCGCTGATCATCGCCGAGCCCGACGAAAAGCGCGGCTAGCGCGCCGCGACCAAATCGAACAATTCCTTCCCGTACGTCCTCTGCGCCTCATCGGTGAGCGGCTTGACCGCCGCCGCGAACGCGTCGTGTTCACCGGTGCTGAGTTCGACGACCACACAGCCCTGCGCTGAAGTTGGCGCATTCGTCGGCGGAAAAGGTAGCGAGGAGTTCGCCGACCGCGAAGCATACGGCTTCGACCGTTCGCGCGGCGGTTTTCGCAGCAGATGCTTGAGCTTGGCGAAGACCTGTTAGATCGGGTTCAGGTAGGGCGAATATTAGGCAGGAAGAGCAGCTTGGAGAAGGCAGAGCGGATGAGATGCGCGCAACGCCTTGGCTTTTGTGGCTGCAGAGATAGTCCATGAATGACGATGTCGCCTTGGCGCGCGTCGGCAGAGCACCTTCTCGACATAGGTGCGGAAGCTCTCGCCGTCGATCGGCCCTCAAGCAGCCACGGTGCATCGATGCGGTCGATGGCGCAAGCGCGGCCAGGAAGGTCGTGGTCGTCCAGCGGCGATGCGGGACCTTGGCGATGAGACGCTCGGCAGCATGGCGCCCATCCCCGCAGCGGCGCCATGTTGGTCTTGGTCCAGGTCTAGTCATGAAGACCAGGCGCTCGGGCTTCGACGCGATCTTGATACTTGGTCGACTGCGCTCGCCGCCGCGCGACGACGGGCAGGTCGCGCTCGACAGCCACCACGGTTTTTTTTGAAGCTCAGCTTCTCGGAATGGAAGAACTAACAGACAGAACAGATAAACAACTAGAGGCCGCGCGCGCCGAGTACGGCCACCAGCGCGCGCAAGGTGAAGTGGAAGACGAGGATGAGCCGCAACAGGCAGACGAGATGCAGACCAGAAATAGCCTTCGGCTTGTGACCGCCCATCTTGACCGGGCGCAACGCTGCCGGTTCCCGCACCGAGCGAACCCAGTTTATCGCCGTGCTGATACCCACCCCGAATTGCTTGGCCGACCGGTCACAGGACATGCCCGACGCCCAGGAAGCGAGGCAACCGCGCGCTCGCGAAGATCGAGAGAATACGGTTTGCACATCCGTGCTGACGTGTTTATCACACGTTCATCGGATGTGCGAAGGCCCGCGCCGGATGCAGCAGGGCATCGAGATCAAATGCGCTGTGATCGTTTCTCATAGCCATATTCTCCCTCGAGCAATCATGGGTACGAGCGGTATGCCAGACGCCCGCCGGCGCCCGCGCCGGGACTACCAATCCCCGGCGGCGGACGATTTAGGAAGCGGATTTTTTCATTTCAAGAGGCCGGAGCGCCCGCCCTTTCAAATTCGCAAGGCATTGAAAAAACGCGTAAATTTCAATAACCTGGTTCATCGGATGAGCCCGAAGAGCGCTGCGCCGTAGCTCTCCCGCGCTTCGGCCGTGAGCGGCTTGACCGCCGCCGCGAAGGCGTCGTGTTCGCCGGCGCCGAGTTCGGCCACCGCACAGTCCTGCGCCGCGATCGCCTTGCGCGCCTCTTCCTCTTCCTCAACGTGAAGGTCGCGCTGAAAGGCTACGGCGGCGGCGACAGCCTCGCGCATGCCGCGCTGCAGGTCGGCGGGCCACGATCGCCTTGCGCGCCTCCTCCTCCTCATCGACGTGAAGACCGCGCTGAAAGGCAACGGCTGCGGTGACAGCCTCGCGCATACCGCGCTGCACATCGGCAGGCCATGCGTCGAATGCATTGCGGTGGAGGAAGATCGGGCGGGAAATATAGAAATGATTACTGAGCGTATGGAAGCGGTGGAACTTGTGCACGCCATAGGTGACGGTATTGCTCAGCGGGTTCTCCTGCGCGTCGATGGTGCCGGCCTTGATCATGGCGATCGCTTCGGTGAGGTCCATCCGCATCGGCTCCGCGCCCAGCAGCGCGAAGGTGCGCGCCTGCACCTCGCTCGGCAGCACGCGGATGCGCAGTCCCCGGAGATCGGCCGGACGGCGCACCTCCTGGACCTTGTTGGAGATGTGCCGGAAGCCGTTTTCGAACCAGCCGAGGATGCGGTAGTTCGACACGCGCCTCGATCGCCTGCGCGAGCTTTTGGCCGAGCGCGCCATCCATGGCGGCGCGCGCCGCCGCGGTGTCGGCGAACAGGAACGGCAGGTCGACGAAGCCCAGTTCGGGGACGCGGTCGGTCAGGTAGCTCGACGACTGGTAGCCGAGCGTGAGCAGGCCGTGTTCGACCAGCCACAGAATGTCGTCGGCGCGATACCCAAGGTCCATGATGTTGAAGACGTACTTCACGTCGACGCGGTCGCCGAACTCGGCCGTGAGCCGGTCGCCGATAAACTGGAGCGCGCGGCTGAAGCCGGTGCTGGCGGGCCCGTAACCGCCCATGCGGATCTGGATCGGGGTGCTCACTTTTCGGATCCTCCAATCGCCCGCAAACTCAACGGCACGGCCACGCCGGACACTCCAATGCCCAGGCCAATGATGACGAATATACCCCCGACCCCGGTTGCCGCCGCAACCAACCCGGCAAGCGCCGGAAACATCACCTGGCCGATCCGGTTGCCGGTCATCCGCAAGGTGAGCGCGGTGCCGTAGGCTTCCGCCGGCGCGAGATAGACCACGCCCGACAGCGTCAAGGTCGAGGCGATGCCCATGCCAAAGCCCAGCACGATCATGTCGGCATATAACGCCGGCAACGAGAGCGGCAGCGCCATAACCGCGAAGGCCGCCGCACTCACCAGCATGCTCACCAGTGTCAGCGGTGCGCGCCCGAAGGCATAGATCATCCGGGCATAGAAGATTCGCGATACCAGCGATGCGGCCGACCGCACCGCCAGCAGCAAGCCGATATTGTTCGAGTCGATCTGCCGCTCCGCGCCGAAGGCCGGCATGTAGATGACCAGGAGGTCGATCGCCGTGACCGTCACGATGCTGGCGATGAAGATCGCCGGCAGGCCGCGCTTGTGGAGCAACGCGCCGAGCGGAACCAGGGCGTCGCTTTTTCCCGTCCGTGCCGAAGCGCGGGCGCGGACCTGATCAGCAACGCGACTCACCAGGCCCACGGCCGCGATGGCGAGACTGAGGGCAAACAGGAAACCGGTCGGCGGCAACGCCGCCGAGCCGCCAAGCCAGCCCACCGTCAGCGGTCCTGCGCCCTGTCCGATCGCGGCGGCGATCATATAATAGCCGAGTACGCTTTCGCGGCTGAGCGGCCCGCCGGCGCGCACCATCAGCATCTGGTGCCCGGCCATGCAGAACATGTGGCCGAAGCCCAGCAGCACCGAAAGCGCGAGCAAATTCGATGCCGAATTCGACCACAGCCAGAATCCGATGCACGCGACCAGGATCAGCACGTTGCCGATCCAGATCGCCCGCGCGTCATTGCCGCGATCGATCCAGCGGCCGAGCGTGACGGCGGAGAAGACCGGAATGATCGCAAAGCCGGTGGCGATGATGCCGAGCCAAAACACCGGCAGGCCGAGCTCAATCGCCCGGTAGGATGTGGTGATTCGGATGATCAAGATCATCGCCTGCAGGAGGGCAACGTGGGCGACGAACGGAATCAGCAGGCCGTAGTTGATATCGCTCGTTTGCGGGACGGGCGCGTTTTGCTCCTCGGACATGAAAGATCGTTTCTCTCGACCCGGGGCGACTGATCGAGGCCGGCCCGCAGCGTTTCTTAGCGAGCGGCGGACGCCACGCAAAGCCCCATCGGGCGCGCATCCCCTCCCGAGAATGCGCATGCGCACTTTGCCGGCCTAGACGGCGGCGGACGGACTATCGCTGACCTTGGCCGGCGGTCTGACCGCTACCGCCGTGCCTGCGTGTGCACGTTGAGCGTCGTGGGCGTGCCGGCCCGTACCGCCTCCATGCCGCGCCGCAAGGCCGGCAGGAGGTTTTGTGCGCCCTCGACCTTCTCGCCCTTGCCGCCGCAGCTCTCGACCACCTTCTCATAATCGGGCGAGGGCTTGAGCTCGGTGAGCGGCATGGAATTGGCCTTGGCGGCGTGGCCGTCGGGAAACACGTCGAGCGTCGACTGCCGCACCGCGAGCCAGGTGTGGTTGTTGGCGACGACCGTCAGCGTCGGCAGGTTCTCGGCTCGTCCGACGAAATGATAGGGGAGCGGGTTGCCGAACATGTAGGAGCCGTCACCGACCGTGACGATCACGTCGCGCTCGGGCGCCGCGAGCTTGGCGCCGAGCCCTGCGCCCATGCCGAAGCCGAGCCCGCCGGATAGCAGGCTGCCCATGTAGGTCTGCGGCTTGGTGAGGTTGAGGAACGGCAGCGGCGCACCAAGCTCGCTGATCACGATGGCATCTTCCGACTTCACCTGGTTGACGCAGGCGGCGAGCCAGGCCGGATGGATCGGCGTCTGGTCCTTCACATTGTCGATGAACTTCATGCGCTTGGCGACAATCTCTTCGCGGGTCGCGGCGAGCGCCTTGCGCCGGCTTTCGATGCTCGCGCTCTTGCCTCTCATCGCATCGGTCAATGTCTTGCGCAGCATCGCGATCGCGGCGAGCGAGGAGCCTTGGACGTAGAGGTCGGCTTCGAGCTCGCGGAACGGGTAGCGCGTCTCCAGCGGATCGGCCGAGATGTGGATCACCTTGGCGTCCTTACGCGGCTGGATGTTGCGCGGCATCCACGGCACCGCACTGTCGATGACGATCACCACGTCCGCCTTAGGCAGAAGCTCGGCAGTGTTATGGCCAAGATGCATCGGATGGTCGGTCGGCAGGTTCATGTCGCGGGCTTCGGCCTGAACCACCGGCAGGGCGAATTCCTCAGCCAGCGCGGCAAGTTCGCCGACTGCGGCCGGCACCCGTCCGACTGCCGAAGTGACGATCAGCGGAAATTCGGCGTTGGCGATCAGGCGCGTTGCCTCCTCGATCGCCGCCTGCGCCGGTACGGGCGCCAGCGTTCCGAGCGCACGCACCGTATTCCGGCGCGTCTCCACGCTGGGACTGCTCAGCACCTCGCGCGGCAAGGTCAGGTAGACCGGCCCGCGCGGCTCGCTCATCGCGATGTCAAGGGCGCGGTCGACAATCGCCCCGACCGGCTGACCGGCGCGCAGCTCGTAGTCCCATTTCACATATTCGCGCAGCATGCCGCCCTGGTCGAAGGATTCCTGACCCCAGTGGATCGGCCGGTTTCGCGACGCGATGCTACCGGTCTCGGTAATCGGGGTACGGCCCGCGGCGAGCAGCAGCGGGATGTTGTCGCGTGCAGCGTTGATCACCCCGTTGAGCGTATTGGCGGTGCCGACCGTGACATGCACCATCACGGCGGCGGGCTTTCCCGCAATGCGGTAGTAGCCGTGCGCCATCGCCATGGCGACGTTCTCGTGCGGAACCACCATGAAGCGCGGAACCTTGCCGTTCGCCTTCTGGTGCGACAGCGCCTCGACGATCGGAGCGAAATCGGTCCCGGCATTGGCAAACACGTACTCAATGCCGCGTTCGCCGAGCCGCGAGATGTAGGCTTCCGCCGCCATCCCGTTCTGTGTGTCGTCCTGGGTCACGATCTCATCCCTCGCCTCTGTGCGGAACGCCGCCGGGTATGGCATAAGATGCCATCATAAGGGAAGTTATGGCTGGTATCGAGGAGCAGCGGGTCGATGGCCGATGCGGAAGACAAGAATCAGGGCGGCAAGCACACGCTGACGGACCATCTCCTGGGCCGCGATTTCGTGCATGAGCACGACGATGACGCCGATCACGACCACGATCATTTCGATTTCGATCCAAACGAGCGTCTGGAAGACAACCCGATCTGGATCCAGGATCATGTGACGCTGGTGAGCGTCGGCATCGACATCGGCTCGGCCGGCACGCAGGTCATCTTCTCGCGCATCAACCTGCGCCGCTATGGCGAGGACCTCACCAGCCGGTATTACGTGGTTTCGCGCGAGACGCTGTTTCAGTCGCCGGTCGCGCTGACGCCCTACCAGAGCGACGAGCGCATCGACGATGGAGCACTCGCGACCATCATCGACCAGGCGTACGCGGCTGCCGGCATCAAGGCGCAGGACATCGACACCGGCGTCGTGATCCTCACCGGCGAGGCGCTGCGGCGCGAGAACGCCGAGGCGATCGCGGGGCTGCTGGCGGAGCAGCGCGGCGACTTCGTCACCGCGACCGCCGGTCACCACATGGAGTCGCTGCTGGCCGCCTACGGCTCGGGCGCCGCGCGGGTGTCGCACGACGAAGGCAAGCGCATCCTCAACATCGACATCGGCGGCGGCACCACCAAGCTCGCCGTGCTGGAGAAGGGCGAAGTCATCGCCACCGCGGCCGTGCACATCGGCGGCCGGCTGCAGGTCGTCGACGAGATCGGCCGCATCGTCCGGCTCGATCCTGCGGGGCGCTATCACGCGCGCCAGGCCGGCTATTTCTGGAGCCGCGGCGACGTGCTCTCGCCGCCGCAGCTCGACCAGGTCGCGGAGGCGATGGCGGACGCGCTGGTCGCGGCCTTGACCACGCGGCCCCTGCCCCATGCGATCGAACATCTTTATCTGACCGATCCGATCGCCGATCTCGGCCGGATCGATGGTGTCATGTTCTCGGGCGGCGTCGGCGAATACGTCTATGGCCGCGAAGAGCGTGACTTCGGCGACATGGGCCGCCGGCTTGGGCAGGCGATCCGCCGGCGGCTCGACAGCGGCGCGCTGCCGTGGCCGCTGCTGCCGGCCGGAGAGTGCATCCGCGCCACCGCGCTCGGCGCTTCCGAATACAGCGTGCAGCTCTCCGGCAATACCTCGACCATCACCAAACCCGGCGAACTGCTGCCGCGCCGCAATCTGCAGGTGCTGCAGCCGTCCTACGAGTGCGGGGACGTGATCGACGCCGGCAAACTTGCGCAGTCGATCCGGGGGCATTTCACCGCCTTCGATCTGGTGGAGGGTGAGAAGGAGGTGGCGCTGGCGCTGCGCTGGCAGGGCGCGCCGTCCTACGAGCGCATCTCGGCCTTCGCCGAAGGCATTCGGCACGGGCTTGCCACCACGATCGAGCGGAAGAAGCCGGTCTACCTCATGCTCGACGGCGACATTGCGCAGACGCTGGGAGCGATCCTGCGCGAAGAGCTGCTGGTCGAGAGCGAAATCCTTGCCATCGACGGCGTCGTGCTGCGCGACTTCGACTACATCGATCTCGGCAAGATCAGGATGCCGTCCTACACCGTGCCGGTGACCATCAAGTCGCTGGTGTTCAGCGAGGACCCGCGCAGCGGCCGCCCGCAGCAGCGCATCCATCATCATGAGCACGGGCATCATCACCATGATCATGGGCACGAGCACGACCATGGTCATGGTCATGGGCACGACCATCATCATCACGACGATCATGATCATGCACACGGGCACGATCACCACCACGGGCACCCGCACGATCATGATTCAGCGCTGCGTTCGACCATGATTGCGCTCCTCCGTACGCGTCGCAGGTTCGGTCGCGCTCCCTCTCCCTATTTGGGGGGAGGGGCGGGGTGAGGGGGTTACCGCACGACAAATGATCGATAGACCAAAACCCCTCACCCCATCCCTCTCCCTATGGGGGAGGGAACTGGGCACGAGCCCCGCTGCGTTACGCGAGTTCTGCTGGTGACCAGCGCCGCCGGGCGCGTCGCTCCGATGCCGGTCGCAGCATCGCGTTTCGATACCAAGTGGCTCCTGATCGGCGCGCCGGTCGCGCTGGTGATCTGGCTGGCGCTGGTGCCGCTCGCCTTTCTGCTGTGGCAGAGCGTGCTGACGCCGCAGACCGCTTCGGCACCCGCGCAATTCACGCTCAACAACTTCCGCACCGCCTATTTCAGCGCCGATACCGCGCGCCTCTTTCTCAACTCGGTGCAATTCTCGGCGGGCTCGGCGTTGCTGGCGCTGACGGTCGGGACCACCCTCGCCTTCCTCAACGAGCGCACCAATACGCCCTTTAAGACGCTATTCTTCGCCCTCGCGATCATTCCGCTGGTGATCCCCGGCATCCTGTTCACGGTGTCGTGGATCATGCTGGCCAGCCCGAAGATCGGCATCATCAACCTGGCGCTGCAAGGCCTGTTCGCTACGGACGCGGTCTTCGTGAACATCTACACCATGGCGGGCATGATCTTCGTGGACGGCCTGCACTATTCGCCCATGGCGTTTCTCTTGATGACGGCGGCGTTCCGCGCGATGGACCCTTCACTCGAAGAATCCGCGATGATGAGCGGCGCAACGGTGCCGCAGGTGGCGCGCCGTATCACGTTGAAGCTCGCTTGGCCGGCAGCCTTCGGTGCGCTCCTAATCCTGTTCGTGCGCTCGATCGAATCGTTCGAGGTGCCGGCGCTGCTCGGGCTGCCGGTCGGCATCCACGTTTACACCTCATCAATCTACCAGGCGATCCACGAGTATCCGAGCCAGATCGGGCTCGCCGCTGCCTATGCGGTCACGCTGTTGCTGGTGACCTCGCTCGGCATCTACGCGCAGGCGCGGCTTTCGAGCCAGGGCGCGAAATACGCCACCGTCACCGGCAAGGGGTTCCGGCCGCGCACCATCGACCTCGGCAACTGGCGCTATTTCACGGCGGCGCTCTTCATCGTCTACTTCGTCGTGATCGTGCTGCTGCCATTCCTCGTGCTGGTCTGGTCGTCGCTGCAGAAGTTCTACAGCGCGCCGTCGTGGGCGGCGCTGTCGCACGTCAGCCTGGATTCCTACCGCACGGTGCTCGACACGCCGCAATTCGCCCAGACGGTATGGAACAGCCTCGTGCTCGCGATCGGGACCGCCACCGTGGTGATGCTGGTCTCGGCTGTCATTTCGTGGATCGTGGTACGCACCCGGCTGCGGGGGCGCTGGATGCTCGACAATCTGGCGTCGCTGCCCCTGGTCTTTCCCGGGCTGGTGCTCGGGCTCGCGATCATGGTCTGCTATCTCACGCTCGACATCGGGGTCTACGGCACGCTCTGGATCATGTTCATCGCCTATGTGACGCGGTTCCTGCCCTACGGGATGCGCTACAGTTCGGGCTCCATGCTGCAGATCCACAAGGAGCTTGAGGAATCCGCCGCCATGAGCGGCGCCACCTGGGGCCTGACGTTCCGCCGCGTCGTTCTGCCGCTGCTCAAGCCGGGGCTGCTCGCCGGCTTCATCTATGTGATGATCGTGTCGATCCGCGAGCTGTCGAGCTCGATCCTGCTCTACTCGCCCGGCACCGAGGTGGTCTCGATCATGATCTGGGAGCTGTGGCAGAATGGCCAGTACGTGGAGCTGTCGGCGCTCGGCGTGATGCTGATCGTCGCGCTGTTTGTACTAGTTCTCTTGGCGCAGCTCATCGGCAAGCGGTTTGGAATTTCGGAAGCCTAGCCAATAGAGCGGGCGACAAAATTTTTATGTGCTGGGAGGACCTAATGCTGACCAGACTGCTTCTCGCGATCACGATCACCGCTGGCATGGCGATCGCTCCCGCCGCCGCAGAGACCTACCCGACGCGGCCGCTCACCATGATCGTCCCCTACCCGGCCGGCGGTGTCACCGACGGGCTCGCGCGTCTGATTGCCGAGCATATGAAGGGGTCGCTCGGCCAGACCGTCATTGTCGAGAACGTGGGCGGTGCCGGCGGTAGCATCGGGGCCGGCCGCGTCGCGCGCGCAGCGCCGGACGGCTATACGATGCTGCTCGGTAACGCCGAGACGCACGTCTTCAATGCCGCGGCGCAAGCGCTGCAGTACGACGTGGTGAACGATTTCGAGCCGGTGGCACTTCTGCCGCGCTACCCGTTCCTGCTGGTGACCACCAACGCGGTGCCGGCGAAGACGCTCAATGAACTCATCGCGTGGATCAAGGCCAACCCCGGCAAGGTCTCGCAGGGCACTGTCGGCGTAGGCACAGTGCAGCATCTCTGTGGCCTCTCCATGCAGAACTCAATCGGCGTGCGCTGGCAGTTCGTGCCCTATCGGGGCGGCACACCGGCGATGCAGGATCTGCTTGCAGGTCAAATCAACCTGATGTGCACGGCATCGGGCAGTTTCCTGCCGCTGGTCCGGAACGGACAGATTCGCGCCTACGCGGTCACCACTAAAGCCCGCATCGAGGGCGCGCCCGATATTCCAACCGTGGACGAGGCTGGGTTACCCGGCCTGCACGTGTCGGTCTGGAACGCGATCTATGTCCCCAAGGGTACGCCCCGGGAGGCCATCGACCGGTTGAACGCGGCCGCCAACGCCGCGCTTGTCGATCGGACGATCCGGCGCCGCGTGATCGTCGACATGGGGCTTGAAGTGCCGGCTCCCGATCAACGGACGCCGGAGGCGCTCGGCGCCCTGCAGAAAGCCGAAATCGCGAAATGGTGGCCGATCGTCAAGGCCGCGAATGTGACGGCGAAATAATCGCGTCGACGTCGCCGGGGCGCCTTGTCCGGCTGAAACGAAGGGTCGGAAACGTGCTAAGCGTCAGGTCGCTGTTCACCGAATACGCCAATGAGCGCGGCGCCGCCGTCAAGGCCGCGCAGGACGTCTCGTTCGAGGTACCGGAAGGCAAGCTGTTCACCCTGCTCGGCCCGTCCGGGTGCGGCAAGACCACGACGCTGCGCTCGATCGCCGGACTGGAGCGGCCCACCGGCGGCGATATCGAGGTCGGCGGCCAACTGGTCTATTCGTCGAGCCGGGGCATCTTCGTCGCGCCCAACAAGCGCAACTTCGGCATGGTGTTCCAGTCCTACGCGATCTGGCCGCACATGAACGTGTTCCAGAACGTCGCCTTCCCGCTCGAGGTCCGCAAGCTCAAGAAGCGCGACATCCGCGAGAAGGTGATGCGCGTGCTCGGCGCGGTGCAGCTTGACCACCTGGTCGACCGCGACGCCACCAAGCTGTCGGGCGGCCAGCAGCAACGGCTCGCGCTTGCGCGCGCTCTGGTGATGGAGCCCCAGCTTCTCCTGCTCGACGAGCCGTTGTCCAATCTCGATGCCAAACTGCGCGACCGCATGCGCATCGAGCTCAAACGGATGCAGCGCGAACTGAGCCTGACCACCGTCTACGTCACCCACGACCAGAGCGAAGCGCTGGCGCTGTCGCACGAAATCGCAGTGATGAGCGAGGGCCGCATCGTCCAGGTCGGCACGCCGCGGCAGATTTACGAACAGCCCAAGAACCAGTTCGTCGCCGATTTCGTCGGCACCACGAATTTCATCGGCGGCAGCGTGACCGCGATGGACGACGGCGGCGGCCACTGCGTGGTGAATTCGCCCATGGGCGATCTCAAAGCCCACGCCAGCGACGGGGTCACCAGGAACGCCAGCGTGATCGTCTCGGTCCGGCCGGAAGACGTCGAGCTCTCGGAGGCGCCACCTGAGGCCGCCGCCGGCGAGAACATCTGCAAGGGCATCGTGGCGGCCAAGGATTTCCTTGGCGATTACCTCGATTTTCATGTCCGGGTGGGTGATGTGGTGGTGCAAGCGAAGGCCCACCCGTCGCTCCGCACCCCCACCGGCGATCCGATCCATCTGCGGATGAAGGCGGAGAAGTGCATCGCGATCGCCACCGACAAGCCGGCGCCGGGCGGAGTATTGCCATGACCTGCGGCGGCGGCGCCGCGGATGCGGCGACCCGTCTCATATCTCCAATAGGTAGATGCCCGCTTTCCGCGGGCATGACAATTCGAGTATGCGGGTTGTAATATCCGCCCAACCGCCGCCGAAGACCGCAAGGAGAAATGCGTGGCCAAAGACGCCGTTGTCTCGGAAGAACTCGCCAAGAAATTTTCCACCGAAAAGGACACGCCCTATCTGCGCTGGGTGCGGGGCGAGGGCCTCGACATCATCGGCGCGCACTACGTGCAGAATCTCAACACCGTTGAGCTGAAGCCATGGGCGCGGCGCGGCGGCGCCGGCGTCTACATCAACCACGAGGCCTCGCGCACCTCGAACGACTGCTACGTCTGCGAGATCCCGCCCGGCAAGAAGCTGGAGCCGCAGCGGCAACTGTTCGAGGAGATGATCCTCGTGCTGTCCGGGCGCGGCTCGACGACGGTCTGGAACGACGAGGGCAAGCGCATCACGTTCGAGTGGAAGGCCGGCGCGCTGTTCGCCATCCCGCTCAACTGCTGGCACCAGCACTTCAACGGTTCCGGCCAGCAACCGGCGCGGTATGTCGCGGTGACCAACGCGCCACCGGTGATCAACCTCTACGAAGACATCGACTTCGTTTTCGGCACCAAGCACGATTTCAAGGAGCGGTTTGCCGGTGAGGCCGACTATTTCAGCGCCAAAGGCGAACAGAAGGGCTTCCTGCTGCAGACCAACTTCGTTGCCGACGCCGTCAACCTGCCGCTGATCACCGCCAAGGAGCGCGGCGCCGGCGGCGGCCACATCCGCTTCAACATGGCCAAAGGCTCGATGAACAGCCACATCTCGCAATTCCCGACCGGCACCTACAAGAAGGGCCACGCGCACGGACCCGGCGCCCACGTCATCATCCTGTCGGGCGAGGGCTATTCGCTGATGTGGCCGGAGGGCGAGGAACCGCGCCACTACCAATGGGAGGTCGGCACGCTGGTCGTGCCGCCGAACATGTGGTTCCACCAGCATTTCAATTCGGGGACCACGCCGGCCCGCTATCTTGCGTTCAAGCACGAGGGCGTCGCGATCCGCAACGGCCAGGGCGTGCCCAAAGCCTGGATCAGCAAACGGCTCGGCGGCGACCAGATCGACTATGCGGACGAGCTTCCGGCGGTGCGCAAGATCTTCGCCGACGAACTGGCTAAAAACGGCCTCGCGCCGCGCATGGATGCGGCCTATGCGGCCGAGGTTCCCGATCTCCCGCCGCTCGCCAAGTCGGCGTAGTGCTCGGCGCAGCGCACGGGCTTTCCCCGCCGCCCTGAGGCGCTTCGCACAAAGCGCGAGCCTCGAAAGGCGACGGCCCGCATCCGGGAGCATTGTGGCCGTGCATCCTTCGAGGCGCGCCATAGCGCGTCGAAGACGCGCGTAAACGCGCTCATGGCGCGTCCCTCGGATGACGGATCAATCGCTTCTCTATTGCTTCATCGACTTCTGCACAAACACACTGCGACGACACTGGAGACCGCCATGCCCGACGCCCTCGCCCATGTCCGCCAGGAAGTGGCGATCGCCAACCGCATTCTCGCCAACGAGGGCATCATCGACGCTTTCGGGCACATCAGCATGCGGCATCCGACCAACCCGAAGCGCTATTTCATCTCCCGCCACCGCGCTTCGGAACTGGTCGAGCCCGGCGACGTGCTGGAATGCGATCTCGATTCCAAACCCGTGCATCCGACCAGCGTTCGGCTCTACAGCGAAATGGTGATCCACGGCGAGGTCTACAAAGCGCGGCCCGATGTCAATTCGGTCTGTCATCACCACGCGCCATCGGTGCTGCCGTTCTGCGCGACCGGCGTCGAGCTCGTCCCGCTGTTTCATCTCGGCGGCACGCTCGGCATGAAAGTGCCGTTCTGGGATAGCCGCGACGAGTTCGGCGACACCAGCCTGCTGGTGCGCACGCCGGAGGAAGGCGCCTCGATGACGCGCGCGCTCGGGCCGCATTTCATGGTGCTGTTGCGCCGGCATGGCGCGACGCTCGCCGGCAAGAGCGTGCGTGAATGCGTCTTCCGTTCGATCTACACCACCCGCAACGCCGAACTGCAGTTGCGCGCCATGACGATCGGTAGCCTCGGCCCGCTCAGCGCGGGCGAGGTCGAACTATGCGGCGGACACAATCTCGGCAGCCGCGGCGTCGAGCGTGCCTGGGAATACTGGACCATCCGGCTGATGAAGGCGGAAGCCATGTGGGGCGCGGCGGGCCTGCCGCGGATGAAGGGCCTTGCGGAAGCTGCGCGCCCAGCCGGCGCCGGCGTGCCACCAGCAAAGCGCGCGGCCGCCAGCAAACCGAAGGCCACCAAGCCGAAAGCCCGCAAACGGCGGTGATCAAGATCGGCCCGGCGTTCTCGCGCCTCGTCGCGGCGCAAAAGAAAACCCTCATTCCTGCTGGCGCGGGAATGAGGGAGCGCGTCGCTCGATTCGAGCGAAATAGGCTCTTAAAACGAGGTCAGCGGACCCAGACGCCTCGCCGCCAGACCCAGTGGCCACCCTCATAGACGTGGTGCCCCTTGACCCAGACGTGGCGGGCAGACGGACGCGCAGGGACGACTTCGACGACCGGCGCCGGCATCGCCACGATCGCCGGCCCCGCGGACATGATGGCCCTTGACCCAGACCCAGCCGCCACGGCGCCAAGTCCAATGTCCCGGGACCCAGGCATAGCCGGCGCGAGGGCCAGGCACGACTTCGACACGCGGCGCCGGCATGGCCCGTTCACCGACGATGACTTGGGCTTCGGCCGTGCCAAGCCCCGAACCAAGTCCGGCGCCAACGACGATCGCAAGACCAACCAGCGCCGGAACGGCGCAGCGCATCAATCCCCGCATGAGTCCCTCTCCTAATTTGGGGCGCCTTGATTGCCGCACTCCGTGTCGTTCCTGTGGCAACGGTCATTTGCAATCGCGTAAAATTCGCGTAGCGGCAGGACGGAAGCACCGGGAGGAGCGCTACTTCACCAGCGCCGCGGCCTTGGCGGCGACCGCCGGCGGTGTCTGATAGACGTCGGTCACCAGTCGCGCGACTGCATCGCCCGCGACCGGCGTGATCTCGAACTTCGCCCGCACGGCCTCGGCCAGAAATTCCTTGTCGTGCATCGTGTCCATGAAAGCCTGCCGCAAAGCGTCGGCACGCTCCTTCGGGAGACCCGGCGGCGCCAGATAGGGCCGCCCCATCACCTGCCGGGCAAAGATCAGCTTGAAGATCTGCTGCTGCTCCTCGGTCCTGGCGAAATCCGTCACCAGCGGAAGGTCCGGAAGATCGGCATGCTTCGACAACGCAAGCTGCAGCAGCGGGATGATTTTCTTCTGGTCGAGCCAGTTGCGCTTCGTTGCCTTGATGCTCGACCATGACCAGCCGCAACGACCCTGCACCTCGTGCCGCTCAAGGGCGAGGCTAACCTCGTTGCCGCCCGGATAGCCGGAAACGATCTTGAACTTGGTGCCGAGCACGCGGTTGAGCAGCGCCGGAAATTGATAGGTGTCGTCGCCCACACCGGTCGAGCCGATCGCCAGCGGCTTTTCCATCAAGTCCGTGAACTTGCTGATCCCACTGTTCTCCCAGGCCACGCAAACGCTGACCTCGTTGTTGGCGCTGCCGATCCAGGTGAATTTAGTCGCCTCATATTGCGGGCCTTTCTGTCCGAGCAGCGGGTCGAACGCCGCGCCGCGGCTGTTCGCGGCAATCGCGGTTCCGTCCTTTGGGGCGGCGTTGTAGAGCCAGTTGGTCAGCCGCAGGCTGCCGGCACCCTCCATGTTCCTCGGCACCACCATCGGCTGGCCGGGAATGTGTTTGCCGAGGTGCCGGGCGATCATGCGTGCGTAGAGATCGTACCCACCGCCGACGCTGTAGCCGATGTAAAGGTCGACGGTCTTGCCCTTGTAGAATTCGGCCGGGCTTTGCGCTGCCGCGGTCGCGATTGGAAGTACGACAAGCGCCGCCACCAGCGCGCCCCGCACGAGCATTCCGGTTGCCATGAGCGTCATCCCTGAACGATGTTTTGGCGGCATTTCCAGCATCTGGCCGGTGCGCCTTTGAGCCCATCCTATCAGATGT
This sequence comes from uncultured Alphaproteobacteria bacterium, assembly GCA_963756715.1. Taxonomy (GTDB): domain Bacteria; phylum Pseudomonadota; class Alphaproteobacteria; order Rhizobiales; family Xanthobacteraceae; genus VAZQ01. Next base: position 57,695 of record CAVWOV010000041.1, read on the forward strand.
TCCCCCCGACGAAACGCCGAAGGCCATCGGGCGGCGTTGCGCCCCCCGGTACAATCCCGTAATGACAGCGCACGTCGACACTTGCTTGCGCGACCGAAGCCGGGCAACCGGCCATATCCGATCGGCAAGGATAGGCGGTTCCCAGGAGCGCCCCGAATGACGGGAATGTATGAGCAGACGCGGCCGGGTATCGGGCACAACCAGCCCGACGAATACGCCGAGGAAAAGAAACACGCGAAGTGGGAGCGCTGGGCCAAGAAGCGCACCTTCGTACGCGCGCTCGAAGGCACCTACAGCCATCTTTACAAGGCACTGATCGAGGAGAAGCGCGTTTACTCCTCCACCGATGTGCCGTGGAAGGGCGGCCCCGGCCAGTACGGCAAGCACATCATCAGCCCGCAGGCCTCGACCGTCACGCAGTCACTGGAAACCCACATCGAGGCTTACGCGCCCGGTGCTTTCGGCCAGAAACACGGCCACCTCAACAGCGCAGTGTTCTATGTGCTCAAGGGCCGCGGCCACGACGTGCACGACGGCCGCCATATTCCCTGGAAGGCCGGCGACGTGATGATCGTCGAGAACGGCTGCGTGCATCAACACTTCAACGACGATCCGGAAGAAGAGGCAATCCTGCTGGTGTTCAAAGCCAAGCCGCTCTTTCTCTTCATGCATCTCCTGTTCCAAAAAATCGTCGAATGGCCGCCGGAAAAGCTCCCTGAAGGCCAGAGCGAATACATACCACCGGCCGACGTCTGAGCGAGGCGCGAGGACCGCACATGTCATTTGAAGACAAAGAGCCCGCGCTTTCCGGCTCCAGCGAGTGCACGTTCCACGCCGACGCGATCGCGGCGTCGGAGGAATTCCGCAAGCAGTACGAGACCCGCACCAACGTCGTTAAAGCCGAGGACATGCCGTGGGAGCGCTCGCCGGACGGCCTGATCAAGCATCTCGTCCATGAGAAGCTGAACACCCGCGAGTGCTGCGTCGAATCCTACATGCAGTTCCTCAAGCCCGGCGAGCGCTCCGGCAAGCACCGGCATATGTGGGAAGAAATCATCTTCGTGGTCGAAGGCTCGGGCTACGACCTGCATTGGGACATGAAGTTCGACTGCCTCGACGCCTTCCAGTGGGAATGGGCGGAGGTGCCGAAGAAGTTCGAATGGAAGCGCGGCGATTTCATCTACATTCCGCCCTTCACGACGCACCAGCATTTCGCCGTCGAGGAAGCGCGCCTGATCATGATGAGCAACCGCATGGTCAAGGAGATGGGGTTCGACTGGTTCGATCTGGTGGAGCGGGCACCGGGATTCTAAAGTCAGACGGCGAACCCTGGGTGGGCAAAGCGCTAGCGTGAACCCACGCAAAACAACGGGCGGCCAGACAGTTCCGGGAAGGAAACGAAACCGAGCCAAGGCTCTCAAGCGTCCACGTGGGTACGGCGATCTTGCTCGATGCCCGCGTTCACCGCAGCGAGCGCCGGCGTCTCGATGATCGCGCAAGGAGAATGTCAATGCGTGCGTGTACCCTGTTAGCCCTGGTAGCGGGCCTCGCTCTCGCGCCCTGCGCCGCGAAGGCGCAAACTCCCGCCCAGTTCTACAAGGGCAAAAATATCGACCTCTATATCGGCTATAGCGTCGGCGGCGCTTACGACCTTTACGCCCGCACCATCGCGCGCCATCTCGGCAAGCACATTCCGGGCAATCCCGCGATCGTGCCGAAGAACATGGAGGGCGCCGGCAGCCTGCGGCTCGCCAACTGGCTCTACAACGTCGCCCCGAAGGACGGCACCGCAATCGCAACGATCGGCCGCGGTACGGCGTTCGATCCGCTGCTCGGCTCCAAGGGCGCGCAGTTCAAGGCCGACCAGTTCACCTGGATCGGCAGCGCCAACAACGAGGTCAGCATCTGCGTCGCCTGGAAGAACAGCGGCTTCAACAAGCTTGAGGACGTCATGGCGAAGGAACTCATCGTCGGCGGGACCGGCCAGGCGGCCGACACCGACCAGTTCCCGCGCATCCTCAACGGCGTACTTGGTACCAAGTTCAAGATCGTCACCGGCTATCCGGGCGGCAACGACGTGACGCTCGCGATGGAGCGCGGCGAGGTAAAGGGCCGTTGCGGCTGGTCATGGTCGAGCGTGCTCGCGACGCACAAGCGCTGGGTCGACGACAAGTCGATCAACATCCTGGTGCAGTTGTCGCTCGACAAGCATCCCGATCTGCCAAACGTCCCGCTGGCGATGGAGTTCGCCAAAACCGACGAGCAGAAGCGCATTTTCCGGCTGATCTTCGCCCGGCAGGTGATGGGCCGGCCCTATCTTGGACCGCCCGGCGTACCGAAGGACCGCGCCGAAGCACTGCGCGCGGCGTTTGACGCCACCATGAAGGATCCCGAGTTCCTGGCGGAAGCCACCAAGGCCCAACTCGAGATCACGCCGGTGTCGGGCGCCGATGTCGAGAAACTGGTGCGCGAACTCTACCAGACACCGAAGGATATCGCCGCCAAGGCCGCGGGATTCATAAGGCATTAACTGCGCTTTGTTCGACGATGTTGCGGCGAACTCGGTGTGCTCCCTCTCTCCGCTGGGGTGAGGTAACCCTCGCGACGCTAACGACGTGAACCGTGGTAGATTCAAAGGGCAGGATCCATGCAAGAAGAAACCGGGCGCGCGCAGTACACCAGCCCGAACTATCGCGGCTGGCAGTCCGACGTCATTGTCGACCTGATCAAGCGCTTCGGCTTTCCGTTCATCACGCTCAATCCGGGTGCGAGCTTCCGCGGCCTGCACAACTCGCTGGTCAACTACGGCGGCGACGAGCCGCCGATGATGCTCTGCCAGCACGAGGAGATCGCCGTGCAGATCGCGCACGGTTACGCCAAGGCGACCGGCAAGCCGATGGCGGTGATCCTGCACGATCTGGTCGGCCTGCTGCATTCCTGCATGGCGATCTACTACGCCTATATCGACCGGGTGCCGATCTTCATCATGGGCGCAACCGGCCCGATGGATGAAGCCAAGCGCCGGCCGCACATCGACTGGACCCATACCGCGCTGGTGCAGGGCAACGCGGTGCGCGACTACGTCAAATGGGACTACCAGCCCACCTCAGTCGAAGGCGTGCCGGAGAGCTTCGCGCGCGCCTACTCGATCATGACGACCGAACCGCAAGGCCCGGTCTACATGTGCTACGACGCCGCGCTGCAGGAGGCGCCGCTCGAAAGCGCCGTCGCGCTCCCCCCCGCCGGCATGGTGACGACGCCGTCGCCGATGGCGCCCGACCCCGCCGCGATCAAGGCAATCGCCGACAAGCTTGTTGCCGCCGAGTACCCGGTATTGCTGGCCGAATATGCCGGACGGCGCGCGGGCGGCTTCGAGTCGATCGTCGCGCTCGCCGAGACCGTTGGCGCGGCGGTGTGGGACGTCAACAACGCGCTCAACTTCCCCAACAAGCACCCGCTTTGTCTCAGCATGGACAAGGCGTCGCTCAAACATGCCGACCTCGTCGTCGGACTCGACGTGCAGGACTGGGAGAAGCAGCTCACCGAACTCAACAACGCGCTGCGCACGCGCGAGAATCTCACGCCGCCACACTGTGACTTCGTCGAGATCGGCTTCGGCGAGATCAATATCAGCAAGTGGTCGATGGATTATTGCCGCATGCAGCCATGCTCGGTGCGCGCACTCGGCGATACCGCGCTCGGGATTCCCGAGCTGACCCGGCTCTGCAAGACACGGATCGCCGGCGACGCTGAACTGCAGAAGCGAATTGCCGAGCGCAAGACGGCGATTGGCAAACGCCACGACCAAGTCTGGGCGAAATGGCAGGAGGAAGCGCGCACCGACTGGGACGCTTCGCCGATCACCTTCTCGCGGCTGGCGTTGGAAATCTGGGAGGTGATCAAGGACGAGGACTGGGTGCTGACCGCCAACAACCTCAAGCACCAAGTGCGCAAGCTGTGGGATTTCGACAAGCCCTACCGTACGCCGGGCGTCGAACTCGGCACCGCGACGCAGATCGGCATCTCGCTCGGCGTGGCACTCGCCCACCGAGGCAAAGGACGCGTGGTGGTCGACATCCAGCCCGATGGCGACCTGATGTTCGATGCCGGCGCACTCTGGGTCGCCGCCAAGTACCAAATTCCGATGCTGGTGGTGATGCACAACAACCGCGCCTATTACAACGACTGGGCGCATCAGTTGCGCATGGCGAAGTTGCGCGGCACCGATGAAGCACGCGCCCATATCGGCATGGACCTTTACGGCCCGGAGCCTGACTTCGGTGCGCTGGCGCGCAGCATGGGCTGCTACGGCGAAGGCCCGATCGACAAGCCGCAGGACATCCGCCCTGCTCTCGAACGCGCGCTTGCCGAGGTGAAGAAAGGCCGGCTCGCCCTGGTCGACACCATTACCCAACACCGGTAAGTCACGCTGAAGATCGGCGGCCGAGGCAGCGACACGGTTCCTCGACCGAGCCGCATCCTGCAACGCGACCAAGCGAGGCAACCATGCTCGATACAGTTCGGTGCTCCCGGCTCGGCATCAGCCTGTTTTGCGGCCTACTGGCTGTGGCAAGCACGCCAAGGCCGTCGTGCGCACTGGATGCCGGAATTGCAAACCTGAACCCGCAGACGCAAGCGGCCATCGAAGCGGCGGTGACCACCAATCTCAAGTCATACGGCGGCAATCAGCCCGTACCGGGCGCCGTCGTGGGCGTCTGGGCTCCCGGCAACCGCTCATTCGTCAAGGGCTTCGGCGCAGGCCAGCTCTCGCCGCAAGTGCCGATGTCGGTCAACGACAAGTTTCGCATCGGCAGCAACACCAAGACCTTCGTCGTCACCGTGATCCTGCAACTCGCTCAGGAGAGCCGGCTCAGTCTCGACGATACGGTGGACAAGTTCAACCTCGACGTCCGGATGCCGGACGCCAACCGAATCACCCTTCGGCAATTGGCGGAGATGCGCAGCGGCATCGTCGACCTTTACGCCGCGCCGGCATTCCAGGCGCTGGATATCACGCCGCAGACGAAATTCGATCGTCACTACTGGGTGCAACTGGCGCTCGATCAGCCGCGGCTGTTCGCGCCCGGCACCAGCTACAACTACAGCAACACCAATTACATGCTGCTCGGCATGATCATCGAGGCGGTGACCAAGGATACCGTCGAGCATCAGATCGAAAGCCGTCTGCTGGTCCCGCTTGGCCTGCGCAACACCACCTTCCCGGCCAGCGATCCCGGCATGCCGTCGCCCTATGCGCACGGCTACATGCTCGACGCCAAGAAGAACTGGAAGGACGAGAGCGTCCTCCTGCCGCCGTCGGTCTCGTGGGCGGCGGGCGCGATGATCTCTGACTTGGCCGACATGAAGACTTGGGTCAAAGCCTACGTCACCGGAACCGTGAACAATGCGGATACCCAGAAGCAACGTCTGGCGTGCATCCCCATCGGCAAGCCCAACCTCGCCTTCGGTCTCGGCATCGGATGCTCGGCCGGCTGGTTCGGCTACACGGGCGGCATCACCGGATACAACACCGGCGGCTATTACCTGCCGGCGCAGGACGCGACGATCGTCGTCCTCGTCAACAGCCAGCAGGAGCGCAAGGACAAGCCCGATGTCGCCAGTGCGATTGTGCGGGATATCGCGCGCGTTCTGTTTCCGGGTAACGTGCCGTTCTAATCAAGGATGTCTGGTGCGAAAGCGGGGCCCCTTCGCTCGCCCGGAGGAGGTAGGCTGAAGATCGGGGCGTTTCCCTCAAGCGGCGGTGCGCTGGAGGTCGAAAATCGATCACGAAAAAACAACATATCTCGATGTGAAAAGTGGTGGAGCCAATCGGAATCGAACCGACGACCTCTTGAATGCCATTCAAGCGCTCTCCCAACTGAGCTATGGCCCCACTGTGAACGCGGTGTCGGGATTACCGCGTCCAGAAATCGCAATGTACCGAAACCTGACCGCTGTGGCCAGGACGGGTCTCAGGCCTCCTCCTCGTCCTCGACGTCCCCGATGATGTCGGTCACGTCGTCGTCGCCCTCCTCCTGCTCCTCGATGAAGGTGGCATCGTCCATCGGCTCATCCTCGAGCTCGATCTCGTCGGCCCCCTCCACCGCCTCGGCATCGACTTTCTTACCCTGAGCCTCGGCATCGGCGTCCTCGAGCGAGACGAATTCAGCCTCCTGCGTCTCCGGCAGAACCATCTCTTCTTTCGAGGCGGTCGCCGCTGCCCGCGCCGCAGCGGAGTCCGCGCGCTGGCGCATGGCGGGCGCAATGATAGGCACTACTTGGCCCGTATAGGGCGAGATCACCGGGGTCTTGTTGAGGTCATAGAACTTGCGGCCGGTCTCCGGACAGATGCGCTTGGTGCCGAGCTCGGATTTTGCCACGGTCCAGGTTCCTTCAAGGGGTCGTGATGAGGTGTCTCACTTGGCTAGTTGCGATGCCGCTGTCAATAGCGCCAATTCGCATTCCAAGCGCCCTTCCGGGGTGCGTCCGCCCCGGCCCCATGACACCCCCAAGGCGGGCGTGCTAGAGCAACGGCGCAACATCCGGGGAATATTTTTGGATCACCACGCCGCATCCCTTCCGGTGACCGCGTGCCGCTCGGGGCCGCTCAAGGGCCATGTCCGGGTGCCGGGCGACAAGTCGATCTCGCAGCGCTCGCTGATCTTTGGGGCGCTCGCGGTCGGCGAGACCCGCATCAGCGGGCTTTTGGAGGGCAAGGACGCCCTCGACACCGCCGAGGTCATGGCCGCGCTCGGCGCAACGGTCGAGCGCACCGGTCCAGGGGCCTGGCGCATCCGCGGGGTCGGTGTCGGCGGCTTCGCGGCGCCGGCTGCCCCGCTCGATTTCGGCAATTCCGGCACCGGCTCCCGCCTGATGATGGGCGCGATTGCAGGCTGCCCGATCGTCGCGACCCTCGACGGCGATGCCAGCCTGCGCAAGCGGCCGATGCGGCGCATCCTCGATCCACTGGAGCGGATGGGCGCGCGCGTCCTGGACATTGCCGAGGGCGGCCGGCTACCGGTCCGGATGCAAGGCGCGCGCGACCCGATCCCGATCGAATATGAGGCGCCGGTGCCGTCGGCCCAGCTCAAGTCCGCTGTGCTGCTCGCCGGCCTTGCGGCGCCCGGCGCGACCACCGTGATCGAGAAGGAAGCCACCCGCGATCACACCGAAAAGATGCTGGCGCATTTTGGCGCGGAGGTGCGAGTCGAGCCGCTGGGCGCGCACGGCCGCCGGGTCACGCTCACCGGCCAGCCGGAGCTTACGGCGGCGCCGGTCGTGGTGCCGGCTGATCCATCGTCCGCAGCCTTCCCGCTGGTCGCGGCGCTAATTGTGCCGGGCTCCGAGGTGGTTCTTGACGGGGTGATGCTCAATCCGCTGCGGGCGGGATTGTTAACCACGCTTCGGGAGATGGGCGCGGAGATCGAGGTGCTCGACCGGCGCAACGAGGGCGGCGAGGACGTCGCCGATCTCCGCGTGCGCAGTTCGGCGCTCCGCGGTGTCGAGGTGCCGCCCGAGCGCGCACCCACGATGATCGACGAGTACCCCATCCTCGCCGTCGCCGCGGCGTTCGCCGACGGCACGACGCGGATGCGCGGCCTCAAGGAATTGCGCGTCAAGGAATCCGACCGGCTCGAGGCGACCGCCGCCCTGTTGCGGGCGAACGGCGTCAACGTGGACATTGAGGGCGACGACCTGCTCGTCCGCGGCCGCGGCCGCCCGGCTGGCGGCGGGCTCGTCCTGACGCATATGGATCATCGGATTGCGATGTCGGCCCTCGTTCTGGGCACGGCCACCGACAAGCCGGTGCGGGTTGATGACGCTGGCTTCATCGCAACGAGCTTTCCGGGGTTTGTCGAGATGATGCGACGGCTGGGCGCGGACTTATCGTGATCATCGCCATCGACGGGCCGGCCGCCTCCGGCAAGGGTACCCTCGGGAAACGGCTCGCCGCGCATTACGGATTTCGGCACCTCGATACCGGCCTGATCTATCGCGCGGTCGCCAAATCGCTGGTCGAAGCCGGACACGGGCTGGACGACGTCCGGGTGGCCGTGGCAGCCGCCAAGTCGTTCGATCCCAGCCGTTTCGATGAGACCAGCCTGAAAGCCCACGCGGTTGGCGAGGCCGCGTCCCGGGTATCTGCCATTCCTGAGGTGCGGGAGGTATTGCTCGCCTTCCAGCGTCAATTCGGCCGGACTCCTCCTGGGGCAGTGCTCGACGGCCGCGACATTGGAACGGTCATTTTCCCCGATGCCGATGTGAAAATTTTCGTCACCGCGACGCCCGAGGTGCGCGCCGGGCGGCGAACCCGCGAGTTCGGCGCTACCGGTAGCATGGTAACCGAGGCGGACATCCTGGCCGACATCCTGCGCCGGGACGAGCGCGACATGCAGCGCGCGACGGCTCCGCTCAAACCGGCGCCAGATGCGCACTTGCTCGATACCACTCATTTGGATATAGACGCCGCATTCCGGGCCGCCGTCGACATTGTCGAAGCCGTCCGAACGGGCCGGGAACACGGAAAACCGCGTTCCCGTCATGGAGGTTGAGCCCGTTCGCACCCGCTTCTTTTGACGGCGCGCTGGAATTTGAACCATCGTTTCGATCGCTCGGCCGTTGCGCCGGGCCGCCGACACGCACGTAGCGCACGCTGCATGCGTCGCACAAGGCGTAGGCCGTTGGCCTGCGCCGCGATATGTCGGTGGTTGCCGAAGGTCCGCGGGGCCTTCGGACCGCGCGCTCGGAATGCACATTCACCAGATCCGGCGCAGTCCGCACTTTGGGAGAGTTCATGGCCACCGCTACTGCCACCGCACCGACGCGTGAGGATTTCGCCAAGCTGCTCGAAGAGTCGTTCACCCAGGGCGGCCTCATGGAAGGCACCGTCGTCAAGGGGACGGTCGTCGGCATCGAGAAGGACGTCGCCGTCATCGACGTCGGCGCAAAGACCGAGGGACGCGTGCCGATCCGCGAATTCACCGGCCCGGGCCGGCAGAACGAGCTCAAGGTCGGCGACACCGTCGAGGTCTATCTAGAGCGGGTGGAGAATGCCCTGGGCGAGGCGGTTCTTTCCCGAGATAAGGCGCGGCGCGAGGAGAGCTGGGGCAAGTTGGAAAAGGCCTTCAACGGCAACGAGAAGGTCCAGGGCGTCATCTTCAACCAGGTCAAGGGTGGCTTCACCGTCGACCTCGACGGCGCGGTGGCGTTCCTGCCGCGCTCGCAGGTGGACATTCGCCCGATCCGCGATGTGTCGCCGCTGATGAACCAGCCGCAGCCGTTCCAGATCCTCAAGATGGATCGCCGCCGCGGCAACATCGTCGTTTCTCGCCGCACCGTGCTGGAAGAGACGAGGGCCGAACAGCGCCAGGAGCTGGTGCAGAATCTCGAAGAGGGCCAGGTCATCGACGGCGTAGTCAAGAACATCACCGATTACGGCGCGTTCGTCGACCTTGGCGGCATCGATGGCCTGCTGCACGTCACCGACATCGCCTGGCGGCGCGTCAATCACCCGACCGAAGTGCTCAATATCGGGCAGTCGGTGAAGGTCAAGATCATCAAGATCAACCACGAGACCCACCGCATCTCGCTCGGCATGAAGCAACTGCAGGACGATCCCTGGCAGGGCATCGAGGCGAAGTATCCGGTGGCTGCCCGCTTCAAGGGTCGCGTCACCAACATCACCGACTATGGTGCGTTCGTGGAGCTGGAGCCCGGGATCGAAGGCCTGATCCACGTCTCCGAGATGTCTTGGACCAAGAAGAACGTCCATCCCGGAAAGATCATCGCGACCTCGCAGGAGGTCGACGTTCAGATTTTGGAGGTCGATCCGGTCAAACGCCGTATCTCGCTCGGCCTCAAGCAGACCATGCGCAACCCGTGGGAGCTGTTCGTCGAGAAGTATCCGCCCGGAACCACGATCGAAGGCGAGGTCAAGAACAAGACCGAGTTCGGCCTGTTCCTCGGCCTCGACGGCGATGTCGACGGCATGGTGCATCTCTCCGATCTCGACTGGAAGCGGCCGGGCGAGCAGGCGATCGAGGATTACAAGAAGGGCGACAAGGTCACCGCGAAGGTGCTGGACGTCGACGTCGAGAAAGAGCGGATTTCACTCGGGATCAAGCAGCTCGAGGGCGATCCGATGGACAGCGGCACGGCTGGCGAGCTCAAGAAGGGTGCGGTCGTCACCTGCGAGGTCACCGAGGTGAAGGAGGCCGGCATCGACGTGAAGATCGTCGGCACCGATCTCGACACCTTCATCCGGCGCGGCGATCTTGCCCGCGACCGCGGCGAGCAGCGGCCGGAGCGGTTTGCAGTCGGCCAGAAGGTCGATGCGCGCGTGCTGCAGTTCGACCGGCGCACCCGCAAGGTGCAGGTCTCAATCAAAGCGCTCGAAGTCGCCGAGGAGAAAGAGGCGATTGCCCAGTACGGCTCCTCCGACTCGGGCGCAACCTTGGGCGACATTCTCGGTACCGCCCTCAAGCGCAAGGGCGAGGAAGCCGCCGAGAAGAGCGACGACTAGGACGACTAGAGAGTATGCCGCGTCCCCTTACCCTCGACAGAGGGAGAGGGCGCACAGGCTCGGCTCCGCGGGCACCGGCCGCCATAATTGCGGCCGGTTGCCGCGCGCCATTGACGTCGGCGCATCACGCGCGCCAAGGTCTCACCCGATTCCTCGCAGGAGATGAGCCATGTCGCTCGATGCCGATTCCATCGTCGATCGCCGCCGGATACGGCGCAAGCTCACCTTCTGGCGCGTCTTCGCGGTCGTTTTCGCGATCTGCGCTGCGGTTGCGATTGGTGCAGCGTTACGCGTGCCGGGAACCGGAGTGTTGACTGGGCAGTCGGGCGATTCGATCGCGCGGGTGACGCTCACCGGGCTCATCCGCGGTGATCAGGAGCGGGTGGAGGCGCTGGAGCGGCTTGGACGATCGCGTGCCCGCGCCGTGATCGTGCACATCAACAGCCCTGGCGGGACCACTTCCGGGTCCGAGGAACTCTACGGTTCGCTGATGCGCCTCAAGGAACGCAAACCTCTTGTCGTCGTGGTCGACGGCTTGGCGGCGTCCGGGGGCTATATCACGGCGATCGCGGCGGATCATATCGTCGCGCAGGAAACCTCGCTCGTCGGCTCGATCGGCGTGCTGTTCCAATACCCCAACGTCACCGATCTTCTCAAGACGATCGGAGTCAAAGTTGAGGAAATCAAGTCGAGCCCGCTCAAGGCCGCACCCAATGGTTTCGAGCCGACATCGCCGGAGGCGCGCGCGGCGATCGAGGCGATCGTTTCAGACTCCTACGCCTGGTTCCGCGGCCTGGTGAAGCAGCGCCGGCACATGGACGACGCGACGCTTGAGCGCGTCGCTGACGGGCGGGTCTTCACCGGCCGTCAGGCGGTGCCGCTCAAGCTGATCGACGAACTCGGTGACGAGCGGGCCGCGGTGGCGTGGCTCGCCAAAGAGAAGAACATCGATCCGAAGACCCCGGTGCGCGACTACCAGTTGCGCGACCGGCTGAGCGATCTGTCGTTCCTGCACACCGCAGTATCGGCGCTCGATACCCTGGGATTAGGCACGTTGGCGCGACGCATGGAGGGGTGGGGCGCGATCCAGGCGGTCGAGCGTCTCAGCCTTGACGGTCTACTGGCCCTTTGGCACCCTCAGGATGCGAATTAACGCGTGATTCCCAAAGTCGGGGAACCGCTTTGGGGCTGTGTGTAACGCGATGATGATCCGCCTCAACAAGCGGGTTGCGATCGCGCCTAAGCGATAGCGAAGTGGCGTCCGGGTTTCTGCTGCTAGATGCGGTCTGAGTCAGACGGCAAGAACGGGAACGGCACCGATGATCAAGTCCGAGCTAGTGCAACGCATCGCCTCGCAGAACCCGCACTTGTACCAGCGCGACGTTGAGAACATCGTCAACGCCATTCTGGGTGAGATCGTCGCCGCGATGGCGAGTGGCGATCGTGTCGAGTTGCGCGGCTTCGGCGCCTTCTCGGTCAAGCACCGCCCGGCCCGCACGGGTCGCAATCCACGTACCGGCGCGCATGTCTCGGTCGATAGAAAGTCGGTTCCGTTTTTCAAGACCGGCAAGGAGATGCGCGAGCGGTTGAACCGTCCCGCCGGATAAGACGGCGGACCGGTAAACACCATAAGAGGTCCAATATCCGCAAGCTTGTTTCGGTGCTGATCCTCGTGCCACTCGCGGTCGTCATCGCGACCTTTGCGGTGGCGAACCGGCAGACGATCGTGGTTTCGCTCGACCCCTTCGATCATGCCAGCCCGGCACTCGCGGTTGCGATGCCGCTGTTCGGCTTGATCCTGGGACTCCTGATCGTCGGGGTTGTGATTGGCGGCACGGCGGCCTGGCTGCGGCAGTCGAGATGGCGGCGCGCGGCGCGGGTCGCCGAAGGTGAGGCCCGCGCGCTACGGGCCGAGGTCGACCGCCTCAAGCGGCGTATCGGGCCGGCCGAACTCACCGCCGAGGTCGCTGCCGGTGACCTATGCGCCACGGCTCAGGATTCCGCCGCCCGCCGCGTGAACGGCAAAATCTCTCAGTCATATCAATAACCTGGAAATACAAGACAAACCGTTTGCGGCGATGTAGAACGGCCCCGGAGCAGGAAGCGGCCGGTGATGCCCGTTCAAGTCAAAATCTGCGGCCTGAAGACCCCCGAGGCGCTCGACGTGGCGCTCGAGGCGGGCGCCGACATGGTGGGTTTCGTGTTCTTTCCACCGTCGCCGCGCAACGTCGGCTATGAAGCTGCCCGCGCGCTGGGCGAGCGTGTGCGCGGCCGGGCCGGGAAAGTCGCGCTGTCGGTCGATGCCAGCAATGAACAGCTTTCAGCGGTGATCGAGGCGCTCAAGCCAGACTTGCTGCAGCTCCACGGCAAGGAGACGCCGGAGCGCGTGGCGACGGTGCGCTCGCACTTCGGACTGCCGGTGATGAAGGCACTCCCGATTGCAGTGCGCGCCGATCTCTCGCCCGTTCGGCTCTACGACAGGGTCACAGACTGGCTGCTGTTCGATGCGCGTCCGCCGCGCGACGCCACGCGTCCCGGTGGGCTCGGCAGATCGTTCGACTGGCAGCTGTTGGAAGAATTGCGTGCCGGCGTGCCCTACATGCTGTCTGGAGGACTTGAACCCGGCAATGTCGCGGAGGCCCTGCGGATCACCCGGGCGCCGGCCGTTGATGTATCTTCCGGTGTCGAGCGTGCACCGGGCGAGAAGGATATCGACAAGATCCGCGCCTTCATCCGGGCCGTGCGGCAAGCGGCGATGCAAATCGGCAGCAAGAAAGTCGCGAGCGGCGCATGACCGTCCAGCAGCAACCCAATTCGTTTCGGACCGGGCCCGACGAACGCGGGCACTTCGGTCTGTACGGCGGCCGCTTCGTCGCCGAGACTCTGATGCCGCTGATCCTCAATCTCGAGAAAGCCTATGCCGAGGCGCGAAACGATCCGGCGTTCCAAAAGGAAATGGACGGTCATCTCACCCACTATGTGGGCCGTCCGACGCCGCTTTATTTCGCCGAACGCCTGACCGAGCACCTGCGCGATATCTCGGCCGCCAAAGGCGGCTCTGGCGGCGCGAAGGTCTATCTCAAGCGCGAAGACCTCAATCACACCGGCGCGCACAAGGTAAACAACGTGCTCGGCCAGATATTGCTGGCGCTCCGTATGAAAAAGCCGCGAGTGATCGCCGAGACGGGCGCCGGCATGCACGGAGTCGCGACCGCCACGATGTGCGCGAAGTTCGGATTGAAGTGCGTGGTCTACATGGGCTCGGTCGATGTCGAGCGGCAGAAGCCGAACGTGCTGCGCATGAAGGCGCTTGGCGCCGAAGTACGACCGGTCGTGTCTGGATCGAACACGCTCAAGGATGCGATGAACGAGGCGCTGCGCGACTGGGTGACCAATGTCGGCGATACATTCTACTGCATCGGTACGGTCGCGGGCCCACATCCCTATCCGATGATGGTGCGCGATTTCCAGTCGATCATCGGCAACGAGACGCGCGAACAGATGCAAGCGGCGGAGGGCCGGCTGCCGGACTCGCTGATCGCCTGTATCGGCGGCGGCTCGAATGCGATGGGACTGTTTCATCCCTTCCTCGACGACACTCAGATCGAGATTTACGGCGTCGAGGCGGCCGGCCATGGCCTCGAAACCGGCCTGCACGCCGCGTCGATCGCGGGCGGCCGGCCTGGTGTGCTGCACGGCAACCGCACGTATCTGCTGATGAATGACGACGGCCAGATCAATGAAGCGCATTCGATCTCGGCCGGTCTCGATTACCCCGGCATCGGGCCGGAACATGCCTGGCTCAATGACATCAAGCGGGTGAAATATCTCTCGGCCACCGACCAGGAGGCTCTGGCGGCGTTTGAACTTTGCTCCAGGCTCGAAGGCATCATTCCGGCGCTGGAGCCTGCGCACGCGCTTGCGCGGGTGATGGACCTCGCACCCGCAAAGCCCAAGGACCACCTGATGGTGCTGAACCTGTCGGGGCGGGGCGACAAGGATTTGGCGAGTGTCGCCGACTACCTGGAGCGTCGAACGTCATGATGGCCTGCTTCGATACAGCTCTTGCACATGACATTGCGAGAACCCGGGACGGGTGGCGCGTGTGATCAGCCGGCAGAAACTTATCGGTTGGATTCTGGTCGTCGCATCGGCGGCGTTCATCGCGTATTTCCTGCGCACGCGGTTGTTCTCGCCGGGACCGATTATCGAAAAGAGGGAATGGGTCAACTTCGTCGGTTCGGTGGTCTGTCTCTTTCTCGGAACCATCAATGTCCGCATGGCGGCGATCCGCGAGCAGCGGCGAAAAGAAATGTTCAATCAAACGCGCAAGACCGACTGAAACTATGACGACGCGTATCGATCGCCGCTTTAGCTGATTTGAAGAAGGAGGGCCGTGCCGCTCTGGTGACATTCATTATGGCGGGAGATCCCGACTACGACGCGTCACTGTCGATCGCCAAGGCGCTGCCGGCGGCTGGCGCCGACGTGCTCGAACTCGGCATGCCGTTCACCGACCCAATGGCGGATGGACCGGCGATCCAGGCGGCGGGCGTGCGCGCGCTTAATGGCGGCCAGGACATGATCCGCACGCTGGCGCTGGTGCGCGAATTTCGCAGCAGCGACGATACCACACCGATCGTACTGATGGGCTACTACAACCCGATCTACATCTATGGTGTCAGCCGGTTTCTCTCTGACGCCCTGGCGGCTGGAATCGACGGTCTCATCGTCGTGGACCTGCCGCCCGAGGAAGATCAGGAATTGTGCTTGCCGGCGCTTGAAGCCGGGCTCAACTTCGTCCGGCTCGCGACGCCCACGACTGACGACAAGCGCCTTCCGGCCGTGCTGATGAACACGTCCGGCTTCGTCTACTACGTCTCGATCACCGGTATTACCGGCGCGGCGGCACCGGATCATTCGAAGGTCGCCGAAGCGGTCGCCCGAATCAAACGGCACACCAAGCTGCCGGTGGCGGTCGGGTTTGGCGTGCGCACTGCCGAGCAGGCGGCGGCGATTGCGCGCGGTGCCGACGGCGTGGTGGTCGGCTCCGCGCTGGTCGAAAAAGTGCGCGGCAGCCTCGATGCGAACGGCAAGGCGACCGCCCGGACCCCGATCGAGGTGGGCGATCTCGTTCGCGAACTGGCGCGCGGCGTGCGCGGCGCGCGCCAGCAGGCGGCCGAATAACCCGCGCCGGGACGGCATTGCCGGTGCGGGCAAGCGTTCATAGATGCCGCAGGTCGCTCAAGTTGTCGCAGACGCGGAGCCAGCATGACGATCTCAGGACATTGGCGCTGCCTTGCGGCAGTGTTTACGCTCTGCCTCGCCGGCGCGTCGGCCGGCTCGGCGGCGCCGGTCGAGCCAGTTCCGTCGCTCGCCGCAAAGGAAAAGGCCCCGCTGCTTGATACGCTTAAGGGCTTGGTGTCGATCGAATCCGGAAGCGGCGACCGTGTAGGCCTTGACCGGCTAGCCGCGCTCATTGCGGCGAAGCTGTCTGGCCTTGGCGGCCAAGTGGAAATGATCGAGCCGAATCGGGCCGATACCTACCGCATGGCCGACACGCCCAAGCAGCCCGGCAAGATGGTGCTGGCGCGTTTTCCCGGCACGGGCACTAAGAAAATCCTGCTGATCGCGCATATGGACACCGTCTATTTGCGCGGGATGCTGGCGAAGCAACCGTTTCGGATCGACGGCAACCGTGCCTATGGCCTCGGCATCGCCGACGACAAACAGGGTATTGCGCTGATCATCCACACCCTGGCCGTGCGCAAGGCGATGAACTTCCGCGAATACGGTCTGATTACGGTGCTGATCAATGGCGACGAAGAAATCAGTTCCCCGGCGTCGCGTGCATTGCTGACCAAGCTTGGCGCTGAGCACGACGCCGTGTTTTCGTTCGAAGCTTCACGCGTCGATTCCGACCGGCTGTCGCTGACCACCGCCGGCATCGGAGCGGTCTTGCTCAAGGTCGAGGGCAGGGCTTCGCATGCCGGATCGGCGCCGGAGCGCGGACGCAACGCGCTCTACGAGCTCGCCCATCAGATATTGCAAACCCGCGAGCTGTCCGACCCTGCAATTGGCGTCAAGATGAACTGGACGCTCGCCGATGCGGGCACCAAACGCAACGTCATTCCGGCCATCGCCTCGGCGGTCGCGGATGTGCGCGTGCTTCGAGTCGCCGACTACGACGGCATCGAGCAGAAGGTGCGAGAGCGGATCAGGACGAAGCTCATCCCTGATACCAAGGTCGAGATGACCTTCGAGCGCCGTCGGCCGCCGTTGGAGATGACGAAGGCCTCCCAGGCTTTGGCTAAGCACGGTCAGCGCGTCTACGCCGAGATCGGCAAGACGCTGGTGATCGGCGAGGTCGCCGAAGGCGGCGGCACGGACGCGGCTTTCGCGGCCCTCAAGACCAAGGCGCCGGTCATCGAGCGCTTCGGGCTGCGCGGGTTCGGCGCGCATTCCAACAATGCCGAATATGTCGAGGTCAATTCGATCGAGCCCCGCCTTTATCTCGCCGCGCGGATGATCATGGATGTGGCACAGGGCAAGCCCCACTAGCGCGTCCGCAGCCCGCCCGTTTGCGGAGACGAATGTGCCCTTTGGAAACGTGTCATGAACTGGATCTCCAACGTCGTCCGGCCGAAGATCCGCAACTTCCTCAACCGGCGCGAGTCGCCGGAGAACCTCTGGATCAAGTGTCCGGAGACCGGCCAACTCGTGTTCTTCAAAGACGTCGAAGCCAACCGGTTCGTGATTCCAGGTTCCGACTATCACATGCGCATGGGCGCCACGGCCCGTCTCAAGTCGATGTTCGACGGCGAGACTTGGTTCGACATCGCAATCCCCGAGGTACCGCTCGATCCGCTGAAGTTCCGCGATGAACGCCGCTATACCGATCGGCTCAAGGACGCACGCAGCAAGACCGGCACCAATGACGCAATCAAGCTCGGCTACGGCCGGCTCGACGGCCTGCCGGTGGTGATCGGCGTGCAGGACTTCAATTTCATGGGCGGCTCGCTTGGAATGGCGGCGGGCGAGGCGATCGTCAAAGGATTGGAAACCGCGGTCGACAAAGGAACGCCATTCATCATGTTCGCGGCTTCGGGTGGCGCGCGCATGCAGGAGGGCATTCTTTCACTCATGCAGTTGCCGCGCACGACCGTAGCGGTGCAGATGTTGCGGGAAGCTGCGAAGCCTTACATCGTGGTACTGACGAATCCGACGACCGGCGGTGTCACTGCGTCCTACGCGATGTTGGGCGACGTCCATATTGCCGAGCCGGGCGCGCTGGTCGGTTTTGCCGGACCGCGGGTGATCGAGCAGACCATCCGCGAGAAGCTGCCCGAGGGCTTTCAGCGTGCCGAGTATCTCAAGACGCATGGCATGGTGGATATGGTGCTCCACCGTCACGAGCTGCGCGCCACGCTCGCCAATCTTTGCCGTATCCTGAGCAAGGCACCGGCGAAAGAGCCGAGCGAAAACCTGCCTGTCCCGGCAGTTTGATAGCGGCATGACCCCGGCCGCGGGATTGCGGGCAGCACGTCACAGACTTCATTCACTCGGCGGTCTCTAATCATTTGTAAGATGTGACGAGGCCTGATCCTTCCCCGGTAGGACCCGTTCCGATAGCCGTGTCCCCGGCAGGGATCGAGATGATAAGATTCCATACCTTCCCTCGCTTCGTCCGATCGGCCGGACGCCCGCGCAGGGAAGCAGAGTGACCCATGACCGCGATCGATTCCATCGTCGTGCGGCTCACCGCGCTGCACCCCAAGCTGATCGACCTGACGCTCGATCGCATGTGGCGCATTCTGGCTGCGCTCGACCATCCCGAACAAAAGCTGCCGCCGGTCATCCACGTCGCCGGAACCAACGGCAAAGGTTCGACCATTGCGTTTCTGCGTGCGATTCTGGAGGCGGCCGGCCTCGCGGTGCATGTTTACACTTCGCCGCATCTTGTGCGTTTCAACGAGCGCTTTCGCCTCGGCGCACCGCGCGAAGGCCGGCTGGTCGACGATCGCGAACTCGCCGAGGTGCTGGCGGAGTGCGAACGTGTCAACGGTGGCGCGCCCATCACGGTGTTCGAGATCACAACCGCGGCGGCGCTGCTGCTGTTCTCGCGTCACCCGGCGGACATGCTGCTGCTCGAAGTCGGCATGGGCGGCCGGCTCGACGCGACCAACGTGATTGATCGCCCGCTCGCGACTGTGATCACACCCGTGTCGTTCGACCATGCCGAGTATCTCGGCGACACGCTCAGTAAGATCGCGACCGAGAAGGCCGGCATTCTCAAGCGCGGCGTGCCGGCGATCGTGGCGTCACAGCCGCGTAAATCGCTCGACGCGATCGAACGGCAGGCTGCGCGCGTCAAAGCGCCGATCCGTATTGCCGGCGAAAACTGGATCGCGACCGAGGAGCGCGGGCGGCTGGTCTACCAGGACGATGATGGCCTGCTCGATCTGCCGGCGCCCAAGCTGTTTGGACGTCATCAGTTCGAGAACGCCGGCGTCGCCATTGCCGCATTGCGGGCGATCAAGGACCTCAAGCTGCCGTCCTACGCGTTCGAGAACGGCGTCGCCAGAGCCGAGTGGCCGGCGCGAATGCAGCGCCTGTCGCAGGGACGCCTGGCCACTCTCCTGCCGACTGGGAGCGAGCTATGGCTGGACGGCGGCCACAATGCCGATGGTGGACGCACGGTCTCCAATGCGCTTGCCGATCTGGAGGAACGCGTGTCGCGTCCACTCGTGCTCGTGGTCGGGATGCTCTCGACCAAGGACAGCGCGGCGTTTTTGAAGAATTTCGCCGGACTGGCGCGGCGTCTGATTGCAGTGCCGATACCGTCGCAGGAGAAGAGCCTTTTGCCCGAGGAACTCGCCGAGACGGCGCGCGCGGTCGGTCTGCCTGCCCAGGAGGCGGACGATATCGAAACCGCGCTCGTCGCGATCCGGCTGTTCGATCTTGCGCCGCCGCCGCGGGTTCTGATCACCGGCTCGCTCTATCTTGCGGGGGCGGTGCTGGACCTCAATGGCACGCTGCCGGACTGAACCAGCTTAGAGCAATTGTAGTCTGGGGCGCTCGCACACGGCGCGCACGCTCGCTATGTAATCGGCATGTGGGACATGACCGGTACATTCGCTCAAGCGGCCGCAATCCTTCTGCGCGAGGGACTCGAGGCGCTGCTCGTGATCGCCGCGCTCGGCGCCTACATCGCCAAGGCCGATGCCCAGGATCGGCTGAAAGCGCTTTACCTCGGGGCCGGACTGGCCATCGCGGCCAGCCTGGTCACGGCCTGGGCGTTTGAACGTTTCAATAACGGCGCTCACAACGACTTGATCGAAGGCGTGGTGATCTGGGCCGCCGCCGCGCTGATGCTTTACGTCAGCGGCTGGCTGTTCGTGCGCAGCGATCCTCGGGCCTGGCAGGCTTACCTTCAGGCGCAGGCCGATCACGCCTTGTCGCAGCGGACCGGGATGGCGATTGCGGCGCTCGCCTTCCTGTCGGTATTTCGCGAAGGCGCTGAAACTGTACTGTTCATTCACGCGCTGGCGAAGACATCCGGTGGCTGGAGCGGCGCCCTGATCGGCGGCCTGATCTTCGCCGCGCTCGCGCTGGTGGTCCTGTTCTTCGTGATCAATGGACTGGCGAAGCGCCTGCCGCTTCGGCCGGTCTTTATGATCACGTCCGCGTTCCTGTTCTTCATGGCGATCAAGTTCATCGGTGAAGGCATGCAGGAGTTTCAGGAGCAGCAGTTCGTCTCCTTCACGCCGGTGCCGGGCGCGAACTGGCTATTGGAAGTCGGCTTTAATCCGACCTGGGAAGCGATTATCGCCCAACTGATCGTGGTGGCGATCGCAATCGTCACGGTCCTGGTGGTCTCGCGCCAGAGCCGCGTCGAGAAGGCATCTGCCTGAACGCAGAACGGCCAGCGTCTCCGCCGGCCGCATGTCACATCGAAATTGGTTCGCGGCGTCACACCGCGGCAGTGATCCACTGCTCCAGCTTCTGCTTCGGTGCGGCGCCGACCTGCCGCGAGGCCATCTCGCCGTTCTTGAAGATCATCAGCGTCGGGATCGACATGATGCCATACTTCGCGGCGGTCTGCGGATTCTCGTCAACATTAAGCTTCAGGATCTTAACCTTGTCACCGAGCGAGCCCGCGATTTCCTCGAGCGCGGGCGCGATCATCCGGCATGGACCGCACCATTCGGCCCAGAAATCCACCACGACCGGGCCGGTCGCCTTCAATACCTCGGACTCGAAAGTGGTGTCCGAAACCTTGTCCACGGTCATGGGGATACCTCGTTTTCTGCCTTGTTCCGGTGTTGCCACAATGCGGTAATGGAACATTCGGTTCCGGAACCTATGAAGCGTCCTGGGCAGCGTCAAGCGGTGTCACGCAGGGGTGAGAATCGCGTCAGCGCGGAATCAAGCGCATCCGACGAAAGCGGCATCAAATCAGGGATGTGGGTCCAAACCAACGCGGCCCGAATCTCATGGGTCGGATAGAGCTTGGCCAGAACCGCGCGATAGAGCGCAAGCTGCATCACGTATTCGGGGACGTCCTCGGGCCGCCGCGGGGCCGGATGATTCGTCTTATAGTCGGCAATCAGCACGGCTTTCGGCGTGACGACCAGCCGGTCAACCTGCCCGGAAATCGGAACCAGGCGGCCGTTATGATTATGGCGTCCGACGATCGGAACCTCGGCGCGGCTGCCCGGTGAAAATAACTCGGCAAACCGCGGATCGTTGAGCACGACGCGCACCTGCTCGGCGATGGCTTCGCGTTCCGCTTCGCTGAAGTCCTTGTGCGCCCGCTCAAGGTAGCGGCGTGCGGCTTCGGCACGCCGTTCCATCGGGATGTCGGGCAGCGCTTGCAGAAGCCCGTGCACCAGCACGCCGCGTGCCAGTGCCTTCTTGCGATCGGCATTGGACCCACGGTTGAAGCGAAGAGGCGCGCCCTCGTCGAGCGCACGCGACGGTGACAACGCGACGATGGGCGCGGCTTCGACCGGTGCGTCGTTCAGGAGCCAGGCGGGAAGGTCCTCCGTGGCCGCGACTGCCGGCGTTTCGGCCGCGGCGGGCCCGGCCACCGCTGGCGTCTTGCGATAGCGCCAGACCTTGCCGTCGCCGTCATCGGCCGCCTCTTCGATCGAGAACGGCGGCTTCAATGCTTCGAACACCAGATTGTACCAGCAATGCGGTTGCCGCCGGATCAGGCCCTCGAAGCCGCAAACCACGAGGCGGTCGATAGCGCGGGTCATTCCGACGTACAAAAGCCGCCGATACTCCTCCGCGGCTTCGTCGCGCGCGGCTTCTCTTGCGGCGGTGATCAACGAAAAATCCGTTGCCTTCAGCCCGGCCCACGCAAACGGCACAGGCGCGCCCGGAGCCCGGCCACCCGTCGGCATGGGGAGAAGCCTCGGCTGATGCTGCGCCGGTCCCGCTGGCGGCGTGGTGGTGTCGGCGAGGATGACGATTCTTGCTTCGAGCCCCTTCGCTCCGTGCACGGTCATCACCCGGACCTCGTCGCGGTTGATCTCCATGTCCCGCTTCACGTCGGTCCTGGCCATGCGCAGCCAGGCGATGAAACCTTGCAGCGACGGCGTCTCGCGCGTCTCGTAGTCAAGTGCGAGATTGAGGAATTCGCTCAGCGCATCGTCCGCCTCGTGACCAAGGCGAGCGAAGAATTGCCGGCGTCCACGTTCCGGCCCGAGCACGCGCGCGTAGAACGCGAATGGCGAGTCACGCCGCGCCCATTCGGCGAAACGATCCAGTTTTTCAGACGCCGCCGCGAAGCGCGCGTCCGTCGCGGACTTCGCGCGTAGCGCCGTGCGCAGCGAACCCCGGCGCTGCCAGGCAATCGCGAACAGGTCATTGTCGTCGAGCCCGAACAGCGGGCTCTTCAGCACCGTCGCCAGCGCCAGATCGTCGTCCGGCAGGAGCAGGGCATCGGCCAGCACCATCAGGTCCATGACGGCGATGTGTTCGGTGAGCACGAGCCGGTCCGCGCCGGCAACCGCGACGCCCACATCTTTCAGTGCGCGGATGATCGCCTCGAATAGCGCTCCGCGCTGGCGCACCAGCACGAGCACATCGCCGGGCCGGACGCCCTGCTCGCTCCAGCACGCGACGTGCTTGGCGATCTTTGCAGCCAGCCGGACCTGCGGGCTCGTTTCGCTCCGCGCGTCGAACGGTGCGTCCCAGGCCTCGATCTCGCGCTTTTCGTCCGGCATGACCAGCGGCCAGACTTCCACCACACCGGGCGCCGCGTCCGGAAGCGGCTGGTGAACGGGCTTGACCTCATCGGCCGACAGCCCGCGCAGCGCTTCCGGCCGTTCGAACACCTTGTCGACTGCGTCCAGCACGTTCGGGCCGGAACGGAATGAATACTGGAACTTCACCTGGCGCAGGTCGTGATCGATTTTCCCGGCGAGCGTAGTGAACGCGTTGCGCATGACGTCGAACTCGCGCGGCGCCGCGCCCTGGAAGGAAAAGATCGACTGCTTCTCGTCACCGACCGCGAAGATCGTACGCCGGACTTCGCGAGCGCCCAGACCGGCGAAAAACTCGACCGTCAGCCGCCGGATGATCTCCCATTGCTTCGGGCTGGTGTCCTGGGCCTCGTCGATCAAGACGTGGTCGATGCCCTGATCGAGCTTGTAGTGCACCCATGCGGCGCGCTGCTCGGCGAGCAGCGCGAGCGACTTGTCGATCAAGTCGTCGTAATCGAGCAGGCCACGCCGGTCCTTCTCGGACTGATAACGCGAGATCACCGCTTCCGCGATGGTGAGCAGCGCTCTGGTGCGATCGCGGCAGGCGATGGCATTGCGCCGTGCGAGCAGCGCAAACACGCGGTCACGCTCATCAGTGAACAACCCCGCGAGGTCCCCCATCTTGGCGGTGACGACACGGGCGCGGGGCTCCAGCTTGTCCGTCAAAAACACGCCGCGATAGATATTTGCCCGCTCCTCCCCGCTTGCCGCGGCGGCTGCGCGCAGCCGCGCCGCATGTTCTTTGTCGGTCTTCAAGCCGCGGTCGAGCTCTGATGCGATGGTCAGCCATTGGGCGAGCGGGATCAGGTCGCCGTTGACCGTCTCGGTATCAACCTGTTCGATGGTCTCGTCGATCGAGATGCGAAAGACTTCGCAAAGCTCCGACACGGCGGCGTCGATGCTCCCAGCATGGGCAACCCACTTCGTCACCGTGTCGCGCTTGCGGATGGCCTCCGCGATCGCGTCTTTGAAGGTCTGATCGGCAACTGATGAAATTGCCACCGCGAGGGCGCGGCCGAGCGGCCCATCGGGCGTACGCGCGGCGTCCAGCATCACCCCCATGCTGGTTCGGTTGAGCAGTTGCTCCTCGGCCGCCTCGTCGAGCACGGTGAAGCGCGCGGCAACATTCGCCTCGAACGGGAACTGCTGCAACAGCCGGGTGCAGAAGGCATGAATGGTCTGCACCTTGAGGCCGCCCGGCGTTTCCAGCGCGTTGGCGAACAGCCGGCGGGCTTGCGCGCGCACGGTCGCGGTCGGCCTGACATTGGAAATCCCCCGGATGGCTATGTCGAGGCTCTGGTCGTCGAGCGTCGTCCACTTCGCCAGCGCCTCGAATACGCGGTTCGCCATGTTGGCGGCGGCGGCCTTGGTGAAGGTGATACAGAGGATGCGCGACGGATTGACGCCGTCGAGCAGCAGCCGGATCACCCGCTGCGCCAGAACATGCGTCTTGCCCGATCCGGCATTGGCGGCGACCCAGGCCGAGGCCGCCGGGTCCGACGCCTCGATCTGCACGCGCAGCAGGTCTTCCGGGATGACGCGGGGCGTGGTCATGTGCGCCCTTGTGCGTCGCGCGGCTTGGCTGTCTCAATCATCTCCACTCTTCTTCCTCGTCCTCGCCGACCGACCATTCTTTGACCCGGGCGAGATGATCGTAGGTGCCGTAGCGGTTTTTCCACATCGACATGACGAGCGGCAGATAGGGTTGCTGTTCGTCCTCGAACCGCGTGGCGAGCGTCGTCAGCTTTTCAAGTGCGCGGGCGGCGTGAGACTGGGCGTTACCGCCGTCCTTGAATTCGATCGCTTGATATTCGCCCGCCGGCTCCCGGCCCTTCAGCGACACGTAGGCAATCTCGGCAACCGACGCGCCTTTGTCGATGCCGGGAAAACCGCCCGCCCGGAGGATCGCGGCCTCCAGTGTCAGTTGTGGCGACATGCCGATCCGCACCTGCTTTTCGGTCGGAATCGTTCCGGTCTTGTAATCGAGGATCACATATTGCTGACCGGCGTGACGCTCGATCCGATCGGCGCGCGCGCCGAGTTTGAATATGCGTTCGCCCAGCGGAATCTCGATACTGCCGTAGACTTCGGCGTGCAGCGTTTGAATGGATTTGCGCCGCTCGGTATCCCAGGCCGCAAACCAGCGCGCGATGCGCAGGAAGCGCGGCAGCCAGAACGCGCGCGCCTCCGGGTAGTCCTCCAGTGTGGCGAAATGCTTGCCGCCGAATTCGATCAGCTTGCCGACCGGATCGTCCGGCAACTGCGCGGCGAAATCGCGGGTGAAATCGCCGACCGCGCCGTGGATGATGGTGCCACGATCGGCAGCGCCCGGCGGCAGGTCGATTGGATCAAGCTCGCGTACCTTCAAAATGTGTTTGGCGTAGATCGTGTAGGGATCGCGCAGCCAAGCCTCGATCTCGGTGACCGTAAGTTGCGCTGGCCGCGCGTCGCGCGGCGGCCTGGGCTCGGGCTTCGGAGCGCGTTTGATCTGCGCCGGCTGGTCGAGCTGGCGCGCCCATTGCAAATAACGCGCACCCCTCTTGCGTGCGTCCTTCCATCTCTCCTCGCCGGTCACGGCAGCGAGCCGCTGCACGAAGCGCGACGTGACGGTCGGCGCGCCCGAAATCTTGGCCGCATGGCTGAGGATGACCTCGCTCGCGCCGAGCGCCTGCGCGAAATCATGGGCGGAGAGCGAAATGCGCCGCTCCGGCAGATCAAGCCCAAGCGCATGCCGCATCGGGCGGCTGAGCCATGGATCGGCGCGTGTCTCCGGTGGCCAAGCACCTTCAACCAATCCGCCGAGCACCACACGGTCGATGTCCTGCAGCCGCGCTTCGAGCGGGCCGTAGATCCGCACGCGTACGCCCGGACGGCCCGGCCGCCGCACCGTGCAGTCCGCGATCGTTCGCTCGAACAGGTCGGCATAGTCGCTGGTTTCGATGGTGAACCCTGCACTGGTTTGATCCAGCGCGATCTCGTCGAACGCCAGCCCCAACGCGTCCCCGGCGGGGCCGGAAAACGCGACCGGCGTGCCGGCGCGATCGGCGCTGAGTTCGGCGATCGCATCGCGGTGGCGAGCCGCAATCTCCGCAAACGGATGTGGCGAAGCGGCAAGCTGTTCGAGCGGACGAAGGACGGCGGTCAATTGGGCAACAACGGACGCGGCAGCGTCGAGCTCGCGATCGGTCAACGAAACGCGCGGGTCGGTGCGGTGCAGGTCGGACGGCTCCTTGCGCCTGAATTTACCGAGCTCGTCGCGAAACGTCGCGAATGCCCGCTGCAATCCGTCGGTGCCGGCCCGGGGCCGCGGTCCTCGATAGATTGCGCGTTCGAGGGTCTCGATGGCGGCCGTATGCGCACCGAGGTGCGCGTTCAGCCGCAGCAGCGGATGTTTGAGCAGGCCGAGCAGCGGCACCGGCGCCAGCCCACCGAAGGCCGCATCCACCACCAGCCGGGCGAAGACGCCGGCGGAGGTGGCGGTCAGCGTGTCGCCGCCGGAGTTGTCGACCGGCACGTTCCAGCGCGCCAGCGCCGCCAGCACGCGCCGCGCCAACGCACGATCGGGCGTAATCAACGCGGCCGTCTTGTCTTTTGTCTCGGTGGCCTCGCGCAGCGACACCGCGATGGCGAGCGCCTCCTCGTCGGCATTCGCAGCTTCAATCACCGAGAGCGACGCCAACGCACACGCCTCATGCGCCACGAAATCCGCTTGCGAGAGGTTGACCTGCCAGTGATCGGTCGTGGCGGCCGGACGCATTGCTTCCGAAACCAGGCGCTCGCGGCCGTGCGACGAGGCGGCGCCCAAGACAACAACATCGTCGCGCGCGATTCCGATCCGGCGCAGCAGCGCCGCCATGGCAAATTGCGGGTGGCCGACTGCAGGAGCGATACGATCCTTCTCCATCGGCTCTCCGCGGCCCTGGATCAGGTCCCATGACTGCGCATCGAGATCGGTGTCGAGCCCCGGCAGAACGACTGCGCCGTGCGGCAACTTGGCGATGGTCGCGATCAATTCGGCGGTGGCCGGCATGGAGCCTGTCGACCCGGCGGCGATCACCGGCCCGTCGGGCTTGGCGGCAAGCCGCCTGGCCTCGGCGGCGATCAGCAGGTCACGACGCGCAACCGGCTCGATCTTGTCCCTTTCTTCCAGCAGCTTCGGCCATTCGTCACGAGCGATCTTGAGAAAGCGCAAGGTCAATTGCCAATATTCGTCGAGCTGATCCGGCACCAGGCCGTCGAGTCGTTCCCATGACACCTGGCGTGTCGTCATGTCGTCCATGAGACGCGCAAGGTCGTCGGCAAGCGCCAGCGCCGCTGCGGGCGAATGCGCCACCAATGGTGCTCCTTCGGCGGCGCGGACATCCGGTGACCGTGCCCATTTGCGCACCAGTGCGGCCAGCAGCATGCGACGCTCGAACCCGCCGAGGTCGTCCGGAAGCGCAAGCAGGTCTTCCGCAGCATCGGTGCTGGCGGCGCTCGCGAACACGATCTCGTCCTCGTCCAGGTCGCCGATCGGCACGATGCGCGGCAGGATCGCGGCGTCACTCTTGAGGACATCGAGAAAGCGGTCGCGCACCAGACGACAGGCGCGCCGTGTCGGCAGGTAGAGTGTCGCGCCCGCGAATGCCAGCGGACCCCGTGACGCCGGAAAGCCGGGCACCAGCCGTCCGCCGGCCAGGGCATCGATCAGTGTCGGCACAAACGGCGTTGAGGCCGGGATGGTGAAGACTCGGCAGGGCGTCATGCCGAATCATACACCAACCGGCGGGTGGTTCGACGCGAGTCGTAAAGCCCAGGCGATGCTTGGGAATCAGCCGCTACGCGGCGCTGTCCAGAATGGCCGCTTCGGCCGCCACGACCGCATCCGGCGTGCCGACATGCATCCACATGCCTTCGAGCCGCAGGCCGCGGATGCGCCCGGCTTCGATCGCCTGGTCGAACAGCGGCGACATCGAGGACGGGCCAGGGGGGATGCCGGCAAAGAATGCCGGCGTCAGGAGCGCGGTGCCCGCATAGACGAACGGTACCACTTCGCGCTCGCCGCGCCGCGCCAGACGGCCGTCGGCGGCCATCTTGAAGTCGCCGCGTCCCGTATAGCCGATGCTTGACGTGGTCGCAGCCAGCAGGAGAAGCCCGTCCATGCGCTCGGGATCGAAGGCTGCGGCGAGTCGGCGCAGGTTGGAGCTCACGCCGTCGATCCAAATGGTATCGGAATTGACCAGGAAAAACGGCCCTTCACCCAGTTGCGGCAGCGCCTTCACGATGCCGCCTGCGGTGCCGAGAAGCTCATCGCGCTCATCGGAAAAGACGATCTGCGGGCGCTGCCGCCCCGCGAGATGCCGTTCGATCTGATCGGCCAGGTGATGGACGTTGACGACAGCGCGTTCGACCCCGGCGGCGGCAAGCCGGTCGAGGACGTAGTCGATCAGCGCCTTGTTGCCGACCTTGACCAGCGGCTTTGGGATGGTGCCGTTGAATGGACGCATACGCGTGCCCAGTCCGGCGGCCAGCACCATGGCGTGTTTGACTGGATTCATGGATCGGACTGCACTCGGCATGAGGGTTATTTGCTACTTGGAGCTTAAATTGTCTTTAACGATGGCACATTGGCGGCGTACCAGGCCTTGAGCGGCTTGAGCGCCGGATGGCTGAGCGAGCGCTGCAGATAACCCCATATGCGCGGGAGATGACGCAGGTATTGCGGCTTGCCATCGCGCATGTCGAGTCGCGCAAAAATACCAAGGATCTTGCTGGCCCGCTGCGCCGCCAGCGTGACGTAGATCTTGATGAACTGGGTGTGATCCAGGTTCGGATCGCTCTCGCGGCGCGCCAGCACGTAGCGCCCAAGCAACGCCACCTCCGTCTGTTCAGACACGTCGATGCGGGCGTCCTGAAGCAACGAGGCGAGATCGTAGGCCGCGGGCCCCATCAGGGCATCCTGAAAATCAAGAATGCCAAGCTCGGCAAGGCCGCTGCGCCGCGGCAACCAAAGCAGGTTGGGCGAATGGAAATCGCGCAGCACCCAGGTCGGCGGCGACGCGATCGCGGGCTGCAGGAGATCGCTCCAGAGCGCGCGGAACTCGCCGCGCCCGGCCGGCTCTATCTGAACGCCGAAGCGCGGCAGGAACCAGTCGAGCAGCAACTCTGCCTCGATCAGGAACGCTTCGATGTCATAGGCGGGAATGCGGTACTCGACGTGCGGCGAGACCATCAGAGCGTCGGGTAATTTTTGTGCGTGGAGTGCGAGAAGTACGTCCAGCGCGCGCTCATAGCGCTCCTGGATGGGCGCCGGTGGATCGCCGGCGACGACGCGTTCGTCACCGAGGTCCTCGATAAATAAGAGCCCCCGGTCGAGATCGGCATTCAGGATGGTGGGTGCCGAGAACCCACGCTCGCGCAATCCGTTGGCCATCGCGACAAACGGGATGACGCTTTCGGCAAGGTGTGCGACTGCGCTGTACGGCCTGCCGTTCCGGACTGGCGGTCCATCCGGCCGCCGCGGTGAATTCATCAGGATGGCGTGCTTATCGCCGAGCGCGAACCGCTCGTAGGATCGCGTTGAGGCGTCACCCTGGATGCGCGCGCGGACGGCTTCGCTGAAGCCACTTTCCGCAATGAACTGTCGTACCGCCGCCATGCGTTCAACCCGCGGCCCGAAGCTTCCGTAACCGGTCACCCGGGCATGGCGAAATTCCAGCTTGAGCTTGGGCGCCAGCGTGAGCGTGATGTCGAGGCGGTCGGGCGGCAGAAATCCCGCCGCCCGGTCCGGCCATTCGACCAGCACGAGGGCGTTTTCCGGCAGGTCATCGAAGCCGAGTTCGGCAAGTTCGCCCGCACCCGAGAGGCGATAGAGATCGGCATGGACCACCGGGAACTGCGGCAAGTCATAAGTCTGCAGCAGCGTGAAGGTGGGGCTCGGCACCTCGATGGTTTGGTCGTTTGCGAGATAGCGGATAAGCGCACGGACGAACATGGTTTTTCCGGCGCCGAGATCGCCCGACAGCGTGACGAGGTCGCCCGGCTGCAGCGCATTTGCGATGTCGACCATAAGGCGGCGGGTGGCGTGCTCGTCCGGCAGCGCGACCGAGAAGCTCGACGGACCCGCCGTGGTCGGCATCATCGCCATGGGACCGTCCCAATAGCGTAACTGCGAGACGCTTGCTGTGGTCGTGAGCGTGCGAAAGGCCGCGTGCGCGGCTGCGACCCAGCTTTTTTGTGAGAGCGAAACAGCAAAGTCACGCGGCGGTCCGCGTCGCCTCGTGCCCGATCGGGAACACGCAGGTCACCGTGGTGCCGCGGCCGACCGCCAACTCGAGGGTTACGGTGCCGCCGTGCAATTCCACGAAGGAGCGCACGATCGAGAGGCCGAGGCCGGTGCCGCGGTGGTGCGAACCGAGCGAATGGGTCTCGAACCAATCGAATACCCTGTCCTGCACGTCGGCCGGGATGCCGGGTCCCCGGTCGGTGACCGAGAAAACGACCGCATCCTTAAGCCGCTGGGCGGAGAGCGTAACGGTCTCGCCCGCCGGGGAAAAGCCCACCGCGTTGGCCAGCAGATTGAACAGCGACTGGCGCACCCGCCGCTCATCGGCGACAAAACCGCCAATATCGGGGGCGGCGCGGATTTCAAGCCTGATTCCGCTCTTAACGAGGCGGTCCTGCACACCCTCGGCGGCGCCCTCCATGGTCTTGCGGATGTCGACCGTGCCGAGATTGAGCCGCATGGCGCCGGCGTCGATGGTGGCAAGATCGAGGATGTTGTTGATGATGGCGAGCAGCGCGTTGGAGGAGACAGTTATGTAGCCGAGGTATTCGTGCTGCTTTTCGGTCAGCGGCCCGGTCACCGGATCGCCCAGGAAGTGCGAGAAGCCGATGATGTTAGTGAGCGGCGAGCGCAGTTCGTAGGAGACGTGGTGCACGAAGTCGATCTTGAGCTTGTCCGCCGTCTCCAGCGCTTCGTTGCGTTCGCGGAGCGCCCGTTCGACGTTGACCGTGTCCGTGACATCCTGGAAGGTCACCAGCGTGGCACCGTCCGGCAGCGGCATGGTGGCGCAATCGACCACGTTGCCGTCGCGCCGCTCGATCCGGCCGGTGACCGGCTCGCGATTGTCGATGGCGGTAATGGTGGTGCGCAGGCTTTGCCAGGTTGGATCGTCGCCATGCAACGGCCGGCACCAGTTGCTGACGGTTTCGATATGGGGCCGCTCGGCGAGATTTGCGGGATCGAGCCGCCACATGCGCGTGAAGGCCGGATTGTAGAGACGCAGCCGCCCGTCGCTGCCGAACACCGAGACCGCTTCGGCAAGATTGTCTAGGGTCTCGCCCTGGACCCGGATCAATGCGTCGTAGCGCCGTTCGAGCGCGAGCCGTTCGGTGACGTCATCAAACAGATAGATGACGCCGCCTTCGGGGTTGGGTGTCGTCACGACCCGCATGGTGCGGCCGCCGGGCAGGTACCATAGCTGCTCCTTGGCTTCGATCGCCCGATAAGCCTCGTGCAGCGAGGCCTTCCACTGCCGGAAGTCCGGTTCGTCCGGGAGCCTTCGCGCGGCGCGCAACTGATCGAGCACGGCGGAGTCGGTTGGTCCCTGGTCGAGAAACGCGGCGTCCAGGTCCCAGAGCGACCGGTAGGCGGCGTTGTAGAAGCTGAGCTTCTGATTGGAGCCGAAGATCGCAACGCCGGTGGCAAGCTGATCGAGGGTGCGGCGGTGGGCGTCGATCATGCGTGCCAGTTCACCGCGCAGCATTTCCGCCTCGGTGGCATCGATCCCGATGCCGGCGCTGCCGTGTGCGGCCGGCACGGCGATCACCTCAAGGGTGCGGCGGTGGCCGGCGATCACAGCGGGCAACCGGCCCGTAAAGGTTTCCTGCGACTCGTGAGCGCTGAGAATCTCCGTGCGGGCCGCGCCGCCGAACAGTTCGAGACCGCGCTCCACCGCTTCGGCGCGGTTCTTGACCTCGACCGCACTGGCATAAGCGCCATTCGCGAAGATGAGCTTGCCGGCATCGTCGCGCGCCCAGACCGGGGAGGGCAAGGCGTCGATCAGGGCCTGCAGGGCAGCCGTATCGTTGATCTGCTTCTGGTGGCGCAGGGCGAGCTCGGCAAGTTCGTATCTGGCACCCGTCACCTCCAGGAGGCGCAGGATGGCGCGTCCGCCGACGATCTGGCCCTCGGCCTCGATCACCCGGCCGGTGAGCGTCGTCACCGTCATCGCGAAGCTTACGCCGCGGGCGCGCAGCGCATCGACCGAGCGTTCCATGTCGAGCGCCTTGTCGGCGCCAAGCCAGGTCCCGAACGCCAGCAGCCGGTGGGGCTCATCCGGGCCGGTCACCAATGCGGGATCGCCGATGATTTCGGGCTCGTCGGAAGCTGCCGCCCAGGCAATCAGGATTTGCGGCTCGGCCAGTAGCAGCGCATAGGCCCGGTCCACTGCCGCCTTCGAGGCGACGCTTTCGTCGCGTGCGGCGGCTTCGACCTCGACGAGTCTGGCGCGGGTGCGCACCAACAGGATTGCGGTGACGACCGCAAAGCACAGGATGCCGAGAGTCAGCGCGAGTGCCGCAAGCTCATGGCGGTCGAGCGCCATGAACGCCGCGATGTAGGCCTCAAGCGTTGCGGGTTGTGCGGTTGCGGCGTCGGACCTGGCGCCTGCTGGCGAGCCTTCGGCGAAGGCTCCGCCTGCCGGCAGCAACCCGTACAGAGCCGTGAAAACCGTATAGGCGAAGGCGCGGAATCCGCCGCGCTGCGGATGAGCCCCAAAGCCCTCCACGGTGATCCGGATCGCGTCCGGCATACCCGCTTGCCCCACTTCGCCGCATTCGACCGCAGTCAGGGTGACCACGGTTGGATCGGGCCGCACGGCGGTGCCTCCTCCGCCGCACAACCGCGAATCAAGCCACTTTAACTCCAAGAGGAATCAGTTCGTAAGAGTCCAGATCGTGAACGGGGGTGCTTGTGACATTCATGCCAGCCTGATTGACGATTCCGCTGTGGCGAGCAGGCCGATGACGGCACGCTTCATGAATTCCTCCCAGGCTGCTTCTTGCGCATCCCTGACGGGGGCGGAAATTATGCCCGTCCCGTGTGCTTGCGCGCCGCTTCGAGATGGCCGTAATTCTGCACCGGCGCGCACATCAGGAAGCGGTAGCCCTCCTTGACGATACGCTCGGCATTGCCGGTCTCGACGTGCGGATGGCCAACCACAACGTTGTGCTTCTTGCAGGTGTCGACCACGCGCTTCATCCACTCCAGCACCACCTTGTGCTCGTACTGCCGCGGATAACCGAGTTCCTGCGAAAGGTCGCCCTCCCCGATCAGGATTGCGCCGATGCCCGGCACGTTCTTGAGCATGTCGTCGAGATTGTCGACGCCGCGGGTGTCCTCGATCTGCAAAATACAAAAGATTTCGCCCTGCGGATTGAGCGGCCAGACGTCGGCCTTCTGGTAATACTCCTGCTGGCCGATCCCCCAGTAGCGCGCCGCCGCGGTCGGGCCGTCGCCGCGGATGCCGGCCGGCTCGTAGAGCGATGCGTTCTTCAGCTTCGGATAGCGGCAGGCGCCGACCGCGTTGGCGGCTTCCTCGACTGTCGAGATGTGCGGAAACACGACGCCATAGCAGCCCATGTCGAGCGCCTGCTTGGCGTGCCATTGCGCCATCTCGACCCCGTTCACCGGGATGCGAACCATTGGCGTCACCGGCGGCACCAGCCCCGCCTTGGCGATCTGCGCGCGGTTGAGCATGTATTGCAGGCAGTCGCGCAGCAGGCGGCCGTCCCACGGATTGTGCTCCATTTCGAACACGCAGCCATCGAATTTGGAGGCGCTCATCGCGATCGCCGAATTGATTTCGGCGGGGGCGAAGCACGTCAGCGAGTGCTGGCCCGCTTCGAGGGCACGGATAACGTTATTCAGGCGCGGCAGATCGGCCATATTTGGAGGTCTCCCAAGTGTGGCGGTTCAAAAGTCCGCATCATTCTCGCGGCGAGTCCGGAATGCGGACTTCTGAACCAAGCCACACTAGATCATTAAGTTGCTAGTGTCCTTCGATTCCGAAGTTCGCAGATGGGGTGCCGCACGATGATGCGAACTTCGGAATCGGGACACTAGGGACGGCCGGCATCCTATCAGATCGCAATCCGGATTTGACAATGCCGCGCCGGACCGTAGCATCCGCGCGAAACCTCCCCCCTCACGGGCTTCTGCCCACCAGCAGCGACGGTAGCAATGATTATCGATTGTCACGGCCACTACACGACCGAGCCCAAGGACCTGCACCGTTTTCGCAAGGACCAGACCGAGGCGGTGAAGAACAAGACGCCGCTGCCCGCGCGGGCGGGGCTGAAAATGTCGGACGACGAAATCCGTGCGAGCATCGAGGGCGCGCAACTCAAGCTGCAGCGCGAGCGTGGCACCGATCTGACGATTTTCTCGCCGCGCGCTTCCGGCATGGGTCATCACATCGGCGACTTCGCGGTGTCGCAGGAGTGGACGGAGATCTGCAACGACCTGATCCACCGGGTTTGCACGCTGTTCCCGAAAAACTTCATCGGCGTTTGCCAGCTTCCGCAGACCCAAGGGGAATCGCCGACCTCGTCGATCAAGGAGCTTGAGCGCTGCGTGAAGGAGCTTGGCTTCGTCGGCTGCAACCTCAATCCCGATCCCTCTGGCGGTTACTTCAATGCGCCGCCGCTCACCGACAAATGGTGGTATCCGTTCTACGAGAAGATGATCGAGCTCGACGTGCCGGCGATGATCCACGTCTCCGGCTGCTGCAATCCGGCGCAGCACACCACCGGCTCGTATTACCTCAACGCCGACACCATGGCGGTGATGCAGCTTATCCTCTCCGATGTGTTCAAGGATTTCCCCAAGCTCAAGCTCATCGTTCCGCACGGTGGCGGCGCGGTGCCGTACCATTGGGGACGCTTCCGCGGCATCGCGCTCGATAACAAGCGTCCGGAGCTCGCCGAGATCATGGGCAATAACATCTATTTCGACACCTGCGTCTACCACCAGCCCGGTGTCGACCTGCTCACCAAGGTGGTGCCGGTCGACAACATCCTCTTTGCTTCGGAGATGGTCGGCGCCGTGAAGGGCATCGACCCAAAGACCGGGTTCAATTTCGACGACACCAAGCGCTATGTTGAAGGGACGCCGAACCTCTCCGCTGCCGACAAGCAGAAGGTGTTTGAAGGCAACGCCCTGAAGGTCTATCCGCGGCTGAAGGCGCAGATCGAGAAGCAGGCAAGGGTGAATGCGTAGCGACTGCGTGCCGCGGCGGCGGCAACACGTCAGCGCGCCGGCATCGCCGGCACCTGCCACTTCAGGCCGGGGAAGCGCGCATAATCGCGATCGAACGTGATCCACTCGCAGCCCCATTCGATCGCGAGCGCCGCGAACCAGGCGTCGGTGACGCGCGGCCCGCGCGTTTCGGTCTCGACGCAGAGCCGACGGAAGATATCCCAGTGCCGCTCGCCCGGCTCGACGATCTGACAATTGGGCTGATCGAGCAGGTAATCGCAGAACCTGAAGGCGTCGGCGAGCGGGCTTGGGATCGCGTAGGTGCGGCGGTTTGTGGTGACCCGCACAAGTGCGCACAGAGCGAGCGGAGAAATCCCGAAGCGGGCATCGCTGGCGACGGCGTCGGTCAGCCAGGCGCGGCAGAGCTCGTGTTGTGGGACCTCCGGACGAAAGGCGTAGATCAGGACGTTGACGTCCGGCAGGATCATCAGAAGTGCTTCATCCGCTCGACGTATTCGAGGTCTTCCATCTCCTGGATCGCCGCCGAATCCGAGATGTCTATTCCCGGAGCCGGCCCGCCCACGACCGAGCTGACCGGCAGCTCAACCTTGCGCTTTGCCGACTTGCCCCTTTGCGGCTCGCCCACGGCCATCCGCAGCCCGTCCTCGATCAAGGAGGTCAGCGTGCGGCCTTCCGCAGCAGCCTTGCGTTTGGCGCGGTTGAGCAGGTCTTTGGGAAGGCGGACAGTGGTGCGCTCGATCATATGTCATGACATATCGATGATATGTCGATATGTCAACCGGGTCGAGCGCGACCTTGCCGGCCCACGGCCTCCCTCGTATCATTCACGCCGCCAACGGAACCACATTAGGGGCCAGCATGAGCGCCCAGGATACCGGCATCACAGGCCTCGGCTATATCGGCGTCCGCGCAAAGGACCTGGGTGACTGGAGCAGCTACGCCAGGAATTTCCTCGGCATGGAGCAGCTCGACAAGAGCCACTCCAGCCTCGCCTTCCGCATGGACGACCGCAAGCAACGCCTCGTCGTCGATGCCGACGGCGGCCAGGGCATCGGCTTCTTCGGCTGGGAAGTCGCCGACGCCGCTACGCTTGATGCGCTGGCGGCGCGGATCGAAGCGGCGGGAACCAAAGTGGCGCGCGGCTCGCGCGCGCTTGCCGACGAGCGGTGCGTTACCGACTTAATCGTGCTCAACGATCCTGCCGGCAACCGGCTTGAGATCTTCCACGGCGCGCAAATTGCTGCCGACCCGTTCCGGCCCGGCCGCAACATTTCAGGCTTCCGCACCGGGCCGCTCGGCATGGGCCACGTGGTTATGCACTTCGAACGCATCGCCGACGTGATGTCATTTTATCAGGACGTTCTGGAGTTCAAACTCAGCGATTACTGGACGCGGCCGTTCCCGGCTTATTTTTTCCACGTCAATTCGCGCCATCACTCGATCGCGTTCGTCGAGAGCGGCATCAACATGGTCCACCACATGATGGTGGAGCTCTTTAGCTTCGATGATGTGGGTCAGGGCTACGACCTCGCGCTTGCCGATCCCGAGAAGGTCGGCGTCACGCTTGGCCGCCATTCGGGCGACTACGTCACGTCGTTCTACACCTGGAATCCATCAGGCTTTCTGGTCGAGTATGGCTGGGGCGGGCAGGTCATCGACGATCGCACTTGGACGCCCTTCGAGCGCAAGTTCGGCCCGAGCTTCTGGGGTCATGAGCGCCGCTGGATGTCGGCGGAGAAGAAAGAGGAATCGCGCCTGCTCTGCATTGAGGCCGCCCAAGCCGGACAGCGCAAGCCCGTGCAAGTGATCGAGGGCAACTACAATCGCATGCCCGGTGTCTGTCCCTGGTGGGACAGCATGAAGCAGGATCGGCGCGCGGGCTGATCGCATTCCAACAAAAGCGCGGACCTGTCTCGCGTTCGCATAACACGCGTGCACGGTCTGCGCGTCTCACCTTGCGGCGTAATCGGGTTCAGGCGCCGGACGTCCGCAGGCCTTCGGCTGTATGGGTCAATTCCTCGATATTGATGCGTGCAAGCGCCGTTGAGAATGCCCGTTCCGCCTGCGCGAGCGCGGGCTCGACCACATCGTTCAGCAGAACGGAACCGGCAGCGCGTGGCTCACCTGGCTCATCCGCGCCTGCCGCGCGCAGAATATCGTCGGCCGTGATGCGGTGTCGTTCACGGGCGAGCTCATAACCGCCCCGCGGTCCGCGAATCCCCTTGAGGATGCCGTGCCGCACCAGCGACTGCAGCACGGGCTCGAGATGGCGCGGTGGCAGATGGTGGCGATTGGCCAGCGCCTTGGCGGCGACCGGTCGACCTCGCGCATTGAGCGCGATGTCAATGACCGCGGCGATGGCCAAGATGCCTTTGCGAGGCAGTAGCGGCATGAAGTGGTCCGCGAGGTGACGACCGAAAATGAAGGGACTATGGCTTTGGATGGTATAGCGCTACCTTTAGACTAAGGTCTAGTCCCGTCCGACGGTTCCTCCGGGCGCTGTGCCTGTAGAACCAAAACCCCCAGCTCCCCGTGGCGTTTCATCGAGGCTTGCAGCCTCGCAAATCGTAGCTTGCATTGTAGCCGCGATGACCAATTGCGCAATCCGCATGCCACGTTCAACTGTGAACAATATGCTGCCGAGATTGACCAGGATGACCAGGATTTCGCCGCGATAATCGGCGTCGATCGTGCCCGGTGAATTGAGCACGGTGACGCCATGCCGCAGCGCCAAACCGGAGCGCGGCCTTACCTGCCCTTCGTTTCCGGCTGGAATTGCAACGCAAATACCGGTTGGGATGGCGGCACGCTCACCCGGCGCAATGACGATTGGTGCATCTGCCGGTACCGCCGCGAGCAGGTCCAGCCCTGCGGCGAACGCGCTCTGATAGGCCGGCAAGGGCAGATTGGTGCCATGCGGCAATCGCATAACGCGAAGCTCGACTTTGGTCATCGCGACCCTCGCGTGAGCGCGCCCGCAATATGGCTGACCAGCGCACGCGCGACCTCGTCCTTCGATTGCGGAGGCCAAGATTTCGACGCCGCTCGCCGTGACGATATGGACCGTGTTGCGATCGCCGCCCATGACGCCAGAGTCCGCCGACACGTCATTGGCGACGATCCAGTCACAGCCCTTGCGGGCAAGCTTTGCCTTCGCGTGCGCAATCAGTTGATCAGTCTCGGCGGCGAATCCGATCACCAGACGTGGCCGGCCGGATTTGCGGTGCGCGATGGTCGCGAGGATGTCGGGGTTCTCGACCAAACTGAGTTTCGGCGCGCCGCCATTCTGCTTCTTGATCTTGCCGGCGTTTGGCTGCTCGACCCGCCAATCGGCGACCGCAGCAGCGAACACCGCCACGTCGGCGGGCAGCGCTTTGGCAACCGCGTCGAGCATGTCCCGCGCAGTCTCGACTCGCACCACCTTGACGCCAGCCGGATCGGGCACATTGACCGGGCCCGACACCAGCGTCACTGCGGCTCCTGCTGCTGCTGCTGCTGCTGCTATTGCATGGCCCTGTTTTCCCGATGAACGGTTAGCGATGTAGCGCACCGGATCGATCGGCTCGTGCGTCGGGCCCGAGGTCACTACCACTCGTTTGCCCGCGAGCGGCATGTCCCCGGCTGCTTGCTGGAGAAACGGCTCCGCGGCCGCCGCTATCTCCAACGGCTCTGCCATACGGCCGGTACCGGCCTCGCCGCGTTCCGCCATTTCGCCAGCGTTCGGGCCGATTATCGCAATGCCATCCTGCCTGAGCTGCGCCAGATTGCGCTGTGTCGCCGGATGGCCCCACATCCGCGGATTCATCGCCGGGGCAATCAGCACCGGCCGATCGGTCGCTAACAGCACCGCGGAGGCGAGGTCGTCGGCGTGGCCGCCCGTCATCTTGGCCATGAGGTCGGCGGTTGCGGGCGCCACGATGATCAGATCGGTCTCGCGCGCCAACCTGATGTGGCCGACATCGAATTCGGTCGCGGCGTCGAACAGATCGGTGAAGACCCGTTCGCCTGCAAGTGCGCCGGCCGCGAGCGGTGTTACGAATTGCTGCGCGGCCGCAGTCAGGATGCAACGCACGGTGCCGCCGCGCTCCTTCAGCCGGCGGATGAGATCGAGCGATTTATAGGCCGCAATGCCGCCGCCGATGATCAGCAGCACGCGGCGGCGGCGGGTCTCTGGCTCACTTTTCGGCTCGTGGTGAGCTTCCGGGTCGACGCCCGAGCGGCGCCGACCTTGCGATTTCGCTTTCCGGCCGGCGCCTTCATCTCGGGTCCGGCCGCGGCCTGGCGGAGAATGGTGCGCGCTTCATCCTCCATCGAACGGCCATTCTGCGCCGCCCGCAATCGCAAACGCGTCTTAGTGTCGTCGTCGAGTTGGCGGATGGTAAGGCTGGCCATCGAAATCCCGCTTTCGGCCCCAGAATAGCGGATGATTGCAATGCAATCAATGCAATCACAACATGGTGGACAACATCAGCAGCAGGGTGCCGGCGATGATCCAGAGCGCGATGGCGGTCCAGCGGTTGCGGCGTGCCTCGGCCTGGCCGATGGCTGCAACGGTCTCGGGCGCGAGCACGAGACCGTCGTGGGTGATAACGTCGATCTGCTCAACGAGCGAGCCGGCGCGCGAAAGCAGCGCGGGCACCCCCGCTAGGAAGCGGCCGATCTCGCCGGCGCCCTCGACCGCACCTTCGACTCGGCCTGCCGGACCAAGATGACGCTCGATCCACTCGCGCACCACCGGCTCCGCCACGGTCCACATGTCGAGCTTCGGATCGAGCGAGCGAGCAACGCCCTCGACCACTACCATGGTCTTCTGCAGCAGCAGCAGCTCCGGCCGGGTGCGCATGTCGAACAGGCTCGTCACCTCAAACAGCAGCATCAGCAGCTTCGCCATCGAGATATCTTCGGCGGCGCGGTTGTGGATCGGCTCGCCGATGGCGCGGATCGCCTGGGCGAAATCCGCAACCGAATGATGCCGGGGCACATAGCCGGCCTCGAAGTGCACCTCGGCAGTGCGGTAATAATTGCGGGTGATGAAGCCGTAGAGGATTTCGGCCAGGAACAGCCGCTCCTTCAGCCCGAGCCGTCCCATGATGCCGAAATCCACCGCGACCAGCAGGCCAGCGTCGTCGACGAACAGGTTGCCGGGATGCATGTCGGCGTGGAAAAAGCCGTCGCGCAATGCATGACGCAGAAAGGTCTGGATCACGGCACGGCCGAGTTTCTTGAGATCGAGGCCCTTGGCAACGAGCCCGGCGCGATCATTGAGGTGGATTGCCTCGATCCATTCCAGCGTCAGCACGTCGCGCGCCGTACGGTCCCAGTCCACCGCCGGCACGCGGAAGTCGGGGTCGTCCTTGGTATTCTCCGCCATTTCGGACAACGCGGCCGCCTCGAGGCGCAGGTCCATCTCGATGGCGACCGTGCGGCGCAGCGTCTCGACCACCTCGATCAGCCGCAGCCGCCGCGCCTCGGCCGACAGTGCTTCGGCGTTGCGCGCGACGAAGACGAACGCGTCGAGATCAACCTTGAACCGCCGTTCCACGTCCGGGCGCAGGACCTTGACGGCCACCGCCTTGCGTCCGGCCGCGGTGTCGACCTCGGCGCGATGCACCTGAGCGATCGACGCGGCGGCGACCGGCGGACCAAACGCGGTGTAGAGCTCGGTCAACGGCTTGCCGAGCGCGTCCGCAACGGTCCGCTCCGCATCCGCCAGCGGAAACGGCGGCATCTTGTCTTGCAGCGTCTCGAGATCGCGAGCGAGCGCAATGCCGACCACATCCGGACGCGTCGCCAGGAACTGGCCAAGCTTGACGTAAGTCGGCCCGAGCCGGGTGAGCGCGGCCGCCAGGCGGTTCGCCGCGACCGTGCTGACCGGCCTCTCGATCAGACGGGCGAGGCGTACGGCAACCCTGGCAGAGAGCGGCAGCCGCGTGGGGTCGACCAAGGCGAACACGCCCTCGCGCGCGAACACGAAGCCAGCACGGCCGAGCCGGGACAGGTGGGCGAGCGCTGCGATCACGATGGCACTTCCAGATCGGGCACCAATTCGGCGTCCGGTTCGTCGGCGGAGTAGGTCAGCCGAACTCTATACCAGCGTGAGATGGCCGTGGCTCATTTAGACCGCCCGGTCGGCATGACGAGCTGAGCACGACGAAAAAGGGCGACCCCGTGGGGCCGCCCTTACGGTTTCGCTGATCCGACCCGTCAGTTGGGGATTGCGGTCTTCTGATTCGGCGGATAGGCCGAGTTCTTCTGGACCCCGCGGATCAGTTCAAGCGCGGTATTGAGCGCCTTGTCGTTCTTCGGGTCCGGCGGGATGTAGGACTGCGAGCCGGTCTGCTCGTCGCCCTCGGCCTTCAGATGGCCGCGCAGCGAAGCCTCACCCTTGGTGTCGGTGCGGGCCTTGAGCTCTTCAGGCACGTCCTGCATCACCTCGATGTCCGGCACGATGCCCTTCGCCTGGATCGAGCGGCC
Source organism: uncultured Alphaproteobacteria bacterium (assembly GCA_963756715.1). Taxonomy (GTDB): domain Bacteria; phylum Pseudomonadota; class Alphaproteobacteria; order Rhizobiales; family Xanthobacteraceae; genus VAZQ01. The sequence goes on from CAVWOV010000041.1 coordinate 99,228, forward strand.
CGACGGCGTAAAGTAGCGCGCGGTGGTGAGCCGCAAGGCGCCGTTGCCGGAACCGAGCGGGATAATCGTCTGCACCGAGCCCTTGCCGAACGAGCGCGTGCCGATGATGGTCGCCCGGCGATGATCCTGTAGCGCGCCGGCCACGATCTCGGACGCCGAAGCCGAGCCGCCATTAATCAAGATGATCACCGGCTTGTTCTTGGTGAGGTCGCCGGAGCGGGCGTTGAACCGCTGCGTCTCTTCCGCATTGCGGCCACGGGTCGAGACGATTTCGCCCTTATCGAGGAACGCGTCGGAAACCGAAATCGCCTGGTCGAGCAATCCACCCGGATTGTTGCGGATGTCGATAATGAAGCCCTTGAGCTTGTCGCCGGACTGCGCCGCAAGGTCGTTCAGCGCCTTCTTCAAGCCGTCGGTGGTCTGCTCGTTGAACTGGGTCAGACGGATGATGCCGACATCGTCGGTATCGAGGCGCGAACGGACCGAACGCACCCGGATGACATCGCGGGTGATCGACACCTCGACCGGCTTGTCCTGGCCCTTGCGCATGATCTTGAGCTTGATCTTGGTATTGACCGGCCCGCGCATTTTCTCGACGGCTTGATTGAGTGTGAGGCCCTGAACCGCCTCGTCGTCGAGATGGGTGATGATGTCGTTGGCCATGACACCGGCCTTGGCGGCCGGGGTTTCGTCGATCGGCGCGACGACCTTGATCAGGCCGTCTTCCATGGTGACCTCGATGCCGAGGCCGCCGAACTCGCCGCGCGTCTGCACCTGCATGTCACGGAAGCTTTTTGAGTCCATGTAGCTCGAATGCGGATCGAGCCCGGTCAGCATGCCGTTGATCGCCAACTCGACGAGCTTGCTGTCGTCGGGCTTTTCGACGTAGTCGGCGCGGACGCGCTCGAACACATCTCCGAACAGGCTGAGCTGCCGATAAGTATCGGCCGCTGCCGCTCTCGCGCTCGTACCATTAAATACGATTCGCGGCTGGGTTGAGATTAGCGTCAGGGCTACGCCTGCCGCGGCACCGATCAGAATGAGGGTCGTCTTGCGCATCATCCGCGAACCTTCTCGCCTTCACTTGCGGCCCACCATGGGCCTGGATCGACGGGGATCCCGTCCTTGCGGAACTCGACGTATAACACCGGTTGGCCGCTTCCTAGCATGTGAGCGACGGCCGATTGTGCACCGTCACTCATCACCGCAACGGGCTCACCCGTTACCACGAACTGCCCCAAATCAACGGATGTCCGTTCCATCCCAGCGAGCAGTACATGATACCCGCCGCCGGCATTCAGGATCAAGAGTTGGCCATAATTGCGGAAGGTTCCGGAATAAACCACCCATCCGTCACACGGAGCCGTGATCTGGCTGCCCTTCCGGGCGGCAATCGACAGGCCCTTTTCGGTGCCTCCGGTACCGTCCGGAGCGCCGAATTCCTTGATTCGCGCCCCGTTGACGGGTAACGGCAGCATTCCCTTGGCGGATGCGAACGCGATGGCCGGAACCAGCCGTCCGGGGTCCTTGAGGGCGGCGAGGGCGGGTCGGATATCCAGCGCTCTTTTGTCGCCACCCAAACGGGCGGCTTGGCGCGACGCGCGGGCGACCGAATCCAGCCCCTGCTCGAGCTTGACGATCAGGTCCTTGACGTCGGCGGCCTGACGCGCGAGCGCAGTGGCGCGCTGGCGCTCCTCGGCCAGCGCCCTCTCGATGTCCCCCTGCTTCTTTTGCCGCTCTTCGATCAGCAGGGACAAACGCTGGCGTTCATCCGCCAGTACGAACAAATCGCGCGCAAGCTTGTCGCGCTCGTCCGTGATTTGCTTACGAAGTTTGACCAGTTCGCCAAGGTCGCTGGCAACCGATTCGGTTTGATGCCGCATCTCGGGTAGCACCGCGCCCAGCATCATGGCGGAGCGAACGGACTGCAGCGCATCCTCGGCGCGCATCATCAGGACCGGCGGTGCGTGACGGCCGATTCGCTGGAGGGCAGCGAGTACCTCTGCGATCACCTGGCGGCGTTCTTCGAGGGATTTGCGCAAGCCCTGTTCACTCTCGTTGTAGAGATTGAGGCGGTCTTGGGTTTTGTCGATCCGGCCTTCCACGCCTGCGACGCGCGCTGCGGTCTCGATGAGTTGTTGATTGAACTTGCGCCGGTCGTCGCCGATGGACTCGATCTCGCGCTTGAGCTTGGCCTCGTTTTCCAGCGCTCGTTTCTGCTCGGCGCGCAGAGCCTCCAGCTCCTTCTCGCGTTGCTGCAAGCCATCGAGGTTGGGGGAGGCGGCGGGGCGAATTTGTGAGGGGGCAGGCCGCGGTGTCTGTGCCAGGGCAGTCACCAATCCGAACGCAAGTAGTCCAGTGGCGGCAATGACGGGCCGCAGGATGACGAGGGTTCGCGCCGGTACAGGCTGCATCAATAGAAATCTATGAAATCGGGGTGCACGGCCACAATAGGACATCGGGATTCGTCGGGATTAAGACTAAGGATACCGAGAGTTCTAAAACATGGTGAACGCTGGAAAACGCGGATTCTAAGCGAAGCCCCCCAGCACGCCGACCTTACGCCCGGTGGTAAGGATGCCCGGAGATAATGGTCACGGCGCGGTAGATCTGCTCCAGAAGCATGATTCGCACCAGCTGATGCGGCCAGGTTGCCGCCCCGAAGGCAAGGCGCAGTTGGGCGTTCTCGCGCAGGCTTGTGGCCAAGCCGTCGGCGCCACCGACGATAAAAATGACCGCCGGGCGGTCTTCCGAGCGCCAGCCCTGCAGGCGCCCGGCGAATGAGGCGCTGTTCATGCTCTCGCCCCGCTCGTCCAGGATGACGGTTACCGCCTTGTCGGGGATGACATTGGCGATGGCGATGGATTCTTCCAGCATCCGCCGCTGAGCGTCGCCCGCCCGGCTTTCCTTGATTTCAATGATGTCGATGTCCCGCAGGCCAGTGCCGCGGCCCGACGCTGCGGCGCGCTTGCGGAAGCGCTCCGCAAGCTCGCGCTCCGGACCCTGCTTCATCCGGCCGATGGCGGCGACCACGATACGCATCGGGGGACAGCGTATCGCAAGGATAGATTTCGTCACCTCCCCTTTTTCGGGAAAGTGCGCGACCCCTCCGCGATCAGCTCGCGCGCCGTCCGGCTGCCTGTGCCGGCGCCCACATCTTTTCGAGGCCGTAGAACGCGCGTACCTCCGGCCGGAAGATGTGAACGATGATGTCGCCGGCGTCGATCAGCGCCCAATCGCAGTGCGGCATGCCTTCGACCCGAAGGCCGGTGACGCCCGCCTTGGCGAGCACCTCCAGCACACGGTCGGCTACCGCGCCGACATGACGGTTGGACCTGCCAGAGGTCACCACCATGGCGTCTGCGATCGTCGATTTGCCGGTAAGATCGATAGTAACGGTGTCCTCGGCCTTCATGTCGTCGAGGCTCTCGAGGATCAAGCGAAGAATCTCCTCAGCGTCAGGACGCACCTTGGAGATTTTTGCGGGGGCGCGACGCGCGCCGGCGCGAAAGAGTGCAGATGTTGCCAGGGGCCCTTTCCTTTCGGTTCCTCACGCTTCCTCGGCTTCACGAACCGCGAAGCGGATGCGGATAAGATAGGCATGGCGGGTCAACTGTTTCAACCTACCGGCGTTCCGCAGTCTCCATACTGTGGCGCTTTGGCATCGGTTTTATGACCGCCCCGCAGGGCGCGCAGTGCGGTCGAGGATAGCGGCGACTTGAGGCCGTGCAGGTAGACCCAGGCCGGCGGGGTGCGGTCGGGGAGTGAGCGGGCGGCGGACTCCGGGATGCGAGCCCGGCCCAGCGCCTGGCCAGCCGTGCTGGCGGTCGCGTAAAGGCTCGGCCCGAGACGGTCGATCACCGCGATCGGCATCAGGTCGGCGATCCCGCGCCAGTTCTGCCAGCGGTGAAAGCTGCGCAGGTTGTCGGCTCCCATAATCCAGACAAAACTCACCCCGGGGCATTGCCGGCGCAGGTACCGGATCGTCTCGAAGGTGTACCCCGTGCCGATATCGGCTTCGAACCCCGTGACGTCGATGCGGGGATGGTGTGCCAGAGCGCGCGCGGCACTGATTCGCTCGGCCAATGGCGCCAGCCCACGGGTATCCTTGAGCGGATTTCCCGGCGTCACCATCCACCAGACGCGGTCGAGGCTTAGCCGATTCAGCGCGATCAGACAGGCGGCGCGATGCGCGGCGTGGGGCGGATCAAAAGTGCCGCCGAACAGGCCAATGCGCATGCCTGGGGTGTGGGGAGGGAGGCGGACCATCACGCCCGCCGCGCAAAAATTGTCATCTCGGCACGCGCGGGGGCCGATTGTTCCGACTGCCTTGGCGGTGACATACATCCCCGTTTTGCCGGGGACGACGACTGAGGAATCACGGTCTGATCTGCCCCGATCCGTGTACGCGGTACTTAAAGCTGGTGAGTTGCTCGACGCCAACCGGGCCGCGCGCATGGAAGCGGCCGGTGGCGATGCCGATTTCGGCGCCGAAGCCGAACTCGCCGCCATCGGCGAACTGAGTCGAAGCATTGTGCAGCACGATCGCCGAATCGACTTCAGCCAGGAATTTTTCCGCCGTCTCCTGGTCGTCGGTGACGATCGCGTCGGTGTGGTGCGAACCATAGCGCTCGATATGGGCGATCGCCGCGGCAACGCCGTCGACCACCCGGGCGGATAGGACGGCGTCCAGATACTCGGTCGACCAGTCGTCTTCGCTGGCGGCCTTCACGCGGGCGTCGACGTTGCGCGTGGCGGCATCGCCCCGCACCTCGCAGCCGGCATCGAGCAGCATGACCACGAGCGGTTTGAGATGAGTTGGTGCCGCCGCACGATCCACCAGGAGCGTTTCGGCGGCGCCGCAGACGCCGGTACGCCGCATCTTGGCGTTCAGGACGATCGCCTTCGCCATATCGAGCGAAGCGGCCTTGTCCACATAGACGTGGCAGATGCCTTCGAGGTGCGCAAACACCGGCACGCGCGCTTCAGCCTGCACGCGCGCGACCAGGCTCTTTCCGCCGCGCGGCACGATTACGTCGATTGTGCCGTCGAGGCCCGCGAGCATCAGTCCGACCGCGGCGCGGTCGCGCGTCGGCACCAGTTGGATCGCCGCGTCCGGCAGGCCCGCGGTCTTGAGGCCCTCCGACAGTGCCGCTTGGATCGCCTGGTTGGAACGGTGGCTCTCCGAGCCGCCGCGCAGGATCGCCGCATTGCCGGCCTTGAGGCAGAGCGCACCGGCGTCGGCGGTGACGTTCGGGCGGCTCTCATAAATGACGCCAATCACGCCGAGCGGAACGCGCACGCGTTCGATCGTCATGCCGTTCGGTCGTGTCCAATGCTCCGTGACCTTGCCGACCGGATCGGCCAGGGCCCGCACCACGTCGATGCCGTCCGCCATGGCGGCGACGCGCTTGTCGTCGAGCGCCAGACGATCGAGAAATGCCGCCGTCGTGCCGGATGCCCTGGCCTCGGCGACATCCTCGGCATTCGCCGCCAGAATCACGGCCCGGCGGGCGCGGATCGCATCAGCCATCGCGGCCAGCGCCGTGTCCTTTTGCGCCCCGGTCGCCAGCGCCAGCACGCGCGCGGCGGCGCGGGCCCGGCGGCCCAGCTCACGCATTGTGTCGCGCATCGTGTCTGGCGTCAGGTCGGCGCGATCAGGCGTAGTTTCGACGGTCTTCAGGCTAGCGGACATGGGGAAATCCATCTTCTGAGCATTTCCTAGCATGTTCGCAGGCCGCCTGCGAGGCGGCGGGAGGGCGGGGCCGATGGCGGCATGTCGGCGATGGACTTGTCGTGACCGGACCTCGGAGGTCTGTCGTCAGACCCGCTTAGCGGCCCTGGGTGATTGGGGCTTCTTCGGCCGCGGGGCGCAGGGATATTTCATCTGCGGGACTGGCCGCGATAGCTTCGTCATCACGTCCAAATCGTGCGTACAGGGCAGGCAGCACCAGTAGCGTGAGCAAAGTTGCGCTGATAAGTCCGCCAATCACGACCGTCGCAATCGGTCTTTGCACTTCGGCACCGGTGCCTGTTGCGATTGCCATCGGCACGAAGCCGAGCGAAGCCACCAACGCCGTCATGGCCACGGGACGCAACCGGGTCAAAGCGCCTTCGAAGATGGCGTCAACGCGCGGCCGCCCTTCGGCTATAAGCTGCTTGATAAAGCTCAGCATTACCAAGCCGTTTAGCACCGCGATCCCAGACAGGGCGATAAAGCCGACCGCCGCCGAAATTGAAAACGGCATCCCGCGGAGCCAAAGCGCTGCCACGCCGCCGGTCAATGCCAGCGGGACGGCGCTGAACACCAGCGTCGCGTCACGCGCCGAGCCGAGCGCGCTGAAGAGCAAAAGAAAGATCAGGGCAAAACAGGCGGGCACAACGATCATCAGCCGCTGGCGCGCGGCCGCCAGGTTTTCGAATTGGCCGCCCCATGCGATCCAATAACCGGGAGGCAAGGTGATGCGAGTGTCGATCCGCTCACGGGCTTCGCTCGCGACCGATCCGATATCCCGGCCCCTCACATTCGCGCTTACGACGACGCGGCGCTTGCCGTTTTCGCGGCTGACTTGATTGGGCCCCTCCGTGAGGCGAAATGCCGCCACTTGGCGCAAAGGAATGCTCTGCATCGCAGCACCAGCCGACGGCAGCGGAACGGGCAGGTTAGCGAGCGCACTGATATCGGCACGGACGTCCTCGGACAGGCGCACAACAATGCCGAAATGCCGATCGCCCTCGAACACCACGCCCGCGTCCTTGCCCCCGACCGCAATGCCGATGATGTCTTGAACTGCGGAAAGGCTCAGTCCGTGCCGCGCGGCGGCGGCCTTATCGACGGCAATTTCCAGAATGGGCAACCCCGATGCCTGCTCGACCTTGATATCGGTCGCGCCTTCCAACCCACGCAAGATGGTGGCGATCTGGTTCGCGGCGCGAAGCATCGGCTCGAATTCGTCACCGAAGACCTTGATCGCGATATCCCCTCGCACGCCCGCGAGCAATTCGTTGAAGCGCATTTGAATTGGCTGCGTGAATTCATAAGCGTTGCCGGGCAATTCGCTAACCGTATGTTCGATCTGCCGCAACCAGAGCATCCTTGGACAGAGTTCGGGTCCGGCCATTGGTCCTGCGGCTTGAGAATGACGAAAGTATCGGAGGCGTTTGGCGGCATGGGGTCGGACGCAATTTCCGCCGTCCCGGTCTTCGAGTATACGAACGCCACTTGCGGAAGACGGCTGACTGCGCGTTCAAGCTCGAAGCTGCATGGTCTGCGCTTGCGACAGCGCGGTCCCGGGAATCCGCAACGCGTGCATGGCAATGTTCTTTTCGTCCAGAGTTGGAATGAACTCTTGGCCCATGCGGGAAAACAGCAGCAACATTCCGCCAAAGAGCACCGTGGCGACGGCGATGACGGGCCACGGAGATCGGATCGCGCGGGCCAGCACGGGCGCATAAACGATCTTGAGTCCCCGCACCGCGGCGTTCTCGCGCTCCTGTACCCGCCCTGTCACCCCGATCGCGACCAGCGCCGGCACCAGCGTTATTGAGAGCACGAAAGCCGAAACCAGAGCGATGATGACGGTCAGCGCCATCGGTTCGAACATCTTTCCTTCGACCCCGCTAAAAGTCAGCAGCGGGACGTAAACGAGAATAATGATGGCCTGGCCGTAGGCGCTGGGCCTGATCACCTCTTCGGTCGCGGTGCGGACGGTTGTCAGCCGCTCCGGCAGCGTCAGAATTCGGCCCAATGCGTGCTGGCGAACAGCAAGATGACGAAGACTGTTCTCCGTGATGATAACCGCACCATCGACGATCAAGTCCGAAATCCAATGCCCCCAGACTCATCAGGTTCGCGCTGATATGGCTCTGCCACATACCGCTCGCGGTCATCAGCATCGCTACCGGGATCACCAGCGCGGTGATCACAGCGGCGCGAAAATTGCCCAGCAGCAGGAACAGCACCAGGATCACCAACAACGCGCCTTCCGCCAGATTCTTAGCCACGGTGGTGATCGTCGCATCGACGAGTTCAGTGCGGTTCAGCACCGTTTGCACAACGAGGCCGGGCGGCAGAGTGCGGCGGATATCCGCCATCCTGGAATCAACCGCCGCAGCAACGGTCCGGCTGTTGCCGCCGATCAGCATCAACGCAGTACCAATCACGACTTCACGGCCATTTTCGCTGGCGCTTCCAGTGCGGGTCTCACCGCCGACCGATACGCTTGCGAGGTCCTTGATCCGAACCGGGACGCCTCCGCGTGTGGCGACGACGATCTGTGCGATCTCCTCGAGCGATTCGACGCGCCCGCCTGCGCGCACGACGTATCCTTCGCCATTGCGCTCGATATAACCCGCGCCTCGGCTCAGGTTGTTTTTTTCGATCCCCTGGACGAGGTCCGAGAAAGACAAGCCAAGCGCGATCAGCTTCGCCGGGTCTGGTTGAACGTGATACTGCTTCACGAACCCGCCGATTGAATCGACGCCCGCGACTCCCGGCACGCTCTTGATCTGCGGCCGGATGATCCAATCCTGGATCGTTCGCAAATATGCGGATCGTTCTATTTCCGTGACAAGAGAGCTGTCCCTCAGGCGTCAGATACGAGCCGTTGCGTTGCCAGCCTGGATCGCCATCGTGGTATCGCTCGCCTGGACGGCCGTAGGCGACCGACCACATATAGATTTCGCCAAGGCCGGTTGAGACCGGGCCCATTTTTGGTTCAGCGCCGGGAGGCAGAGTTGAGCGCACTTCGAGCAAACGCTCGCCGATCTGTTGGCGCGCGAAATAGATATTTGTCTTGTCGCTGAACACCGCCGTCACTTGCGAAAAGCCATTCCGCGAGAGCGATCGCGTATATTCGAGCCCCGCCGCACCGGCGAGCGCCGTTTCGATCCGGAAGGTCACTTGTTTTTCGATTTCGACCGGCGAAAGCGCGGGCGCAAGTGTATTGATCTGAACCTGATTGTTGGTGATGTCGGGAACGGCATCGATGGGGAGACGAACCAGCGACCGGGCGCCGAAGGCAACCGCTGCAATACAGGCGATCACCACCAACCAGCGGTGGTCGATTGAAATTGCGACAAGGCGGTCGATCATCCCTGGCGTCCTGCTTAGTGTTCGTGTTCGGCTTCTGATTTGCCGAGTTCGGCCTTCAGGATGAAGCTGTTGGATACCGCGATCCGCTCGCCCCGCGATACGCCGGACAAAATTTCGATTGTGCGATCATCCTCGCGGCCGGTCGTAATCGTCCGCACCGCAAAGCCTTCTTCTTCACGTACGAAAACGACACGTTTGCCTTTGAGGAAGTGCATGGCCGCTTTCGGAGCGACGATGTCCGCGTGCCGCACTTCAAGCGGAATCTCAGCGGTAACGAAGGTGCCTGGACGCCACATATGCGTGGGATTGTCGAGGGTCGCCACGACGCGAGCCGTGCGTGTATCCTTGTCCAGAAGCGGGCTGATGAAGGTGATTTTTGCTTGCGTTCGCAGGTCGCTGCGTTGGCCACCGTAATTTCGTGTCCCTCGCGGATCGATACGAGGTCGGCCGGAGGAACAGCAAGTTCGACCCACACAACATCCAGATCGACGATGACGAACAGTTCACTTTCCTGGCCTTCGCGCCCGACCAGCGCGCCAAGATCAACGCGGCGCTCCGCGATTCGGCCGGAAATCGGAGCGGTCAAGTCCTGACGACGTAGCGATTCGACAGCCACCTCGGGGAGCTCAACGATCTGTTGGTCCGTGAGGCCAAGTGCCGCCAGCTTTTGCCGCGCCACGGTCAGCTTGACGCGAGCATTTTCGGAAGCTGTGCGCGTCCGCAAGTACTCGTTCTCCGCCATGGCTTTCGATCGCATCAGCGTCTGGGCGCGGCCAACCAAAATTTGTTGCAGTTCGTGGGTCAGCCTGGCGGCGAGATACTCGCTCTTTGCGTCGGCAACCTCGCGGCTCTCGATGACGGCAATCACTTCGCCTTTTTCGACGGGTTCGCCGAGACGCTTGTGCAGTTCCGCGACGGTTCCGAGCAGCTTGACGGCAACGCGCGCGACACGGTCCGCACTTGGAACAATTGCACCGGGCACGGAGAGGCGGCGCACCAGTACGCCCCCGCCAATGGGGGCGGTTTCGATTCCCGCCGCGGTTATCTGAGCTTCACTCAGTTTGATGGTCGCGTCGTCATCGTCGTGGTGGTGGCGCGCGTGTTCGTCCTGTTCGGCCGCCACGTGGTCCGCGGTGCCGGAAGGCGCGAGCCAGGCAAGGCCGGGCCAGCCTGCAAGCTGCGCTCGCATTCCACTCGGAACGCCGCTGCCAACGGTCGCAACACCGATACCAACAGTTGCGGCGACGGCGCCAAGCGCGATGCCCGCAAACAATATGAGGGTGCGTGTCATGGCTATTTCATCGTGCGACATGCCGCATGGGCAGCCGGACAGGAAATTTCATGGAGAGGCGCACGCTCCGCGTTGCCCGAGCAACGGCGAAGGCGCTCAGCCCGCTAGGAGGCGAAGGTCAGATGCGCGGTGGCTTGAAGAGCGGAAGTCCCGCTAACGAACACGAGGAGCGGTCTTCGCTGATGGAAAAGGTAGTGCAGCAAAATTGGATTGGAACTGAATCGCCGCCGGTCGCAATCCGGTCGGCGGCATGACACAGGCAATGGGAACAATGGCCGTCATGGCCGGGGAGTTGATCGCCGGGGAACTCGGCAGGCAAAGCCTTCAGGTCGACCGCCGCCACCGAAGCCGGAAGCAAACTCGTAGCCTGGGCAGTTCCACACTGACCATGCAGGAGCGCAACGAATATCGCCAATGCCGCGATCAGGCTGACCGGCGCGCGCCAAAATGGCCCGCAACCGAGCCCTCGACCAATGATGCTTGAGACGGCGCGCTTGACCGGCATAGTGCCAAACCTCGGTATTGCCGTAGCCGAGCATTGGGGATTTTTCAAGATTGAGCGTGGCTGGAACCCGCTCGGACTGTCCGTCATGGCGGTCCCGATAGGCCGCCCGCCACGTGGCATATGGTGGCGCAGCGTGCAGCGCGGCTGCCGCCGCAGCTTATCTGGAGAGCCTGCGTTTATTCGAACGCACGCGACTCTGGTAAACGGCCAACACTCGCTTGGCCGTATGCGCGCCGTTGCTGCCACCAAGCGTCGCTGTGGTCGCGACCGCGAGAGCTTCGGACAGCGCGGCCATTTTTTCGGTAACCATTGCGCTGGCCTCTGAACGCGCTGCGCTGCCGCCTCCCGACAACTTCATCAGCCGGAGCGCCATTACGCTTTGCGCCTCCCAGGTCAGCCGCGCCGCTTGAAATGTCAGAGCAAGCCACGGATTCATCATTCAGTCCTCCAGACTGCCAGAGGACCAACCCCCTGCGCCCGTGTTACCCGGTTTCCGCCGCGAAGACCATGCAGAATGGCAATCGTGGACCCCGGTGGCGGGGGCGAGAATTGAACCCCATTCCGACGATAAGATGATCGCAAAATGATCGAGACGGCGTGCAAACTTTGATTGCGGGAGAACTGCTCTGCCTTTTTGCAGCATGCTCATCGGTCCGGCACGACGCTGGCGCCGCTTTATATGTGTATGTGCAGGCACTCAGGTCTGACAGCGTCGGTTCAGGTCTGACAGCTTCCAGCGACCTGCGCGAGTGGTGACGCGAGGATGCCACTGACGACCGGCTCGCATCCCTCGATCAGCGACGGGGCGGGTGTGGTGCTGGTGCTGAGTTTGGCGTGTGCCGCGTTGCGGCTTCGCGCCGAAGCCGACGTCCGGTCGCCCTTGTGCGAGCGATCAACGGTTTGCTGAACCGGCTCGCTGATTTGGGCCGAGCTAACTTGGGCCGAGCTAACTTGGGCCAAGACGTCGGCCGACCAGACGGGCTCCGCTGAAACCTTCAGGCTGACCGCCAAAACGATGATGAGGGCGCCGACGAAGCCGATGAGCACAGATTTCTGCATCGTAGTTCTCCCCAAGCGGAACCGGCCAAGAGTTTCACGTTCCCTCCAGACATGTTGCCCGGAGCGGCTCAATGACGACGGTCTTTTGAACTGGAGAGGACCCCTGACTTCCGCCTCCCCCGCTGCAACAACTAAGCTGGCGGGGAATGGTTCCAGGAATTTTTTCGAGTTCCATCGCGACGCTTGAGTTCCATCGCGACACTATCGATTGAGGCGTAGCGGCTTCACGCCCGAGTAGACGATGGCGATAGTCGCAAGACACCTCCGCCGGCCGCATGCGATCGCAGTAAACGGGGCCGTCTCGAACGCGCATGTCCGCCACGGACAGAAGGATGTTGGTCGGATACAATGGTTTGTCATCGCGCTGCTGCGCGCTGACACAATACGCGCGGACATCCGTTCGCAGGAAGCAAGTCGAAGAACAATGATGCGTCTCGTTCACGTCCTGTTAGTCACTCTGCTCACGCTTCTGCCTGCGCAGGCGTTCGCTGGTCCGGCCGAAGATGCCGGCGTCGTGATCGACCGTTGGGCTGCTGCATTGAGCGCAAACGATATCGATGCCTTGCTCACGTGCTTCGCACCCGATTCGCTCATGCAGGGTCTAACGAGTGCCAAACTTGTAACCGGGCGTGAGGCAATCGGAGAGTATTTCCGAGCCGCTCCTGAAAATGGCGTCAAAGTTACAATCAGCGAACGACACATGGTCGTGCTGTCCGATTCGGCCGTGATGGGTGTCGGGCTCTATCGGTTTGGTTTGCTGCAAGATGGGATAATGGTGCCGAGGGCGGCGCGTTTTACCTTCGTCATGGTCAAACACGGAAACGACTGGGCCATTGCGCATCTTCACGCCTCAGCCTTGCCTCCGGCGCCGCTGCAGTAGAAATGCCATCGCGTAATGGGTCCGCGCAGCGAAGGCATCGTGGAAGAAGCAGGCGCCTGGTGCAATCGCGACTGACCCGAGAGAACCTGACGAGACCTTCTCATTCGTATGCGCAGTGCCTATCTCGCCAGATTGGAGAAAAGTCCGGCAATGAATAACCATCGGAAAGTCGCAAAACATGTCCGCTCGGTCGTTCCGGGTAGAGCGGCCTTCGGATTGTTTTTGCTCGCGGCCCTGGCCCTGCTGACCTTCAGCGCGTACTCCGCCGCAACGGCTGAGGAGACGCCTACCGTCGTGACGCCGCCGTTCGGGCCTTGGGGCTATGATTTTACTGCGCGGGATCCGTCGGTGAAGGCGGGAGCTGACTTTTTTCTCCACGCCAACGGAAGCTGGCTCAAGCGCGCCGAGATTCCCGCGGACCGGGTCAGGTTCGGTGTCAACGAACAACTGAGCGATCTCACTGAGGGTATCATCCGCAAACTGATCGAGGACGCCGCGGCCGGCCGTTCCGACGATCCTGATGCCGGCAAGATCGGCGCCGCGTATCGGGCCTTTATGGACGAAGCACGGGTAGAACAGTTGGATGCCAAGCCCCTCGCGCCGGGGCTGGCTGCGATCCGCGCCCAGAAGACCAAGACCGACGTCGCCGCCCTGATGGGAAAGGCAAATCAAGGGAGCCAATCGTCGATCTTCGGGCTTGGAATCTCGCCAGACGATAAGGCGCCCGACCGCTATGCGGTTTCCATCAGCAACGACGGGATGGGCCTGCCCGATCGCGACTACTATCTGACCGAGCAGCTGTCCGACCGGAAGGCGAAGTATCAGACCTATATTGTGCTCATGCTCAGCATGATCGGCTGGGACGCGCCGGAAGCGAACGCCAAGGCGATCGTCGATTTCGAAACCAAGCTCGCACAAGCCAGTTGGACCCGCGCCGAAAGTCGCGATCCCGAGAAGACCTACAATCCGATGACCGTGGCGGAACTCGTCGCCTTCGCGCCGGGCTTCGATTTCCGCACATTCTTGAGCAGTGCCGGCCTTGGCGCTACGGATCGTTTGATTGTCACGACGAACACGGCATTTCCGAATGTTGCCGGCATCTTCAGCGCCACGCCGCTCGCAACATTGAAGGCGTGGCAGGCCTTCCATCTGGCAAACGACGCGGCTTCGTATCTCTCCAAGCGCTTCGTCGACGCCCGGTTTGACTTCTACGGCAAGACGCTATCCGACCAGCCGGAGAACCGGCCGCGGTGGAAACGCGCGGTTTCCTTCGTCAACGTCGCACTCGGCGAGTTGGTCGGACGCATGCACGTCGCGAAGCATTTCCCTCCGGAGTCGAAGGTCAAGATGAAAGCGCTGGTGACGGAAATGATTGCCGCCATGCGCAGACGGATCGACCGCCTCGACTGGATGAGCCCGGCCACCAAGACGAAGGCGCTGGACAAGCTGTCGCGGATGTCGATGAAGATCGGCTACCCGGTGAAGTGGCGTGACTACGGCCCGCTGACGATGAGCGCGACTGATCTTTACGGCAATGTCGAGCGGTCGCTGGCCTATGAATGGAACTATGTCGTCGGCCGGCTCGATCGGCCGGTTGATAAAGATGAATGGGAGATGACGCCGCAAACTGTCAACGACTACTACAATCCTTTGAATAACGAGATCGTCTTCCCGGCCGCACAGTTGCAGCCGCCGTTTTTTGATCCCGCGGCCGACCTGGCGGTCAACTATGGCAGCATCGGCGCCACCATCGGCCACGAGATGACCCACGGCGTTCGACGATACCGGCCGCAAGTACGACGGCAACGGCGTGCTGACGGATTGGTGGACCACCGAGGATGCCGCCAAGTTCCAGTCTCAGGCCGATCGCCTGGCGGCCCAGTTCGACAAGTTCGAGGCGGTGAAAGGCTATTTCGTCAACGGCCAGCTCACGGCAGGCGAGAACATTGCCGATCTCGGCGGGCTATTGGTGGCGCTCGACGCCTACCATGCGGCGCTCGGCGGCAAGGAGCCGCCGGTTCTGGATGGCCTGACCGGCGATCAGCGGTTCTTTTTGGCCTATGCGCAAAGCTGGCGAACCAAAAGCCGCGACGAGGCGATCATCCAGCAGGTCAAGAGCAACGAACATGCGCCGGAGCAGTTCCGCGTCAACGGTCCGCTGCGCAATGTCGGAGCGTGGTACGATGCGTTCAAGATCACCCCCGCCGACCCGATGTATCTCGCGCCGGACAATCGTGTGAATATCTGGTGACGGCGTCTATGGCGTGGCGTCCGGGTCCTGACGCTTCAGCGCCGCCGTGATGCGTTCGCGATCGAGATAGGTCCAGAAGCAGACCACGATCACCAGGAGCGCGCCAAAGAACACCGGCCAGCGTAGCCCGAAATGTGCTGATGCAATCCCGGCGCCGAGCGCGCCGACCGCGGGCGCGCCGCGGAAGATCAAGCCGTAGAGTCCCATGACGCGCCCACGCATATTCCGGTCGGCGGCCAATTGAATCGAAGTCTGAATTGAGATTCCCGCCGTCGACAGTGCAAATCCGAATACCGCCAGCGCCGGTACGGCAACCCAAAGGCGGTCGGTGGCGATCACGCAAATCGTTGCCAGCGCACCCGCCAGCGATCCGCCAAGAGCGATCCAGGTCAATCCCGATGAACCGCCCCGGTGGCCGAGCCAGACGCCGCCGAGGATCGCCCCGCCGCCGATCGCCGACGCCATGATGGACAGGCCTCCGGCGCCCGAGTGAAACACGTCGGCCGCAAATCCCGGCAGCAGCTCATTCATCGGACGCCCGCCGACACCGAGCGCAATCAACAGCCAGAGCAGTGCGGCGATCCCCGGATGGGCCGCGGTGTAGCGGAGGCCGGCCCGCAGATCGGCGCCGAAACTCTCACGCTTGGCGGGCGCCACAACTGCTCTCGGTGAGGTGAATGTTTGCCAGCGCGACCAGGAAGGCGACGTAACTGACGGCATTCACCGCGAACGCGGCCGATACGCCGGACCACACGATTGCCAAGCCGGCGAACATCGGGCCGATGAAGCGGGCCAGATTGAATATGACCGCGTTGATTGCAATCGCTGATGCGAGATCGGCGGACGATACCAGCGACGGAACGAGCGCAAGGCGTGCGGGCTGGTTGAAGGCGACGACGGCGCCCTGAAGAGCCGTCAGCGTGACGAGCAACCCGATGGTCATGTGACCGGTGGCCGTCAGCACGAACAGAACCGTGGCCTGCACCATCGAGATGGCCTGGCTGGTCTTCACCACGCGCAGCCGGTCCCATCGGTCGGCGGCGGCTCCGGCGATCAGTCCAAGGAGCAGCACGGGAAAGAAGTCGGCGAAGGCCACGATCCCAAGCCACAGGCCGGATTCGGTCAATTGCCAGGTCAGCCAGCCGATTGCGATCCTCTGCATCCACATGCCGACGAGGGACACCGCGTTGCCGGCGGAGTAGATCGCAAAGGTGGAATTCCGGAGCGGGAGCGAAACCAGCGGCGACTTGAGGAGAGACGCGATCCACATTGGGCCGTAGGGCGCCTCCCTGCTTGATGCGGCGGCAGGAACGGCGGCAGATCGCCATTCAACTGCTCTTATGACGGTGAGCTTATCACGCCTTGGCCTTCAGAAGCTGTGCCAGCGGCATAGCTGCATCCGCAAGCTCGCCGGCGCCGACCGGGATGCGGCGCTCGATCAAGCGGCGTGCCATGGCGATGTCGCGTTGCGCGTTGATGCCGACCGCATAGGCGAGGTGAGCGCCGTCAAGCTCGAACAGCAGGGTGGCGCCGGGCCCGCCCGGCCGGCGCACCCGTTGGGTGGGTTGCGGCACCGGCCAGCCCACGCCTTGGATGTACATGTCGAACTGCTCCGACCAGAACGACGGCGCGACGTTGTAAGCCGCGTCACCGCCCGCCGCGTTGCGGCCGGCGATCGCGCCGTGCTCCTGGGCGTGGCGCCAGTTCTCGATCCGCACCGGCCCGTGCGGACCGGGGAAGCGGGTGCAGTCGCCTGCGGCGTAGATCGCCGGGTCGGAGGTGCGGCCATGATCGTCCACGATGATGCCGTCCTGCGTGGCGAGACCGGCCGCCGCCGCCAGCCGGTCGTCCGGAATGGCACCGGCACCCACCACGATCAGGTCACTTTCGACCGTATCGGCCGTCGTGGTTTCGACCGCGAACCGGCCGCCGGGTCGTTCATGCATCGCGGTGACGGCCGTGCCGGTAAGGATATCCACGCCGCGCGCGCGATGGCGCTCCTGAATGATAGCGGCGGTCTCCTCGTCGCAGACGCGCGAGAGAATTCGCGGCGCGATCTCGATCACCGTGACCTTAACGCCAAGCTCGGCCGCGGACGCAGCAATCTCCAGGCCGACCACGCCGCCACCGATCAAGACGAGCGATTTGGCTTGATGCAGTTCCGCCTTGAGCGCCAGCGCCTCTGCCTCGGTGCGCAGATAGTGGATGCCCTTCTGCCCCAGGGGAAACATCGGCAGCACACGATTGAGCGAGCCGGTTGCGAGCACCAGCACGTCATACGCAATGCGTTCGCCGGCCGCGGTCACGACGGTCCTGCCGGTGCGATCAATCTCGGTCACCCGTGTGCCGGGCATGAGCGCGGCGCCGCCGCCCGCGACGCCCTTCGGGCCGGCGATCGGCGCTTCATGCGGCATCGCCTTGCCGGTGAGCACCGCTTTCGACAGCGGCGGCTTTTCGTAGGGTTCGGAATGCTCGTCGCTGATGAGCAGCACCTCGGCGGCGGCATCCTGCTGTTTGGCCGCGAGCGCCGCCCCGACGCCAGCCGGTCCGCCGCCGACGATGACAATCCTGCGGGCATTCGTCACGCGTGAGGCCCCCTGCCCTGCTGATCCGCTTCGGGCCGATCCGTTTTCTGCCGATCCGTTTCATGACGGCATATTGCGGCGCGGCGCGATCAGCAAGTCCTCAACACACAGGATAGCGGAAACCCGCCCGGGGCGGCCACACGCGCGACCGTGCCGGGCGGGCTTTGGGGCTGCGAGAACCGAACGGTCAGCGCTTGGTAACGACCACCTCGAGATATTCCGCGTGCACCACGACCGTGCCGTCCTTCGCGCGGTTGAATTCGTCCACCAGGGAGAGCAGATCACGAGCCAGCGCCGCCTGCGCGATCGCGTCGAGCGCACCGAATGCCTTAAGCATCGGCCCATAATAGGTCTTGAACACGTCGAGCCAATGTTGCGGCGAGCGATAGCGGAACACGAACATGCGGGGCTCGGCCGTGATCGCCGACGCCCGTGCGCCGAACATTTCGTTGAGCCGTGCGCGCGTGCCCCACAGCGCGGGCGATTTCACGCCGGCCGGCGGCGGCAGGTGCTTGCCGAGCGTCTTGAACAACTGGCCGATGAAGCCGTCCGGCGTCCAGTTGGCGAGACCGATCTTGCCGCCGGGCTTGCAGACGCGGAGCAACTCGGATGCGGCCTTGTCCTGGTCGGCGGTGAACATCACGCCGAAGGTCGAGACGACCGCGTCGAAGCTCCCGTCCAGGAACGGCAGCGATTCGGCATCCGCCTGGCGGAAATCGACCGCCAGCCGCTCGGCCGCGGCGCGCTCGCGGCCGCGCTCCAGCAGCGCCGGAACGTAGTCGGTCGAGGTCACCTCGCACCAGCGGCGCGCCGCCGCGAGCGTCACGTTGCCGTTGCCGGCGGCGACGTCGAGCACTTTGCTGCCGGAACGAAGATCGAGCGCTTCGCACAGGTCCTCGCCGACGATCTGCAGCGTCGTGCCGACGATGGCGTAGTCGCCGGCGGACCAGGCGCCCTGCTGGCGCGCCTTGACGGCGGCGAGATCGGGCTGCGCGGGCGCTGCGGTTTGCAGGGTGGCGGTTGCGGACATCAATACCTCCTCGGAGTATCGCGCGATGCCAAGGGAAGGAACTGGATCAGGCCGGAATGACGAATTCGATCAAACCGTTGGCAGAGAGAACGGAGATCGAAAATGCGGCCGGCGTGTCGTCCTTCATTCGGGCACCGCGACCGCGTCATTCGCGGCCTTCATGCCCGGGACGATGCGGCAACATCCGCGGCTTGGCTTTGAGGGCACCTTGATTTTCCCTTGAGTTATCCTTGATTATTCCGCCCGCGGGCCTAGGCGGTTGGCGAGTCGCTCGCGGGACCGATCCTTGCCGTTTCATTTCGAAGAATTCGTGCTCGATCCGGACCGCCGCGAACTGCGGCGGGCGGGCGATCTCGTGGCTGTCGAGCCGCAGGTGTTCGAACTTATCCAATATCTCGTGCGCAACCGTGAGCGCGTCGTCAGCAAGGACGACATGCTCGATGCGGTCTGGAACGGCCGCGTCGTCTCCGAATCAACGCTCACCAGCCGCATCAACGCGGCGCGGCGCGCCCTTGGCGACAGCGGCGGCGAGCAACGGCTGATCCGCACGGTCGCGCGCAAGGGCGTGCGCTTCGTCGGCGAGGTGCGGGAACGGGACACGCCCGCAGCCGTCGCCGAGGCAGGCCAACAAGGCGGCACGGCGGACCCGAGTCCACAACCGGCGTCCGGCGCCGACCGGCCCGCCATCGCGGTGCTGTCGTTCACCAATATGAGTGGCGAAGCCGACCAGGAATACTTTTCCGATGGCATCAGCGAAGACATCATCACGGCGCTGTCCAAGCTGCGCTGGTTCTTTGTGATCGCCCGCAACTCGTCGTTCATCTACAAGGGCAAGGCCGTCCACATGAAGCAGATCGCCGAGGAACTCGGCGTCCGCTACGTGGTCGAAGGCAGCGTGCGCAAGAGCGGCGATCGTGTGCGCATCACGGTCCAGCTCAACGACGTCACCACCGGCGGTCACATCTGGGCCGAGCGATACGACCGCGGCCTCGCCGACGTCTTTGCCGTGCAGGACGAGATCACCGAAAATATCGTCGCTGCGATCGAGCCGCAGTTATACGCGGCGGAAAGCTTTCGTGCCCAGCGCAAGCCGCCGGACAGCATGGATGCCTGGGATCTGGTGATGCGGGCGCTGTCGCACTATTGGCGCGTAACGCGGCAGGACAACGTCGTCGCCCAGGCGCTCCTCGAGAAGGCGATCGCCATCGACCCGAACTACGGCCAGGCGCTCGGCGTATTGGCCACCAGCTACATGTTTACCGCCCACATGGGCTGGATGGATACGTCGGCGGCGATGCCGGTTGCGGAGCGCGCTGCGCTGGCGGCGATCCGTGCCGACAGCGAGGATCCGTGGGCGCACAATGCGCTGGGACACGTCTACCTCTTTGCGCGCCGGTTCGAGGATTCGCTGGCGGAGTTTGAACTGGCGCTCCGGCTCAATCCGAATTTCGCGTTGGCGCAGGGCTTTTACGGCCTGTCGCTGTCTTATAGCGGACGATGGCAGGACGCCGACGAGGCCGCCCGCCGCGCGCTGCGGCTGAGCCCGCGCGATCCCTATGCGGCGGTCTATGCCGGGATCCGGGCCTACGCCCAGTTTCTCGGGCGCAACTACGAGGAAGCAATGCGGCTGGCGCGCGAGTCACTGCGCCAGCGCAGCGACTTCGTCGGCGCACATCGCGTTCTCAGCGCCGCGGCCGGCATGGCCGGTCAGGCCGACGCTGCCAAATCCGCCCTGCAGGAGTGCCGCCGCGCACAGCCGAATATTTCGCTCGCCTGGATCGCCCAGCACATGCCGATCAAGCAGGATGCCGATCGCGAACACTACCTGGAAGCTTTTCGCCGCGCCGGATTGAATTAACGGCCTTGCGCGTTAGGGCGTCAGCGTATTGCGCCATCATCCGTCATTGACTCGCTCCGGGCCGCAGGCCTAGACCGGAACGGCGGTCCGCACAGCGGAACACCGTCCCATTCCCCCGCGATGACGGCTCCCGATGGCAAGACGCAAGGCCCCCGGCAAGAGCGACGCCCGCCAAGGCGGCGAGCATCTTTCGTCAGTCGCCACCGCGATTCATCTGCTCAAGGCGTTTTCCGAAGACGAAGTCGAGATCGGCATCAGCGAGTTGGCGCGGCGGCTGTCGCTGGCGAAGAGCACGGTCCATCGGTTGGCCACGACGCTGGTGGCGGAAGGGCTGCTCGAACAGGACCGCGATAGCGGCAAGTACCATCTCGGCGTAGCGCTGTTCCGGCTCGGCGCTCTGGTGCGCCGGCGCATGGATGTCTCCAATGAGGCGCGACCGTATCTCTACGCGTTGCGCGAGAAGATCAATGAGAGTGTCCATCTCGCAATCCTCGACGGCGCGGAGATCATGTACGTCTACAATCTCGAAAGCACCCACGCGATCCGCATGCGCTCGGACATCGGCGTGCGCAAACCCGTGCATTGTACCGCCGAAGGTCAGGCGATCCTGGCGTTCCAGTCCAGCGCGGCAATCGAGCGGGTCGTTGCCGCGGGGCTTGTGCAGCGCACGCCAAAGACCATCACGAGCCCGGAGAAATTCATCAAGGCGCTCGGCGCGGTCCGCCAGCGCGGCTGCGCAATCGAGGACGAGGAGAGCGAACCCGGCATGGTGTGCGTCGCCGCCCCGATCCGCGACGACAGCGGCGCGGTGGTCGCCGCGGTGGGCATCGCCGGACCGGCGACGCGGCTCACCAAGAGGTCTATTGCGGCGGTCATGCCCGATGTCATCGCGGCGGCCGAGCAGGTGTCGGCCCGATTGGGATTTCGGGGCAGCGCGCGCGAGCGTTAGTCGAGACGCAGTCCCTGGCCGCGCCTAAGTCCACGTCCGAATCGCCCCTGTGGTATGGTGGGCGCGCCCGGATGCACCGGAGCGGGAGGCCCAGATGGCGGCGACTGACAAGGTTTTCGCAGGGGCGGTTCCAGAATTGTATGAACGGTACTTGGTTCCCCTTATTTTTGAACCGTATGCGCTCGACCTTGCCGGGCGACTGGCCAAGGCCGAGCCGCGGGACGTGTTGGAGACGGCCGCAGGAACGGGCGTTCTGACCCGAGCGACCGCAGCGCGGTTACCCGCGCATGCGCGCATGGTAGCAACCGATCTCAATGAGCCCATGCTCAATCACGCTAAGACACGCCAGTCTCACGATGGGCGAATTGAGTGGCAACAAGCCGATGCTCTGGCGCTGCCGTTCGTGGATCAAAGCTTCGATGTCGTGGCCTGCCAGTTCGGTGCGATGTTCTTTCCCGATAAGGTTCAAGGCTACAAGGAGGCGCGCCGTGTGCTGAAGCCCGGCGGTCAGTTTCTCTTCAACGTGTGGGATCAAATTTCGGAAAACGAGTTTGCTGACGTTGTGACGGAAGCGCTCGCCGCGGTCTTTCCGCATGATCCTCCGCGTTTCCTGGCGCGTACGCCGCACGGCTACCACGATGTGGAGCGCATTCGCGCCGAATTGAACGCCGCAGGGTTTGCGGACGTTTCAATCGATGCCGTCGATGCAAGGAGCAAGGCCCTGTCGGCGAACGATCCCGCGATTGCCTACTGCCAGGGCACGCCGCTGCGAAATGAAATCGAGGCCCGCGATGCATCGCGCTTGCAGGACGCGACCAAGCAGGCGGCTGAAGCTTTGGCGCATCGCTTTGGCAGATGGCGGCGTCGACGGCCGCATCCGGGCATTCGTCATTACGGCGCGTCGCTAAATTGGGAATGACGCGCTACGCCCGCAGCGCCGCCAGCATCTCGTCGATGTAGTCCTCGCCGGTCGCGATCACCAGCATCGACGCATAGGGACGCAGGCTCGCCAGTGTCTTGGACAATTCCTCGTCCGAGGTGTGCTCGCTGCCGATGATCAGCGCGGTGGTCATCACCTTGCGCACCGCGCAGGCTTCGCCGATGACGGCGGCCGCCTGCGCACTGGTGCCGGCGCTCGCCACCATCACGATCAGATCGGCCGCGGCGACCTCCTCGACCAGCGTCTTGGTGCGGCCGGCAAGATCGGAGAGCCATGCCTGCATGGTCCAGCCTTCGCCGCCGCGCGGGGCGCCGTCGAACTTGAGTGAGGTGAGGAATGTGGCGCGCTGCCAGGCCCGTTCGGCGACGCGCTTGACCACGGCCTCGCTCGGCTCGTCGAGTGCGATCACCTTGACGACACGGGGCTTGGAATTCGGATAGTCGATGCGGAACCGCGCTTCGGCGGCCGAACTCATCCGCGCGCTTTCGCTCTGCATCGTCACACCGTCGTCTGGGCGACGCCGGGGCGCGACACCAGCGCATCTCGGGCCGCATCCTTGAACGCCTCGTCAGGCGGCAGAACGACCGAGGCGGAACGCACCCGGTGGTGCTCCGGATCGACGCCCGGAGGTGTCGTTCCTTTGTCGACCAGTGCCTTGGCGGCGCGCATCAGGCGATGGCGCGCCATGATGATGCCGTTGTCGGTGGAGACCAGGTTCTCCTTGGTGCGGTCGCAGACCGGACCCATGCTTTCCTGCAGCGAGGAGTCCTGGATGGCGATGCCCGAAACGCCGCTGAAGGTCCGCCCGGCCTTCTGCGAGGCGCGATCGATCAGGTAGTCGTTGTCCTTGTTGGCGAGCGGCCGGTAGGTGCCCGGCACATATTTGCAATGCACGCCCGCGCCGTCGCGCATCGCGTCGACCTCGCGCTGGCTCAGCGCGCGCACCGGATGGAAATCGTAGCTCCAGGCCCAGCAGTTCTCGTCGTCGATCGGAATCCAGAAGTGCCCGTGCAGCGGATGGTCGGCGCGCGGCGGAATCATCGTGAACGTCGGCATTACCCACTGCGTAACGCGCCAGTAGTAATTGCCGCTCTCGGCATTGCGGCGGGCGCCGATGTGCAGGCCACCGGCGCTCTCGACCACCTCGAAATGCGGCTGCATGTCCGAGAGATTGTACTGGTTGCCCTTGGCGCCCTTGAACAGCGGGTCGGTGCTGAGGTCGCCGCGGTGCAGGAACGAGACGTGGCTGGAATCGATGCCGCCTTCCATCGCCTGCAGCCAGTTGCTCTCCTGCAACCGCTTCGAGACGAACACCTGGTCGGCCGGCACGGTCGCGAACTCCCACTCCGGCAGCGGCGGCTGCTGTTCGGGCGGCCCCAGATAGGTCCACAGCACCGGACCACGTTTCACCAACGGGTAGGACTTGAGCTTGATCTTCTCGCAGAAGCCGGACTCGACCGGTTCGGAAGGAACCTCGACACACTGGCCGGTCACGTCGTACTTCCAGCCGTGATAGGGGCAGCGCAGACCGCAATCCTCGTTGCGGCCGAACCACAGCGAGACGCCACGGTGGGCGCAGAACTCGTCGATCAGTCCGTAGCGGCCTTCGCTGTCGCGGAAGGCGACAAGCCGTTCCGACAGCATTTTCACCCGGACCGGCGGGCAATCGTTTTCGGGAAGCTCCTCGGCCAGCAGCGCCGGGAACCAGTAACTGCGAAACAGCCGGCCCATCGCGGTGCCGGGGCCGGTTTGCGTCAAGAGGTCGTTCTGATCTGTTCTCAGCATGGCGTCACTCCGAGCGCAGCGAGACGGGGCGGCGGTGTCGCATCGCTATGTAGCGCGTTTCCGGGACCGATCCCATCGTGCGCGTTGACCGCGGCGCGCCGCACGGGATATCAAATAAAGCCAGCGCGTTCCTTCATACGGAACGCCGTTCCAAACCGTACAATTCAGTACCATTCCAATCCGGATGGCGTCAACGAGGAGCCCCGCATGACAACCCCGCCCGAACGCATCGATCTCTGCGCTGCAGCCGATGTCGCGCCCGGCAGCACGCTGCGGGTGGAGGCGGGAGACCTGGCCTTGGCGGTATTCAATGTGGATGGCGAATTCTTCGTCACCGACGACCAGTGCACCCACGGACCGGGCTTGCTTTCCGAAGGCTTCGTCGACGGCGACGTGGTGGAATGCAATTTCCACAACGGTCAGTTCAACATCAAGACCGGCGAGGTGGTCTCGCCGCCCTGCATGGTACCGATCAAGACCTACCCCACCACGGTCGAGGATGGCAGGGTATTCATCGACCCGGACTAGGAAGCCCGCCGCCGGCACAGCCAGCATCGCTTTCCGTTGTGTAGAATACTGAATCATCCGCGGCCGCGGACGAACACAACCGTGCGAATGCACGATCAGGGAGGAAGGCATGACCACGACCGTGGTGGCCCGCTGCACCAACGGCATCAAGGAGGCGATGCTCGAACTCGCGCCCGAATTCGAGCGCGCGCAGGGCGTCAAGCTCAACGCCATGTTCGGCTCGACCAAGCTGATCGTCGACGAAATGAACGCCGGTGCCCAAGCCGATCTCCTGATCCTCACCGACGAGGCCATCGAGCAGTTTATCAAGGCAGGCACGGTCAAGGCAGGCAGCCGGGTCGATCTGGCGCGATCCGGCATCGGTGTGGCGGTGCCCAAGGGCGCGCCGAAGCCGGACATCAGCACGCCCGAGGCACTCAAGCGCGCGCTGCTCGCGGCCAAGACCGTCTCTTATTCGCAAATCGGCGCGAGTGGCATCTACACGGCGAACGTGCTGATTCCGCGGCTCGGCATCGCCGAGGAGATGAAGTCGCGCGCGCTTTTGCCGGATCCCGGGACGCCGGTCGGCGTGCTGCTGGCGAGCGGCAAGGCCGAAATCGGTCTGCAGCAGATCAGCGAACTGATGCCCGTCCCGGGCGTCGAGATCGTCGGTCCGCTGCCGGGCGACCTGCAGAAGATGACGACGTTCTCGGCGGGAATTTGCACTGGCGCCAAAGCGGCCGACGCCGCCAAGGCGCTGGTGGCCTTCCTCAAGGCGCCTGCCGCGCTGCCGGTGATCAGGCGGCACGGCCTGGAAGTGGCGTAGACGGCGACAAGGCGATTCTCGGACGACCATGGCACGCACCTCGAAGCCCTCCCGACGACGAAATTCGATCCCGACTGACGCGGCAAATCGGACGCGCAAACCGGCCGCGGACGCCGGCACGGGACGCAAGGTCGTCACCGTCAACGACAAGATGCAGAAAGGCTACCGTTACCGGATCACCGCACCGGCCGGGCGGAGCTTCGATCCGGAATTCCGCCCGCAGCTTACGCCGCAGCAGATGCTCCAGCTCGGTGTGTTCTGCGGCAAGTATATGACGGATTGCCGCCGCGAATTCCCCAAGACTTGGTTCGTGCACGCGAAGCTTTCGCCGAAAGCGCGCGATTGCTCGCTCAATTTCTTCGGCGTCGATGCAAGCCAGCCGCTGTCGGTCTGGCGCGCCAAGGGATGGCTTCATCCCGACGACCCGCGCGGCTGGTTCCAGTGGTATTGCCGCTACTATATGGGCCGCCGCATGCCCGAGGAGGACCGCCGCCAGATCAAGCGCTGGAAGGCGATCCGGCGCCACGTCCGGCAGGTGCAGAAGAATTGCGAGCCCGGCGACCTGCTGTGCCGCAAGCGCCAGCGTCAGGCGCTGCTGCACTGGGCCTATGACAGCCGGAAAATCTGATCGCGATCGACGATTCTTAAGGCAGAATGAGTTTAGACGTGCGGGTCATCCCTGCGCATGCCGGGTCAGGAATGGTTGTCGTTGGAATCATTCCTTTCGCCGCGCATTCACCGCCAGCGATAACAGCGTGCGCTGGGCGATGGCCTCCGCCATTGCGGCCTGCCGCCGCGTTTCGAGCGACGCTTCCGCGAGTTGCGCCATCGCGCGTTCGAGCCGTGCCGAGGTCCAGGCGCGCAGCACGCTTTCGACCAGCGGCTTGCGCGAGAAGTGAACGAAGGGCTGCATGCTCTCGACCGCCTGCGCCGCTGACCCGCCTTCGTCGATTGCGAGCCGCGCCTTGTGCAGCCCGCTCACCTGGCGCAACGCAGCCGACACGATCGTACCGGGCGCGGTACCGGCGGTGCGCGCCTTGGCGAACTGAACCTCAAGTTCGCCGGTGCGGCCCGCGAAGGCGGCATCGAGCAACTCGTCGAGCGCCAGCGACGACGCATCGGCGACGACGGCCAGCACATCGTCGAGTTCGACCTTGTCCCTGCCGCGCGCGAACAAGATGAGCTTCTGCAGTTCACTGCGCGACGCCAGACGATCGCCGCCAAGCAGCGGAACCAGGACGGCACGCGCCTCCGGCGAGATCGCAAGTCCCGCGGTTCGCATTTCGTCATCGACGAGCAGCGCGAGACTTTTCTCGTTGTCCGCATAACAGGGCAGGACCGCTACGTTTTTGGCACGCTCGCACAGCGTGCGGAGCGGAGCGGAGCGCCGCAGATCGCCGGCTTCGATCACGACGCGGCAATCGGGCGATGCGGCCGCGATCACGGCTTCGACGGCGGCCGCGAAGTTGCGGCTCCGGCCTTGACCCAGACCGCGCGGCGGCCGCCGAACAGCGGTATGGTGTTTGCTTCCTCGACCAGGCGCGACGGTTCACCGGCAAGGTCATCGCCGTTGAGGCGGACCAGGCTGAACGGGTCGCTCGCGTCGTCAACCGATTCCTTGATCAGCCGTTCGACCCGCTCATGCACCAGGCCGGCGTCGGGGCCGTAGACCAGCACGATCGGCCGCGCCGGATCGGGCCGCGAGAGGAACCGTTCGATGTCGGCGGTCTTGAGGGCAACCATGCGCTGGTTATGGCGCGGCAGACTTTGGGATGGAAGTCACACTTGAACACTGGTGGATTGTTATTCGAGTTCGCGCAAGTCCTCTCGCCGTTCGTTCCCGCGCAGGCGGGAACCCAGGGCCGCGTAATCAGTGCTTGTGATTCTGGGTCCCCGCTTTCGCGGGGACGAGCGGAGAGAACTCAAGTGCCGGCGACGAAATAGGAAGCGAGCCGCGAGCGGATGTTGTCGGCGATCACCTTGGCGGCGCGGCTCTCGGCATCGCGCAAGCCGCGGACGCGCGCGAAGCGCTGCTGCTGGCCGGGCGTGTCGGCCGAGACGCGCGCAAAGGTCTGGCCGGTGACGACCACCTTGCCGGTGGCGATCTCGGTCAGCGAGTACGTGGCGTTGATGCCGTAATTCTCCACGTCCGGCCGCGACGTATTGATGTCGACGATGACCGACGTGCGGGTGGACGAGATCGCGATCTTCAGCCGGTGAGCGGGTGAAGCCTGCGCGCCGCCGCCGGTGAAATCGTAGATCAGGGCATTGCGGATCTCGACGGCGAGGCGTTCCTCTTCGGTCGCCTTGGGGGCGGCAATCTGCAGGATGTCGACCGAACTCAATGCGTCGCGCAGTGTCGGATTGCCGTCCGGCGAGCGGTCGCCGTAGAGCGGCTGAAAGCAGCCAGTCAGCAAACCAGCAATGGCCAGTATGCCGGCCAAACGCGCCGCGCCGGTCCAGTCGACTCCCCCGAGCCCCCTACACCACCACATTGACGATCCTCTGCGGCACCACGATCACCTTCTTGGGCCGCTTCCCCTCCAGCGCGCGCTGGACCGCCTCGAGGGCCAGCACCGCCGCTTCTATCTCCGAATTGTTAGCATCGCGTGCAATTGTGACATCAGCGCGTTTTTTCCCGTTAATCTGCACCGGCAAGGTGACGGTGTTTTCGACCAAAAGTCCCGGCTCCAGGGTGGGCCAGGGCTCGGTGGCGACCAGATTGCGGTGGCCGAGCGCCGCCCAGGTCTCCTCGGCCAGATGCGGCATCATTGGATGGTATAGTCGTACCAGAATTTCGGCCGCCTCGCGCACCGCCCAGCGGAAGTCGGCCGTTGGCTCACTCTCCAGGCTGGCGATGGCGCCGTTGAACGCATTCACGAACTCGTAGATGTGGGCGACGCAGACGTTGAACCGCAGCCGTTCGACGTCTTCCGACACCCGCGCCAGCGCCCGGTGGGCGGCCTTGCGCAGCGCCAGCGCCGGTTCACTGAACGACTCCGGCCGCGGCGTGCCGGACGGCGCCGCGATCTCCGCCGCCTCGCCGACGAGCCGCCACAGCCGCTGCACCATGCGACCGGCGCCCTGCACGCCCTCCTCGGTCCAGATCACGTCGCGCTCGGGCGGCGAGTCGGACAGCATGAACCAGCGCGCGGTGTCGGCGCCGTAAGTGCCGATGATGTCGTCCGGGTCGACGGTGTTCTTCCGCGACTTCGACATCTTCTCGATCGGGCCGATCGTGACCGGCGCGCCGGTCGCCGCCAGCGTCGCGGTCCGCGCGTCACCGGTGCCGTCGATCTTCACTTCGGCCGGCATCGACCCAGTCGCCGGCCTCGGTGCGGTAGGTTTCGTGCACCACCATGCCTTGCGTGAAGAGACCGGCGAACGGCTCGTCCAGGCCGGCGTGGCCGGTCGCCTTCATGGCGCGGGTGAAGAAGCGCGAATAGAGCAGGTGCAGGATCGCGTGCTCGATGCCGCCGATATACTGATCGACCGGCAGCCACGCGATCGACCACCTTGCGGTCGGTCGGCGCGGTCTCGATCCACGGATCGGTGAAGCGCGCGAAGTACCACGACGAATCGACGAAGGTGTCCATCGTGTCGGTCTCGCGCAGCGCATCCTTGCCGCATTGCGGGCAGGCGACGTGTTTCCAGGTCGGATGCCGGTCGAGCGGATTGCCGGGCCGGCTGAAGTCGACATCGCCAGGCAGTTCCACCGGCAGGTCCTGCTCGGGCACCGGCACGATCCCGCAGGCCTCGCAATGGATGATCGGGATCGGGCAGCCCCAGTAGCGCTGCCGCGAGATGCCCCAGTCGCGCAGGCGGTAGTTCACCTGGCGTTGGGCGACCGGCGCTTCTTTGCCGTGCCCAGCTCTCTCTCCGTTCGTTCCCGCGGAAGCGGGAACCCAGGGATCTGCGTGCTCGGTGCCTGTGGCTCTGGGTCCCCGCTTTCGCGGGGACGAACGGAGTGTGGCGCTGGCCGGCTGTCGTCAACCGTGGAAGCGGTCGCGTCTCGCGCTCCAGCCGCTTCGCCACTTCTTCCTTCGCTTCCGCGATCGTCATGCCGTCGAGGAAGCGCGAGTTGATCATGCGGCCGTCGCCGTCATAAGCGGTGTCGGTGATGACGAAGGTCTTCGGGTCCTGGCCCTCAGGGCACACCACCGGCGTATTGCCGAGCCCGTATTTGTTGACGAAGTCGAGGTCGCGCTGGTCATGCGCCGGGCAGCCGAAGATCGCGCCGGTGCCGTAATCCATCAGGATGAAGTTCGCCACGTACACCGGCAGCGTCCACGACGGGTCGAACGGATGCACCGCGCGGATGCCGGTGTCGAAGCCCTGCTTCTCGGCGGTCTCGATGATCGCGGCCGCGGTGCCGTGGCGTTTGCACTCGGCGATGAACTCCGCGAGCTTCGGGTTCTTCGCCGCCGCCGCTGTCGCCAGCGGATGGTCGGGCGCCAGCGCCATGAACTTGGCGCCAAACAAGGTGTCGGGCCGCGTGGTGAAGACCTCAAGCTCGCTCTCGCCCTTAGGCGTGGTTTTCGGGTCCAGCGCGAAGCGGACCAGCAGCCCCTCGGAGCGGCCGATCCAGTTGCGCTGCATGGTGCGCACCTTCTCGGGCCAGCGGTCGAGCTTGTCGATCGCGCTCAAGAGGTCGTCGGAATACTTGGTGATGCGGAAGTACCATTGCGGCATTTCCCGCTGCTCGACCTCGGCGCCCGAGCGCCAGCCGCGGCCGTCGATCACCTGCTCGTTCGCCAGCACGGTGTTGTCGACCGGGTCCCAGTTGACCTTGCCGAGCTTGCGCTCCACCAGGCCGGCCTTGAGGAAGTCGAGGAACATCTTCTGCTGGTGGCGGTAGTAGGACGGGTCGCAGGTCGCGATCTCGCGCGCCCAGTCGAGCGACAGCCCCATGGACTTGAGCTGCGATTTCATCTGCGCGATGTTCTGGTAGGTCCAGGCGCGCGGATGCACCTTGCGCTCCATGGCGGCGTTCTCGGCCGGCATGCCGAAGGCGTCCCAGCCCATCGGATGCAGCACCGCACGGCCCTGCGCGCGCTTCACCCGCGCCACCACGTCGCCCATGGTGTAGTTGCGCACGTGGCCCATGTGGATGCGCCCCGACGGATAGGGGAACATCTCCAGCACGTAGTATTTCGGGCGCGGGTCGTCGTTCTGCGTGGCGAAGATGCCGCGCTCGTCCCAGGTTTTCTGCCAGCGGGCCTCGGCCTCGCGGGCGTTGTAGCGGTCGGATTTGTGTGATTCTGCGGTCATTTGGTGGGTGTTTTAGAGGGCCGCGGGGAGATGGGGAAGGGGCTTGCGGCGTTGCCGGCGGCCGCGGTTTAAGCTGCGCCTCGTCGAGGCTGTCGTCGGCCTTGACGTAGCCCTGCACCAGCATTTTTGGTTCTTGCCATCTCTGTTCTCCAGATGCCGCTTATATCCTGCAAATCGGCCCGCGCAGGGATGCAACCTTGACTGTCGGCATGTAAGACGTTATCTTACCTGCATGAAATCCACCGTCTCGTCTAAAGGGCAGATCGTGCTGCCGGCCGAAATCCGCCAACGGGACCGCATCGAGGCGGGCCAGGAATTCGAGATTGAGCGGCTCGATCGCGGCGAATATCTACTCAAGCGCCGCCTGGCTTCGCCGAACGAAGGCGTGGTCGACTGGCTGCTGGCGTGTCCCGAGAAGGGCTTCTTCGTGCCGATCGACTCCGACTCGACCGACACGCTGTGAGGTATCTGGTCGACGCCAATGTCCTGAGCGAGCCAACCAGGCCAACACCCGACGCGAATGTGGTCGCATGGCTGCGGACCAACGAGCGTGACATCGCCGTCGATCCCATCATCCTGGGCGAGGTGCGCTTCGGCATTCTCCTGCTGCGCAAAGGAAAACGGCGCGACGGTCTGGAACAGTGGTTCGACGCCGGCGTCCGGCGGCTCTATTGTCTGCCCTGGGAGGCGGAGACGGGTTTGCGCTGGGCGCAGCTGATCGCAAACCTCCGCGCCAAAGGGCGCGCGATGCCGATCAAAGACAGCCTGATCGCCGCGACCGCGCTGGTGCACGGCCTGAAGGTCGTCACGCGCAACCACACCGACTTCCAGAAGGCGGACGTCGATATCATCAATCCGTTCGCGAATTGAGCGCGGTGCGCACGCTTCGCTTTGGCACCTACGCAACAGCACAACATTCGCCGACCGCTCTTTCCCATCCGCCCCGCATTTCGCTAAGCTCCACGCGGGCTACGGTTTCCTCAAAAGCAATCACACATGGAATACGCCACCCTCGGCCGGACCGGCCTTCGCGTCAGCGTCGCCGGGCTGGGCACCGGCGGCTTCAGCCGGCTCGGCCTGATGACCGGCAAGACCGAGGCCGAGTCGGCGCGGCTGATCCATGAGGCGGCAGGCCTCGGCATCAACTTCATCGACACCGCGCCGGCCTACGGCACCGAAGGCGTGGTGGGCCTGGCCCTCAAGACCTTACAGCGCGACAAGCTGGTGATCGCCACCAAGGCCGGCGTGTTCCGGGGCGGCGAGTGGTTCACGCCCGCGCGCGTGGTCGAAAGCCTCGACAATTCGCTGCGGCTGATGGGCACCGACTACGTCGACGTGTTCAACCTGCACGGCGTCGAGCCCAAGCAGTACGATCACGCGCTCAACGTGCTGGCGCCCGCGCTGCTCGAACAAAAGCGCAAAGGCAAGATCCGCCACATCGGCCTCACCGAGAACCCGATCACCGATTTCACCAACGAGACGCTTAAGCGCGCGGTGCGCGATGACGTCTGGGAAGTGTTCATGGTGGGCTTCCACATGATGCACCAGGGTGCGCGGGCGAACGTGTTTCCGGTCACGCAGGAGAAAGGCATCGGCACGCTGTTGATGTTCGCGGTGCGCTCGATCTTCGCCGACCCGCCCCGCGTAGCCCGAGAGATGAAAGCGCTGGCCGCCAAGGGGCTGGTGGAGAAGTGGCTGGGCGAGAGCGACGATCCGCTCAGGTTCCTGGTGCACGAGGGCGGCGCGTCGAGCATGATCGAGGCGGCCTACCGGTTTGCCCGGCATGAGCCGGGCGTGGACGTGACGCTGTTCGGCACCGGCGATGCCGCACACCTCCGCGCCAACGTGGCGTCGCTGTTGAAGCCGCCGCTGCCGGCGGCCGACCACGCGAAGCTGGTGGCGCTGTTCGGCCACCTCAAGGAAGGCATCGGGCTCGATTCGCACCAGGCGATGTGAGGCACCGGCAGCGGCGTGTTCGGAAGGGCGTCCGGCATCTGGCCGTGCGCTCGTCCCCGCGCTAAGATTCCGTCCAAAGAACGACAGCGGGAGGCGTCCCATGTTTCTGCGCAACGGGTGGTACAGCGCGCTCTGGCGCCATGAGCTCACCGGCAAGCCGGTCGCCAAGACCTTCCTGGGCGAGAAGGTCGTGCTGTTCCGCACCGCGGGCGGCGAGGCCGGTGCGCTTGAGGACTGCTGCTGCCATCGCGCCGCGCCGCTCTCGCTCGGCGAGGTTGCGGGCGAAACGCTGGCCTGCGGCTATCACGGCCTCAAGTTCGACGTGCACGGCTGCTGCGTCGCGGTGCCGGGCCAGGCCGAGATGCCGCCGGGCGCCAAGGTGCGCAGCTATCCGGTGCATGAGAAATGGAACGTGGTGTGGATCTGGATGGGCGACCCGGCGCAGGCCGATCCGGCGAAGATCCCCGACATGCCGTGGCTCTCCGACCCGAAATGGACGGCAACGCCGGGGCGGCTCCACGTCAAGTCGAACTACCAGTTCATCATCGACAACCTGCTCGACCTCACGCACGTCTCCTACGTGCACAAGAACACGCTCGCCGGCGATCCGCGCGAGGCGACGACGCCGACCAAGACTGAGCGGCTTAACGACGGCGTGCGGGTCGGCCGCTGGATGCTCGACTTCGCGCCGCCGCCGCTGTTTGCCAAGGCCGGAAATTTCACCGGCACGGTCGACCGCTGGCAGTTCGCCACCTGGCATCCGCCGAGCACGGTCTATCTCGACGTCGGCTGCGCCAAGGCCGGCACCGGCGCGCCGCAGGGTGACCGCAGCCAGGGCATCTCGATCTGGTCCAGCCACCTGCTCACGCCCGAGACGGAGCATTCGAGCCACTACCTGTTCTGTTTCGCGCGCGATTTCGGCCAGGGCGACGAGCAGATGTCGAAGATGCTGTTCGAGGGCTCGAAGGCGACGTTCATGGAGGACGTGGAATTCCTCGAAG
Source organism: uncultured Alphaproteobacteria bacterium (assembly GCA_963756715.1). Taxonomy (GTDB): domain Bacteria; phylum Pseudomonadota; class Alphaproteobacteria; order Rhizobiales; family Xanthobacteraceae; genus VAZQ01. The sequence continues at coordinate 133,016 of CAVWOV010000041.1, forward strand.
CGGTGCAAGGGAACCGCACCGGCGGTTCGCTCGATGGCTTGGTCCACATCACCGCCGATGCCGCGCAGCTTCAGGCGCGGCGCATGCTGACCGGCCTGATCGGCGCCGAGCAGGCGTAAGGCCGGGCTGCAACTCGCAACAACCGCGTCAGCCGAGCGCCGCATCAGGGTTCGGGTAGCCGGCCGCGACGCGCGGGGTAGCGCGGCCATCGGGACTCTGCTGACGGCAAACGCACGCGCGGCAGCAGCGCGGCTTAAAGTTCCGTAGGCGTCTGCGGGCCTGCATTGTCTGTGGAGCGTTCCCGCACAGTGGACCCGTTCCGGCAAAACCAGCTAATGAAGCAGGTATCGTTTCGTAGCCCTGTCCGGGGCACGATCTCCAGCACCCGATCGCCCGCATGGCCGAGCACCAGACCGTGGCATCGTCCCCCGCTCCGCAGACGATCGCAAAGCTCGACGCCAACGGCGACGACGAAGTCCGCACGCCATTGATCCCGCTGTCGATCGCCGCGCTCGGGGTGGTTTACGGCGACATTGGCACCAGCCCGCTTTACGCCTTCAAACAATGCTTCCAGGGCGATCACGGCATCGTCGCCAGCACGTCGAACGTGCTCGGCGTGCTGTCGCTGATCGTGTGGTCGCTGATCCTCGTGGTGTCGGTGAAATATCTGCTGTTCGTGCTGCAGGCGGACAACAAGGGTGAGGGCGGCATCATCGCGCTGGTCGCCTTGCTGAATCCGTGGCGGGCGGCGCCCGGATCGCGGCGCTACATCCTGATGCTGATGGGACTGTTCGGCGCCGCACTGCTCTATGGCGACGCCACCATCACGCCGGCGATCTCGGTGCTCAGCGCCGTGGAAGGGCTCACGGTCTCGAGCACTGCGTTCGACTCTTTCGTGGTTCCGATCGCGGTCGGCATTCTGTTCGTGCTGTTCGCGTCGCAGCGCTACGGCACGATGAAGATCGGCGCGCTGTTTGGCCCGGTCATGCTCGGCTGGTTCGCGACGTTGGCGGTTCTTGGCATTCTCGGCATCGCCCGGCAGCCGGGGGTATTCGCCGCACTCGACCCGCGGCACGGGATCGGCTTCCTGCTGGATTACCGTCTGATCGGTTTTGTCGTGCTCGGCACGGTATTCCTCGCGGTCACGGGCGCCGAGACGCTTTACGCCGACATGGGGCATTTCGGACGCCAGCCGATCCGGCTCGCCTGGTTCGCGGTCGCGCTGCCGGCGCTGCTGCTGAACTACTTCGGGCAGGGCGCCCTGATCCTCAGCGATCCGAACGCCATCAGCCATCCGTTCTACGGGCTCGGCCCGGAATGGGCGCATTATCCGCTGGTGATCCTCGCAACCAGCGCGACGGTGATTGCCTCGCAGGCGGTGATCTCCGGCACGTTCTCACTGACTCGCCAGGCGGTGCAGCTCGGCCAGCTTCCGCGCCTCAGGATCGTGCAGACCGACCGGCAGCACATCGGCCGCATCTATATCCCGTTCATTAACTGGGCGCTGATGATCGCGACCATCGGACTGGTGATCGGCTTCGGTTCGTCCGAAAACCTGGCGTCGGCTTACGGCCTGGCCGTGTCGGCCGACATGGTGATCACGACGATCCTGGCGTTCTTCGTGGCGCTGCGATTTGGCTGGGGTCCGATTACGACAGGCCTCCTGGCGTTGTTCTTCCTGGTCATCGATGTCGCGTTCTTCGGCGCCAACCTGTTCAAGTTCTTCGATGGCGGCTGGTATCCGTTGCTGATCGCCGCCGCCGTGTTCACCATCATGGGCGTGTGGCGGCACGGCCTGCGGCGGCTGCAGGCGATCACCGCGCAGGACCGCGAGCCGCTCGACGAATTTTTCAAGCGAATGACGGCGTCGCCGCCGCAGCGCGTGCCCGGCACCGCCATCTTCATGACCTCCAGCACGTCGGAAACCCCGCTGCTGATGACACATACCCTCGAACACAATCAGGTGCTGCATGAACGCGTCATCCTGGTGACGGTTCTGATCGACGACGTGCCGCGCGTTCCGAGCGCGGAACGTGTCGCGCTCGAAAAGCTGGAGCTCGGATTTCATCGCGTCGTGCTGCACTACGGCTTCATGCAGAGCCCAAATGTGCCGGTGGCGCTGCGGTTCTGCGAACGCTTGGGCCTGGACATCGATCCCGACCTCACGACCTTCTTTCTTGGCCACGAAGAGGTCATCCCGTCGCCGCGGGCGCCGCCGCTGGCGCGGCTGCAGGCGCAGCTCTTTGCGTTCCTGTGGCGGAATGCCACCCGGGCCACGGCGTACTATCGCATTCCGACCGAGCGGGTGGTCGCGATCGGCCTGCAGGTTGAAATGTAACGTGGGATGAGGCGGCGGGCGAAGCGCCGGCGTGGTGCCGTCTGAGCGTTGCGGGATTCGGGTGGCCGGAACGGCGGCCGTCTGCCATCACCGGGATGTCGCAAACGAGGGAATGAAACAGTCGTGGCCCGCCCTACTCCGCTGCGTCACGCGTCCGTATTCGGGACCGCCGGTCTTGATCTGGCGGCCCTCGACTGGCCCTCCATCGAGGCGTCGCTCGGCGCGCATGGCTGCGCCGCCACCGGCCCTCTGCTGACGCCAGAACAATGCACGGCGCTCGCCGGCCTCTATGCCGCGGACGCGCCGTTCCGCAGCCGTGTGATCATGGCGCGGCACGGCTTCGGACGCGGCGAGTACAAGTATTTCGCCTATCCGCTGCCCGACCTCGTGGCCGCCCTCCGCGACGCGCTCTATCCGCCGCTCGCCTTGATCGCCAATCGCTGGAACGCCGCGATGGGGATCGCAACCCGTTACCCCGCGGAACACGACGCCTATCTTGCGCAATGCCATGCGGCCGGACAGACCCGGCCGACGCCGCTGCTGCTGCAATACGGCGAGAGCGACTACAATTGCCTGCACCAGGACCTCTACGGCGAGCACGTCTTCCCGCTGCAGGCGACCGTGCTGCTGTCGCGGCCGGGTTTGGACTTCACCGGCGGCGAATTCGTCCTGACCGAGCAGCGTCCGCGCATGCAGTCCCGCGCCGAGGTCGTGCCGCTGGCGCAGGGCGAGGCGGTGATCTTCCCGGTGCATCACCGGCCGGTGCAGGGTACGCGCGGTATGTACCGGGTCAACATGCGTCACGGCGTCAGCCGCCTGCGCACCGGCCGGCGGCACACGCTGGGCATCATCTTTCACGACGCGAAGTGATGCGGGTTTGGCCGGTCATTGGCCGTGCATCCTTCGAGGGCCTCGCTGCGCTCTGCCACCTCTGGATGACGGTCGAAAGGCAGCGGCCCAGCGTCTTTAATTCAACTTGGCCAGGTTGCCGTCCTTGACGACCTTGCCGTAGCGTTGCCGATCCTCGGTGATGACGCGGCCGAATTCCGCCGGACCGACGATCTTGAGTTCTGCGCCGAGGCCGGCCAGCCGCTGATCGAGTGCCTTATCCGACTGCAATTTGGCAAAAGCCGCCGCCAGCTTGTCGATGATCGGCTTAGGCGTACCGGCGGGCGCCAGATAGCCGAACCAGATCGCCGCCGTCACCGCCGGCAGGCCGACCTCCGCCATCGTCGGCGCGTTGGGGAAAGAGGCGACCCGCTTCGCGTTCGTCGTTGCGAGCGCGAGCAGGCGTCCGTTGTCGACGTGTCCCTTGATCGGCGGAATGACCAGGAACATGGCGTCGAGGCGGCCGGACAGCAGGTCGACGATCGCCTGGGCGGCCGCGTTATAGGGAATGGCATTGACGTTGATACCGGCGCTCTTCTTCATCACCTCCAGCAGCAGATGCATCTCGCTGCCGAATCCTTGCACCCCAAATGACATTTTTCCGGGGTTGCTCTTGGCGTAGGCAATGAATTCCGCCACCGACTTGACGCCCAATGTGGGCCGCACGATCAGCATGACGGGTTGATAGACGGCGATCGAGACCGGTTCGAAATCGTGGACCGGGTCGTAGTCAAGCTTGCTGTAGAAATGCTGTGCGATCGCAATCGGCGTCGGCGTTGTGAACAGCAGCGTATAGCCGTCAGGCGCCGCCTTCGCCGCCAGTGCCGTCGCGATGCGCTGGCCTGCGCCCGGCTTGTTTTCGAGCACGAGGCGCTGGCCGATGTGCTTCTCGACCGCCTCTGCGGAAATGCGCGCCGCATTGTCGAGGCCGGCGCCCGGACCGACCGGCACGATCACCCGGATCGGCCGCGATGGATAGGAGGCTGCGTCCTCGGCGTGGACCGGACTGAGTGCACAGGACGAGCAGCACAAATAACCACAACGAATGTCGGCAGATTGCGCGCACGATGTCCTCCCGGCTGACTGTGTCGGCGTTTCGGTTTCGGCATTCATCGCACCGAACATCTCAAAACGGCCGTGCGTGTTCGCGGCACGATTGACATTCGCAGCACCCGTTGCAAAGTCAACGCGATCTTTCGACCGGGCGCCCGTCTCTGCCGAGATATATGAAAAAGAATGCCGCGGTCGATTACCGCAGGGGAGCAAAATGCGTCACCGCGATTTCGGCCTTCTCGTTTGCGACGCACACCGCGCAACGCCGGGCTATACGCTGTTCTCGCCGATCCATGGCAAGTCCACCTATCTGATCGGCTTGCGCGGCGAGATCGTGCACCAGTGGGAGCATCCACTGGTCAGCGGGCCGTACGCCTATCTTCTGGAGAACGGCAACCTGCTCTGGGCAGGACGGCTTGCAGAGGGGCCGCAGCACATGGGCGGCCGCGGGGGCCTCATGCGCGAGTACGACTGGGATGGAAAGATCGTCTGGGAGTACCGGCAAGTCGGCCAGCATCACGATTTCCGCCGTCTGCCGAACGGCAACACGATCTTTCTCGGCTGGGAGGTCGTCCCGCCGGAGATCGAAAAGCGCGTTCCGGGCGGCTTGCCCGGTACGCTGCATGCCGACGGCTGCATGTATGGCGACTACATCCACGAGGTCACGCCGGACGGCAAGGTGGTGTGGGAGTGGCACGCCTGCCGCGACATGGAGGTGGAGAAGTACACGCTCAGTCCCAGTCAGAACCGGGACGAGTTCGCGCACGCCAACGCGATTTCGCCGCTGCCCAACGGTGATATCTACATCAGCTTTCGCCGCCTCAACATGATCGCGCTGATCGACCGGCAGACGCGCAAGCTGAAATGGCAACATCAGGACGACAGCTTCGGCATGCAGCACGATTGCGAGCCGCTTCCGAACGGCAACGTCACGCTGTTCGCCAACGGCACCAACATCACCACCAATCCGTATTCTCGTGTCATCGAGATCGATCCGCGCACCCACAAGACGGTGTGGGAATATCGCGGCAAGCCGAACTACACCTTCTTCAGCCCGCACATCAGCGGCGCGCAGCGGCTGGCGAGCGGCAATACCCTGATCTGCGAGGGTCAGTGGGGGCGGCTTTTCGAGGTGACCCCGGAAGGCGACATCGTCTGGGAGTATGTCAGCCCGTTCATGGGCCCCGATCGCTTCGGCGACCCGTCGAACGAAGTGTTTCGCGCCTACCGCTATGGCGCGGATTCGCCGCAGCTCCGCGGCCGGGTCAGGTCGATGTATGGTTAGAGCAAAATCCTTCAATTCGAATCAGATTTCGCTCGAAAGAAGTGGGCCCGATCGTACTCATCGTGGCGCGACGGAGTGCGCGGACCCGTGTCGACCGGATAATGCATCCGCTCAATGTCGACGCCAAGCCTGAGACGCAGTTGCCCAAGGTAACTTTTCTCATCCCCACAGGTATCCCGAAACCGACAAACGCATCGAGCCTGCATCTTTCGGTCGGACGTTGCTCATTTGATTATGCTGGTCTACGTTGGTTCGAGCTTGGCTCGAACCAGACGCCGCGTCTCATTATATTTCCCGCGCGTGCGTAGCAAGGCGAACGGACGCGGCGCCTGTCATTTTGGATATTGAGATAACTCGGGAGGCGACGATGTTGGAATGTATCGGACGCGCTTTCCTCTTGGCGTTTGGCATAGCGGTGGCAACGGCACTCACGAACCTGTTGATCGTCTTTATTGCGAGTTTAATTCTTGGCCTGCCCTTTGGCGGAATCGGCGGCGCGGCAGCGGCAATCGCCGCCATCGTCGGATTTGGCTTGGCAGTGTTTGCTTTGGAAGCGGCGCTGCTGATTGCCCAGTGTATCGCAGCGGGGGAAGCAGCCGACGCCGACACCGTTGATAACACGGGCGAGCAAGGCCTCGGCACTGACGACGGATCGAAAGGGACTAAGGTTCCGTGCCCGATATGTTTGCGCATACGCCCTTATGCGATCGCCGGTCTGCTCGCCGGCGTCATTATCGTACTCAGATAGCGATCAAACTGAACTGAGCTGTACGCGGTTACTGGATGCAACGGGCGCCAAACTCGGCGTGACACGCGAGGGGCCTGCCGCCGCGCAGCATTAATTCGATGCTGCTCTGCCCGAGAGAGGTACCACGGTTGAAGGTTCATCGATTTCTTCGCCGGGAGAAGTGAGCTGACGGAAGCTCTCGATGTCCGCGGGACGCCCGAGCAGGAAACCCTGCACCTCGTCGCAATTTTCATTCTTGAGAAAATCGAATTCGGCGTGCGTCTCGACGCCTTCCGCGAGAACGACAAGATTAAGTGCCCGGCCGAGCCCAAGAACCGACCGCACGATCGCGGCTCCCTGGTCGTTTACGTTCACCGACTTGATGAACGAACCATCGATCTTGATCTTGTCGAATGGAAAGGCGCGAAGGTTCGAGAGCGACGAATAGCCGGTCCCAAAATCGTCCATCGCAATGCGGACACCGAGCATCTTGATCCGCCGGAGCGTCGCCAACGCACGGTTCAAATCGCGCACCAGCGCCGTTTCGGTAATCTCAAGCTCCAACCGCCCCGGTTTCAGCCCGGTTTCGAATAGAATCTCGTGAACCGTGTGAGCGAAGTTCGCATGATGGATTTGCACGGCCGAGATGTTCACCGCGATGGTCAGCGGTTGGCTCCACTTTGCCGCCTCGATGCAGGCGGTACGCAGGACCCACTCGCCAATCGGAAGAATGACGCCGGTGTCTTCGGCAAGCGGGATGAATTCCGTCGGCGGGACGTCACCACGGGTCGGATGCTTCCATCGAATCAAGGCTTCAAATCCCACAACCCGTCCGGTGTCGATGCACTTCTGCGGCTGGTACACAAGCCTCAGTTCGCCACGCGCGATAGCGCTGCGGAGGTCGTGTTCAAGCAAGCGGCGCTCACGAACCGCGGCGCCCATCGCCGCTTCGAAATAGCGATACGTACTTCTACCCTCATTTTTCGCGCGGTAGAGGGCGGTATCGGCGTGCGAGAGTAGTGCTTGCCGGTCCTGGGCGTCGTCCGGGCAGATGGCGATTCCGATGCTGGTGCTGATCGGCTGACCGGTTTCGGCGTTGTCATTCGGCGATTGCAGGGTTTCCAGGATGGTCTCGGCGATCCGGCCAGCCGCGCCCGGGTTGGCAAGTCCGGGTATAAGAATCGCGAACTCGTCGCCGCTCAGCCGCGCCAGCATATGATCGTCATCCAGCACGCCGGTAATGCGCTTCGCGACGGCTTGCAGCGCTCGGTCGCCGGCCCCGTGTCCAAACAGATCGTTGACTTCCTTGAACCGGTCGAGATCAAGGCACAGGACGGCGAGCCGCCGCCCGGACGCCAACGCCGCCGCAATCTCCTGGTCGAACTTGTTGTTGAAGCTGCCGCGATTGGGGAGCCCCGTGAGCGCGTCGTGGTGGGCAAGAAAGAGAATGTTCTCTTCCGCCTGCTTGCGTGCGCGAAGGTCGCGGACCGCGACGGCGCGATGCGGCTTGCCGCCCAGATCAACAATGCGCTGGATGATCTCGACCGGCATTTCTTCGCCGTCGCAATGCCGCAGAATACCCTCGACCAGCACGTTCTCTCGATCGAACAGCTTGAGAAGCAGTTCTGGATCCGGAAAATATCGTTCCAGCTTCGTGCTGACCACGCCATCGGTGCTGTAGCCGCTAAGAGCGACGAAATTGTCATTGACCGTAACGATGGTGTCGGCGTCGCAAACCAGGAGACCTTCGACCGAAGCATTGGCGAGGCCCCGCATCCGGTCGGCCTCCAGTTCCAGCCGCCGCCGCTCGCGCATCTCCATCGCGACACCCCCAAGTGCGAGGGCGACGATGATAAAGGTCGCGAGCGCCACCGCGACGGCGAGAAGAGCCGCCGGCAATGCCGATGCGGAAACTTGAATCGTGGGGTCAGGACTGAGGGAAGCCGCGCCCATCGCGGTGAAGTGCAGGCTGCAGATCGCCGCAGTGAGCAGCAATGCACCAAGGATTCTCGACTTAACGGTCTCGTTGCGCAGTCCGACGAACAGCGCGGCGGATCCGATGAGCGCGCCGAGGGCGATCGACACGCCGACCAGGACCGGATCCCAGACGATCCGGCCAGGGACTTCGAACGCCGCCATGCCGGTGAAATGCATCGCCGCGATGCCGCCGCCAACCATCGCGCCACCAAGCCAGGGGGTCATGCGTGATCCCGGCATGACCGCAACGACCAAACCCAGGCCGGTGAGAACGATCGCGACGACCAGCGAAAATCCGGTCAGTGCGATGTCGTATCCGGTGGCAACACCGGGTGAAAACGCCAGCATGGCAATGAAGTGCGTCGCCCAGATCGAGAAGCCGGTCGACATTGCAGAAACTGCAAGCCAAACCCACCACATGCGGGCCCCGGACCTGCGCACATGCTGGAGCAGGCTGATCGCCGTATACGAGCCCAGGGCGCAGATGACGGCCGCCAGGACGACAAGCCGCAGATCATGTTCGTGGGCGATGCAGTCGAATACTTTGTACATGTGACCTGGGCGTCAATGGTGGCTGCTCTGGGAGTTCCACAATACGTCGCTGCGCGAAAGAATCGGTGAATAAAGCTGACCTTTCAACCCGCAAGGAGGGTCGGGAGAATCGTGGGTTAAGGACCGCTTCATGAAATATGGAGCATTCGCCCGCCGCGAGTGACGATCATTCGCCAGTCTGATTGTCCCGCCCTCTTCCCTCTGGAAGCGGCTGGCCGGTAAGGCCTGATGGAACTTTCATGAAGCGACCAGCGCCGGGTCCGGTAACGACATTGATTGAGTTTGACGGCGGTTGTCCGTAGGGTCGCACGGTCCACGAGCCCTCAAAACATGCCCCTCCGCGTCCTGAATTCGATGTTTGCCCGGCCCGGTGAGGGACGTGCGGAGCGGCCTCTTGGATGGCTGCTGGTCGCGTCGATCGTGCTGCCGATCGTTATTTTTGCGATCGCTTCGATCATCTCCTACCGCGCCCATATGGCGGAGGCCCGCGACCGCCTGGAGCGCAATCTCGGCAGCGTGCATGAGCACGCCCTCAAAGTGTTCGAGACCTTCGAACTGACGGCGCGCTACCTCGAGGAAATGTTCAGCGAGGTCGCCGACGACGAAATGCGCGCGGGCGAGCCTGTGTTCCACATGCGGCTCAAGGCGCTGACCGATACCATGCCGCAGCTCGCGGACCTCTGGATCATCGACCATGCCGGCCGGCCGGTGGTGTCCGGCACCGTTTTTCCGATGCCGTCGCTCGACCTTTCGGATCGCGAGTATTTCCAGGTTCATAAGAACAATACGATCGAGGGCACCTATATCGGCGAGGTGGTGCGCGCGCGCACGACCAACGCGCAGGGCCGCCCCCGCTTCTTCGCATTGAGCCGCAAGCGTCTGGACCGGAGCGGCCAGTTCGCCGGCGTGACCACGATCTCGATCGCTCCGGACTATTTCGTCGAGTACTACTCGCGGCTGCCGCAACCCGCCATCGCGGCGCTGGTTCGTGAGGACGGCGCCGTGCTGGCGCGCTTTCCCGCCGCGCCACGCGACGTGAGCAAGATTCCGGCGGACGGTGCGTTCATGCAGGCGATCGCAAAACGCCCCGAACAAGGATTCTTCGATGTTGCGGCGTCCCCGTTCGATGGCGCGGAGCGTCTCTACGCCTACCGCAAGCTTCCGCGGCATGGTGTCTACGTCGTGACCGGGATCGACAAGGCGGCCATTACGCAGATGTGGCTCGCCGATATGTCCAAGCACCTGATCTTCGGGATTCCAGCGACCATCGCGATGTTTACGCTTGGCGTGATGGCGCTTCGCCGCACGCGGCGCGAGACCGCCGCCTATCTGCAATTGCGTGAGGAGACGGCGCGCCACGAGGTGACCGAGCAGGCGCTGCGGCAAGCTCAGAAGATGGAGGCGGTCGGGAGGTTGACCGGCGGTATCGCGCACGATTTCAACAATCTGCTCACCGCCATCCTCGGCAATATCGATCTTGCGCTCCGCCGGTTGACCGGTGGTGAGGACGAGCGGATCGCCCGGTCGCTCACCTCCGCGCGCCGGGCGTCGGAACGTGCCGCGGCGCTCGTCGGGCGTCTGCTGGCCTTTTCGCGCCAGCATCCGCTCGAGGTGAAGTCGGTCGATCTCAACCGGCTGGTCCAGGGCATGTCGGAACTGCTGCGGCAAACCATCGGCGAGACCGTCACCATCGAGACGGTCCTTGCCGGCGGAATCTGGAAGGCCGCGGTCGACCCCAATCAGCTTGAGAACGCCATCCTCAATCTTGCGGTCAATGCCCGCGACGCGATGCCGGAGGGCGGCCGCCTGACGATCGAAACGGCCAACACCTATCTCGACGAAACCTATGTGGCGCAGGCCGGCGACGAGCTTCCGCACGGCCAGTACGTCATGCTGGCGGTGACCGATTCGGGAACCGGCATGAGCAAGGAACTGATCGAGCGTTCGATCGAGCCGTTCTTCACCACTAAGCCAGCGGGCGCCGGTTCGGGACTCGGCTTGAGCATGGTGTATGGCTTCGTCAAACAGTCCGGCGGTCACATCAAGATCTATAGCGAACTGGGCGAAGGAACGACCGTCAAGCTGTATTTCCCGCGCTTGTCGGACCAGGGCAAGTTACCGGATGGGCACAGCGAACCGGCGGTGGCCGAGCCGCCGATCGAAGAAAGCGAGCAGCAGGCTACGATCCTGCTGGTGGAGGACGACGAGCAAGTCAATCTTTTTGCCAGCGAGGCGCTGCGGGATCGCGGCTATCACGTCATTGTCGCGTCCGACGGTCCGACGGCCTTGCGGCTGCTCGACGGCGTGCCCACGATCGATCTGCTGTTCACCGATGTCGTGCTGCCGGGTGGTATGAACGGCCGGCAGCTTGCCGACGAAGTGTTGCGGCGGCGGCCGTCCATGAAGGTGTTGTTCGCCACCGGCTATACGCGCAACGCCATCATTCATCAGGGCCGGCTCGATCCAGACGTCGAACTGCTGTCCAAGCCCTTCACCGCCGACCTGCTCGCCCGCAAGGTCAAGCAGATCCTCGAAGGCGGTGCAGCGCACGCCCACGAGCCGGCGAACTGACTCGATCGTCAATTGCTGCGAACGCGCTGCCTCGGTTGAAGTACATCTGCTCACTTAAGGAAGAACGTGACTGGGCAATGAAGGAAGAAAGACCGGTAGAAATCGTCTCCGGATTTTATCTCAATGCTGGGCGCCATCGGCCGGCGGCTGATTTTTCAGCGCCTCAGCATGAAATTCCTCCGCCATGAACCTGAGGTCTCTCGCCGTGCTCAGGTCCATGCAAATCCGAGACATCTGCCGACAGCGGTCGGATTGTAGCTCTAGGAAATTGGGGCTCATGCGGTTCATTGCCTCATTGTATCCCCGATTAGTCAGAACTCTCCTGTTCCATGAAAGTTCCAGGACAATTCGCTACATTATGCCTGATTTCTCGATTTCTACCGGATGACGCGTGCCGAAGATGTCTGAGGACCTCGAACTGGAAAATGCCGCTCTGCGTGAGCTGCTGACGCAAGCAGGCCGGGATGCGGCGCGCCTCTTGGTTAAGGCCGATATCGTCGCATCGGAAGGCGAGGCCGCCAAGCAATTGCAGGCGCTGATCTTGGAGGAAGTGCATCATAGAATGAAGAATACGCTTGCGACGATCATCGCGATCACCTCGCAGACGTTGCGTACGGCGGATTCGCTGGAGAATGGCCGTCTCGCCGTCGAGGCCCGCCTGCTCGCCCTGGCCAGAACCCAAGATTTGCTCCTTGAGGTAAAATGGAAAAGCGCGAAGCTGAAAGATGTAATTCAAGCTGCAATCGAGCCGTTCGAAAATCATGCTGTTCGACAATTCCTAGTTCACGACATCCGGACCGAGATCGACGCGATGGTGGTGTTACCCCTTTCCATGACTCTGAACGAGTTGTGTACCAACGCCGTCAAATACGGCGCGTTGTCGAACCTTGACGGCCGCATTGAAATTAAGTCGCTGGTGAATGAAGAGTTCTCAACACCTTAAGCTAACATGGGTCGAGAAGGGTGGCCCACTGGTTTCCGAACCCATGCGGTCCAGCTTTGGTACCCGGCTCATCACGCGCCTGGCCGATCAGCTGCATGGCAAAGCCCATCTCAAATACCTGTCTGCCGGACTCGTGTACGAGCTAGATGTGCCATTGTCCTCGCTGCTGCCGACTGCAGAAAACTAGCGCGAGGTTATGTTGGCCGGCGCCTTGTTCTTCGCACCTAGGCAAGAGTTTCCAACGCTGTATCTCGAACACTATTTGCATGTGAGTCGTCGAGCCCGGCTCACAGGGAGCGAAGTCGCTCGGCCAATCGTTCTTGCGACAAGGCGATAAACTCGTAGGCCATGTCTCCAACCCCATCGAACGATGCGTCGGCGCCATTGCTAGTTTTCCCGAGAGGCCAGCGCGCGTCTCGGAATCGCCGCTCGAACTCTTGCTCCTTTTGCGCGAGATGCTTATAGCCTGCCGCCACGTGCATCCGAACTCCGGCGGTCATCGCCGGGCCGCAACTTGCGTCGGTATATTCGCGCGCTCTCGCGCGATGTTGCGTGGACGTGTTCATGCGGGCTTCCTTTTTCTTGAAGCCTCCGCCGCAAGCGTCAGTAGGTAATAAATCGGAGGTCAATAGAGATATGGGGATGACGAGGTGAAATAGCGAGCGGATACCATTTTCGCGAGCGCAATTATGATTTGGAACTTTCAATTCCAGGCGTTCACGGCAAGGGCGCAAACGCGTAAGGTCAAACAAATTCTGCATGGCGCGACGGCCCGTGCCCGTGCGAACGAGACGGCAGACTGATGCAATCACCTAACGCACCTGCGATGGTTCATTCAGACAGTTCTTCGGACCGGCTCGCCGCGGTGCGTACCGACATCGCCCGGGCTTGCACAGACGCACGGCGCGATCCGGCATCCGTCACACTCGTCGCGATTTCGAAGATGTTCGGAGTCGATGCGATCGAGCCGGTGATCGCGGCCGGCCAACGCGTCTTCGGCGAAAATCGCGTGCAGGAGGCTAAGGCCAAGTGGCCGGCGCTCAAGGCGCAGCATCCCGGCATCGAACTGCACCTCGTCGGTCCGCTGCAATCGAACAAGGCCAGGGAGGCCGTCGCGCTGTTTGATGCGATCCATTCGGTCGACCGCGCGAGTTTGGCGCAGGCCTTGGCGCAGGAGATCGCCAAGCAGGGCCGCAGTCCACTGCTGTTCGTCGAGGTCAACACTGGCGCTGAGCCGCAGAAAGCCGGCGTGTTGCCGGAGGCGGCGGATGCGTTTCTGGCGGACTGCCGCGAAACCTACGGGCTCGCGATCGCCGGCCTCATGTGCATTCCGCCGGCTGACGAGCCGCCGGCGCCGCATTTTGCGCTGACTGCCAAGATCGCGCAGCGCAACGGGCTCAAATTATTGTCGATGGGAATGAGCGCGGATTTTCCGATCGCGATCGGGTTCGGCGCGACACATGTGCGGGTCGGCACGGCGATCTTCGGCAGCCGGGCGTGACAGCCAGTCTCCGAGACTAAAGGTCGATCGCGATCCGCGTGTCCGGTCCGAGCCGCGCCAGCAGGCGGCGGAGCACGTCGGCATTGAGCGCGACGCAGCCGGCGGTTGGCGAGCGATTCGGCCGCGCCAGGTGGACGAACACGGCGCTGCCCCGTCCGGCGATTCGCGGCCGCGTATTGTGGTCGATCTCAATGATCAAATCGTACAGCCGGTCGGCGCGCCAAAGGCGGTCGCCTGGTTCATTGGCCGACCGGAAAAACGATCGGTTGTAGCGGCGGTCAGCGGTATCTTCACACCATGCGAGGTCCGGCGTGATGCGCCGCACCGGCAACGCGGTCGCCGGCCGGGGCAGGCGATCGGCCCGCCACCACAGGCGCAACAGCCGAAAGCAGCCACGCGGGGTGGCGCCATCCCCCTCGCGCTTGTTCGCCCGGACCCCCGCGCGTCCGAGCACTACCGGGATTGCGAGCGGCCCCGCCAGAAGCACGCCGCAGGTGCGCTTGCCCGGTCGAACGCGTACACGGATGACGGAAATGGCACGACCCCGCATGGCCCAGACCCTCGTTTCCGGGCGTCCGCCAACCACTGCCGGATAACAGACCCCGCTTGCTCTTTTAGCCCCGAATGCTCTACTTCGCGCAACGCCGCAAAAGCGGCGACGTCTTTCTACTCCAGAGGTTTTTGGGAATGTCGAATGCCCGCAAGATTTTGATCGTCGACGATGATGACGAACTGCGCGAGGCGCTGGTCGAGCAGCTTGCGCTGCACGAGGAGTTCGAATCGATCGCAGTCGACAACGGCACCAAGGGGGTGCAGGCCGCCAAGGCCGGCCAGATCGATCTGGTGATCATGGACGTCGGCCTGCCCGACGTTGACGGCCGCGAAGCCGTGCGCATCCTGCGCAAGAACGGCTTCAAGGCGCCGATCATCATGCTGACCGGCCACAACACCAATTCCGATACCATCCTGGGGCTGGAGTCCGGCGCCAACGACTACGTCGCAAAGCCGTTTCGCTTTGCGGTGCTGCTGGCGCGTATCCGGGCGCAATTGCGCCAGCATGAAGCGAGCGAGGACGCGGTCTTTGCCATCGGGCCCTACACATTCCGCCCCAGTTCGAAGCTTCTGCTCAACTCCAAGGGCAACAAGGTCCGCTTGACCGAAAAGGAAACCGCGATCCTGCGCTATCTTTATCGGGCCGGGCAAAAGCCGGTGTCGCGTGAAACCTTGCTGCAAGAGGTCTGGGGCTACAATTCCGGTGTCACCACACACACGCTCGAAACGCACATCTATCGGCTGCGTCAGAAGGTCGAAAAAGACGCCGCGATCCCCGCCATCCTGGTCACCGAAGCAGGCGGCTATAAACTTGTGCCGTGAACTCGATCAATGACCATCGAGGACGATATCGCGTTCTTCGAACGGGTTCCGACGCTCAGCATGCTGGGCCGCGATGCGCTGCGCATTTTAGCGATCGGCGCGGAGAACCGTTACATCCATAGCGGCGAGGCGTTGTTCAGCGCCGGCGAATCGGCCGACGGCGGCTACGTTGTGCAAGAGGGCTCGTTTGCGCTTTCCGGCAATCCGGCCTACGGCGAGAACATCAAGGTCGGGCCGATGACGCTGCTCGGCGAGCTCGCGATGATCACCGAGACCAAGCGGCCGATGACCGCGATCGCACTTGAGCCGTCGAGCGTGCTGCGCATTCCGCGCTCGCTGTTCCTCAAGATGCTGGAGAGTTTCCCGTCCTCGGCGCGCAGGCTGCGCGATGTCATCTCGACCCGCAGCGAACAGTCGGTCGACGACATGTACGCCGTGCGCGCAATCCTCGACGTGCAGAACAATCCAAACGAGTAACGCACCGGTCGAACCGCCGCCGTTAACCGTGCGCTAACGGTGAACGCTAACGCGACGCTAACACTAAGCGAAGACGATCAAATCCACGACAATTTGACCCACCGCGCCGCCGCAATACCGCCGGTGCGCTTCGCTAATTGACGTTTCGCTACGGGGACTACTTCGGGGGAATCAATGCGAAGTCTCACTCGCCGCGATCAGGCATGATCGCGTATCGAGCTTTGCCGTTCTCACGGCGGGATTGCTGTGCGGCGTGTCGGTGTTCTTCGTCGCCTTGCCGCTCGCACAATCGAGCCCGTTCCCGACGCCCAAGGGCGGCGGATGGGTCACTGAAGGCCCGCGATCATTTCAACTCGCCTCCGCGTCAACGTCGCTGCCCGTGAGCCTGCTCGGTTCGGCGCCGGCGACCGTGCCCGCCACCACAGTGCCGGACGAAGTCGGCGAGGAGGCGGCGATCGAATGGGAAGCCATCATCGCGCCGTCAGGATCGCTCGATGCTCCGCTGATCGAAGCAAAGCTCACACCACCTGAGCCCAGCGAGCAACCTGAGGCCGCGCCCGCCACAGCGCCAGAGCACACCGCCAGCATCGCGCCGGACAAAGCGCCGGAGCCCGACGCCGCGCCTGCCAAACACAAGGTCTCACCGACCGAAGAGGTCGACAACTATCTTTGGGAAGTCTATCAGCGCGCGCCGGTGAAGAAGGACCGCGGTGGCGACTTTACCTGGAAGGACCCGGCCGCCGCGAAGCGCATGAACATGTCGTTGCAGACCTACGTGATCGGCGGCATGGACCGCGATTTCCGCGAGCAGCTTTATCATGCCGGCCGCGCCATGGATGCCGAGGGTATCCAATGGTCGATGCTGAGCGCATTCCGCGACGATTATCGTCAGCGCATCGCCTCGGGCTTCAAGGCCAGCGGCGGCAACTCGCTGCATGGCGGCTCGCGTGCGACCGGCGGTTACGGCCACGGCCGCGCCATCGACATCATCAACGCCGAAGGTGATCACCGCGCCGTCTGGCGCTGGGTAGATCGCAACGGCCGGAAGTACGGGCTGGCGCGGCCGATGCCGGGCGCCGATCCGGCGCATATCCAGGCCGGCGGCGACTGGCACCGGATTGCCGCTAAGCTCCGCGACAGCCGCGTGAAGCTCGCCGATCAGCGCGCGCCCGGCAAAGCCGCGCCGGCTGACAAGACCAAGGTTGCAAAAGCCGGCCCGTAAATCCGCTCGATGCGTTCGATGGCGGCTTAGACTTCAATCGTTGCCGTCACCGGCACGTGGTCCGAGGGCCGTGTCCAACCCGCGGGCCCTTCGACACCTTAACGTCGGCGACGCGATCGGCCAGCGCGGGCGCGACCCAGATATGGTCGAGGCGGCGGCCTTTGTCGGCGGTTTCCCAGTCGGGGGAACGATAGCTCCACCAAGTGTAGAGTTTGGCAGGCTCCGGCACGCGCATCCGCATGGCGTCGATCCAGCCGCCCGCCTTCTGCACGCTGGTGAGCTTCTCACATTCGATCGGCGTGTGCGAAACGACGCGCAGCATCTGCTTGTGGCTCCACACGTCGTGTTCGAGCGGCGCGACATTGAGGTCGCCGACCAGGACCATGCGGCTTTGCCGCCGTTACGAAGCGCATCGCAGTCGCGCATCTCGTCGAGAAACGAAAGCTTGTGCGCGAACTTCGGATTGACCGCGGGATCAGGCGTGTCGCCGCCGGCCGGCACATAGAAATTGTGCACCGTGATCGGATCGCGCAGGCCGGCCCGCTCGCCGAGCGTCGCGGAAACGTGCCGGCAATCGGTCTTGCCGCAGAACGATTGAATGTTGAAGGTTTCGATCGGCAGCCGCGAGAGCACGACCACGCCGTGATAGCCCTTCTGGCCATTGAGTGCGATGTGCTCGTAGCCAAGCCGCTTGAAACGCTTGCGCGGAAACCGGTCGTCGGGACACTTGGTTTCCTGCAGGCAGAGCACGTCGGGCCGGACCGCCTTGATGAACCTGGCCACGGTGTCGATGCGCAGCCGCACCGAATTGATATTCCAGGTGGTGATGGTGAGGCGCATTGCGCTCGTCATGCCTGGGTATGAGCCGGGCATTCATCACGAAGATCTTGTCGACGACCGATGGATTGCCGGGTGAAGCCCGGCAATGAAATCGGACCGAGCACGGCGTTACTGCATGCTGCGTTCGTAGACGATCCT
Source organism: uncultured Alphaproteobacteria bacterium (assembly GCA_963756715.1). Taxonomy (GTDB): domain Bacteria; phylum Pseudomonadota; class Alphaproteobacteria; order Rhizobiales; family Xanthobacteraceae; genus VAZQ01. The sequence goes on from CAVWOV010000041.1 coordinate 150,902, forward strand.
GAACATGTCGGGATCGGGCCGCGTCTTGGTGTCCAGATTGGAGACCGCGACCGTGGTGTCATAGCCCTGCGGGTCCGTGACCGTCCATTGCTTGAGCTGATAGTCCTTGGCGCCGACCATCATCATCAGCCGGCTGGTGCCGATCAGCGGCTGATGTTCTTCGATCACCACGGTGACAAAGACGTCGTCGGAGTGAACGCCGACCACGTTGGTGTCGCGCATCAGGTCGATTTGATCCGCCAGCAGAAACCGCAACGGCGTCTGCGACAGCGGATAGAGATCCTGGGTGGCGAGCTTGCGGTCGCGCACCACGACCGAGCGGCCGTCGGCGATGATGTCGATCGGCGTCGGCGGATCATACTCGAAACGGACCCGGCCGGGTTTCTGGATATAGAAATTACCGCGCACGCGTCCGCCGTCGGGTCCGACCTGGACGAAATTCCCGATCAACTGGTGGACGCTCGACAGGTACTGGCTGACTTTGTCGACCTGGGCGCGTTGTTTGGCGTCAAAATTGGAGCCGTCAGGCTTCTTGTCCAGATTGAACAACGACTTGAGGCCGCTGAGCGGATTGAAGCCTGGCGACGGCGCTTGCTGGGCCGGCCTTGCGGGCTGTGCGCCGGGCGGCGGCACCGCCCCCCGCTCCTTGGGCTGAGGCGCCGGGGTGGGAAGCGGTATCTGGGCCGTCGCCTGGCCGGTCAAGGCGACCAAACCCAGGAATAGCGCACCGACCAACAGCCCCTGGCTCGTGCCAGCCATATCCCTCTCCGCTCCACGCCCCACTGGTGTCCCGGTTTCGACGTTCGTATCCCTTTGCAGCAGGCACTTATACGAACGTCAGAACCAAAGGGACACTAGCACTCTATGATTCTTCATGTGGTTTTGGATCTGACTGTCCTACGATAGACCCGCCGCGAAGCTGGTTGGAACGTCAAATCTGCCACATTACTAGTCGTTAGACAGCCTGTGTGGCGACATCACGGCTCTTTTGGCCCGCAGGTTGCGGGCGGCGGCCGATCCCAACCTTATCAATATCGTTCCTGGTGCTCTTCGCCCACCAGAATCTCGCGCTTGCCGGCGTGGTTGGCCTGGCCGACAACTCCCTCGTGTTCCATCCGCTCCATCAGCGAGGCCGCCCGATTGTAGCCGATCTGCAGGCGGCGCTGGATGTAGCTGGTCGAGGCCTTCTTGTCCCGCAGCACCACTTGAACGGCTTGCTGGTAGAGATCGGTGGCATCGCCGGCCTGGCCCATGCCGGTCCCGTCGAACACCGGGTTGCCATCCTCGTCCACTTCGTCCTCGGCCGCGGTGACAGCTTCGAGGTATTGCGGCGTGCCCTGCGACTTAAGGTGGCGGACGATCTTCTCGACCTCTTCGTCGGAGCAGAACGGTCCATGCACGCGGCTGATGCGGCCGCCACCCGCCATGTACAGCATGTCGCCCTGGCCCAGGAGCTGCTCGGCGCCCTGCTCGCCCAGGATGGTGCGGCTGTCGATCTTGGAGGTCACCTGGAACGAGATGCGAGTCGGAAAGTTCGCCTTGATGGTGCCGGTGATGACGTCGACCGAAGGCCGCTGCGTGGCAAGGACGACGTGCAAGCCCGCGGCGCGCGCCATCTGGGCGAGCCGTTGCACCGCGCCTTCGATGTCCTTGCCGGCGACCATCATCAGGTCGGCCATCTCGTCCACGATGATGACGATATAGGGCAACGTTTCGAGATCGAGTTCCTCGGCCTCGTAGATCGCCTCGCCTGACTCCTTGTCGTAGCCGGTGTGAACGGTGCGGCTGAGCTTCTCGCCCTTGCCTCTTGCCTCGGCGAGGCGCGCGTTGAAGCCGTCGATGTTGCGCACGCCGAGCTTCGACATTTTCTTGTAGCGCTCTTCCATCTCGCGCACCGCCCACTTGAGCGCGACCACCGCCTTCTTGGGGTCAGTGACAACCGGCGTCAGCAGGTGCGGGATGCCGTCATAGACGGAAAGTTCGAGCATCTTCGGATCGACCATGATCAGCCGGCACTGCTCGGGCTTGAGCCGGTAGAGCAGGCTCAGGATCATGGTGTTGATGGCGACCGATTTGCCCGAGCCGGTGGTGCCGGCGATGAGCAGATGCGGCATGCGCGCGAGGTCGACGATAACCGGCTCGCCGCCGATGGTCTTGCCAAGGCAGAGCGGCAGCTTGGCGGTAAAGTCGTCGTAATCCTTGGTCGCGAGCAGTTCGCGGAAGAATACCTTCTCGCGCGTCGGGTTCGGCAGCTCGATGCCGATGGCGTTTCGCCCGGACACCACCGCGACGCGCGCCGAGATTGCGCTCATCGAGCGCGCGATGTCGTCGGCCAGCCCGATTACGCGCGACGACTTGATGCCCGGGCGCGGGCTCGAGCTCGTAGAGCGTAACGACGGGGCCGGGCCGGGCATTGATGATCTCGCCGCGCACGCCAAAATCCTGCGAGCACGCCTTCGAGCGCGGTCGCGTTGGTTTGCAGCGCTTCCGGGCTGAACGTGGCCGTCCGGTCGCCTTCGGCATGGCGAGCAATTCGAGCGGCGGCAACTGATAGCCGCCACTTGCGCGAAGTTCGCGGCGCAGCTTTCGGCTTGCGCGGCATCGGCGGGGCGACCTCGACTTCCTCTTCCTCATCCTCGTCGTCGGAGGTTTCGGCGTCGAGTTGCGGCGCCGGCGTGGCAAAAGTCGCGCCCTCGAAGCGCGGCTCGACCCGGACGGATGCCGGCACCGAATCGTGAAGCGGCGCGGTCCGCAACGACGCGTGTCCGGCCAGCAGACGGGAAATCCGTGCCTTAAGGCTGAGAAAGCCGTGGGCGAACCAGCCGAGCGAATCCATGCGCGCTCTTGCTCGTCGTCGCTCTCGGCGACTTCGTCCTCCACAGGGGGGCTTTCTTGGCTTCGGCTTCGCCTTCAGCCGAAATCTTACCGCCACCGCAAAGCAGGTGAGCATTCCGGTGCCGCTCACGGTCTCGAGCAGGAATCGGGTCCAGACGCCGAGGCTGCCACCCGCGAGCCAGGTCGGCAACCGGATGAGGGCATCGCCGGTCACGCCGCCAATCCTGCGGGTAACGGCCAGCCGGTACCATGCGGCAGCGAGGCCGCACACGCAGCCGCGAGCAACAGCCCGATGACCCAGAACACCAGGCGCAGCCCTTCGCGGCTAAGAGCGCGATGGGTGATGAGCCGCCAGCCCCAGATCGCGATCGGCGACTCGAGCGCGATCGCCGCAATGCCG
>CAVWOV010000042.1:0-239168 GCA_963756715.1 uncultured Alphaproteobacteria bacterium
GGTTCAGGCATCACAGTGCCGGTAGCCGCACGGTGAAACGCGCCCCAAGCACGGCCGGCTGTTCGCCCGGAGGCGCGGAGTCGGCGAGGCGATTTTCTACCCAGATACGGCCGTCGTGCGCCTCGACGATCTGCTTGGAGATGGCGAGGCCGAGGCCGGAATTCTGGCCGAAGCCGCTGTCGGGGCGGTCGGTATAGAAGCGCTCGAAGATCTGCTCGAACGGGTCGGGCCGGATGCCGGGGCCGTCGTCCTCGACCATGATCTCGATGTCGTCCTTCGCCGCCGGCAGGTCGACCCGCACGGTGCCGCCTCGCGGCAGAACGAACGGGCGTTGTCGATCAGGTTGTTGAACACCTGACCCGAGCCGCTGTCGTGGCCGAGCACGGTGAACGCGATGGCGCCGCCGCCGTCGAAGATCGAGCTTGACCGTCACGCCGTCGTCATGCCGACGTCGTTGGTGACGCCGACCACCGTCTTGAGCAGCGCCTCGAGGTCGACGCGGCTGCGGCGTCCTGGCGCGGCAGCTCGGCATCGAGGCGCAGGCGTCGGAAATATCGGTGATCAGGCGGTCGAGGCGGCGCACGTCGTGCTGGATGACGCTCATCAGCCGCGCGCGGCCTCGGCGGTCTTGGCGAGCGGCAGCGTCTCGACCGCGCTGCGGAGCGAGGTCAGCGGGTTCTTGAGCTCGTGGGCGACGTCGGCGGCGAAGCTCTCGATCGCCTCGATGCGGTTGTAGAGCGCGCTGGTCATGTCGCGGAGCGCGCTGGACAGGTGGCCGATCTCGTCGCGCGCGGTTGCTGAAGTCGGGGATCTCCGGCGCGCGCGCGAATGCGGCGGCGCACGTGTTCGGCGCCTTCGGCAAGCCGGCGCAGCGGACCGGCGATGGTGCCGGCGAGCAGGAACGACAGCACGATCGTCACGGCCGCGGCCACCAGGAAGACCCGGAAGATCGCCAGCCGCTCGGCCGCGAGCACGTCGTCGATGTCGCCGCCTTGCGTCGACAGCAGCAGCGCGCCGTGCACGGCGCGGAAGCGCTGGACCGGCACGGCGACCGAGACGATCAGCTCGCCCTGCTCGTTGACGCGCACCATGTCGCTTGGAGCCCTTGAGCGGCGAGACGACCTCCTGGTAGCCCTTGCCGCTCGCGCGCCGAACTCGTGGTAGAGCGGCAGCGTGCCGCGGCTCAGCCCAGGTGCGGACCGCGATGCTAGAACCGCTCGAGAATGCCGGGCCGCGTCTGGCGGCGGCGGCAGGTCGAAGCGCAGCACGTGCGAATAGAGATTGCGGCTGTCGAGGACCAGCGTGCCGTCGCGGTCATAGATGCGGGCGCGGGTGTTGGTCGGCGAGATGAGGCGGCGCAGCACCGGCGCGACCTGCTCCGGATTGATCGAGAATTCGATGCCCGACAACAGCTCGTCGGATGGACCGTGCTCTGGCCGGCCTGCAGTTCGAGCAGCTTGTCGGGATCGAACGCGATGGTGTCGCTGTCGACGGTGGCCGACGCGGCGATCGCGCCGGCGATGATCTCGCCCTGGATCAGCAGGCTCTGGACGCGCGCATCGATCAGTCCGGCGCGGAACTGGTTCAGGTAGAGGATGCCGGCGACCAGCGCGACCAGGCCGACCAGGTTGAGGAAGATGATCCGGCGCGTCAGGCTCGAAAAGCATTGGCGGACGAAGAACTGCCAGCCGACGCGCAGCAGGTCGCGCACGCGGCGCAGGCTGCCGGACTCGGCCCGCGACGATTCGCCGGCTGCCGGCTCGGCAGCGATAGCAGCCTTGACGCTATTGGGAGTTCGATCGAGCACGGTCGGTCTGCCGGTTGCGCCCCCTAGTATACGCCCCACCGGCGCCTATCGGCGGCCCGGCTCCGTCAGATGGCAGAGTTGCTGTTCCCCATTACGCGGCGCATCGCGCCATGCACAAGACACTATGGAACCAGCGCGGCTCACACCTCCTTGAAGCGATAGCCGACGCCGTAGAGCGTTTCGATCATGTCGAAGTCGTCGTCGGCCTGCTTGAACTTCTTGCGCAGCCGCTTGATGTGGCTGTCGATGGTGCGGTCGTCGACATAGACCTGATCGTCATAGGCCGCGTCCATCAGCGCGTTGCGGCTCTTGACCACGCCGGGGCGCGTGGGCCAGCGCCTGCAGGATCAGGAACTCGGTGACGGTCAGCGTCACCGGCTCGTTCTTCCAGGTGCAGGTGTGGCGCTCCGGGTCCATGCGCAGCTTGCCGCGCTCGAGCGCCTTGGCGTCGGCTTCCTTCGGCGCGGTGGCGATCCTTCGGGCTGACGCGGCGCAGCACCGCCTTGACGCGCTCGACCAGGAGCCGCTGCGAGAACGGCTTGCTGATGAAGTCGTCGGCGCCCATCTTGAGGCCGAACAGCTCGTCGATCTCCTCGTCCTTGGAGGTGAGGAAGATCACCGGCATGTCGGACTTCTGCCGCAGGCGGCGCAGCAGCTCCATGCCGTCCATGCGCGGCATCTTGATGTCGAGGATGGCGAGGTCCGGCGGCGCGGTCTTGAAGCCCGTCGAGCGCCGAAGCGCCGTCGGTATAGGTCATGATCCGATAGCCCTCGGCCTCGAGCGCCATCGAAACCGAGGTCAGGATGTTGCGGTCGTCGTCGACCAGAGCGATGGTCGGCATGAAGCCCCTGTCTGCGGCGGTCGACCCGCCCCGTGAATTTGAAGCCCGTAAAGCTGGGCCGAAATGTGACAAATCTCTTAAAACTGCATGATTCGCCAAGTCTTTTGCCACATATAAGGCCTCCGGCCCGCAATCGCCACCCGCAAGTTCCGGCGTTCCCAGCCTTGGCGGCGGCCAAATCCCCTTCCGGATGCCGGTTACCGTCACTACGATATCGCCGTCTGAGCTTGGGTGGACCATGAAACGGCGGGAACTCCTTCGTGCGCTCGCCGGCGCCGCTGTTGCGGCGCCGCTGGCTGCTCGGGCGCAGCAACCGGCGCTTCCCGTTGTCGGTTTCCTCCGCAATACCTCCTCGGACGAGGCGGCTCACCTCGTGGCTGCCTTTCGCAAGGGATTGGGCGAGGGCGGCTATATCGAGGGCCGCAACGTCCTCATCGAGTACCGTTGGACGGGCGGCCAGACCGACCGCTTGCCGGCGCTGGCCGCTGAACTAGTCGGCCGTCGGGTCAACGTCATCGTCGCGCTCGGAAGCACGCCCGCGGTGCGCGCCGCCAAAGCGGCCACCACAACGATCCCGACCGTCTTCATGCTTGGCACGGACCCGGTCGAGCTCGGAATCGTTGCAAGTCTGAACCGTCCGGGCGGCAATCTGACCGGCGTGGTCAACTTGAACTACCAGTTGGCGCAGAAGTGGCTCGAGATTTTGCACCAACTTGTCCCCGCCAGCACCTACGCGCTGCTGGTCGACTCGTCTAACGCAGCGACGATGAGCGTTTATGTTCGAGAGATGCAGACGGCTGCGCACACGCTGGGCCTGCAGGTTCACACCGTGCAAGCCAAAAGCAGCCGCGACTTCGATGCAGTGTTCGCAAGTGTGCGCGAGCTGCGCGCCGCCGGGCTCGTCATCGTGGCTGCGCTGCCGTTCATTAGCCACATCAAGGAGCTTGCGGAGCTGACGCTCCGTCACGCGGTGCCGGCGATCTTTCCGTACCGCGAGTTCGTCGCGGCCGGTGGGCTCGCGAGCTACGGTACCGATCTCCCGGACACCTATCGTCTCGCCGGCGTCTACGTGGCCCGTGTTCTCAAGGGCGACAAGCCAACCGACCTGCCTGTACAACAAGCCACCAAGGTCGAGATGACCCTCAATCTCAAGACCGCCAAGGCGCTCGGCCTCAACGTGTCGCCCATGCTTCTCACGCGGGCCGACGAGGTGATCGAATAGCTGCATTTCGCTGCGGCGCAGAACTTCCGCGGAGCCACCATGAAGCCGACCCCCGATTTCGACCCGAAGCTCAGCGCCAAGAAGCTCCTGCGGGAGGGCCGCTCCGGCGCGCTCGCGACCCTGATGCCGGGCTCGGGCGACCCTTATTGCTCGCTGGTGAACATCGCAACCGCGGCCGATGGTGCTCCGTTGCTCCTGATCTCGAAGCTCGCCGTCCATACCAAGAACATCCTCGCCGACCCGCGCGCCTCGCTGATGATCGACGAGCGCAAGGAAGGCGATCCGCTGCAAGGCGCCCGCGTCATGCTGATGGGCACGGCGGAGAAACCGACGATGAGGCGTCCGGCGGCGCTATCTCGCCCGCCAGCCGGAGGCGGAGATGTTCGCGGGCTTTGCCGATTTCGCCTTCTACCGGATCAACCTGAAGGGCGCGCATCTCGTCGCCGGCTTCGGCCGCATCGTCGACCTCAAGCCGCAGGACATGCTTACGCAGGTCGATGATGCCGCCGAATTGGTCGCGGCCGAGCCCGGGATTTTGGCGCACATGAACGCCGACCATGCCGACACCTGCCGGCTCTACGCAACCAAACTTCTCGGCGCGCCCGACGGCGCGTGGCGCTGCGTCGGCTGCGATCCGGAGGGACTGGAACTGCAGCACGAGCGGATGGCGTTGCGCCTGCCGTTCCGCGAACGGGTACGATCGCCTGGTGTATTGCGCCAGGTGCTCAAGCAGTTCGCCGAAGAGGCGCGGGCCGCGTGACCGCGGTGGTCGGTGCCGAAGGCGGTAACGACCGCGAACCGTGAGCCGCTCCGCTCGCGTCATGTGTTTCGATCCCAGCATTAGACGCCAGCGCGCTGCGCAGATGACGTGGTGAAACACAAATCCCGAGGCCAAGGCCTTGTCGGGCAGCACCCGCTGACCGCCGAGCAGCAACTCGTCGGCAAGATCGCCGCCCAGCCGGTGCAGGATGCCGGCCGGCATCGGCAGAATGGCCGGGCGACACAGCGCGCGGCCGAGCTCTGCGGTGAAGACGGAATTCCGCACCGGTTCCGGCGCGGTGGCGTTGACGGCGCCGGTCAGTTCCGGCGTTGCGATCGCGTGCGCAATCAGCCGCACCAGATCGTCGCGCTCAATCCACGACATCCATTGCCGGCCGCTGCCGATGCGGCCGCCGATGCCGAACTCGAATGGCGTGAGCATGCGCGCAAGCAGCCCGCCCTCGGTGCCGAGCACCAGGCCGATGCGCAGGCGAACCGTGCGAACGCCGAGCCGTTCGGCCCGCTTTGCGGCGCGCTCGACCAAGTCGCAGGAGCGATGCGAGAACGAACGCTTGCCGCCGTCGAACTCCGTCAGCTCTTCGTCCGCCACAGCCCGTACCAGCCGACAGCGGACGCGGTGATGAGCACGGACGGACGGTGTTCGAGCCGTCCGATCAGCCGCAATATCGCTCGCGCCATCCGCAGCCGGGAGGCGACGATGCGGAAGCGCTTCGCGCGCGTCCATAAGCCGTTGGCGAACGGCTCGCCGGCGAGATTGACGATGGCGTCGATATGCGTGTCGTTGCGATTGATCGAGGTTGGTCACCAATGAACGGCGGGCGCAGGGCGGCGGCTTTGGCAGGATCGCGCGCCAGCACGGTTACATCATGCCCGGCACTCACCAGCGCCTCCACCAGCCGGCTGCCGATGAATCCGGTCGCGCCAGTGACCAGCACGCGCTGCCGGCCGGGGAGCGCCGCCATCAGCGCGGCGGCGTCGTCAGGGACGAGCCGCCGGGCGCGATCGCGATGCAGCCATGTCGCGCAAGCCGAACAGGAGCACGCCGAGCGCGGCCAGCGCCGCGAGCACGCTCCAGTATCCGTAGAGTACCGGGACGACCGCGGCCGGCTGCCCGGCCCAGTCGACCAGGACCGGAAGAAGCAGCACCAGGATGGCGCCGTAGTTCAAAGCCAGCAGCGTATGATTGATGCGTTCGCTCGCCGGCAGCTTGCGGCTCAAGTCCTCCTCGACGAAATCCATCAGCGTGATGACGACCTCGACCGCCAGGACGGCGATCACCAGCAGCGCCCAGATGCCGTGAAGTCTCAAGAAAGCCGAGCGACCAGAAACAGCGCCGCATAGAGCAGGTTCCGCACCGCATGGAGCGCAACTCATGCCGCTGCGAGGTCCGCCACGGCAGCCGCTCGGTCAGTTCGTGATGATAGAGCGTGTCGAAGGCACCCATGGCGACCTGAATCGCGATCAAGGTCCACAACACGGACGACGTCATCTGCTCGACCTCTCGAAAGATTGCCATCTGGCGGAGGAGCAGGCCGAACCGCGGATGCACGATCTGCAGCGTGAAGCTGAAGCGGCCGTCGCCGAGCTCGGCGTGAATGACCGAGAGCGCACCGGGCGTGAGCCAGCGCGGCAGTGGGATGCGGCGGCCGAAGATCTGAAGGAAATAGCCCGCGCTGCGAAAGATCAGCGCCTCGTCCTTGACGTGGATGGTCAGCGCCATGCTGATGCCGTAGCCGACATATTCTTCGAGCCCGGTCACGCCGGCGAAGCGTTTCGCCGAGTGGATCACCTGCGGGAAACCATTGCGCACGTAGAGGCGCGTCCAGATTTGCCCGCCGGAGGCGATGTCCTCCGTCACGGTCACGACGCTCGGACTGTGCTTGCGGCGGTCGGTTGGCAGCGGTGCGCCGATGAGGCGGGCGGCCTGGACGAGGCACCAGCCGGCCCGGCTCATCCAGGTTTCCAGCACCTCGCCGACATAGACGGCGGTGTTGCCGCCGCTCAGGCGCTTGCTGAAGCGGCGGCGAATCGGCGCCGGCAGGGCGGCCCAGTCCTCCTCGGACAACAATGCGCGGAAGCGAAGATCGCCAAGGGCCGGTGGCAGGGTCGGCGAAGGTCGATCGACAAGTTGTCGATGGGCGATGCCAAGATGCTGCATTCTCGCCTCCGTTTTGGGCGAACTCATTTGCGCTTGCCGAGCGGAAGAAAATTCACGATGCGTGTGCCGAGGCGGATCAGCGCGGCGATCTGCGGCCGCGGAACCTTCAGCATCTGCGCGTACCAGTGATCGAGCATCTCGACGAAGGAGAGCATCTCCTTCAGCCGGCGCGCGGCGACCGGATGCAGCGGCGGGTCGGCGTCGGCATCGGCAACGCAGGCGCGCAGCGCGGCGATCGCCGGGTCGATTTCGCGCTCTTTCCTCATGGCGGAGATGCGCAGCAGCATCTCCCAGAGGTCGGTCACCGCTTCGAAGTGCTCGCGCCGATCGCCTTTGATCGGCACGCGGCGCACCAGGTTCCAGGCGGTCAACTCCTTGAGCGAGGTCGATACGTTGGAGCGGGCGAGCCCGAGCGCGGACGCGATGTCTTCGGCGGTCAGCGGCCGCTCGGCCAGATAGAGCAGGGCATGGATCTGGCTGACCGAGCGATTGACGCCCCATTGCCCGCCGAAGATCGCCCCATTGCAGGACGAAGCGCTCGACCGCGTCGGGAAGGGTTCGGTGTTGTCAGTAATTTCTGTCATGACAGAAATATCGGAACTTGCAGACCATTTGTCAATCCGCTGCATTCCTCGCCTTTGCGCTTGGCGATTTGGCTGTTGCGGGCAGCGGCCCACCGGCGCGCCGCACGCGCGGAATTATTCGGCGATGCTGATGACATGCGTTGCGTGGTTGAGTTACAATCGGCGTAACAAAGAAGATTCAGCGACAGGGAGGAAAGAATGCGCCGAACCCTGATTGGGGCTCGCCATATGCTTGTTGCGCTGCCGGCGCTTGCCGCCGACGAAGACATCGTGCTGCGCGGCATGGGCTCGTTTCACGTCGGCGGGCCGCATCGCCGAGGTGAGCGGCAAAGAGGTGCGCACGATCGTGCGCGCGCCGGGCGGCCCGCCGTCGAAGCTCGATCCTAACGGCCAGTTCCAGGTCGAGCAGATGTACGTGCAGTATTTCCTGCCGAAGGACCGCAAGGGCAAACTGCCGCTCCTGATGTGGCACGGCGGCGGCCTCACCGGCGTCACCTTTGAGAGCACGCCGGACGGCCGCGAAGGCTGGCTCAACATGTTCATCCGCTTCGGCTGGGACACTTATCTCTCGGACGCAGTTGAGCGCGGACGCTCGGGCTTTGCCTCGCCCGACGTGTGGAGCGGCGAACCGATCTTCCTGAACTATCAGGACCCTTACGAGCGCTTCCGCATCGGTGACGGCGCAGGCTCCTGGAACGCCGATCCGGCCAAGCGCAAGCTCCTTCCCGGCAATCAGTTTCCGGCCGAAGCCTACGACAGCTACATGAAGCAGACGGTGCCGCGCTGGCTGTCGACCGACAATGCGATGCTGAGCGCTTACATCGCGCTGATCGACAAAGTCTGCCCGTGCGTGCTGCTGGTGCACAGCCAGGGCGGCATCTTCGGCTTCAAGGCCGCCGAGGCGCGGCCCGACAAGGTCAAGGCGATCGTCGCGATCGAGTCGGCGAGCGCCGGCGTGATCGCAAATGCAGGCAAGCTCAAGAATACGCCGGTGTTGATGCTGTTCGGCGACTACGTCGATCAGCATCCGCGCTGGGCGGCCTACAAGAAGATCGACACCGAATATGCCAACGCCATCAAGGCCGCGGGCGGCACGGTCGACTGGATCAACCTTCCCGACATCGGCATCAAAGGCAATTCCCACATGCTGATGCAGGACAAGAACAACGCCGAGATCGCCAACGTGATTCAGAAATGGCTGGTCGAGAAGAAGCTCGTCGATTGATGCAGCGCGTGTCCCGGGCGCAGCGCAGCGCGAAGCGGTGCGCTGCTGATCCGGGACCGCAACAGACACCGGCCTTTTTTGCGGTCCCGGGTCTGCGGTGCAGCACTTCGCGCCACACCGCGCCCGGGACACACTCGCAACATCGAAGCCTGAAGAACGAACGTTCAATCACACAGGGAGGGCGTCATGCGCCAAGCCGTCATCGCATTTGCACTGAGCCTCGCGGCTACCTCGGCCGTCGCGCAAACCAAGGAGCCGATCCAACTCCGCGACATGGGATCGTTCCATATCGGCGGGCGCCATATCGAGATCACTGGCCAGCCCATCAAAGAGGTGGTGTTCACGCCCGGCGGCGTGCCCGCCAAGATCGACCCGAATGGCACCTATCAGGTCGAGCAAATGTATGTGCAGTACTTCCTGACGCAGACCCGCAAGGGCAAGCTGCCGCTGCTGCTTTGGCACGGCGGCGGGCTGACCGGCGTGACCTACGAGACCAAGCCAGACGGCGGTGAGGGCTGGCTCACCTATTTCATCCGCAAGGGCTGGGACACCTACATCTCGGACGCCATGGAACGCGGCCGCGCCGGCTGGACGCCGACCTTCAAAGGCGATCCGATGACGCTGCCGCTCGGCGACCCGTGGGAGCGATTCCGCATCGGCCCGGTCGGTTCCTGGAATGCCGACAAGGCCAAGCGTGCGACCTATCCGGGCACGCAATTCCCGATCGAGGCCTATGAGCAGTTCATGAAGCAGGGCGTGCCGCGCTGGGTGACGACCGACAAGCAGATCGTTGCCGCCTACATCGAACTGATCGACAAGATCTGCCCCTGCATCGTGCTGGTGCACAGCCAGTCCGGCACGTTCGGCTTCCAGGCGCTGGAGGCGCGGCCCGACAAGGTCAAGGCATTGGTGGCGGTTGAGCCGACGCGCGGCGGCGACAAGGGCAAGATCGCGTCGATCAAGAACACGCCGGTGCTGATGATCTACGGCGACAACGCCAAGAACCATCCGCGCTGGTCGAAGATCCGGGCGGGCGGCGTGGACTATGCGGGCGCGCTCAAGGCCGGAGGCGGCAGCGTCGACGTGGTGGACCTGCCGGACGCCGGCCTCAAGGGCAACTCCCATATGATAATGATGGACAAGAACAGCAGCCAGGTCGCCGATCTCATCCAGAAGTGGCTGGTCGACAAGGGCCTGTCGGACTGAAACTTGCCGACGCTGGTGTGTGATGCGGCGCAGCAACGCAAGACAGGTTGCTGCGTCGCAACAAGAGGCGGGACGCGGTCCGATTGAATGCTTTTTACTCAGCCGGCGAAGGTCGTCGTCCTCGAATTCGTCCGAATTGATGTGAATCAAGACGGTCACGGCCGTATCAAGGTTACGGCAGGGGCGGTCTTGGCAGGGGGGCGGTTCCAAACTATAGGTCGCGGGCTCGGCGGGCTGGGCATCGCATTGGGCGAAGCCGTATTGTACTAAAGTACGGCCTCAGGGCAGGGGCTCCGGCGCTCGGCCGGACGTGGTGTGGAGGTTCTTTCGTGCAGGAAACGGGTTTGAGGAACAGCGCCTGCGGCGCTGACAAGTTCGGCTTCAAGGATCTGGCCGCGGTCCATTGGAATCTACACCGCGCCGCCGCTTTACGAGCACGCCATCGCGAACCGGCGAAGGCGCGATCGTCGCGGGCGGCGCGCTCTGCGCCGAGACCGGCGTCCATACCGGCCGCAGCCCGAAGGACAAGCACACCGTCGTCGATGCGCTCACCGAGAACACCGTCTGGTGGGACGGCAACCGCAAGCTGACGCAGGCGCAATTCGACCTGCTGCTGCGCCGATTTCATCGCGCATGCGCGCGGCAAGACGCTGTTCGCCCAGGACCTCTACGGCGGCGCCGATCCGAAATACCGGATCAAGACGCGCGTCTTCACCGAATATGCCTGGCACTCGCTGTTCATCCGCCAGTTGCTGATCCGCCCGGAGCGCTCCGAGCTGCTCGATTTCTCCCCGAACTCACCATCGTCGACCTGCCGAGCTTCAAGGCCGATCCCAAGCGCCACGGCGGCTGCGCTCCGAAACCATCATCGCCATCGATTTCACCCGCAAGATCATCCTGATCGGCAACTCGTCCTATGCGGGCGAGATGAAGAAGTCGGTGTTCACCACGCTCAACTTCTATCTGCCGGCGCAGGGCGTGATGCCGATGCACTGCTCGGCCAACGTCGGCAAGGACGGCGACGTCGCGCTGTTCTTCGGCCTCTCCGGCACCGGCAAGACCACGCTCTCGGCCGATCCCAACCGCATCCTGATCGGCGACGACGAGCACGGCTGGTCGGCCGGACGGCGTGTTCAATTTCGAGGGCGGCTGCTACGCCAAGTGCATCAAGCTCTCCGCCGAAGCCGAGCCCGAGATCTACGCCGCCACCAACCGCTTCGGCGCGGTGCTGGAAAACGTCGTGTTCGATCCGGAGACGCGCATTCCGGACTACGACAACGACAGCAAGACCGAGAACACCCGCTCGGCCTATCCGCTCGACTTCATGCCGCAACGCCTCGCGCACCGGCCGCGCCGGGCAGCCCAAGAACATCATCTTCCTCACCGCCGACGCCTTCGGCGTGATGCCGCCGATCGCCAAGCTGACGCCGGCGCAGGCGATGTATCACTTCCTGTCCGGCTACACCGCCAAGGTCGCCGGCACCGAGAAGGGCCTGGTCGGCGTCGAGCCCGAATTCTCGACCTGCTTCGGCGCGCCGTTCCTGCCGCGCCCGCCGGCGGAATACGGCAACCTGCTGCGCGACTACATCGCCAAGCACAAGGTCGACTGCTGGCTGGTCAATTCCGGCTGGACCGGCGGCATCTACGGCGTCGGCCGGCGCATGCCGATCAAGGTGACGCGCGCGCTGGTGACCGGCGCGCTCGACGGCTCGCTCAAGAACGCGAGCTTCCGCACCGATCCCTATTTCGGCTTCGCGGTGCCGACCTCGGTGCCGGGCATCGAGCCGCACCTGCTCTATCCGATGAAGACCTGGAAGGACAAAGCCGCGTTCGACGAGACCGCGCGCAAGCTCGTGCGCATGTTCCAGGAGAACTTCGTCAAGTACGAGAAGCACGTCGACGCCGACGTGCGCGCGGCCGCGCCGGAGGTGCGCATCGCGGCGGAGTAGAACGGCGGGGATATTGGAGTTCCCGTACCCACTACGCTTAGTGGGCTGAGTTTGCCCGAGGCGGATATCCACGGGTGTAAATTGTCCACCTTGTCGCCTGTATGGCGACCTCGTCCCAATATGATAACGTGAACCCTGTTGGCCCGATCGGCTGGCGAGATGCCAGCCGACCCGCCATGGTAGGCGGGCCGGCCGACAGTCTGTGTAGACGACCAGTGCGTAAAGCAGCCGCTCGAACGGCTGTGCTGACGGTGAACCCTTAGTAACTCAAGGGTGGGGTGGTCCACCCAGCAGAAATGTCCGGTGGGCCACCGCCGTCCAGCGCGCCGTTTGCGCGGCGAGCGGAGCTACGAATCAGCAGGTTCGTAGCGTTTTAAGTATACGTAAGAGAATCGCGTAATGCAAACGTAAGTCGTTGCAAAGGCAGTGGATTTCGGCTCTTTTAGCGCCCAGTGCAGTCAAAGGCGAACATTCCAATGGAAGACGATGGAGTACGCCAAGCGCTAGAACGTCAGTTGGCTCGCCTTCAAGAGGAGGCCGCCGCTCGACAAGAGGAAGCTACAGCCAAGCAGGCTGCGGCTGATGCGGTTAGGCACGCGCTGGCTGAAATCGCGAAAGCGGATGCCATTTCCGCTAAGCGGGCACCCATCGTTCGGGCTGGAACGGCGCAATCCCCGGACGACCTAACGATCTCAGACCTTGTGAGATTTTATCGAAGCGACGAGCGCTCCCCTTATCACGAGGTTCTATACGCCACGCGCAAGAACTACGACGACATTCTTAAGAGGATCGATAAGGACTGTGGCGATCGAAAAATTGCAAATCTGAGAGCTGAGGACACCCAGCAACTCTATGAGCAATGGAAACAACGCGGCCCCTCCACTGCGCATGGCATCGTGACGATGTTGCGTCAGCTTGCCAATTTTGGCGCAACCATACTCAAGAACGAAAAGTGCCTCATCTTTCAGGTGATCCTACACAACATGCGCATCAAAGCGGTCGAAAGGGCGCGCGTTGAATATCTAAGCCGAGAGCAAGCCGAGGCAATCATTGTCCAGGCTCATAAGATGGGGAAGAAAATGGCCCCCATTGCGCTGGCACAAGCATTCCAGGTGGACTGCGATCTACGCCAAAAAGACGTGATTGGCGAATGGGTGCCTGCGGCTGAAAGCGACCCTGGCCTCTCGTTAATTGACCATCGTTCCAATCTTAAGTGGTTACGAGGGCTTCGCTGGAATCATATCGACGACAATCTGATTTTGCGACACGTCGCAAGTCGCGGGAGACTTCGTAGAGCAAGAATCTACGCGAGGCACCCCTGGTCATGCGGGAGTTGGAGCGTTTGGGTGAACTACCTAAAGCAAACCGGCCCATCATCATTAATCCGAGCACGGACCTACCCTATCGCAACTACATGTTCCGGCGACGCTGGCGGAAACTGGCCGACGCCTGCGGCATCCCTCAGCACATTAAGAACATGGATAGTCGACCGTGCGCCCCGAGCGAGACGGAGGACGATGAAGAAACCGCGAGTGACATGCGAATGAGTATCTGAGCTTCCAAGGGCTGCCGGTTGGCCCGATGGAAGCAACCGCAGCCCGAATTGAGCGTCAGCGAAATCCGGGGCCGCACGGCGAAACCGCGAGGTCCGTCTCGGGTTTCGGGAGGGCGCAATCGCGAGCGCCAATGGGCGCATTGCGCCGTGAACAAGAGGGCGGATTACGCGTCGCTCGCTCCGTTATTGCGCCTACGTTACGCTCAAACCTGGACACGGCGTGATCCGGGTCGCGCTCGCGAGCCGCAAGACCTATCTAAAGTTTGCTGCGCTCTGCCCGGGTTACCAGTATGATGAAGTCGCGAGAACCGTCCCGGGTTTTCGCTCCGCTCAACCCGGGCTACGGCCGTAAGCCTCCATCTCTCAAACATCGTCATGGCCGGGCTTGTCCCGGCTATTCGCGTTTTGGGCGGCGTGAACGACGTAAATGGGTGCTGGACGAGTCCGCGTCGTTCCTATGAAAATAATCCTTGACGCCCGCATCAACGGAATATATCCACATCGCCGTCCTGCTCGCTGAGGGGCGCCCGTCCGGAGGCGTTCGGCGGATGGAGCAGGGTGCGGTGCCCGCGGGCTGATACGCAATCAGCACCCGGGCGGCTTCGGGGCTCCGCCCGGCAGGCCACTACGAGCCGCCCGCGAGGAGCTCGCTGACGGAGAGGCGTAATGCCTCCCGCAAAGCGCGGCCCGAAGCCGAGTTGCCGTCTCGCGGGAGGCGGCGGCGAAGCCGCGGTGGAGCGCCGGGCGGCGAGCGTCCCTCACCAGGGGCGCCGCGTCGCAAGGCGCAGAGTTGGTGCGCCGGCCGGCGCTCCATCTCCCCTCGCTGCGCATGTCGGGCTTGCCCGATATGCGCGAAAAGAGAGCGAGGGCCTTCGCAAGTCTCGGACGCTCACGCGCCGCGAGCACGATGGCGATTGCCAGTGAATGCGCAATGCGGATCGAAACAAGCAGCCCGGACGAGAGACAGACCGGATTGAGCGGGAAATCCGGGGTCACATGCGCCGCAAGAATTCGATCGCGTGTATATTGGTCGCGCGGAATCAGTTCCGAGCAGGAGGCATTCGTGTTTTCATTGACGATCCCCATCAGTTCCGAAGGCGGCGACGACAGTTTCCAGAACAACGTGCCGGACCCCGTCACGTCCGGCAAGGAGCTGCCGACCTTCAAGTTCGAGCTGGAGAAATCCACCGGCAAGGTCATCGGCAACAGCTACGGCAAGGAGGCGACCGTCGCGCAGTTGCCGATCTCCAAGGGCATCGCCGGCGTGTCGATGCGCATGGAGCCCGGCGTGATGCGCGAACTGCACTGGCACGCCACCGCGGCCGAGTGGGCCTTCGTCACCGAGGGCCGCGTGCGGACCACCGTGATCGACCCGCAGGGCTGCTCCGAGACCAACGACTTCGAGCCGGGCGATGTCTGGTATTTCCCGCGCGGCCACGGCCATGTCATCGAGACGCTCGGCGACAAGCCGTGCCATTTCATCCTGGTGTTCGACAACGGCTATTTCTCCGAGTTCGGCACCTTCAGCATCACCGACTGGCTCGGCCACGCGCCGAAGGAGCTGCTCGCCAAGAATTTCGGGCTGCCGGCCTCGACGTTCGACAGATTCCCGAAGGACGAGGTCTACTTCGCCAAGGGCAAAATTCCGCCGGCGGTCCCGGCGCCGCCGCTGCAGGGCTGGAAGCAGCCGCCGCTCTCGCACAAGTACAGCCTGCTGTCGCAGAAGCCCTACGAGACATTCAAGGGCGGCACGCGAATGGCGCGTGGACGGCTCGCAGTTTCCGATTTCCACCACCATGACCGGCGTCGTGCTCGAGATGGAGCCGGGCGCGCTGCGCGAACTGCATTGGCACCCCAACGCCGCCGAGTGGCAATACGTCCTGAGCGGCACAGTTCAGCGTCACGCTGTTCGGCTCGCAGGGGCGCTGGCGCGAAGAGAAGCTCGACAAGGGCGACGTCGGCTACATCCCGCAGGGCTTCGGCCACTCCATCGAAAATATCAGCGGCGAGAAGGCACGCATCCTGATCGTCTTCAACAGCGGCCACTACCAGACGATCGATCTGTCGCAATGGATCGCCGGCAACCCGGCCGACATCCTGGCGACGAACTTCTGCGCAGGACGCTTCGGTGTTCGAGAAGTTTCCGCGCCGGGATGTCTTTCTGACGAAGTGAGTTGCGGCAACCGTGGTGGCGCGGGACCGCGATGGTTCGGGTCTCGCGCGCCGGGGGCGCGGAGTGCTCAAGCCGTCCGCGCCGTTTCGGCGCGGTCGCGATCGATGAATGCGACCAGCTCCTTCGTCTGGTCGGTGAGAAGCTGGAGCTTGCCGGTGTCGAGCGGCTCGCTCAGCGACTGCAGCAGGAAGATGTCGGCGCCCTCCGCGAAGGCCGGTCCGAGGCCGCAGAAAAAGAAGCCGAGACCGCGGGCGGCATCCGTCATCAGCGGTAGGCCGGGGTCGCCGACCGGGGCCGAGAGTTGCACGGAGCTGGCGCCCAGCGCCCGCACGTCGCGCAGCGCCTGACCCAACTCGATGGCGGCGTTCGGGCCAATCCGTTCGAAGTGGATCAACCCGTAGCCGCGGTCATTGACCTTGATGCTGGTCCGCGAAGGCCCGGCGGTCGCACTGCCGGAGCGGCGACCGAAACGCTGACGCCGAGACTTTCGTAGATCTTGAGCAGCATGTCGCGATAGGGCGCGGGCGCGTGGATCGTGCGCGCCGCGGGCGGCTGCACGAAGCGGAAGGTGCGCAGATAGCTTTGGCGCTGTCCGGCGGTGGGGCAGGGGATGCCTTTGGGCCGGAAGCTCTCCGGATTGGCGCCGAGCAGCACGGCGCAGACCGGCATGCCGGCGCGCTCGTCGTTACGCTGCGAGAACGTGTGGATGGTGAGCGGCTCGGCGTAAATGCCATGCAGGCCACGCCGGGGCGCTTCCTCGGAAAGCCGCTCGGTCATGCGCTCGAGCAGGTGATGGCCGCGGTAGGCCGACAGCACGACCGCCTCGCCGCGTTCGGCGACGACCGCACCAGGCTCGCGCTCGAGCGCGACATGACCGATGACCTGGCCGTCGCCGTCGCGCGCCACCGCCGGGAGAAGCTCGCCGCGCTCGACCTTGTCCCAGTAGCGGTGGGTCGAGAACACCTCGGAGTGCACATAGTGATGGCCGTAGACTTCCAGGAAGCAGCGGGCGATCGCCGCCGCGTCGCTCTTCTGCGGCAGGTCGATCAGATAGTCGCGCGTTGGCGGCGCTGTGGCCGGAGCGGCGGGCGGCGCCTCGACTGCGATTGGGGAGGCTCGGTGGTTCCGGTCAGGCTGCGGTGAAGGCTGACCTCCCATCCGTCGATGCCATGCTCGTGGCAGGAGATGCCGGCGTCACGGCCGATGCGGCCGGCGAGCGCCGCCGCGACGTTCGAGAAGCGGGAATGACCGGGCAGCAGGATCCTCGCCCTGACGTCGCGGTGCGAGCACAGGAGAACAATGCGGGCGCGCTCGTGTCCGATCCCAAGGTACAAAGCGCGAGCCAGGCCTGGGCGGTGTCTTCGGCGAGCAGGCTCGCGACCGGCATCGCCACGTCCTCGGCGAGCGATGCCTCGCGAACAAAGGCGCGCACCAGCTCGCCGCGCGCGGGCTCAAGCACCAACTGCAGCTCGGAAGAGCGCGGAACGGAGGGCGATGTCACGATGCAGGAGGTCCGGTTCAGTCGCGAGGGCTGCGCGATGGCCCATTCTACGACAGGGTCCTGAACGAAACCTGACTGGGCCGGGGCCGACCTGGCGCGACCATGTCGACGTCAGGCGTGGCGTCGTTCGTTCTAGCCCGTATGCCGGCCGGTCTTGAGCGCCACCTTGTCGATCTTTCCGACGGTCGTTTTGGGAAGTTGCGTGCAGATTTTGATGTCGCGTGGCAGCTTATACCGCGTCAGACGCTCGGCGAGGTAGCTCGCCAGTGCTTCTGCGTCGATCACGCTTCGGCTGGCGCAAGACGACATAAGAGACGAGCGCTTCTCCGCGATAACTGTCGGGGACGCCGATCACCGCCGCTTCCGCGACGGCAGGGTGGGCGCAAAGGACCTCCTCGACCTCTCGCGGATAGACATTGAAGCCGCCGACGATCGCCATGTCCTTCTTGCGGTCACGAATGAAGAGATAGCCGTCCGAATCGAGCGAACCGATATCGCCGGTGTAGAGCCAGCCGTCTTTCAGCGCTGCCGCCGTCTCTTCGGGCCGGTTTCGATAGCCGGTCATGATCTGAGGCCCGCGCGCCCGGATTTCGCCCGGCTCGCCGGTGGCGAGCACCGTGGTGCCGGTGCCCAGGTCGACGATTTCAATGTCGGTCCTGGGGGTGGCCACGCCGACCGATCCATGCTTGCGGGTTCCCTCGCGCGGATTGAAGGTCAGGACCGGACCCGCTTCGCTTTGTCCGTATCCTTCGCAGATTTTGCAATTCGTCGCCGCCTCCCAGCGGCGCATAGTCTCTGCCGGAAGCGCCGATGCACCGGAAAAGCACAGCGCCAAGGACGAGAAATTCGTCGTCGCGAAATTCTCGTGCCCCATGAGGCCGACAAACAGGGTCGGGCTGCCCGCGAACAGGGATGATTCCGTGTTCTTCGATCGTCCGCAGGGTGTCGTCGGGACGGTAGCGCGGCAGAATCGAGAGCGTACCGCGGCAATAGGGCGCCAGCAGCAGCCCCATCGCGATCGCGTAGGAATGATACATCGGCGTAACGATGAGGATCTTCTCGTGCGCTCCCGATGGCAGCAGCGCCTCGCGTTGCGAGACGTTGGCCGATACCGCGGCGTGGGTGAGGTTGACCCCCTTGGAACGCCCGGTCGTGCCGCCGGTATATTGCAGGATCGCCAGCGAATGCGGCTCCGGGAATGATTGAAGCGAGCGACCTTCGCCGGCCCAACGCGTGAGACGTGCGGCGGCGCCGACGGCAATGACCCGGCCGATGTCCGAGTTCGTCTGCCAATGGCCGCACGATATCCAGCGACGCAGCATCGCAGACAACCGCGGATGGTGCGGCGTCCGAAAGGATCGATCTCAATTCATGCGCCGTATAGGCGGGATTGAGCGGAACCGACTTGTGCATGCGCCGCCAATGTCCCGTAGGTCGCGATCGCCGCGTCGATCGAATTGGCCATGATCAGCGCGACACGCCCACCGCCAACGCCGGAACCCAATTCTTGGGCAAAGCCGGCGACGCAGGACAGATATTCCCGGTAGCTCAATTGTTCGTCAGCGCACCGCAGCGCGACGCGGTCGGGTGTGGCTTCACCTGCCGCCGCCAGCATGTGCAGCACCGTCGGAAAGATATGCGGCATCGTGAACGTCATCGAGGTCGCCCGTATGGAATTGCCGCGCCTCATCGTTACGTGGTCGGCGGCTTTCGCTCGTCGGCGTGGCGAATGCGCCCGCCGCCGTCGGCGTCGCGGTCCCATGTCTTGTCGGTCACGCCGCGTTCGCGCAGCTTGTACTTCTGGACCTTGCCGCTTTCGGTGCTCGGCAGTTCGTCCATGAATTCGAGATAGCGGGGAACCGCGAAATAGGGCAGGCGAGGCTCGCAAAACGCGATCAGCTCGGCTGCCGTCACCGTCCGGCCTGGATGGAGGATGACGGCCGCCATCACCTCGTCCTCCGCGAGCGAAGAGCGGACCGGAAATGCCGCGGCATTCGCGACGGCCGGGTGGCTGAGCAACACCTGCTCGACCTCGAAGGAGGAGATGTTTTCGCCGCGGCGCCGGATCGCATCCTTGAGGCGATCGACAAAGCGGAAGTAACCGTCGGACTGGCGGACAACGCGATCGCCGGTGTGAAACCAGAGATTGCGCCATGCTTCGACGGTCTTCTCCGGCATGCCGAAATATCCGGTCGCGAAGGCGAACGGATCGTCCGCGCGCACGAGCAGTTCGCCGGCGGTGTCGTCTGCGACGTCATTGTCCTGATCGTCGACGACGCGGGCCTGGAAGCTCTCGAAAACCGGACCCATCAGGCCGGGCTTCTGGCGATCGATCGTCGTCCCGAGCACGAAGTTGGATTCGGTCGATCCCCAGCCGTCGAGCAGGTGAATCCCGGTGCGCCGGGTGAATTCGTCGTGAAACTGCGCCGGCACACCGGGCGCGAGCGCAATCCGCACCGCATGCGCGGTTTCTTCCGGCGACGGCGGCCGCGACAGCAGGATCGGCACCATGGCGCCGAGCAGGTAGGTGACGGTCGCCCGGTGACGCGTGAGCGACGCGATAGAATCCCGAGGCGGAAAACCGCTTCTCGTAGCAAACGTGCGAGCCGATCAGCAGCGCCTGGTAAAACGTATTGAGCGCATTGGTGTGGAACAGCGGCAGGCTGGTGCAGAGGATGTCGTCGTCGCGCAATTGCAGCAGCGACGCGGTGTTGACGCCCCACCAGAAATATTGCGCATGCGGACAACAGACGCCCTTCGACGGGCCGGTGGTGCCGGACGTGTAGAGGATCATCGCCGGGTCGCCGGGCCGTACTGCCGCGCTCGCGATTTGTTCGCCGCCCGGCGGCACGCG
Source organism: uncultured Alphaproteobacteria bacterium (assembly GCA_963756715.1). Taxonomy (GTDB): domain Bacteria; phylum Pseudomonadota; class Alphaproteobacteria; order Rhizobiales; family Xanthobacteraceae; genus VAZQ01. The sequence continues at coordinate 19,857 of CAVWOV010000042.1, forward strand.
GTATCGCGACGATATTTCCCACGCGCACGTCGGCAGCGGGGCCGATCAGCCAGATGGCTTCGACGGCAAGCGTCGATGCGTCGAGATAGCGTCAGGTTCTCGGCGTATGCTCCCTCCATCACCAGCAGCCGCGCGCCGCAATTCGCCAGGATGTGCTGAAGCTGCGGTCCGCGCGAAGCGACGTTGATCGGAACCGCGATGGCGCCGAGCCAGGCACAGCCGAGGAGGGTTTCCAGGAACTCGATCCGGTTCGAGCAGATGATGGCGACGCGATCCTCCGCCTTGATGCCGGCGGAACGCAAGGTGCCGGCAAAGCGCGCCGCGGCCTCGCAGGCTGCCGCGTAGGTCCATGTCGTATCGCCGGCGGTGACGAGGGGCTTTTGCGCAAATCGCTCGGCCTGGCGGGTCAACATTGCCGGCAGCGTACGATCGGCCGGCGCGAACGATTGCGACCATTGCGTCCGCAATGCTGAGGCTGAGGCCATGGCGATCAATCCACCTTGCCGCCGAGATAGCTGGCGACGACCCGCGGGTCGTGGGCGAGGCTGGCGGCCGGGCCGCTGTGAACGATCGAGCCGGTTTCCAGCACGTAGCCGTAGTCGGCGGTTTCGAGCGCCGCGCGGGCGTTCTGCTCGACCAGCAGGATCGAGACGCCAAGCTCGCGCAGGCCGATCACGATGCGGAAAATCTCGCGCACGATCAGCGGAGCGAGGCCGAGGCTCGGCTCGTCGAGCAGGAGCAGCTGCGGCTTCGCCATCAGCGCCCGGCCGAGCGCCAGCATCTGGCGCTCGCCGCCCGACAAGGTGCCGGCCAACTGGCCGCGCCGCTCGAGCAGCCGCGGGAAGCGCGCGTAGACGTCCTGCAGGTCGCGTTGCACCGCCGCGCGGTCCCTCCAGCGCGTATAGGCGCCCAGCATCAGATTGTCCGCCACCGTCATTTCGGTGAACAGCTCGCGGCGCTCCGGCACCAGGCAGATGCCGCGGCGAACGCGCTCTTCGGTGATCAGCACGCTGCAGGTCTTGCGCCCTCGTACCGGCTCTCGCCCGTCGACGGCAGCAGCCCCATGAGGGCCGCAAGCAGCGTCGTCTTGCCCGCGCCATTCGGGCCGATCACGGTCACGATCTGACCGGCCTGCATGTCGAGCGAAACGCCGCTCACGGCTTCGACCTTGCCGTAGCTGACATGCAGATCGTTGACCGACAGCAGGGCGGTCATGCGACGCCGCCGAGATAGGCTTCCTGCACGCGCGCGTCGGCGCGGATATCGGCCGGCAGGCCCTCCGCGAGCTTCGAGCCGAAATCCATCACGACGATGCGGTCGACCAGGCTCATGACGAATTCCATGTCGTGCTCGACCAGGACGATCGTCATGCCGGCGTCGCGCAAGCGTGCGCAGCAGGTCGGACAGCGTCTGCTTCTCGAGGCGGCGCAGGCCGGCGGCCGGCTCGTCGAGAATCACCACGACCGGATCGGCGGCGAGCGCGCGCGCGACCTCCAGCAGGCGCTGCTGGCCGAGCGGCAGATTGCCGGCCGAGCTCGCCGGCCTTTTCGCCGAGGCCGATGCGCTTCAATTGCTCCAAGGCTTCGAGCTTTGCGGAGTCGCTTCTTCGCCGCGGTCGAGCCGGACAGCGCGCCGGCGAAAAAGCCCGAGCGCGTGCGCGAATATGTGCCAAGCAGGACGTTGTCGAGCAGCGTCATGTTGGGCCGCAGCTTGACGTGCTGGAACGTGCGCACGATGCCGTTGGCGGCGATATGACGCGGCGCCAGTTTCGTGATGTCGTCGTCGAGGAACAGGATGCGCCCGGCGTTCGGCTTTGCGGTCCCGGTGATCAGATTGAGCAGCGTGGTCTTGCCGGCGCCGTTCGGACCGATCAAGCCCAGGACCTCGCCGGGCTTGACCTCGAAGCTCACGTCGTTGACCGCGGCCAGCGCGCCGAACCGTTTGGTGGCGCCTTGAATTGTCAGCACCGGCTCGGCCGGAGACGGCGGGCGCGTGCCCGGCGTGCGAGCGGCGACGCCTGCTCCGGCAGAAGCGGCTCGGCGCGCGGCAGATAGCGGTTGATCATCGGCACGATGCCCGCGCGCGCCTTCTGCAGCAGGACGATAAAGAGGATGCCGAACACGACGATTTCGAGCTGCGCGCTGTAGCGCGTGAAGATGCGGCAGGACGTCCTGCAGCACGTTCTTGAGCAGCGTGATGATGGCGGCGCCGACCACCGCGCCCGCGATGTGCCCGGCGCCGCCGACCAGCGCCATCAGCAGGAGTTCGATGCCGGGACGGAGATCGAACGGCGCCGGGCTGACGTAAGCGTTGCATGTGCGCGTAGAGCCAGCCGGACAGGCCCGCGAGCAGCCCGGCCAGGACGAAGACCGCAAGCCGCATCCGAAAGAAGTCGATGCGCGAGGCTTTCCACCATGGCGATGCCGCCGCGCAGGCTGCGGATCGCCCGGCCCTTGCGCGAGTTCGAGCAGATTTCTGCACAGCAGCATCACGCAACCGAGCAATCCCCAGATGAAGAAGTACATCGCGACGTTGCCGGCGAGCGAGATCGGCCCGATGCGTGATCGCCGGAATGCCGGACAGCCCGCTGTAGCGGCCGAGCACATCGATATTTCCGAACAGGAAAAAGATCGCGATGCCCCAGGCGATCGTGCTCAGCGGCAGGAAGTGCCCGCTCAGCCGCAAGCGTCGCGGCGCCAAGAACCGTGGCGGCAAGTCCGGTGAGGCAGAGCGCGAGCAGCATGCCGATCCACGGCGAGCCGCCATGCACCGCGGTGTACCAGGCGGTGGCGTAGGCGCCGATGCCGACGAATGCGGCCTGGCCGAATGACGTGAGGCCGCCGACGCCGGTGAGCAGAACGAGGCCGAGCGCGGCAAAGGCATAGATGCCGATGTAGTTCATCAGCGTGATGGTGAAGCTGCCGAAAATCGCGGGCGCGACCGCGAGAAAAGCGATGGCAAGGCCCAGCAGGAGGTGGGACTTCCAGCGCATCACGCTTCACCCTCGCGCTCTTCCTCCTCGATTTCTTCCTCGATGCCGTTGCCGCGAGGCGAAGGATTGCCAGATCAGGATCGGAATCAGCGCGCCGAAGACGAACACCTCCTTGAGCGAACTGTTCCAGAATGCCGCGTAGCTCTCAAACAGTCCGACCAGCATCGCGCCGACGGCGGTCGCCGGATAGCTGACCAGGCCGCCGATGATGGCGCCGACGAACGCCTTCAGTCCGATCAGGAAGCCGGAATTGTAATAGAGCGTCGTCACCGGCCCGATCAGGATGCCGGAGATACCCGCCATGCACCGATGCGAGCAGAAAGGCGGTCGCGCCCGTCGTCGACGGCAGGATGCCGACGAGCCGGGCACCGATGCGATTGACGGCGGTCGCGCGCAACGCCTTGCCGGTCAGCGTGCGCTCGAAGAACAGGAAGAGCAGGAAGCTGAAGATCGCGGAACTGGCGACGATCAGAATGCTCTGGCCGGACACCGAGATCGTGCCAAGTTCGAAGAATGCCCGGCTCATCGGTTCGGTGCGGAAGCCTTCCGGCCCGAAATACAACAGCGCAAGGCCGGATATGGCGAAGTGAACCGCCACCGCGACGATGAGCAGGACGAGCACCGACGCGTCGGCGAGCGGACGAAACGCGATGCGGTAGAGCAGCGGCGAGATCGGCATGACGATCGCCAAGGTCAGCGCGATGCCGAGCCACATCGGCAGGTCGCGCCCGGCCGCCAGCCAGACCAGCACTGCCGGGATCGCCGGCAGCACGGCGTAGAACAACAGCGCTTTCGGCAGCCGCTGCGTCTGCCCGCGGCGGATGAGCCCATAGGCTTCCATCATGCTGGCAACGCGCGGCAAGCGTCAGCACCAGCCAGACCGTGCCGGGCATCTGCCGCAGCTGCAGGGCGGCGAGCGTGAGCGCCGAATAGCCGACCACGTCGCCGAACGGCACGAAGATGACGCGCGTCACCAGGAAGATGAGGACGATACCAAGCGCGACCAGCACATAGATCGCTCCGGTGGAAATCCCATCCTGAGCCAGAAGGAGAGCGATCTCCAGCGTCATAACGGCGGCGAAAACAGATCGATGGGTGCTACGCCTTCCGAAGCAAGGCGCGCGCCGTCGATCATGTGTCACTCGCAGAACCATGGGTCTAGCGTCAGCCGTCCGCCCAACCGCTCAAGGCATCAGCGTCCACTTTCCCTGTTTGAGCTGGACCAGCACGCGGGCGCGTTCATCGACGCCGAAGAAGCTGCCGGGCTTGAAGTTGTAGACGCCATGGGTGCCGACGACTTCCTTGGTCGTTTCCATCGCCTCGCGGAACGCCTCGCGGAATTGCGGCGTGCCCGGCTGTGCCTTCGCCAGCGCGCGCTTGGCCGCATCGAGGAAGACAAGCCACGCGTCGAAGGAGTAGGCGGAGAAGGCGTCGTTGGTCGGGGCGTTGTTCGCCTTTTGATAAGCCTCGCGGAAGGCGAGCGACACCTTCTTGGTCGGATTGCTGTCGGGCAATTGCTCCGCCACGATCACCGGGCCGGTCGGCGCGATCACGCCTTCGACCGCGCGGCCGCCGACGCGGACGAAATCCGGATTGATCAAGGCGTGCGTGCCGTAAAGCCCGCCCTTAAATCCGCGCTCCGCGAGCGCAAGGTAGGGCAGCGCGCCCGGCGTGCCGGAGCCGCCGGTGACGACCGCATCGGGATGCGCCGCGATGATCTTGAGCGTCTGGCCGGTGACGGAGGTGTCGGGGCGGGCATAGCGTTCGTTGGTGACAACGTCGATGCCGGTGCCGGCGACGTTCTGCTTCAACGCGTTGTAGACGAGGTCACCCCATGAATCGCTGAATCCGATATAGGCGGCCTTCTTGACCTTGTCCTTCTTCATGCGCTCGACCACCGCCGCGACCATCAGGGGCGGCGGCTGCGGAATGGAAATGAGCCACTGGCCGTTTGGGCTTTGCGGCTGGCTCGCCGGCGTCAGCGAAATGATCGGCGTCTTGGTCTCGGCGGCGACAACCGCCATCGCGATGGTGCCGGGGACGCCCGAAGTGCCGATCAGCACATCGACCTTGTCCTCCTCGACCAGCTTGCGGGCATCGCGGGTCGCCGCCGATGGGTCCGAGGCGTCATCAAGCCGGATCAGCTTGATCTTCACGTCGCCGACTTTGTCGGCATAGGCGTAACCGGCGAGAATGCCCTTCTCGTAGGGGATTCCGATCGAAGCGCCGGGACCGCTCAGCGAGGTGACGAAGCCGACCGTGATATCGGCGCCGGAGCTTGCGCTGACCGACAGGACCAAGGCGGCAAGGCCAACGGCGAGACGCGAAATCATGATCGACCTCCACAGTGCCCTGGACGTTCATCGCAATTTCTTTAACTTTAAAGCTTCTGCGGAGGCTGGCAAGCGCCTTCGGTCGGCTGCTTTGGCGGGTTGAACGTCCATCGTTCGCCGGCGCCAGGCCGGAGTTCTTGCGAGGGAGCCCGACGTGCGAATCTGGTATCAGAGTTACGTCGATTACGAGAACGGCAAGACTTATTGGGATCGCCTGCGCCGGCATCTCAAGGAGGTGGTCGATCCCGGGACGACGATCGACATCAAGGGCATTACGCCGCACGATTCGTATGCCCATGCGCTGGTCGAGATGCGGTGCGCCCGTGAGGTGATCTGCAACGCGGTGCGGGCTGAACGTGAAGGCTACGACGCTTTCGTGATCGGTCACTTTCAGGATGCAGGTCTTTACGAGGCCCGCTCGGCGGTGAGCATTCCGGTGGTGGCGCTGGGCGAGGCGTCCATGCTGTATAGTTGCCAGCTTGGCCAGCGCAGCGGCATCGTGACGATCAATACCCGCTACATCCCGTGGTTTCACCATCAGATCACGAAATACGGTCTTGAGCGCCGCGTAACCGGCGTGCATGCGATGCAGTTCGAGCCGGGACAGATCCTCAAAGCGTATGAATCGGAAGAACTGGCCGATGAAGTCGTGCGCCTGTTTGCCGAGCAGGCAAGGCCGCTGGTCGCGGCCGGCGTGGACGTGTTGATCCCGGCGGCGGAATCCCGATGCTGCTGTTCTCGGCGATCCGCGAGCATGTCGTCGACGGGGCGCCGGTCATCAATGGCATCCCGATCGTCGTCAAGATGGCGGAAATGGCCGTCAAGCTGCGACGGCTCGCGGGCCTCGGCGTCAGCCGCGTCTCCGATTACATCCAGCCGCCACGCGAGGTCCTGGAGGAGTTCCTGACGCATCCCAGGGGGTTGTGAGGTCATGGGCGTGGATCACAGACCCGGCGACACGGCATTCGAAGTGGTGTTGGACAGTTCGGGCGAGAGCTACCTTGTGCCGCCCGACAAGACTATTCTGGAGGTCCTGATCGAGGCCGGCATCGATCCGATCCATGACTGCACCCGCGGCGAGTGCGGCATTTGCCAGGTCGCGGTGATCGAGGGCATCCCCGATCACCGGGACTTCGTACTGTCGGATGCCGAAAAGGCGTCCGGAAAGGTGATGCAGATTTGCATTTCGCGGTCGAAAACGCCGCGGCTCGTGATTGACCTATGAGGCGACGATGAGGAGGCGCCGATGACCAGGTACCGCGGAGACGTCGAGGCCGTTCGAAATCTGGTGCGGGAGACCGAGGTTCATCGTGACGTCTATATCGACGATGAAGTGTTCGCGCTGGAGATGGAGCACCTGTTCGCCAACACCTGGGTCTATGTCGGCCATGACAGCCAGGTGGCGAAGCCGGGCGATTATTTCGGCACCACGATCGGCACGCAGCCGGTTTTGATGGTGCGGCATACCGACAACACCGTGAAGGTGCTGCACAACCGATGTCCGCACAAAGGCACGCGCATCACCACCGAGACCTGCGGCAACGCCGGCAAATTCTTTCGCTGCCCCTATCACGCCTGGACCTTCCGGACCGACGGATCGCTGCTCGCGATCCCGCTGCGCAAGGGTTACGAGAACACCGGCCTTGAGACCAGCCACGCCGGCAAAGGGATGAACCCGGTCCGCCACGTCCACAATTATCGCGGCTTCGTCTTCGCGAAGCTGAACGACACCGGGCCCGGCTTCGAGGAATTCTTCGGCGAGAGCCTGTCGAGCTTCGACAACATGGTCGACCGCTCGCCGGCCGGGAGGCTTGAGGTGGCCGGCGGCGTGCTGCGCTACATGCACAATTGCAACTGGAAGATGCTGGTGGAGAACCAGACCGACACCTGCCATCCGATGGTGGCGCACGAATCCTCGGCCGGCACCGCGATCGACGTCTGGAAGAAGGCGCCGCCAGGCGCCAAGAAGCCGATGGCGGTCGAGATCTACGCGCCGTTCATGGCGCCGTACGAATTCTTCGAGAACATGGGCATCCGCGTTTGGCCGAACGGTCACGGCCACACCGGCGTGCACCACTCGATCCATTCCGATTATTCGGCGGTGCCGGGCTATTTCGATAAGATGGTCGCGGCCTATGGCGAGGCGCGCGCCAAGGCGATCCTCGACGAGAACCGGCACAACACGATCTATTTCCCCAATCTGATGATCAAGGGGCCGATCCAGCTCATCCGTCTGTTCAAGCCGATCTCCGCCAACAAGACGCTGGTCGAATCGTGGACATTCCGGCTGGTCGATGCGCCCGACATGCTGCTCGAGCGGACCCTGGTCTACAATCGCCTGATCAACGCGCCGACCTCCGTCGTCGGCCACGACGATCTCGAAATGTACGAGCGGGCGCAGGAGGGCCTGCATGTCGACGCCAATCAATGGGTCAACGTGCAGCGGCTTTATGATCCCGCGGAGCAGCCCGACGTCACGGCGGTAAGCAACGGCACGACCGAATGGCAGATGCGCAACCAGTTTCGCGCCTGGTCGAAGTTCATGACGTTGTCGATGTGACGGGGAAGCCTGTGGCCGCGCCCACCGATCAGCAGCTCATCGATTTTGTCATTCGCGAAGCGCGGCTGATCGATCAGCACCGCTTGGAAGAATGGCTCGATCTGTTCGCCGAGGACGGCATCTATTGGATGCCGCTGGAGTGGGGGCAGACCGATCCGCGGCTGACGGCGTCGCTGATGTACGAGGACAAGCTCTTGCTGACGATCCGGATCGAGCGGCTCAAGGGCAATCGGACCTTTTCGCAGAAGCCGAAGAGCCGCTGCCACCACGTGCTGCAGACGCCGCAGGTCGACAAGCGCGATGAAGCCAACAACGAGTATGTGACCTGGACGCCGATGCACTACGTCGAGACCAGGAACGACGACCAGCAGCTTTACGCCGCCTGGGCGACCCACACGCTGACCGTCGTCGACGGCAAGCTGAAGATCAAGCTCAAGCGCGTCGATCTCGTCAATTGCGATGCGGCGTTCGGCAACATCCAGCTCTTCATGTGACCCGCCGGCATGACCTCCGGCGCGATCAGAAAGTCCTATGAGGGAGTTGTTGTCTGCCTTCCGGTCACGATCCCGTACCGGCGCTACTCGACCAACAGCGCGCAATGGTGGCTCGGCCGCGCGCTGCACGAGCTCACCCGGCGCGCCGGTCTGCGTCCGAAGGATATCGATGGCTTTGCGGTGTCGAGCTTCACGGTCGGGCCGGATACCGCGGTTGGGCTCACGCAGCATTTCGGGCTGTCGCCGCGGTGGCTCGACCATATTCCGTTCGGCGGCGCGAGCGGCATCGTGGCGTTGCGCCGCGCGGCGCGGGCGGTGCAAGCCGGCGATGCCGACATCGTGGCCTGCGTCGCCGGCGACACCAATCACGTCGATTCGTTTCGCAAGACGCTGTCGACGTTCTCCCGCTTCGCGCAGGACGCGGTCTATCCCTACGGCTCGGGCGGCGCCAACGCCTCGTTTGCGCTGATCACCAAGAACTACATGAACACGTACGGCGCCAAGCGCGAGGACTTCGGCAAGATCTGCGTCGCGCAGCGCGACAACGCGCTGTCGATTCCCGCATGCGATGATGAAGAAGAAGCTGACGCTTGAGGAATACATGTCGGCGCGGCCGATTGCCGATCCGATCCATCTGTTCGATTGCGTCATGCCGTGCGCCGGCGCGGAGGCATTTCTGGTGTGCCGCGAAGACGACCGCGCGGTCGCTCAATCTGCCGGCCGTCCGCGTGCTCTCGACGATCGAGCGGCACAACGCCTTTCGCGAGCGATCCGATGCAGGTGCGCGGCGGCTGGGCGCTCGATGCCGGCGAGCTATGGTCGATGGCCGGACTTGACGCCGGAGGATGTCGATTTCGTCGAGACCTATGACGACTATCCGGTGATCGTCATGATGCAGTTCGAAGACCTCGGGTTCTGCGCCAAGGGCGAGGGGCCGGACTTCGTGCGCTCGCACACGCTGACGACCGACGGCACGTTCCCGCACAACACATCGGGCGGGCAGCTCTCGGTCGGGCAGGCCGGCGCGGCCGGCGGCTTTCTCGGGCTGGTCGAGGCGATGCGCCAGCTCACCGCGCAGCCGCTCGGCTCGCAGGTGCCGCGATGCCAAGATCGGCCTCGTTTCCGGCTTCGGCATGATCAACTACGATCGCGGCCTGTCGTCCTGCGCCGCCATCCTGGCGAGAACCGCGTGACCCAGCCGCTCGTCCGCCCCAAGCGCAAGAATCCGCTCAAGCGCACGCGGCTGCCGCTTGCGCCGCAGGGCGTGCGCAGCCGCACCGCGCATCGGCCTGACCGCGGCGGCCGCGGAGGGCCGCTTCGCGCTGCAGGTCTGTCTCGACTGCGACGCGGTGCATCTATCCGCCGCGCGACGCCTGTCCGTCATGCCTGTCGGCGCGACTGCCGTTCCGCGACGTGGATCGCGGCGGCACGCTGCTGGCCGAAACGACGGTGCAGACATCGACCGATCCCTATTTCCGCGAGCGCACGCCGTGGCGGGTCGGCACCGTCAGGCTGGACGCCGGCCCCGTTATCGTGGCGCACCTGCATGGCGACGCGGTCGAGGGCGGCCGCGTGCGGCTTGAGCTCAAGCTCGACAAGAGCGGTTCGGCGGTGGTCATGGCGCTGCCGGAGAAGGACACCGAGAACATGGCGGACGACCCGCATTTGCGCGAGATGACCTGCGATCCGAAATTCCGCCGCGTGCTGATCACGGATGGCCGCACCGCCGTCGGCCAGGCCATGGCCAAGGCGTTTTCCGATGCCGGCGCGGCGATCGTCTTTGTCGGCATCGCCGATGCCTGGAAGCCGTTTCCCGGACTGGAGAGCCTGCGCCGGATCGAGCGCGTCGAGATCGTGCCGCTCGACGTGACCGATACCGAAGTCGGTGACCGAGCAGGCCGAGCAGAACGGCGCCCGCATCGATATCATCGTCAACACCGCGGAACACGTTCGCGCCGGCGGCATCGTCGATCGGCATGGCCTGACGGTCGCGCGCGAAGAGATGGAGATCCGCTATCTCGGCCTGATGCGGCTGGCGCAGGCGTTCGGCCCGATCCTGCGTCAGCGCGGCGCGGACGGCGTCAATTCGGCCGCGCGCCTTCGTCAACCTGTTGTCGGTTCACGCGCTGATGAACTGGCCGGCCTACGGCAGCTATTCGGCCGCCGAAGCGGCGTGCCTGTCGGCGGCGCAATGCATGCGCGCGGAATTGCGTCCGGGCGGCGTGAAGGTGGTCAACGTGTTCTTCGGGCCGCTCGAGACCGAATGGTTCCAGACCGTGCCGCCGCCGAAGGTCGCGCCGGCGGCGCTCGCCGGCGCGGTGGTTCGCGCGCTGCAGCGCGGCCTCGAGGACGTGTTCGTCGGCGACATCGCCGAGGACATCCGCCAGCGCCTGGCCGTCAACCCGAAGGCGCTCGAGCGCGAAATGGCAGGTTGAAGAATGTCGGCGCCATTCGACCTGCTGTCATTCGCGCGCGCGGTCGCCGACGGCACGCATTCGGGTGATCGACCTGACCCAGACACTGTCGCAGGAATTTCCGACCATCGTGCTGCCGCCGGAACTCGGCCAGTGCGCGCCGTTCCGCATGGAGGAGGTGTCGCGCTACGACGAGCGCGGCCCCGCCTGGTACTGGAACAACATCTCTGCGGCGAGCACACCGGCACGCATTTCGACGCGCCGATCCACTGGATCTCCGGCAAGGACCTGCCCAACAACGCGGTCGACACGATCGACGCCGCGAAATTCATCGCGCCGGCCTGCGGTGATCGATTGCTCGAAGGAATGCGCCGCCAATCCCGACTTCGCATTGACGATCGCCATTCGTCGAGCAATGGGAGGCGCGCCACGGCAGGATCGCGCCGGGAAACTGGGTGCTGCTGCGCACCGACTGGTCGAAGCGCACGTATCGCGGACTATGCGGACTTGCGCGACGACGGCGCGCATACGCCGGGTCCTGAACCCGCCGTGGTGAAATGGCTGGTCGAGGAGCGCGACGTGCATGGCTTCGGCACCGAGACGATCGGCACCGATTTCGGCCAGGGGCAGCATTTCAATCCGCCCTATCCCGCGCATTTCTACATGCACGGCAAGGGCCGCTTCGGCCTGCAGTGCCTCACCAATCTCGATCTGCTGCCGCCGACGGGCGCGGTCATCATCGCGGCACCGCTGAAGATCAAGCAGGGGCTCGGGCAGCCCGTTGCGCGTTCTGGCGCTGGTGCCGGGAGGACGGCCGTGACGGCCGACAATGTTGCCGCTGGTCACCGGCGGATCGACCGGCATCGGTGCGGAAATCTGCCGGCAGATGCTGGACGCGGGCTACGAGGTGATCTCGCTCGCCCGCCGCAAGCCCGCTCAATCGCATGCGCGGCTGCATGCCGTGGAAGTCGATCTGCTCGATCGCGCAGATGACCGAGCAGGCCGCCGCCGATGATCGCGCGCCGCTTCGCAGTCACGCATATCGTGCACAATGCCGGCGATCATCCGGCCGGCGCTGCTGCCCGACGTCAAGCTGGACGATCTGCACGCCCTCACGCAACTGCATCTCGGCGCCGCCGTTACTGCTGTTGCAGGCGGCGTTGCCGGCGATGAAGCAGAATCGCTTCGGCCGCATCGTCCTGATGTCGTCGCGCGGCGCGCTGGGCCTGCAGACACGTTCGGCCTATTCGGCCACCAAGGCCGGAATGATCGGCATGGCGCGCACCTGGGCGCTGGAACTCGCGCCCGAGGGCATCACCGTCAACGTCGTCGCGCCGGGGCCGATTGCGGACACCGAGATGTTCCGCGGCGTCATTCCGAAGGACAGCGAGCGCGAAAGGGCGCTGGCCGAGGCCATTCCGGTCAAGCGGCTGGGCCGCAGCGAAGACGTGGCGCGCGCCGTGATGTTCTTCTGCGATCGGGACAACGGCTTTGTCACCGGCCAGACGCTCTATGTCTGCGGCGGAGCGAGCGTCGGGACCATCGTCATCTGACGGACCGCTCAGCGGCCGAGCAGCACCATCGAGATCGCCGGCACGTAGGTGATGACCAGCAGCGTGGCGAAATTGATCGCCAGGAACGGCAGCACGCCGCGATAGATGTTGCCGAGCGGCGTCTGGAATACCGCCTGCGAGGCGAAGAGGTTGAGCCCGAACGGCGGCGTGTACATGCCGATGCTCAGGTTCACCGCCATGATGATGCCGAAATGGATGGGGTTCGATGCCGACGCGATTGCACCACCGGCAGCAGCAGCGGCGTCATGATCAGGATCGCGGCCGGCGGCTCAAGGAAGCTGCCCATGATCAGCAGCACGACATTGATCGACAGCAGCAGCGCCCATGCCGGCATCTGCAGCGCGTGGATCTCGGCGATGATGTGCTGCGGGATGCCGCTGGTCGTCAGCAGCCAGGAATAAAGCCCCGCCGCCGTGACGATCATCAGGATCTGCGAGATCAGGAACACCGAGCTCTGGATGATGCGCCAGAGGTCGCGAAAGCCGACCTCGCGATGGACCACCATGGTCACGAACAGCGAATAGATCACCGCGACGCCGGCGGCCTCGGTCGGCGTGAAAACGCCGCCGTAGATGCCGCCGAAGATCACGACGACCGTGCCGATCGACCAACTCGCCTCCTTGGTCGACTCCCAGATCGCCTCCCAGCGCGCGCGCGACGGTGAGCGGCACCATTTTGACCCGGGCGTAGATCATCACGTAGAAGGCATCGACCAAGCCGATGAGCAGGCTCGGCAGGATGCCGGCGGTGAACAGGGCGACCGCCGATTGCTGCGCCGACACCGAATAGAGGATCATCGCGATCGACGGCGGGATGACGACGGCGATCGCGCCCGACGAGGCGATCAGCCCGACCGCGAAGCGCTCGTTGTAGCCGCCGTCCTTGAGCGACGGATAGATCATCCGGCCGACCGCGACGACGGTGCCGACCGCGGTATGCGCCATCGCGCCGAACAGCTCGGAGGCCGCCACCGTCGTTACCCCGAGCGATCCGCGCACGCCGCCGATCAGCGACATCACCCACACGACCACCCGTCGCGCGATGCCGCCTTGCGCCATGATCTCGCCGGCGAGCACGAAGAACGGCACGGCCAGCAGCGGGAAATTGTCCAGCCCGCTGAACAGGTAGGTCTGGACGGCGTCGGTCGGCACATCGGCGACGAACAGCACGACGACCAGGCAGGTCACCAGCAGCACGAGAAAGATCGGCAAGCCGAGGACCAGCAGCACCGCGGGAAGGACAAAATAGGCGAGAGCGGCTGCCATCGACTTTGCTATCCCGCGCTTGCCGTTGCCGCTCAGTGGCTCGATGTGCTGGCCGTATCGCGATCGCCGCCGGTGAGCAGACGCACCGCCACCAGGAACGCCATGATCGAGAGGCCGATCGGGATCAGCGACTGCGGAATGTAGAGCGGGATTTCGGCGGACTGGCTGCGCTGATCGAAGTTGTAGAGGTCCCGGATCACCGGCCATGAGAAGACGACGATGGTCATGGCCGTCGCGATCAACACGAGCTCGGAGAACAGATGCAGCGCCTCGCGCACCTTCGCTGGCATCATGCCGACGACGACATCCATCCGGATCTGCCGGCCCGACCAGGCGACGACGCCATTGCCGAGAAAGACGCAGCCGACCATGAGGAACAGCATCGCTTCTTCCGCCCAGTAGAGCGAAGCATTGAAGAAGTAGCGGCCGATGACATTGGCAAAGTTGAGCGCGACGCTAGCGACCAGCAGAATGCCCGCCAGCACGCGGAGAATGGCGACGAGCGCGCGCACCCCCCGCAATATGGTGTCGATCATTCCCAAGCCCGCGGTTGACGCGCCCCTGGCCACCCGTCACGGACATCGCCGCGACGTCCGCACGCTCATCGGCGGTAGCGACCTGATCGGCCCAGACGCGAAACGCGACTACTTGTTTCGCGTCGCCGATGTCGAACACGAGCTTCACGGCCTTGTTCAGGTCTCGGATTGTCCTTCGACAGATCGTCGCCGATGCTGGAGACCTTCGCGACCATGGCAGCCTGCTCGGCGGCCGGCAGGCTGATCAGGACGCCGCCCTTGCCCTTCCAGACATCGCGCTGCTTGGCGAAGAATTCCTGTCACGAACGGAACGATCTCCTGTGGAGACCTTTGCGGCGTCGTCGCGCACGATCTTCTGCAGATCAGGCGGCAGCGTCGCCAGCCACTTCTTGCTCATCACGACAAGCGAGTTCAGATAGGGCTGGTCGGTTTCGATGACGTATTTCGCCACGTCGACGTATTGGAACGTGGTGAAGACGGTGATGGTGGCGAGCGCGCCATCGATGGCGCCCTGCTGCAGGCCCGGCAGCACGTCGCCGAGCGTCATGGCCACCGGCGATGCGTCCATCCGCCGGATCAGCTCAAGCTGGAACGGCGACGCCAGCACGCGGATTTTGGTGCCCTTGAAATCGGCGAGATGCTTGACTTCCTTTCGCATGGCAATCGACGAAGGGCCGATCGGGCGCGATGCCGATGCCTTCCAGGCCTTTGCTGGCGCCCAGTTCGAACATCATCTTCTTGACGGGCGGATCGTGGATCACCTTCACGGCCTGGTCCTGGCTGGTGAACAGGCCGGGCGCGCTCAGCGCCTCGTAGCGCTTGTCGACGCCGACGAGAAATTCCGGCGGGCCGATCCAGGCCTGGATCGATCCGAATTGCACGCCTTCGATCTGCCGCGGGATGGGACCGAGCTGGCTCGCCGGATAAATTTCGCCCTTGATCCGGCCGCCGGAGTCCTTTTCGACCGCGGCCACGAACCGCCTGCAGCCATTCATGCTGGGTATCGTTGATCGTGGCCGTGCTCAGCTTCATGACGTAGGTCTTGCCGCCCTGCGCGTAGGCGGCCGAGGCCGACACGAGAATCGTCGCGGCTATCCCGGCCGCGAACGCTTTGCCAAACGAATTGAACGACGCGCTGCGCGTTGTAAGCATGTCCACCCTCCTTGCGTGGCAGGTCTTTTGTCGTTGCCTGCTGCCGTATTCGTTAAACGCGAATAGCTTTGCGTATTCGCATTATCAGTGATGCGCAAAAGCATGACATAGCGCCGATGCTCTGGAAAGCCCAAGTTATGGGCCGTCTCAGGCGACTGCGCCAATGCGTCGCATTAATCAGAGTGCGGCGGGTGGTTGGAGGTGATGCAGCAGTTGCATACCCGGGCGGACTCCTTCAGTGACCTTCAAAAGTGCGCAATGTCAATTCGGGGGCCAGCCGACGCCGCTTGATCGGTGAATGAGCTTTGGCGACGCTTAGGATCAGCGGCTCTTCAAATCGCGGCGCCACGATCTGCATGCCGACCGGCAGCCCGTCGCTCGTCATGCCGGCGGGAGCGCTGCCCGCCGGCAGGCTGACAAGCGTGATCAGGAACGCCGGCGCAATCCAGTCAATATAGTTCTCAAATCTTCTGCCCATTGATCTCGGTGGGGAAGTTCAGCTCCACCGGAAACGGCTTCGCCGGTGCCGCCGGTGTAAGCAGGATGTCGAACCGCTCGAACAACTGCACGGAAGCGGTGGAACACCTCCAGGCGTTTGCGCTCGGCCGCGGCAATATCCAGCGCAGTCACCTTCAGGCCGGCCTCGACATTGCCCTTGAGGTTGGGGCCGAAGCTCTCAATCGCCCGCAGGTTCTCGAATTGCTGCCCGACCATCCATACGCCGCGCCAGGTTTGATAGGGGTCGCGGCCGTCGGAGACGTTGAAAGCGATCTCCTCCACCTGCGCGCCGGCGTCGCGCAAGGCGCTCGGCGGCCTTGCGGCAGATCGCGTCGATCTCGCCATCGACGCCGATGCCGGCGATGTCGGACACGTAGGCGATCCGCAGGCCCGTCGCGTCCATCTCCGCGCTCGACATCGGCCAGCGCGCTTGTCCAGGCGGCGCCACCGAAATCGGCGAGAGCCGGCTGAAGCCCACGATGCGTGTCGAGCATCAGCGCGGCATCTTCGGCGTCGCGCGCCAAGCGGCGCCATGCACCTGGCCCGGATCCCAGGCGAGCGGCATCGGGTAGTTCGGCGTCAGGCCCGGCGTCGGCCGGATGCCGACGATGCCGCAGAACGCCGCCGGAATGCGGATCGAGCAGCCGAAATCGGTGCCCTGCGCGATCGGCACCATGCCGGTCGCCACCGCGACCGCGGAGCCGCCGGACGAGCCCGCCGGGCTCAATGCCGGATTCCAGGGATTGCGCGTTGGGCCGAACAGCGCGTTGTTGGTGTTGGCGCCGCAGGCGAATTCGGGCGTGTTGGTCTTGGCGAGCACGATGGCGCCGGCGGCCTTGAGGCGGCGCACGGCTTCGGCGTCCTCGGTCGGCACGTAGTCCTTGAACAGCGGCGAGCCGAAGGTGGTGCGGATGCCGGCGGTCGGCGTCACGTCCTTGATCGCCGATCGGCAGGCCGTGCAGCGGGCCGAGCGGCTCGCCTCTCATCGACGGCCGCTTCCGCCTGCCGCGCGGCATCGCGCGCCGGGTCGGCGTCCAGCGTGACGATCGCGTTGAGCTTCGGGTTGACCTGCTCGATCGCCGCAAGATGGGCGTCAAGCACCTCGACCGGGCTGACGTCGCGCGTGCGGATGAGGCGCGCCAGTTCGCGCGCGGATTTGCGGGTCAGGCTCGGTCGGTCATGGCGATCGTGCTATCTTCCGGACCAATGCACGAAGCGGCGCTCGATCAGCAGGAACAGCAGATTGAGCCCATAGCCGAGCGCGCCGGCGGCGAAGATCGCCGCATACATCCGCGGCATGTCGAACAGTTGCTGCGCCTCGAACACGCTGTGGCCGAGCCCATCCTGCGAGCCGATGAACATCTCGGCGACCACGATGATGACCAGCGCCAGCGACACGCCGTTGCGCAGGCCGACGAAGGTCTGCGGCAGCAATTCCAGCAGCATCACGTCGAACAGCACGCGCAGCCGCGAAGCGCCCATCACCTTGGCCGCCAGCAGCCGCGTCTTGCGCGCGTTCATCACGCCATAGGCGACGTTGAACAGGATCACCAGCATGGCGCCGAACGCCGCGACCGAAATTTTGGTCTCGTCGCCGACGCCGAACAGCACCAGGAACAGCGGAAACATCGCCGAGGCCGGGGTCGAGCGGAAAAAGTCGATGACGAATTCGAGCGAGCGATAGAGCTTTTCCGACGAGCCGAGCACGATGCCGAGCGGGATCGCGATCACGGCGGCGATCGCCGTCGACAGCGCGGTGCGATAGACCGTCTTGACGAAATCGAAGCCGAGCGTGCCGCCGTCCATGCCCTTCCACAGCGCGTTGAAGGTCGCAGATCGGCGATGGCAGCAGCACCGGATCGACCCACTGCGCGCCAGGCCGCCAGCGACCAGATCGCCAGCAGACCGGCGACGCCGACGAACGGCAGCAAAGCCTCGAGCCTCTTGGCGTTCATGCCCTTGCGCACCTCGCGCTGGAACACTTCAAGGCAATGCGCCTTGATGCGCATGAAATCCGGCGTCCGACAGCGTCGCGTCGTGCGCGGCGCGCCGCGGCACCGTGATGCACGAAATTCGGCGACGCGGGCCGGATGCCGCGACAGCAGCAGGACGCGGTCGGCCAGATAGACCGCCTCCTCGAGATCGTGCGAGACCAGCACCATGGTGGTGCCGGTTTCCACGAAGATGCGCTGCAACTGCTCGCGCATGAACAGCGTCATTTCGTAGTCCAGCGCGGAAAACGGCTCGTCGAGGAACAGGATTTCCGGCTCGACCACCAGCGCCCGCATGATCGAGACGAGCTGCTGCTGGCCGCCGGACATCTGGTAGGGATAGAGGTTGAGGTCGAGCTTGACACCGAGATGGGCGACGAGCTTTTCGGCGCGCGCGCTGCGCTCGGCCGGCGGCACCCTCATCAGCTTCAGCGGATAGGCGATGTTGTCGAAGGCGCGCATCCAGGGGAACAGCGCCTCGCGATAGTTCTGAAACACATAGCCGAACTTGATCTCGCTGAGCGGCTTGCCGTCGAACAGGATCTCGCCGGCGTCGACCGGAATCAGCCCGGCGATCATGTTGATCAGCGTGCTCTTGCCGCAGCCGTTCGGGCCGAACACCGAGATCAGCTCGCCGCGCGGAATATCGAGATCGAAATTGTCGTAGATGATGGCGTCGTCGAAACGCTTGCTCAGGCCGCGGATGGTGACATGCGGCGCCGGTGCGGCCGCGCGACGAGCGGCGCGGAGCGCCCGTCGCCGCCGATGCGACTTGCAGCAGGCGCTGCGGTCATCGCTTGCAGCTCATCGGTCGCAGGCGCTCTCAGAACTTCTTCAGGAATTTGGTGACGTCGACCTTTTCGGGCACGACGCCGATCGCGTTGCCGAAGTCGGCGAACTTCTGCAGATCGCCGATTTGCTTCGGGCGTCATGTCCTTGACCATGACGTATCCCAGCATCGGAACCATATCGACGACGTTATCCGGCGTCATGGTGTTCTTGGCGAGATGTTTGCGCGCCTGCATCCGGGTTCTTGTTGATGAAGTCGACGGCCTTGGCCCAGGCCGCGGCGAAGCGCTTGGCGACGTCGGGCCGCTTGTTGATGAAATCGGTGGTGATGGCGCAGCCGGCGGCGAAGGCGTCGGCCTCGGGTCGCCGAGGACGTATTTCGCGATCACGCCGGCCTCGAGCGGTCTTGGCGACGCCGAGCTTGTGCATCATCGATGGCGTTGGGCTCCAGCGTGTAGCCGCCGTCGAAGGTGCCGGCCTTCATGGCGTTGACGTGCTGGCCCATGTCGAGCTGGTCGATGGTGTAGTCGCCTTCCTTGAGGCCGACCTTGGCGAGAATGCCCTTGGCGGTGTTGAGATTGGCCGGTCCCGGCGCCGACATCAGTTTGAGCCTTTGAGGTCCTTCGAGCGACTTGGCCTTTGAAGCCCCTGCGCACCACGAATTGCTCCATCTTGTAGACCTTGGTCTGGCTGTTGAGCGCGATGTACATCGCCACGCCCGGCTTCTTCACGTCGGCGTTGAGGCCTTCGAGCGTCACCAGCACCGCGGAGACCTCGATCTGGTTGGTGATCATCGCCGCGACATTGGGCGGGCCGCCCATCAGCTTGATCGTTTCCGGCTCGATGTTCTGTTCCTTGAAGAAGCCGCGCTCCAGCGCGACGAAATACGGCAGCGACGAACTGACCGGGAATACGCCGACCTAGACCTTGTCCTGCGCGCGCGGCCGGCGACGCCGCGCAGGCCGCGACCAAGCGATTGCCGCCACGGCCCGCAGATGTCCGTGCGAAACCTTCATGATATCCCTCCGGATTTTTTTGACATCCAACGCACTCCATTCACTCGCGACGGCATCTGCTCGATAGAGCCGGTCCCAGTTCCGGACGCATTGCCCAGATTAGAAGCAATGCCCGTGCCGCCGTGCCTTATTCGCCGGCATCGATGATGGCGATCACCGGCCCGCCGCCCTGCGGGCCCTGGTGCATGGCGTCCACCGATACGAACACCGCGGGATCGCCGATCGCCGCCGCCGCGACGCCGCCGACCGCGGCCTTCGAATGGCGGTGATGGTGGACGTCGGAATCGTCGAGCATGATCTGGCGGCGGCCCGCGCAGCGTGCCGCGGCGGTCGGCCTCGCATTTCATGAAGCAGTTGACGACGCGGCCGCCGAGATCCTCGGCGCGCGGCCGCTCCGGCAGGTCGAGGCCGGCGTTGCGGATGGCATCGTAGATGCCGTCGATGTCGAGCGCGTCCTTCATCACCGAATGGCCGATGCGATAGCGGCCGCCGGCGCCCGGCTTGTTGCCGAGCAGCACGATCTGCGCCTGCGTCAGTTCGACGCCGGAGGAGCAGGACGCGACCGAGGAATAGAGATCGAGATTGTGGCAGATCTCTTCCGCTTTCGGCATCGTCATTTCGCCGAGCGCCACCGCGATGCCGAGCGCGGTCGTGCCGTTCGAAACGCCCATGGAGTCGTGCACCTCGCAGGCGACGTGCTGGCCGCGCGATTCCGCGTCGCGCACCGAATCGATGGTCAGCAGCGGCGTCTTGGTCTGGACGTAATGCACGTCCTTCGGATCGTCGATGCCGGCGTCGTGCATCGCCGCTTTGACGGCGTCGGCGACCTTCTCGACCATCGCCGGCCGGCCGATGTCCTCCGGCAGCAATTCGGCGCTCATGCGCGGTGCCGATGGCGAGCCGCGATTTCGACGCCGGGCCGGTCTTGTCGTTGCGGGCAAAGATCGTGGCGTGCGGCGTGATGACGCCGTCGCATCCGCCCGACCAGACCATGGGAATCTGCGCGACCTCCTGCTTCGGAGCGCCGGCCGTGTTTCAGCAGCACGCGGCGAAACGCCTGGTCGGCCAGAATGCGGGTGAAATCGTTGACGCCGCCATTGCCCTCGGTCTTGCCGATGACCGCGATGACCTGGTCGGCGGTGAATTGGCCGTCGCGGATGCAGGCTTCGAGCCCCGAGGCGTCCTGGACGGTCTTCAATTCGACTTTCGCAACCTCGATGGCCATGCGGTTGTTGTCCTTGTTGTCTTCTGTGTCTCAAGCGGAACGCTGCCACGGCTTTACCTCGCCGCGCAGCATTTTCTCGTAGCCGTCGCCGCGATCGATCAGCGGGTCGTGGGGCGCCGCGCCGAGCCTGCAACTCCGCTCGCAGCGCGGCGGTCGCCTGCGCGTCGATCGTGAACGCGTCGTCGTCGGAATTCGACGCCATCACGACCCCATAATCGTCGCGTGCCGCCGCGGGCGACACCTTGCCGTCGATCACATCGCGCAGCACCAGTTCCGGTTCGCGCTCGAGCGGATCGCCCCAGCCGCCGCCGCCGGTGGTCACGACCTGCACGATCTGGCCGGCCAGCACCGGTTCGCCATCGACCAGGCCGCCGAGGTCGCGGGGCGTGCCTTCGACATCGATCGGTCACGCAGAACGGCAGCCCGGCCTTGCCGCCGTTGAGGCCGTAGCAGCCGAGCCGCACGCGGTCGGCGGTGACGATGGTCCGGCAATCCACCAGCGCACGGTAATGCTTCTCGTAGCCCAGTCCACCGCGACGTTTTCCCGCGCCTCCCGAATCCGTCCGCAGCGCGAGCTTCTCCACCAGCAGCGGAAACCGCGTTTCGGTGAATTCGGCCGGCTGGTTGCGCGAATCCGGCACGATATGGATGGCGTCGTTGCCGTCGGCGTAGTAGCGGCCGCCGGAGCCGCCGCCCAGCACCTCGCGGGAGAGGAACGATTTGCCGTTCAGGTCGGTGCCGTAGAATCCGGTGTAGCGGATGGTCTCCTGGTCGGCCGGCATGCGGCCGTCGACCGCCTGCGCGACGACGCCCGCCAGCAGGCCAAGGCAGCGCAGCAGCACGAACGAGCGCGCGTTGGTCGCGGCCGGCCATACCGGCGTGATCAGCGTGCCCTTGGGCGGGAAAATCACGTCGAAGACTTCGCAGACGCCCTCGTTGACGTGGATTTCGGCCGCGCGCTCCGGCGTGTCGGCGAGATTGCGCAGGATCGGCGCGATCCACTTGATCAGGAAGGCGCCGCCCGCGTAGTCGGCGGGCCAGTTGATCGGGCCGGTCGATTGCGGATCGGTGCCGGTGAAATCGAGGGTGATGCGGTCGCCCTTCTTGGTCATCGTCAGGGCGAGCTTGTGCAGCTTGGGATCGGTGACGCCGTCGTGCTCGACGTAGTCTTCCCAGACGATACTCGCCGTCGGCGATCTTCGGCAGCAGTTCGCCGCGGAAAATGTCGCGGCATTTGTCGAGGATGGCCTGGAAGCAGGCTTCCACCGTCTCGCGCCCGAACCGTTCGAACAGCTCTGCCATGCGGCGCGCACCCATCAGGCAGGCCTGCAACTCGCTGTCGAGATCGGCGGCGAGCATCTCGGGCACGCGGGTGTTGCGCTTGACGATGGTAAAGACCGCCTCGTTGCGCACGCCGGCGTCGTAAAGTTTGATCGGCGGGATCGCGAGACCTTCCTCGAACACGGTCGCCGCGGTGCCCGGGCATCGAGCCCGGCACGCGCCCGCCGATGTCGTCGTGATGGCCGAAGGCCTGGATGTAGGCGACGACTTCGCCGCGATGAAACACCGGAACCGTGCTGCACAAATCGGGCAGGTGCCCGATCGAGCCCTCGGTGAGATAGGTGTCGTTCATCAGGAACACGTCGCCCGGCCGCATCGTCTCGGGCGGGAAATCGCGCACCACCGCATTTGGCATCGCCGAATAGGAGCGGCCAGTCAGCTTGCGGCAATGGCGGTCGAACAGGCCGACGCGATAGTCGTGCGCTTCGCGGATCATCGGTGAGCGCGCGGTGCGCTCGATGGCGTATTCGATTTCCGCCTCGATCGAATTCAGCGTGCCTTCGACGATCTGCAGCACGATCGGATCGACCTCGCGCGCGCGGCAACGGGGTGTCCGGCCGCGACGGCGCGGCATGCACGTTCATGGCGCCGTCTCCTTTGCTCCACGCGCCGGCCGCACGATCAGGATGCCGTGGTCGTCGACCACAAGCTGCTGGCCGGGAAAGACCGCGGTGGTGGAGCCGAATTCCTCGATGATTGCGGGCCCTTCGAGGCGAAATCCCGCCGGCAGTGACCGGCGGTCATAGATCGGCGTGTCCCGGAACGCCCCACCGAAATAGACCGGCCGGGTGCTGGGCGACGGCGCATCCTTTGCGGCGGCAGGAAGCTTGGGGATGCTGGGGCGTTCGATCATGCCGAAGCCCGAGACGCAGAAGTTGACCAGTTCGACTTTCTGCTGACCGGCATAATTGTAGCCAAAGGTCTTGAGATGGGCGGCGTGGAACGCGTCGATCGAGGCCGGCGATGAACCCACCGTCGATCGGGCCGGATGGCGCCGGCACACGCACTTCCATCGACTGTCCGGCATACCGCACGTCGGCTTCACGCACCAGCCGGATACGCGGGCGCTCGATGCCGTCGCGTTCGAGCGCGTCGATCGCATCGGCCTCAAGCCCGGCATAGATGTCCGCGACCGTTGCTGTCGCGATGGCATCCTCGTGCATCACTTTGGTGACGATGCGGTCGGTGCGCCAATCGACGGCTAGCAGTCCGAAAGCCGAGAGGTTGCCTGGATTGGGCGGCACGATGCAGGCCTTCATGCCGATCAACTCCATGACCGCCGGAGACTGCGCCGGGCCGGAGCCGCCAAACGACAGCAGTGCGAACTCGCGCGGATCGATGCCGCGCTGGATGGTCATCTGCCGGATGGCGTTGGCCTGGTTCCAGTTGGCGATCTCGATGATGCCTTCAGCGAGCTGCTCCGCGCTCATATTGCCGGGAAGCCGTGCGGCGAGTTCGGCAATGCCGGTGCGCGCGCGTTCGATGTTGAGCCGGATGCCGCCGCCGATCAGCGCCGGCGGAATTCGCCCCATGACCAGATTGGCGTCGGTGATGGTCGGTTCGCTGCCGCCGTTGGGATAACACATTGGGCCGGGCTCGGCGCCGGCGCTACGCGGGCCGACCTTGAGATGTCCTTCCCGGGTGATCCAGGCGATCGAACCGCCGCCGGTGCCGATGGTCTCGATATCGATCATCGGGATGCGGACAGGGAAGGGGCCGACGGCGCCGCCGTTGGTGACGTGCGGCTTGGCGCGTTCGATCAGGCAGAGGTCGGTGGAGGTGCCACCGGCGTCCAGGGTGACCACATTGGGGAAGCCCGCCATCTCGGCGATGACGGCGCTGCCGAGCGCACCCGCGGCCGGTCCCGAGAGCGCGGTGGTGATCGGCTTGCGCATCACCTGATCGGGGCTGGCGACGCCGCCGCTCGACTGCATCACCAGAAACGGCTTCTCGCGCAGCGCGGGGCCGAGTTCGTCGCGGATACGGGCGAGATAGCGCCCCATGTGCGGTTTGACGAATGCGTCGACCAGGGTCGTCACCGCGCGCTCATACTCGCGATATTCCGGCAGCACGTCGCAGGACAGCGAAACGATGCAATCCGGGTATTCTTCGGCGACGATCTCGGCCACGCGGCGTTCGTGGGCGGGGTTTGCATACGAATGCAACAGGCAGACGCCGACCGACTTGATGCCCTGCGCGCGGAAAAACCGGGCCGCCGTGCGGATGCTGGTCTCGTCGAGCGGGCGCAATTCTTCGCCGCGGAAGTTCAGCCGGCCGCCGGCTTCGCGAACGAAGCGCAGCGGCACAATGCGGTCAGGCTTTACCCAGAAATAGGAGTTGCCGTAGCCCTCGGGCACCGCCTGGCGGGCAATCTCCAGAATATGGCGGAAGCCTTCCGTGACGATCAGGCCGAGCCCGGCGATCTCGCCTTGCAGCAGCGCATTGGTCGCGACCGTCGTGCCGTGCGCCAGTCCAGCAAGGTCGTCGGGCGAGGCGCCGCTCGCCGCCAGAATGGCCTCGACGCCACGAACGAGCCCGACGGCCGGATTGGACGGCGTGCTCGCAACCTTCGTCACCTGCATCGTGCCCGAGGCGCTATCGACGCAGACGATATCGGTGAAGGTGCCGCCGGTATCGATCCCGATCCGCAGATTGGCGGCTCCAGCCGTCATCTCGCGACACCTCGCATGCGAAATCCTGCCGCGTCTCACGCAAATCGTCGCGCTATCGGGCGCCGATCCGTGGAGTATGGGCAGGGCCTGCAATCCAAGTCCAAGACCGATTGGCGATACCACTATCGGAAATTCCGATCGCTGGCGAGCGATCCTATCCGGCTCAATCCCGCAGGAGATCCCGCACGGCCGCCAGATAGCCCTCCTTGCGGCGGGACAGCGGCTGGCGCCGGCGAAACAGGCTGAGCGTCACGGTGCGAGACGGTACGATGGGCAGCACCTTGAGGACGCCGAGCGCGGCTTCGTTGGCCACGCAGGCCCGCGGCACGATCGCGATCCCGGTACCGGATTGCACGATCACCTTCATGGTCTCGATATTGTCGGCGACGGCAAGGATGTTCGGCCTGATGCCGAGATCGGCGAACAACGCCAGCACGACCTGCCCATAGCCGACAGTCAACTCGCTCATGATGATCGGCTCGCTCACCAGGCTGCCGATGTCGATCGCTTTGCGTGCACGGGAAAGCCGGTGTGAGGGATGTGCGATCAGCGCCATCTCGGCCTCCGCCAGCCGCTCGATGACGATGCCGCCGGGTACGCGCTCGGGATCGGATTCGATCGCAATGCCAGCGTCGACACGTTCTTCATGCAGGTCGTTGAAGATGTTCTTGGTGGGCGCGGTAAGGATTTCCAGCCGCACGCCGGAGAGCTTTTCATGAAGGCCGCCGAACAAGCGCGGCATGAAGATTTGCGCCATGCCGGAGCCCATCCCGATCGTCAGCGTATCGGAAGGCGCGCCGCGCAACCGGCGCGCCGCATCCGACAAGCTCAAGACATCGCCGATGACGCGCTCGGCCTCGTAGAGAAACGTGCGCCCGCGCTCGGTCACTTCAGTACCGCGCGGCGACCGTCGAAATAGCGAGAAGCCGATCTCCTCCTCGAGCAGACTTACCTGCTCGCTGACGGCGGACTGCGACACGTTAAGCCGCGTGGCGGCGCGGGTAAAGTTGCGCTCCTTGGCGACGGATAGGGCGTAGCGAAGCTGGCGGAGTTCCAAGGGCGTTCCCGGACAGGCGGCTGGCCAATCTTATAGCCATTAAGCCCAACCGCGTCAGCGGCTCCCCACGCGTCCCGGACGTGCCGGGCGATCCTATTCGCGGAAAGCCTCTTCGCGACCCTTGCGGATGTTCGGCAACGTCACCGCCACGAGCAGGCCGGCGGCAAGCAGCAGGAAGCCGAGGCTGATCGGGCGTCGAACGAAAATCGACCAGTCGCCGCCGGAAAGCACCATGGCGCGGCGAAAATTTTCCTCCATCATGGGACCGAGCACGAGGCCGAGCAGCAGCGGGGCCGGTTCACAGTCGAACTTGCGGAAGGCATAGCCGATCACGCCGAACGCCGTCATGATCAGAACGTCGCCGCTGCTGGAGTTGAGCGAGTAGGTGCCGATACAGCACAGCGTCAAAATCGTTGGAAAGAGATAGCGATACGGCACCTGCAGCAGCTTCACCCAGATGCCGATCAGCGGCAGATTGAGGATCACCAGCATCAGGTTGCCGAGCCACATGCTGGCAATGAGGCCCCAGAACAGGGCGGGTTGCTTGGTGATGATCTCGGGGCCCGGGACGATGCCATGTACCATCATTGCACCGATCATCAGCGCCATCAGTGCATTCGGTGGAATCCCCAAGCTCAGCATCGGAATGAAGCTCGCCTGCGCGGCGGCGTTGTTGGCGGATTCCGGCGCCGCCACGCCCTCGATGGCGCCCTTGCCGAAGCGCTCCGGCGTCTTCGACACCTTCTTTTCAAGACTGTAAGCCGAGAACGCCGCAATGGTGGGACCACCGCCCGGCAATATTCCGAACACGGTGCCGATCACCGTCCCGCGCACCATGGCGCCGAACGAGGTCTTGAGATCGGCAAGACTAGGCCACAGCCCGGTGACGGCCTTGGGCTTCAAGTCGCCGGCCTCCGCGCTCTCGAGGTTGACCATGATCTCGGCCAATCCAAACAGCCCCATCGAGAGTGGAACGAATCCGATGCCGTCGAACAAAACATCGAGACCCATGGTCAGTCGGTATTCGCCGGTCGAAATGTCGGTGCCGACGAGACCGAGCAGGACGCCGAGGACGATCATGCAGATCGCCTTGAGTACCGATCCGTGCGCAAGCACAACCGCGGAAACCAGCCCGAGCAGCATGACCGAAACGTAATCGGCCGATTGAAACAGCAGCGCGATCTTGGCGAGCGGCGGCCCGCCGACCGCGATCAGCAAAGTGACGACCGATCCTGCGAACAATGATCCGAGCGCGGAAATCGCTAGCGCCGGGCCGGCGCGGCCTTGCTGCGCCATCGCATGGCCGTCCAGCACGGTGACGACCGACGAGGTTTCGCCGGGAATCTTGACCAAGATCGCGGTGGTCGAGCCGCCATACTGCGCCCCATAGAACACGCCGGACAGCATGATGAGCGCCCCGACCGGCTGCAGCCAGAAGGTGATCGGCAGGATCATCGCCATGGTCGTGAGCGGCCCGATCCCGGGCAGCACGCCGATAGCCGTGCCGATCACGCAGCCGAAGAAGCACAGGCCGATATTCTGCCAGGTAAGGGCGATGCCGAAGCCCATGACGATGTTGGACAGAACGTCGGACATATCAGGACAGCGCTGGCCAAAGCGGAATGACGACGCGCAGCGCGATTACGAAGACCCCGACATTGGCGGCAATCAAAATCAGGCAGAGCAGGGCAACCTGCAGCGGGCGGACATCGCGGCCCGCAAGACAGGCCAGCACGATCGTGACCAGGAGCGTCAGAACGAGCCCAAGGGGCCGCAACAGCAGCGCGAAGGCGAGGCACGACAACGTGATGAATATGAATGGGCGCCACATCCCCCGGTCCGGCACTTCGCCGCTGCGCACAAGCGAAGTCGCTGCGAGCAATGCGCCGAGCCCGATCAGCAGTCCGCAAATGAGACGCGGAAAATAGCCAGCCTGCATTTCGCTCGCAGTGCCGACGTCGAGCGTTCGTCCGAGCCAAAGGCCGAGCAGCCCGAAGGCCATGAAGAGGACGCCGGCGAGAAAATCCTTGGAAATGACGGCGCGGACCATCGCTTCGGGCTCCAAGTCCGCACCGTGGCCGGGGTGGCGTCCTGCCTGAGAGGCCGATCCTCTCAGGCCATTATTTCTTGCGTGCCTTGACCAGCCCGGCCTCGAGCAGGATCGGATAGAGTTGCGCGTCGTCGTCCTTCCAACGCTGGTAGGTCGACTTGGCGTCGGCCGGTCCTAAGACAAATCCGGCTTTTTTGGCCTTCGCCTGAAACTCCGGGTCCTTCAGCGTGGCCATGATGTTGGTCTCAAGGAAGCGCAACCGGTCTTCCGGGATGCCCTTGGGGCCGATCACGCTACGCCATGACCCGACGACAACATCAAAGCCCTGTTCCCGGAATGTCGGGATATCGGGCGCCATGAAGTGCCGCTGGGTCGCGGACACGCCGAGGATTTTCAGCTTTCCCGATTTGTGCTGTTCGATGGTGTCGGGGATGGGCACCGTCGCCGAATCCACTTCTCCACCCATTAATCCGATGACGGACGGGCCATAGCCTGCGTAGGAGACGCGGGTGACCTTGATGTTCAGCATCTTCTCGAAAAGCGCGATGGCGATATAGGATGATCCGCCCGGCTGGTCGTTGCCGTTCTTGATCTTGCCGGGGTTGGCTTTTGCCCGCTCGACATACTCCTTGAGTGAACCGATGCCGCTCGCCTTGCTGACCTCCAGCGCGGCTGGGTCCTCACCGAAGAACGCGATCGGCTGCAGTTCGTCGTAGGTGTTTGCCTGGGCGTTGAGGTAAGGCAACGCGATGCCGCCTGCACTGAACATCCCGATCGTGTAGCCGTCGGGCTTGGCGTTGGCGATTTCGCGATGGCCAATTGCTCCCCCCGCGCCCGGCTTGTTGAGCACCACAACCGGCACCTTGATCCGCTTGCTGAGGGCATCGGCCAGCAGCCGCATGCTGATGTCGCTACCGCCTCCCGCCGGCCACGCCACGATCAGCGTGATCGGCTCGGATGGGTAGGTCTGCGCTTGCAGACCGGACGAGGTCGCGAGCGAAGCTCCCGCCAGCAGACAGGCGGTTGCGAATGTCAGAAGGATTCTGCGTTTCATGTTCTCGTCTCCGTTGCCGGCGTGGAACCGGCTCATTCAAATTTCAACTTCGGCAAGAAGCAATATTCGTGCAACTTCAGTCGGCCGGGCTGAGCTACTCAATAAATTCTCGCATGATATCGAGCGCGAGCAGACAGTTTTCTTCGCTGCCCAGCAGGCCAAGCACGGGCTCGTCTAATCCGGCGTCGATGAAGTCGCGCAACCGTGCGGTGCAATGCTCCGGCGTTCCCGCGATGCCGAACGCTTCGACTGCGTCGTCCGGCACCAGGGCGGCGGCGCCGGCGATGTCGCGGCGCGCAATGGCGGCAATCACGGCCTCCTGATCGACCGGGATACCCGAGGCTTTGATATTGGCGCCGAGGAATTTGTTGCGCATGACGAAGGCCAGCTTCTGCCGCACGACATCCACGGCCTCTTTCGCGTTGCGCGAAGTGCCGAAGAACAGGTACCCGGCGCGCCGGAATGTCGCCATGTCGCGCCCGGCCTTGGCCGCGCCTTCGGCCGAGACGGCGATCGACTGCCGTACCGAGTCCGTCGAGAGCCCCGCCGACAACACCACGCCATCGCCCACGCGGCCGGCGAGGCGCAGCATGTCCGGTCCGATGGCGGCCACGTAGATCGGGATCGGCGCGCTTGGCTTGAAGGCGAGCCGCGCTCCGGCAAGTTTGATGAATTCGCCGTCCATCTGCACGGCGTCGCCGGCCCAGAGTTTCCGGAGTGCCTCCGCGAATTCCCGCATCGCCCGGACCGGCTTCTCGACGGCGCGGCCGGATTCCTGCAGGAACAACGGATTGCCCGTGCCGATGGCGATCGCCGCGCAGCCGGGCGCGACTTCATCGAGCGTCGCCATCGCCATAGCGGTCGGCGTCGGGTGCCACAGATAAGGGCTCACCGCGGTCGGCACCAGCAGCGTCCCCGGCGCCTTGAAGGCGAAGGCCATGCAGGTGGCGATCGCCTCGCGGTAACCCAGATGCTCCGCCACCCACAGGCTCTTTGCGCCGGCGGCGACCGCGCGCTGCGCCAGAGCGATGGCCTCTCCGGTCGTTACGAAGCCATCGAACGCCACGCCAATCCGCACCGACATCGTCATCCACCTTCAAGTCGAAACTCTTAAGGGAAAGAGCGCGCGCTCAACCGATCCTGATAAGTTCATCGTTTGGCGTGATCGCGCCGGTAATGGCCTCATGGCCGTCGGCCGTGATGCGATACATGTCCTCCACGTGAAATCCCATGCGTCCCGGGATCATGTAGAGCGGCTCCATGGTGCAGGTGATGTTGGGCTCCAGCACCACCGTGCGGGTATCGGTGATGTAGGGCTCCTCGTGGATGGTCTGGCCGATGCCGTGACCGAGAAATTTCAACGTCGGTTCGATGTCACGATCGCGCAGGTATTTGACATAGGTACGATAGAGGTCCGCCACCGCGGTGCCTGGCTTGAGCATCGCTTTGCAGGCTTCGCGCGCGCCGATCATCTTGCTCCAGATGTCGTTTTGTTCGGCAGTCGGTGTTCCGACCACCGCGGTGCGGGTCACGTTGGAGCGGTACTGCTTCATGTCGCCGAGGATCTCGACCCGCACGATGTCGCCTTTTTCGACCGCCTTGTCGGTCGGCGTGCAGTTGGTGATGCCGCTGCGCACGCCGGAGCCGACCTGGCATTTGAGCCCGTCGCAACCGCCGTCGAGCATCATGCCGCCGATGGTCTGCGCGATGGCCTTCTCGGTCATGCCCGGCTTGATCTGATGCAGCACCTCGCCGATGACACGGTCGGTCAGGCGCCCGACCTCGGTGAGCACGGCGATCTCCTGATCGGTCTTGATCATCCGGGCGTTGAAATAGAGGTCGCGGCATGGCACCAAGGTTGCGGCCGGCAGCCGTTCACGCAAACGGATGTAGTCCTGCGCCGGCATGTAATCGAGCTCGATCGCGACGCGTCCCGAACCAGCGCCCGCTTCGATGAGGGTGTCGGCGAGAATGTCGGCCGGATCCTGCGTGAACTGGTTATAGGATCGAATATCGCTAAAGCGCGAACGCTGTTTCGACAGGTTCTCCTCGACGTTGACGACGATCTGCGAGGCGAACTTATCGCCAGCCAGTACCGTGATCGTGCGGCGGAAACGGTTGCTCGCATGACTTGGGACGAGAAACCCGGCCGTGTAGGTGACATTGTCCTGCGAAAACGCGACGAGCGCGTCGTAACCGGCCTTCCGCATGGCCAAGCGCAGTTTGCCGAGAACCTCGTGTTCCATACTCATCCTTTGGATCAAGCGCCTTCCGCGACAAATCGCAATAAATCGGCCGGTGACTTACCGGCAAGGCCCAGCCGCTCCAGCGTGAGGCCGTCGCGCATATAGTCGACGCCGACGGAGAGCCCGGCAAGCTGCACAAGCGCATCGATGGTCGGCGTTTTTACCCCTGCCAACCGGCCGAGTTCCGCGAACGGCACAAGCCCATAGCCGACGTCTTCGTGGACGTAGCGGTGATCGAGGGACGGGGGAGATTTGATGGTCTTGTTCGGTTCGCTCTCCCGGCAGGCGCGCGAAATGTCACCGCTTGCCCTCGCGGCCTCGGTCGTGAGTCCGGCCTGGTAGAAAACATCGAGGAATGGAGTGGCTGGAACACCCAAGGCCTTGGCAACCGCCATCCGCTCAACGTCGACCTGCGCGGTCACGCGTCCGACGGCTTGGCTGAAGCCTTCCTTGTAGAACAGAAAGTCACCATCGGTGTGCTCGATCCACCCGGCATTCATGATCATTCCGGGCGGATGAAACACCGCGTTAAGGTTCGACAGTCCGGTCTCCAGCACGCTGCTCTGCCTGCAGGATTTCGGGGTAGAGCGGCTTGAGCAAGGCGAACAGCGCGTCGGCGTGTTTCCCCGGAAGCGCGGCAAAGCGCAGCCGCTTGGTGTAGCTGTAGATGTTGACGAGGCCGGGCGCTTCCATCCGCGTGATGTACGTCAACGTGACGGTCTCGCAGCTTCGGACTGCGCCGCGATAGCCGGCTTTGCGCAACTCATAGAGGAAGTGAAGTCCGCCTCCGGTGTGGCCCGGATTGATGAAAATCGGCTGATCTTCCGCGAGCAGGGGCGCCAGCGCGCAGGCGTAAAACTCATGCGCGACCGAAGGGACGACCAGCATGATCAGATCGGCGCCGCGGATTGCCTCGGCAACGTCGGTGGTGACGAGGTCGATCGGCACCAGACCCTGCTGAATGCCGCGCACCTCGATGCCGCCTTGGGTGCGGAATGGTGCCAGCCGGTCGGCGTTGCGCGCGTGCATTCGCACCGAGTATCCGCGCTTGCTGAGGTCAGCCGCCGCCGCGCAACCGCCATGCCCGGCGCCAAGGACCGCAACCGACTTCACTGCCATTTCGCGTCCTGCGTGTTGAAGGTGATGCGGAGCGCGATCATGGGCAGCGGCGTTCGGTTGTCAACTAAAGGAGGCACTGACAGAAAGTGACGCAGTACATCGGCGTGCACAACACTTATCCGCTGGCGCGTCCAGTCCTTAGCAGAGTGGTGACCTCGGATGCCGTCATATTCGCGATGCCCATGCGCTCTAGCGTAAGCCCCTCCCGGCGAAAGGTCCGCGCCGCGACGATGGACGTGATCGCGATTACGGCGTCGGCGCACGGTGTCGGCACGCCGGCCACCCGGCCAAGCTCGGCGATGGCAACAAGGCCGTAAGGCACGTCCTCGTTGAGAAAGCGATGATCGATGGTCGCGGGGGCTCTGATCCAGCGGTTCGGTTCGCTGTTGTGAAACACGTCGTAGGCCGTGCCGCCGTCGCGTCCGGCGGCATTCGTATAGCCCATTCGAAAGAAGAACTGCGGCAGTGGTTCGATTTCGACTCCGAGTCCGGCGGCAACCGCAATCCGCTCGGCATCGAGTGCGTCGATCAGGCGGCCAACGCTAGGCGTGATGCCGTCATAGTAGTGATGGTAGTCGCCGCCGGTCGATTCTACGCGGCCGACATTCAGCAGCAGCGCGGGCGGATGGTGGATGGCGTTGGTGTAGGGGAAGACGGTGTGGAGCAATGACGGCCTGGGCTGGATATGCGGAAACACCTGGCGCACCCGCGTCGCCACCGCATCGAGTTCGTCGCCGGGGAACACCGCGAAGTAGAGGATCTGTGCCGCGCGCGTGATCCGGATCTTGCTCGGCGTGCTCTTGCGGCAGATGAAAGGCAGGCTCGACGAGTCGCAGTAGGTTCCCAGATTGCCGCCCGCCTTGCGGATCGTGTTCGGAATGAGCAGCACCGTATGACCGGGAGCGGCCATCACCAATTGCTCGGGCGTGATATGCGGCGCGATGGTGCGGGCCACGTCTTCGTGGGCATGGGTCGGCGACATGATGAGCACGAGATCGGCGCCCGCGATGGCGGCGCCGGCATCGTTGGTGATGAGCGAAAGCGGTGCAAAGCCTTCGCCAAGCGTGCCCTCGTATTCGATACCGCCGATCGCAGATAGCGGCTCGGTGGTGCCGGGGCTGCGGCCGTAAAGCCTTACGTCGAACCCGCGTGGCGCCAATTGCGCCGCGGCCGCGCAGCCGCCGTTGCCGGCGCCGATGATCGCGATGCTCTTGATCGGCTGCAACGTCGTCATCCTATGCGGTATTTTGCGATCTTCGCCTCGTCGACCTCGATGCCGAGGCCGGGGCCGTCCGGCACGTAGATCTGCCCCTTGTCATAGCGGAACGGCGTCTTGATAAGATCGTCGAGATATTTCCGGCCCGCCACTTTGGTGACGACGGTCTCCGCCGTCGAGGTGACCGGGATCGTGCCGGGAAGGACGATCTCCGGCGAGGACACCGCGAGGTGCAAATCGGCCGCGACGCCGATCCCCATTTCGGCCGAGCCGTTGATGTCGCACGGCAGCGACGCCGCGCCAGCGACGGCGAGAAGGCGCTTGGCACGCGAGAGGCCGCCCGGCTTGGTGTAGTAGACCGAAAGCATCTGCGCGGCGTTCAGACGTACGATCTCAAGCACGTCCTCAGCGGTCCACGCGCTTTCGTCGGCCATGACCGGGACATTGATGCGGGCACTCACTTCGGCCATGGCGTGCAGGCCCTCGACCGGCTGCTCGGCATAGACCAGGTCATATTTTTCCATCGCATTGATGACCCGCACAGCCTCGCGCCAGGTCCGGTAGCCCTGGTTGGCGTCGACGCGAATTTTTCCGGCGCTGCCGATCGCCTGCCGCACGGCGGCCACCACCTGGAGGTCGCGCTCGGCCTCGACCCCGATCTTGACCTTGATGGTGGTGATGCCCTCGGCGATCACCTCGGCGGCTTCGCGCGCGGCGGTGTCGGCGTCCATGATCCCGATGCTATGCGCGAGCGCCGTGCCGTCGCGGACCTTGCCGCCCAGGAGTTGATAGACCGGCACGCCGTAAATCTTGCCGATCGCGTCGTGCAGCGCGACGTCGATCGCCGCTTTCGCGTAAGGGTAGCCGCGCAGGACACGGTTCATCCGCACGTGCAATTGCTCGATCTCGGTCACGTTCTGACCGGCAATGGCTGGCAGCAGCACTTCCTGCAGTGCAAGCGCCGTCATCTTCGGCGTTTCGCCGTAGCGCGTGCCGTGATCGCCACCCCAGGTACCGATCACTTGCGCCTCGCCCCAGCCGACGATGCCGCTTTCGAGTTCGAGACGAAGCACTACGTAGCCTTCGCCGATCCGCGCCGTATGACCGACCCAGTGATGCGGCCGGCGGATCGGCAAGGCGACGAGAAAGATTTCGCCGCCGCGAATCTTCAGGCTGGACATGGTCATGGTGGGTGGAATTCCGCTTGCACTGGCTTCGACGGAGCAGCGCAGCGGACTTGTATCACGCCGCCGGCTTGTTCCGGTGAATGTCCTTTACGTCGGTAAAGGTCACGTCGGCATTCTGCTGGCCCGTGTAGTCGAGGTCAAACGCATTGCGCGCCAGGAAGACCAGATCGCCGTCGAGATCCTCGGCGATGGCGGAGCGGTGCTTCGCCACGAACCGGTCAAGCGCGCTGCGGTCCTTGGCGGCGATCCATCGGGCAAGTTGAAACTCGGCGACATCCCAATCGACCGGCAATCCGTATTCGTGCAACAGCCTCGCCTTCAACACGTCGAGTTGCAACGGGCCGACGACGCCGACCAGGGCAGGGGAGCCGTCGGTCGGCCGAAACACCTGTGCCACGCCCTCTTCGGCCAGTTCTCCAAGCGCCTGCTTGAGTTTCTTGGCCCGCATGGCGTCGGTCAGGCGGACGCGGCGGAGAATCTCCGGCGCGAAGTTCGGCACACCCAGGAAGTTGAGGTCTTCGCCTTCCGTCAAGGCGTCGCCAATGCGCAGCGTGCCATGATTGGGAATGCCGACGACATCGCCGGCATGGGCTTCCTCGGCGAGCGCGCGGTCCTGCGCGAAGAAAAACTGCGGGGCATGCAGGCTGATGAGCTTGCCGGTCCGGATCTGCTTGACCTTCATACCGCGCGTCAGCCGGCCGGAGCACAACCGCACGAAGGCGATACGATCGCGGTGGTTCGGGTCCATGTTCGCCTGAATCTTGAAGACGAACGCCGTCATCCCGTTCTCGGTCGCGGCCACGGCGCGCTTGTCGGCGGGTTGTGCCCGCGGCGGCGGCGCCATCGTGGCCAGTGCATTGAGCAGATCGCCGACGCCGAAATTCTTCAGCGCGCTGCCGAAGAAAACCGGCGTCAGGTGGCCCTCGCCGAAGGCCTCCGGGTCGAACCGCTTGCAGGCATCCCGCACCAGATCGAGTTCGCCGCCGATCGCCGCGGCGTCGAGACCCGGGTTAAGGGCGGCGATCTCTGGCACCGACATTTCGCGGAGCTTGCCGGCAGAGCCGGCGTCGCCATCGAGCAGTCGCACGCCGCCGGATTCGATGTCGATGGTACCGACGAAGTCGCGCCCGCGACCGACCGGCCAGTTGATCGGCGCGGTGTCGAGCGCGAGCGTTTTTTCGATTTCGTCGAGCAGGTCGAACGGGTCGCGGCTCTCGCGATCCATCTTGTTGATGAAGGTGATGATCGGAATGTCGCGCAGCCGGCAGACCTCGAACAGCTTGCGGGTGCGCGGCTCGATGCCCTTGGCGGCGTCGATCACCATCACGGCCGAGTTGACCGCCGTGAGGGTCCGGTAAGTATCCTCGGAGAAGTCCTCGTGGCCCGGCGTATCGAGCAGATTGAAGACCCGGCCGCCGAATTCGAACGTCATCACCGAAGTGACAACGGAAATGCCGCGCTCGCGCTCGATGTCCATCCAGTCTGAGCGGGTCGAACGCCGATCGCGCTTGGCCTTGACCTGCCCGGCGAGCTGGATGGCGCCGCCGAACAGCAGCAGCTTCTCCGTCAAGGTGGTCTTGCCGGCGTCCGGATGGGAAATGATCGCAAAGGTCCGCCGCCGCGCGACCTCGGTTGCGAAGGGCGAAGAAGCCGGGGTGCCCTCGGGGGCGCGGGCGGAGACGTTCATGGTGGGGTGGATGTGGCAGTTTCGGCCGTCCCAATCAAGGCGGCGCTCGGCTGGTGCAGTTTTGTGCGCAGGTGCGCCAGGTGTCGCGCCGACGGCGCCAAGCGGTTCAATAACATTAACCTGGTGGTGGCATGGTTCGAGGCGGCTGTGATCCAGACGAGATAGTCCTCATGACTCTCGGTACCGACTACATTCTGAATGCCTTGGCGGACGAGGGGCTCGGCCACCTGTTCATGGTTCCGGGCGGCCTCGTGGATCCCTTCCTCCCGGCACTCGCCCGCCAGACCAGGCTCAAGCCGGTGGTCGCGGCGCACGAGGGCGGTGCGGTCTACATGGCTGACGGCTATGCCCGTGCCAGCGGCAGCTTCGGTGCGGCACTCGGAATCGGCGGGCCCGGCTCCGGCAACATGGTGACCGCGGTCGCCGCTGCCAAAACCGACGCCTCGCCGGTGCTGGTCATGACCGGCGAGGTGCCGGTCGACCTGGAGGGGCTCGGGGCCTTCCAGGATGCCAGCCAGGCGACGCTGGACGACACCGCCGTCATGACGCCGCTCACGCGGATGTCCAAGACGGTCGCCAGCAGCCGGAATCTCAATCACTGGTTCCGTCGCGCGCTGACCACCATGTGGGCGCAGCCGAGCGGACCGGTGCATCTCTCGTTGATGCACGACACGCTCACCGGTGAGTGTGATGCCGCTTACGTCAAGGTCGGCGGCTTCTTCGCCGGATCGCAGCCGTTAAGCCGCGGCGCCGCCGTAGCGGCATTGGATATGCTTGCAGGTCGCAAGAACGGAAAGACGCGGATCGCGTTTCTGGCCGGCGCCGGCGTCGAGCATGACGGTGCGGCCTTGCGCTTACGGGACATCGCGGAGCGCTGGTCGATCCCGGTCGCGACCACGCTGCGCGCAAAAGGCGTCTTCCCGGAGGACCACGAATTGTCGCTCGGCGTGTTCGGCTATGCCGGCACCCGTCATGCCACCGCGGCCATTCTCGGCGGTGACCTCGATTGCCTCATCGTTCTCGGTTCGGGGTTCAACGAACGCGACACCATGCACTGGACGGTCGGCGAACGGACCAAGGCGTCCATGATCCACGTAAACATCGACATGGATGAACTGACCGCCCATGGCACCTCGGGTCACGTCGTGCCGGGAGGTTGTCATGCCTTCCTGGACCTGATGGCGGAGCGCGCTGACATCCTGGCGCCGGCGCTGCAGGACGGCCAGGCGGACCGACGCGCATGGCTGGCGAAGATCAAGGCCGGGCCGCGGCTTTACGACGTGGAGAACTGCAGCCGGCCGACCGCACCAATTCATCCGGCCACGGCGATCGCGGCCTTGCGCAAAATATTTCCGCGCGACGGCATCGCGCTGGTCGATTCCGGCGCGCACCGCGCATTCGCCGGGCATTACTGGAGCAGTTACGAGCCGCGGACTTACATTTCCGCCACCAATCTTGGACCGATGGGCTGGGCCATTCCGGCTGCCATCGGCGTGCAGTGTGCGCGTCCGGACCGCCGCGTTGCGGTGATCACCGGCGACGGCTGTATGCAGATGCACGGCATCGATGTGCAGACC
This sequence comes from uncultured Alphaproteobacteria bacterium, assembly GCA_963756715.1. Lineage (GTDB taxonomy): Bacteria > Pseudomonadota > Alphaproteobacteria > Rhizobiales > Xanthobacteraceae > VAZQ01. The sequence continues at coordinate 57,902 of CAVWOV010000042.1, forward strand.
GCGGCGCGCTACAAACTGCCGATCATCTATCTGGTGATCAACAACAGCGCGCTCGGTAATGTCTGGCTGCGCGCGCGGAAATATGGCGCCTTGCCGTCCGAGCTCACCAGCATCCCGGATCATGACTGGGCGGGTTTCGCGCGTTCGCTTGGGGCGCAAGGCTTCACGGTCCGCGATCCCGCCGAGTTGGAGAGCACGTATCAAAAGGCGCTCGCCGCCGGCACGACTGCGCTGATCGACGTCAAGGCCGACAAGGATTGCCCGACCCCGGTCTACGACTTCAATGCCGGTGCCCGTGCCTGGTCCTATCACGAATAGGAGCCGCACGATGACCGTGCTGGACATGAATCCCGCGACCCTGCCGGCCGATGCGCAGGCGCTCTACAAGGAGATGTCGTCGCGTCGAAATGCCCGGGGCGAACACTTTGGCGGTCCGTACGTAGCGCTCCTCAACCATCCGGAGCTCGCGCGCCGTGTCGAGGAGCTTGGATTCTTTTTGAAGTTTGAAGGCGTGCTGCCGCGCACCATCTATCAGTTCATCGTGCTGACGGTCGCCCGTGCGACCGGCGCGGATTACGAATGGCAGGACCATATCGCGCATGCACGCGCCGCCGGCCTGCCGGAGGACGTGATCGACTGCATCGCTTCGGCCCGCACCGGATCATTGCCGGAGCCCTATGCGCTCGCGCAGGAGATCCTGACGAAGACGACGGCGTGGCAAGTCGTTCCCGACGATCTGCAACAGCGGGCCGCCGACCAATGGGGCAAGCGCGGCCTGGTCGAGATCGTGGTGCTGTCAGGCTTCTACCAGATGTTCTCGGCGATCAATCAGGGCTTCGACATCAAGCCCGGCGACCATTGAAGACGCGCCTGGTCGTGTCGGTGCCAATTCTCGGCCGTCATTCCGGGGCGCCGAGCGTCAGCGAGGGGAGCCCGGAATCCAATGCCGCAGCCATGGTTATGGCTTCCGGGCTCGTGCTGGCGCGCGCCCCGGAATGACCGAAGAAGTTTGATGACGGTGTAGCCGCGCCAGCCGATCACGCCGGCTTGGCGGCCGGCAGGCCCCGGCTGATGACGCGTGCGAGCCGATCGGAGAAGCTGCGGGCGTCGCTTGGCTGTTCGCCGTCGAGCACGCGGGCTTCGTCGAACAACAAGTGCGCGGCATCTTCCTTGAAACTGCGTTCGTCATCGCCGAGCGCTGCTAGCGCCATAACCAGGTCATGTCGCGGATTGATCTCGAGGATCGGCTTGGCGGCGGTCTTGATCCGGCCGGCGCCGGCGAGGAGCTTCTCCAACTGGAGGTCGGGGCCGAGGTCGGAGGCGACCAGGCACACCGCGCTGTCGGTCAGACGATCGGACGCGCGCACGTCGGTTACGGCGTCGCCGAGCGCGGTCTTGATAAAGGCAAGAAAATTGCCCACCGCCGCGTCGGTTTCCGGCGCCGGCTGATCCTTGGCATCGGTGCGCGGGATGAGCGCGAGATCGGCCGTACCCTGCGTCACCGATTTGAACGGCTTGCCGTCGAAGGACGGCGATGACGTGACCCAGAAGCTGTCGACCGGGTCGGCAAGCAGCAGAACTTCGACGCCGCGCGCACGGAAGCCTTCGAGCTGGGGTGAGGATTCGAGACGGCTCATGTCGCTGCCCGCGAGATAATAGATCGCGGTCTGGTTCTCCTTGAGCGAACCGACATACTCCTTCAGGCTCCGCAGCCCTTCGCCCGAAGCCGTGCTCTTGAAGCGCGTCAGCGCGAGCAGCGTGTCGCGCCGTTCGTAATCCTCGTAGATGCCTTCCTTCATGACCGCGCCGAAGGCGTCCCAGATCTTGGCATACGTCGCGGCATCCGAGTCCGCGAGCTTCTCAAGATCGCTGAGGACGCGGCTCGTGAGGCTTTTCCTGATGCCCGCGAGGACCGGGCTGGTCTGAATCATCTCGCGCGAGACGTTGAGCGGCAGGTCGGCGGAATCCACCAGTCCGCGGACGAATCGCAGGTAGCGCGGCAGCAATTCCGCATCGTCGGTGATGAAAACGCGCTTGACGTAAAGCTTGATCCGGCCTTTGCGGTCGGGATCGAACAGGTCGAATGGCGGCGAACTCGGCACGAACACCAGGGCGGTGAACTCCTGGCGGCCTTCGGCGCGGAAATGCACGGTGAGTGCCGGTTCATCGAACTGGCCTGCGACGCTGCGATAGAAATCAGTGTATTCCGCAGCGGTGATCTCAGACCTGGGCTTGGTCCAGAGCGCGGCGCCGTCGGAAACCTCGGACGGCGCCTCGCCCGGCTTGTCGACGATGGCGATCGGCACCGGTACGTGACCGGATTGCGCCTTGACGATCCGCTCCAGGTTGAAGCGCTCGGTGTAGGACTTGGCGTCCTCCATCAGATGGAGGACGACCCGCGTGCCGCGCTTCGGCGCGTCTTCGAGCGCGGCGGGCGTGACCGAAAACGTGCCCTTGCCATCCGACGACCACAGCCACGCGTCCTCGGTGCCGGCGTGGCGGGAGAGAACGTCGACGCGGTCGGCAACCATGAAGGCCGAGTAGAACCCGACGCCGAATTGTCCAATCAGGGTGGCGCCTTCGCCGCCTTGCGCCGCGTCCATTTTTTCCATGAAGGCACGGGTGCCCGAACGCGCGATGGTGCCGAGCGCCTCGACCATCTCGACGTGGTTCATGCCGATGCCGTTATCCTCGACGGTCAGTTGCCGCTGATCCGGATCGGCCGCGACGGTGATGTGCAGCTTCGGGTCGTCGCCTAGCAGGCCCGGATTGGCGATGGCCTCGTAGCGCAGGCGCTCGCAGGCATCCGCCGCATTGGAGATCAGTTCCCGCAGGAAGACATCTTTGTTGGAGTAAACCGAATGCACCATCATGTGGAGCAGCTTGGCGACATCGGCTTCGAACGCGCGGTTTTCGGTACGCGTGTCCTGGGTATCGGTCATGGCAGGCAAATCCCGGTGGCTTGGAATGGATAGGAGATGGCGGGCGAGCCCGGCGAGGTCAAGGCCGCAGTGCTGCGGGTGCGGCCGCAAGCGGTCCGAAGGCCGGGGGAGGGATGCGGCGCTTTGAGGCCGCCTCATAGGCGGAGGCGATCCGGAGGAGGATGTCCTCCTTGCCGGGCTCGGCACGAAAAACCAGGGAGAACGGCAGGCCGGGGGCCGGTATGGTGGTCGGAGTGTGCGACGGCGCCGACACGTATCGCGTTCCGTCCGGGCTGAGCTTGAACACCGGGTCGTACACGGTGGTGACATAGCCCGCCGGGATCAGCACCTCTGTGAGACCCGCGTTCGGGCCGCTCAGCGATTCAGGCGCCAGATTGCTCACGATGTCGTACTGGTAGGCCCCGCCGATCAGGCCCGGTGGCCAGGGCGTATGCAGGCGCACCAGCGCGTCGAGTTGGTTCTCCAGGATCACCATCATGTCGACCCGGCGCAGCAATTCGCGGAGCATGATGCGTTCGTTGACGCCCTGGCGCCGGCCGTGCGGATTGCGCGGATCGGCCACTTCTTCCCAGTTCTGGAAGGCAGCGCGCTGATCGTCGCCCCAGAATTTGGAGCGCGCGTTGAGCGCCGGCCAATCCGCAAGCGTTTCGGTGAACCCCTTTGCCCGCCAGTCGGCGGCGCGCCGGCCCAGATATTGCGAGATGTGAAAACGGAAAGTGTTGGCGAGTTCCTGCTGCTGGATGGTCGCGAGATCGAGGTTCGCGGGCGGCGTGATCCGCCCCTCGGCCAGCGCTACGCAATAATCGATCGGCTGCATGGTGCCGCTGCCGAACACTTTGCCGGGCATGAACTCGGTCGGGACGATCGCGGCGGCGAAGTCTTTGAAGATCGGCGTGCCATCCCGTCCCAGCCGGAACAGCAGGTCCGGCATGAACACCGGCACCAGCCGCGCCAGCGCCCGCCGGAAATCGACCGTCATCGCCTCGACATCGGGGTCGCCCTGCCAAAGCGGATGGGAGGACTTCGACCAGCGTCGCGCCCAAACGTTCGCCGATCACGGTTTTGATTTCCCGTGCGGCGGCGGTGACGATTGGCTCCTCGGTTTTCGAGCCCGGTGGCACGACCATGGATTCGCGGATGATCCCGATCCGCATGCCCTTGAGCGCGCCAGGAGTGCCGGGCGACTTCGCATGGCTTGCGTAGGGCGTGCTCAGTACCGACGAACGCGGCACGGTCGTGAACGGGTCGCGCGGGTCGTAGTAGCCCTTGACGGGGTCCTTCAAGGCATCGAGTACCTTCGCGCAATCGCCGATGGCACGGCAGTGAATGCCGCTGCGATCGCAATAGATGTCGGCGCCGATGGCGCCGCCGTCGAAGCCGAGCATCGCCTTGTGCGGCAGGATCAGTGCGACCGCGTTATGGTTGGAGGGGCCGCGGCAGGAGGCGCGGGTTTCCTCGCCCAGGCTCGCCATCACCATGTTGGTGCTGACCGACAGCGCCGAGCCCGAGCTTGAGCCGAGCGAAGCCGAGCGGGTGGTGTCGTACGGATTGGCGGGATTGCCGCTCCAGGTGCTGCGCTGATAGCCGAGGGTCGACGGCAGCACCTTATCCGGCCGATGGCGGCCGCCAGGATCGCCGGCGCGGCCGTTGTATTCGGTGTTGACCGCCTTGGCGAAGATGATCGCGCCCTTGTTGCGCAACTGCTCGACAAGCACATGGTCGCGCGCCGGAAAATCGATGTCGTAGCGGGCGTCACCGCCGCCGGTGGAGCGCATGTCCTTGGTATCGAACGGGTCCTTGAACGAGAACACGACGCCGTACATGGGCATCGCTTCGAGATCCGGGTCGCGCCCATAAGCGGCATCAAGCTCAGCCGCCCGCTCCAGCGCGTCGGGCAGGTGGCGGAAGAATTCGCAGACCGGCGGTGCGCCGGGCGGCAATGGCCCCTGCGAGGGGTGGCGGTCGAAATCGCCGCGGCAGGTTACCGACCGCTCGCCGCGGATGTTGAGCGTGGCAAGAGCATTGACCTGGCAGGCATTCGGGATGCCGGCGATCATGCCGAACTGCTGCGATACCGACGGATCGGAAGCGGTTGGTTCCATGCGGCCGAATTCGAGCGCCGGCCCGTGGTATTGATCGAGGTCGGGCAGGATGGTCGCGGCGCTGACGGTGTGCGTGGGGAAACGCAGCCGAACGCCGGCGCGCACCGTGCCGGTGGCCTCGGCCACCGGGGCGCCGTTCTCGGTCACCAGCACGCTCGCGACGCCGTTGAAGGCGCGGACGCGGTCGAGATAGTGCCGGACGACCGCGACGCAAGTCGTCCGTCCCGCCCTGATGGCCTGATGCAGTTCGTCGATCGTCGCCTCTTCGAGGCGAAACGGCTCAATGTCCAGTTGATCAATCATCACGCGATCCTCGCGTGAGTTCTCACCAAAATTAGTCGCGATGGCAATGGTTCAATCGGATCATCCGCCTGCCGGTTGAGCAGGCGGATGATGTGCAAGATCGACGGCGGCCGGAATCGGCCGCCTGACGGGTAATTATTGACGATCTGCTGCAGCCTTGAGGGCTTGCAAGTCGGCCTCGCTGCGCATCGTCATGACCGCGACCTTTCGCGCGCGGAAGTAGGGCAGAACAACCTGCATCGGTTGTCCGTCCCGCTCCAATAACGAAACGTACCGCGGCTCCGCCCCGCGCGTCGGCAGGTCGAACGCGGTCCACGCGGAGGTCTGCGGATTGTAGCGCAGTACGCGATCGGCGCCCCAGATGTTGGTCCATGCGTTGTGACTGTTGTCGACGGCCACATGGTAGGGTTGCTGCTGTCCCGGGAGCGGGACGTAGGTGGTCGCGTGCGTGCGGGTGTCGATGCGCGCGAGATTGGCGCCCCATGAATTGCCGACCCAGAGCACGTCGGCGTTCTTGTCGGTGCCCATCCGCCGCGGACCCTGTGCCCACGGCAGCGGGTTGTTGAAGTCAGGCTGCATGTAGGTCTCGTAGAACTTGCGCGCTTCCGGCGTCGCGCTATCCACGAACTCCTGGACCGGCGCAAGCTTCACTTCCTGCGGCTTCCCGGTCGTCATGTCGCCCTTACCGATGATGTCGAGCGTCATCTCCGCCCACCAGCCGTTGCCGTCACGGTCGGCGGCCGCGCCGTAGGTGACGCCGGTACCGTTCGGCGTCTTGTAGGTGATGGACTTGAACGCGGTGAACCTTTCGGTCACCGGATCGAAACTCAGGGCACCGTCAGGCGCTGAGGACCAGATGCGGCCTTTGCCATCAAAGTCGACGGTGGTGGCGCCGCCGGTCGGCGACATGCCGGTGGGCGGCAGGAAGACCTCGATCTGCTCGGTCTTGGGATCGATCCGGCCCAGGCCGCCACGGCCCGGGTTGATGTTGAACCAGATCGTGCCGTTCTTGTCGCGCGTCATGCCATGCGTCTGCGCGGCAAAACCGTTCGGCGCCGCCACCTTGAAGAGCTTCACCGCGCCGGTATTTGAATCGATCTTGCCAATGGTCGTGCGCTTGTTCTGGATGTTGCAGGTGAACCAGATCTGGCCGTTGAGATCGAGCCAGGCGTCATGCACGCCCCAGCCTGGGATCAGCACCGACGGCGTTCCGAATGACCAGTCGCTGCCGTCGTTCTGCACGAAATTGTCCGGCAGACCGGCATCGGGGTCGAGCGGGACTTCATATTCCTTCGTCACGACACGCGCTGCCTCTCCGGACGGGCGCGGATCGGGCTTGAAGCGCATTGTGCTTTCGCCCGGACCGCGTGCGCGTGCGAGGTAGGCCGCCAAGTCCTTCTGATGGTAGTCGAGAACGCCTGATGGCGAACGGCTCTTGCCAACATAGGTGCCGTAGACGTTGACGTTCTTCATCAGGTCGATGATGGCGTTCCAGCCGGTCTCATCGAACTTGTGTTGGAGAATGTAGCTCGACGTATGACAGGAGGTGCAATTGTTGCGCACGAGCTGTTTCATGAGCTTGTCGTGCGGCGTGCCGTCCGGCAGTGCAGCCAGCATGACGTTACCCGGCAATTGCTTCACGAAGTCCTGAGTCGACTTGAGGACAAAGCCCTGTTTGCGTGCGGCGTTCAGGTCGACGCCGGCCTTGGCGGTCTCGAAGCCGACAGCCTGCGCCCAGACGCGATACTGTCCCGACGGCAGCGGCGGGAAATAATAATTGCCGGCCTCGTCGGTATAGACCGTCGTCGTGATCGTGCCGTTGGCGGGCTTGGCCGATACCGTAATGCCGCCGAGCTTCTCGCCACCCGCCGCGGTGATCGTTCCGCTTAGCATGGCATCGGCGGCGATGGCGGCGGTGACGCAACCCAACGCACCGCTCACGGCGAGCGCGGCGGCAAAGAGCAGGCAACGAGGGTATGTCATGACGTCGTCTCCCATTGATCCAGTCAGCGCGAAGCCGAGCGAGGCGCCTTCATGGCGCGGGGGCGGGAACGGTTTTGAGATACGCAACGATGGCGTTGATCTGTGCAGGCTCGAAGTGATGCTTGAAGCCCGGCATCCGCGGCGTCCCGTCGCTGATGACTTGCCGCATCACGTCGTCGCTGCCGCCCGCGGAATCTTTCGACAGCACAGGTCCGTATTGCGGGCTCGTCAGTTGCGGTTTGGTGTGACAGACGCGGCAGGACTGGTTGAAGAGCCGCAGGCCGGCGAGTTGGGTTTCGTTGAGATTTGGCTCGTTGCCGGTCTGCGGCCAGGCCGCAAATGTGGATGAGCACAGGATCAGCAACGCTGTTACACAACGTTTCATCGGGCCTCTCCCCATTACAATCGTTTTTCGTTCTGTCGGCGGTCGTTACCGCACTTTTAGGATGAGCCTTTTCTTTTGGGCCAGCAAGGCGATTTGCGCAGCTCGTTTATGCGCTGGTTACATCGGGAGGACCTTGGTAATTGATGAACCTCCGAGCCTCCTCGGATGCTGTGCGGATCCCGTACTCAACATATCGCAAGAACTCATAGGCCGCCCGTCATGGTCATCTCATCGCGACGCGTCTCGGTGCGATACATCGTTTGGCTGCTGCGCCGCATTCGTTCTGCCGCGACGCTAGCGATCTTGCTCTTCGGATTTCTGACGAGTTTGAGCGGCGGATCACTCTGCGCGGAGGAGCAACGGATTACGGGCCGCTTCATCGCCGTCAGCGATTTGCATTTCGACCCGTTCGCAGCGCCGGAGTTGGTCAACGAACTAGCCGCCGCGCCGCCGGAGAGGTGGCGCGAAATTCTGGGGCGAACCGCGGCCGATCGATACGGCAGCTATGGCCGCGATACCACGTGGCCGCTGCTTGAGAGCGCGCTCGATCAGATGCATGCGGTGGAACCTGACCCGGCCTTCCTGATTCTGACCGGCGACCTGTTGGCGCATCGCTTCCGATCCAAGTTCGAGGCCAGCGCGACCAATCACAGCGAAGACGATTATCGTGGCTTCGTCGACAAGACGGCCAGCTTTCTCGCCGAGGAAATCAGGCGCCGCTTCCCGGAGCGCCGCGTGTTTCTGACGCTGGGCAACGAGGATTCCGATTGCGGCGATTATCGCCTCAGCCCCGGCGGCATTTTTCTGAATGACACGCTGCGCCTTGCGGCAAAGCTGGCCGGCGCTGGCGACGATCCGTCCTTCGCGCGCGATTGGCTGAGCGGTCACGGCTACGACCTTGCAAGCGGCGCCATTCCGGGGCTGCGCATCATCGCGGTCAATTCGGTGTTTTTGTCAGAGAGATACCGCGACGCGTGTGGGGGCAGCCCGGCAGGCCTTCTCAGAAAAGATGTGATCTCGTGGCTGTCGGAACGCCTCGAAGCCGTGTCGCGCGCCGGCGAGACGGCATGGCTGCTGTTCCATATTCCGCCCGGCGCCGACCCCTATGCGACCGTCAGGCGTGGCGCATGTCCGTCCGGTCTGACGGCGATGTGGGCCGCGGAGCAGGCGCAAGACTTCTCCGATGTGTTGCAGCGCTACGCGAACACGGTGACCGCGACCTATGCGGGGCACACCCACATGGATGAGTTTCGCGTCATCGGAAGAGACGGCCGTCTCGACGGCTTTACGCTCAACACGCCCGGTATCAGTCCGGTGTTCGGTCAGAACCCCGGTTTCCACGTCTATTCCTATGGCGCGTCCGGCAATCTGGTCGATCGCGAAACCTGGTACGCCGACGGCTTGGATCCGGCGGCAGCAACCGGAAGGCTGACCTGGAAGCGGGAGTATCGGTTTTCGGAGCTCTGGCAGTTGCCGGCGCTCGATGCGGCGAACCTGGCAAGACTGGCCGACCTTATCGGCACCGACGAGCAGGCGCGCGCGAAGTGGTTTTCCGTCTACCCGGTTGGCCGAACGGCCAATTGGAACCTGCCGGACGGCGTCACCAGCCTATCGCCGGAAACCTTCCGCGCTTACGACTGTGCGATGAAGCACGTCGATGCCGGCGAGTATCGACGATGCCTCTGCGGCGCTGAACAGCGCCGGCAGTAACAGGTCCTGAGGCGCGAGGAATCAATCCTTGGTCGCGAGAATCGCCGCCAGCGCCGGGTCACCCTTCTCGGTGAGTTCGTCGAGCTTGGTGCGGCACCAGTGATAGGCCGCCTCGAAGACTTCATAGTGATGGTCGAAATCCATGAAGTTCGCGCCCGGGAACGGCGGCACCGTCAGCACCAGATCAAGCGGGCCGACCGGCAGCAGTTCGGGGTTCTGGTTCATGACCAGGCAGCGCTGCAACACGCCGATCGGGCTGGGCACGCGCGGCAGCTTCCGGCGGCCCGACGGCGTCATCATCTGGCGGAGCAATCCCCAGCGCCCCGGAATGCTCATGTAGTCCACGTCGAATCGCTGCTGCATTTCGCGCACGCCGAAATGTACAACGAGATTCGGCCCGGTCTTGAGCGCCTTCATCGAGCGCAGCGGGACGTTGTCGACCACACCACCGTCGACCAGCATCCGGCCGTCATCGGTGAAGACCGGCGGCAGCACGGCGGGAAGCGAGCCCGATGCCCGCACCGCCTTCCACATCGGGCCGCGCCTGATCAGATAGGGCCCCTGTCCCGAACCATCGAGCACGGTCGCGACCGCGAAGAATGGGCGCCAGGCGTCCTCGACGCAGATGTCGCGGTATTGCCGGCGCAGCGCCTGGTCGAACGGCTGGTGGTCGAGCAGGGCGTAGCGGGGAAAGGTGAAACGCTTGAACCCCCGGCTGGTCACGAACACGTCGTGGGTGCCGATGTCGACTTCCTCGGGGGTTAGCATCATCGCAAACCCGCCGAGGATTGCCGCGCCGACGCTGGCGCCGCCGAGAAGATCGAAGTTCGTGCCGCGCTCCGTGAACGCCTTGTAGATGCCGATATGGGCGGGACCGAAGCCGCCGCCGCCGGCCCCGACGTAGCCGACCGCGCGTCCGGTCAGGAAGCGGTGGAGGCTCTTGAGATCGAGATCATCCTCCAGCGACATGTGATGATGCATCGCCACGTCGCGTTGCTTGAGCCAGGCGGCCGTACCCTCGACCCACCCGGTGCGGTGGTCATGCAGGCATACCAGCCGGCGGCGGGCAGGCGGGTGCGTTTCGAGTGCGAACGCTTCGACCGGGTTGAGCCCGTCAGACGCTGTACCCGACACGACGATCAGTATCTGGTCCGCCTGCCGGATCGCCTTGCGCGTCCATTCGGTGAGCGTGTCGTCGACCAGATAGGCGATCAACTCGTATTCGTGCTCGATGGCGTTGAGCCAGTTTGACACCGACGGATCGTCAGGCGTACGCCCGGGAAAGTGGCGCTGCACGTAATCGCTCGTCAGCAGGCGGCCCTTGCCGCGGTGTCCGACTACGGCGTCAAGACGGTCGTAAAATATCTGCGGGATCGGCTGGTTGCCCCCGGCGATCACCGTGATGGTGCGTGCGGCGGTGCCGCGTCGTTCCTGCGCGCCGCGGGTGCTGCCTTCGGCCAGCCGGCGCGCCAGCGCGCGTAGCAGGGTCTGATGGATCGCCGGCACCTTCTCGGCTACGCTGTCGAACGATACGCGGTCGAGTTCCAGCACGACTGAATCACGGGCTGCGATGATGGTGGCGTTGCGCGGCGCACCGGAGAAGAAGCCGGTTTCGCCGATCGGTTCGCCGACCCCGATCTCGTTGATGGGGGTCGGCTGCCCCTCAACCCAGACTTCGAAGCGCCCGGACACCACGACGTAGACCGAGTCCGACGGGCTGTACTGGCGAACCAGGACCTCGCCGCGCAGCAGGTTGTGGACCTTTGCGCGCGACCAGATTTCGTCCAACTGGTCGTTCGACAGCTCGCGGAAAATCGCCGTCGAGCGCAGCAACACCGTTGCATTCAGGGTGCCCGGTTCGTCTGCCATGCGGAACTCTGTCTTTCCTTGAATTTCGGGCATCTTTGCAGACCGGCCCGCCGTTGGCTAATCGGCGAAATTATCCCAGTAAAATCAAGATGATCGCCCGTGATCTTGGCTCCCGTGAGATGGTCCGGGAAAGCGCCGAAGCGTGATGGCGAGCACATCGGCGATTGGGGGGTGTCCGTAAGGTCCTGGTCATGGACAGGGCGATTGGCCGCCCCCCGAACCGGGACAAAGAGGACACCATGTTGGACCGCACGAACATCACCACCCAGATCGCCGCCCCGAAGACCGAGACCGCGGTGTTCGAGAGCCTCGAATCCAACGTGCGCTCCTACGCCCGCAGCTTCTCGGCCGTGTTCAGCCGCGCCAAGGGCACCGAGCTCACCGACGTGCACGGCAACCGCTACCTCGACTTCCTGGCCGGCGCCGGTTCGCTCAACTACGGCCACAACAACGACGTCTTCAAGGGCGCGCTGGTCGACTACATCATGGACGACGGCATCACCCACTCGCTCGACCTGCACACGGTCGCCAAGGAGCGCTTCCTGGAGGCGATGCAGAACGTCATCCTCAAGCCGCGCGGCCTCGACAACTACGTCATGCAGTTCGTCGGCCCGACCGGCACCAACGCGGTCGAAGCCGCGCTGAAGATCGCCCGCAAGGTCACCGGCCGCCAGAACGTCATCTACTTCACCAACGGCTTCCACGGCGTGTCGATGGGCGCGCTGGCGGTGACCGGCAACTCCTACCTGCGCGCCGCCGCCGGCGTCGCGCTTGACCAACACCACCGCGATGCCGTTCGACGGCTATTTCGGCGAGGGCGTCGACACCATCGCGCATCTCGAGAAGGTGCTGTCCGACCCGTCTGGCGGCATGGACACCCCGGCCGCCGTGATCCTCGAGACCGTGCAGGGCGAAGGCGGGCTCAACGTGGCGCGCATCGACTGGCTCAAGCGCCTCGAGGCGCTGTGCAACAAGCGCGGCATCGTGCTGATCGTCGACGACATCCAGGCCGGCGTCGGCCGCACCGGAACGTTCTTCTCGTTCGAGCCGGCCGGCATCAAGCCGGACGTGATCACGCTGTCGAAGTCGCTCTCGGGCTACGGCCTGCCGATGGCGCTGGTGGTGCTCAAGCGCGAACTCGACGTGTGGAAGCCGGGCGAGCACAACGGCACCTTCCGCGGCAACAACCACGCCTTCGTGACCGCGACGGCTTCGATCGAGCACTACTGGTCGGACGATGCGTTCCAGAACGAGATCCAGGCCAAGGGCCGCTACCTCGCGCAGCGCCTGCAGGGTCTGGTCGATCGCTTCGAAGGCCACGCCGTCGAGGTCAAGGGCCGCGGCATGATGATCGGCGTGCGCTGCGCCGACCCGGCCCGCGCCGCGTCGGTGACCAAGAAGGCCTACAGCTACGGCCTGATCATCGAGCGCGCCGGCCCGGAGGACGAGGTCATCAAGTGCATGATGCCGCTGACCACCACGTTCGCCGAACTCGAAGAGGGCATGGACATCCTGGAGCGCGCCATGGCCGAAGAGTTCGGCGCCACCGACACCGCGGAGGCGCTGGCCGCGTAAGCCACCCGTCACCAACAGCCGGAGGCTTCGCCCGCGGTCCCCACGGCCGCCGGCCGCGCCTCCAACCCACCCGCCCTCGGAACGGTCCGTCCCACCGTCCGGGGGCGGGACGATTCTAGGTGATCGCTCTTCCCGTATAATCAGGTCGCGGCCGGCGCCGCGTGTCCGTGTGCCGCCTGAGGCGGTTCTGCTGATGGCGATGCCGGCGGCGGTGCATCACCGGGCGGGCTGGGAGGCTCGTCGGCCTTGCCGAAGACTCGGCCGAAAAGACGGCCCGAGATGCGCCCGATGTCGTCAAACACCGTGAACACCGTCGGCACGAACAGCAGCGACAGCAGCGTCGACGCGGTAAGACCACCGATGACGGCGATCGCCATCGGCGAGCGGAATTCGCCGCCGGCGCCAATGGCGAACGCACTCGGCGCCATGCCGGCCGCCATGGCAATGGTCGTCATTACGATCGGGCGGGCGCGCATCCGGCCCGCCTCGACGATCGCCGCGGTTCGGTCGACGCCGCGGCGCATCGCCACGATAGCGAAGTCCACCAGCATGATGGCGTTCTTGGTGACGATCCCCATGAGCATCAGAATGCCGATGACCACCGGCGCGCTGATCGGCCGGTTGGTCGCCAGCAGGCCGATAATCGCACCTCCGAGCGCCAATGGCAGCGAAATCAGAATGGTCAGCGGCTGCAGCAGGCTGCCGAACAGGACGGCAAGCACAACGTAGACCATCATCAGGCCGTTGCGCATCGCCGAGCCGAAGCCGTCGAACAACTCGGCCTGCAGTTCGGCATCGCCTGCTTCGGTGACTTGGATGCCCGGCGGCAGGCCGCGCATCACCGGCAGCAACTTGATCGCCTCGGTGGCATTGCTCAGCGCCGCCGAGCCGACCAGGTCCGCCTCGATGGTCGCCTGCCGATGCCGGTCATGGCGGTTGATGCTGATGGGACCGGCGCCGAACTCGATGTCCGCGAGCGCCTTGAGCGGCACGCCCCCGCCACGGGGCGACGGTACGCGAATTCCTTCGAGCGTCTTGGGGTCCGCGCGCGCGCTTTCTTCGAGCAATACGCGGATCGGCACGATCCGGTCGCCGGCATCGAACTTGGCTAGCCCTGGGCCGACATCGCCGATGGTCGCGACGCGGATGGTTTCCGACAGGCTTTCGGTCGAAATGCCCAACCGCACCGCCAGGTCGCGGCGCGGATAGATTCGCAACTCCGGCCGGTTGAGGCTGGCGGTCGCCACCACGTTAGTGATGAGCGGCAGCCGCTGCATCTGCGCGGCCAGTTCCGACGCCACGTTCGAAACCGTGGCGTTGTCCTGGCCGGTGACGATCAGCGTGACGTTGCGTTTGCCGTTCTCGTCGAGGAACCAGAAGCGAATGTCGGGTATGTCGACGAGGTCCCGGCTGATCTCCATTTCGAGCTGGCGCTGAGAAATCGATCGTTCCGACTTTGGCACGTAGTTGATCGTCAGCGTCGACTTGCGGACCTCGATGCTGCCCGGCGGGATGCGTCCGCCGTCGACAAAGACGCTCACGACCTCCGGCCGCTCCTGGATCTGTTTGGCGATGGCATCGGTTACGGCTTCATTGTCGGCGAGTTGCGAGCCGGGCGGCAGCTCGATCGCGAGCAGCGATCTTGCCTTGTCGATGTCGGGCAGGAATCCCGACGGCAGGAGGCTCGTGCTCCAGATCGATCCGATGAAAAAGATCAGGCCGATCGTGATCGTGATGAAGCGGTGGCGGACCGACCAGGTCACCAGCTTGGTATATGTGCGGATGACAAATCCATCGCCCTTCTCGGGGTGTGGATGGGGCTTAAGCAGATAGGCTGCGAGCGTGGGCGTAATGAGCCGCGCGCACAGCAGCGAAAACAGCACCTGGACCGAAATCGTAATGCCGAACTGCTTGAAAAATTGCCCTGGCACCGACTGCATGAAGCTGGCGGGCACGAACACCGCGACGATTGTCAGGCTGATGGCGATGACGGCGAGCCCGATCTCATCGGCGGCTTCGATCGCGGCCTGATAGGGCGATTTGCCCATCCGAATATGTCGTACGATGTTCTCGATCTCGACGATCGCGTCGTCGACCAGAATGCCGGTGCTGAGCGTGATCGCCAGCAGGCTCACCATGTTCAGCGAGAAGCCGAACACGTCCATCGCCCAGAACGCCGGCAGGATCGACAGCGGCAGCGTGATCGCCGCGATGACGGTGGCGCGCAGATCGCGCAGGAACAGGAATACGACCAGCACGGCAAGCGCTGCGCCTTCGTACAGCGTATGCAATGCCGAGTGATAGTTTCCGAGCGTGTAGCTGACCGAACTGTCGATCAGCTTGAGTTCGACATCCGGGTAGGCCGCCTTGATGGTATTGACCTGCGCGGCCACGGCGTCCGCTACGACCACATCGCTGGCTCCCTTGGAGCGCAGGATGCTGAAGCCGACCACGGGCGTGCCGTCGAAACGTGCAAAGGTGCGTGGCTCGGCGATCGTATCGGTGACGAAGCCGAGATCATCGAGCCGAACCTCGCCGCCGTTCGGCAGCGCGATGCGGGTTGCAGCGAGATCGACGATTGTCTTCGCGCCGGCGAGCGTACGGATCGCTTGCTCGCGTCCGCCGATTTCGGCGCGTCCGCCGGCGAGATCGACATTGCTGCCGCGAAGCTGACGGCTGACATCGAGCGGCGTCAAGCCGACGGCCTGCAGACGCATCGGATCGAGGCCGACGCGCACTTCGCGCTGTACTGCGCCGATCAACTCGACGCGGCCGACACCGCGCACGCCTTGCAGCGCGCGGATGACAACATCCTCGACGAACCAGGAGAGCTGCTCGGGCGTCTTGCCCGGCGAAATCGCCGCGTAGGTCAGGATGGGGAGGCCGGCGATATCGACGCGCTGGATCATCGGCTCGTCGACGGTTCGCGGCAAATTGGCGCGCACGCGCGTCACCGCATCCTTGATGTCGTTGAGCGCCCGGTCGGTGTTGGTTTCGAGCCGAAAGGTGATGGTCGTCGTCGAAATGCCGTCGGTAATCGACGAGATGATGTGGTGCACGCCCTCGACGCCGGAGACGCCGTCCTCGATCGTCTTGGTGACCTGTGATTCAAGTTCGGCGGGCGCGGTGCCGAACTGCGTGACGGTAACCGAGATCACCGGCACATCGACGTTCGGCAATTGCGTGATCGGCAGCCGGCTGAAGCTCAGGAACCCGAGCGCAACGATGGCCGCAAACATCACCATCGCGGGGAGCGGGTGGCGGATCGACCACGCGGAGATGTTGATCGCCATCGGCACCCTCTCGATTAGGCGGACTTGTCAGGGAAACTGCCCGACCCGGCCGTCCTCGCGCAACAGACAATATTATCGCAGATGTGCCAGGAAACGCCTCTCGACTGGGCTTTCTCCCGAGCGGGCAGGCAGCGCACCCGAAATCGACGCAGGATATTGCCGGCGGCCGCAGGGATTGTGACTACTGCACCGATAGCACGAGGGGGATCGCCTTGCCGTCACGGCACTCCATGAATCCGCTGGAACGCCCTGACAGCTTGCCGTCATAGGTGCATTGCAAGCCATCGATCGTGAGCGTGGCGTGGATGGCATCGGCCGACCATAGCGATTTCGAGATGTGGAACTTGATCTGCCCGGCTTTCTCCACCGCGCCGTTTGGACTGCACAAGCCAACATGCCGCAAGGTTAACGGTCCGGAGAATTCCTCGCGGCCGCCGGACGGAACGCTCGATACCTCGGCCTTGACCTGCCATTCGGACAGATAGCCGGACGTCCCATCGATGCGTAGCGTGCGGGCCTGTGCCGGCCATGCAGCGGCGGTGAATAAGGCGGCTAGAACCAACGCAGGAGCGAGGTTGCGGCGGTCACACGGCATGGGATGCAAGCGTCCTATTCGCGAAGCCGACGGCCCGGCCGGCCGGCCAACTCTCATCGTCAACCGCCCGTTCAGCGCCCCGTCCGGGTCACGATGACCTTGATCGGCTTCGACATGACGGCCGGGTTGTGGGGCACGTGGTTCTCATCGCCCAAAAGCAATTGCAGCGTGTGCGTCCCCAGCGGAAGTGTCACCGTCGCCTCGGTCTGGCCGGCGCCGAAATGCAGATGGTTAAAGTCGCTGGGGATCGGCTCGTCGAGCGGCGGCAGTTTGGTATCGATCAACAGATGGTGATGGCCGGTATTAGGCTTCTCGATACCGGCTGGGGCCACGCCCATATTGGCCAGTCCGAAGTGAATGGTTGCCTTCTGCGGCAGGACGGACCCGTCGCGGATACCGATAAAATAGACCCGCGCATCCGGCGGCGACGGCTTGCGAAGCGAAGGGTCGACGACACGCACCTTGATCGGCTTCGACATGACTGGGGGCGTGTGGGGAATGTGATCTTTGTCGCCCATCAGCAACTGAAGGGTGTGCTCGCCGGGCTTCAAGGTGATCTCGGCTTCGGTCTGACCACCGCCGAAATGGAGATGGTTAAAGTCGCTTGGAATAGGCTGATCGAGTGGCGGCAGTTCGGTATCGATCAGCAAGTGGTGATGGCCGGAATTTTCGCGATCCGAGCCGGCAGGCGCCACGCCCATGTTGCGCAAGCCGAAATGCAGCGTCGTCTTAGTGGCGATGGTGTCGCCATCCTTGACATCGGAAAAATAGACCTCCGCGCCCGGCGGCGACGGCGTCGGCCCGCCGGTCAATGGCGGGGCCTCAACGTGGACCTTGATGCGCGGCGACATCACCGGCGGTGAGTGCGGCACATGGTTCTTGTCCCCCAACAGCAACTGCAATGTATGGTCGCCAGGTTTGAGCGTGATCTCCGCCTGGGTCTGGCCGGCGCCGAAATGCAGATGGTTGAAATCGCTTGGAATCGGTTGATCCAGCGGCGGCAGTTCGGTGTCGATCAACAAGTGGTGATGGCCCGAATTTTCGCGGTCGGATCCGGCCGGTGCCACGCCCATATTCCGCAGTCCGAAATAGATGGTCGCCTTGGCGGGTATTGTTGCGCCGTCCTGGAGATCGACGAAATAGACTTCTGCTCCGGGGGCCGAAGGCGTCGGGCTGCCACTTTGCTGTCCCGCGGCAAGCGAAACGCCGCAAGCAAGTGCGGCGGCCGACAGCAATACCGCGACGATGCGATTTGCACGCTGATCAGGCCGGCCTACGATTTTTTCGAGCATGCGCATGGCTACGTCCTTCTGTGGTTCCCGCTTTGCTTAACGGGGTCGCCCACCTCATTGCAGTCGCGCTCTTAACGACAATCTAAGTGAACTCCGCACACCTGTGAAGCAAATCTGCCACCGCCGGTCTCGGCGAAACGCGAGGCAAAACATCGCTCAGTCGGAATATCCTGATATCCTGGCCCACATTGCGGGGCATCGAGTTGTTTCGCAACGGCGGGTCCGCGGCTCAACGTCGCTGCTGCACGCGGCCGCTAGCCACGTGGCCGTGGCAATCGGCCGGTTGTCGGTTGGGCGTGATATGTCTACAATATTGTTGTGCTTGCAAAAAAGGCAGCGTTCAGGTGCCGCCTAGTCGAACCAGGTCCGGATCCACGTTGATAGGTTAACGTTCGGACATCTTGAACAGTAGCACGACTGGCCGCAAAAAAAGCGGCATTTCGTCGGTTGAGTCCAATGGGGCGCAGAAGGCGCGCGATGAACATGAGGCTCTTTTTTCTACTGTCCGTGGCAATCACGACCGCAACGCTGACCCTTTCGGCGCTCGCTCAGCAAAGACCCGCTCGCGTGGCGCTCGTCATTGGAAATGCCAGTTACCCCGACGCAAGCACGCCGCTTTCGAACACGCTCCGGGATGCACGGACGCTCGCCGACGAGTTCCGTCGAAGCGAATTCGATGTCGATCTCAAGGAAAACGCCACCAAAGAAGACATGCGGCTCGCGATCGATGCCTTCATGGGCAAGATCCGCAATGGCATGACGGCGCTGTTCTATTTCAACGGTTTCGGGATTCAGGTCGGCAGGCAGACCTATCTCGTCCCGGTCAACGCGCAGATGTGGACCGAGGCCGATGTGCGACGGGAAGGCGTGAGCATCGATGCGGTGCTGGCGGAAATGCATCGCAAGGGCGCCCGAGTAAAAATCGTCATTCTTGACGCTTCGCGAAGAAATCCGTTTGAACGCCGCTTTAGAACTTCGGCGGCGGGGCTGGCCGCGATCGACGCGCCGGAAGGCACGCTCGCGATGTACGCTGCCGCGCCGGGTAAAGTGATCAATGATGGTCCCGGGCCGATCAGCTTGTTCGTCAGCGAGTTGACCAAGGAGCTTCGGGCTCCTGGTTTGACTGCCGAAGAGGTTTTCAACCGCGCGCGCATCGGTGTGTCGCGCGCCTCAAACAACGAGCAGGTACCCTGGGTGGCGTCCTCTCTGGTCGATGAGTTCTATTTTGGCCAGGCGCGCTCGAATCTCAGTTCAACTCCGGCACCGCCCGCGCCTGCTCCCGAGCCGACACCTGCGCCGGCGCCTGCCCCGACCCCGACGACGACGCCTGCGCCGCCACCGCCACCGCCGCCGGCTCCAGTGCCCACCACGACACCTGCTCCGGCACCCGCGCCTGCGCCAGCTCCTATTCCAACCACCACGCCGGCCCCGCCGCCTGCGCCTGCGCCGGTTGAAACCGCTCAGCCGGTCTCAACCAATCCCGGAGATACCTTCCGCGATTGTGGCGATTGCGTTGAAGTGGTGGTCGTGCCCGCTGGATCATTCCCGATGGGCTCGTCCAGCGAGTTCGAAGGTCCCGTGCATACCGTCAAGATTGCGAAGCCCTTCGCCATCGGCCGTTACGAGGTGACCTTTGACGAGTGGGACCGGTGCGTGGAAGCCGGAGGCTGCAAGCACCGTCCTAGTGATCGCAATTGGGGTCGCGGGAACCGGCCGGTAGTGAATGTCAGTTGGCTTGACGCCAAGGAGTTCGTCGCCTGGATGTCGCAAAAGACCGGGCAGACCTACCGGCTTCCGAGCGAGGCCGAGTGGGAATATGCCGCCCGCGGCGGCGCGAACACACCCTACTGGTGGGGCCGCGACATCGGCGCGCGCCACGCAAATTGTCGCGAATGCAAGGTCGAGGACGCCCACCAGACGGTCGAGGTTGGGTCGTTCGATCCCAACGGGTTTGGGCTGCACGATACTGCCGGAAACGCCGCCGAGTGGGTGGAGGACTGTTGGAACGACAGTTATAAAGGGGCGCCCCCGAACGGCCAGGCGTGGGTGACCGGTCAATGCCGCCTGCGCGTACTGCGCGGTGGCGCCTATGACAGCCAGGCCCGCTATCTGCGTTCGCAGTCGCGTTTCAGATATGATTCCGACGTACGCTTCTCGGCAAATGGATTTCGGGTGCTGCGCGAGTTGCGATAGAGCTTGCGCCGACCGCGGCTTGAAACCGCATATCGGATATCGGAGATGAAGGCATTGGCCTCCTTGGCGGTGACGGCCGCCGCCGCGGCGTTGCTGATCGGCGGCGGGCTGGCTTCGACACGTCACGGCGCGATCGCGGCCGAACCGGAATCCTCACGCATCGTTCAGGTGATCGTGGTGCGTGCGGCTAGTGCGTGTTTCGCTGCGACCGTCCGTGTCACCGGATTTCTGGTAGCGCGTGAGGAGGCGATGGTCACGCTTGACGTTCCGGGTCTCAAGGTCACCGAAGTTCTAGTGAACGAAGGCGACACCGTGACCGAGGGACAGGAACTTGTCCGCTTGATACGCCTGTCCGGCCAAGGTCCGGCACCTGCTGCCGCTGGCCGCAATACCGTCACGTTGAAGGCACCGGCGGCGGGAGTGGTGACGCACAGTACTGCGGTGGTCGGCGCAACGGCGTCCGCCATGCCGGGTGAGCCGCTGATGCGGATCGCGGTTGGCGGAGAGATCGAGCTCGAGGCCGACGTGCCGAGCGTTCATGTGCCGGAACTGGCTTCCGGACAGACCGCGCGCGTCGAGGTTGAGGGCCACGGGGAAATATCGGGGTCGGTTCGATTGGTTCCGGCGTCGGTTGACCAGCGCACGCAACTGGGCCGGGCCCGCATTTCGCTGGGGCAGAATCCCTCCTTCCGCATCGGCATGTTCGCTCGCGCCACAGTCGATGCCAATCGGAGCTGCGGTATATCGGTTCCGCGCTCGGCCGTGCAGTACCGCACCGAAGGTGCGAGCGTCCAAATCGTGCGCGACAACATCATCGAGACACGACTGGTGCAGGTCGGATTCCACTCAGACTACGACATGGAAATTCGCAATGGCCTGCGTGAAGGCAACATGGTGGTGGCCAACGCCGGCAGTTCGTTGCGCGATGGCGACAAGGTTAACCCCGTCGTGGCCGATGTCCCGCGGGCGCGCCGGCACTGAAACAGCCGCCGGCTACTTTAGGACCTTGAGAGCCCTCACTTGCGCCGTCCAGCGGGCTTGCAATGTGGTCATTTGCACCTTTTCTGTCACTGGGATTTGGCATTCTGCTGGAACCGCAAAGCCGAATGCCCACGCCCCGGAGCCGTCGGCCGGCACGGACTTCTGGGCGCGCAACTCCCGCCCGGCGTGTTGGCAGGCCTTGCGAGAGCCGGCGGCCCGGTCCATAAATTCTTGACGTAAAACGAGAATTCCGATGGCCGAAGCAGTTGCAAAAAGCTGGTTCCGTCGGGGAGGTCTCTTCGGCAAGTACGCGGTGTCGTTCGTGGCACTCGTCGTTCTCGTGCTGGCGATGAACGGCGGCCTTGAGACCTGGTTCACCTACACTGAGGTGACGCAGTTACTGTCGAGCGCCCAGTCGGACAAGGCGGAAGCGATCGCGCGCCGTATCGAGCAATACGTCGGAGAGATCGAGCGCCAGATCAACTCCGCGACCCGGGCGAGCTCGATCACGCTGGATCAGCGGAAATCAGACTACGCATTGCTGCTTCAGCAGGTGCCTGCGGTCGATCGGGTCATTCAACTCGACCGCAACGGCAAGGAACAGCTACGTCTGACTCGCGAAGGCGCCGTCGAGCGTAGTGGCATCGACTACTCCGGCAATCAGCGCTTCAAGGAGACCCAAGACAAGCCGGTCTGGCTGTCTCCGGTCTATTTTGACGGTCCTGATCCCTTTATGACGATCGCGATGAGGCATTCGGGCCGGAACGCCGGCTCGACTGTTGCCGAGATCAATCTCAAATTCCTGTCCAATTTTTTCGACCCCGAACAGATCGGTAAGGACAGCGACGCTTTTGTCGTCGGGCCGACCGGGCGGTTGCTGGCCCATACCAACCCCACTTATCGCCTGGGCATGGACATGGCCAGTCTTCCGCAGGTGTCGCTTGAATTCGGCGACGGCGCCAGTGGAGTGTTCTTCGGGCGTGACCCGCAAGGACGTTCGGTGTTGACCGCTGCGGCGGGCATCGAACGGCTGAATTGGCATGTCTTTTCCGAGCAGCTCACGAGCGCGGCCCTCAAGCCGATCTACAATTTACTCTACCGAACCGGATGGCTGGTCGCGGCCGGCATTGTTCTCGCGATGCTGGCCGGCATGCTGCTCGCGCGTCAGATGGTCGTACCGATCCGGGCGTTGCAGGCCGGTGCACGACAGCTTGAGGCCAGCAACTTCGGTCATCGCATCGATGTCAAGGCGGCAGTCGAAATCGAGGAACTGGCGGACTATTTCAATCGCATGGCGGGCCAGTTGCGGGAATCCTACGGCCGGCTGGAGCAGAAGGTCGAGGAACGGACGCGCGATCTCGAGCAATCCGTTCGAGAACTCAAGGCGCTGGAGGAGATCGGCCGGGCCGTCGCTTCGTCTCTCGATCTCAATTCGGTTCTGGCGACGATCGTCACGCGCGCGGTCGAGCTCAGCAAGGCGGATGCCGGCGCGATTTATAGTTATGACGCGTCCCGACAGGTGTTCGAACTCGCCGAGGCGCATGGTGTTGATGAGGCGTTCAAGGACGCCATCCGCGACATTCAGATCACGGTCGATGAAAGCGCCATGGGGTTCTCCGCGCAGAAGCGCGAGCCGATCTGCATTCCGGACCTCTCGGCCGCGCCGGAGTTTCCGTTGAAGGATCTGACGCTGCGTGCCGGTTTTCACTCGGTCCTGGTCGTGCCGTTGCTCGGGCAGGTCGAGACTTCTAGGAGCCCTCGTGGTCCAGCGGCGACAGACCGGAGATTTTCCGGCCAGTACCGTCGGCCTGATGCAAACCTTCGCGCATCAATCGGTCCTTGCCATGAACAATGCGCGGCTGTTCCGCGAAGTCGATCGAAAGGGTCGCGAGCTTGCCATCGCCAACGAGCACAAGGACCAGTTTTTTGCCAACATGAGCCATGAGCTGCGCACGCCGTTGAACGGCATGCTGGGCTTCGCCGAATTGCTCACCGACGGGCTTTACGGCGCCTTGCCGGACAAGGCGGTGGAGATTCTGGATCTTGTCCAGAAGGACGGCAAACACCTTCTTGGATTGATCAATGATGTGCTCGACATCTCCAAGATCGATGCCGGACAGCTCAAGCTGTCGCTCGACGACTATTCGCTGGGGGCGATCGTCGATACCGTGGTGGCGTCGACCGGCTCGCTGGCGCACGCAAAGGCGCTTGAAATCAAGACGGAGGTCTCTCCAGAACTGCCGGTCGGCCATGGCGATGGACGGCGTTTGACGCAGGTGCTCCTGAACCTCGTGGGAAATGCCATAAAATTTACCGAGGTCGGCTCCATCGAGATCCGCGCCAAGGCGGTCAACGGCCATTTCAATATTGCGGTGCAGGACACCGGCCCGGGCATTCCGGTTGAAGACCAGGCGCGCATTTTTGAAGAATTTCAGCAGGTTGACAACAGCAGCACACGGCAGAAAGGTGGTACTGGACTTGGGCTGTCGATTTCCCGTCGTCTAATCGAGGTGCACGGTGGCCGGATTGATCTGCAATCGACCCTGGGTGTCGGTTCTACTTTCAACATCGTCTTGCCGGTGCGCGTGACCGAGCAGGGGCATTCGACATGAGCAAGCGAATTCTCGTGGTCGAGGACACGATCAACAATCGGCGCATCCTCAATGATCTGCTCACCAATGCCGGCTTCGAGGTGGTGGAGGCGTTCGACGGGGAAAAAGGCGTGGCGATGGCGGCGGAGTATCGGCCCGACCTCATTCTGATGGACATCCAGCTTCCGCTCGTCGATGGCTACGAGGCGACCCGCCGGATCAAGGCCAATCCCGAGTTGCGGGCGATTCCGATCATCGCAGTGACCTCCTACGCGCTCTCCGGTGATGAAGCGAAAGCGATCGCGGCGGGATGCGACGGGTACTTCGCGAAGCCGTTCAGTCCGCGCGTCATCCTCGCCAAGATTCGCGAATTTCTGAGCTGACGTGGAAGGGGCAAGGTTTGCGAACGCCACCACGCATTCTCATTGTCGATGACAACCCGACAAATCTGGAAATCCTCCGGGTCAGGCTGACCGCTCAGGGTTACGAGATTGTTATGGCGGCGGACGGACTGGAAGCGCTGGCCAAGGCACGCGAGCTCGACCCCGACTTGGTCTTGCTTGACGTGATGATGCCCAAGCTCGACGGCATTTCGGTGCTCAAGGAGCTCAAGCAGGATGCCAAGCTGCGCTTCGTCCCCGTCATCATGGTGACCGCGAAGGCCGATCCGCGCGATGTGGTTCAAGGTCTTGAAGCGGGCGGCGACGATTATCTTACCAAGCCGTTCGAGCAGGCGGCCCTGGTCGCCCGCGTGCGCTCGCTGCTGCGCATCAAGGAACTGCACGACACCGTTCAACAGCAAGCGTCCCAGCTCAAGGAGCAGACCGAGCAACTGTCGAGCTGGAACCAGCAGCTCGAGGAAAGAGTGGCGACGCAACTGGCGGAGATCGACCGGATCGGACGCCTGCAGCAATTCCTGGCGCCGCAGGTCGCCAAGATGATCGCCTCGTCGGATTCGCCGGAGACGATGCTGGCCAGCCATCGGCGCGAGGTCACCGTCGTATTCTGCGATCTGCGCGGATTTACCGCCTTCACCGAACGGTCGGAGCCGGAAGAGGTGATGGTGGTCTTGCGCGAGTATCACGAGAGCCTTGGCGAGCGCATCTTTCATTATGAAGGAACGCTCGACCGGTTTGCCGGCGATGGCATCATGATCGTTTTCAACGATCCGATCCCCTGCGCCGACCATGCGGAGCGTGCGGTCCAGCTTGCGCTCGACATGCGCGATCGGGTGGGAAAGCTGTCCTCGCAATGGCAGCGCAAAGGTCACAGGCTTGGCTTTGGGGTCGGCATTGCGTCGGGCTACGCGACGCTCGGGCAGATCGGTTTCGAACAGCGCCGGGAGTACACAGCGATCGGCAGCGTCATCAATCTTGCGTCCCGGCTTTGCGATGAAGCGCGGCCGGGTCAGATCGTGATCGCTCAACGCGCCTTCAGCTATGTCGAGCAGGATGTCGAGGCAGCGTCCATTGGCGAACTGAACCTGAAAGGCTTCACCGACCCGGTAGCCGCCTACGAGATCATGAGCTGGCGCGGATCATCCCGATCAGCCGCCCCGGACACGGAAGCTTCGAAGGCAGCGCCATAGTCACGGAACCGGCTGCTCTTGATGTGAAGGCGGCGGCGCGGACGTCCGGGACCTTGCCGCACCAACACGGTTGGTCCAACATTTGGATTGCTCGCGAAGCCGGCGACGGCAAACTGTCTGGGATGAAATGGAAACCCGTTGGCGACAAACGTGACCCGATTTGCCCTCCTAGCCTTCATCGCGAAGCCGTCGGCGGCGATCGCGATCGTAATTCTCTGCTCGGAATTGGCGACATTTGCATCAGCGGCACCCGTACAGCGGGATGCCTCGGAACGGTCGGTTACCGTGATGCGCACGAAAAGCGTGTGCTTCGCCGACACCCTGCAGGTCACCGGGGTGCTCGTTCCAAAGAACGAGATTCTGGTCCGTCCCGATCGCGAAGGGCTGCAGATTGCGCAGGTTCAGGTTGAGCCTGGAGATGTTGTCGTTTCCGGACAGATATTGGCCCGCCTCACGCCGCCGGAGGGGCAGCCGAACAGCGGCACCGGGGCCGCCGTGGTCCGCTCTCCCGCCCGTGGAACGGTGATTTCCTCGGCTGCGACCGTCGGAACCACCGCATCCGCGCGGGCACAACCCCTGTTTCGAATCGCCGAACGCGGCGAGATGGAGTTGTTGGCTGACACGCCCGTTCAGAGCCTGCTCAGTCTCGCGCCTGATCAGAGCGCAAAAGTGGACATCGTCGGCGTTGGTGAGTTGCCCGGCAAGGTGCGGATGGTTTCGCGGGCCGTCAACCCGACGACGCAACTCGGCCAGGTCCGCGTATTTGTCGGCAACGATCTACGCTTGCGGCCTGGCGCTTATGGCCGTGCCAGGATTGAGGTGGGCCGACGCTGCAATCCGGCCGTCCCATTGTCCGCGCTCCTCTATGGGCCGGGCGGCCCCGTCGTTCAAGTTGTGCGTGATGGCCGCGTCGAAACGCGACGCGTGACGGTGGGTCTATTGGCCGCCGGACAGGCGGAGATCCGCGAGGGCTTGTCGGAAGGCGACATGGTCGTCGCGCGGGCGGGGGCGTTTCTGCGCGAAGGCGATCGGGTCCGGCCGGTTTCGGCGGCGAATGAAGCCGCCGACTGACCGTAACTTGGACCGGGATACGAACTCGGGCTGTTCTAATCTAGTCCTCGATGTTGCGCCGGTCCCATTCCATCTGCCAACGGCGCTCTTCCCAATCGATTTCGTCGCGACCCTGCGCTTCCGCGGGGGCTGCGGTGGACGATGAACGCGCGGTGGATAGGGCTTGGCTGGGGGACATGCTGGTCATGGCTGGCTCCGAAGGTTGGCCGGACGTTTCGGCGTGATTGATGTCGAAGGTTAGCGGGAGATCGATGGAGGCCGACGTGTTCGCCGTCACAGGAACGTCGAATGTGGTGCGGTCCGGTCAATTGCCGCGGCCCGCAAACGGCTCCGGCGCGGCGTCGTCACACAATGAGCCGTGAGGGCGGTCCTCGACGCCGTCGGCGCAGAACTCGTTGCAGGCGTATGTGACGGCGATCCGCCATGACGGCGCGCGATCGCCCGGGAACGGGAATGGCTCACCGCAGAATGCGCATCGCGCCGGCTGCGAAGGATTGAACACGGCTCATCTCCCTGGCGTTCAGGTTGGCACTGGGAAGGAGCGTGCCGTTCCGTCCGCCCGGCTGCCGTGTCGAGGATCACAATAGTGTTGAATGGAGCACCGGCTTGATCCGATGGGACACAAGAGGTTCAATCGCATGGGCGCACTCAGGGCATTCGCGACGACAACAGCAGGCCACGCCTATGGAAATTCACAATGTGGAATTGGTCGGGTACGCGGCGGCGGCGGCGAGCCTCTATGCCGCCAACTCGAAAACGATCATCCCGCTGCGGTTTGCCGCCATCATCGCGAATGTGCTGGTCATCGTTTACGCCTTCAGCCGCGGAACGTATCCGTCGCTGCTGTTGAACGCGATTCTACTGCCGCTCAACGGGCTCAGACTGCGCTCGATGATCAAGCTGATCCACGACGTCGATGCCTCGTCCAAGGGAGACATGAACGTCAAGTGGCTGCTCGACTACATGAGCCCGAAGGACTTTGCGGCCGGCGATATTCTCGTCCGGCGCGGCGAGATCGCCAGCGAGGCGTTTTACGTCATTTCCGGTGAGGTCGAGATCGTCGAAATCCAGAAGACGGTCGGCAGCGGTACATTGCTGGGCGAAATCGGTCTCTTTGTCGACGACGGCCGGCGTATCATGACAGCGCGATGCAAGACCGACGTGCGCGCGGCCACGATCACCTACGACAAATTCAAGGAGCTCTACTTCCAGAACCCGCAATTCGGGTTCTATCTGCTGCGATTGGTGGTTGCGCGCATGCACAGTAACGAGCTGCAAATGGCCGCCGCCGCATCTGCGCGGTCATAGGCAATGTTGCTGCTTGGCTCGGGCGCAAGAGCCCAGGTGCGCGGGTCCAAAATCTGGCCGGCCGTTGCGCCGCGCGCTCAAAGCGCGGCTTCGCGTTCGATCACCGCCTTCTTCTCCAGGCAATAGTAGCCAGCAAGGCGGCTCACCACCGATTGGGTGGTCCACTCCTTCAGGATCCGGCTGACGTTTTCACGCGCGATGCCGGCCATCGCGCCGAGGTCCGATTGCGTCACTTTCTGCCGCACCAGGATGCGTCCGCCGCCGACGTCGTGGCCGAACGCCTCGGCCAGGCTAAGGAGGGCACGGGCGACGCGCCCTTTTACCGACAGGAAGCTCGTCGCCGCCAGCGCGTTGTTGGTATCGCGCAGGCGGCGCGCGAGCACCACCATGAGATATTGGTACATGTCCGGGTTGGATCGGCCGAAGGCATCGAAGGCCGCGCGGCTGATGAAGCTCAGCTTCGAGTCGCGCAATGCGGAAACCGACGCCGAGCGGGCCGATCCGTCGATCATCGACAGCTCTCCGAAGATCGAGCCTGGGCCGAGGATGGCCAGAATGCGCTCGGAGCCGCCCGGCGTGATGACGCTGATCTTGAGCAATCCGTCCTCGATCCGGTAGCAGCCGTCACCCGCGTCCCCGGAGAGAAACACCACCTGGTCGGCCTTCACGCTCTGGACGCGTGCTTCATCGAACAGGTGGCGCGACAGTGCCGGAGGGAGCGCGGCAAACAGGTTGTCCGATGGGAGCGCTGGTTTGGCCATCGTCGTCTCGCCCCTCTGCGTGATTCGCACGGTTCGGCTGGTCGACAGAGTAGCGCAAGGAACGCAAGAGGAAAGTGGTCGAAACCACCATATTGCGCCGCGGCAGAGGACCTCCGCTGCGCGGTTCCCCGCCTCGCAAAAACCTGCGTCGGCGTGATGGCGAACACAGCGCGCCAGGCGACGGATCGGCATGCTGCTCCCGACAAGACCATTCCGATGGAGGAGAGATCATGAGCAGCAATACAAATGGCATGCGATGCGCTTGTTGTGGAAACCCGTTCCCCCTCGTGGAGGGGCGCGTTCAGCAATGGCGCGTTGGGAACCAATATGCCTGCAACGAGTTCTGCGCCGAGGGTGTGGAGAACCGGCAGGCAAAGCAGGCTGCGTCATGAAACGGTGTTACCACTGCCACGGGCCATTTGGCCTCATCCGGCACTACGACAACCGGCATCAGTTCTGCCGCCTGAAATGCGTGGCGATCTATCGCGCGGAACGCCAGCAGATGATCGCGGAGAAAAAAAGCCGCGCGGCGAGCGCGAGCGCCTGGATGCTGCTCAATCCACTCACGGAACGCCGGTAGCGCGCCCGCGCGGTTTCCCGGCGGACGATGGTCTTCGCGAGCGAGCGTCCATAATCGGTAGTCGCTGCATCGGTGGTCGCTGCGCGAGCACAGGCGCGCCACGAGTTCGCGCGGGGCCGAGCCGGTTTGGCCCGGAACCTGCCGAGAGATGGCGGAAAAAGGCAAATAAGATTGGTGGGGGCGGGAGGCGCTTGCCTGAGGCATCCGGATGACGTCGGTCGAAACCTGTTCGGGACGCGCCTTCGGCAGAATGTGTGGGGTGTGCGATCACCGCGATCCGCGAACAACACCGGCTCTGGTTCGGTGTCGGAGTATCGCCGCATGGGGCAGAGGCGAGGCCTCTGCTTCCTATGCGGCGAGCTTTTGCTCGACCGGGAAGGTCGCGCCGCTCATGTCGAGTTCGAACACGCCGGGGATCGAGACAACGAGTTCCGGCCGCCTGCCGTTCTCGAACAGCGCGAACTTGAGGGCAGCCGCCTGGCTCACGAACAGGCCGCCACGCTTGCCGCTCTGATCCTGTGCGACCCACTGGCCGCGGCTGTTCTTGCCAAGCAAGAAGAGCGGGGCCGCCAAGCCGCTCGACGAGAATTTTTCACCTTGGCGCATCGCACGTCTCCGTTGAATTCCGTTTCCAGTTCGGGGCAACTGCCGCCGTTCGATGATGCCGACAATACGGATGTGGCTCGTTCGCCGATGTGCTGATCATCACGAAAAATGCGGTTATGGCCGGAAGAAGAAGGAGGGGTCTTCAGCCCGCCGGCTAGAACTCTTTTCCTTCCAAGCGGCAGGCAATATCACTACCCTTCGCGCCTCGCGGCGCGCGACGGAACTCGCGGACCATCAGCGCGTGTCGCTGCTTGTCGCGGCTTCTGTTCAAGGCGGTCGGATCGCTGCCCGCAGGCTGATTGGGCGTAAAACCGAAGGAAATGCAAAGAGCATGAGCGAACAGTCGGAAGCCCGCCCCAAACTGATTATCCGCAATGCCGAGCCGTCCGACATCCCCGGCATCCAGGAACTGAGCCGCAAGGTCTATGCGTCACTCGGCGAAGCCGGCGCCTACACCCAGGCCCAATTGCGCGGTCATCAGCACCAGTTCCCGGAAGGCCAGTTCGTCGCCCTCTACAACGGCAAGATCGTGGGCTTCTGCGCGACGTTCCGTATCGCCGCCGATCTGGTCATGCGGCAGCATGACTGGCAGACCATTACCGGCCGCGGCTATGCGTCGCGGCACGATCCCGAGGGCGATTGGCTCTACGCGATGGACGTGATCGTCGATCCGGGCCTGCGCGGACTGCGGATCGGCCAGCGCCTCTACAACGAGCGCAAGCGGCTGTGCCAGCATCTGCGGCTCAAGGGCATCGTGTTCGGCGGGCGCATGCCCAATTATTCGCGCCGTGCCAAGGCGGTCGGTTCGCCGGAGCGCTATCTTGAACTGGTGCGCGAGGGCAAGCAGCGCGACCCGGTGATCGGCTTTCAGATGCGCAACGGCTTTGAGCCGATCGGCATCCTGCACAATTTCCTTCCCTCCGATCATGAGTCGCAGGGCCATGCCGTCCACATGATCTGGCGCAATACCCAGGTCCCGGACGAGGAGAGCGCCACATCCTCACGGCCCCTGATCCGGCCTAACCTCGTGCGCGTCGGCGCCGTGCAGTATCAGATGCGCGCCGTCACCTCGTTCGAGGACTTCGCCAATCAGGTCGAGTACTTCGTCGACGCTGTCTCCGACTACAAGGCCGATTTCGCGATCTTTCCGGAGCTGTTTACGCTGCAACTCCTGTCGATCGACAACAAACATATCCCCGCCGCGGAAGCGATTGCCGCGCTCAGCCGCTACACCGAAGATCTGAAAACCCTGATGAGCCGGCTGGCGGTTGCCTACAACATCAACATCATCGGCGGCACTCATCCGAGCCGCGAGGCTGATGGCGAAGTCTACAACATCGCCTATGTCTATCTGCGCGACGGCAGCGTGCATCAGCAGAAGAAAATTCACCCGACCCCGAGCGAGGTGTACTGGTGGAACATCCGTGGCGGCAGTTCGCTCAACGTGATCGAGACCGACTGCGGACCGATCGGCGTGATGGTCTGCTACGACTGCGAATTTCCCGAGCTTGCCCGCCATCTGGTGGACCAGGGCGCCAACATTCTGTTCGTGCCGTTCTGCACCGATGAGCGGCAGAGCTATCTGCGCGTGCGCTACTGCGCGCAGGCGCGTGCGGTCGAGAACCAGTGCTACGTCGCGCTGGCCGGCAATGTCGGCAACTTGCCGAACGTCGAGAACATCGACATTCAATATGCCCAGAGCTGCATCGTGACGCCCTGTGACTTTCCGTTTGCGCGCGATGGCGTCGCCGCCGATACCACGCCGAATGTCGAAATGGTGGCGATCGCGGATCTGTCGATCGACGCGCTGCTACAGGCGCGCCAGCACGGCACGGTGCGCAACCTCAAGGATCGCCGCTTCGACCTCTATTCGGTCAACTGGCGGCCGGAGTAACTGAAGCTTCGCCTGGCGGCGCCGTCGCCGTGCCGTTGGTCACAAGCCAAGCGCGATCTGTTGATCTGCGGCGCGTTCGCAATGGCAGGCGTGAGGACGGCGTATGCTATCGCTGTCCGACTTGAAGGTCGAAGTGTGACCTGGTGCTCCCATCAATTCGGCGCGCCGGGATCGAACTTACAGTCCGCGCCGCCGCCGGCCTTCTGTTTGATCTCCGCCGGATCGATGGTGCAGTTGAGATGCGACAGCCCCTCGAAGATGCTGCCGGCGGCGCCGTCCTCGGGCACGCCGGATTCGGCGATGGTGGCGAACAACTCGTGGGCTCTGCGCGCCTTCAGGGTGCGTGTCTGCGTTCCGAAGGTCAGCGTGCAGGAGCGGGACGTGATGTCGACATTGCTGGCCCGGCAGAGAATGGCGTCGGCCTGAACGGTGATCTTGCGGTCAGCCGGGAAGGGGAAGTTGAGATGGCCGTCGAAGAGGCGTTCCATCGCATGCTTGTCCTGTCCGTTCAGCAACGGCGAATGCTTGGCGACCAGCGCGGCGAGCGCCAGCGCACGCGGACCCGTTGTGTCGGCCGAGGCCGATTGCGCGGTGATCGCGAGTGCAAAGACCGACAAGGCTAATCGCTTCATGGCAACCTCCGGGCTCTTTTGAAAGACAACGCAGGTTATCGCCATTCGATCATGGGAGCGACGGTCCCGCGTGAGAGCGAGGAGGAATATTGCCCGCCAGATGCCGGCGCGCGGTATCGCGGCACCGAATTCTTACTCCATCACCCGCACGGGCTTGCCGTCGAGGAACGCGCGGATGTCTTCGACCACGCCCTTGAAATAGGCCTGATAATTCTGCGTGGCGACGTAGCCGAGATGCGGCGTGAGCACGACGTTGTCCATCTTGCGCAGCGGATGGTCCTTGGGCAGCGGCTCGGTGTCGAACACGTCGAGCCCGGCGCCGGCGATCTTGTTCTCGCGCAACGCCGTGAGCATCGCGGCCTCGTCGATGATCGGGCCGCGCGAGGTGTTGATGATGTAGGCGGTCGGCTTCATCAGCGCGAACTCGGCCGCGCCGACGAGCCCGCGCGAGCGCTGCGACAGCACGACGTGGATGGTGACGAAGTCGGATTGCTTGAACAGTTCCTCCTTCGATACATAGCCGACGCCGGCCTCGGCGGCTTTTTCAGCCGTGAGGTTCTGGCTCCAGGCGATCGTCTTCATGCCGAATGCCTTGGCGATCTGCGCGGTGCGGTGCCGAGCTTACCGAGGCCGAGCGTGCCGAGCGTAAGCCCGTCGAGATCGGGGCCGATGGTGGTCTGCCAGGTCTCGCCGGCGTGCATGCGCGCGTTCTCGTAGCCGATGCGCCGCGTCAGTTCGAGCATGAGCCCGATGGCGATGCCGGACGTCGGACTGCCGACCGAGCCGGTGCCGCAGACCGTGACGCCCTTCTCCTTGGCGGCGGCGACGTCGAACGAGGCGTTGCGTGCGCCGGTGGTGATGAGCAGCTTGAGGTCGGGCAGTTTCTCGATCACGGCGCGCGGGAAGGCGGTGCGCTCGCGCATGGCGCACACGATCTGGAAGCCCTGCAGCGCCTTGATGACGTTGTCCTGCGAACCCAGGTGCTCGTTGAACACCTTGATGTCGAGATCGCCCTTGACCTTCGACCAGTCGGCGACCTTGAGAACCACGTTCTGATAGTCGTCGAGGATCGCGCAGCGGAGGGTCGGCATGGGCAGGTCCGTGGGTTGGCCGCGGAGCGCGGCGGGAGGGCAGGGGAATCCCTATAGCACATCCGGAAAGCCGTCCGGCCTCAAGTAGGGAGCTGACGGGTTCCGCCGGCACTGATCCTGAACCGGCTTGCGCCGCCCGGCCTCGCCCAAGGCTGTCCATCAAGGCCTTATTGTGGCCCGTACTTCATGATGTCCTCGAGCTGTCTATATTGTGGCGGGGCTGTGCTATCATGACCAAGATGTGCGGCGGGCGGAATGTAGTGGCCAGGGATACGTATGGCCAGCGACACTCAGTCCCATTGTGTGCAGCGCGCCGCACAGCCGGCTTCGCGCGACCCTGCTGCTCTCGATTGCGCTTGCCGTTCTGCTGCTCGCTCTGCATTGGAGCCGGCTCTGCCGACGCCAAGACCTATGCGCTCCTGATCGGGGTGTCGAACTACACCTACAAGGATATCACGCCGTTAAAGGGGCCGCCGAACGACGTCACGCTGATGTGGCGGGCATTGAGCCAGGCGTGGCTTCTCCGACATCACGGTGCTGGCCGACGGGTTGGCGGCGGGGCCGGAGTTTCCCAAGAGCAGCGGCGATCCGACCAGGGCGGCCATTCTCGGCGCGTTCTCCGCGCTCGGCGAGCGTGCGTCTGCCGGCGACCTGGTGCTGGTCTATTATTCCGGCCATGGCACCGAGCAGCCGGTCCGTAACAACAGCCAGGACGCGGAGCGCGGCAACCTCGACCAGGTGATACTGCCGCTCGACGCCGGCGGCTACGACCGCGCGGCTGAAACCATCAAGAACGGCATCGTCGACGATGAGATTGGCGCGGCGCTCGACAAGATCCGCGCGCGCGGCGCCGATGTCTGGGTCGTCGTCGATGCCTGTCATGCGGGCTCGATGACGCGCGGGGTATTCGAGGGTCTTGCGGTGCGTGGCATCGATTCGGCGCGCCTCGGCGTTCCAGCCACGCCGCCGTCGGCATCGCCGCGCACTCAGACGATGCAGTTTGTCACCAAGCCGTCGTCGGGCTCCGAGGGCTCGCTGGTCGAGTTCTTCGCGGTCGACAGTTCGCGCGAGGCGATCGAACGCAGCTTCGATGAGTTCGCGCGCCCGATGATCGGGCAGGGGACCGACCGGCGCATGGGCGTGTTCACCTATTTCCTCTATCGCGCGCTCACCGACAGCAAGAGCCGTATCGCCACCTATCGCGACCTGGCACACCATGTCGTGCGGGAAATGCAGCAGTCGCAGATCGCACCGCCCGCAATGCCGACCTTCGGCGGCGCGCTCGACCGGCCGCTGCTCAGCATCGGCAAGGCGCCGCCGCCGGCGTCCTGGCAGGTCACGCTCGCGGGCAACACGGTGGAGATCCCGGCCGGCGCGCTGCACGGCGTTACCGACAAGACGGTGCTCAAGCTCTCCACCTCGCCCGCGCCCGACGCGCCGCAATGGGCGCAGGCGACGGTGAGCAAGGCCGGTCCGATCAGCTCGGTGGCGGAGATCGACGGACCGATCCCGGCTCCAAAGCCGCCGGCGCTGTGGGCGCGGGTCGCAACGCCCGGCGTTTCGTTCGCGCTCAAAGTCGCCGAGCCGCCGGCCGCGGAACTCGCCGATGCGGCGGTCCGCCGTTTGCTCGACGAAACCAAGGCGCAGGCGGCGCAACAGCGGCAGGGTGCCATCGACTGGGTCGGCGCCGGGGACGCTGCGGATGTGCGGCTGCGCGCGCAGGGCGGCCGGCTGTGGATTCTGCCGGCGGACGCCGAGTGGGTGCGCGAGGATTCGCGCCGCGACATTCCCAAGCTCAAGGCTTATCCGTTGACGCCGTCCTACCCGCTGGCGTCGGCCGCGAGCATCGGCGACGTCGCCGACGCGCTGCATAAGATCGCGCGTGCGCGCAACATGGTGAGATTGGCCGAGGTGGCGGACCCGACCCGCACCGGCGCCAATCCGTGGAATGGCCTCAAGGTCTCGGCCGAACGCATCGCGGCGCCCGGCGACGACAAGAGCCCGCATCGCGCCTGCCCGAACCTCACGCGGCTGTCCGACCGCGACCTCAAGGGCAAGCCGATCGACCTTAAGCTGCCGGAGCCGGTGTTCCACTGCGACCTGGTACGGATCACGGTGCGCAATTCCGGTCCGCGCGATGTCGATCTCAATCTCTCCTACATCGATGCGCGGAGCGGCATCAGCAAGATCGGGCAGGATTGCACCGTCACGCTGCCGCCGGGCGGGCAAATGGTACGTTCGCTCTGGGTCACGACCTGGGACCGGCGGAAGAATGCGCCCGACAGCGTCGGCCGCGAGCACGTCGTCATCACCGCGGTGGAGCGCAAGGGCGCCGCGCAGACCGACCTCTGCTTCATCCAGGAAGCGGTACGCGGCGGCGACGTCGGTTCACGCGGCGGCAACATCATGCCCGGCAATGCCGGCTGGCTGACGCGCACGCTGAAAGAGGCGGCGGTGGCGTCTTCTGGTACGCGTGGCGTGCAGGTGCCGGAAGACGACGATGCACCGGACGCCGCTCGCGCCGGGATGTATCTGGTGACGCTGCAGGTAACGCCGACGCCGCTGCCCTGAGCTCCATTCTCCGTTCGTCCCCGCGCAAGCGGGGACCCAGAGCCACGGGCACCTACAATGCCGCCCTGGGTTCCCGCTTGCGCGGGAACGAACGGAGAGGGTTCTGCGCCAACTGAACTTCAGCCGGCGCGCTGGCCGGCCTTTGACAGCCGCAGTACCGCTTCGATCATCGCTGTTGGATTGGCGACGCCCTTGCCGGCGATGTCATGCGCGCTGCCGTGTGCGACCGAGGAGAACAGGATCGGCGTGCCGATCGTCATTGCGGCGGTGGCATTCGGAGCGAGCAGCTTCGCCGTGATATGCCCCTGGTCGTGCAGCATGACGACGAACGCATCGACGCCGCTCATGTGAAACATGGTGTCGGCGCCGAACGGTCCCGTCACCTTGATGCCGAGCGCCGTGGCGTCGTCGACCGCCGGCTTGATGATCTCGATTTCCTCGCGGCCGAACAGCCCGCCTTCGCCGGCATGCGGATTGAGGCCGCCCACCGCAATCGCGGGTGCCGCGATGCCGAGCCGCACCAGCGCGCGTTCGGCAGCCTTGATCGTGCGCAGGACATTGTCGCGGGTGATCTGCGCCAGCGCGTCGCGCACGCTGCGATGGAGCGTGGCATGCGCGATCTTGGTGTTGCCGAAGCAGAGCATCAGGTAGACGCCATCCGGGTCGGTCGCGGTTTCGCGCGCCACGAACGATGGGTAGCCGTCGAACGCGATGCCGGCGCGCGCGATCGAAGTTTCGTTCTGCGGCGCCGCTACCACGGCGTGGGCCTCGCCCGCGAGCGCCGCCTTGATCGCGGTGCGCGCAAAGGCGAGTGAGGCAACTCCCGCCGCCGCGCTCGTACCGCCAAAGCCGAGGATCGCAACATCCGGTTGCGGACAGTCGAGCACGTTCACCGCGTCGCCGGACCAGTTCGCCTCGCTGATGTGTGGAATGACCCGCAACTCAGCCGCTATGCCACACGCTGCTGCGTGCCTTGCAATAAGCCGCGCATCGCTGACGATTACCGGATTGCAGGCCGCCCGCACTGCCGGATCGCGCGCAGCCTTCAGGCTGATCTCCGGCCCGATCCCGGCCGGGTCACCGGTCGCAATCGCGATGATGGTTTTGTCCGTCACGGCACGCTGCTTCCGATGTTATGCGTCCGCGCCTCATCGTTCCCTCCCCCCTTGAGGGGGAGGGACAGGGAGGGGGGTCGCCACAGATACTGCACTCTGTAACCACCCCCCTCCCCAACCCTCCCCCTCAAGGGGGGAGGGAGCAGACCGTGCGCGCGGCGAAATTGCGTGCTCATCGCTCGCACGCACCTACTCCCATGGCATCAGCGAGGCATGGATCACGTCGGGCACGCCCTTGCCGCCGACCGATTTGATCGCGAGGTCGACGTCCTTCAGTCCGAAGCGGTGCGTTGTCACCTTCTCGAGCGGGAAACGCTTCGATGCCAATTGCGCCAGCGCCAGTTCGCACGCCTTGTAGCTGTGACCGCGCGCGCTCTTCATGGTGATGAACTTCACGGTGAATTTCTCCAGCGGGAAGTTTGGAAACGCCGCGAGTTCGCCCTGCGCGACGATGATGCCGCCCTTGCGCTTGAGCGCCTCGATGCCGAGCAGGATCGGGATGGTGCCGGCGCCCGCCGTGCAGTCGAGCGAGACGTCGACGCCCTTGCCGCCGGTAATCTCCATGATGCGCGTCAGCGGGTCTTCCTTCTGCACGTCGATGACGTAATCGGCGCCGAGTTCCTTGGCGACCTTCAGGCGGGCAGCGTCCTTCGAGGTGCCGGTGACGATGATCAGCGAGGCGCCGGCCTGCTTGCAGATCACGGTCTGCGACAGGCCCTGCTGGCCCGGCCCCTGGATCAGCACGGTCGAGTTGTAGCCGACGCCGCCGTCGAACAGCGACCACTCGACGCCGTTGGCCATCGGCGTGACGAGCCCGGCAAGCTCCGGCGTGACGCCCGCCGGCACCCGGTGCACCACCGCATTCCACGGCAGATAGACGTATTGTGCGAAGCCGCCCCACAGGTGCGGCGGCTTCTCGTCGGAGGTGTAGCCGTAGCGGATGGCGTCCGGGTTGGTGCGCCAGTTGGTGTTCTCGCAATGCCGGTACTGGCCGGCGTGGCACCATTCGCATTTGCCGCAGGAGACGTAGTGCTCGACGAAGACGAGGTCGCCTTCCTTGAAGCCCTTGCGCTGGGTGAACTCGTGGCCGGCCTTGGCGATATAGCCGATATTCTCATGGCCCATGATGGTGGGTTTGTCGTTCGGCGGATGCGCATAGAGCTTGACGTCGGTGCCGCAGATGCCGGCAACCTCCATCTTCATCAGGGCGCCATCCGGCGGCACATCCGGCATCGGGTATTCGCGAATTTCCGTCTTGCTCGGCGCGGTCCGAACGGCCGCCAGCACTTTTTCTGCCACGTCGCTTCCTCCAATAACCGGCGCTGTCGTAGACCCGCTTTGATGCCTGCTCAAGGGCGCTGCCCGGGTATAGGCTCGCTCCCGCAAGGACGCGCACGCAATGCTGGCATTCCGCCGCAGAAACCCCGAGCACGCTGCCGCGCTGGAGCGCGTGCGCGGCTGGACGCGCGCGCGCTTCGATCTGCCGGAGGAGACCACGGTCCTGGTCGCGGAAGTCGCCTGCGCGGTGCCGGGCTGCCCGCCGCTCGAAACCGTCATCGCATTCTGGTCGGATGAGCGCCGGCACCACTTCAAGGTGTTCAAGCCGGTCTCCGAAGTGGTGTGTGACGACCTTCCGCCGTCCTGGTACAAGGGCGCGCTCGCCGTGCCCGAAGATTTCGAGTGCGACTGCTGCTATAAAGAATGACCGGGAGAGAAACGTCCAATGGCCGAACTCAAATTGAAGACCGTCACCCGCACCCAGGGCAACAACCGGGCCCTGAAGGACGGCACCGTCAAGCCCAAGACCTGCGTGTTCGACTTCGAGGAGGTCGATCCGATCATCGCCGCGTTCCGCCGCATGGTGCGGGGCAACGAGTTCGACATCTGCGAAATGGCGATCACCACCTACATCTGCGCCAAGGCGCACGGCAAGCCGATGACCGCCATCCCGGTGTTCATCGTCCGCGCGTTTCACCACGGCGCGATCCTGGTCGATGCCAAGTCCGGCATCAGCAATCCCAAGGACCTCGAGGGCAAGCGGGTCGGCGTCAATCGCGGCTACACGGTCACCACCGGCGTGTGGGCGCGCGGCGTGCTGCAGGACGAATACGGCGTCGATCTCAGCAAGATCACCTGGGTGCTGTCCGGCGACGAGCATGTTGCCGAATACCGGCCGCCCGCCAATGTGGTGCCGATCGAGCCCGGCAAGAAGATCGAGGACATGCTGGCCGCGGGCGAGCTTGCCGCCGCGATCGGCATCGACGCGAAAGCGCCCGGCGTGAAGCCGCTGATCCCGAACGCACTGGAGGCCGGGCTCTCCGCGCTGCGCCAGCGCGGCCATTACCCGATCAACCACACCGTCGTTATCAAGGACGAGTTGCTGGCTGCGCATCCGGACCTCGCCGCCGACGTGTTCGATGCGTTCGCGCGATCGAAGCGGCTCTACCTGGAGCGCCTCAAGGCCGGGCAGATCGAGAAGCCAACGGACGTGGACGAGGTGCATCGGCGGGTGATGGAGATCACCGGTGATCCTCTGCCTTATGGCATCGAGCCGAACCGCAAAGTGCTCGAAGAATTGATCGGCCACGCCCTGAAGCAAGGCATTATCAGCAAGGCCGTCGCCGTGGATGAACTGTTCGATCCCAGCACGCGCCGATTGCAGGACGTGGTCTGACAATCCCCGCGCAGCAGCCACCGGCCCAGCGCCTCGTTCCGGCCTGCCATGACCGAAACGCCCGCTTGATCGGTGTCAAAAGTCTCGTCGCCGGGCTGCGGTATGTTATCGTCTCGCTGCCGGTGGGTTTGAGACTGCGCAGGATCACAACATGAAAGTGCTTCGCTCGATCCGATGGATGCTGCTTATCGCGGGCACGGCCTCGCTGCCGACAATCGGGAGCACGCTGCCGGTACGGGCGCAGACCTATCCGAGCCAGCCGGTCAAGATCGTTGTGCCGTTCGCGGCCGGCGGTGGCGTCGACGTAGTCGCGCGCATCATTGGGCCGAGGCTCAGCGAAGTGCTGGGGCAGCCGATCATCATTGAGAATCGCGGTGGCGCGGGCGCCAGCCTCGGCGCCGCTGCAGTCGCGAGCGCGGCGCCGGACGGCTACACCTTTCTGTTGGGGACAGGCAGCACGCACGGCACCAACTCGAGCGTGTACACCAAGCTGAGCTACGATCCGGTGCGCGATTTCGTGCCGGTTGTTCAGGTGACGACATCGCCGCTCGTCCTTGTCGTGCCGCCCAGCCTGCCGGTGAAGTCCGTTGAGGAACTGATCGCACTCGGGCGCAGCAAGCCCGGCGAACTGAGTTTCGCGTCCTACGGCACCGGCAGCATCAACCATCTGGGCGCGGAACTGTTCAACTCCATGGCCAAGATTTCAGGCGAACCATATTCCCTATCGGGGCGCCGCTCCGGCGCTGACCGACCTGATGGCCGGCCGGGTTCAATACACCTTCGATGGCGTCGCGACCTCGCTTGGTTATGCGCGCGGCGGCAGCATCCGGATCCTCGGGGCGGCTGGGCCCAAGCGGTCGCCGGTGATCCCGGACATCCCGACGATCACCGAAAAGGCGCTGCCCGGCTTCGAGACCGTCGTGTGGTTTGGGCTCTTTGCCCCGGCCAAGACGCCGCCCGCGGCAGTTGCCTTGATTAATCGCAAGGTCAACGAGGTTCTCGCCATGGCAAGCATCAAAGAAAGCTTCGCCAAGCTCGGTATCGAGGGCGTCGGCGGTACGCCTGATGCGCTGGCGGCGCGAGTCCGGGCCGAGATGGAGAAGTGGGCGAAGCTGGTGCGGGAGAAGAACCTGCGCTTCGACCAATGAGACGGGCCGCGCCGCCTTGAACGAGCGTGCCGTCAGGACAACCAGGAAAAGGAGACGCAAGCCATGACCGCCCCGCGGCGACAGATGCATCTCGGCGTTTTCGTTCTCGGTACCGGCGATCATTCCGCCGGCTGGCGCTACGACGGTGCTTACACAACGAGTTGCAGTCTTCCGGTGATGAAGTCGATTGCACAGATCGCCGAGCGGGGAAAATTCGACCTGTTCTTCCTCTCCGACGGGTTGACGATGGATGTCAACGATCATCCGTCCTTCCTGAACCGTTTCGAGCCGCTGACCCTGCTGTCGGCGCTCAGCATGGTGACGACGCATCTTGGGCTTGGCGCCACGGTGTCGACAAGCTTCAGCGAGCCGTACAACGTCGCCCGCGCCTTTGCGTCGCTCGACCATATCAGCGGCGGCCGTGCCGGCTGGAACGTGGTCACCAGCACGAACAGTGCGGCCGCGCTCAATTTCAGCCGGGAGCGGCTCAACGAGCACGACCTGCGCTACGAGGTCGCCGGCGAGTTCGTCGATGTGGTGCGCGGGCTGTGGGACGGCTGGGACGACGGCGCGATTGTTGCCGACCGGACGACCGGCACCTTTCTCGATGCCAGCAAGGTGAGGCCGCTCAACCACAAGGGCCGCTTCTTCCAGGTCAAGGGACCGCTCAACATCGAGCGCTCCCCCCAGGGCCACCCCATCATCATCCAGGCTGGAGGCTCGCCGCCCGGGCAGGAACTCTCGGCCCGCTCGGCCGACCTGGTGTTCTCGGTGGTGAACGGCGATGCGGCGTCCGCCAAGGCGGCCTACGACAGCCTCAAGCAGCGGGTGATCAAGCACGGCCGCCGTCCCGAGCATGTCGCGATCCTGCCTGGCGTGATGCCGATCGTCGGCGAGACCGATGCGCAGGCCAAGGAACAGCTCGACCGGCTGCAAAGCTTCCTGACGCCGACCAATGCGCTCGCCTTGGTGTCGCAGCGGGTCGGCTACGACATCTCGGGCTACCCGCTCGACGGTCCGGTCCCGGACTTCCCCGAAAAGACCGATCGCGGCCAGTCGTTTTCGCGCACGCTGCTCGAGATGGCGCGGCGTGAAAAGATGACGCTGCGCGATCTCTACAACATCACTGCGGCCGCGCGCGGCCACTGGGTGGTCTACGGCTCGCCGAAGCGGATCGCCGACGTGTTCGAGGAATGGTTCACCGCCGAGCGCGCCGACGGCTTCGTGATCATGCCGCCCTATTTCCCCGGCGCGTTCGAGGACTTCGTCGACAAGGTCGTCCCGGAACTGCAACGCCGCGGCCTGTACCGGACGGAATATTCCGGGCAGACGCTGCGCGACCATCTCGGCCTGCAACGGCCGGCCAGCAAGGGCCAGGCGCTGCAATCGGCGTAGGACCCGGATCGCGACGATTATCAAGGTTCGGCGGTTCCCTGCAGTATCTGCGGCGCTCGGAGACACAAATGTCGTTGCGGTGGACAGCGGCATCGCGGGCGGGCGGTACGCTGACCGCCACGCTCGCCTGCCACGGAACACGGTGCATGACCGATAAAGTCGACATCACGCTCAATATCAACGGCCTGGACTATCCGGTCCGCGTCGAGCCGCGGCGCACGCTGGTCGACGTGATCCGCGACGACTGCGGGCAGACCGGGACGCATATCGGCTGCGAGCACGGCGTCTGCGGCGCCTGCACGATCATCCTGGACAACGAAGCCGTGCGCTCCTGCCTGATGTTCGCCGTGCAGGCGAATGGCAAGAAAATCCGCACCGTCGAGGGACTGGCCGACGGCGACAAGCTGCATCCGCTGCAAAATGCCTTCATCACGCATCACGGGTTGCAGTGCGGGTTCTGCACGCCGGGCTTCCTGATGCTGGCCACCAACGCGATCGAAACCAATCCCGACATCACCGACGACGAAATCCTCGAGGTCCTGTCGTCTAATCTTTGCCGCTGCACTGGCTACCAGAACATCATCAAGGCGGTGCGCAGCGCGGCCGCCGAGATGCGCGCCGGCGCGCGGTGAACAACCGCGAGCGGCTGCCGGCGCAAGGCAAGGGCTTTCGCCGCAGCTTACCCTCCCCCCGCCATAAGCGCGTTCACGCGCGTCTTCGACGTGCTATGGCGGTGGGGAGGGTCGGCGAGCGAAGCGAGCCCGGGGTGGGGGGTGTTAATGGTGCGCAAAGGCGCCCCCACCCCCGACCCCTCCCCACCGCTCCGCGGGGGGAGGGGAGCGCACCGAGACTGCGGCACGAGCGTCTTACTCATAAGTGAAAACCTGAATGCCAATCGACGTTCATGCTCATTACGTTCCGCCGCAACTGATCGCCGCCATCGATGCGCGCGGTGCGGATATCGGCGTGCGGCTGGTGCGGTCGGAGGGTGCGACGCCGGCCCTGCAGTTCGACTACGGCTTCAAGGTCCGTCCGTTCTTTCCACGGCTGATCGAGCCGGTGGCGCAGCGCCACGCCTGGCTCGATCAGGAGGGCATCGACCTGCAGGTCGTCGGCACCTGGCCGGACATCTTCGGCTACGGGCTGACCGTCGACGCCTGCAGCGCCTGGCACCGTATGCTGAACGACACGCTGGCGGAATGGTGCGCCGACAATAGGGACCGTTTCGCCTGGATCTGCTCGGTGCCGTTGACGCAGGCCGAGGCCGCGGCCGCCGAACTCGAACGCGCCATGGCGATCGGCGCATGTGGCGTCATCATCTCGTCCAACATCGAGAACACCAATATCGGCGAACTGTCGCTCGATCCTTTCTGGCGCCAGGCGGAAGCGCTCGGCATGCCGGTACTGATCCATCCGGTGCTGGTCGGCGCCGCGCCCCGCGCCGCCAAATTCGGCCTCGCGCAGGTCGCGCAATACACCTTCGACACCACGCTCGGGGTCGGCTCGCTGCTGATGTCCGGCGTGCTCGATCGCTTTCCCCGACTTAAGCTCGTGCTGTCGCACGGCGGCGGCGCCTACCCCTATCTCGCCGGCCGCTTCGACATCATGCATCGCCGGATGGACCGCGCCGCCCAGGGCGACGTCGCGGCGCAGACGCCGTCGGCCTACGCCACCCGGATGATCTACGACAGCATCGTTCACGCGCCGAAGGCGTTGCGGTTCCTGATCGACGTGGCCGGGCTTGATAACGTGGTGCTGGGGACCGACTATTCGTTTCCGCCGGCTGACATGGAGCCGCTCGCGCTGTTGCGTTCGGCAGGATTGTCGGCGGGCGAGATCGAGGCGATTGCCGATACCAATCCTCGGCGAGTCTTTGCGCGATTGCCGTGACAGGCGGCACGGCACGAGGCGCCGCGATCTCGGTGCGCTCCCTCTCTCCAAGGGGGAGAGGGTTGGGGTGAGGGGGCTACCGTGCTTTGGATAGACCGTAACCCCTCACCCCACCCCTCTCCCAATGGGAGAGGGAGTTCGACCGAGTCCGCCGACAGATAATCGGCAATGCGAATGGTAGAAATTGGATCACTCATCACAGCGCCGGGGCCGGATGGCGATTGAAGCAAAGGGCGATGGCCTTAAGACCTGGGTCGGCCGCTCGATCCGCCGGGTCGAGGACCCGACCCTGGTCACCGGCCAGGGCCGGTTCACCGGCGACCTGCCGGCGGCACGCTGGGTGCGCTTCGTGCGCAGTTCGGTTGCGGCTGGGCGGATCGTTCGCATCGCGACGCCCGAGGGCGCAACGGTGATCACCGCCGCCGATCTTGCCGCGGTGAAGCCGATCCGGCCAATGCTCCACAAGTTCAACTACGTTCCGGTCGGCCAGCCGGTGCTGGCGACCGATGTGG
This sequence comes from uncultured Alphaproteobacteria bacterium, assembly GCA_963756715.1. Lineage (GTDB taxonomy): Bacteria > Pseudomonadota > Alphaproteobacteria > Rhizobiales > Xanthobacteraceae > VAZQ01. The sequence continues at coordinate 102,552 of CAVWOV010000042.1, forward strand.
TGCGCTTCGTCGGGGAGCCGATCGCGGCTGTACTCGCGCCGACGCGCGAAGAGGCTGAGGACATCGCGGACCGCGTCGAGGTCGAAATCATCGAGATGCCGGTGGTCGTCGATGCGCGCGCCGCGCTCGCGCCCGGTGCTCCGCTGGTCCACGATGAGGCGAAAGGCAATGTCCTTGTCGAGGGACGCGTGAAGACGCCGGGCTTCGACGCCACGGTCGCGGGCGCGCACCGGCGGGTCAAGATCGACATTCGCTCGCGCCGGCAGAATGCGCTGCCGCTGGAGCCGCGGGCGGCGCATGCCGCTTGGGATCCGGCGAGCCAGCGCGTGACGCTCCACTGCAGCACGCAGATGCCGCACGCCATGCGGACGATCATCGCCGAGCTTGTCGGCATGCCGGAATCTGACCTCCGGGTGATCGCGCCCGACGTCGGCGGTGGCTTCGGCCAGAAGATGTCGCTGGGACCGGAATACGTCATCGTGACCTGGCTGGCGCGCAAGCTCAAAACATCGGTCGCCTGGACAGAAGACCGGCGCGAGAATCTCGTCGCCTGCTTCCACAGCCGCGACCAGTACGTTTCGCTCGAAGGTGCGTTCGATGCCGATGCCCGATTGCTGGCGCTGTCGGCGGACATCGTCGCCAATGTCGGGGCCTATTCCTGCTATCCGACCACCTGCGGCGTCGAGCCGCTGATGGCGATGGCGGAAATGCCGGGGCCTTACGACGTGCGCGAGTACGACTGCGTCTCCCGCGGTGTCGTCACCAACACCTGCCCGATGGCGCCCTATCGCGGTGTCTCCCGCCCGGTGATCACCTTCACGATCGAGCGGCTGATGGACAAGGCCGCCGCCGCGTTCGGACTCGATCCGGTGGAAATCCGCCGGCGCAATCTGATCACGACATTTCCCTATACGTCCGCGATGGGCTTGGTGTTCGACGAGGCGACCTATGTCGAGACCATGGACAAGGCGGTCGATGCCGCCGGCGTTGCGGCCTTCCGGGCGCGTCAGGCGAAATCGCGGACCGACGGACGCTATCTCGGGTTCGGGATGGCGACGTTCTCCGAACGCACCGGCTACGGGACGCCGGCCTTCGCGGCGCGCGGCATGGACGTGACTCCGGGCTGGGAAACCGTGGAACTGGCGATGGATCCGTCCGGCTTCATCGAGGCGCGGATCGGCGCATCGCCGCATGGCCAGGGCCTGCGGACGACACTGTCGCAGATCATTGCGGATGAACTCGGCACCTCGCCCGGTCGCATCAAGATTGTGCATGGTGATACCGACCGCACGCCGTATGGCTGGGGCACGTTCGCGAGCCGCTCGCTGGTGATTGCCGGTGGCGCCACCTTGCTGGCCGCCCGCAAGGTGCGCGCCAAGCTCCTCAAGATCGCGAGCGTCATGCTCGAAGCCTCGGCGGACGATATTGTGCTCGAAGCCGATACCGCGCGGGTCGCCGGTACCGACCGGGTGATGGCCTTCGAAACCCTGGCACGCGCGGCCTACCATCAGACCCATCTGTTCAAGGGCGACGTGACGCCGGGCCTGGTCGAGAGCGCGACCTACGATCCGGCCGGCACGTTCTCCAATGCCTGTCATATCGCGCTGGTCGAAGTGGATACCGAGACCGGCGGCGTGCGGATCGAGAAATTCCTGGTGGCCGAAGATGCCGGGCGGCTCATCAACCCGATGATCGTCGACGGGCAGATTCATGGCGGTGTCGCCCAGGGCATCGCCAACGCACTGCTGGAAGAGATCATCTACGACGACACCGGAAACATTCTCACCGCAACGCTCGCCGACTACCTGCCGCCGACGGCGCATGAAGTGCCGCCGATCGAGATCCATCATCTTGAAACCTGGACCGGGGCATCGATCACCCAGGCGAAGGGATTGGGCGAGGGCGGCGCGATCGGCGCGCCGGCCGCGGTCGTCAACGCGATCAACGATGCGCTGTCGCCGTTCGGCGTGTCGATTGACGAATTTCCGGCGACGCCACAACGCATTCGTGCGGCGCTGCGCGCGGCGGGAGCGCGGAATTGAGATGATGCGCAGGCGCAACGATCTCGACTGTCATTCCGGGGCGCGCGTGAGCGCGGGCCCGGTATCCATACGCCGCAGCCGGGATGACGGATTCCGGGTTCCGCCGTTTCGCCGCGCCCGGAATGACGAACCGCGAAAGCAGGCGTGACATGAACTTCGTCGGCCGTTCGGTAACGCGTCTGGAAGACCGGCCATTGGTGACCGGCCGTGGCCGTTTCGCGGCCGACGTGGTCTTTCCGCACATGTTGCACATGCGGCTCGTGCGGTCCGGCCATGCCCATGGCCGGATCGTGTCGATCGACACCCGCGCGGCGCGGGCGCTGCCGGGCGTTGTCGCGGTCTGGACCTTCGACGATGTGGCCGATATTCCGCCGATCGATTTCCGGCTGACCAAGCTCGAAGGACTGACGCCGTACCGCCAGACCATCCTGGCGCACAAGCGCGTCCGCTATGTCGGCGAGCCGGTCGCGGCGGTGTTCGCAACCGACGCTTATGTCGCCGAGGACGCCGCCGATCTGGTCGTGGTCGAGGTCGAGGAACTGCCGGTCATCATCGATGCAAGGTCGGAGCTGGGCGAATTTGACGATGACCGTTCGACTGAGCCGGCGATCGTGGAGAAATCCTACGGCGACATTGCTGGGGCGTTCGACGGCGCGCATGCCGTGGTGGAACTCGACCTGACGATCGGGCGGCACTCCGGCGTTCCGATGGAAACGCGCGGCGCGATCGCGCGCTACGACGCATCGCGCGACGTGCTGGAGATGCACGGCGCCGCCAAGGTACCGCATTGGAACCGTGACAACATCGCCCGCATGTTACGCCGGGCGCCTTCCACGGTGCATCTGTTCGAGGGCCATACCGGCGGCGGCTTCGGCATTCGTGGCGAGCTTTACCCCGAGGACGTGCTGGTCTGCGTCGCGGCGCTGCGGTTTGGCCGGCCGGTGAAATGGATCGAGGACCGGCGCGAGCATCTGATCGCCGCCAACCATTCGCGCCAGCAGCACCACCAGGTGCGCGCCGCGGCCGACGCGCAGGGCCGCATTCTCGGCATCGACAACGAGTTCTTCCACGACCAGGGCGGCTATGTGCGCACCCACGCCGCCACGGTGCCGGATCTGGCCGCCGCCATGCTGCCGGGCCCTTACCGGGTGCCAGCCTATCGTGCGGCCGGCCATGTGCGGCTCACCAACAAGACGCCAGGCGGCACCTATCGGGCGCCGGGGCGCTACGAAAGCACGTTCGTGCGCGAGCGGCTGATGGATGCGCTGGCGAACCGGCTCGGGATCGACCGGATCGAATTGCGCCGGCGCAATCTGATCTCCAAGGAGGAGATGCCCTACACCCGGCCGCTGGCGACACTTGGCACGCAGGTTGTGCTCGACTCCGGCGACTATGCGCGTCTGCTCGACACCGCGCTGGCGGCCGTGAAGTGGCCTGAGTTGCAGGAGGACCTGCGGCGGCGTCGCGCCGGCGGCGAATGCGTCGGGGCGGGGCTTGCCATCTTCGTGGAGAAGAGCGGGCTCGGGCCGTTCGACGGCGTGCGCGTTACGGTGGACACCTCCGGCTTCGTCGAGGTGGTCACCGGCGCTGCCTCCGTGGGGCAGGGGATGGAGACGGTCGTCGCGCAAATCTGCGCCGACGCTCTGGGCGTCGACTACCGCCGGGTCCGGGTGGTCCATGGCCAGACCGACCGGATCGCATTCGGGCAGGGTGCCTTCGCCTCCCGGGTCACGGTGATGACCGGTGAGGCCACCCGGCTTGCAGCCGCCGAAGTGCGCACGAAAGCCATCGAATTGGCGTCTGAACTGCTGCAACAACCGGCCGAAAATCTCGAAGTCGCCGACGGAAAGGTGGGCCTTCGGGGCGCGCCTTCGGGTCCGTCGCTGACGCTGGCCGAGGTCGCCAAGGCGCTCGAACCGGCCTCGAAACTGCGCGGCGACCGCACGCCCGGCCTCGCGGCCGACGGCTGGTTCTACACCGACCACATGAACTACCCCTATGGCGTCCATATTGCGGTTACGCGGGTGGATCGCGACACCGGCGGCGTCACCGTGGAGCGCTATCTCGTCGCCTTCGACGTCGGCCGCGCGGTCAATCCGATGCTGGTCGAGGGCCAGATTGCCGGCGGATTTGCGCAGGGATTGGGCGGCGCGTTGCTGGAGGAGTTTCTCTACGACGAGCGCGGCGAGCCGCTGTCGGTGAACTTTGCCGACTACCTGATGCCGACCGCCCGCGAGGTGCCGTTACTGGACGTGGTGATCACCGAAGATGCGCCGAGCCCGCTCAATCCGTTGGGTTTGAAGGGGGCGGGCGAGGGCGGCTCCAACGCGGTTGGGGCGGCGATCGCGTCGGCCATCGACGATGCGATCGGCATTCCGGGCGCGATCACGCGCCTGCCGGTGACGCCGCAGCGGCTGCGCGATATCCTCAAGCGCGGCCGCTGAGCGCTGGCGTCTGGTCAGGCAAGTGATTGTGGCAGGAGGGCCGGTAATCGCACCGGCGCGGGTTACTTTTGTCAGGTAACGGTAATCAGCGGGCCTTGATGCGGGCCATCGCCGCAACCGCGATGCCGTCGTACGAGACCGGCGCCGGGTTATGCTTGGCGTGCCACTTCGGACCGGGGCCGCGCATGTAATGCAGTTCCGGGCGGTACGGGTCGAACACGACCTTCATCAATCCTCGGGCGAAATCTGCAAAATCCGCACCCAGGCTGCGCTCCTGGCGCTGGATCTTGAAGCCCCGAACTCCCCTTCTGGCACTCGCCATGACACTCTCCGGTCATTCCCCTGAGTCTTGCCGGGTGGTCTGCTCGTACTTTGCTGGTCGCACGAAACCCCCCGGTTTCGCTAGCCTTTTTGCGGCACAGTATGTTAAAATGAGGTAAGAATTGGCCCTGTTTTGAGGCTTTGTCAGTCACCGTTGCCTAAAAGTTACGGTGAGGGTTAACGCCGGTTGCAATCAGGTCACATATGCGGCGGACATGCCGCAATCCAGTCGGCGGTTGCGCCTGAGCAGACTGTCATCCCCGCCAGCAGATGATTCGTAGGGCTGCAGCCGTTAAGCCACGGCGAGACGGCTATTGAAGGCGCCGGCGACGCCGATTGCCCTTGCGTCAATCAATCGCTACATCAGCGCCGACATCCCCCAAACCGGCACCGCGAGAGTGCCCAACAACGCAAGGGCAGGGCGGTTCATGGCCCGTCAATTCATCTATCACATGCAAGGCCTCACCAAGACCTATCCGGGCAACCGGAAGGTCCTGGAGAACATCAACCTGTCGTTCTACCCGGACGCCAAGATCGGCGTGCTCGGCGTCAACGGCTCCGGCAAGTCGACCCTGCTGCGCATCATGGCGGGCATCGACACCGAATTCGTCGGCGAGGGCTGGGTCGCGGAGGGCGCGCGCGTCGGCTACCTGCAGCAGGAGCCGCAACTCGATCCCGACAAGACCGTGCGCGAGAACGTCATGGAGGGCGTCGCCGCCAAGCAGGCCCTGCTCGACCGTTATAACGAGATCGCCGCCAACTATTCGGACGAGACCGCCGACGAGATGGCGAAGCTGCAGGACGAGATCGACAGCAAGAATCTCTGGGATCTCGATTCGCAGGTCACGCTGGCGATGGACGCGTTGCGCTGTCCGCCGGACGACGCCGACGTGAAATCGCTGTCGGGCGGCGAACGCCGCCGGGTGGCGCTGTGCAAGCTGCTGCTGGAGCAGCCCGACCTGCTGCTGCTCGACGAGCCCACCAACCATCTCGACGCCGAATCGGTCAACTGGCTGGAAGGCCACCTGCGCAACTATCCGGGCGCGATCCTGATCGTCACCCACGATCGCTACTTTCTGGACAACGTCACCGGCTGGATTCTCGAGCTCGACCGCGGGCGCGGCATTCCCTACGAGGGCAACTATTCGTCCTGGCTGGTGCAGAAGCAGAAGCGGCTGCTGCAGGAAGGCCGCGAGGAGGCGGCGCACCAGCGCACGCTCGCGCGCGAGCAGGAATGGATCGCGTCCTCGCCACGCGCCCGTCAGGCGAAGTCGAAGGCGCGCTATACCCGCTACGAGGAACTGCTCGCCAAGGCGAACGAGAAGCAGACCCAGACCGCGCAGATCGTCATCCCGGTAGCGGAGCGGCTCGGCCAGAACGTCGTCGACTTCGAGCACCTCAAGAAGGGCTTCGGCGACAACCTGCTGATCGACGACCTTACCTTCAAGCTGCCGCCGGGCGGCATCGTCGGCGTCATCGGGCCGAACGGCGCCGGCAAGACCACCCTGTTCCGCATGATCACCGGCCAGGAGAAGCCGGACGACGGCACGATCAAGGTCGGCGAGTCGGTCCATCTCGGCTATGTCGACCAGTCACGCGACGCGCTCGACGGCAAGAAGAACGTCTGGGAGGAAGTCTCCGGCGGCCTCGACCTGCTCATGCTCGGCAAGCGCGAGGTGAATTCCCGCGCCTATGTCTCCGCCTTCAACTTCAAGGGCGCCGATCAGCAGAAGAAAGTCGGTGCGCTCTCGGGCGGCGAACGCAACCGCGTGCATCTCGCCAAGATGCTCAAGTCCGGCGCCAACCTCTTGCTGCTCGACGAACCGACCAACGATCTCGACGTCGATACGCTGCGCGCGCTCGAAGAGGCGCTGGAGGATTTCGCCGGCTGTGCCGTCATCATCAGCCATGATCGCTGGTTCCTCGATCGCATCGCGACCCACATCCTGGCCTTCGAGGGCGAGAGCCACGTCGAGTGGTTCGAGGGCAACTTCCAGGACTACGAGGCCGACAAGATGCGCCGGCTCGGCACCGACTCCACCATCCCGCACCGGATCAAGTACAAGAAATTCTCGCGGTGAGCGATGACGGCCTTGGCGCGACACGGCACTTTCTCGCCTTGGCTAAAGCGATCGCAGCGGGCAATATCGCCGCCGCACGCCGGATGCTGGCCGCCGATCCGCAGTTTGCCACGATGAAAGTCGAGGTCGGTGCAACGCGCCGGGACGCGAAGGACTACTTCCTCGACGATATCGGGTGCTACATCTACACGGGCGACACGGCGCTGCACATCGCCGCGGCAGGCTACCAAGAGAGCCTGCTGCAAGAGCTGCTGAAGATGGACGCCGACATCCGGGCGAAGAACCGGCTCGGCGCCGAGCCCCTGCATTACGCAGCGGTCGGTCGGCCCGGCTCGCGCGCGTGGAATCCGCGGGCGCAGGCGGCGGCAATTACCGCGCTCATTGCAGCAGGTGCCGATCCGAACGCCACCGACAAGAGCGGCGTGACGCCGCTTCACCGCGCCGTGCGCACCCGTAGCGCCGCGGCAGTTGAAGCACTGCTCGCGCGCGGCGCCGACCTCGCGCGCAAGAACAATAACGGGTCAACGGCGATGCGGCTTGCGCAGGTCAATTCCGGCCGTAGTGGTTCTGGATCGCCGGAAGCGAAAGCCGAACGTCTGAAGATCGTGCGCCTCCTCGAGCAGCACGGCGCACGATAAGCGATGGATTTCCGGATCCTGTGTCCGGGCTGCAATAACGATGGCGGGAGATAAGACGTATAAGAGGGCGGTCACGGGGGGCCGTCATGACGAGAATTCTGATCGCAGCCGGGTTGCTCGTCACGCTCGCCGGCGGCTCTGCGACGGCAGCCGATTTGCAGGTCAAGGCGCGCCCGGCACTCGCGCCGGTCTACAACTGGTCGGGATGCTATGCCGGACTCCATGCGGGAGGCGGCTGGGGCTATCAGGATTGGAACGCCACCAGCAACACGACTGCGTGGGGCGATTTCGCGCCCGGGGAAGGATTTTCCCAGTCGGTCAACGGTCTCATCGGCGGCGGGCAGCTTGGCTGCAACCAGCAGTTCGGCCAGTGGGTCGTCGGCATCGAAGGGACGCTCTCAGGCGTCAGCCTGAAGGGCGACTATCTCAGCGTCGCGGGCGTCGGGGACGATTTCTTTGCGACGAAGATCAGCACCATTGCCTCGATCACCGCGCGCATCGGGTTCGCCCGGGACAACTGGCTGGTTTACGGCAAGGCTGGTTATGCCGGCGCGCGCATTAACGTCAGCGTCGTTGACAACGTGGCACCGAGTGTTGGATCAGGCGATACGACTGACTGGAACAGCGGCTGGACCGTGGGCGGCGGTTTCGAATACGGCCTGACGACGAACATCGTGCTCGGAGTCGAATACAACTACCTGCGGCTGGGCGCTCACAACTCGAACCTGGCGAGCCTTCCGGTCAGCTATGGGTGGGATGTGACTACGCACATCGATACGGTGCTCGCGCGCATCAGCTACAAGTTTGGTTCAGTTCCGCTGGCGGCGAAGTATTGACCTCGCGCCTCATGATCCGCGCCAGTTGACGACGGACTCAACCATCCCGCACCGAATTGTGCACAAGGCGTGTGGCCGGTAGCCGCTCGCATCGCATCGGGCTTGGACCGTCCACGTCCCGGCACTGTCGTTGGCCTGCTTGCGGCTGGAGCAGACGGCGAGCCGCAGAAGATGGCGCGCCGATCCGGCTCAGGGCCGCCTCGCGGCCCGTAGCCAGATCCTGTAACGTCGGGCCGTCGCGCTATGCCGCTGAGACGTCAAGCGCAGGGCACCGCATCCGGCGGCGTCCGCACCTGGGAGGAAAAACGTCATGCACCGATCACGCCGCAATGCTGTCTTCGCGCTGGCCGCCGCGGCCGTTGTGGTTTGTACCGCGTCGCCTAGCGCGGTGGCGCAATCCTACCCGAACCGTTCGATACGCCTGATCGCGCCATTCCCGCCGGGCGGCTCGATCGACCTCGCCGCGCGACTGGTCGGGCAGTGGCTGTCCGACCGACTCGGCCAGCAGGTGGTGATCGAGAACAAGCCCGGCGCCGGCGGTAATATCGGCAGCGAAGCGGCCTTCCACTCGCCGCCGGACGGCTACACGTTGCTCCTGTGCAGCGTCGCAAACGCCATCAGCGCGACGCTCTACGCCAAGCTCAACTACGATTTCGTGCGCGACAACACGCCGGTTGCCGCCATCAGCCGCGCGCCCAACGTCATGGAGGTGCATCCTTCGGTGCCGGCGAAGACGGTCGCGGAATTCATCGCCTACGCCAAGTCCGGCGCGACCATCAACATGGCTTCCTCGGGCGTGGGTACTTCGATCCATGTCTCGGGCGAACTGTTCAAGCTGCTGACCGGCGTGAAGATGCAGCACGTGCCGTATCGCGGCTCGGCGCCGATGCTGACCGATCTCCTGGCCGGCCAGGTGCAGGTGGCCTTCGACAACCTGCAGCCCTCGCTGCCGCACATCAAGGCCGGCAAGCTGCGCGCGCTGGCGGTGACGACGACGACGCGGGCGGCAAACTTGCCGGACGTGCCGACGGTCGCGGAAACCGTGCCGGGCTACGAAGCGAGCACATGGAACGGCGTGTGCGCGCCAAAAGGGACGCCGGCTCCGATCGTCGATCGGCTCAACAAGGAGATCAACGCGGGCCTTGCCGATGCCGACGTTCAAGGCGCGGCTCGCCGAAATGGGCGCGTGGCCCATTCCGGGCTCACCGGCCGACGCCACCAAGCTGGTCGCGGACGAGATCGCGAAGTGGGGCAAGGTGATCCGCGCCGCCAATCTCAAGGTGCAATAGACTTCCGGCCTGGGTCACGCGCGCTTCTTGCGCGCGGACTCAACCCGCCCCCGGCGAATCGCGTAGACAGAGCGTCCAGCGGCGACGGCCTCCGACGAGGCCGGATCGCCGTAAGGAGGCGACATGTCGATGACTCCCGAGACGCCGCTGCCGCCACCCGCCGTGGCGCGCCGGCTGCGGCCGCTGCCTACCCTCATCTTCGGCTCGCGCTGGCTGCAATTGCCGCTCTACATCGGCCTGATCGTGGCGCAGTGCGTATACGTGGTCCTGTTCGTCAAGGAGTTGTGGCACCTCACGCTGCACGCGATGGATTTCAGCGAGCAGCAGATCATGCTGCTGGTGCTCGGCCTGATCGACGTGGTGATGATTTCCAACCTGCTGGTCATGGTGATCGTCGGCGGCTACGAGACCTTCGTGTCCCGGCTCAACCTCGAAGGCCATCCCGATCAGCCGGAGTGGCTGAGCCACGTCAACGCCAGCGTGCTCAAAATCAAGCTCGCCATGGCGATCATCGGCATTTCCTCGATCCATCTGCTGCGCACGTTCATCGAGGCCGGCAACCTTGGCACCGAGCGGGCGACCTTCACCGAAACCGGCATCATGTGGCAGACTCTCATTCATCTGACCTTCATCGTCTCGGCGATCGGTATCGCCTATGTCGATCGCATCGGCCAGCCGCCGCCCGACGCGCATGCGGCCCACCCGTAAGTGCAGCCACTCGATCCTTTGTCTGGCGCCCGTTCGGCCGCCCGGAAGCGGCGGCGAAGTGGCATCGCGACCTTGCCAATCGCCGTCGAAACCGTCACCAGTAGGCCGCCGGCGGCTTTGAATAGGTGAGGGGAGCTTTATGCGCACGCGCATCAACTGCGGCTGGCTGGTGGGACATGCCAACGGGCATCATACACTCTGGCGAAACGCCGAACTGGTCTACGAAGGCAATGCGGTGCTGTTCGTCGGCGAGCGCTTCGACGGCGCCGTCGACCAGGAGATCGATGCGCGTGACAAGCTGGTCGCACCGGGCTTCATCGACACGCATGTGCACTCCGGGCACCGCGCCTCGCACCGGCTGATCTCCGACATCGGCCGCGGCGACTATTTCGGCCAGCCGTTTCTGGAAATCAGCGTCGCGCGGGAGGGAACGCGCGTGGGCGGCGACCCGCGCTATGTGCGTCCCGACGACAACTCGGTCGCCGACGAACTGCTGCTCAACGCCAAGTTTACGATTGCCGAGCTGCTGCGCAACGGCATTACGACATTCGTTGAGTTCGGTAGCCAGTTGCGCGTCCAGCAGGCGCTACTCCAGGTCGTCGGCGAACTCGGCATTCGCGCTTATCTCGGCCCCGGCTTCGATAGCGGGCGCTGGATCGGCGGCGAGAACGGCAAGCTGGTTCGCGTGTTGGACGAAGCCGGGGGCGAGCGGGAGTTCGATCTCGCGCTCGAATTCATCGATCGATACCAGGGTGCGCACGGCGACCTCGTCCGCGGCATCCTGGTGCCGCGCGAGATCGAGACCTGCACCGTTCCGTTGATGCGCAAGGCCGCCGACGTGGCGCAGGAGCGTGATCTCCCCGTCGCGATCCACGCCGCCTACAACATCCACGAGGTATTCGACATCATCCGCGAACACCAGATGACGTCAGTGGAATTGCTGCGCGACATCGGCCTGATGTCGGACAAGCTCAATATCGGGCACGGCAACTTTACCTGCGACAACCCCTTGATGAACTATTCCGGTTCGCACGACCTGGAGATCATGGGGTCGCATCGCTGCTCGATCTCGCACTGTCCGGTCAACGTGGCGCGGCGCGGACGCTTCCTCGATAACTGGGCAACGTATCGCAAGGCGGGCGTGAACATCGCGCTCGGCACCGACACCTATCCGCGCGACATGATCCTGCAAATGCGCAATGCCTCTTATTTCGGCAAAGTGGCGAGCCGTGACCTCACTGCAGCGACCGCGGCGCAGGTGTTCGAGGCGGCAACGCTGGGCGGGGCGCATTCCGTCGGCCGCGACGATATCGGCCGCCTGGCCCCCGGCACCAAGGCCGACATCGTCATCATCGACCTCAGCGGCGGCGACAGCCTTCGCTTCGGACCGGTGCGTGATCCGATCAAGAGCCTGATCGATTGCGGCATTGGCAATGACGTCGACACCGTCATTGTCGATGGCGTGGTGCGGATGGAGCACGGCCGCATTCCCGGAATCGACTTTGCCGATCTGCGGGCGCAAGCCCAGGCCGCCGGCGAGCGCGTATGGGCCGGCTGGCAGAACTGGGACCCGCATGGCCGTACCGCCGACGAGATGAGCCCTTATTCGTTCCCTCGCGCCAACTGATAAGGCTAAGGGGAGCGGGTGCGTCCCGCTCGCCCGAGGCTTATTTTTTCGCCGTGATCTCCTTGATCAGCGGCGTCCATTGCGCGATTTCCCGCTTGATCTGTGCGCGAAACTCGTCGGGCGTGGTCTTGGCGGTGTCGGAGCCGGCCTTGCGCATGATCTCCTTCACCCCGGGATCGTCCGCCATCTTGATCAGAATTTCGGATAGCTTTTGCACGATGGGTTGCGGTGTCTTTGCTGGCGCCATGATGCCGTTCCAGGTTTCGACCACGAAACCCGGAAGTGCCGCGGCCTCTTGCACGGTCGGCAGATCGGGCAGGTAGGGGCTGCGGTTATGCGAGGTGACGGCAAGGCCGTGCACCGATCCCGACGTCACCTGCGGCAGGCCGTCGGTCATGTTGGCAAACGAGAAATCGACTTGGCCTGCGACCACGGCGGCGGTCGACGGCGCGCCGCCCTTGAAGGGGATGTGCACCACCTTGATCCCGGTGCGGGCCTGGAACAACTCGACCGAGTAGTGCGTCAGTCCGCCTGCGCCACTGGAGCCATAGTTGAGCTTGCCCGGATTGGCCTTGGCATAAGACACAAGCTCGGCCAGCGTCTTGAGCGGCAGGTCCTTCTTGACGATCACGACCTGCGCGATCGAACTGACGACGCCGACCGGAGCGAGGTCTTTCAGCGGATCGTAGTTCACCTTCTGGTGCGGATCGAACGGCGCCACCGAGATCGCCCCGATGCTGCAAATGCAGAAGGTGTAGCCATCAGGCTGTGCATTCACCACTGCCTGGGTGCCGACGATGCCACCGGCGCCCGCGCGGTTATCGACTACGACCGGCTTGCCCAGGGCCTTTTCGACGTAGCGCGCGGTCAGCGGCCGACCAGGTCGGTATAGCCGCCGGCGCCATATGGCACGACGAATGTGATCGGCCGGGTCGGCCATGCATCCTGCGCTTGCAGCACGCTGGGCGCGAATACGACCCCTAAAGACAACAGCAGTCCTGCAGCACGCCTCATTCGTATTCTCCTCGTGGTTTTCCTCCTGCCAGAAGCAAGTTCTTTGCCGTTTTCTCGACATCCAAAATGGAGCCTGCGGCGTCCCAGGGGGAGGTCGCGGCCTGCAGAGGTAAGGCTCAGGATGAGTATAATGGATCGGGGCCCACTCATAGGCGGGCTCAGTTGCGATGGGCGAACCGCCGGCACAATGGGGCAATGACGCCCGCTGCGGCAAGCCGCAGCGAAGCGCGATAATCCGCCAGCTACCGGCGGGGACTAAACGCCAGCAGTTCCGCTGTGAGACCCGCCGGCAGGTCGTCCAGTTCGGCGTAGAACCGATCGAGCCAGCCAAAATGGTCGGGCGCATGCGACGCAAGGTCGCGTGCTGCGTCCTCGATCAGCCGGAAGAACGTAACCGAAGCAGCGACCGCGGGCTTCGATGGTGCGCCATCGGCAAGCGGCGCGGACGGGTTCGGCGCCCGATCCGCGTTCTGCACGACGTTCTTTGCCATGAACAGCAGGATGTCGCGGATGGCGAAGACGAAGTCGTGCATCACCATGACGACCGGCGTTGCATTCTCCGGACCATGCGGGAATGTCTGCACCAGCTTTTCAGCCGCGCGCAGCCGGAATCCCAGGTACATCTCGATGTTGGAGCTGAACTGGATCGAGCTGAGGTTTCTGATCTCGGTGAGAATGGGCTTCGCCAACGCCACAAGCCGGCTGGCTTGGTCGAACGTCGCCTCCTGCCGGGTGGCGAGAGCGGCGACCCGCTGCCACGTCGGCGATCCTTGTATGATGGCGTCATGCTTCGCCAGGAACTGGTCGAGCCGCGCTAAGCCCTGCAGCGTGAATTTGCCGCGATTCTGCTCGATCCACAATTTCATCTCTTCGGCGGCGACGCCGAGTTCCAGATAGTTCATCCCGACTGACGAGTGCGGAAGCTGGAACGCGGTCGCATATTTCTGCACTGCCGGGCGAATGCCGGCATCCGCAGCGGCCGACACCAGGGCCGGCGCCACGCGGTAGAAGTAACCGCCGAACCGCCGCATCTCGCGCAGATCGATTTCGTTGCTCACGCGACTGAGTTGACGCGCCATCACGTAGCGCGAGTTTGCTTCGATGGTCAGTGGGAAGGTCCGGGTGCCGTCGCAAAACGACTGGAAGTAGCTGGCCAGGACACCGCTGGCGCCGTCCTTTGTCTGCGGCGTTGTCTTGATCTTGCTGTCCACCGACTCGAACATGCGGCGTGACCAGGTGTCGATGTCGTAGAGCGTCGACACGATCTGTGAAAAATTCCAAAGCGAATGCCGACGGTATTCGACGGCCTGCAGCGCCCGCAGGACGAGAAAGCGAATGCCGGTGATTCCGGTCAGGACCGCGACGATGCGGTCTTCGTCCTCTCGGCGGCGAAGGTCGAGGTCGCAAGCGACCATCTCCGACCGGGCGATTGCCGTCTCCTCGAGCCGGGCACGCAACCGGCTCATCGCCTTGTCGAATTTCTTTCCGTCGAGGTCCCGTTCCGGGACGTAGGATTTCTGCACTTGATGAAGGAACGACGCAAAGCCGCCCCCTTCATCGGTGAAGCTGCTGCTCAAAGGCATGTGACACCCCCCCGCGCGCGGATGCGTGACACGAATTCGCTGGTGCGATCCCCTCGGCGAATCCCCAAGTTACGCTCGCCGCAACACTGAGGATACGAGCCCGCAAGGCGCCAATGTGACGCCATCATGGCAGAGCAGAGATTGGTATAAGCCGATGCAAATTGATTCGAGCGACGCGCAACGGCAATTCGGACAAGCGAAGGCCTCCGATATGGCATCAATGATGGTTCAAACTCGACGACTTCTCCTCGCGTTCGCAGCGGTGTTCGGGGTTCTGCTCGGGTCTGCGGCGCACGCTCCGGCGGTTGCCGCGGATCCTGCCTTCCACAAATGGCTGGAGTCGCTGTGGCCGCAGGCGCAGGCGATGGGTGTTTCACGCCGGACTTTTGATATGGCGATCCGCGGGGTCGAGCCCGATCTGTCGCTGCCCGACCTTGATCTGCCCGGAAAATCCGGCGCGCCGCCACGCGGACAGGCCGAGTTCGTGCAGCCTCCCGCCAATTACGTCCGCGAGACCAGCATCGCCCGGCTCGCCGAGCAGGCGAAGAAACTCTCCACCCAGCACAGCCGCACGCTCGCGGCGATCGAGCAGAAGTACGGCGTTCCGGGGAATGTCCTGCTGGCGATCTGGGGCCGCGAGACCGCTTTCGGCGGCTACAAGCTGCCGAAGAACGCCATCACCGTGCTGGCGACCCAGGGCTACTACGGACGCCGCAAGGACATGTTCCAGAAGGAATTACTCTACGCGTTCAAGATGCTGGAGGAGGGACACGTCAAGCTGCCCGACATGCGTGCTTCCTGGGGCGGCGCGATGGGGCTCACGCAGTTCCTGCCGTCGGAATTCTACAAGCACGCCGTCGACTTCGATGGTGATGGCAAGAAGGACATCTGGAACTCGGTACCGGACGCGCTGGCATCCGCCGCCCAGCAACTCGTCAACAAGGGCTGGCAGCGCGGCGTGCATTGGGCCTACGAGGCGCGAGCACCCAAGAGCGTCGATTGTACCATGGGGGTCCCCGGCGTTACCCAGCCGTTGGGCGAGTGGCTCAAGCAGGGATTTGTCCCGGCCTACGGACGCAAACCTTCTCCGGCCGAACTGAAGGAGCCGGCGTCGTTGCTGCAGCCGGAAGGCATCTACGGTCCGTCCTTCCTGACGATGAAAAACTACTTCGTCATCAAGGAGTACAATTTCTCCGACCTCTACGTTCTGTTCGTTGGCCATCTGAGCGACCGGATCAGCGATCCGCGCCCGTTCGAGACGCCCTGGAGCAAGGGCAGCCAGATGCGCACGGCCTCGGTCGAAACCATGCAGAAGACGCTGACAAAGCTCGGCCTCTACAAGGACAAGGTCGATGGCAAGGCCGGCATGCAGACGCGTGCCGCGCTTGGCGCCTATCAGAAGGCGAATCATCTCAAGGTCGATTGCTGGCCGACCACTGCCGTGCTCGATCACATGCAGAGCCGGGCTGCGGCCGGAGGAAATTGAACGACCAAATTAAAACCCGGCGAGCTTGGCCCGCCGGGTTCGTTCGCGTCAGGCGTCGCCCGAGGCTAAATTCGAAAACGTCTGATCGCCGATATTACTGACACACCGCGACCGGGCGGCCGCGCCAGCCCCTGACATTGCCCCACCGGTCATAGACCGGCATCCGCGTCCAATAGCAGTTCGGTCCAGGCAGCGCCGCGGCATAAGCCGGATAGGCGATGTAGCCAGGTCCGGGCGCCACGACATAGGCCGGGCGTGAATTCGCGATTGCGCTGCCGACGATCAGGCCGCCGACAACGCCGGCAGCAATCCCCGCCGCAACGGCACCGCCGCCGCCCCGTCGATACTGGGCGGATGCATCGGTGGCAGAACCGGCCACTGCCACAGCGATGGTGGCCGCGGCGAGCAAGGTAGCAAACGTCTTTTTCATCAGGCGATTCTCCTTGTGGCGCCGGCGAGCACCGGCGCGCGAGGATTGGTGATGTTTCGATAGCCCCGAATGGTCACGGCCCCCGTATGAGCCGCAAACATTAACCAGAATTAATTTGTCGGAAGTTTGGAGACTTTGGTGCAGGCGAGTGCCTGTTGATGACACAAAAATGCCGGCATCTCTTGGGGCGAGATGCCGGCTTGGGTGCGCGTTACTGTGGGGATCAGCACACGCGAGAGCGATAGCTTCCGGGCCAGTTTCCGCAGGGCTGCGGCGGCGTCGGCGGGAAATATTGCGGCGGCAGTGCGTAATACTCGTAATACGTCGGACCGGGCTGAGCGTACTCGTAGACGACCGGACCGGGATAACGCGGCCGTGCGATCTGGTTGCCAATGATAGCTCCGGCAACAAAGCCACCGAAGACCGCCGGAGCCAACCAGCCGCGGGCCGGCGCTATCCGCGATGGCGGGTGTCGCAATCGTTGCTGCTGCGCCACCGTTGCCGCAGCCGCAAGTACGGTCAGAGTTCTCCGCATGGTCACCCCACTCGATACGCGACGGTTAACGCTACGTTACGTCGAGTGTCGCATGACTATGGTGAATGCCGAGTGAACGGCGACCGATAGCGGTGTTGAATAGTCGGGCGCTTCACTCGGTTACGTGCGCGCACCGAGGCAAGCCGAAAAACCGAAGTGAGGAGTAACCGCCGCGTCATGGCGTACCGAGGAACGCCGTCGCGTCGATCTCGACCAGACAGTCCGGTGAACCCAGACCGCTCACGATGCACGAGACCCGGTGCGGCGGCTCCTCGGAAAAGTTGGCAAAATAGACTTCGTTCATCGGCTGCCAGTGGGAGCGGTCGGTGACATAGACGGTGCATTTCACGATGTCCTTCATCGTGCCACCTGCTTCCTCGATCAGCGCGCGGATGTTGTCGAGCACCTGCTGGGTCTGCGCACCCGCGTCGCCGATCGCGAAATGCCCGTCGCGATCGCGGCCGACGCAACACACGAACATGAAGCCACCGGCGATCGTCGCTTGGGCAAAAGGCAGCGAACCCTTGTGGACGC
Source organism: uncultured Alphaproteobacteria bacterium (assembly GCA_963756715.1). Classification (GTDB taxonomy): domain Bacteria; phylum Pseudomonadota; class Alphaproteobacteria; order Rhizobiales; family Xanthobacteraceae; genus VAZQ01. Next base: position 120,120 of record CAVWOV010000042.1, read on the forward strand.
GGTCGGAATAGATGGCGCGCTTCGGCATGGGGCCTGCCTCTGGTGGGACGAGAGGCGAGCTTATTCGCTTCGCACCAAACCGGCGAGCACGCCGCGCGGAAATAAATCCGCGATTCGCGGCCTGGGCGATGTGCAGGCGGGCAGGGGGCCGACCCTGATTTGGCACCCGGAATATCGGCATTTTCGATGGACCATTGCGGCGCGCGCGCGGTTCAGTTACAGCCCCGTGACATATGAGTGAGTAGTGGCTGATTGAGTAATGACGCGACGAATCGCCGATCCGCGGGACCGGGCTGAGGCGGCTTTCAAGCAGGCGACGACGAAACCCCTGCCGGAGCCGCTTCCCAAGACCCCGTCGTTGCCGGGCGTCAAGGAGCTCGTCTCCTTGCGCCTTGACCGGGATGTGCTCGACTACTTCCAGGAGGACGGGCCGGGCTGGCAGGACCGGATCAACGCTGCGCTACGCCAGGCGGCCGGGAAGTAGGCGCACGGGTCGCGGGCCGAACTGCAGGCCCGCGATTGCGCGGCCGGCCCGGGTGGCTTCGGATTGTGTCGGCGAATTGAGCGCGGGAACGGTTACCGCAAGGGCATCAGGCGAGCGATCAGCGACTGGTCCGGCCGCGCGCACGAACAGGAGATGACATGGCCGATCGTTCGAAGAAGACCGAAACCCACGCCCAGGCTACCAAGGCTCAGCGCGCCGAAGAGGGCAAAAAGGCCATGTCCGATTACGAAGCGGACATCATAGCGACGCGTGCCAAGACCGAGCGATTGAGGGCGCTTCGCCTCGCCCGAGACGCTGCCGCGCCGCCACCGGCTCCGAAGAAAGCCGCCGCTCCCAAGAAGAAGCCGGTCAAGACGAAAAAAGGGGCGTCTGGGACCTTGTCGGATTGGCTGGACGATCAGAAAAAGGGTGGCCACAATAGTTGAGGCAGCGAGGCGAGCCTCAGCCGGCTGGGGCCGGCTGCGGAATCGGAACGTCGTGAACCTTCATCGCCAGCGCCACCGAGGTGTAATAGCCAAGCAGGGTCAGCACCTCCGCAATGCCCGGCCGACCAAGCGCCGCCTCGACCTCGGCGAACTCGGCATCCGACAGCTTTGAGCCGGCGGCCAGCGCGCGGGCGAACCGGTAGACGGCGCGCTCGTGTGCGTCGGCCAGCGTGGGTTCGGCGGCGCCCGCGAGGATCGCGTCGATGGTCTCCTGCGTGAGCCCTGCCGCCTTGCCTTCGCGAATGTGAGCTTGCCGCACGTAGTCGGCGTTCCAGTGCTGCGCAATCACCAGGATGCCGATCTCTACCTCGCGCTTCGACAACGACGAGCGCTTGTTGAGGAATGTCCCGAGGTGCTCCATTCCGCTCGCCACTGTGGGACTGTGAATCCAGATTTTGTAGGGACCGAGGATACGGCCGCGGCCGGCGACGAGTTGGTTGAACACCGTGGTCTGCTCGGCGCTGAGCTCTTCGGGAGGGATTTCGAGAATTCGGTTCATGGTGATTGCGGGTCCTTGGGGTATGCTTGTCCTGGCCTGACGGCGGCTGCGGTCACAGCCTACCGCAGATTGGCCGGGGAGCGATATCCGCGCACCCGCCAAGGCTACGTCCACCCGCCAAGGCTACGTGCCACGCCTATGAGAGTGCCGAGAGCTTCAGCGGCTCGGAGGGCCCGAGCCAGATCACGTGCTCGGTGTGATCCTTGAGCGCGTTGCCGGTCTGCGGGTGGGCAAAGATCGTGAGGCCCTTGCGGTTGAGAACCAGCCAGGGGATGACCTCGGCGAACTGCTCGATCTTGACCGTGAGCTGGCAGCTGCCGCGCGGATGCGGGCCGACCGGATTGTCATGCATGCGCCCGATCTTGACGCCGAACGCGCCGCCGGCCGCCTCGCAGAGTTGTTCCGCCTGCGGGCGCGTCGCGGCGTCGTAGTAAACGTGGGCGTGATACTCCTTGATCGCGCTCATCTGCTTCACTCTGCCGCCGTGCGCGCGGACGCGGCAGTCGTCGAAGAATCGATTTGCCGGCCGGGGCAGGCCGAGATTTTCGCGCAGCGTCTTGCCCTCATAATCCTTGCGAAAAATTCCGCGCCGCTGCAACTCGGGCACCACCTGGTTGCAGAAATCGTCGAGCCCTTCGGGCAGATAGGGGAACTGGACGGTGAAGCCGTCTGAGGCTTCGGTCATCAGCCATTCCTCCATCTCGTCAGCGATGGTCTTGGGCGTGCCGATCATGGCGAGACCGGAGTGGCCGCCGAGCCGTTGCGCGAGCTGGCGCACGGTGAGGTTCTCCCGCTTGGCAAGTGCGATGGCGCGTTCGCGCCCGCTCTTTGAGGCATTGCTCTCAGGGATGTCGTCGGGCAGGGGCGCGTCCGGATCGAATTTCGAGGCATCGTGGCCGAGTGCGATCGAGAGCGAGCCGATGGCATTCGCGTAATGCACCATGCTGTCGAGCTTCGCGCGCTTGGCACGCGCCTCCTCGACCGTTTCGCCGACCACGACGAAGCATCCTGGTAGAATCTTCATGTGATCGCGCGAGCGCCCGATCTTCTCCATCCGGCCTTTGACGTCGGCATAGAACTGCCGCCCCACTTCGATGTTCGGCTGCGCGGTGAACACCGCCTCGGCGGTTTCGGCGGCGAGTTGGCGGCCGGGCTCGGAGGCGCCGGCCTGCACGATCACCGGCCAGCCCTGTACCGGACGCGCGATGTTGAGCGGACCGCGTACCGAGAGGTATTTGCCCTTGTGGTTGAGCACGTGCATCTTGTCGGGATCGAGATAGATGCCGCTTTCCGGATCGCGGATGAAGGCGTCGTCCGCCCAACTATCCCATAGTCCCGTCACCACGTCGTAGAACTCGCGCGCCCGGGCATAGCGCTCGGCGTGCTCCATGTGCTCGTCGAGTCCGAAGTTCAGCGCCGCGTCCGGATTGGAGGTGGTCACGATGTTCCAGCCGGCACGGCCGTTGCTGAGATGATCGAGCGAGGCGAAGCGGCGCGCGATGTGATAAGGCGCGTCGAAGGTGGTCGAGCCGGTGGCCATGAGGCCGATGTGATCGGTGACTTGCGATAAAGCCGACAGCAGCGTGAACGGCTCGAACGAGGTCACCGTGTGGCTGCGCTTAAGCGCCTCCACCGGCATGTTGAGCACCGCCATATGGTCGGCCATGAAGAAGGCGTCGAACTTCGCCCGTTCCAACGTCTGCGTGAAGCGCTTCAAGTGCGCGAAGTTGAAGTTGGCGTCTGGAAACGCACCCGGGTAGCGCCAGGCGCCGGTGTGAAGGCTCACCGGCCGCATGAAGGCGGTGAGCCGCAGTTGACGTGGTACGGACATTGATGGCTTCCCTGCGCGTGACGCATCGAAATATGAAGCGTCAATATAGGGGCGCGGCGATATGAGGGGAACCGCCGCAAGGTCAATGAGGGATTCCGTCTCCCGATCGCGCCAATTCGGCAAGATTCTCACTGCCGATCCGCACGTTCCAGCTCATGATGTTCCACAATAGTGATTGTTTCCATGCCGTTACGGCCGCTGGCAGGCTCGGTGGGGAACTGTTCCTGCCCCTTCAAATGCCCCGTTATCGCCGCGTTTGGGCGTCAAGCCATTACCCTATTGGGGTGTGGTCTTCTTATGCGCGATGTGATTGGCAACAATCCGTCCCAGGGGGTGTCGCGACGCGCGGTGCTGCGGGGACTTGCGACGGCGACATCGTCGCTGGCGCTTGCCGGCTGCGCCGCGGTCTCGGCACCCGGACTTCGTCTCGACGGCCCCGATCTTTCGGCCAGTTTCTCGCTGCTGGTTGCGACCACGCGCAAGCCCGTCGATGGCGCGAAGGACAAGCCTTGGTTTGGCGCGGAGCGCGGCAAGCTCAGCGTGGCGCGCGCCAAGCTCGTTCCGCCGGAGCCGGGCCGTTTCTCTCTATCGTCGATCGGGCTTGATGACTGGCGCCTCGACAAGGTCGAGATGCTGCCGAGGCCGGGCGCGCTCTACGGCGAAGGCGCGCGTGACATTTTGATCTATGTCCACGGCTACAACCAGACCTTCGAGACCGCGGCGATCGATGCGACGCGCCTGGCGAGCGCGATCCATTTCATCGGAGATCCGGTGGTCTTCTCGTGGCCCTCCAAGGCCAAGCTTCTCGACTACGGCTACGATCGCGAGAGCGCCACGTGGTCGCGTGATGCGCTCGATCAGGTCATCACCGGCTTCATTCGTTCGCGCACGGTCGGACGGGTCCACATTGTCGCGCATAGCGTCGGGACTGCCCTGACCATGGAGGCGCTGCGACAGGTTTACATGCGGCTGGGTCTGCAGGCGATCGAACGGATCGGCGCCGTCGTGTTCGCAGCGCCCGACATCGATATGGATGTGTTCTCCTCCTCGGTCGAACGCGTCGGTGCGTTGGCGTCTCGGATCACGGTCATCACCGCCACCAACGACCGGGCGCTTGCGGTGTCAGGTTGGATCGCGGGCGTGACGCGCGTCGGCGCGGCTGAAGCGGAATCGCTGAAGAAGTTCGGCGTGCGCGTGATCGATGCATCCCACGAGGGTTGGGGCATCATCAATCACGATCTGTTTCTGTCGAATGCGCATATCCGGCAGGTCATCCGCAAAGCCATCGACGGGCGCTCGATCGACGGAACCTGAGGTAGGTCGCACGGTCGGTGGTTTTCCGGATTGCGCCTTACCCGGTGCATCCGAGTGTGCGCGCTCAGTGCCACTCCGCCAATTCGATCGTGATATCTTCCGGTCCATAAAGAAAGACGAGCTTGCGGTTATGGAACCGCATCACGTCGTTGCGCAGCCGCACCCCGGCCGCCTTGAGCTTCGTCACCTCCGCATCGAGATCGTCGACGGCGAAGCAGACGTGGTTGAAGCCGAGCTTATTGAGCTTGGCGATGTTCGGATCGGCGATGGCGTCCGGCTGCAGGTAGCGCAACAACTGCACTTCGGTGCGGGGGGTGACGTTTTCGAGCGCCAGCGTCACGTGCTCGGCCTCGATCCCTGGGACGCCCATATAGTCCTCCATGGTCTTGCCGGATATCACCACGGACTGGGTTTCATTGAATCCCAAGAGTGCGAAGAAACGCTTGGCAGCATCGACATCGCGCACGACGATCGTGACGTGATCGAAATTCTTGACCATCTCGTCCTACCTCGCTGCTGGCGATCAGTCATCGAGGTTAGCACGGATGACGATCGGGGCGAACGCGAACGCTGCGGGGTTATTGGCTCGGCGCGGATACGGCGGCGTGGATGGCGTTGCAATGTAGCGCGAGATTGGGGTGTGACACGACGAATTGCTTGAGCGGCGTCGCGATATCGTAGAAATAGATGTTGGCGATGAAGCCGTAAATGCCGGCGTCGATGCTGGTAGGGCTGTCTCCGTGCAGATAGCCGCTTGCCGGAATCAGATGCGCGAGGACCTGCAAATCGTCGAGGCCGCGCTGCATGGCGGCATCGGGCTCGTAGCGTCCGATCCCCTGAAAGTAATAGCGCTGCGAATTGTACTCCTTGGCCTTGAGCAGGCTCTCTTCTGTGAGGCGTGGATGCTGCTTGAGCAATGCGTCGCAGAAGGCCGGCCAGAACCGCTCATCCTTCCAGCGCGAATATGACATCACCCAGTAAAGATCGTCGAGCATCCGGGTGATGAGATGATCGGTGTCGCGTTGCGCCGTGGTCAACTTGTCATCGATCGTCAGGCGATACTCTTGAGTGAGGTGCGCGATAATTGCGTCGCTGTCGCCGATGATCTTGCCGTCGTCGTCAATGTAGGGCAGTTGCCCGCGCGGCGCGGCCGACGCATCGAAGATGTGCTCGTGCCGGAACGGCACGCCGGTCAGCCTGAGAAAGGCGAACACCTTGAGGCCATAGGCATTGTTGTCCGCGACGCCGAAAAGTTCGGGGTAGGAGTAGAGAGTCAGCATGGAATGTTCCGGATGCGGCCGCGCCGGGCCACAGCCGGACGGTCAGGTTGGAGGGGCCTCAATCGTCGCTGTCCTTCACGTCGGTCGCGGGGCGATCGCTGCCGGGCGCGGTTTCGGTGTGCCACTTGCCCTTTTCGTCCTCGTATTCGATGACCTCGGTATGGCCGGGAACGCGCTGTTCCGCCGCGGCCCTTTCCGCCGCCGCCAACGCGTCGGCATGGGTCGGGAAGGGCTCCGAGAACACGCCGTCGACCTTGTAGGCCCAACCGCCGTCGTGCTGGATGATTTCATACGTAACGTGAGACATGGTCCACCTGCGGGTTTGACGCTGGCTGCACAACGTCACTTTATCGCAAATCGTTCCGGGTTGCACGATGGGACCCGACGGGCGGCAATATGCCCATAGCGGCACCCGCACAATGTCCGCACAGCGAATTCTCAACTCCGGCTATTTCACCGGGACGACATCCTCGGCATCCTCCGCACCCATGTAGACCGCGAGGAGGCGTACCGTCTGCGTGCCACGGTTCACGCCGAAATGGGCGACGTCCATGGCCTCCATGAAGGCCATCCCTTTCGGATACGTGCGCGTGCCGCGTGCGCCGTAATCGACGGTGAGTTCGCCCTCCAGGATATAGGCGAAGAGCGGCACGCCATGCTTGTGCATGATGGTCTTGGCGCCGGGCGCCAGTACCACGATGGACGCGGTGACATGCGCGGGTCCACTCGTCGGGTACCGCAATGGCTCGCCCATGATGGTGGTGCCGGTCGAGAGCAGCGGCATCGCCGGGTAGCCAGCATCCTGTGCGGACGCGCGGCTGGCGTACGCAACTCCAGCGATCAGAAGCAAGGGCCACGGTAAGCGTGCGGCGGAGCATCGGCAAAACCCTTATGCGAGCGGTGAACCGGCGAAATTCGCAGTGTGGGCTGAGCCGCAAGATTCGCAAGACCCCTCAGCAAAGGGAGCGAACGCCTTCGGCGCTTGCTATCGACTGACGGTGTTGACCGACGGTGGCGGATTGGAAGATGCGGTGACGACGTCGCCGGTGCGTATCGTGTGCGCGACATACACGCCCGCGAAGATGACAAGCGCGATCGACGCATAGACCGGAAGCAGGATGCCCGATAGCCGGATTGTCTGTCTGCGTTCGGACCGCGCCAGCCTGACATGAATTGAGCGACACATAGGGATCTTCCGCGTTCGTTACGCGGCAAATGTAGCAAGCCGCGCCGGGCGAATGACATATGGGGAAATCCATCGGCTGGTTCTATCGCCGGTCGTGGAGGTATAAGCGGCGCAGATGGACGAATCTCCCGGCCCCGCCTCGTTCGCTGCGCTTCGCGATGCCCTGCTGAGGGGCCGCGAGCCGCCGGCGGCGCCAGGCGTGGCGCGGCTTGCGTCCTACCGCTGGCTCGTTGTCGGCACCGTTTGTATCGGCGCCTTCATGGGACAGGTCAATTCGAGCATCACGCAGCTTGTGCTGCCGCGGCTCGAAGTCGATTTCGGCGCGCGGCTCAGCACCGTGAGCTGGGTCGCGGTCGCCTACCTGCTGACGATGGCGGGCTTCCTGCCGGTGTTCGGGCGGTTAGCGGACATGTTCGGGAGGAAGCTCCTCTACACCGGTGGCTTTCTGCTGTTCGTGCTCGGCTCGACCTTGTGCGGCTTCGCGCCAAACCTGCCGGCGCTCATCGCCTTCCGCGTGCTGCAGGCGATCGGCGCTGCGCTTTTGTCGTCGAACAGCGTGGCCATCGTGGTGACTGCCGCCGGTCCGGAGGAACGTGGCCGCGCACTCGGCATCATGGCGGCAGCGCAGGCCGTCGGCCTGAGCGCCGGACCCGCGCTCGGCGGCCTGGTGCTCGATACGCTCGGCTGGCAATGGGTATTCTGGATCAACGTGCCGTTCGGCCTCGCCGCGGCGGTGATCGGCTGGTTCGTGATCCCGGCGACCAGCGGGCTCGCCGCCGCCGGCCGCTTCGATTGGACGGGTGCATTCCTGATCCTGCCGGCGCTCACGGCTCTGATCGCGGCTTTGAATGAGGCGCACGTCTGGGGGATGACGTCGCCAGCATTCATCGGCGGCGTTTTGACCGGGATCGTTCTGCTGCTGCTCTTCGGGTGGACGGAGCGCCGGGCGGCGACGCCCCTCATGGATCTTGCGCTGTTCCGCAGCGGCGCGTTCGCCGCGGGCAACGCGGCGAACCTGCTCGCCTACGCCATGCTGTTCGGCGTGTTTTTCCTGATGCCTTTCATCTTTATCCGGGTCTACCAGGACAGCGCGCTCGCGGCGGGATTGCGGCTGTCGATCGTGCCGGTGCTGCTCGGCCTGACGGCACCATTCAGCGGCGCGCTGTCCGACCGCCTCGGCGCGCGCTTCTTGTCCGCCGCCGGCATGCTGGTCTCGATCGCCGCGCTGGTGCTGCTCTACTTTTCGCTCGATGGAACCGCGGCGAGCCTGCCGGCGGTGATGCTCGCGCTGGCCGCGGTCGGAGTGGGGCAGGGGATGTTCGCCTCGCCGAACAGCAATTCGATCATGGCCGCCGCGCCCGCTCACCTGACCGGCGAAGCCGGCAGCCTGATGAACGTGATGCGCGCCTGCGGGATGAGTGTCGGCATCGCTGCCGCCTCGGCGCTGTTGTCCTGGCGGCTCGAGGTGCTCACCGGCCGCGGCGACAGCACGGTCGGCGTGACTGAGCCGCTACTGGTGGCCGGCGGTGACGTGACGTTGTTGCTCGCGGGCTTTGCCGCAGCGGCCTGCGCAATTTCGTTGGCGCGCCCGCAGAACTGACGAAATAAGCGCGTCGCCGAGGTGCAGGCTTGCTCGATCACATCCGGCGCGGCGGCAGCTTGGGATTGAGCACCCGGCGGGCGCCCTCGGCGCCGCAGACCGGCAGCCCGGTGGGGTCGAGCAGCCCGATCTGTACCAGTACGCTGGCTTGATCCCAGTAGATGTGCTCGTGCGAAATCTTCCCATCCTTGAAGCCGACGATGACCGCCACCGCCATTTCCACGCGTTTGCCGGTCGGGGGCACGCCGGGCAGCAGCCAGTCGATCGGCGCCGTGTGGGTGAAGCTGATGACGACTTCGTCCACCACCTGATCGGAACCCACGGTGCGCGACACGTCCGTCATCGTCACGTCCGGCGGAAAGAACTTGCCGACAAGATGATCGCGGTAGAACGCCCGCACACCGTCGCGACCGACGCCCCCGATCATGGACGGTACGTTGTGCAGATGAGGATCGTCGGTCATCGTCGCCATCGTGGTGTCGAGATCGCCGGCGAGTTCGGCGTTCACATGGCGCTGGAACAGATCGACCATCGTCTGTTGTTCAGTTGATAAAGTCGTCATTCCGAATTCCTTAACCTTATGGCGACGGTTTCCCCGTCCTTGATATCCGGAATGGATGAACGATTGCGTTGCGGTGCGGGACCTCTTGGCTTTCGCGGCCCGCATAATTGCTTTGTGGTCGCTAAATTGTTTCACCCGCGAGCACGGACCGCGCCATCATAACCTGCCCGGCCGCGGTTAACGCGCGTTCGCCTTCACGAAGCGCGCGATGGTGGCGATCGCTTCGTCCTCGATCCCAAGAAAACCGTGTTGCGACTTTGCTTCGCATGGCGCCGACAGCGGCGGCGCGCCGCCGTCGAGCAGTACGATTTCCGTTGGCTTTGCTGCGGTCAACCGGGCCTTGAGCTTCGGCGCATCCGCGGCCGGCGTGATCTCGCAGCCGTCCTTGCGATGCGACATGATGAGGGACGGGACCGTCACGCGCGGCAACGCCATGCTGGCGACGCCATTAGGATGGCTCGCAGCAATCTTCCAGTTTGGCTGGGCGCGTGTGATGGTTGAGGTAAGTACGAGGCCGTCGATCCCGCGTGCACCGATCGCGCCACCTGCCGCCGAGAACGTCCCCATGCTGGTGCCGACCAGCCAGATCGGGACATTGGCTTCTGTCCGCAGTCTTGCCGCGACCGCGCCGATGTCGCCTGCGTGAGCGGCGCTCATGCGGAAGATCGCGTTCATACCACCTTGATGATCGGACGGCGCGTCGACGACCGCAACCATGAAACCATGGTCCGCGAATTTGCCGCGCACCCGCACCAGGAAATTTCCCGCGCCCCATTTCATTGTTCCGGGGCCGGTGAGGCCGAGTGCGCCGTGCCCGCCGGCGAACAGGATCACGGCGGCGGTGGGCTTTGCGGGTTTGTTCAGAAGAAACGATTGCCGGACGCCGCGAGGGGTCTTGAGCGTCACCAGCGTTTCCCCATCGGCGCATGCGGACGTCAGGGACAAGCCGCAGAAAAGGACCGCGGTTGGCAGAGTGGTGCCCATGCGTATGGCGAGTGATATCATGGCAACGCGACTATCATCGCCGCCGCGGGTCGACCACCAGGTCCTTCATCTCGACTACTTCGAGGTCCCTGGTCTTGATTCGCATCAATTGCCTCAGCATGTCGTTGTTCCACCGCGGGTCGGGAGCGCCGCTGATGAAGTTGTCGCTGCCGTTATCGGCCAGGATCATTCCGTACTTCTTCAAGGCTGTCAGGATCACCCTGACTTCCGGGGCGAAGCCGGAAATATCGTAGCCGGCTTTCAGGCGGACCCGCATGCCCATCGGCGGCAGGTTGTCGCTGTGATCCTGGCTCGCCCAATGGCTCGCGGGTGGCACATACGCCCGCCGGGTCTTCGCGAGCGTGAAGCGTATGGCATGTTCGAGCGCCTTCTTGCCGACGACTTCATCATAGCGCACCAGCCCCGGAAGGATCGGCAGACCGGCGGCGTCGGCGGAAGTCCATTCGGCCTTGCGGACCTGGTTCTTCTTCAGATCCCAGATTGCGCCGCTGTCGGCCTTCCAGCCGCCCTTGCCGTCGGGAAAGGCATTGAAGAGTTCCCAGAGTTGCCAGGTGTCGCGGTCCAGCACGAGGACATGGCGATCGCCCGTGCCCTTCGGGCCGCCTTCGATCGGCGCGTTCGGCGGAATCGGGTAAGGACCGGGGTCGCTTTCTTCGGCGACGGTGAAGGTTACCGGTACCTTTTTCTGCGACCGCGGAACGACGACGTACGGAATGCCAACCGGAGCGCCTTCCCAGACCGTGCCGAAGTCGGCGCGTAGCGTCTTGTCCAGGCCGATGCGGGCGAGAATCTTGGCGGAGGCAGGATCGACGCGCTCCTTGGAGATATCTTTGTTCCAGGGGCTGTCGTTTGGCAGCAGGCGCCGGCCGTCGAGATTGGCGTTAGCGCCGAGTTCGACACGCGGAGCATTGTTTTGCGCATTGGCGAACGCGGGCAGCAGCGTACCGGCGAAAAGAATGGCAAGGCAAAGGCGGATCATGTTCGTTCCTGCTTTCAAGTCGGCCCAGGATGCATGCCATAGAGGACGGCATTTCGGAAGCGGGCCTTGCGTACGCGTCACGCGATTGCTCGTGGAACCCGCCCGCATGTCCGGGTGTCGAGCCGGTCAATTCCGAAACGGCGGCATCGCCTAATGGATTGCAAACGTGCGACGATTCGGAACATTGCCGCACGGCGTCTTCTCGATCACGCTTTCTCCGGCGGTTGGCGAATTCGGACGACCGTGCCTGTCCGATCTTTGCAGATTGGCGCAGCAAGACTAACATTCACGGCAATAGCCATTCACGCGGATGGCGCCGCCCGGGAGGGGACTAATCGTGACGATTTACACTCGTTTGTCGGCTGCGATCACCGCCATTGGTTTGTCCATTGCTGTTGCAGGCGGCAGCGCATTTGGACAGGAAGCGTTGCGGATCGGGACGTCGAGTGCCGGGAGCATCTACTACACGCTTGCGGTCGGCTTGAGCGCCTTGCTGACCAAGCATTCTGGAATTGCGGCCACCGCCGAGCCGGTCGGGGGCTCCACCGCCAACATGTTTGCCCTCAGTGCCGACAAGGTCGACCTCGCGATCACCAATGCCTATGCGGCCTACGACGCCTACCATGGGAACAAGCCGTTCAAGCAGAAGATTGGCGTCGGGCTGTTTGTGCAGGGTTCGCCGAGCTATCGCCAGATCCTCGTGCGTGTCGGCTCCGGGATTAACAAGCCCGAAGACCTGGTCGGCAAGACGCTTCTCGGCAAGCGTCCGGCGCTGCCGGAACTGGAATTGATCACCAACGCGTTGTTCAAGGTCTACAACATCGATCCGGCGAAGGTGAAGGTCGTATCGACCACCACTACCGGCGAAGCTTTGAATGCGATCAAGAGCGATACGGTGGATGCCGCCGTGGTCCCCGGTAGCCGCGGCGCCAGCTATTTCCAGTCACTCGGGCGCGACGGCAAGATCAAGTTCCTGGAAATCCCGGATGACAAGATGAAAGCGATGCTGGCGCTGCTGCCGAAATCGATGTCGCTGAGCAAGCTGCCGGCCAAGACCTATGCGGGGCAGGACAATGCGGTGAACGTCTTCGCCCTGGCGAGCTACTTCGTAGCGGCCTCGCGGTTATCCGACGACACCGTCTATAAGGTCACCAAGACACTGTTCGAGAATATTGAGGAGTTTCACTCCTTCCACGGCACCGCCAAGGAATGGACACTGAAGGAAACCTTGGACGATCCGAAAATCCCTTTCCATCCCGGCGCCATCCGCTATTTCAAGGAAAAGAATGTCTGGACGCCGGCCTTGGAGAAGGAGCAGGCTTCCCTGAAGAACTAGAGCGGGTTCGGGTGATTTCGAGGCAGGGCAGGGCGGTCGCTCGACGCATTGCAGCGCCAGTTGCGCTGCCGGACACATCATCATGATGGCGGCGAGCCAGTCAGCACGAAGCGTGTCGGTGTTCGGCTGGATTGCCACCGCCATTATTGTTTATCACATCGTCATTGTCGGCAATATCGCCGCCATGGCGGGGTTCTTTGTCCCCGAGCAGGTCCATGGCGCGATCAGTCTCGCCTGTGCACTGACCGTTATATTCATCACCGTCCCGGCCCGCGGCGGGCATGGCGTCTCCCGCGAGTCCGACAAGGCGATGCGCCGGCTTACGATCTTCGATGCCATCCTCATCGCGTGCGCCTGGGTAAGCCTCGGCTATGTCGTCTTCTTCCACCAGAACCTGCTCGACTACAGCATGTTCGGCTTTCTCGACCGCACCGGCGTGGTCCTTGCGCTGCTGCTTTGCCTGCCGCTGGTCGAAGCCGTGCGACGCACGACCGGCATCGTCCTGCCAATCCTGGTCGGCGTGCTGGTGCTCGGCACGGTATTCCAGAATGTACTGCCCGGTATTTTGTACGGCCGCGGCTATCCGCCGGACCGGTTGCTCTATGCCGCCTACGTGGGCGAATCCGGTATCTTCGGCCTGCCGCTGAACGTTGCCACCAACATCGTGATCATCTTCGTGCTGTTCGGCGCCGTCATGGAAGGAAGCGGCGCCGGACGCTGGTTCCTGCGTCTGGCCATGGCCCTGACCGGATGGTCGCGGGGCGGTCCGGCGAAGGCGGCCGTCGTCTCGAGCGCCATGTTCGGCTCCATTTCCGGATCGCCGTCGGCAAATGTCGCGACCACCGGCGTGTTCACGATTCCGCTGATGAAGGAGATCGGCTACCGGCCGGCTTTCGCCGGAGCCGTCGAGGCGGTCGCTTCCACTGGTGGCCAGATTCTGCCACCGGTGATGGGCGCAATCGCCTTCGTGATGGCGGAATGGATCCAGGTTCCCTATTCGCAGATCGCATTCGCGGCCTTCGTTCCGGCGGTACTGTATTTCCTGATCGTGTTCGTATCCGTGCATCTGCAGGCCCACCGCGACGGCATCGAGCCGCTGCCGCGGTCGGCGCTGCCGAAACTCGGACCCGTCCTGATCGAGGGCTGGTTCTATCTCATCCCGATTGTCGCGCTGATCTATCTGCTGATCATCAAGGGCTATCCGCCCGGCATGGCCGGCGTCCTCACCTTGCCGTTCGCGATTGGCGCGAGCTTTCTGTCGCCCGACCGGAACGACTGGCTGCTGCCGGCAAATTTCGCCCTGGCCTGCAGCCGCGCGGTACGAGGTTGGGTTACGGTTGCGGCGATCACAGGCTTCGTCGGGATCATGATCGGCGCCGTCGAGCTTAGCGGCGTTGGCATCAAGATCTCGGCCTTCATCCTCGACCTCTCGGGCGGGAATTTGATCTTGACCCTGGTGCTCGTCGGGCTGGCGAGTTTCGTTCTCGGCATGGGTCTCGACGCGATTCCCGTCTACGTCACGCTCGCGACCCTGATGACGCCGGCGTTGATCAAGCTCGACGTGTCCATCGTGGCGGCGCACCTGTTCGTCGTTTATTGGGGGCTGGCCTCGTTCTTCACGCCGCCGCTGTGCATTGCGGTCTTCGTCGCCATATCGATCTCCGGCAGCAAGTTGTGGGAAACCGGCCGCGAGGCCGTGTTGCTCGGAATTGCAGCCTTCATCGTGCCGTTCGCTTTCGTGCTGAGCCCGGGTCTGCTGCTCGAAGGCTCGCTTGCGGGCATCGTCTGGGCGATCGTCACCGCGCTGGCTGGCGCGATCCTGGTTGCCTGCGCGATCCGCGGCTTTGCCTTTGCCCGGCTCGGCGTCGCGAGGCGCGTCATGGCGGGGGTCGGCGGCCTCTTGTTGATTGGACCTGGAATCTACCCGCCGCTGATCGGGAGCGCGGTGGCGCTCGTCGGGATCGTGCCGTGGGAAAGCGTTCTGCGCGCTCGCGCGCATGGCGCTGGCTGACGGCGCTGGCGCGCTTGCCTGCGCATTCCGGATCGATTGAAATAGCAGCTTAGGTTGCTCGCGTAAGGGAACAAAACGATGCTGTCGCAGGAGCACAACGCGCTCGTGACCCGTACCGGCCCCGGCACGCCGATGGGGGACCTATTCCGCCGGTACTGGATCCCCGCTCTGCTCGCGACGGAATTGCCGGAGAACGAATGCCCGCCGGTGCGTGTGAAATTGTTATCTGAGCGCTTGCTGGCCTGGCGCGACACCCAGGGACACTACGCGCTGACGGATGAATTCTGCGCCCACCGCGGCGTATCGTTATGGTTCGGCCGCAACGAAGAGAACGGGCTGCGCTGCCCGTACCATGGCTGGAAATACGACCATACCGGACAGTGTATCGAGGTGCCTTCGGAACCCGCCGAAAGCGGTTTCTGTGAGAAGATCAGGCTGAGGTCGTATCCGCTGATTGAGCGTGGCGGCATCTTGTGGACCTATATGGGGCCACCCGACCTGCAACCGCCCGAGCCGGCGTTCGAATGGACGGCGCTGCCGGCGTCGCATTGCTACCACGGCCAGCGCTGGCAACAGTGCAACTACCTGCAGGCGATGGAAGGCGGCATCGATGCCAGTCATGTCTCGTTCCTGCACAGCAGTGACATGCATTCCGATCCGCTGCATCGCGGGACCAAAGGCGCGCACTATCAGCGAGATCAGAAGCCGACGTTCGAGATCGTGGAATCGCCGGGCGGACTTCATATTGGGGCGCGCCGCGCAGCCGAGGCGGGGCATTATTACTGGCGCATCACCCAATGGATCATGCCCTGGTATACGATGGTGCCGCCCTACGGCGACAACGCGCTCAATGCGCACGCGTGGGTGCCGATTGACGACGAAAACTGCTTCACTTGGACCTTCACTTACCATCCGACGCGGCCACTGACCGCGATGGAGCTTGAGACCATGCGCAAGGGTGGCGGCATCCATGTCGAATTGATCCCGGGTACGTTCCGTCCGGTGATCAACATGGACAACGACTACATGATCGACCGCGCGGCGCAGAAGGCCGGCCGCACCTATTGCGGGGTCAAGGGCATTGCGATGCAGGACGCCGCGGTTCAGGAGAGCATGGGGCCGATCCAGGACCGCAGCAAGGAGAACCTGGTGTCCACCGACAATGCCATCATCATGGCGCGGACCCGCCTGCGGCGCGCGGCGCTGGCCCTGCAGAAGGATACGGCGCCGCCGGGACTCTCTCGGGATTGCCAACGGGTGCGCTCCGCGACGTTTGTCCTGCCGATCGGCGTACCGTTCGAGCAAGCGAAGCGCGACGAGCTGACAGTGCGGGAAGGCGTTCCCCACACCTCGATCTGACCAGGAAAAGCGGCTATGGCGGACACCTTGGATGCTCGCGCGGCTGGCGGCCGCCGGCTTGAGCACAAGGTCTGCATCGTCACCGGCGCAGGTCAGGGTATCGGCCGGGCCGCCGCGCGACGGCTCGGCCAGGAAGGCGGCATTGTGGTCGTCGCCGACCGCATTGACGAGGCCGCGACGCAGACGTTGGCGGAACTGCGCGACCACGGCGTCGATGCGATGAAAGTCGTCGCCGACCTCGGCAGCTTCGCCGGGGCACAAGCATTGGTGACCCAGACCCGTGACGCCTATGGCCGCATCGACGTTCTGGTGAACAATGTCGGTGGCACGATATGGATCAAGCCGTTCCATCTTTACACCGAGGACGAGGTGAAGCTCGAACTCGAACGCTCGCTTTATCCCACGCTGTGGTGCTGCCTCGCCGTGCTTCCGCTGATGATCGAGCAGAAGTCGGGATCAATCGTCAATCTTGGCTCGCAGTCGACGCGCGGGCTCTATCGTCTTCCCTACGCCGCCAGTAAGGGCGGCATTCTGGCAATGACCAAGGTTCTGGCGATGGAGTATGGCCGCTACGGCATCCGCATAAACACCGTAGCGCCGGGTGGCACCGAGATCAGCGACCGCGTGACGCCACGGCTCGCGGTGCGGCCGGGTGTCATGGCCGAAGATGTCCCGATGGCGGAGGACTATCGGCGTGAGATGGCCGAGGACATCCGCAGCCAGCAGGCCTTGCGCCGGCGCGGCCTGCCGGACGAGCAGGCTGCCGCCATTGCCTTCCTGGCATCGGACGACGCCAGCTTCATCACCGGCCAGGTTATCAACTGCAGCGGCGGCCAGTCGTGACAATCGGAAATCCGGCCTTTGTTTCAGGATAGTGGCTGGTCTCGTTATGCATGGGCGGCCGTCCTTTCGTGCGCGCATGGACGTCGCGTTCGAGCCACGTATCCTCTATGGAAGCGATTGTGAACAAGAAAAGCCAGGTCATCATCGTCGGCGGCGGTCCCGTAGGTGTCGGACTCGCGATCGATCTCGCGCAGCGCGGCGTGTCCTCTACGCTTCTTGAGCGGCGGGTTGGGATGCACAACATCCCCAAGGGCCAGAACCTGACGCAACGCTCTCTTGAGCACTTCTATTTCTGGGGCTGTGTGGACGAGGTCCGCGCCCAGCGCCTTCTGCCGCCCGAAGTGCCGGCTGCGGGCATCGTCGCCTACAAGAGCCTGCTCAGCGAATACTGGCACGATTTCGAGGGCCGCGAGATCGTCGGACAGTATTATTTTCAGAAGAACGACCGGATGCCGCAGTACGCTTTCGAGAACGTCCTGCGCAAGCGAATGGCGAGCCTGCCACTCGTCGATGCGAGGTTTGGCTGGTCGGTCGACACGGTCGAACAGGATGCAGCCGGCGTCCGCGTCGGAGTCGTGCATGAAGCAGGAGATGGCGCTCGCGAGACGCTCGAAGCCGATTATGTCGTTGGATGTGACGGCGCGAATTCTGTCGTGCGCGAGCAGGCGGGTATCAGGCGCGACGGGACAGACTACGACCAGCTCATGGTGCTCGCGGTCTTTCGATCGCGCGAATTCAGCGAGAAGATGAAACGCTACCCGATGCGCTCGACCTATCGAGTGATGGATCCCGCGCTCAACGGCTACTGGCAGTTTTTCGGCCGCATCGACCCCGAGGAAGGGTTCTTTTTCCACGCCCCGGTGCCGGCCGACACCACGCGCGACAATTACGACTTCGCCGGCTTGTTGCACAATGTTGCGGGTTTCAAGTTCGCGTGCCAGTTCGATCATGTCGGCATCTGGGATTTGCGTGTCGCGCTGGCGGACAGGTACCGCGCCGGCCGCGCCTTTATCGCCGGCGACGCGGCGCACTCCCACCCTCCCTACGGCGGCTTCGGCGTCAACAACGGGCTCGAGGACGCTGCCAATCTGGCTTGGAAGCTGGCGGCCAAGCTCAACGGCTGGGCCGGCGAAAACCTGCTCGACAGCTACGACCTCGAACGCCGTCCGGTCTTCAAGCAGGTGGGCGAGGAATTCATCGCAGCGCGCATCAAGTGGGAGGGCGAGGTTATCAATCGTCACGATCCCGGGCGCGATCCGGATGCCTTCGCGCGGGATTGGGCGGAACTCAAGACCGGCACCGGACCCATCGTCTCTAACTTCGAGCCTAACTACGAAGGGTCGCCCATCGTCTTCGGACCGGATGGCGGCACGACGAGCGCTCGTGGCCAATACATGTTCAAGGCCAGGCCTGGACATCATCTTGCGTCGCGCGAGCTGTCGTCGGGACGCAATGTCTTCGAGGAGCTAGGCGGCGGCTTCGTCTTGCTCGCCTTTGACGCTCCGCCGGACGCGGTCACCGCGTTCGAGACGGCCGCCGCCGCGCGCAACGTCCCGCTCAAAGTCGTGCGCGATACTTTCGCGGCCGGCCGTGAGGATTTCGAGGCGCGCCTCCTGCTCATCCGGCCCGACCAATATGTTGCGTGGGTCGGAAACGAAGCGCCGGCGGACGCGGACGCCGTTATCCGGAAGGCCGCCGGTCTGGACTAGGCGACACGCTGCCTTGCGGTCGGTGAGTTTGCCCCTATCGGATGCACTTTTCGCGAATTGCTACGCCAGCTTCACTTTGCGCTCGTAGAAGGTCCAGAGCAGCGGGAATAGCCGCGGATTGAACGTGCCTTCCGCACAATCGCGCGCTTCCTCCGGGGTCAGCGGTATCGCGCCGCCCATGATTTCAGCCTGCAACTGGATTTGCGAATTCTCCTCCAGGAATGTGCAGGCGAAGAATGCTTCTTCCGCGGTCGCGCCGACCACGACGCTGCCGTGTCCGCGCATCTGCGCAACCCGGTGATCGCCGAGCGCGCGCGAGAGGTCGGCAGCTTGATCGTCGTTCACCACGAGGCGCGGGTTATTCCAGGTCGGTACGCCGGTGCAGAGAAACGAACCGTGCAGAAACACCGGCACGACCGGCTTGCCGGCAATGCCGAGCGCCCTGGCGTGCGGCGCATGCAGATGCACGACACACATCGCGTCGGGCCGGTCGCGATGAATTTGCGTATGAATCCGCCATTCCAGCGGGATCAATCCGCCGGGATGGTGGATGATCGTGCCATCGATGTTGTAGGTGAAGATTTGGTCCGGCCGCACAGTGGTCTTTTCGGTGCTCGCGCCTGGACTGATAAAGCATTTGTCGGTGCCCGGCACGCGGACCGAGACGTGCCCGAACATTCCGATCGTGCCTTGCAGGTTCAGCATGCGCGTCAACGTCGCGGTCTTCTCGCGCAGCAGTTCTTCTTCGCTCATGAGAAATGAGGCCTTCCGTTGTTGTGATCCTGTTAGGCGTGCGCGCGCTACATGGATTTCGCCAAGCCCGAGCGTTCAATGAGATCGCCCCAGCGGTCGATTTCCGATGCGAGGAATTTCTGTAGCTCAGCAGGCGAGGGGCTGACTACCGGAATGGTGCCCAGCTTGACGATGAGCGCTTGGACGTCAGGCGCCGCGGCAGCAACTGCAAATTCCTTGCTGAGCCGGTCGATGATCGGTTTGGGCGTCGCCGCTGGTGCGCATACCAGCGTCCAGCCCACGGCGTCGAAGCCCGGGACGCCAGCCTCCGCGATGGTGGGAATATTGGAAAGCGCGGGCAACCGGGTGGTCGACGAGACGCCGAGCGCACGGACGCGTCCCGTGTTGATCTGTCCGACGACGCTGCCGGCATCGGCGAACATGACCGCGACGTGTCCCGCGATCACGTCATTCAAGCCGGGCGGCGCGCCGCGATAGGCGACGCCGTTCATCTTGGTGCCGGTCATCGTTTGGAATAACTCGGCCGCGAGATGGATCGCCGCGCCTACGCCGCTGTGGGCAAAATTGATCTGGCCCGGCTTCTGCTTGAGCAGGGCGACAAGTTCGGAAACTGATTTTACCGGGAGGCTGGGATTGACCACGAGCACCAGCGGCGTGCGAAACACCAGCGAGACCGCCTGGAGTTCCTTGAGCGTGTCGAATGGCAACGCCTTGGACAGCTTGGGATTGGCGGCAAGTGAACTCGCCGCAATGAGCAGAGTCTGACCGTCCGGTGCTGCTTTGGCGACGGCTGTGCTGGCAATCACGCCGCCCGCACCGGTTCGACTCTCGATCACGATCGGCTGGCCCAATCGCTCCTGCAGTTTTGGCGCCATTGCGCGCGTCACCACGTCGATGCTGCCGCCGGGCGGGAAGGGCTCCACGAGGGTGACAGGACCGGTTGGATATTCGGCTGCCCATGCCTTGATGCCTGGCAGCAGAGCACCGGCAAAGATCGGCGCGGAAAGCAAGGTTCGTCGTGTGAACATGAAATCCTCCCTGTTTTTTTGGCCGTGGCGCTTGTTGCGCCGATCGGTTGCATCCGGCGGTTCCCGGATGGGATTCGAATTGCTCAGTTAGCCGTTACCTCAATTCAGGCAGGCTTTTAGAAAGGCGATCAGTTGCGGCGAGGCGAGGGCGGT
This sequence comes from uncultured Alphaproteobacteria bacterium, assembly GCA_963756715.1. Taxonomy (GTDB): domain Bacteria; phylum Pseudomonadota; class Alphaproteobacteria; order Rhizobiales; family Xanthobacteraceae; genus VAZQ01. The sequence continues at coordinate 140,558 of CAVWOV010000042.1, forward strand.
CGCCGTCTTGTTGGCTTCGGGTTTGTCGCGGTGCATGAAGCCGTGCTCGGCCTCCGGATGATACTGAACGATCGTGGCCGCGGCGCGCTGGAGCAGACCCTGCTTCAACGTCGTGTATGTTTCCTCGCTGCTGACGTGGTCGTGACCGGGCTGAATGAGATGCACGGGGCAGGCGATTTCAGCGGCAAGTCCCAGTGCGTCCTCGCTCCTGGTTCGCGAGCCGCGGGACTTTCGATTGACGGATAGGCCATTGCGCAAGCCTTTACGCGCTTGTCCCCGGCGGCCGCCAACAACGCAAACCGGCCGCCGATGCAGAACCCAACGACGCCGATCGAGGTCACGTTCATGTCCGTCAGCATCGTATCGATCCAGCGTGTCAACATCGATGCGACACTTCCGTCCGTCAGCGTTCGGGCGCGCCTGATGCACTCCGCGTACTCGGTCACCAACGGCAAGCCCGGAGTTGATGTCCCAGACAACGGCGACAAGTCCGGCATTTGCCAGCGTGTCAGCGTAACCGCGAGCAAATTCGTTGACGCCGAAAATCGTCGGCAAAAGCAAAACGCCGCCGCGGGCACCATCTTCAGGTTGAGCGACATAGCCGTAGAGTTGCGGTCCGCTGAGTTTCTCGGTCTTGATAGCCATATTTTTTCGTCCTTGGGCGAGGCGACTAAAGCTGGAGCGATGCGACGCCGCTATTGTGCCGCGACCGATTGGCCGATTGCGGCATTGACGGCCGGCATCACCTTCTCGGCCATCAATTCCATGGATTTCCGGCCGAGCGCCGGATCGGTCCAGTCCTTGCCGCAATAAAGCAGTGTGCCGAAGTCACCGATGGTTTCGTGCATGGCGAGGATGCGGTCCACGACTTCGTTGACGGTGCCGCGGATCACGATGTTGTCCAACACATAGTCGAGGGTCACCTGCTCGTCGGGCATATCTGGCCTGTTCTTGAATGCGCCGAAACGCTTGAACTTGCCAAGCTTCATCAACAGTTGGCGCATGTAGAACCGGTATGGACTCTTTGGGTCCTCACCGCCATAGGACCTGGCTGTTTTGCTGTCTTCGCTCACGAAGATCGAGCGCGCCACGCGCCAGATCTCCCGGTCGGCCTTGCGGCCCCCCTCGGCGGCGCCCTTGGCATAGTTCGCCCAATGGTTACCAAGGCAATTGACGTGCAGGAGGTTCGACGAGACGGGCCCCCAGCCACGCTTGCCGAGCGCGATCAGGCCTCTCGATTCCGGATCGGACGCGGTGCCGACGATGAACGGATGTGGCTTCTGGTAGGGCTTGACGATGCCGCCGATGCCGGCCTCGGGCCAGTTGGTCTTTAGCGTGGAGATATTCCAGAACTTGCCCTTGATGTCGTACGGCGCCTCTCCCGCCCAGATCGCCAGAATCTGGTCAATCGACTCCACGAACATCGCCTGCCGGTCGGCGTCCAATAGGCCCAGCGCCTCGGCGTCCGATCGAAGAATGCCTGCGCCAATGCCCAGGATGAAGCGGCCTTCGAACAGATTATCAAGCATGGCGGCATTGGACGCCACGATGACCGGATGGCTGTGCGGCAAGTTGGCGACCGCGGTGCCGACCTTCATCTGCTTGGTGGCGTCCAGCAGCGTCGCCATGAACATCATGCTATTGGGAATGTTCTCGACCGAATCGGTCAGGTGTTCGCCGCAATAGCCCTCCGTATAGCCAAGCCGGTCAGCCAGAATGAAAGCCTCGCGATCCTCCCTCAATGTCTGCGCGTAGTCCCGTTCCGGCGGATGCACCGGCATCGTGAAAAATCCGAGGTTCATGTTCTGCTCCGCGCGACAATGCTTTGGCCATCAAGTAAACGGTCATCGGCGATGAAGCGCAACCCTGTCGGCCTTGTTGTCGAGGCGGAGAGAACGTCATGGCGCGTCGATCGAAAAATCGCGCGCTCGACGGCGAATGCCCACCGGCACAAGATTGGCTATCATGGCGAGACGTTGGACTGAATGATGCTGGAGAATGAAATGCAACCTGAAGCAATTGTCGCAGGCAAGGGACGCCCGTTCACGGGCGCGGAATTCCTGGAATCCCTGCGCGACGGGCGCGAAGTCTACATCTACGGTGACAGGGTCAAGGATGTCACGACACATCCGGCGTTCCGCAACGGGGCCGCATCCGTGGCCCAGCTTTACGATGCCTTGCACGATGCCAAGACCAAGGACGTGCTCACCGCGAAGACCGATACCGGCTCGGAAGGCTATACGCACAAGTTCTTCAAGGCCGCCCGTTGCCGCGAAGATGTCATCGGTCAACGCAACGCCATCGCGGCCTGGGCACGTATCACCTATGGCTGGATGGGCCGCAGTCCGGATTACAAGGCCGCATTCCTGAATACGCTCGGTGCCAACGCCGAATTCTACGGAGCGTTCGCCGACAACGCCCGGGCCTGGCACAAGAGAGCGCAGGAGGCGGTGCTCTATCTCAACCATGCCCTGGTCAATCCGCCCATCGACCGCAACAAGCCGATTGAGCAGGTCAAGGACGTCTACATTTCGATCCAGAAGGAGACCGACGCCGGCATCATCGTGTCCGGCGCCAAGGTCGTTGCGACGAACTCGGTGCTGACCCACTATAACTTTCTGGGCCAGAACATGGGTCAGGAGATCACCGATCCGAGCATGGTGGTGATGTTTATCGCCCCCATGAACACCCCCGGCATCAAACTGATCTGCCGGCCGTCGTACGAACTCGCGGCTGCCGCCACCGGCTCGCCTTGGGACTATCCGCTCACGTCGCGCTTTGATGAGAACGACGCCATTTTCGTTTTCGATAACGCCTTTATCCCATGGGAAAATGTCTTCATTCATCGCGACGTCGAGCGGCTGAAGAATTTCTATCCGCGCTCGGGTTTCTTCAACGGATTTACCCTGCAGGGCTGCACGCGGCTCGCGGTGAAGCTCGATTTCATCGCGGGTCTGCTCTACAAGGCGGCGCGTGCGACCGGGGTGGAGGCCTTTCGCGGTGTGCAAGCGCAAATCGGCGAGGTGATCGGCTGGAGAAACCTGTTCTGGTCGCTGACGGACGCGATGGCACACAATCCGGATCCATGGGTCAACGGAGCCGTGCTTCCCAACGTCGTAGCGTCGAGCACCTATCGCATGTTCATGACGGAAGCCTATCCGGCCGTGCGCGCGATCGTCGAAAAGGTCATCGCCTCCGGCTTGATTTACCTGCCTTCCCATGCGCGGGATTTCAAGAATCCCGACATCGACAAGTACCTTGCCCGATACGTGCGTGGCTCGAATGGCATCGACTACAAGGACCGCATCAAGACGATGAAGTTGCTGTGGGATGCAATCGGCACGGAGTTCGGCGCCCGGCACGAGCTTTACGAAATGAATTACGCCGGGAGTCATGAACTGGTGCGGCTTTTCCCCCTGCAGCAGGCCCAAGCGTCGGGCACGCTGAAGGAGATGGAGGCGCTCGCCGAGCAATGCATGGCGGACTATGACGAGAACGGCTGGCTGAACTCTGCCTATCGGGACGGGTCGGACATTTCGATCCTGGACAAGCTCTAGGCAATGCTGCTTTTCAAGCGTCAAGCGGATCGTCTGACCGCCTTGGCTTCGCTTTGTGGAGGGGTGACATGAGCAAACAGTTGCAGGACAAGGTGGCGATCGTCACCGGAGCGAGCAACGGCATCGGCCGCGGCATTGCCGAGACGTTTGCCGCGGAAGGCGCCAAGACCGTGCTGGTCGCCCGGCGCGCGCAATTGCTGGACGAGGTCGCGGCCGGCATTCGTTCGCGCGGCGGCGAGGCGTTGCCGGTGCACGGCCGATCTGACGCAGGAGGAGGCAATTGTCGCGCTGTTTGCCACGGTGACCAAGACCTACGGCCGCCTCGATATCCTGGTGAACAACGCCGGCGTGGCGACGCATATCAACACCGAGGATATCTCGCTGAAATACTGGCAGGAGGTGCTCGACATCAATCTTACGGCGCCGTTCCTCTGCAGCCGCGAGGCGATCCGCACCATGAAGGCTCAGACCCCGCAGGGCGGCCGCATCATTACCATCGGCAGCGTCTCGGCCAAGACGCCGCGCCCGGATTCGCTGCCGTACACCGCGACCAAGTTCGCACTGCAAGGCATGACGCATCAGCTCACGATGGACGGCCGCAAGCACAACATCGTGGCGTCAATCCTGCATCCTGGGGCGACGCTGAGCTCCTTTTCGACGCGCCGCGGCCGAACCAAGTCGGGGGCCGGGGCGACGCCCGACGACTACGTGATGGCCGCCGAGGATGTGGCGAAGGTCGCGGTGCTGATGGCGGCGCTGCCGCCCGAGGTGAACCTCTATGAGGCGACGATCCTGCCGAACCACATGCGGTCGTTTATCGGTCGAGGGTAGGGATATTTATGGGACGAAGTAGCGCTACGCCTTCTTGAGCAACGCGTCGCGCTGCTTCATCAACCGGTCGAGCTCGTCCTGCTGTTCGGCGATGCGGTCGGCGTTGCGCAATTCGTCGGCCGCTCCGGAATAGGCGGCGGCTTGTTCGATCAATTGGCGGATGTTGTCGCGCACGATGGCGATGCGGTTTTCGATCTCCGGAAGTGACAATGTGCTGCCGTTGCTCACGCGCTCGTCCTCTCGTTCACGCCTGTGCGCCGCATCTCGGGGCCCGCAGACCATCATTGACGAGATAGAGTACCATAATCGCCACGGTGCGTGGCAAAGCCCTTGCGGCCAACGGAGTGCGGTAGGTAGCCTCCATCCGGGCCCTTGGTGGCCGACGTCTGCGCGATGTTGGAGGCGAAATGTCGAACGGAAGCACTGCCGGATATCTGCCGGGCGATCCGCGCTACGGATTGAGCGGGGAGCCGCTGGCGAACTATTACCGCACGAAACCCGCGCAGTGGGCGATCTATTGCTGGGACAAAGCGGGCATGGAAGCGACGCGGCGCGCGCTGCTGGCGGAGCAGAAGAGCTACGTGAAAAATTTCGGCGAGCGCGTCATCGGCTACGGCCATTTTCTCTCGGACGACGGCCGCGACACGCTGGGCACATCGTTCTTCATGCAGCTCGACGACCGCGCGGCGGTGGACAAGTTCCTGGCCGAGGAGCCGATGAACAAGGCCGGCATCTTCGAGCGTGTCGAGGTTCACCGCTGGTCGAACAGCTTCGGCAAGCGCGCGGCCGACTACAAACGCAAGGGGTTGCAGCAATTCCTGTGCACGGGACCCAAGACCGGCACGCCGGAGTTCTTCCGCGAGCACCTGCACGCGCACGAATCCTACTTCGCGTCGTATGGCGCAAGCTTCATCTTCCGCGGGCCGATCCGCTCGGCCGACGGCGCCGACAACATCGGCACCGCGCTGCTGCTCGAACTGCCTGACCGCGCCGCGGCGGATGCGTTCTGGAACAACGAACCGTTTGCCAGCAACGGCGGGTATCAGCGCGATGCGCGGATTACGCGATGGGTGTTCGGGGATTGATGGGCGTGGTTGTAGGTTTGTAGGGCGCATTAGATTAGTTAGTCCATGAGCGCGTTTACGCGCATCTTCGATGCGCTCTGGGCGTAACCCGCCATCTTGCGCGGCTGCTATGGCGGATTACGCTTCGCCAATCCGCCGTACGGGCTTTACCAATTCGCCGGCGGCCGGTCGGCAGTGCAGGAGGACTGCAGGAGGACTCCAATATGAAGACGATAACGATCGGGTTCGCCGCGGCGGGCCTTCTTGCCGCCCTGACGGCGGCGCTGGCCCAGCAGGCCGGCAACGGCTTCGAGAAGAAGAGCTACAACTACGCCGAATGGGCTAAGGGCCGCTTCTCCGAAGTGGTCACCGTGAAGAACCCCGGCAAGATCATCTATCTCGGCGGCGTCGGCGCCGAGGACGAGGACAGCGCCAAGGGCGGCGTGATCCGCCATCTCGGCGACTTCGACGGCCAATGCCATTACGCCTGGGACAAGATCAAGCGGCTGCTCGCCAGGCACGGCGCGAAGCTCGAGAACATCGACAAGCTCGTCACCTACGTGACCGACATCCGCTACTTCTTCCCGGCCGGCAAATGCAAGTCCGAGGCGTTCGGCGGCGTCACCCAGCCAGCCGGTACGTTCCTGGTCATCACCGCGCTGGCGTGGCCCGGCATGATGATCGAGATCGACGCGACGGCGAGCACGGCGAAATAAGCGAAGGCTCTTCCCGGCCGGTCCGGCGAACGCCGTCCAGGATGACGAACCGTTCGCCCGGAGCGGCGGCTATCAGCGCGCCGCGCGGATCGTGCGCCGGGTGTTCGGCAACTGATGTGCTACTTGCCGAAGCCGGTGGCCTTCACCACCGGGGCCCAGCGGGCGGCCTCCTTGCGGAACAGCTCGGAATATTCGGCTGGCGACATCGTCACCGGCGCAAACAGGATTTTGGCGAGGCCGGCCTGCAGTTGCGGGTTCTTCTGCGCCTCAGCGGTCGCGGCGTTGAGCCGGTTGACGATCTCGGTGGGGAGGTCGTGGCGGCCGAGGAGGCCGTAGTAGGTGGTCGAGACCACCTCCGGATAGCCGGCCTCGATCATGGTCGGGACGTCGGGCATCCGCGGGTTCCGCTTCGCGCCGGTGTAGCCGATGATGCGGATCTTGCCGGCCTCATGCAGCGGCACGAGTGTCGCGGCGGCGCCGACGTTGAGCTGGATGCGGCCGCCCATCATGTCGGTGACGGCCTGCATGCCGCCCTTGTAGGGCACGTTCACGATGTCGATCTTCGCCGCCATCTTGAACAGGTCGCCGACGAGCTGCGGCTGCGTGCCCTGGCCGTAGCCGAAATTGAGCTTGCCGGGATGGGCTTTGGCATAGGCGACGAACTCCTGCACCGTCTTCGCCGGAAAGTCGCCCGGGATGATGAAGACGTTGGAGCTGGCGCCCACCGGTGCGATCGCGACGAAATCCTTGATCGGGTCGTGGAGGAAGGTGGCGTTGACCAGCGGCGCGATCTGGTGCGAGGGGCTGTTCGAGAAGAGGAGCGTGTAGCCGTCTGGCGGCGCCTGCATCACCGCGTTGACGCCGACCGTGGTGCCGCCGCCCGGCCGGTTGTCGACCACCACCGGCTGCCCGAGTTGCGCCGACAGGAACGGGGCAAAGAGCCGCGCCACCACGTCGTTCGGCGAGCCCGCGGTGTAGGGCAGGATCAGCCGGACCGGCCTGGCCGGATAGGTCTCGGCCTGGGCGGCGCCCGCCGCGAGGCAGGACATGGCAACGCAGGCGAGGGCAACGCAGGCGCTGGCAACGCAGGCGATGGCAACGGAGGCGTTGGCAACGGCAGTCACCAGAGTGCGGCGGGCGATCATCGTTCCTCCTGGGCAGGCTTGTTGACGCGAACCTAGCCATTGCACCGGGGGTTGAGAAGGGTCTGCGGCTGACGACCGCAGCCGGTGCGCGCAGTCTCAGCGCTTGGCCTTGGCGCGATATTCGTCGCCGGGCAGCAATATCACGACTGTCGCGCGGCAAAGGAACGCACGCAAAGGGAGCGCCCGCAAGGAACGCGCGCAACGGATCGCCCGCAAAGGACAGCAGAATGTCGAAACCGCTGATCGTCTCGATCCCGCATTCGCTCGGCAAGGCCGAGGCGCTGCGTCGCATCAAGTCCGGCCTCGGCTCGGTGCGGACGAGCTACGGCCAGGTGCTGCACATCGAGGAGGAGACCTGGAGCGGCGACCGCCTGGCGTTCCGGGTCTCGGCGCTCGGCCAGCGCGCGTCCGGCAACATCGACGTGCGCGACGGCGACGTGCAGATCGAAGTGACGCTGCCCTGGCTCCTGCATAAGATCGCCGAGCGCATCACGCCGACGATCCGCAAGGAGGGCGTGTTGATGCTGGAGAAGAAGTAGAGTCCGTAGCCCGCATGAGCGTTAGCGGAATGCGAAACCTGTTCGCGCCAACGGAACGACGGTTCCCGGATTCGCTCCGCTCATCCGGCTACAGGGAAAACACCCGCGAAGTGATGTCCTCGAACAAATACGGACATTCTATTGGAAAGATATCTTCATCCAGCCCGGTCTCACGCGCCGCGTCGGTGCGCGCATTGCGGTAGGCGCGCTGGATGGCCTGCGGCATGCGGGGCTTGAGTCCGGGATTGTCGGACAGCACATCGGCAAGATCGTTGCGTTGGGTCTTGATCGACAAGACCCAGCTTCGCGACCGGCGATCCGGCTGGTGGTCCCATTTCAGCATATGCAGCATCAGCACGCGGAGCGCGCCGACCAGCTTGTTGAACTGCTCGCGCCCCAAGGATTCGATCTCCTCCGCCACGTTCTCGCGGTCGACGGCGTCCCAGCGGCCTTCGCGCAGCAGCCGCGCCTGATCCTGCGACCAGGTGTAGAAGTCGCGCTCATAGGCGGCGCTAGCCGGCTCAGCGGCGGGCACCAGGACGGCTTCATCCGTGCGCGTGCGGTTGGCCATGGGGCGGTCTTTCGTTGGGAGTGACTATAGCACACTCAGCGGCCCGTAGCCCGCAATGGTGAGTTTTGGAATCTGGTCAAAGTGTGAGTTCTACTGCTTGCAGTTTTTCAGTTACGTCGCAGACCCCCGGTATGGCCCAGATCGTCTCTCGGAGGATTAGCCGCCACGCATTGACGTGAGGGATAAATGTTGCCTTTGCGTGCACAACATCAAAGGGCACTAGCCGCGATCATGCACCACGCGGGGCTTTTTTTGCACGGCTCGGCGACGGCCGCGCGCCGGCGATCCGTCCGGGATCGGCGTGAAGCAACTCGCCTTACAACGCGTTGGGGTTGATCTGCCATGGTCGGCGGCTCGTCGGGGCACTCAAAGCCCCGACGCTCATGGGCCGCATGGCATGAGCCGGAGCGCGATGGTGCGGAACAACGCTGCTTCCGGGAAGCTCGTCGGCAGCTGGACGCGGATGCGGGCGATGTGTTCGATCACGCGCGCGCCGATCTTGATCAGGCGCTCCCTGATGGTCGCGAACTCGCAACGGGCAAGCGGGCTGGTCTTTGGAATTGTGGCGCGCACGCCGTGCATCAGCCAGAACGCGGCAGTGTGGAGCACGAGCCGCACCTGATTGGCAGTCGCGCTGTGACACGACATGCGATCTGATGCCAGCTGCGCTTTGTGCAGCTTGATCAGGTTCTCCATCTGCCCGCGCTGGCAGTAGACGTTCTCATAGAGGTGCTGCGCCGAGCCCGTGAGTGAGGTGACGACGTAGCGGATGTCGACCTCCTGGCGCATGCCGGTTTCTCCTGCGACCGGCTGCAGTGAGCATTCGAGCCGGGCCACCACTTTGCGTGGGCGCGCCCAGCTGCCGGCCTGGTACATGAAACTCGCAAAGGTGCGCAGCTTCGGCTTGCTGCTCATCGCATGATGGAAGCGGAGATTGGTGGCGGTTTCCGCCACCAGAGCATCGAGCGTGGTATTACCGGCGAGGCCGAAAATGTAGTCCGCGCCGTTGTCTTCCGCCCATTGCATCGCCTCGACGCGGCCGTAGTGACTGTCGCCGCGCCACACGATCCGGGTCTTCGGCCAATGTCTCCGCATGCGCTTCGTCAGGTGCTTGATGACGGTGCATACCTCTGCGCCCTTCGGGGTCCGCGCCGGGCGCAGGATCGTCACGACCGGCGTGCCGCTCGCCACGTGATAGATGTGCATCGATGCGAAGCCGCGCTCGTTGTGATGGGCGTTCCAGAACGCGAGCTGCTGACCGCCGTGCGCGGCACAGAAGGTGTCGTCGATGTCGAGAATCTCCAGCTTACCGGGTCGCACGGTCGTGCCGAACTGATCGACCAGCGCCGCGGTCAGCCGCGCCGCTTGCGTCTTGCTCGGCGCATTCTCCAGACGGCTGATCGTCGATTGCGAGGCCAACGGTGCACCGCTGTCCGGGCAGCGGCCGACCGTGAGCTTCATCAATGGATCGTGCCGCAGCCGGTCGAGGTCGATGGCATCCTCGTGGCCGCAGGCAATCGCCGAGGCGCGCGCCATCACCATCTCGAAAACTTCGTGACGGATGCGGCTTGCATCGCGCCGATCCGGCATTGCATCCGCAAGCCGCCGGCACACACCGAGCTTGCGCTCCGCCTGCCGAAACAGCAGCAGGCCGCCATCCGAGGATTGGTTGCCACCGTCAAAATCGACTGTGAGCTTCTTGCGACGAACAGATGGCAGGTCGAAGGGAAGCGGTATAGTGTCGGTCATGCAGCTGTGGCGCTCCGCTGGTCCGCGATGCAATTCATTCGAACATCGATTTGCTACGTGAATCGCTCGCTTCTCGCCACAGCCGTCACCAAATTCTCATACGTCACGAATAATCCAGGCTAGCGCGGCGCGTAATACCCGAAAATCTTGGTCAAGCAACAGACCTGCGAGCGCGTCGAATGGTTTTGAAGGCAGGTTGCGAATGAACGATAGTTGCCGCGATTTGTTTTGAGGCGTTATCCGGCGGCATTTAATTTGATAACGCATTTTCCTGTCGTCAGTGGCGTCGTGCCCGGAGGAAGATTTGCCTTCAAGACGCCATCCGAATGCTTTGCAGAACAGAAGTTCACCATAATCGCCAGAAGGGCCATTTGCAGATCGTAGGATCTCTCGTTTGCGCAGTTCATCCAGTATGCTTGCGTGAAGGCGAAGAAGATCCGAGACAGTCAGCGGGCTAAGGTCGTCCATTGCGCGAACTCATTCGAAGCTGCGACCATTTCTGGCGAATGACGCCCCGCTGTCACTCTCCCGCCTGTGCGCGCGGTCGAAACGGCACGGCGGCAGCGACAGCGTCGACCGCATCTTCCTGAAATTCCTTCGAGCCGTAGCGCGTCGATCGGGCTGGGAGCCGGAAAATTCCTGGAGCGTTCGGCATTCTCCAAATCCTCGGAGGCAAACTCCAAAACTTCGGCGGCTTTATGCATTGCATCGTCGATGGTGTCGCCTGCGGCGAAGACGCCCGGCAGGTCGGGAAATGACACGCCGTAGCAACCGTCGGCGTCTTTATGGATCAAGGCGATGTAGCAGGTCATTGTGGGTTTCCATTTTCTAGCTTCTTCTGAGAGGAGAGGTCTTGTGCTGAATTGAATTAATTGCAACTTTTAGTGGCGTGGCGTTTAGCTTCGAGGGTCTGGAGTAGGCAATGGCAAAAAAGCGAAAACTGAAAGGTAAGAGATTTACAAGCGCGCATGCAGACGGAAAGCTTAGCACAATTAGGGAACCTCTGATCAACATCGGCGCGCGAGCGTAGTTTCCTTCAAAGCGATCGACTTTCGCAAAGTGTCTCCTTTGACGTGAAGCGCCGGCTTTTTTGGAGCCTATACTTCTCTCAGGCGGGCGCAATCGTCCTGCGTGCGAGGTACAAGTTGGCAAACGCCAGCAGCGAGAACACCTGAGCGGCGTTCTTGGCGAGGCCGCGATAGCGAACTTTGCGATAACCGAACTGGCATTTGATGACCCGGAACACATGCTCGACCTTCGCGCGTACCTTGCCGAACCGGCGATTGCGGGCGCGCTGCCGGGCCGTCAGCCGGCGTCCGGGCCTGGCCTTCTCTTTCACCGCCCACAGCACGCCTGCGGCTTCGGCCGCGCGCTTCCTGGCGCCGCTGGCGTAGCCCTTGTCGCCATACACCGCAGCGTCGTCATCGCGGATCAGGCGCTCCATCACGGTCGCGTCGTGCACACTGCCGCTGGTCACACCCACCGTGTGCACAAGCCCGCTGCGGGCATCGACACCGATGTGCGCCTTCATGCCGAAGTACCATTGGTTGCCCTTCTTCGATGAGCGCATTTCGGGATCACGCTGGCCCGCGGCGTTCTTTGTGGAGGGCGAAGCGGCGACCAGGGTCGCGTCCACGATCGTGCCGCCGCGCAGCAACGCGCCACGCGCTTCGAGATGATCCGCCACCGCTTCGAACACCGCCTTCGTCACCCCATGCGTCTCGAGCAGGTGCCGGAAGTTCAGGATCGTCGTCTCGTCGGGGATCGGATCGCGACCTAGCTCAAGATTGCAGAACGCACGCATCGATTGGATGTCGTAAAGCGCCTCTTCGGCGCCCGGATCGGACAGCTGGTACCACTGCTGCAGGCAGTAGATGCGCAACATCACCGCGATCGGAATCGGGCGCCGGCCGCCCTGCGGCCCGACCTTCGGATAGTGCGGCTCGATCAGTGACTCCAGGACCGACCACGGCACCGCCGCTGCCATCTCGGCTAGAAACACGTCCCGCTTCGTGCGCTTCTTCTTCCCGGCAAAGTCCAGCGACGCAAAGCTCAGTTGTCCGTCCATCGGCGCCACCTCCGAATCAATGGCGCCAGTGTGCCATCTTCGGGCCGTTGATCAGAGGTTCCTTAAGCGAAATATCGAAAAGACATACGATTTGCCGAAAGGCTCAGTGCAAATTTTGCGGTCAGACGGCAAGCGTATGCGCGGCGATGCTCGAGTGAATAAACTCAGAGAAGACTGGAGTTCGTGAGCGCGAAATCGCGCTCACACCCGCTCCACAAAACTATCCACCACGCGCTTCTCGCCGGCCTTGTCGAACGCGATGGTGAGCTTGTTGCCGTTGATGGCGGTGACGTTGCCGAATTTCAAATGAAAGACCCGGTCGCCGATCGAGAAGTCGGAGAGGCCGGTCGATTTGGCGACAGCTACGCCGCTTTGAACGTGATCTGCCCGGCTTCTCCCGCCTTTTTGCGGTGCGGCCGTACGGTGATCTCCACGTCCTGATCGAAGGCGGTGAGCATGCGCATCAGGCGCTCGACCGAATAGCCATGGAAGCGTCCGCGCAACACATTTGACAGGTCCGGCTGACCGATTCCGATACGCTTCGCCGCCTGGGTCTGTGTGAGCTTGCGCTCGTCGATGAGCCGGCGCAGTTGTACGACGATCTGCGACTTCAGCAGCAATTCTTCGGCATCGGGCAGCCCGAGATCGGCAAAGATGTTGCCGCTGCCGACTTCCACTTTGATGCGGCGGGCTGGCTTCTTCATGACTTGTCGCCTCTTGTCGCGCGGCGCCGGCGATGGTCGTCCTCGGCCGTGCGCAATCGCGCCTTGATGATGTCGATCGTTGCCTTCGGTGTCGCAATGCCTCGCTTCGATTTCTTCTGAAAGGCATGCAGCACGTAAACAGCTTCCGGAAAGCGTACGGTGTAGACCGCACGATAGGTATCGCCGTCAAAGTCCTCGACGATTTCCAGCACGCCGGTCCCGCCAAATCCCTTGAGTGGCTTGGCGGACAGCGGCTTGCCGCCACATTGCGCGTCAAACAGGGCGAACCCGACCTCCCGCTGGACCTCGTCGGGAAGTGCTTTCAATTCGCGGCGGCTGGCGCCGACGAAGATGCACGGCTTCGGAACGGGCCTATCGGACGGCACGCCAGGATTATGGTAATTTCACCATAATCTGTCAAGGAAGGCGGTCACACCCGCTCCACAAAACTATCCACCACCCGTTTCTCGCCGGCCTTGTCGAACGCGATGGTGAGCTTGTTGCCGTCGATGGCGGTGACGTTGCCGTTGCCGAATTTCTGGTGGAAGACGCGGTCGCCGATCGAGAAGTCGGAGACGGTGCCGGTCGATTTGGCGACCAGTTCGCCCTCGATGGTGAGCGGGCCGCGGCGGTCGCGGGCGAAGGCGGCATTTGGCGCGCGCGGTACCCCCCTCCCTGTCCCTCCCCCTCAAGGGGGGAGGGGACGCTGTAGCGCCGGCCTTCGAGGCCGTGGGCGCTGAGTTCTCGTCCGCGTCGTAGTCGCGCTGCGCGTCGTCGAAGCCGTCGTCGCCGAAGCCGTGTTCGCCGTAACCGGAAGAGCGCGCCGACTTGGCGCGGTTGGCCTGGGCGCGCTGCCAGCCGGGCGTGGTGTAGCCCGAGCCGAAATGCGTCATCTCGTCGAAGCGCGAGGCGCCGGCGTTGCCGTAGCCGCCGCCCATAGTGCCGAAGCCGCCCTTCGCCTCCATCACGGCGACGTGCGCCTCCGGCAGTTCGTCGAGGAAGCGCGAGGGGATGTTCGAGGTCCACAGCCCGCGCATGCGGCGGTTGGCGGAGAAATAGAGCTTGGCGCGGCGGCGCGCGCGCGTCAGTCCGACATGGGCGAGGCGGCGTTCCTCCTCGAGCCCGGCGCGGCCCTGGTCGTCGAGCGCGCGCTGGTTGGGGAACACGCCTTCCTCCCAGCCGGGCAGGAACACGGTGTCGAACTCCAGCCCCTTGGCGGAGTGCAAGGTCATGATCGAGACCGCGTCGAGGTCCTCGCCCTTGTCGCGGTCCATCACCAGCGCGATGTGTTCGAGGAAGCCGGCGAGGTTCTCGAACTCATCCATCGAGCGAATGAGTTCCTTGAGGTTGTCGAGGCGGCCGGCGGCGTCGGCGGAGCGGTCCTTCTGCCACATCTCGGTGTAGCCCGACTCGTCGAGCACGATCTCGGCCAGTTCGGTGTGCGGCAGCGCATCCTTGTGGATGCGCCAGCGGTCGAAGCTCTCAAGCAGCGTGCGCAGCGAGTTGCGCGCCTTGGGCTTGAGCTCGTCGGTCTCGATCACCGCGCGCGCGGCTTCGGTCAGCGGGATGCGGCGCTTGCGGGCGTGGTCGTGCAAGAGCTGCACGGTGGCGTCGCCGAGCCCGCGCTTGGGCACGTTGACGATGCGCTCGAAGGCGAGATCGTTGGCGGGCGAATGAATGACGCGCAGATAGCCGAGCGCGTCGCGGATTTCCTGGCGCTCGTAGAACCGCGGCCCGCCGATCACCCTGTACGGGCAGGCCCAGCGTGACGAAGCGGTCCTCGAACTCGCGCATCTGGAACGAGGCGCGCACCAGGATGGCGATCTCGTTGAGCGGGTGCGGGGAGGCGGGGGTCGTGCCGGATTCGTCGCGGTAGTTGCCGCGCTGAAGCTGCTCGATCTCCTCGCCGATGGCGCGCGCCTCTTCCTCGGAGTCCCAGGTCGAGGTGACCTCGACCTTTTCGCCCGGCACGTCTTCGGTGCGCAGCGTCTTGCCGAGCCGGCCTTCGTTGTGGGCGATGAGATGCGAGGCGGCGGCGAGGATGTGTCCGGTGCTTCTGTAATTGCGTTCAAGCCTGATGATTTTCGCGCCCGGAAAATCGTGCTCGAAGCGCAGGATGTTGTCGACCTCCGCGCCGCGCCAGCCATAGATCGACTGGTCGTCGTCGCCGACGCAGCAGATGTTCTTCAGCGGGCGGTTTTCGTGCAGCATCTGTCGACACGCCGCGCTCGGCTCCCTCTCCCTTTGGGGGAGAGGGGTGGGGTGAGGGGGCTCGCCCCTCTCGATGGTCTCGGCCCCCCTCACCCGGCTCCCCCCAATCAAGTTGGGGGTCGCCGACCTCTCCCCCCTGGGGAGAGGTGGAGCCCGCTGTGTCGGCGGCGGACATGGGAAGAGCGGTGCGTGCTGGAGGAGCTTTATGCGCAGTGGCATTCCCGCCGCCGCTCTGCCCCAGCAGTCTGAGCCAGAGATACTGCGCGACGTTGGTGTCCTGATATTCGTCCACCAAAATGTAGCGGAAGCGCGCCTGGTACTGCCGCAGCACGTCGGGGTGCTCGCGGAACAGCCGGATGCACTCGAGCAGCAGGTCGCCGAAGTCGACGGCGTTGAGCACCTTCAGCCGCTCCTGGTAGGCGGCGTAGAGCTTCCTGCCCCGGCCGCCCGCGAAGGCCGCGCCCTCGCCGGCGGGAACCTGCTCGGGGGTGAGGCCGCGGTTCTTCCAGCCGTCGATCAGCGAGGCCAGCACGCGCGCCGGCCAGCGCTTCTCGTCGACGTCGGCGACTTCGAGGATTTGTCGCAGCAGACGAACCTGGTCATCGACGTCGAGGATGCTGAAGTCGGGCTTGAGCCCGACCAGTTCGGCATGCCGGCGCAGAAGCTTGACGCCGATCGAATGAAAGGTGCCAAGCCACGGCATTCCCTCAACAATCTGCCCCACCATGGTGCCGACGCGGTGCTTCATCTCGCGCGCCGCCTTGTTGGTGAAGGTGACCGCCAGGATCTCGCCGGGGCGCGCACGTCCGAGATTAAGAATGTGCGCTATCCGGGTTGTCAGGACACGGGTTTTTCCGGTGCCGGCACCGGCCAGGACCAGCACCGGACCGTCCAGCGTCTCGACCGCCAGCCGCTGCTCGGGATTGAGATCGGCGAGATATTGCGGCCCCGCCATCGCCCCGCGCGCACGAGCCGCAATGCCGCCCGGCGCGGGCGCCGGCGGAGTCATGTTGGTGAGGGGCTCGCGCTTGCGGGGATCAGCCACACGCGCACCATCGGGCGAATCTCATGCCCCGAAGATGGCAGTCGCGGCGCGGATTTGCGAGGGCCACGAAGCACATGGCAACAACTGATGCGCGCTAGCGCGGCGCCGGCATCGCGATCCGGCGGCCCGCGGCTTCCGGTCGCGGCAGGTTGCGATGCGCTGCCAGCATGCGGGCGAGCCGTGCATCGATGTCGGGTGGAAACGGTGCGGTCTTTTTCGCCGCCATGTCCACGTGCAGCGACATGTTTTCCGACGTAGCCGACACCCAGCCTTCGGTGGCGTGCAAAAGCTGCTCGAAGTAGTGCATGCGCTTGGCGTCATAATCGAGAAGCTGGAAGGTCACGCGAACCGGGTCATCGACCTTGAGTTCGCGCAGGTAGCGCACATGTACCTCGGCGGTGAAGGTGGAGTGTGCGCGGGTCTTGAGGTATTCGAGGCCGCAGCCCAGCATCTCGAACGCCTCGTCGACCGCGCGATCGAACAGCACGTTGTAGTAGGCCATATTGAGATGGCCGTTGTAGTCGATCCAGGCCGGCTCAACCCGCATCAGCGAGGACACGAACGGCGCGAAAAACAACGGTTCAGGATCGGGGCGGTCGAGCATGGCCGGACACTACGATGACGGCCGCCGGATCGTCCACTTGCGCGTGGCGCCATTCGGGCCCACCTGCACCGGAGCCTGCTCGTACCGGACGGACCAAGATTGACGCCATGGTGAACATCAACTGGTTGCCGTCCATTGTCGCCTCGGCGTCCGATCGGCTGGTCAAGGCGATCAATCTTCCGGACCTCGCAGGCTCGACGGTCTGGCTCGCGGTGACGGGACTGAGCCGCTCCGGCAAGACCGTCTTCACCACCAGCCTGATCCACAATCTGCTCAGTGCGGTTCACAATCCCAACCGCATGCCGCTGCTCAATGTCGTCGGCGAGCGCCGGCTGACGGCCGCCAATCTGGAGGGTGCGCGGGCGCAACTGCTGCCGCGCTTTCCCTACCTGCAAAACATCGAGACCATGGCGTCAGGCACTCCGGACTGGCCTGAGCGCACCGCCGACATCAGCGAGATCGGCATCGACATTCATTTCACGCCGGCAAGCGGCATCGGCAAGCTGTTCAGCGAGATCAGAGGCAGCGCCTCGACGCTGACGCTCCGGATCGTCGACTATCCGGGCGAGTGGCTGCTCGATCTGCCGATGCTCGATCAGAGCTACGCCGAGTGGTCGCGCGTCATGCTGCGCGCTTACCGCAAGGGCGTTCGCGCCGAGATCGCGCGCGACTTTCTGGCCTTCCTCGGCCAGCACCCGCCGGACGAGGCCGCGAGCGAGGAGGTGGCGCGGCAGGCGCACGACCTTTATCGCGCCGTGCTGGCGAAGGCGCGTGATCAGCATGGCCTGAGCTACCTGCAACCCGGACGGTTTCTCTGCCGCGGCAGTCTCGGCGATGTGCCCTATCTGTGGTTCGCGCCGCTCGATGTCGGCGACAACGTCGATGCGTTCGCGCCCCATTCGCTCGGCGCGCTGATGGCGGAACGCTTCGAGGTCTACAAGCGCGAGGCGGTGGCCCGCTTCTACGACGAGCACTTCCGCCACTATCGCCGGCAGATCGTGCTGGTCGACGTGTTGCGTGCGCTGCTCGCGGGCCGCGACGCGTTCGAAGATACCCGGCTGGCGCTCGCCGCCACGCTCGACAGCTTCCGGTACGGCCACGGCGGGCTGATGGCGCGGCTGTTCAATGGCCCGCATATCGACAAGGTGCTGTTCGCCGCCACCAAGGCCGATCACGTGCCGGAGGTTCAGCGCGATCATCTCGCCGCACTGTTGCGCAACATGGCGGCGTTCCCGGCGCTTGATGTGATGGCGAGCAACGCCCAGATGGAGGCCATGGCAATCGCCTCGGTCATCTCGACTGCGGAGGATACCCAGGTGATCGATGGTCACCAGGTGCAGGTCGTGACCGGCCGGCCGGTGGGCGCGAGCAAGCAGTCTAAATTCTTCGTCGGCAATGTGCCGATCCGTCCGCCGCGCGGCGACCAATGGGCGACACCGTTCCTCAATGTGCCGGTGTTCGAGCCGCCCAGCATCGACCCTTCGCCGGTCGAGGGCATCCCGCACATCAATCTCGACAGCGCACTGGAGTTTCTTTTGGGGGATAAGCTGCGGTGAACGATCAGAGCAAATCCGCTGCTGCGCCCGCGCCCCGCGTGATCGAAATCGATTCCGCGGACGCGTTCGAACTGCCGCCCGTTGCGCCTGCGCCTCGCGTTATCGTGACCGAAGCAACGGAGCGCGTCACCCCGAGCGAACCGGCCAATCTTCCCGCGGTCGTTGGCGAGCCGGTGCGGCGGTACGATCGCGTCGTCACGTTCGGATTAGCCGGTCTGGCGATATTTTTCGCCGGCTGGCTCATGGTCGATTCGGCGGCGTGGATCTCGTCGGCCTTCGACCGCAGCACGGTGTTGGGAATCTTGGCGGCAACCGCCATCGCGGCGGGTTTGGCTGGCGCGGGCGCGGTGATCGGCCGGGAGCTAACCAGCCTGTTCCGGCTCAAGAGCGTGGAGGCCATCCACCAGCGCCTCTCCAATCCCGAAAGTATTCCCCCGGCCGAAGCGCGCGAGGCGATTGCCGAAATTCTCGCCGTGGTGCCGCGCGACCGCGAAATGAATCCTGCGATCGCAACCTTCCAGCGGCAGGTGCAGGTTCATCATTCCGTACGACAGCAGATCGAGATTCTGTCGCGTTCGGTGATGCAGCCGCTCGACCGGCGCGCCGAGGCGCATGTGCGCACGGCGGTGTTGCGCGCGTTCGGCATCACGGCGATCAGCCCGACCGCATTCAGCGATGCCGCCTTCTTCCTGGCGTGCGGCGTTCGCATGGTGCGCGGGATCGCGGCGTCCTACGGTCACCGGCCGACCGCGGCCACCACCGTCCATCTGCTGCGCCGGCTGGTGCTGGAGGCCGGCAAGCTTGGCGCCGTCGACATCGCCAGCGCTTCGCTGGTGCAGCAACTCGGCGGCGCGGTGGCCGAGCGTTTCGCCAGTACGACCGCGGAAGCGATCTACGCGGCGTATCGCATGGCGCGGCTAGGAATCATCGTGATGGAACTCTGCCGCCCGATTCCATTCCGCGAGGGCGAAGTTCCAAGCGTTACCTCGCTGGTCGCCAATGTGCTTAAGCGCCGCGCCGATTCACAGACCTTGATCAGGTGAGGCGGCCAGGTGTTGCCGGAATGCACATGCCTTAATTTTTCCCAAAATGTTTAACGGAACGATTCAGCATGGCGGCCGAATTGACCTGCGGGACGTGACTACAGGGGATCACAATGACATACGCTTTGACCGAGAGTTCCGCTTGTGCGTCGCAGCCGACGGTCGTTTCGCGGCAACCTTCGTCCGATCTGCTGCTCATTGCCCGTATCGCCCGCGGCGATCAGCTTGCGATGCGGAGCTTGTTCGCACGGCATCAGGTTCTGGTCTATCGCTTCATTTTGCGGTTTGTGCGCGATGAGGCGCTGGCCGAGGATGTGCTGAGCGAAGTGTTCCTTGACGTCTGGCGGCAGGCCGGGCGCTTCGAAAGCCGCTCGTCGGTATCGACCTGGCTGCTCGCCATTGCGCGCTTCAAGGCGCTGTCCGCGCGCCGCCGCCGCGTCGATGCCGAGCTCGACGACAAGATCGCCGAGCGCGTCGTCGACACCGCCGACACTCCGGAAATCGCGCTGGTCAAGAAGGACAATGGTGAACTGCTACGCCGCTGCCTGTCGCAATTGTCGCCGGAGCAGAGCGAGGTCATCGATCTCGCCTACTATCACGAAAAGTCGGTGACCGAGGTGGCCGAGATCGTCGGCATCCCGGAAGCCACCGTCAAGACGCGCATGTTCTATGCGCGCCGGAAGCTCGCGCAACTTGTTGAGGCGGCGTAGGGATCGCTCGCGACATGGCAACCGCATGCCGCGACACTCCCGACCGGAGGCAAGTGCGTGTGCCGCGCCCGGCTTGCCTCAATCGGTGCTCCATCGAGACGAAAAGTTTTGTATTTCGGCTGACGCCTCAGGAGGCGGGTAACCAATCGGCCACGCCGATTTGCGGGATATCCCGGGGCGGGATGCCCTCAAGCAGGGCGCGGTAAAGCGCATCGTAAGCCTTGATCGACCGCTCCAGCGAAAAATGCTCGGCCACTCGATCTCGCGCCGCATTGCCGAAACCGGCACGCAGCGATTGATCTTGCGCCAGCCGAACAATCGCGGCTGCGAGGCGGCGGGGATCGTGCGGCGGAACGACGATGCCGGTCTTGCCATCAACCACGGCTTCGGCATTTCCCCCCACATCCGTCACGATCATCGGCAGGTCCGCGGCCATCCCTTCGAGGATCGCATTGGAAAAGCCTTCCTGGTGAGAACAGAGCACGCCGATATCACATGCGTTGAGAATTTCCGGGACGTCATTTCGCACTCCGAGAAACACGATCTTGTCTTCAATGCCGAACTTTGAAGCCTGCTCACGCAATCCAGCCGCAACGCCAAAGTCGCGCCCGACGAGCAAAAGTCGCCAATCGTCAGACAGGTTCGGAGCAGCCAACCCCAGCGCCGAAACCAAATCGCCGTGACCCTTGTAAGGAATGAGGTTCCCCACCATGACGAGCGCAAGCGTCTCTTCGCCAAGCCCAAGCGCGGCGCGTGTCACCTTTCGCGATCCATGGGTGAAGCGGCCAGTATCGACGCCGTTGTAAATCAGGCCAAGCCGGCTCGTCGGGACATCCTCCAACTGGTTAAGCTCGCGAACAACGCTTCGCGAATTACCGAGAATCGCCGTCATCTTCCGGTGCAATCGGCGCTCGAACTTCAGCGTCAATGGATAACTCTGTTGATAAACGTTAAGGCTGCGCCGGCTCATAATCCGCACGGGAATTCCTGAGAAAATTGCAAGCGGCGCGCCAACCAGATAAGCGGCCGGTAGAAAGAAATGAACAATTGTCGGCCGGCGCCTGCGCATCACATTGAACAGGTGTGATCCTCCCAACAAAAATTGCGGCAAGTGCTTAAACATCGCGAACCGCAACGGAGGCACGAATACTTCGACGCCCTGGCCCTGCATCTCCTCCCGCAATGCACCGCTGCCGGTCAAACTGTAGACCGAGATCGACCATCCAAGCTTGACCAGGGCCGGTGTTATGGCTGCCAGATGTCGCTCGGTCCCTCCGATTTGGAGAGAACTGGTCACGAATAGAATTCGAGGCGCGCTGTTGTTATGAGAGCCAGTTCCGGTGCGCGTTTGCC
The DNA here is from genome assembly GCA_963756715.1 of uncultured Alphaproteobacteria bacterium. Taxonomy (GTDB): domain Bacteria; phylum Pseudomonadota; class Alphaproteobacteria; order Rhizobiales; family Xanthobacteraceae; genus VAZQ01. The sequence continues at coordinate 162,024 of CAVWOV010000042.1, forward strand.
ATTATTTGGAGCTTTCGCGCTGAAAGCTGCCACATGATTGGTGAAAGATCGTGATCGATTGCTGCATCGGCGAACGTCAGTGCGACTTTATCCGTTTTCGGCGTGGACCGTGCGGCGACCACCTGAATTGAGGGGAGCGATGGTCTATCAATCCTCGATGGTTGGGAATTCCGACGAAATGATGCCCGCCGTCGTAGATGCATTTCGAGATTAAGAATTGTGGTTGGCGGTGAACACAACAGTGTCCGACAGGTTCGCTGCGACTTCCTTATATCGCGGGCAAAGCCGGAAATCACTGTTCAAAATGCCTGCGACTTTCACAATCTCATGCTGGACATTGTGACGCGCTAAGCTTTCGCGCCGCCATCTGACGCGACTGACGTTGCGAGATCGCGCATGGATGCATAAGCTATTCCATCGCGCGCGCATCTGTCGATCGTGTCAATGACTTGCGTGAGACGCTCGATTCCGCGCCGCACATTGCCGCCGATATTATGTGGGTGAAGCCAAAAATGCAGGACGCTGCCGCGTTTCATGCGGCGTACCTCTGCGGCGATTTTGGCCAGATGCGCTTTCCATGCAATCTCGGGCAGGGTGACACGGACAAACAACGTCGATGTGGTGCCGCCATCCGAGAACCCGCCGCCCCGCGTCCAAAATGGGGTGAGTGCGTCGGCAAGCCTTAGCGCGCGGAAGAGGGGATGCTTCGCGTGTTCGGTCATGTTCAAATACCATGACCTCTCGTTGTCGCGCCATGCGGTGATCCCGTTTGCACGATAGAAATCAAGAAATCCGACTTGGTTGCGCGGGAACACGAGGCTCGTCGGCGTAACGTTGAAGCGCTGGCGAAAAAGCGCCGTGGCGGCGGCGTGGTCCGCCTGAGCATCCCTTTGCATCACGCCCATCTCGCCTAAAAAGATATGTGAAAAGGTATGCGTCCCCAAATCCTGGCCTTTGCTCTGCGAGACGAGCCGGACCAAATCGGGCGCGAAGTGAAGCGCGCCTTGGGGATCGAGGTCGGCGTAGCGCGGGCCGAAAGCGAGGCGCGAGTCGGCGTAGCGTGGCGGCGGCGGAGCGAGACGGAAATATTCGTCCCAGTCGCTGCACGCGAGCGCCCCCACTGTCGCCCAGGTTGCGCGGACTCCGCGTTGGGCGAAGAGGTTCAAGAGCTGAGGGATTGCTTCGCGCGCGCCTTCGAGGTTCGTCAGGTATGCGTTGCGATCCATCCCCAGGCCGTCGTGCATACCCCATCGAAGCTCGAAATCGAGCGACCAGACCACCTTCGGCGATGCATCTGAGCCAGTCATCGCGTCGCAACAGTCACTAGATGACCCGCAAATGCCCGTGTCATGCGAATCGAGCAGATTGCGTCGTCGAGCGGTTCGAGCGTCGGCGCGACGTTGCGGGCGACGCGCGTGCTGAGCTTGTAAAGCGTCCGCATTGGCCCGAGCAGCATGCCGCGATGCGTCGCGGCGGAAAAACCCGCCGCGCGGATCTCTCTGTCGATTTCGGCGGGCGTCGTAAATTCGCAATGCGGTGCATCGCCGCTGGCGTCCGTTCGGGCCAATAGCTTGCGGAGATGATAGTGCAGATAGAAGCCGTCGAGCGCGTAGCGGTTGACCATGGTCAGGAACAGGATGCCGCCAGGTTTGAGAACCCGATACATCTCGCGTAGCGCCTGCCGGTTGTCGGCGATGTGCAGATAGCGGAGCACTTCGATGCAGATGACCATGTCGAATGCGCCATCCGGGAAAGGAAGTTCAGTTGCCACTCCGTCCAGGATCGTGCTCGCTGGATTCTTCTCGATCGCGGCTTTGCGCATTGCCTCGGCCGGCTCGATGCCGCTCGCCGCAAAGCCCAACTCGTTTGCGCGTTGAATGTATTCGCCGGTGCCGCATCCGACATCCAAAATTCGAGCGCCCGGCTGAAGCGTTTTGAAGCGTTGGTCGAGCGCGCGATCGATTTTCGCGCGGCCATAGGTGAAGGCGTTCGCAAATCGGCTTCTCGCCATGTCGTCGTACCACTGGACGAAGCGGCCGGCATCGGCTTCATGACGCTCGATTGCGGTCGCGCGTATGGCGGTTTGTTCCTGATCGTCCTTGGTCGGCGTCATGTAAACTCGACGGACTTTATGAACTCTGCTTGCGACATCATTCCTCTTAGGTGCCGTGATTTTTCAGATGCCGTGCGCCTATTCAATGCAGCTAACGCACATACGTCAATGGCGACACTCGCGCGCGCCGAGGAGATAAACCGAGCGCTATCGGCAAAGGCGACATTGAGAGAGCGATAACAGGCCCTAACCGTGAAGACACGGGTAGCCCTCAGAGATCGCTAGGGCCGTGCCGGCGGCGTGCCACGCAGGGGCGCGATGCTGTGTGAAGCGCCGCTTGCAACGCTATTCTGGCCGCGCGGCGACGACATATCTAAACTTTGTGGCTTTTCGGCTTGCGCGGCCTTAACGGTCGCCATGACGTTGTTGCGGACCTGCGGATCGGCCGCCGATGGCGTTGCCATCCGCTGGACCTCCGGATTCGACGCTGGTTGTGCCGTGGCGACGGTGGCGGCAGCCGACAAAGCAACGGCGACTGCATATGTTTTGAGCTTCATCGTCTCGCTCTCCATCGATAGGTTACCATCACGCCATCGCGTCTCCGACAAATCCCGTCAGAGGCAGCAACCGCTGGCGCAGCGGCTGTCACAATGGCCGGTCACGCAATATCTGCCGCGGCCGCAGTACTGGAACCCGTTCGGCGAACAATACCCATCGGCGGTTCCAAAAGTCCCACCCGGGCAGCACAAATTCCCGGGGGCTGCGCCACGCCAGCAATTATAGCCCGCGCTGCACGCGCCACCTCCGGCGCAACATTGGGAGCCGAGCGGATAACAAAAATTATCGGGACATAAGACATTCCCAATCTGGCATTGCTGGGCGTGTGCCGCGCTGGGCAGGCTCATGCTTAGGGCCGTCAATGTCGCGAGAACGCAGAAGGCGCTCAGCGCCAGTCGGACCGCGGGTGCATGGTGGAGTTGAGCCCAGCCCCACAACATGCTGGCGACGCTGATACGATGTTTCAGGTTGTCCTCAGCCATGACGATCTTCCTGAAGTGGCAGGTTAGGGTGCCGCCGTCTCCGCCGCAATGGACACTTCGCGTCAACTTCATTTCAGGATCACCGGCTGCTACCCTTCTCCAAAAGGAGCCGCGTTGATGCTCGAAGGATCGGACGCCGCGACACGCCCGACCGCTGGGCCGTGACCCGGCGGCAGTCGAGGCCGCGGTCCGCGCGCTCGCGCAGCGGTTCGGCAACCGCCTCGTCACCTCCCAGGCGGTGCGCGCGCAGCATGCCAACACCACCACGTGGATCGCGAATCAACCGCCGGACGCGGTCGTTTTCCCGCAGTCCACCGAAGAGGTGCAGGACATCGTCCGGATTTGCGCTGCGCATCGTGTGCCGGTGATTCCGTTCGGCACCGGGACCTCGCTCGAAGGGCACGTCAATGCGCCCTTTGGCGGCGTATCGATCGACGTCCGTGACATGAACCGCGTGCTTGCGGTGCATGCCGAGGACCTCGATTGCGTCGTCGAGCCGGGCGTCACAAGGAAACAACTCAACGAGTATCTGCGCGACCAGGGATTGTTCTTTCCGCTCGATCCCGGCGCCGACGCCTCGCTCGGCGGCATGGCGGCGACGCGCTGCTCCGGCACCAACGCGGTGCGCTACGGCACCATGAAGGACGTGGTGCTGGCGCTGAAGGTGGTGCTGCCGAACGGCGAACTGATGACCACGGCGAGCCGTGCGAAGAAGTCGTCGGCGGGCTACGACCTCACCCGGCTGATGGTGGGTTCCGAAGGCACGTTGGGCGTAATCACCGAGCTTACGCTCAAGCTGCACGGTATTCCGGAGGCGATCGCCGGTGGGGTCTGTCCGTTTGCGTCGGTCGAGGATGCCTGCAACGTGGCGATTGCGACGATCCAGTCGGGCATTCCGGTTGCGCGCATCGAGTTGCTCGACGCGCTGCAGGTCAAGGCGACCAATCTTTATTCCAAGCTCGATCTGCCCGAGGCGCCGATGCTGTTCGTCGAGTTTCACGGCTCGCCGGCGGGCGTCGCCGAACAGTCGGAGCGGTTCGGCGAGATCGCCCGCGATTTCGGCGGCGGCCCGTTTGAGTGGGCAACAAGACCCGAGGATCGCAGCCGGCTCTGGCAGGCGCGGCACGACGCCTATTGGGCCGGACTGGGGCTGCGACCCGGCGCCCAGGCGATCGCGACCGATGTCTGCGTGCCGCTGTCGCGGCTTGCCGAATGTGTCACCGAAACGCAGCGAGATATCGCCGAACAGCGTCTCGTCGCGCCGATTCTGGGCCATGTCGGCGATGGCAACTTCCATCTCACGCTGCTGGTGGACATGGCCGACGCCGCGGAAGTGAAGGCCGCCAAGGGGCTGTGCGAGCGCCTGGTGGAACGGGCGCTGGTCATGAACGGCACCTCGACCGGCGAGCACGGGGTCGGGCAGGGCAAGATGAAATACCTGCTGGCGGAGCATGGCCCGGCCGCACTCGGCGTCATGGCGGCCATCAAGCGCGCGCTCGACCCGGCGAACCTCATGAATCCGGGGAAAATCGTCAGCATCGACTGAAGCGGCGGGATACGAGCCGGATTCACCGAATTCGGCGCTAAACCCTTGACCGACATAGATTTGCCGTCAATCAGAGCGAGTCTGCTGCAATCGCTCCAGGGATCGGGGTGGCGCGATGCAACGGACAGGGATTTGAGGGCGCGAACACTGGCCGTACATCGGCCGGTCGTAGGAATCGTACTCAGTTCTTAGGTGCTCAGGTTGTCCCGGACCCGTGCACGCCGTCCGGTGCCAGGATTTTCGGGACACCTGTGGTGGAGACGGCGTGCAGACGACGCTGCTCGGATTTGCGATTGTGGTCATTCTGGCGCTGGTCACGGCGCTGGTAGGGCCTTTTTTTGTCGATTGGGACGGTTACCGCGACGACTTCGAAGCGCGCGCGAGCGCCCTGACCGGGCTTGAATTCAAGGTTGCGGGCGCCATCGATGCCCGCCTGCTGCCAACGCCGACCCTCGTTCTGCACAACATTGAATTTGGCCGCGCGGGCGAGTCGGGAAGGGTGCGCGGGCGATCACTCAGCCTCGAATTCGCGCTGGGCTCGTTGCTGCGCGGCGAATTGAAAGTCGCCGATGCGCGCCTCGAAGGTCCGGAACTGGCGATCGGCATCGATCGGTCCGGTCATCTGGCCCTGCCGGTGCCTTCGGTACGCTTCGCCCCCGACGCGGTATCGATCCAGCGGCTCAGCATCGCCGACGGCCGCGCCATCCTGACGGATGCCGCCAGCGGATCGCGGCTCGTACTCGACAAGCTCGAATTCAACGGCGACCTGCGCTCGCTGGTGGGACCCGCCAAGGGCGACGGTTCGTTCGTGGTGGCCGGCCAGCACTATCCGTACCGCTTTTCGGCGGGCCGTGTCGGCGACGACGGCAGCGTCAAGGTGCGGTTGACGGTCGATCCGATCGACCGGCCGTTGACGGCCGAAGCGGATCTCTCGATTTCGATCGAACAGGGCGTGCCGCACTTCGAGGGCAATCTCGCATTCGCCCGCCCGGTCGGACGTGCCCCGGAAGGGGCGCGGACGCTCATCATCGAACCGTGGCGGATTACCAGCCATATCAGGGGCGACAGCAGCGCGGCGGTGCTCGATCAGATCGAGCTGCAGTACGGGCCGGACGAGCGCCCGATCAAGCTGCGTGGCGACGCCAAGCTGACGCTCGGCGACAAGCCGCAATTCGACGGCTCGCTGTCCTCGGCGCAGATCGATCTTGATCGCATGTTGGCTTTGCCAGAGGCGACGCGTCATCGCCCCATGGTCGCCGTCAAGGCCGTCGCCGAATATTTCTCCGGCGCGCTGCGATTGCCGTTCCCGGTCCGACTCGGAATCGGCGTCGAGACGCTGACGTTTGCCGGCGCTCCGCTGCAGCGGGTGCGAGGCGAGATCAGGACCGACGGCGAAAGCTGGGACATCGAGACTCTTGATCTGCGGGCTCCCGGTATCACGCAGGTCCGGCTGAGCGGGCGTTTCGGCGTCACTCCCGCCGGCATTGCTTTCAAGGGACCGGCCAAGATCGACTCCGACGACCCGCGGGCTTTGATCGCATGGCTAAGTGATCGTCCGGAAGCGCAGACGATGGCGGCGGGCTCCTTGCACATGAGCGGCGATCTGTCATTGAGCAACGCCGAGGTCGCGGTTGATGGCCTCGACGCGGAACTCGATCGCATGACGGTCGCGGGCCGCTTTGGCTACCGGTGGGCAAGCGGTGACCGTCCGGCGCGCATCGACGCAGTGCTCACGGCTCCCGAGGTCGATATCGATCGCATTCAGGTGCTGGGCAAAGCCATGTTCGGCGACGTGGCATTCGACTGGCCGCGCGAAGGACAACTCTCGCTCAAGGTCGCACGCGCGGTGATTGCCGGTGTTGAGGCGAAGCAGACCGACGTGAGCATGCGGATCGACGCTCATGGCGTCGATATCGAGCGGTTTGCCATTGCGGACTTCGGCGACGCAACGTTGGCGATGAAAGGGCGGATTGACACCCAGGCCCAGTCGCCACGCGGCGCCATCACGCTCGATCTTGATGCGCGCGCCCTTGATGGCATCAGTGCGCTGATCGAGACGTTTGCTCCGCGCGCTGCCGCTGAACTTCGTCGATCCGCCGCCCGGATGACGCCGGTGTCATTGCATGCGTCGCTCGCGGTGGAATCTGTGAAAGAGAATATCGCGGGCGCGACCGCGATCACCCGGTTCAAAGCCGATGGGCGCGCCGGCGCCTTCCGCCTATCCCTTCAGGGCAATGCCAGCGCTCCCGGACATAACTTCGTCGGCGAAAGTCTGGCAGCGCTGAAGACCGCTGAGGTGAAACTCGGCGGGCGCCTCGATGCCGACGACGGCCGGAATCTCGTCGAGCTTGTCGGACTTGACCGGTTTGTTGCCGCCGAACGGCAGCCCGGACGGTTGAATTTCTCGGCGAGCGGTCCGCTGAACGGCAAGCTCTCGGTTGATGGTCAACTTGTCGCCGGCCCGTTCAGCCTCGCGGCCAATGGGATCATGCAGTTGCCGGAGAACGCAAGCCCGACCGCCGTGCTCGCGGTCAGAATGGCCAATGCCGGCATACGGTCATTGCGGCCAAGCGCGGCCGGCAGAATAGCCGATCTCCTGCCGGCGACGTTGTCGGCCAAACTGACGCTGGCCAGCGACACGGCGACATTGACGGATGTGACCGGCAGCATTGCCGGCGCCGGAGTGAATGGCCGTCTCGTCGTGGCCTTTGCTCCGCAGATGCGGCTGGACGGTGAGCTGGCCCTCGGCGCGCTCGATGTGCCGGCCGCGCTTGCGGTCGCTGTTGGCATGCCGGTTCAGGGCGCCGGTGCGACCGGGCTTTGGCCTGCCGAGCCGTTCGAGAGCGGTTTCCTGCGCGGCATCAGCGGGCAGATCAAGATCAAGTCCGCCCGCGCCATGTTGGCGCCAAAACTGCTCGCACGTGACGCACATGCCGTGCTGCGCTTCAGCGATGCCGAAGTGGTGCTGCAGGACGTCGATGCTGAAGTTGCCGGCGGGCGTCTGGCCGGCGAACTGACGATCCAGCGACGCGGCGACGGTGTCAATGCGCGCGGCCGTTTCAGAGTTGTTGGCGCGAAGGCTGCCGAACTGCTGCCCGGTGATGACGGCTGGTTGTCCGGACGGCTCACGCTTGAGCTTTCGGTGGAGGGCAGCGGACGCAGCGCCAACGCGCTGATGGGATCGCTCGGTGGCGCCGGATCCTTCACGCTGGAAGACGGGCTCTTGGCGCGCCTCGATCCGTCGCTGTTCGATGCCTTGGCCGGCGCTGTTGATTCCGGATTGCCGATCGACGCGGCGCGCGTGCGCGGCTGGCTGGAGAAGGAGCTTGCCGGCCGGGCGCTCCCGATCTCGCTCGCCGAGGGCGCGATCGCCATCGTGGATGGGCAGGCGCGGCTTAAAGACACGATCGTCCGTTCGCGGTCTGTCGATCTCGGCCTGGGCGGAAGCGTGAACCTGGCGGACGCCACGCTCGATGCACGGTTGACACTCTCCGGGCCTCCGGGACTCGGTGCTGGCAATGCGCGGCCGGAACTGACGATCACGGCAAAGGGACCTGTGACAGCACCCAAACGCACCGTTGACGTTGCCGCGCTGTCGGGCTGGCTCGCGCTGCGCGCGGTCGAGCTGCAATCGAAAAAGCTCGAAGTGCTCGAAGGGCATGTCACGGCCCCAGGGGAAAAGCGGATCGAAGCGGTCCCAGGCCGAGGCACCCCGGTGACGACGGCCGCGCCGCCACCCGTCGCGCAGCCATCCGCCGCGATAGTTGTGCCACCACCCACTGCGGCTCACGCCGAACCGGAAGCCCAGTTGCCCCGCGCACGGCCGACGGTCCGCCCGCCACGACCAAAGCCTGCCGAGCAGGCGCGGCCTGCGCCGCCGCCAATGAATCTTCTGCAATTCTTCGCGCCGCGCTCTTAGCAGGCAGGCATCCGGTTAAGCTTCCATCCGCCAGATGCTGGAGCCTGCCAACTGTGTCAGTCGGGGCGCCATGCGGTCGGGGCAGTGCGGCCCGCCATTACGTCGCGTGCCCCACCTCGCGCGGCCTTCTCGTCGGCGAGCTGACTCCGGTAATGGTCGAGGACAAACAGGCGAATGGCAGACGACAGGTTGCCCTGTTGTCGATCGGTGTCGATCGTGGCGACAAGGTCCGACAGGGTCAGGTCGCGGCCCCCCGCGATCTCCTTGAGCCCCTTCCAGAACGCATCTTCGAGGCTGACGCTTGTCTTGTGGCCAGCGATAACGATAGAGCGCTTTACGACCGGCGATTTCATCGCTTGTCTCCCGTTTCGATCCGGCTCTGATCAAGATCGCGGTGGGCTTTGTCGTTCTTCGCCTGCTCCAGCGCACGATCCGCTTTGCTGCGGCCGTGTGCCAAACGATTGGCGGCTGCATCTTGTTCACTAAGCTTACGCTTAACTTGCTTCCGCGCCCTGCGAATATTGACAACGTCGCCCATCGCTGCACTCGACGGTAACCGGGAATGTAGTTATGCGGGTCCAGCTCTGGATCCGTGCTTCTCCGCAAATTACGCCCTTACCGTGGCGATGAATCACAAGAGTGATTCGGGTAGGCTAGATGTGTAGCTGTACCCTACCAGAATGCAGCATCGATTTGGGAAAAATGACAACACAGTTTGTTGAATCAGTAGCATAAAGATACCTTTTCTCTCGAAAAGTACGGTGTCGGGTAGGGCAAATATTGAGACATTCGACGGCCGTCAGAAATATACCAACAATATATTTTGGCGATTTTTGATTATACATTTACCTTCTTCAAGAGAACGTTACGGCAGGTGGCTGAGAAACGGAATTCAACCGAGCGGACTTGTATAACAGGCGTCCACGTTCTCACGAAAGTGTTATCCAAAATCTGAGGAAATCGAATTTTGAGCAACCTCGATTAGTAATTGAGATTGCAATACTGGCCCGATGCGCAGCGCCGCTTGTCGACTCCACTGCTCGGGCCCGACTGGCGACGCCTATCCGGGATGGGTCATGTCCTCCGGCCGCACCCATCGATCGAAGTCGGCCGCTGAGACATATCCCAGACGAATGGCTTCCTCCCGAAGGGTCGTGCCGCTGGTGTGCGCGGCCTTGGCGATCGCGGCCGCCCGCTCGTAGCCGATGTGCGGGGCAAGGGCAGTCACCAGCATCAGCGAGTTCTTCATCAATTTGCGGATGCGCGGCTCGTTGGCGCGGATGCCGACAACGCAAAGTTCGGTGAACGAAGCTGCGGCGTCGGCGAGCAGCCGGATCGACTGCAGCGTGGCGTAGGCAATGACCGGCTTGTAGACGTTGAGTTCGAAATGCCCCTGGCTGCCGGCGACCGAGACGGTGGTTTCGTTGCCGAACACCTGGCAACAGACCATGGTGAGGGCTTCGCTCTGCGTCGGGTTCACCTTGCCGGGCATGATCGAGGAGCCGGGCTCGTTCTCCGGCAGGATCAATTCGCCGAGACCCGAGCGTGGGCCGGATCCGAGTAGCCGGATGTCGTTGCCGATCTTGAACAGACCGGTCGCGACCGAGGTAAGCGCACCGTGCACGAAGACGATCGCGTCGTGCGACGCGAGCGCCTCGAACTTGTTCGGCGCAGTCACGAACGGCAGGCCGGTCAGGTCGGCAATCCGTTTGGCAATGAGCTTGGCAAATTGCGGCTTGGCGTTGAGCCCGGTGCCGACCGCGGTGCCGCCTTGCGCCAACGGATAGAGTTCCTTGAGCGCCGTCGCCATCCGCGCGCGCGCAAGCTTCACCTGCGCAGCATAGCCGGAAAATTCCTGGCCGAGCGTGAGCGGGGTCGCATCCTGCGTGTGGGTACGGCCGATCTTGATGATCTTCGCAAAGTCCTTGGACTTCTGCTCCAGCGCCGCATGCAACTGCGTCAGCGCCGGCAGCAGACGGCGGGTGATCTCGATGGCCGCCGCCATATGCATTGCGGTCGGGAAACAGTCATTCGATGACTGGCTCATGTTGACATGATCGTTCGGGTGAACGGGAGACTTCGCACCCGGCACCCCGCCCAGCATTTCGTTGGCGCGCGCCGCGATCACCTCATTGACGTTCATGTTGCTCTGGGTGCCGGAGCCGGTCTGCCAGACGAGCAACGGGAAGTGGCCGTCGAGTTTGCCGTCGATCACCTCGTCGGCGGCCCGCACGATGGCCTTCATCCGCCGCGCATCGAGCGATCCGAGCGCATAGTTCACCTCGGCTGCCGCGCGCTTGATGATGCCAAGCGCACGGGTCAGCGGCAGCGGCATGCGCTCCTCGCCGATGCGAAAGTTGTGACGCGAACGCTCGGTCTGCGCGCCCCAGTAGCGGTCGGCCGGCACCTCGATCGGACCGAAGGTATCGGTCTCGGTGCGGGTCTTTCTGGCGGGCTCTTTGCCGGTGTGGTTACGGACGGTGGAGCCGGTGCTGACGAGTTTCTCGTTGCGGTTCCTGGGCATCGGACGACGGCGCGCGCTACTTCTTGCGGAAGCGGTCGAGCCGCACCACCTCGCCGCTGCCGCTCGGCTTGTCCGGATCGGGCGGAGGGTCGGGACTGGCCGTCGGAGCGACCGTCAGGTTCGGAGCGGTGCGCGTGCCCTTGAGTTCCGCCGGAGGCCGTGCCGGCGCCGGCTCGCGGCCTTTGGCGCTTCCTTTGGCATTTGGCGCGCTTTCCTCGCCGGCGGTTTCAGCTTCTTCCGCGCTCATCTCCTCGAACCGCACCTCGAACGGCACGGATGGATCCACAAATCGCTGAACAGCCGCGAAGGGAACCGTGAGGCGCTCGGTGATGCCGCCGAAGGCGAGGCCGACCTCAAAGCTCTCCTCGGTGACGATAAGGTCCCAGAACTGGTGCTGCAGCACGATGGTCATGTCTTGGGGATATTGCGCTCGCATGCGCGGCGACAGCCGGACACCCTCGGCGTTTGTATCGAAGGAAATATAGAAGTGGTGTTCCCCAGGCAGGCCATCCTTGGCGTCCTCCAGCACGGTACGTACCACCCCGCGGAGGGCATCCTGGACGAGAAGGTCGTATCGAATGTGGTCGGTGGCCATCGGGGCGATCCGTTTCCAAGCAATAGCATGCATCAGTCATATCGGTACCAGCAATAACGGTACCAGATTCGACTTGGGCGCGATGCCGGTTTGGCGCGGAGTCTGCAAGCCGGTCGCCCGGCGAGTTCCGCCCGCTATCAGCGAGTGCCCACCATTATCCATTTAGTTAGAGAGTGTCAGGAGAGAAGTGGAGGCTTCTGTTGCCAGGTGCCTCCGAACCCCGCCTGCCGGAGCTTAACCCGTCAGGGCTTCAGTTCGGTATTTCAGACCGCTTACGCAGCCTGAGCAACCGGAGCATAGTTGTCGTTTGCAACTATGGAATGGCCCGATATCGGTGGTACCATGCCGAGCAAAAGCACGCCCTTTACGCCCTCGTCGATCCTATTTCGACCCCATGTCAGGGAACCCAAGCCGGCACGAATCGCCGCGGTTCCCTGGGAATTGGTGGAGTCGCCGGGTACTGCCCCCGGGTCCGATAGGTTTATTACGACGGCCATTTATCGCCATATCCGGCTCGCGCCGGCACGACGAATATAGGCGCGATCGGTTGCGGAAAAAAGAGCAAGGTTTGCGGCGGCGAACGTATTCCCGGCCCCTGTCTCCGCGGCGCCGCGCCCCCCGGTCCGCCCGGTGGTCCGGATCTAACATTCGTGTCCCGTCTCGGCGGGGACATTTTGCGAATGTCAGAATCAAAGGACCACGAGCAAGTATGGGTTATTAGTGGAGTTTTGGATTTGACCTTCGCTTTGCAGACGAGCGGCTAGGTGGGTAGCGAATGCCAAATCCACGCCACCAGCATCATGGGCGAAATGCAATAAATGGATTGGTCGGGATGCCGCCGAGGCGGTAAATCTCGCTCCATGGCCGAGATTCCTGCTGCGCCGCTGCCTGTTTCCAATCCGCCCAGCCTGTCCGAACTCTTCATCGCCTTTGCGCTTATTTCGCTGCAGGGCTTTGGCGGCGTCCTGGCGTGGTCGCGACGGATGCTGGTGGACGAGCGCCGTTGGATGACGGCGGAAGACTTCAACGATGCCTACGCGCTGTGCCAGTTCCTGCCCGGTCCGAACATCGTCAATCTGTCGGTGGTCTTCGGCCGGCGCATTCGCGGACCGCTCGGTGCCGCCATCGCCCTTGTCGGACTACTCGGGCCGCCGTTCATCATCGTTGCGCTGATCAGCCTGCTTTACGCCCGCTACGGCGAGATCGCAGCTCTCCAGCGCATGCTGGTTGGCGTCGCGTCCGCGGCCGCCGGTCTGGTGATGGGGACGGGCGCCAAGATGGCGCTTCCGCTGTTCAAGGACCGCCGGCTGGTCGCCCCACTCATCGCGCTGGTGACGTTCGCGTCGGTCGGCTTGGTGCGTTGGCCGATCTATTTTGTGCTCGCAATACTTGTGCCGGCCAGCATCGCCATCGCCTGGTGGATGCGGCGATGAATGACAACACCGGAACATTGCTGACACTGGCGGGCTACTTCGCGCTGATGTCGCTATTCGCGATTGGCGGCGCCAACTCCGCGGTGCCGGAGATGTACCGTATGGCCGTGGAGACCGAGAGTTGGATGACGGACCGGCAGTTCGCGGACATGTTTGCGATCGCGCAGGTGACGCCGGGACCCAACGTCATCATTGTTGCCTTGATCGGCTATCACGTCGCCGGCCTCACCGGGGCGCTGGTTGCGTTGTCGGCGATGTGCGGCCCGACTTGCGTGTTCGCGTTTTACATCGGGCAGGTGTGGGAGCGATTTAAGCACGCGCCTTGGCGGGGCGTAATTCAGACCGGCTTGCTTCCGATCTCCATCGGCCTCGTTTTCGCCAGCGCTTTTGTTGTCGCTTGGGCGGCGGCGCAAAATTGGGCAGCCATTCTGCTGACGCTTGGGACGGCGATCGCAACCTACATCACCCGGTTGAATCCGTTATGGATTTTTGCCGTGGCGGCGATGTTAGGCTTAGCCGGAGTTCTGTGAACTTAATTCGGCCGGATTTGCTTCCCGTCGCCTACAGGAATGTGCTACGGAAAAATGACTACGCAAACTCGGCTATAGAATCCGGGTGCTTTTGCGTATCGCGGGGCATAGGGAGGGAGCATGTCTGAGGGCGTTAGTCCGTCTCCACAGGAGACGCCGGGTGGTTCTGCGGCCCATCAATCACACTTCTTGGGCGGCATCATCATCGCCCTGTTGGCGTTGTTGTTGCTGTGGGGGACGTTCTTTATCTCAAGCCCGGTGGCGCCGCGATCGTTGGCCATCGCGGTTGCGGTAATCGCCATCGCAGCGGTTGCGGGCTTCGTCCCGGTCCGCAGTCCACAGGACTTCTTCGGCGGGCTCGTACTCGTAGCGATAGCGACATTCGCCCTCACCGCCTCCGCGGAATTGCCCGGTCAGCGCGGTTTTGCGTTCGGTCCAGGCACCGCGCCGCGACTCTTCGCCGGGCTGCTCGCCGCGCTCGGCTTTGCGATCACGGTCGTCGGTGTCATATCGGAAGGACCGGCGATCGAACGATATAAGCTGCGCGGCCCGCTCCTGGTGATCATGGCGATCATGCTCTTTGCGGCACTGATCCGTCCCTTCGGCCTGATCATCGCAACTTATTCGGCGTTCATGTTCTCGATCCTCGGATCGCGGGAGATGCGCTGGGTGGAGAGCTTCATTGCAGCGGCCGGCATGACGGCATTCTGCTGGTTGCTTTTCGTCGTGCTTCTGAACCTGCCGTTCCAACTCTGGCCGCAGGGAAACGCAGGCACGCTCCTGTTCAACCAATTCGCGGACCTCTTCAACGGCTTGTTGACGTTGTTGCAGAAGGCGGTCGGTCACTGATCAGGTGGCTTTGGCCACGTTTAACGTCATTGAGTTGGGGTCGTCATGTCTGAACTTCTCTCGAATCTCGCGCTGGGCTTCGGCGTCGCCGCGCACCCGTACAACATCATGTTCTGCCTGCTCGGGGCGCTGGTCGGTACGCTGGTCGGGGTTCTTCCGGGCATCGGTACCGTTGCCACCATCGCGATGCTGCTGCCGATCACGTTCGGTCTGCCGCCGGTCGGCGCGCTCATCATGCTCGCCGGCATTTATTACGGCGCGCAATATGGCGGCTCGACCACGTCGGTCCTCGTCAACATACCGGGCGAAGCCACATCGGTCATAACGTGTCTCGACGGGCATCAGATGGCGCGGCAAGGCCGCGCCGGAGCGGCGCTCGCGATCGCGGCAATCGGCTCGTTCTTTGCCGGATGCGTCGCCACCGTTCTGGTTGCGGCGCTGGGCGCGCCACTGACCAGCCTGGCGTTGCTGTTTGGACCGGCCGAGTATTTCTCGCTGATGGTGCTCGGCCTGATCTTCGCGGTCGTGTTGGCCAAGGGCTCGGTGCTCAAGGCCATCGCCATGGTCGTGCTCGGGCTGCTGATGTCGATGGTCGGCTCGGATCTCGAAACCGGCGCCGGTCGCATGACGTTCGACTTTCCGGAACTTGCCGACGGCATCGGATTTACCAATATCGCCATGGGCGTGTTCGGATTTGCGGAGATTATCCGCAATCTCGAATTGCCGGAGGAAAGCCGCGACATTTTGAAGGGCAAGGTCACCGGCTTGATGCCCACCCGGCAGGATCTGATCGATTCGTCCGGCGCGATTGCGCGCGGAACGTTGCTCGGATCGCTGCTCGGCATCTTGCCGGGAGGCGGCGCGGTTATCTCTTCGTTTGCCGCCTACACGTTCGAGAAGAAAATCGCGAAGGATCCGAGCACCTTCGGCAAGGGCAACATCCGTGGCGTCGCGGCGCCCGAAAGTGCCAATAACGCGGCGGCGCAAACCGCGTTTATTCCGCTATTGACGCTCGGCATCCCGCCGAACGCCGTGATGGCGCTGATGGTCGGCGCCATGACCATCCATGGCATCGTGCCGGGCCCGCAGGTGATGACCAAACAGCCCGAGCTGTTTTGGGGCATGATCGCCTCGATGTGGCTCGGCAACCTGATGCTGGTCATCATCAACCTGCCGCTGGTCGGCGTGTGGGTCACGCTTCTGCGCGTGCCTTATCGGTTGATGTTCCCGTCCATCATCGTGTTCTGCTGTATCGGCATCTATTCGATCAACAACTCCCCGACCGATGTGGTGATCTCGGCGCTCTACGGCCTGTTCGGCTATTGGCTGATCAAGCATGACTTCGAGCCCGCACCGCTGCTGCTCGGCTTCGTGCTGGGACCGTTGATGGAAGAGAACCTGCGCCGAGCCATGCTGATCGCGCGCGGGGACGCGACGGTGTTCATCACCCGCCCGATCTCCGGCGGGCTGCTGGCTGTCGCCTTTATCCTGCTGGCCTTTGCCGCGATGCCGAAGATCCGGCGCCGGCGCGAGGAGGTCTTTGTCGAGTAGCCGGCTCCGCCGACTGCTTCGATTAGCCGTTGAACCGCGCAAGGGACTGATCTCCCTTGCGCGGTTCCGCTATACCCCGCCACCGCAGCCTCACGCCGGTCGCCGGTGCACAAGCGCGCACCCTTCGATTCACAGGCAGCAACGGAGGCGCTAAGCTCAGGCCCGAACTCGGTGCGGACGCACGAGGCTGAACGCAATGCTGCAATATCACGACCTGCTGGAGCGCATTCTAGCCGACGGCGTCGAGAAGCACGACCGCACCGGCACCGGCACGCTGTCGATTTTCGGTCACCAAATGCGGTTCGACCTCACAACCGGTTTTCCGCTGACAACCACCAAGAAGCTGCATCTCAAATCGATCGTCCATGAACTGCTTTGGTTTCTCGCCGGCGATACCAACGTCCGCTATCTCAACGAAAATGGCGTTACGATCTGGGACGAGTGGGCGGACGAGCACGGCGAACTCGGACCGGTCTATGGCCGGCAATGGCGGTCGTGGCCGGCACCCGACGGCGGCGCGATCGATCAGATCGCTAACGTCGTCGCCGCCATCCGCCGCAATCCTGACTCCCGGCGTCTCATCGTCACGGCCTGGAATCCGGCCGACGTTGACCGGATGGCGCTGCCGCCGTGCCACTGCCTGTTCCAGTTCTACGTGGCGAATGGCCGGCTCTCCTGTCAGCTCTACCAGCGATCGGCCGACGCGTTTCTCGGCGTGCCGTTCAACATCGCCTCCTATGCGCTGTTGACGTTGATGGTGGCGCAGGTGACCGGCTACGCGCCCGGCGAATTCATCCATACGCTGGGCGACGCGCACCTTTATCTCAATCACCTGGAGCAGGCGCGGCTGCAGCTTGCGCGGCCGCCGCGAGCGTTGCCGCGGATGCTGCTCAATCCCGCCGTTACGGATCTCTTCGCGTTTCGCTACAAGGATTTCACGCTCGAAGGCTACGAACCGCATCCGCACATCAAGGCCAAGGTGGCGGTGTGAGCACAACGGCCGTCGCGCCGCGATGTCATCCGCAGTCGCGGATTGCACTGGTGCTCGTGGTCGCCGTCGCCGACAACGGTGTGATCGGGGAGGGCGGGCGGTTGCCGTGGCGGCTCAAATCGGAGATGGCGCATTTCCGCAAGGTCACCATGGGCAAGCCGGTGGTGATGGGGCGCAAGACCTTTCTGTCCATCGGCACCCCGCTCAAGGGCCGTACGAATATCGTGGTGAGCCGTGATCCGGTGTTTGCCGCTCGGGGAGTTCTCGTGGCGCCTAATGTCGAGGCGGCGCTGATCGCTGCGCGCGGCGATGCACTGCGCCGCGGCACTGACGAGATCGCGGTGATCGGGGGCGCCGACATCTACCGCCAGACGATCGGTCACGCTGACCGGATGCTGGTCACGCGGGTGCATTTGCAACCTGCCGGCGATACGAAATTTCCCGACATCGACGCACGCTGGAAGGAAACCCACCGGATCGAGCACCACGCCGGAACGGACGACGAGGTTCCTTTCACGGTACTGACCTACGTGCGCGCAAACGCCGCCGAACCGGCCATTGGCGCGTCTTGAGCGTATTTCAAGACCATGCGCCGCGCCGCCGCACGCCCCGCAAGGCGCGTTGTAACCGGATGACGCCTCCCCTATAACCCCCTGCAAATCGGAACAGTCTCGCGAGCCGCCGGCCCGCGAGTGAGGAGATAGCTGATGCCGTGGAGCAATCAGGGCGGAGGAGGAGGACCTTGGGGAACCGGGGGAGGCGGTGGAAGCAAGGGCCCGTGGGGTTCCGGGCCGCAGCCGTCCGGTTCGACGCCGCCCGATCTCGAGGAGTTCCTGCGGCGCAGCCAGGATAAGCTGCGCAGCGTCCTGCCGGGCGGCAGCATCGGCGGCAAGGGCCTCGCGCTGATCGTGCTGGCGGCCGTGGTCATCTGGGGCATGTCGGGCTTCTTCCGCGTCGAACCCGACGAAAAGGGCGTCATCTTGCGCTTCGGCAAGTTCGTGCGCGAGGTTGATCCGGGCCTGAACTATCACCTTCCGTACCCGATCGAGACCGCGCTGACGCCGAAGGCGTTGCGCGTCAACAAGATCGATATCGGCATGCGTATCGTCGAGGACGCGCGCCGCGGCAGCACGGTCCGGGATGTTCCGGAAGAAAGTCTGATGCTGACCGGCGACGAGAACATCGTCGATGTCGACTTCTCGGTGCTTTGGCAGATTAAGCCGAAAGGGGTGGGTGACTACCTTTTCAACATTCAGCAGCCCGAGGGCACTGTGAAGGCGGTGGCCGAAAGCGCCATGCGCGAGGTGATTGGCCGTTCCAATATCCAGCCCATCCTTACCGGCGCGCGGCAAACCATCGAAACCGCCGTGCAGGAATTGATGCAATCGACGCTCGACGAATACCATTCCGGAATCCAGATCACGCAGGTGCAGTTGCAGAAGGTCGATCCGCCCTCGCAGGTGATCGACGCCTTCCGCGACGTGCAGGCGGCGCGCGCCGACCTGGAACGCGCGCAGAACGAGGCGCAGAGCTACGCCAACCGCGTCGTGCCGGAGGCGCGCGGCCGTGCGGCGCAGATCACGCAGGCGGCCGAAGCCTATCGTGAGCAGACTGTTGCCGAGGCGAAAGGCGGGGCATCGCGCTTCGACCAGGTCTATGACCAGTACAAGAAGGCGCCGGACGTAACCCGTCAGCGGATGTATCTGGAGACGATGGAGCGCTTGTTCGGCGGCACCGACAAGATCATCATCGATTCCAATCAGGGCGGCGTCGTTCCCTACCTGCCGCTCACTGAATTGTCGCGCCCGCGCACTCCCACGCCAGCCGCGCCGCCGACGGGAGGCAACCGATGAGACTCAATGTCGCTGGCGGCGTGATCGCCGCGCTCATCATCGTTGCGCTCATCATCGCTTATGGCTCGATATTCACGGTCTATCAGACGCGGCAAGCGCTGGTCGTACGGCTGGGCGAGCCGGTCCGGGTCGTGACCCAGCCCGGGCTGCATTTCAAGATTCCGCTGATCGACAGCGTCATTCAGATCGACAAGCGCATTCTCGATCTTGAAAATCCGTCGCAGGAGGTGATCGCTTCCGATCAGAAGCGGCTCGTGGTCGATGCTTTCGCGCGCTATCGCATCGACAATCCGTTGAAGTTCTATCAGACCGTCGGTTCGGTCGAAGGCGCAAACTCTCGGTTGTCGATCCTCCTCAACTCGGCGCTCCGTCGCGTGCTCGGTGAGGCAACACTAAGCCACGTCGTGCGGGACGAGCGTTCCCAGCTCATGAATCGGGTGCGCGATCAGCTCAACGTCGAGACGCAGGCGTTCGGCATTTCGATCGTCGACGTGCGTATCCGGCGCGCCGATCTGCCCGACCAGAACAGCCAGGCGGTCTACCAGCGCATGCAGACCGAGCGTCAGCAGGAGGCTGCGCAAATCCGCGCACAGGGCGCCCAACGTGCGCAGGAGATCCGCGCCAGGGCCGACCGCGACGTCACCGTGCTGTTGGCCGATGCCCAGTCGAAAGGCGAGGAAACACGCGGCGAAGGCGACGCTACACGCAACCGCATCTACGCCGAGGCCTTCGGCAAGGATCCCGAGTTCTTCGCGTTCTATCGGTCGATGCAGGCCTACGAGGCAGGATTGCGCTCGAACGACACGCGCATGCTGCTCAAGCCCGACTCGGAGTTCTTCCGGTTCTTCGTTGATCCGTCCGGTAAGCCGCGCGCCAATACGCCGGCGCCGTCGATTGCGCCGCCGCCCAAGCCGCCGTCGCCGCCAAATACCGCTCCGCCGCCGAATTGATGACATCCTGCGCGGCGGCGTTCGCCGCGGGCGCCGATTGACGTGACATGCCCGAATTTGTTGTGGCTCTCGGTCTTGTGTTCGTCATCGAAGGGCTCATCTTCGCTGCCTTCCCGGGCCTCGCCAAGCGGCTTGCGGCGAGCGCACTCGAAAGCCCGGAGACGTCGCTGCGGATCGCCGGCATCGTGTCGGCGGTTTTGGGCGTCTTGTTGATCTGGTTGATGCGGGGCTGAAGCGGGCGCAGGCAAGTGCCGCCGCGTCACGACAAGCCGTCGCGGCGTCAGGACTAGGTGTGGTCCCGATTCCGCCCCAATTCACAAGCCTATTTGCCCGTAGAAGCCGCCCTTGCGTCCATACTTGGACGGGAGCAGTGTTTCCCCGCAACATCCCAGGAGCACAGACGTTCATGCTCGGCACTTTTATCCGCCTTGCCCGGCAGGTTCGCCGGCCCGCACTCGCAGCGGTCGCGACTGCAGCGTTGGCCATTCCGGCGCTGTCGACCCCGGCGAGCGCCCGCGGCCCCGAATTCGTCGCCGACGTTGCCGAAAAAGTGATCGACGCTGTGGTCAACATTTCGACCTCGCAAAAGGTCGAGGCCCCGCGCAACAATGCGATGCCGCAGTTGCCGAACAACGATCCGCAATTGGACGAACTGTTCAAGGACTTCTTCAATCGCCGCGGCCGCCAGGGCGACAACCAGAACCGCGAGCATGCTCCACGCCGGGTTAATTCGCTCGGCTCCGGCTTCGTGATCGATTCTTCCGGCTTCGTGGTGACCAACAATCACGTGATTGCCGAGGCCGATGAGATCACCGTCATCTTCAATGATGGTTCGCGCCTCAAGGCCGAGCTGATCGGCAAGGACCAGAAGACCGACATCGCTTTGCTCAGGGTCAAGCCCGACAAGCCGCTCAAGGCGGTGAAATTCGGCGACTCGGAAAAGCTCAGGCTCGGTGAATGGGTGGTCGCGATCGGCAATCCGTTCAGCCTCGGCGGCACCGTGACGGCCGGCATTGTCTCGGCACGCAACCGCGATATCCAGTCCGGCCCTTATGACAATTACATCCAGACCGATGCCGCGATTAATCGCGGCAATTCTGGCGGCCCATTGTTCAACCTCGACGGCGAGGTGGTCGGTATCAACACCGCGATCATCTCACCGTCGGGCGGCTCGATCGGCATCGGCTTTTCCGTCCCCTCCAAGACCGCGATGCCGGTGATTGATCAGCTCAAGCAGTTCGGCGAGACCCGTCGCGGCTGGCTCGGCGTGCGTATCCAGCAGGTGACGGACGAGATCGCCGAGAGCCTGAACGTCAAGCCGCCGCGCGGCGCGCTCGTTGCCGGCGTGGACGACAAGGGGCCGGCGAAGCCTGCGGGGATCGAGCCGGGCGACGTGATCATCAAGTTCGACGGCAAGGACATCAAGGAGATGCGCGATCTCCCGCGGGTCGTCGCCGACGCTCCCGTCGGCAAGGACGTCCCGGTCGTCATCATCCGCAAGGGCAAGGAGGAGACCCGGACGGTCAAGCTCGGCCGGCTTGAAGATGGCGAAAAGCTCGCCGCGGCGAAGACCAGTCTGGAAACTCCGTCGGAAAAATCGGTGGTGAAGAAGACGCTCGGTATCGAGCTCTCGAACCTCTCCGAGGATCTGCGCAAGCGCTACAAGATCAAGGACACCGTCAAGGGCGTGGTCATCACCGGCGTCGATGCCAGTTCGCCAGCGGCCGACAAGCGGTTGTCGGCCGGCGATGTCATCGTCGAGATCGCGCAAGAGGCGGTGGCTACCGCCGACGATTTTCAGGCCAGGATCGACAAGCTCAAGAAGGAGGGCCGCAAATCGGCGCTGCTTCTGGTGGTCGGTTCGGACGGCGAACTGCGGTTCGTCGCGCTGCCGCTGCAGTAAAGACGAGACACACAGAAACCCGATGGGGCGGCCCTGGCCGCCCCATTTTCGTTTGAGTTATGAGGTCTCGAAGTCCACGTCGCGATAGCCCTGCAGGTAAAGCAGCGCCGTGAGGTCGCCGTGATCGATGCGCGCCGCTGCGGCATCGGCCACTTTCGGCTTGGCGTGGAAGGCGACGCCCAGTCCGGCCGCCTCGATCATCGCGATGTCGTTGGCGCCGTCGCCGGTCGCCATTGTCTCCTCCGGATCGAGACCGAGCCGCGCCGTGAGCGCCTGCAAGGTCGCGAGCTTGCCGTCGCGGCCGAAGATCGGCTCGACCACCTCGCCGGCGAGCTTGCCGTCGGGGCTGACAGCGAGCGTGTTGGCGCGGCTTTCGTCGAACCCGATCATGGTGGCGATGCGCTGCGAGAATAGCGTGAAGCCGCCGGTTACCAGGCAGGTGTGCGTGCCGTGCGCGCGCATGGTGCCGATCAGCGTGCGCCCTCCCGCTGTAAGGTGGATGCGGTCGGCGATAACTTCGTCGACAACGGCGGCGGGGAGCCCCTTGAGCAGCGCGACGCGCTCGCGCAATGCCGGCGCGAAGGCGATTTCGCCGCGCATCGCCCGCTCGGTGATGGCGGCGACATGCGGCTTGAGGCCGACATAGTCGGCAAGCTCATCGATGCATTCCTCCTCGATCATGGTGGAATCCATGTCGGCGAGGAATAGGCGCTTGCGCCGGGCATGGGACGGCTGCACGACGACATCGACCGGCGCGCCGTCAAGCGCGCCGCGGATGGTGTCGACCATGTTTCGGCAATCGAGGTCCGTTCCGTGCGGAATCGAAATGTCCGCCGCGATCCGGTCGGCAAGCCAGACCGGAGCACCGGCGGACGGCAGCACTCCGGCAGCCCGGCTGAGCAAGGCTTCGGTGAGCACCGGTTCGGTCGGGGCGCTAATCAAGGTGGCAATGAAAGGCATGATGGTCGTCCGCTGGATTTTTCGTTATTGCCGGGGCATGCAATCGCTGCAAGCGAATGATGGAGTGACCCGCCGGCGGGGGTGTCCATGGACAGCGGAAACATGACGCCGTCCGCCATCCTGCTCGCCGGCCCGACGGCCAGCGGCAAGTCGGCGCTCGCACTCGTGCTCGCCGAGACGCTCGGCGGCACGATCATCAATGCCGATTCCATGCAGGTCTATCGGGATCTGCGCATCATCACGGCGCGGCCGGCGCCGGACGAGGAGGCGAGGGTGCCGCATCGCCTCTACGGTGGTGTCGACGCGGCGGAGAACTATTCGGCCGGCCGCTGGTGCGCCGATGCCGCGGCGGCGATAGCTGCTGCCACGCACGAGGGACGCCTGCCGATCCTGGTCGGCGGCACCGGTCTTTATTTCAAGACACTGACGCAGGGGCTGGCAGCCATTCCGCCGATCCCAGCCACGATCCGGTCGGCGGTGCGGGAGCGGCTAGAACGGGACGGGGTGGCGCCGCTCTATGCCGAGCTTGGCCGCCGCGATCCCGCCACTGCGCAGCGGCTTATGCC
Organism: uncultured Alphaproteobacteria bacterium; assembly: GCA_963756715.1. GTDB lineage: Bacteria > Pseudomonadota > Alphaproteobacteria > Rhizobiales > Xanthobacteraceae > VAZQ01. Next base: position 185,287 of record CAVWOV010000042.1, read on the forward strand.
TGGCGATCGCTCCCGAATTGCCCGGGCACTCGAGGTGATCGAGGCGACCGGCCGCTCGCTCGCGGACTGGCACTGCGAGGGCATGAAGCCTGCGCTCGATCCGCTGCATGCCGTCAAGGTCTTTCTCGTGCCGGATCGCGAGAGGCTCCACCGCCAGATCGACGATCGCTTCGATCGGATGCTCGCCACTGGCGCCATAGAAGAAGTGGCGGCGCTGGCCCGACGGGGTCTCGACCCTATGCTCCCGGCCATGAAGGCGCATGGCGTGCCCTGGCTGATCCGCCACCTCAACGGCGAGATCACGCTCGCCGAGGCCGCCGAGGGCGGCAAGCGCGACACCCGGCGCTATACCAAGCGGCAGGCGACCTGGTACCGCAATCAACTGCCGGATTGGACCTGGGTCGCGCCGGAGATTGCGTCGACCGAAATCCTGCGCGCGCTCGGGCGCTGACGCGCCGGCTTCCATCGCCACCAGCCGATGGCGCAGACGGCGAGCCCGGCGGCCAGCACCCACCACGCCGGCCGTATCTCCATGTCGGCATCGAAATGCGCGAGCAGAATGCGCCATGCGTTCACGCCGCTCGTGGCCATGTAGATCGCGGCTTCGCCCAGAGCGGTGACGACGGCCGTGACGACGGTTAGGGCCAGCAGGTGCGCGGGCGTCACGCCGTTGTTGCGCCGGTAGAGCACCCGGTAAGCCAGCAGCCAGAGCAGGAAACCCGCCATCAGCACCGGCTCATAGATGTTCAGCTTCGACTGGATGAAGAAATGGATCGAGCCAAGGATCGCGATGCCGTAGATAAGCTTGTGCAACGTGTTCCAGCGCTGCGAGCCGAGCCGGCGGATCGCGCCGTCCGTCGAGGTCACACCGAGCGTGATCAGGCCGATCAGCGCGATCGCTCCAATCAGCAGGTAGACGCGCAGCACGATCTCGCTGGCGACCTTGAACAGGTCGAAGTGCTGATCGAGCACGTAGAGCGAGAGATGCAGTACCGCGTAGCACGCCGTGGCGACACCAAATATGCGGCGCGCCAGGATGATGCGGGGATAGTTGAGGATGCGCTGGGCGGGCGTGATCGCGAGCGTCAAGATCAGGAAGCGCAGCGCCCAGTCCCCAGCCTGGTGGATCGCCTCGGTGACCGGCCTGGCGCCGAGATCGCCGGTCCAGGCCTGGTAGGCGATCCACAACGCCGGCAGGATCGCGGCCACGAAGGCTACGATCTTCACCGGCGACCAGCGTCCGGACCGCTCGCGCAGGAATGGCATTTCTTTCGACCCGCTCTCAGTCCTGCTCTCAGCTTTGTTCCTTGACTCGAACCACCTTACTCATTCGCGCGGTCACTCTCATTTCAAATGCTCCGCACGACGTCGTCACCGCCGATCACGATTTGCGGAGATTGGCGTGCGATGTGCGTCAGGCGGCGTGCTCGCGCTGCAAGGCAATGGCCGCGAGCTGGCGTGCGTGGTCCAGCACGTCCGGCGGCCAGGATGCGATCTCCAAGTCGAAGCGATCGCCGTCGCCCGCGAACAAGGCCCTGGTCGCTTCCTCGAAGCCCGGGCGGTCGCCGGCCATCGCTGCCATGAATCGGTAGGCTGTTTCCTGCGATTGCCGGATGCGGTCTTTGCCCTCGCTCGCGTGCCGCGCCTGCTCGACCAGCTTGCGCAACGCGACCGATGCACCGCCGGGCTGGGTATTGAGCCAGTCCCAATGCCGCGGCAGCAACGTGACTTCGCGTGCGACGACGCCGAGCTTCGGCCGGCCCGGACCTCGCGGCGCTGGTTCGGCGGCAGGTCCGCCGGCTGCCGCGGTGAGCCGTGTGCGGACATCGTCGGCCGTGCCGCGAAGATCGAGCTCGATCGGGTGGCTGGTCGCGTCGTCGAAGATCAGGACCTGGCCGCCACGATCGACGGCGTCCTTGGCTTTCATCGCCACCTCCCCGAGGTCGCCGGTCCCGATGCGCCGGGGACCTTCGAACGCGGTGCAGCGGGTTTGTGTCGAGACAGACATTTGAAACTCCTCTTGCGCCAAGGACCGCACCAAGCGGCGTCAAATGAATTATCCGGGTAAAACTGCCATGTCAATATTACCCGGATAAAAATATTGGGTGTGCGATTCCTCGGAAAAATTCGGTCGAGCTGAAACCTGCTGCTGCGCTTGACGGGTTCGGCCGGAGCCCATATAAAACCAGCGCAAGGAAATGACGAAAGGTCGCGCGGGTGCGCAATTTTATTTCGAGAGAGATCGTACTCGTAGGACGGCACACCGTCGGCGGTGGCTAGGCCATCGCGTGATCGGCGGTGTGCGGTTCAGGGCCCTCGCGGCCCTTTTTGATTCCAAGTGACTTTGATTTCGAGTGATTTTGATTTCGAGTGACTTTGATTCCAAGCGATGCGGGCGACGAGCAGGACGAGTAGGTGGAGCAGAGCATGACCAAGGAAATGACCGGCGCCGAAATGGTGATCGAGGCGCTCGCCGATCAGGGCGTGAAGCATCTGTTCGGCTATCCGGGCGGCGCCGTGCTGCCGATCTATGACGCGCTGTTCCAACAGTCGAACCGCCTGCAGCACGTTCTGGTGCGCCACGAGCAGGGTGCCGTGCATGCCGCCGAAGGCTATGCGCGCTCGACCGGCAAGGTCGGTTGCGTGCTGGTGACCTCCGGACCGGGCGCCACCAACGCGGTCACCGGCCTGACCGATGCGCTGTGCGATTCCATCCCGCTGGTCGTGATCACCGGACAGGTGCCGACGCACCTGATCGGCAATGACGCCTTCCAGGAATGCGACACCGTCGGCATCACGCGGCCCTGCACCAAGCACAACTACCTGGTGAAGAGCGTCGCCGAACTGCCGCAGGTGCTGCACGAGGCCTTCCACATCGCCAAAAGCGGGAGGCCCGGACCCGTGGTGGTCGACATTCCGAAGGATGTGCAGTTTGCCACCGGCCGCTACGCCAAGCCGACCGAGTTTCAGCACAAGGGCTACCGGCCGAAGGTCAAGGGCGACCTGGAGCGCATCAAGGCCGCGATCGAACTGATGGCGCATGCCAAACGGCCGCTGTTCTACACCGGCGGTGGCGTCATCAATTCCGGGCCGGAGGCAAGCCATCTCCTGCGCGAGCTCGTCAAGCTCACCGGCTTCCCGATCACCTCGACCTTGATGGGGCTTGGCGCCTATGAGGCCGCCGATCCGCAGTGGCTCGGCATGCTCGGCATGCACGGCACCTGGGAAGCGAACTGGGCGATGCACGACTGCGACGTGATGATCTGCATCGGCGCGCGCTTCGATGATCGCATCACCGGGCGGCTCGACGCGTTCTCGCCGGGCTCGCGCAAGATTCACGTCGATATCGATCCGTCCTCGATCAACAAGAACGTCAAGGTCGATCTCCCGATCATCGGCGACTGCGCCCATGTGCTCGAAGACATGGTGCGGCTGTGGCGGAGTGCCTCGCTGTCGTCCGACAAGAAGGCGCTCGCGGCCTGGTGGCAGCAGATCGAGAAGTGGCGCGGGCGCAAGTCGCTCGCCTACAAGAACTCGAAAGAGATCATCAAACCGCAATACGCCATCGAGCGCCTGTTCGCGCTGACCAAGGACCGCGACACCTACATCACCACCGAAGTGGGCCAGCACCAGATGTGGGCCGCGCAGTTCTACCAGTTCCAGGAGCCGAACCGCTGGATGACCTCGGGCGGGCTCGGCACCATGGGCTACGGTCTGCCGGCCGCCGTCGGCGTGCAGCTTGCGCATCCCAATTCGCTGGTCATCGACATCGCCGGCGAAGCGTCGGTGCAGATGACCATGCAGGAAATGTCGACGGCGGCGCAGTACCGGCTGCCGATCAAGGTCTTCATCTTGAACAACAAGTACATGGGCATGGTGCGCCAGTGGCAGGAATTGCTGCACGGCGGGCGCTATTCGGAAAGCTACAGCGAGGCGCTGCCCGACTTCGTCAAGCTCGCCGAGGCGTATCACTGCCACGGCATCCGCTGCGACAAGCCCGGTGATCTCGACGCCGCGATCAAGGAGATGATCGACGTCAAGCAGCCGGTGATTTTCGACTGCGTCGTCGATCCGACGGAGAACTGCTTCCCGATGATTCCGTCGGGCCGCGCCCACAACGAGATGCTGCTTGGCGGCGCCGCCGAGGACATCGAGGACGCCATCACCGAGGCAGGCAAGGTGATGGTGTAATGTCGTGCTCCTCAGAATGCGGGCGGAAAATGTTCGGCGGATTATGAGTAGGGAAGATTGTCGTGAACACGATCGCAACAACGAGCACCTCGCACTACCCCGCCGCACCCGCGGCGCAGGGCATCGAGACCCATACGCTGTCGGTGCTGGTCGACAACGAGCCCGGCGTGCTGGCGCGCGTCATCGGGCTGTTCTCCGGCCGCGGCTACAATATCGACTCGCTCACGGTCTCGGAGACCGAGCACCAGAAGCATCTCTCGCGCATCACCATCGTGACGCGCGGCACGCCGATGGTGATCGAGCAGATCATGAACCAGCTCGACCGGCTGGTGCCGGTGCATCGCGTGGTCGATATGACGGTGGCGGGGCCGCACCTGGAGCGCGAGCTCGCCATGGTCAAGGTGCGCGGCAAAGGCGAGCACCGGGTCGAGGCACTGCGGCTTGCCGACGCGTTTCGCGCCCGCGTCATTGACGCCGGGACGGAAAGCTTCGTGTTCGAGATCACCGGCGCGTCCGACAAGATCGAAAGCTTCGTCGCGTTGATGCTGCCGCTCGGGCTGGTCGAAGTCTCCCGCACCGGTGTCGTGGCGATCGCGCGCGGCCCGGAAGGGATGTAGCAATTTCGTCAGCCGGGCTTGTCCCGGCGATCCATTGAACCTAGAAGCAGCACGGAAAACTGGCGGCCGGAATAACGGCCCAAGCAGGGGTTAGAACCATGCGTGTCTACTACGATCGCGACGCCGACCTGAACCTGATCAAGGGCAAGAAAGTCGCCGTCATCGGCTATGGCAGCCAGGGGCATGCCCATGCGCTCAACCTGCGCGACTCGGGCGTCAAGAACGTCGCCGTCGCACTGCGCAAGGGCTCCCAGGGCGTCGCCAAGGCCGAGGGCGAGAAGCTCAAGGTCATGGAGGTCGCCGAGGCCGCCAAGTGGGCCGACGTGATGATGATGCTGACGCCCGATGAGCTGCAGGCCGACATCTATCGCGATCACCTCGCCGCCAACATGAAGAACGGTGCGGCGCTGATGTTCGCGCACGGCCTCAACGTGCATTTCAACCTGATCGAGCCGCGTGCCGACCTCGACGTGCTGATGATCGCGCCCAAGGGGCCGGGCCACACGGTGCGCTCAGAGTATCAGCGCGGCGCCGGCGTGCCGTGCCTGGTCGCCATTCACAAGGATGCGTCCGGCAACGCGCATGACCTTGGCCTGTCCTATGCGTCGGCGATCGGCGGCGGCCGCGCTGGCATCATCGAGACCACCTTCAAGGAAGAATGCGAGACCGACCTGTTCGGCGAACAGTCGGTACTGTGCGGCGGCCTCGTCGAACTGATGAAGGCCGGCTACGAGACGCTGGTGGAAGCCGGCTACGCGCCCGAGATGGCCTATTTCGAGTGCGTGCACGAGGTGAAGCTGATCGTCGATCTGATCTACGAGGGCGGCATCGCCAACATGAACTACTCGGTGTCGAATACCGCCGAGTACGGCGAATACGTCTCCGGCCCACGCGTGGTGACGCCGGAGACCAAGGCCGAGATGAAGCGTATCCTCGACGATATCCAGTCCGGCCGTTTCACACGCGACTGGATGCTGGAGAACCGCGTCAACCAGACCTCGTTCAAGTCGATGCGCGCGAAATGCGCCACCCATCCGATCGAGCAGGTCGGCGAGAAACTGCGCGCCATGATGCCGTGGATCAAGCAGCGCGCGCTGGTGGACAAGAGCCGGAACTGATTCGCTGATCTGGCGTCAGCGGCGATAGCCGCGAGCGCCATGGCACCGGCGGGTGTCAACGCGCGCCCATCCTGCCGGCATCGTCGTCCCGAGGGGGACGCGTCCGCGCGCCGCGAGGATCGCGGCCGCCCCGGCCCAGACTTGGCGTCCATTTTGCATCTCATCGGAGGTGACCTGTCGAGAACAGCCCATAAGCAGTTCTGGCCTTATGAAGCCCTTCATTCGCGTCGCCGAACTGTGGCTCCCTAACAAGGACCGCAGGTGGCTTGAATTCAGCGGCGGCCTTTATGGCGATTTGACCAATTTTAGAGCAGCGAGCGAGGGATTGCAGTTTGCCTTCAATGAAGGGCTGCCCGGCAAGGTGTGGGCGGCCGGCCATCCCATCATCCTCAAGACCCTGGAGAGTTCCGGCTTCGTCCGCGCGGACGCCGCCAAAGAGGCGGGCCTGACTTGCGGCGTGGCGTTGCCGGTCTTCGCCGGCGAATTCCTGATCGCGGTGGTGGTGTTTCTCTGCGGTGATACAGAGGCTCATTTCGGCGCCATCGAACTGTGGACCAACGGTCCGAACGAGGCGCCATTCCTGACCCACGCGGATGGCTATTACGGCGCCGCGCGGACGTTTGAATTCAATTCTCGCCGCACCAAGTTCCCGCGCGGCTACGGCCTGCCCGGACGGGCATGGAAAGGCGGCATGCCGATGATGGTCAGGGATCTGGCCAACTCCAACACCTTCCTGAGAAAGGAACAGGCCGTTGAGATCGGCGTCAATCGCGGCCTGGGCATTCCCTACAGCGTGATGTCCGGACAGACCTGGGTGCTGACATTCCTGTCGGCGCTCGAAACGCCGATCGCGCGGCGCTTCGAGATCTGGGTTCCCAACGCGGCGAACGACGCCCTCGTCTTCAACTCCGGAGACTGCGATACCCACGCGGATTTGGCGGCGGAATACGAGGGGCAAACGATCAGCAGGGGAGAAGGCTTGCTCGGAGAGGTCTGGTGCTCCGGGATTCCGGCGATCCGGGAGGACGTGGCGTTCGACCAGGCGGCGAGCGGGCGATCCGCGCGCGCCGCAGGCTTGACCTCGACGGTCGTGCTACCGTTCATCAACGACGGCAGGTTGAAAGCGGCGATTGCCTGGTATCTGTAGTCGGCGCGGCTTGGCGATCCGCTGTGCAAGCGGTTTGGCGATGCGCTTTGCAATTGCGCACCGGGCGGATAGTTTCCGCGTCCAGTTGAAGAATAGCCAGATCAGGAGACGCGAATGGCCGGGCGGATGGCCGCCGACCAGGGGGCCGCTTTGTCCGCGCAAGCCAGCGCGCCTGCGGTCGCGCTCCATGACGTTTCCATTACCTTCCGGCTTGCTGACGGCGGGAGCTACACAGCCGTCAACGACGCGTCGCTGACGGTCGCTGACGGCGAATTTGTCGCGATTGTCGGACCGACCGGTTGTGGCAAGTCGACGCTCCTCAACGTCGCGGCCGGGCTGCTTGCGCCGTCGGCCGGACGCGCCGACATTTTCGGCGCACCGCTTGCGGGGCTCAACCGGCAGGCCGGCTACCTGTTCCAGGCCGAGGCGCTGTTTCCGTGGAAGACCGCGCTGGAGAATGTCGCGATCGGGCTGGAGACCGCCGGCACCGCAACCGCCGAAGCCCGCGAGCGCGCGCAAACCTGGCTCAAGCGAGTCGGCCTTGACGGTTTCGGCGCTCGCTATCCGCACATGCTGTCCGGCGGGCAAAGGAAGCGCGTCGGGCTGGTGCAGGTCCTGATCCGCGATCCGAAGATACTGCTGATGGACGAGCCGTTCGGTCCGCTCGACGCGCAGACCCGGCAGATCATGGGCAACCTGCTGCTCGATTTGTGGAATGCCGACCGCAAGGCCGTGATGTTCGTCACCCACGATCTCGAAGAGGCGATCGCCCTGTCGGATCGCGTGGTGATCATGTCGGCGGGACCTTCCGCGCGCATCATCGGAGACTGGAAGGTCGAACTGCCGCGGCCGCGCGACACCGCGGAAATCAGGACCGAGCCGGGCTTCCACGATCTGCACCGCGAAATCTGGGCCATGCTCAAGTCTGAAGTGCTCAAAGGCTACGAGCAGACCGGCGGCGGGTGATTTCGCGCCAGGATGATTGCCTAGGTCCGCGGGCGGCGGCTACACTTGTGATGATGGGCGAACGAGAAAACTCGAATCGACCCACGACCATGGAGGAAAACCAATGTTGCTCAAAACAATGTTGCTCAAGCGGAGTCTATTGCTGGCGGCCGGTGTGGCGCTGGCATTTGCCTGCGGTAGCCAGGGCGCGAACGCGCAAGGCGTCTTCACGATCACGTCGAAGAGCTTCAAGGACGGCGAGCGGCTGCCGACCAAGATGGCCGGCAACAACAAGTCGAACCCGAACTGCGTCGGCGAGAACGTGTCGCCCGAATTGTCTTGGTCGAACGTGCCGGCCGGCACCAAGAGCCTGGCGCTGCTGATGTTCGATCCGGAAGGCCGGCCGCCGGGCGGCGTCAGCCACTGGGTGGCCTATGGCATCAAGCCTACGGTCACGGGCTTCGCCGAAGGCGAGGCGAGCAAGCAGACCGACAAATATGTCGGTGGCTCAAGCCTGATGAAGCTGCCGCACTATTTCGGCCCTTGCACGCCGCCCGGTTCGCCGCATCACTACACCTTCGTCCTGATGGCCACTGACCTCGAGCCGGACGCGCTCAAGCCTGGGCTCACCCGCGAGGAGGTCATGAAAGCGCTCGACGGCAAGGTCAAGCAGGCGACCGGAATCATCGGTACGTTTTCGAAGAAGTAAGAGTTCCCCGGACCGAGTCACCCTCTTTCCGTTCGTCCCCGCGAAGGCGGGGACCCAGTGCTGCAGTGTTCGGCTCTGGGTTCCCGCTTACGCGGGAACGAGCGGGGATGGGGCTTCGCAAAGAAGGTCAGCCACGCGCTGAGTTGCCGACTACGAAATGTCCCGCATCAAGCTTCTCTCCCTGCAAGTTCTGGTCGCGGTCGTGGCCGTGCTCGCATGGTACGTGCTCACGACGGTGCCGATCGGCGGCCATTTGCTTTTGCCGCCATTCTTCTTCTCGACGCCGCTCGATGTCGCTCACCGCATCGTCAAGTGGTTCGTCGAGGGCACGATCTGGCGCCACTTGTGGATCACGCTGACGGAATCCGTGCTCGCCTTTCTCATTGGTTCGATCGCCGGCGTGCTGATCGGCTTCTGGTTCGCGCGCAAGCCGCTGATCGCCTCCGTTTTCGATCCCTACGTGAAGATGATCAACGCGCTGCCGCGCGTCGTGCTGGCGCCGATCTTCGCGCTCTGGTTCGGGCTCGGCATTTCGTCGAAGGTCGCGCTCGGCGTGACGCTGGTGTTCTTCATCGTCTTTTTCAACGTCTACCAGGGCGTCAAGGAAGTGAGCCCGACGATCCTGGCGAATGCGCGCATGCTGGGTATGAGTGACCGCCAGCTCATGCGTCATGTCTACTGGCCTTCGGCGCTGTCCTGGATGTTCTCCTCGCTGCACACCTCGGTCGGTTTCGCCGTGGTGGGCGCTGTGGTGGGCGAATATCTCGGCTCGGCCGCCGGGCTCGGCTACCTCATCCAGCAGGCCGAGGGCGTGTTCGATGTCGCGGGCGTGTTCGCCGGGATGTTCGTGCTCGCGGCGTTCGTGATCGTGATCGATTATCTCGTCACGTTAGCCGAGCGGCGCCTGCTGGTGTGGCGCCCGGTCGCCGCTGCCACGCATTGACCATGCTGCTCTTTACCCTACGCCTCCAAGCGAGGGAGGGCGCTCGCCTTTCTGGCTCGCGCCGATGGCAATTCGCCACGCGCTACCGCGGGATGACCGGCAGCAGCAGATAGGACTCGTGGACGCCGCCGGTGACAATGGTGTTGGTGCCGCCGAACTCCGTCGCCGGACGATCGTCCGGGTGATGGTGCAGCAATCGGCCCGGGATGCCATCGAACTCGAAGTCCTTGCCCATCAGCGTCAGCACCAGCCGGTAGTCCTTCGGCAGCACCAAACTCGTCGGCCAGATCTCCACGTCCACGGTGTAGAGCGCGCCGGGCGTCAGTTTCTGGATCTCGTCATGCACCAGGAACGGCCGGTGAGGCATTGATCGCGCGGGATCCTGCTTGCGGTGCGACGCCCGCAGCCAGCCGCGGGAGACCGGCGTCGGCTCGTGCGCGCCGATGAAGACGACCTCCTAGCCGATCGGATCGAAGGCGCGCAGTACGGCGAAGATGTCCATGCCGGTGGTCGAGGACGCAATGGTGAGGCGGGCCGACACGTAGCCGGTGATCTCGAAGTCCTGTTCGAAAGGCGTAGTCGAGAAGCTGACGCCTTCGCCCATCGCCTCGTAGCTGACGCGCTGTTCGGCTGCCGGAGCCTTCTCGCCAAGGCTCTTGTTCGCCCCGTCGAGATGGAACCTGGTCCATTGCGTCCTGGCGAGCGGCCACTTGTTCTCCTTGCGCACGGTCGCTTTGCCGTGCACGTCGCGCACCTCGATGCGAACCGGTGGTTCGTTGTCCCAGCCATTGTCGACGCCCTTCAGGAAACGATCGAAGAAGCGCTTCTGCATGGCGACGTATTCGGGCAGATAGAAGCTCTCGAAGTGTGTGCCGATATGCATCGACAACCACTTCTGCTTCGAGGCGGCCTCGACGAATCCCGAGACGTTGCCGCGCAGGTGCACGCCCGGCCCACCCCAGTTGCCGGCGGACAGCAGCGGCACCTTGACCTTGTCCATGTGCGGCGTGCGCGACTGATGCCACTGGTCGTTGAGCTTGTGGCGCAGGTGGTTGCCGGGATGGTCCTCGCGGTTGCCGGCGAGCATCTCCTCGCTCAGCGCCGGCCCGGTCGAGCGCTCGCCGGTGTCCGGGTCGTAGTAGTGCGTCTTGCCGCTGCCGTGCTGGTTCGACAGCACCTGGCGGGGCCACCAGGCGGTGGTGAAGGAATTGCTGAAGATGCCGCCGTGATGGCTGGCGTCGCGGTAGTGATCCCAGTGCCCCTCCCACGGGCAGATCGCGGCGAGGTGCGGTGGCTGCAGCGCGGCGGCCTTCCACTGGTTGATGGCAAGATAGGAGATGCCGAGCAGCCCGATTTTGCCGTTCGACCAGGGCTGCGTGCCGGCCCACTCGATGAGTTCGTAATAGTCCTGGTTCTCGCGCGGTTGGCGCGGATCGAGATAGCCCGGCGATTTGCCGCTGCCGCGCGTGTCGGCGACCACGATGACGTAGCCGTCCGGCACCCAGCGCTCGGGGTCCGGCACCTCCCAGCGCAGGAAACGGCCGGTGGATTGGCCCTGGTCGATCTCCGGATAGATCTGCTTGAGCTTGTCCCACTGCGGCTTGAAGCCGTGGTTGAAATGCACGTCCTTGCCGTAGACGCCGTGCGACATCACGACCGGATACTTCCCCGGAGCGGCTGGGCGGAAGATGTTGACCCGCAGCGCGAGCCCGTCGCTCATCTCGACCGCGACATCCTTCTCGAAAACGAATTCGAAGCCGCCACCGGTCTTCACCGTCTCGGTCAGCGTTCGGATCTCGACCGCGGCCTTCGGGACCACGTTCATCGGTCTTTCCTCTTTATGTCTTACAGCGTACGTCGATCACTTCGCCTTCAAGCCGATCTCTTGCATCAGCGCGCCCTGGAATTCGTAATCCTTCTTCACGTAGGCGGTGAATTCGTCTGGCGTTGAGCCGACGACGTAGAGGCCGTTATCCTCCACGATCCGTTTGAGCTCCGGCGAGGCGAGCGCCTTGGCGCTTTCCCGCGCGATCAGTTCGACGCGATCGCGCGGCACGCCAGCCGGGAACAGGATGCCGAAATAGCCGGTCAGCACGTAATCCTGAATGCCGGCCTCGGTCATGGTCGGCGTATCCGGCAGCGCCGGTGAGCGCCGGTCGCCGGTGATCGCCAGCGCCTTGAACTGCCCCTGCTTGACCAGGGGCGTGGCGGTGATCAGTGAATTGAACGTCATGCTGATGTTACCCGACAGGGTATCCGGCAGCAGCGCGGGCGTGTTGTAGGGCACCGCGATCATGCTGATGCCGGCGCGCACCTCGAACAGCCTGCCGGATACGTGCGTCAGATTGCCGATTCCGGACGTGCCGTGAGCGTCCCGGGCTTGGCCTTTGCCGCCGCCACCAGTTCCGCCACCGTATTGAACGGCCGCGTGGTGATCAGCGCGAGACCGTAGGAACCGGCGAGCTGTGTGATCGGGGCGAAGTCCTTGAGCGCGTCGTATGGCAGGTTCTTCGCCACATGCGGATTGGCGGTGTGCGAGCCGGTCGTCAGCAGCATGGTGTAGCCATCGGGGGCCGAGCGGGCGACGCTTTGCGCGCCGACGATGCCGTTGGCGCCAGGGCGCGATTCCACGATCACCGACTGGCCGAGCGCCTCGCTGAGCTTCAACGCCAGCCCGCGTGCCAGCACGTCGGTCGAGCCGCCAGCGGGAAACGGCTGGACGATCTTGATGACGCGGTTCGGATAGGTCTCGGCCGCCGCGCTGTGTACCGCCGCGCCCAGCGCCAGACCGGCAAGAATCAAAACCCCGCACGGGCGTGCACGGCGGTTCCCTGTCGCACTTGTCATTTGGTTTCCTTTCGAGCGTCTCCCTGGCGCGTGCTGATAGTGGATCTTGTCGCCCAACTAAACAAAAAACGGCTTTGGACGGCAAATCGGTCCGCTCTAATGTGCCGGCCAATACAAAATCCAGGGAGATCGTTATGGTTGCAAATCTGTTGCGGAGACTGCTGGTCGCCGTCGGTGCGCTGGCGCTGATCTCTGGCTCGGCCGTTGCGCAAAACAAAATGAAGGTGAGCATTGCGATCGGTGGGGCGGGATGTCTGTGCTATCTGCCCACCATGCTGGCCAAGCAACTCGGCGAGTATGACAAGGCTGGCCTTGCGGTTGACCTCATCGCCTTCAAAGGCGGCTCGCAGGCCCTTACCGCCGTACTCGGCGGCAGCGCCGACGTGGTGTCGGGCTATTTCGATCACTGCGTCAATCTTGCCGCCAAGCAGCAGTTCATGCAGGCGATCGTGGTCTATGACCGCTATCCGGGATTCGCGCTGGTGGTTTCGCCCACCCAGACCGCGGCCATCAAGTCGATCAAGGACCTCGCGGGCAAGAAAGTGGGCGTCAGCGCGCCCGGCTCCTCGACCGATTTCTTTCTGAAATACATGCTGGCCAAGAACGGCGTCGATCCGAACTCCGTCGCCGTCGTCGGGATCGGGCTTGAGGCCACGGCCGTGGCCGCCATGGAGCGAGGGCTGGTCGAGGCTGCGATCATGCTCGATCCGGCCGTCACTCTGCTGCAGGGCAAGTTCAAGGACCTGAAAATTCTCAGCGATACCCGCACCCAAAAGGACACGCTTGGCGTTTTCGGCGGCGAATATCCCGGCGGCTCGCTCTATACCCGCGTCGACTGGATCGCCAAGCATGAGAAGGAATCGCAGGCGCTCGCCACCGCCATCGTCGGCACGCTGAAGTGGATTCACTCGCACTCGCCCGAGGAGATCATGGCCAAGATGCCGGCGGAGTTGATCGGCCCGGACAAGGCGCTCTACCTCGCGGCGCTGAAGAACACGCTGCCGATGTATTCAACCACCGGCAAGATGGATCCGAAGGGTGCCGAGGCCGTGCTGGCCGTGTTCAGCCAATCGGTGCCGGAGATCGCCAAGGCCAAGATCGACTTGGCCAAGACCTACACCAACCGCTTCGTCGACCAGGCCAACGCCAAACTGGGGCAATAGGGCCAGGACCCACTCCGCCCATTCCGCGCGCAGCCGGCGGGATTCGTTGTCTGCGGCGTTGGGCGTAGCGTGCGCGAACGTGCCCTGGTCCAATCCGGGCAGGCGGGCCGGCGGGAGGGCGCTTCGGCGTGTTCTGTCTCCGCGCCGACGGCGCGGAGGCACCGCCGGTTCAACCGGCTGCTGATCGACGCCGGCTTGCTGAAGTTTTGACCGGCAGTTCGGCCGGCGTTGCCCGTCACGTTGTGCGCGCCCGCGGCGAAGTGGCTGTAGCAATGAATGAATGTTAATTCCCAAGCGCGCCGTGGAACACGGATCGCTTCATATTGTCCTTGATCTCCGGTGTTTAGTTTTTGACCTTGAAATGACAAATTTATTGCACTTGTATGACAACTAGCTCGTGTGCCGGGCGCTGCCGCTGAATCATTGCCGGACACGGGCGTGTCGCATGCCGCCCTCCATGTCGTCTCTGACCATTCGTTGGGCCGCCACCGCGGCAGCCAGCCCGTTCGATCATCTGCGCAGCGCTATCGGCTGGGCGATGGCGCTCGCCGCTTTCGTCCTCATGTATCTGAACGAGGGCGGGATCGTCGCGAACGCGGTCTTCATCCTGACCTGGGCTCTGCTGAATTGCTTCTGGATCGCCTTGCTGCGCCGGCCGCTGATCTCTGCGGCGATGTCGCTTGGCACTATTGTGCTGATTATTCTTCTCTCGCAGTTCAAGTTCGGCATCGTCTGGATGACGGCGAATTTTCTCGATGTGTGGATCATCAACGCGGACACCGTCAACTATCTCCTTTCCGTCAAGCCAAACCTCGGGCGCGACATCCTCATCGCCGCGGCGTTCGTCGTCCCGGTGCTGGCGCTGCTCTGGTGGTTCGATCCGGTCCGTATCCGCCGGACGTCGGCGGCGATCGGCTTTGCGGCATGCCTCGCGGCGCTCACCGCCGTCTCGCTCGCGTTCCCGCAGGAGGAGTGGGACGCCTTCGCCCGCGACGACTACGTGTCCAAGTTCGTCCGCTCGGGCGTTACCGCGATCGTCGAGTTGGCGCGCAACGGCTACATGGAATCCGCCGAGGTTGTTACCGAGCGGCTCAAGACGCTGCCGGACGCAACCTGCGCGCCGACCAGCAAGCCGCCCCACATCATCCTCGTTCACGACGAATCGAGCTTCGATATCCGTGCCGCCTCCGGGGTCAACGTCCCGGCGGGTTACGGCCGTCACTTCCGTTCGTTCGACGGCAAGGCGCGGCGGTTCATCGTCGAGGGTGTCGGAGGGCCGAGTTGGTTCACCGAGTACAACGTCCTCGCCGGGCTGTCCGCGCGCTCGTTCGGACACTTTGCCTACTACGTTACGCACATCGCGGCCGGGCGCGTCCAACGCGGGCTGCCGAAGGCCCTGCACCGATGCGGCTATCGGACATTTTCAGTCTATCCGGCGTCCGGCGCCTTCATGAGCGCGAAGGCGTTCCAGACCACGACCGGTGTGGACAAGTTCGTCGACCAGCGCGACCTCGGCACCAACCGCATCGAGCCCGACCGGTTCTACTACGAGGCAGCGCTGCGGATGATCGAACGTGAGCGTGCAAAAGGCCCGATGTTTCTGTTCGTGTATCTGGCCGAGAACCATTTCCCCTGGGACTACCGCTGGCGGCCGGACCTGCTGCCCGACTGGAAGGACCCGGGAAACCAATCCATCGTCGACGAATATCTGCGCCGCCAGACCATGAGCTTTCGCGACTATGCGGCGCTGCTCGATCGTCTCAGGCGCGACTTCCCCGCCGAGTCATTCCTGCTAGTGCGTTATGGCGACCATCAGCCGGACTTCGCCGCCGAACTGATCGAGCCAACTCTTGATGATGCTGCGCGTGCCAAGCGAATTCTGACGAACGATCCGCGCTATTTCACCACTTACTACGCCATCGATGCCGTCAACTTCAAACCGGTGAACCTGTCGTCGGCGCGCGACACCATCGAGGGTCCCTATCTTCCGCTGATTGTTCAGGAGGCGGCGGGCCTGCCGCTCGATCCGTCGTTCATCGAGCAGAAGCGAATTCTCGAGCGGTGCAACGGGCTGTTCTACGCCTGTGCCGGCGGCGCCGAGGCGCGGCGGTTCAACCGGATGCTGATCAATGCCGGCCTGATCAAAGGTCTATAAGCGGATGGCAATCTCGATCGCAGGACTGTCATCTTCCCGTCGGCATCGGCTCGCATCCGGCTGGTTTACTGCGTCGTCGCGCAAGGGACTCGTGGCGGCTGCCGTCGCCCACCTCGCGGCGCTCGGGATCATTTATCAGACGGAGTGGGGATTCGTTCACAGCGTCCTCGCGCTGCTGGCGTGGGGCTTGTTGAATTTCGCATGGCTCGTCGTGCTGCGGCGGCCGGCGATTTCGGCGGCGCTGTCGCTGGCCACATTGATCCTTTTGATTCTCGCCTCGCAGTTCAAATTCGACATTCTGTGGATGACGCTTTCGTTCTTCGACTTCCTCATAATCGATCCGGACTCGGTTGCATTTCTGCTTGGCTTGTTTCCGGGCTTGCGTGTGATCGGTATTGTCGCGGCGATCCTCGCTGTTCCGCTGCTCATTTGGGCCTGGCGTGTCGATCCATTTCGCCTGCGGCGATGGGTGTCGGCGGCCGGCGCGGCCGTCTGCCTCGCCGGGCTTTCGCTGCTGTCGCTTGCCGAACCCGAGGAGGCCTGGGAGCCGTTCGAGGGCGTGAACCATCTTTCCAATTTCGCCCGCTCGGGCGTGACTCAGGTCCCGGAGTTCCTGTTCCGTGGCTGGTTCGAGGCCGACGCGGAGGCGCCGCAGCGTCTTTCGGCAACATCGCAAGAGCGTTGCCGCCTCGCTGCGAAGCCGCCCCACATCATCATGGTGCTCGACGAGTCGAGCTTCGACATCAGCACGGCGCCGGGCATCAAGGTGCCGCCGGATTACCGCCGGTACTTCAGATCGTTCGACGGCCAGCAGCGATCGTTCATCGCGGAAGGCGCTGGGGGCCCGACCTGGTATTCGGAGTACAACGTGCTGACCGGCTTGGCGGCGCGTTCATTCGGACATTTCAAATATTTCGTCACCCGCATCGCCGCCAACCGGGTGCAGCGTGGCCTGCCGCGCGCGCTGCGCCGGTGCGGCTACAAGACGATCACGCTCTATCCCACCGCTGGCGCGTTCCTTGGCGCCCGGCGGTTTCAGAAGACGACCGGCGTCGAGCGGTTCGTCGATCAGGCCGAGATGGGGGCCGCCGACGATCAGCAGCCCGACAGCTACTACTTCAACCAGGCGCTGCGCACGATCGAGCGGGAGAGGGCGCGCAACCCGCTCTTCCTGTTCGTCTATCTGACCGCCAACCACTTCCCCTGGACGGCGGCCTACCGTCCCGAGCTGACGCCGGACTGGCGCGGCCTCGGCAACGATCCGCCGGTCGACGAATACATCCGCCGGCAGACCATGAGCGCGCGGGACTACGCCGCTTTCCTGGCGCGGCTTGAGCGTGACTTTCCCGGTGAATCGTTCCTGCTGGTGCGGTTCGGCGACCACCAGCCGGCCATCGCCGCAAAGATCGTCGACCCTCTGCTCGATGACGCCGGCATCGCGCAACGCATTCAGGCCTACGACCCGCGTTATTTCACCACCTACTACGCCATCGACGCGGTCAACTTCAAACCGGTGAACTTGTCGTCCGCCCTCCACACCATCGAGGGGCCCTATCTGCCGCTGATCGTGCAGGAGGCCGCGGGCCTGCCGCTCGATCCGTCATTCGTCGAGCAGAAGAAGATCCTCCAGCGCTGCAATGGCCTGTTCTACGCCTGCGCCGATGGCGCCGAGGCGCGCCGGTTCAACCGGATGCTGATCAACGCCGGTCTGATCAAGGGCCTGTAGCCGGCCTCCCGCGCCCTGAAAATTTGCTACAAGCGACAACCCTTTTCGGACGCCAACGGTCGATCGGTCGCCACCGCACAAGGAAGAGGAGTTATGCAGCGGCGCTTTGCCACCCTCGATGTATTCGCCAACCGGCGCTTCGCCGGCAATCCGCTCGCCGTGGTGCTCGATGCCGGCGGGCTCGACACCGCCGCGATGCAGACGATCGCGCGCGAGTTCAACCTTCCCGAGACGGTGTTCGTGCTGCCGCCGGAAAATGCCGCCCATCGCGCACGGCTGCGCATCTTCACGCCGGCCCGCGAACTGCCGTTCGCCGGTCATCCGACGGTTGGCACGGCGGTGCTGCTGGCTCTGCAGGATCGCAGCCCGTCGGGCCACGAGATGGTGCTCGAGGAGAATATCGGGCCGGTGCGCTGCGTGTTCGAAACCGGAGGGGGCGAGGGCGCGGGCGAGCGCGGCCGGGTGCGCTTCACCATCCCGCAACTGCCCGCCGAAGCTGGCTCCGTACCCGCTGATGCGGCGATCGCCGCCGCGCTGCATCTTGCTCCGGCCGACATCGGTTTCGATCGCCACCGCCCGTCGCGCTGGTCGGCCGGCAATGCCTTTACATTCGTGCCGGTCGCGGGGCTTGCCGCCATGGCGCGGGCGCGACCGGACCCCATGTCCTTTGACGCGGCATTCGGCGCTGAAGGAGTGGTGGCGGCAGCTTTCCTCTATTGCGCCGAGTGCGCCGAGCCCGGCCACGACTTTCATGGCCGGATGTTCGCGCCGGGTATGGGCCTGATCGAGGATCCGGCGACCGGATCGGCCGCTGCCGCATTCGCGGGCGTGCTTGCGCAGTTCGTCCCGGGCGATGGCGACCATGCGTACGCGATCGAGCAGGGCTACGAGATGGGCCGGCCGAGCCTGATCCATCTTGCGATCACGCTTCGCGACGGCAAGCTTGGCGCCGCCTCGATTGGCGGCGACGCCGTGATCGTGACGCAAGGCACGATCGAAGCATGACGGTCCCGACGGCGGACGCGCATGCGAGTTCGATCGTCCGCCTCGATCGGCTGGAGCTCGCCTTCGCGCCAAGGCCGTGGCCGTTCGCCGCCGAGCGCCGCGACGAGATCGACCGGCATTTTGCGACGCTGAGACAAGCGAAACCCGAGCTCTGGAACGGGCGAATGCTGCTGCTCGCCGAACATGCGATCGAGCGAACAGTGCTGCGCGGCGCCTTCCTGGAGACCGACTTCGCCAGCTTCGTCGCCTGGCGCGACTGGGGCTTCCCGGAATCGGGGGTCCGCAACTGCTTCGCCATGGGTGCGCTGCGGGCGGGAGACGGCGCCTATCTGCTCGGCGTCATGGGACCGCACACGGTGAATGCCGGAAGCGTCTACTTCCCGGCAGGGGTGCCCGATCTCGACGACATCATCGGCGACGAGGTTGATCTCGCCAGCAATGTCCGCCGCGAGGTTGCCGAGGAAACCGGGCTTGATCCCGGCGCATACATCGCCGACGACGGCTGGGTCTGCGTGCGCACCGGGCCGCGCCTTGCCATGATGAAGCTCCTCGACGTGCCCACGGCCGCCGACGCGTTGCGGGCGCGCATCGTCGCGCATCTCGCAAGCGAGGCTAAGCCTGAGCTTGCCGATATCCGGATCGTGCGCGGGCCCGCCGATCTCGATCCGATGATGCCGCCGTTCGTGACTGCGTTCCTGAAACACATGTGGAGCCGAACGCCATGAAGTCCGATAAAATTCTCAAGCGGTTTCGCATCGACGATCCCGACAAGTTCCGGCTCGCGTCGTTCGATCCGGCCGATACCGGCGGAGTCGATTTCGACAAGGCCGACGCCAAGGCGATGCTCGCCGACGACATCAAACATCTCGCCGAGTTGCAGGAACGTCTCTATGCCGATGACCACTGGGCAGTTTTGGTGGTGCTGCAGGCGATGGACGCCGCCGGCAAGGATGGCGTGATCAAGCATGTCATGACCGGGCTCAATCCGCAGGGTGTCGAGGTGCATCCGTTCAAGGCGCCGAGCCCGGAGGAATTGGACCACGATTTTCTCTGGCGGGCCGGCAAGCGGCTGCCGTCGCGCGGACGGATCGGAATTTTCAACCGCTCGCACTACGAGGAGGTGCTGGTGGTGCGGGTCCATCAGGAATTCCTGGAGCGGCAGAAAATCCCGAAGAGTTTGCTCGGCAAGAATATCTGGACCGAGCGCTTCAAGGACATCCGCGCGTTCGAGCGTCATCTCGCCCGCAACGGCACCCGCGTAATCAAGTTCTTCCTCCATGTCTCGCCGGAAGAACAGCGCAAGCGCCTGCTCGACCGGCTGGAGCAGCCCGGCAAACGCTGGAAGTTCTCGGCGGGCGACATCGCCGAGCGCAAGCTCTGGGGTAAATACATGGATGCCTACGAGGACATGATCCGCTGCACCAGCCGCGAGGAGGCGCCATGGTATGTGGTGCCCGCTGACAACAAGCCGTTCGCCCGGTTGGTCGTCGCGGCCGCGCTGATCGAGACGCTGGAAGAGCTCGATCTCCAATATCCCAAGGTCGAGGGCAAGGCGCTCGAAGAGATGCAGCAGGTGCGCGACGCCTTGCTGGCCGAAGGGCAGGGCAAGGGCGGCAAGGCTACCAAGTGATTGTGTAGAACCGTCGATCGACCGATTGACATTCGGCCGATGTTAGGATTTAAGTCACACAACCGCTCGCCGCGCAGTGCCTTCCGGAGGCGCCGCCCGGCCGGTGGAGCGCCGGGGAGGCGCAGCCCCTGTTCACCCAGGGGCGCGTGTCCTCGCAAGACACGCGGCATCCCGATCGCAAGGGGTGCCAAAGGGAGCGCGTAGCGCACGCTCCCGAGGCGCCTCCCCGGCGCTCCATTCCATGGCGGAACGGAAAAAGTGGGACGGGCGAACCCTTCGCCTTTCAAACCAACAAGGGCGGCGGAGCTTTCGCTCTATGACCAACTTGCGCAGCGGGCCTATCTTCCGCTACAAGACATCCGGTCCTACATAGGCATTAACGCGGAGTTCACCTTGCTCCGCGACCCTACGGGACCATAACGAGGACGAGCGATGTCGACGCGCCGCGATTTCCGCGCGATCACCCGGGGGGCCGTCAAGGCCCGGCCGGACGCTGTCCGCATTCTCGACGGGCTCCTGCTCCTTAGCGTCCCCTGAGGGCCGTAAGGGCGTTCGCGCCTGGGCACTCAGGGGGATCCGAGCCACGGAACCCACGAGCGCCCCAGGAAACAACGAACGGGCGCACAGCTAAGGACCAGTCTCATGACCACCACCCCAGCCAAGTCCGAGCAGGACCGCGTCGTCATCTTCGACACCACCTTGCGCGACGGCGAGCAATGCCCCGGCGCCACCATGACGCACGAGGAAAAGCTCGAAGTCGCCGAACTGCTCGACCAGATGGGCGTCGATATCATCGAAGCCGGCTTTCCGGTCGCCTCGGAGGGCGACTTCGCCGCCGTCCACGAGATCGCCAAGCGCACCAAGAACGCCGTGGTCTGCGGACTTTCTCGCGCAGCCTTCAAGGACATCGACCGCTGCGCCGAGGCGATCAAGCCGGCCCAGCGCAGCCGCATCCATACCTTCCTCTCCACGTCTCCGGTCCACATGAAGTGGAAGCTGCAGAAGGAGCCGCAGGAAGTCTACGAGATGGTGATCGCGCAGGTGACGCGCGCGCGCAAACACACCGACGATGTCGAGTGGTCGAGCGAGGACGGCACCCGCACCGAGCACGACTTCCTCTGCCGCTGCGTCGAAGCCGCGATCGACGCCGGCGCCACCACCATCAACATTCCCGACACCGTCGGCTACACCGTACCGGAGGAATATTTCGCGCTGATCAAGATGGTGCGCGAGCGGGTGCCGAACTCCGACAAGGCGCGGTTCTCGGCGCACTGCCACGACGATCTCGGCATGGCGGTGGCGAATTCGCTCGCCGGCGTGCGCGCCGGCATCCGCCAGATCGAATGCACCATCAACGGCATCGGCGAACGCGCCGGCAACGCCTCGCTCGAAGAGGTCGTGATGGCGATGAAGGTGCGCAACGACGTGTTGCCGTACTGGACCAACGTCGACTCGACGATGCTGACGCGCGCGTCGAAGCTGGTCTCGGCGGTGACGTCGTTCCCGGTGCAGTACAACAAGGCGATCGTCGGCCGCAACGCGTTCGCGCACGAGAGCGGCATCCATCAGGACGGCATGCTCAAGCACACCCAGACCTACGAGATCATGCGGCCCGAGGACGTGGGCGTGAAGCAGACCTCGCTGGTGATGGGTAAGCATTCGGGCCGGCACGCGTTCGTGCATAAGCTCGAAGGGCTGGGCTACTCCTTGGCCGGCAATCAGCTTGAGGACGCGTTCGTGCGCTTCAAGGCGCTCGCCGACCGCAAGAAGGTGGTCTACGACGAGGACATCGAGGCGCTGGTCGACGAAGAGATCGCGCACGCCCAGAACCGCATCAAGCTCGTCTCGCTCACCGTGATCGCCGGCACCATGGGCCCGCAGTCGGCGACTGCGACGCTCGACGTCGACGGCAAACATCAGACCGTGCAGTCGACCGGCAATGGACCGGTCGACGCCACCTTCAACTGCATCAAGGCGTTGATCCCGCACGAGGCGGCGCTGGAACTCTACCAGGTCCATGCCGTCACCGAAGGCACCGACGCGCAGGCCGAGGTGTCGGTGCGGCTCGCCGAGAACGGCAATGCGGTGACCGCAAAGGGCGCCGATCCCGACACGCTGGTCGCCTCCGCCAAGGCCTATCTCGGCGCGCTCAACAAGCTGATGATCAAGCGTCAGCGCTCCGAATCCGGCGGGTTCGGGCGGCGGCTGCATTCGACCGACGTGGCGTGAGCGTACGGCGTCATAAGCATCCAAGCTTACAAATCGCGACGGGCAGGTTGTCATTCCGGGGCGGCGCGCAGCGCCGAGCCCGGAACCCAGAAGTCGCCCACGAACGGTACGCTTTCTCGATGTTTATGATTTCATGGGTTCCGGCTCGCGGGCTTTCCCGCGCCCCGGAATGACCGGGAGCGTTCCCTTGGCCGAGACCGATACGGAAGCACAGGCCGAACGATTATGCAGATGATGCGCCGAGTAACACTGCGGCGTGCAATATCCCCTAAGAGCTAAAAACCCGCGCGGCCATGGCGGCGACGCAACTCTGGCGGCCAATGCCTCGCGATGGAATTTGAACGGGAGCTGAACATGGATGCCACATCGGACATGGGCTTGCTAACCCAACGGATCGACAAGTTGCAGCGGGCCGTGACGGCTGTGAGCTGCGTTGCGGCGGCGGCGGTACTTCTGGCGTCCCTCAGCTATTTTCTGAGGCCGGGAAATGCCGAGTTCGCGAGACGCACCGACACATCTCAGACCATCTCCGCGCGAAGAATCGTCATCTACAACGACGATGGCAAGTTGGTTGCATCGCTGGGCGCCAGCGATCTGACACCGGATCTCGCTTTGTCGGACGCACGCGGCGAGCCGGTGGCCCTTCTGAGCGTTGGCAATGACAGGCGACCGACCTTGATTATGGTTGACCCGGAGAAAAAAACTCGCGCCGTTCTCGATTTCAAATCAAACGGCGCGCCATCGCTTACCTTTTCCGACGCTCCTAATATATCCCGATTGAGGCTGACTAACGATGGCAACCCGACCATTACGCTAGCTGATCCCAAAGGCGTTACACGCTGGTCGGTTTCCGTGGACCAAAGCGGTGGACATGTGCGGATGTTCGACGCCAGCGGAACGGAAGTCCAACCCTAAATTTAGGTAACGCGGTGCGCGTCTGGCGGCCCGACGCAACGTTGCGCAGTCGCATGACCCATCCTCGGCGCCGCGCTGTGCAAGCCACGCCGCCAAGGAACAGGCGGCTGGCTCCATATCCGCCCGCTGATGGGCTGCGCCCACGACGCGCCGGAATATCGGCGGCAGATTGCGGCGGAGATGGATGACGCCGCCGACAGGCACCGGTCGCGCGCAAAAGGATGACGATCAACGCGGAGCCCCACACCGGCTACCAGGGCGTGCAATGCGACTGTAAGCCGCCGGTGGAAGTCAACTCTTGTGGTGGACAGCGGGGCGAGGTTATTTCACTTCCGAAGGAAGTGGAGGCCCTGGATGAGGCTGATTGGCTTGATGCTTATATTGATTCCAGTGTTTGTCGTTACGTCTTTCGCTCGCGACACCGACCTTGAGCGCATGCTCCGGCGCCTCGATCCGGCGACGCGTTTCGAACAGCTATGCGGGACGGAAGCGATGCGCCGGATCGACAAAGACAAAAGCAATCCGTTCCATCCAGACCGGGCTGACGTGGGCGCCGTGTCGCAACCCCTCGCCGTAGATCAGCTAATGCAGGGCTCTGGCGGGGCGTTTCGAAGTCGCGGCCATTGGTATCGATTCTCGTTTACCTGTCGCGCATCGTCCGACCACCTGAAGGTGTTCGATTTTAAATACACCATCGGCACGGAAATCCCTGAAGCGGAATGGGACTCCTATGGATTGTGGAAGTAGCCCAGCTTCCTGATGGGCCCCCCGAGTGCCAGCACAGTTATGATTATCATTGATAGCAAGTGAAGAGGATGCAACGGGGGATTATAACCGTGGCACGAAGTCGGAGAATGCATACAGATTTCGCGCATCTGATGCGGTTGCTATTGGGACCAAAGCTGATTGATGAGGCAAGAAAACTGATATCCGAAGCGCCGCGCCAATAGACCAAGAGACCTCACACTGGATTATGGACGCCCGTATACGGAGCATAAATTGAAACGAAAGATCACCACGGCAGAACTCGCTAAGTTGATTATGATCGAAATTCGGAGGCGGCCAGAATGTTCTCACGTCGAGAGCGTCGGATTTACGCGACCAATTCAGCGATCTCCAAATGATCCAAACTGGGCACCAGCTTTTTCATGCAACACCATGAAATTAGCGCCACAAATAGCTTATGGGATCGCTAGCAGATTCCAGAGCCTATACGATCTCGTCTAGTTCGACTTTTTGCTAACCTGTGACCGGTTTTGGTTTTCTTTCGTTTTTTGCTTCCAATCGCCTGCCGATGCTGCGGCGTGCTTTTCGCCACCACATCCACGGCGCGCTCAAAGCGACGCCATGCGTCGGGTTCACGGTGATGACGTGATGCCAAGGCACCGGACAATAACCGTCGTCCTGAGGCGCCCGCGTGAAATGCGGCTCTCGAAGGATGCGCGGCTAGCGCAAGTCGGCTGTTGCCGATTTGCCTCGCCCCATATGCGGATGTCGGGCAAACCCGACATCCGCGCCGTCGCCCATCGAGGATGCCCCGGTTCAAGGCAGGGGTCGCGCCTCAGGGTAACGGAGACAGTGCGTCAACGTTCGTCATTCGCAATGCCGGTAATTTTTGCAATTGCCGTCTGGACGATAACGCCCGCAATTGCGCAGGACACCATCACGATCGGTTTCACCGCCTCCAAGACCGGCGCGCTCAGCGAGGGCTCGCTCGCGCAGGTGCGCGGCTTCGAACTGTGGCGCGATGAGGTCAACGCCGCGGGCGGCCTCAAGGCGGGCAGCAAGAAATACAAAATCGCCTTCAAGAGCCACGATGACGAGTCGCAGGTCGTGCGTGTGCAGGAACTCTATGGCCGCCTGATCACGCAGGACAAGGCGCAGTTCCTGTTCGGGCCGGTCTCGTCGGGCTTGAGCGCGATGGCGGCGTTCGTCTCGGAAGAGAACGGCAAGGTGATGCTCAGCACCGCGGCCGATCCGAAGATCTTCCGGCTCGGCAACCGCAACCTGTTCCAGGTGACCACGCCGTCAAGCCGGAGTTTCGCCGGCGCCATTGCGGCGCTCAAAGCCAGGAACCCGAAGGCGCGCGTCGCGCTGGTCTATAAAAACGATCCGTTCACCCGTGCGGTCGTGCAGGCGACGCGCGAGCTTGCCACCGCTGAAGGGCTCACCGTGGTGCTGGACGAAGCCTACAGCCCGACGGCGACCGACTTCGGCCCGGTGGTTGACAAGGTCATCGCGTCGAAGGCTGACGCATTGCTGGGCGGCGGACACGGGTCCGACGGCATGGCGCTCGCCCGGACGCTCCACGACCGGAAGGCGGGGCTCAAATGGGTGACCCTGCTGGTGGCTCCCGGCCTGCCACAGTTTGCCGACCTGGGGGATGCCGCGCTCGGTGTGAGTTCGCCCGCGCAGTGGGTGCCGCAAGTGGCGTACAAGCCCCAGTTCGGGCCGAGTTCGCGGGACTTCAGCAACCGGTTCGGTGGCAAGTTCAAGACCGCGGCGACCGACGTTGCCGCCGCCGGCTATGCCAGCGGGCTCATTCTCGGCCACGCGATCGAGGCGGCGGGTTCGCTTGATGCGGGCAAGATCGTCAATGCACTCAATAAGATAGACGCCACGACCATGTTTGGCCGGACCGGTTTCGCGGTTGATCCGAAGGAGCACGGGCTGCAACTCGCGCATGAGATGATTCTCCGGCAATGGCAGAAAAAAAACGGCCGGCTCATCCAGGAAGTGATAGCCCCGATCCCGGCAAAAACCGCCGACGCGCTGTAAGACTTGGGCAGGGCTGTGAGCAAGATTCGACTGAAATCCGGCAGCATTAATCAAGAATGAATTGCCGTAAATCTGAAGATGAACGGAAATACAGAAACATGACGAACTCGTAAGCTTCGTGTGCGTTGTTGTTTTCTAACAAAACTTTAACTTGCTCCGCCGTTCCTTTCGATTTGTACTATGATCACGGTTGGATGTCTTGGGAGGAGCCAATGTGGAAAGCCATCGTCGCCGGTACTGCCGCTCTCGCAATCGCAGGTTCTTCGCTGGTCTATGCGCAACAGCGCGGACGCCCTGATGGCGCGCAGCGCTGGCGGCCGAATGTTGAGGATATGCGCGCGTTCGGCGAGGCGCGTCTCGCCGGCCTGAAAGCCGGCCTGACCCTGACGCCCGAGCAGGAGAAGAACTGGCCGGCATTCGAGCAGGCCGCGCGTGACTTCGGCAAGCTCCGCCTCGATCGTATGACCGCGAGGCGCAACGCCACACCGACTGACGATCCGGCCGAGCGGCTAAATCGGCGTGCGACGGCCATGATGGAGACCGGCATCGCGATGAAGAAATTGGCCGAGGCCACCGAGCCGCTCTACAAGAGCCTCGACGAGAGCCAAAAGCGACGCTTTGCCATGCTGTCGCGCATGGGCGGATCGCGTATGGGTATGGACGGCCACGGCCCGCGCTTTCGTGGCCGCGATCACCGGGATGGAGGCGGCCCGCGTCACTGGGGCCCGCACCGGACAGACGGCATGCATGATGAGGGATTGGATCGGCCGGGCGAGCAACGCCTGTAGGTCGGTCTCATAAGCTAGCGGCGGCGGTCGCACTCCCAGCCCCCCGACACGATCGCCGACGCACTGGGAGCCGCCGGGTCCCCGCCCGGCGGCTCTTCCATTTTTCCACGCTTGCGGAAGGCCGTGGTTGATTGCTGGACAGCCCGGCAGGCCCCTGCTAAACGACCCGCGCTCACGCGGGCAAGCCGCGGCGGTGCTCCGGGCGCATAGCTCAGTTGGTAGAGCAGCTGACTCTTAATCAGCGGGTCCCAGGTTCGAGCCCTGGTGCGCCCACCAATGTTTTCAGCGACTTACTGGAAGCGGTGGCAGAACGGGTAGTGAATTTGAGACTTTCGGTTGGAAGTCTCATGTCTCACGGTCGCGGATGACTTTGGACCGGCAAGGAAGGGAATCGGCGAGCCGTCAGCACCTCGGCGGCGTCGTACACGGTGTTGAGATACACTGGTTGGGGCGGCGGTAGCCGCCAGCGAGCGCCACGTTGCGCCGTCCTTCCCCGGTTGCGTAGACTTGCGCCATAGGGTTGGCCGAGAGGGCAAAATCGATGGCTGCCAATGAGCTTGAAAAGACTGCTGGCGGCAGCCCGTCGATCCCATTCCACGCAATCCTCGTCCTCTATGGCGTGGCGATTTTCCTGAGCGCGGCGCTGCTGTTCGCGGTTCAACCGATCTTCGCCAAGATGGTGTTGCCCAAGCTCGGTGGATCGGCCTCGGTCTGGTCGGTCGCCATGGTGTTCTTCCAGACCGTATTGCTGGCGGGTTACGCCTACGCGCATCTGCTCACACGCTACGTTCCGATACGCTATGCGGTCTTCATTCACGCCGCGGTGATGTGCGTGGCGGTGCTGGCCCTGCCGCTCGGGATCGCCGAAGGTTGGGATCGCCCGCCGCCGGAGAACGAGTCGATCTGGCTGCTGGGGCTTTTTGCGGTTTCGATCGGCCTTCCGTTCTTTGCACTGTCGGCCAACGCGCCGCTGTTGCAGGCCTGGTTCGCGCGCGGAGATCATCCCCGCGCCCGCGACCCGTATTTCCTTTACGCCGCGAGCAACGTCGGCAGCATCATCGCGCTGCTGAGCTATCCGTTCGTCGTCGAGCCGTTCTCGCGCCTGGGCCCACAGACTTATGTCTGGTCGATCGCATTCTGCGTGCTGATCGCGCTGATCGGCACATGCGGCGTGCTCTCCTGGCGATCGACCACCGTCATGGATGCCGCCGCGGTCACGGCGGAAGCCGACGCGCGGCCGACCTGGCGTAATGCCGCGACCTGGATGGCGCTCGCCGCCATCCCGGCGGCGCTGCTGATCGCCGTCACGGCGCACCTGTCGACCGACATCGCGCCATCGCCGTTTCTCTGGGTCATTCCACTGGCGCTCTATCTTCTGACCTTCGTCATCGTGTTCCAGCAGCATCCCGTCCTGCCGCATCAGATCGCGGTGATGGTTCAACCGATCCTGCTGGTCGCCCTGGTTGCGACGATCGTTTACACGATCAACGACTATCTGCCGCTCGTCATGCTGCTGCATGTGGTGACGTTCTTCGTCACCGCCCTGGTCTGCCACGGCGAATTGGCACGGCGCCGGCCGCTCGCCGGTCACCTGACTTCATTTTACATGTGGATGTCGGCCGGTGGCGTCATCGGCGGCATCTGCGCGGCGCTTGTGGCGCCGCATCTGTTCTCGTGGATCGCGGAATATCCGATCCTGATCGCACTCGCGATCCTCTGCCGGCCGGCGCTGGCTCTCGGCAGCCGCCGGGAGAACATGCTGATCGCGATTGCGTTCGTCGTTGCCGCCCTGATCATCGTGGTGCCGGCGACCGCGTTCTACTACGGCCTCAGCGACACGTCGTTCTACTGGAGCCTGGGCGCGCTCCTGGTGCTGGCGCTTGCGGCATCGCAGCTTCGCACTCCGCTCGCATTCGCGGCCCTCATCGTTCTCACGTTCATGGTCTGGCGCTTCTACGAAGTCGAATTCGACCGTGTCCGCAGCTTTTTCGGCGTGCATAAGGTCGTCGATCGGGCGGACGGCGTGCGTGTGCTGCAGCACGGAACCACCATTCACGGCGCCGAGCGCATGATCGATATCGAAGCGGGGTCCGGCGTAAGGCCGCTACCGTTAACCTACTTCCACGCCGATTCCGCGACGGTGCAGACGATCGCCGCCGCACGTGCGCGTACCGGCGGCCCGGTCACCGTCGCGATCATCGGTCTCGGCGCCGGTACGCTGGCCTGCTATTCCGAACCCGGTGATGATTGGACCTACTACGAGATCGATCCCGCGGTCATCGATATCGCGCGCGATCCGAACCGCTTCACCTATCTGTCGGCCTGCGCTCCGGAGATGCCCATCGTCCTGGGAGATGCCCGGCTTACGCTGGCTGACGCGCCCGACGGGCATTACGACGTGATCCTCGTCGACGCGTTCGCGTCCGATACGATGCCGGTCCACCTGATGACGAAGGAGGCGATGGCGATCTACCTGCGAAAGCTCAAGCCGGAGGGTATTGTCGCGTTGCACGTGTCCAGCCGTTACATGGAACTCGTGTCGGTGGTCGCCGGGATAGCGGAAGCCAACGGCCTCGTGGCGCGTACCAATCCGCCGGAAGATGCCGATGAATCGGCCTATCGCTATTCGTCCGCGGTGGTGGCTGCGGCGCGGGCCGACAAGGATTTTGGCACGCTCGTAAGCAAAGGCAACTGGATGGAGATCAAGCCCGATCCACACGAATGGGTGTGGACTGACGATTATTCCAACGTCATCGGTGCCATGATCAGGTATTGGCGACAATAGTCGCGGGCGCGCCGTTGCGCGGGGCGCTGACAAATATGCCGCGCTTGTTCGGTTGCTTCCTGTTCCTGTGAGCTTCCCATCGCCAAAAAAAGAGCCTACCCTTCGATCTGGAAATGAAAGTCTGGGGCGAACTGTGCAGCCATTTGACGGGATGGCGAGCTTTCGCGTGTTGGGCTGCGGCCTTCGCGCGCTGAAACGGCCATTGTTCCTGGCAGGAATGTTGTTCACGGCTGAATCGGGGCCGGCAACCGCACAAGGCATTCAGCCAGGCGAAGCTGTCGTGACCCGCTTTTCCGGTTCGACAACGACGCAGGTGCCCGGCGGCGCCGTGACCGTAATCAATCCCGATGGAACGTCCGCGAGCATCATCGATATTCGTTCGCCCGGTCGGCCCCCGCAGGGAGACCATTGGCTCAATGAGCCGCAACGCAACCCTGTCACAGCCAGCCAGGTTGGGCAGGTCTTCGGCGTAACGCTCGACGGCGAAAATCCGCCCAACGTGTACCTGACGGCCACGGCGGCGTTCGGCCTGCATCGCACGCCGGACAACGCCCAGTGGATGGCGGGCATGTGGGGTGCGGGCGGCGGGCCGGGCACCGTCTACAAGCTCGACGCCCGCGCCGGCTATCAGCCCAGGCCTTTTGCCAATATCACGCTCAACGGCCGGCCTAATAGCGGCGCCGCGTTGGGCAACATCGCGTTCGATCGCTGGAACAAGCAGTTGTTCGTGTCCGATCTCGAGACCGGAATGATCCACCGCATTCGGCCGAGCGACGGGGCGGATCTGGGCTTCTACGACCACGGCGTACAGGGCAGGGCCAAGTTCCTGGATGCTCCGAGCAACAAAGAAGGCAGTCTGCCGGAAATCCCGTTCGACCCGAACTCGCAGGCCGACATCGCGAACTGCTCGTCGGGACAATTCCAGCTCACGCCCGAATGCTGGAACATTGCCTCCAACGGCCGCAGGGTCTGGGGCCTTGGCGTCGGACGAGCTTCGGCCAGCGGCGAAGTCCGGCTCTACTATTCGGTCGCGAGCGGTCCGGATCTCGGCGACACGTCGTGGAACAGCCTTCCGGACGACGAAAAGCGCAATTCGGTCTGGTCGGTGCGGATCGGTCCGGATGGCGGCTTCGACACGTCGAATATTCGCCGCGAATTCCTGCTGCCGGACTTCTTCGTCACCCCCGACGACGTGACACGCGCGGGGCTCAGCCGGCCGGTCAGCGATATCACGTTTCCACAATGTTCGGACCGTCCGTTGATGCTGCTGGCCGAGCGTGGCGGCATTCGCAACCTCGGGCTCGACACGGTCAACCCGTTTGCCACGCCGCATGAGGCGCGGACGCTGCGCTATGAGCTGCATCAGGATGGCGTTTGGCGCCCGGTCGGCCGTTACGATGTCGGTTCTTATTACCGTTTCGCCGAAGGCACGCCCTACATGTTCGCAAACTGTGCGGGCGGCGTAGCGTTCGGATACGGCTATACGCCGGCGTGGACGATCGACGAGAAGCAGCTCAATCAGTTTGTGTGGATGACCGGCGACGCGCTCTGTTCGCCGACCGGCATGTGCCGTGCGCCCAACGCGGGCTCACAAGGTGGCCAGGCGGAAGGCGATCCGTCCGAGGTTCATGGCATCCAAGGCCTGAAGGAGGGCGCCTATGCCGAGACAGCGCCGGCGTCGGCCTATGCGGAACTGAAGCCGACCTCGAATTATGCAACCGAGAATGTCGGTCTCGATCAATCCTACCTTGTTGACACCGACATCAACGTCAACGCGGATGGCTCCGTCATCTACGAGGAACTGACGCGCGATGACTCCACCAAGATCGGGGACATCGCGATCTATGAATTCTGCGAGCCGACGCAATCGTACGGCTTCGTGCCGGTGATGGCGCCGCCGCCGGTCACGATCTATGAGCCTGGCCACTCGCCGAATGAAAGCCACGCCCGCTGGGCCTCGCACAGCGCCGAATACAGCCACTATCGCTACGGCTCGCATTGGCCGGCCATGAGCCATAACCGCTATGGGTCGCATCGGCCGGAGGGGTCGGTGAGACACTGGCCCCCGGGCTCGATCCGCCACTGGCCGCCGGGCTCGATCCGGCATTGGCCGCCGGGATCGGTGCGGCATTGGCCGCCCGGCTCGATCCGCCATTGGCCGCCGGGTTCGCGGACGCATTGGCCGCCCGGATCCAGGACGCATTATCCGCCGGGGTCGACCAAACATTGGCCGCCAGGTTCGATGCCGAAGCACTTGCCCCCCGGTTCGGTGAAGCATTATCCGCCGGGCTCCATCAAACACTTCCCGCCCGGTTCGGTGAAGCACTTGCCGCCCGGCTCGACCAAGCATTCGCCGCCTGGATCGGTGAAGCACTGGCCGCCCGGCTCTCTGAAGCACCAGCCTCCAGGCTCGGTGAAGCAGCACTTGCCGCCAGGCTCGGCGAAGCATTTGCCGCCGGGCTCTCTGAAGCACCAGCCTCCGGGTTCAGTGAAGCAGCACTTGCCGCCCGGGTCGATCAAGCACCAGCCTCCGGGCTCGGTGAAGCAGCACCTGCCGCCTGGTTCGGTCGGCGTTCACCAGCCCCCGGGCTCGGTGAAGCAGCATCTGCCACCTGGTTCGGTCGGCGTTCACCAGCCTCCGGGCTCGGTGAAGCAGCATCTGCCGCCCGGTTCGGTTGGCGTTCACCAGCCTCCGGGCTCGGTGAAACAGCATCTGCCGCCTGGTTCGGTCGGCGTTCACCAGCCTCCGGGCTCGGTGAAACAGCACCTGCCGCCCGGTTCGGTTGGCGTTCACCAGCCCCCGGGCTCGGTGAAGCAGCATCTGCCGCCCGGTTCGGTCGGCGTTCATCAGCCTCCGGGCTCGGTGAAGCAGCATTTGCCGCCTGGCTCGGTGAAGCAGCATCTGCCGCCTGGTTCGGTGAAGCAGCATTTGCCGCCGGGTTCGGTGAAGCAGCATTTGCCGCCGGGTTCGGTGAAGCAGCATTCGCCGCCCGGTTCGGTGAAGCAGCATTCGCCGCCGGGTTCGGTGAAGCAGCACTCGCCACCTGGTTCGGTGAAGCAGCATTCGCCGCCCGGCTCGGTAAAGCAGCATTCGCCTCCCGGGTTCGGTGAAGCGGCACTCGCCACCTGGTTCGGTGAAACAGCACTCGCCGCCCGGTTCCGTGAAACGGCACTCGCCGCCGGGATCAGTCAAGCAGCATTCACCCCCCGGTTCCGCAAAACGGTCGCCTCCGGCCGCTCAGAAGAAGACGCAATGAGCGGCAGCTGGCCTCGCTGCACGGGGACTGCTCAAGCCGGAAGGACTTTGATACAAATCGCCGACGGTTCGGCGTCGGAGGTCATATCGCGGAATGGTTCGTTTCTGTTGGGTAAGCGTCCCGGTTGCGCGTAGTCTTCGTGATCGGTCGAGAAATCGGTGGTGCGCGCGACTTGGTGCGCTCCCAATCGGGTTAGCGGTAGCCGCAGGATTGTCGCTCCTGTCTGCAAATGCCGGTGCGGCAGCAGAACGGCCGAAGCTCTATACGCACGAAAAGAACATTGCAGACGTCAACAACGAGACAGTGCTTCCGCTGTCCGATCCGAAGGCGATGCTGTCGTTCGTGCTCGAAAGTCTGCCGGATCGTGTGAAGGTCTATCCAACCGAGAACTACTACTATTTCAAATTTTATCACCAGGGCGTGCTCTATGCCGGCAACATCCGGCTGGACATGATGGATCGCGACAAGGGCAAGCTGCATTTCGCCTATTTCGAGGACCTGCAGGAATGGAAAGCGGATGCGCCGCTCACCTACAATGTGTTCGATCAGGCGGATGGCGTGCTGGTCGAAAAGATCGAGCCGCTCGTCTACCGTGTCACCTTCGGCGAGAAGCAGGTCGTCTTCGAATTGAACGATCTGTCCAAGGTCGTTCCGCCCGCGTATGCGATCGGGCCGGACGAACAATATCTCGGACCGGTGTTCGACGATTCGGGGATCCGGTTTTTCCTGCTGTTCAATCCGAAGCTGAAGCTCTTTCACTACATCCTTGATGAGACCGTGAAGGTTGCGGACCAGTTCCGGCAGTCGACTCTGACAAATCGCATCCTGATCGGAGTGCGTACCGGTTTTGCGTACTATCTCGACCTGCGAATGAACCGGAAGATCCTGATCGGCGTGTTCGAAGCGAATTCCCGGGTCAACAATTGGTTCGATGGTCCATTCGACCAGTTGCCGGACAATTTCGTGAAGGGCGACGAATTGCGGGATGCGATCCTTGCGGTCGAGCCCAGCCTCACTGGGAAAATCGACCGCGTGGGCGGCTCATTCGACGGGTCCGGCCGGTACCTGATCGGACCTTATGCGACCTACCGCACTGAGGACCAACTCTATGTCTTCCATCAGTGCGCCATCAGCAGGGATGTGCCAAGCGACGCCTACTATCAGTGCTTTGTGGTGAACCAGGAGTACGGCGAGAACCCTGTGCCGCTGCCCCTGGTCACGCCGCCGGAGGTGCGTAAGCCTAAGAAGAAGAAACGCAGAAACCGGTGATACTGCAGCCGGTTGCGAAGGCTCTCATCCGTCAGCGGGAATTCCGGTCTTCCGCAGAGCGAGCCGCCCAGCGAGTGCAAAAAGAATCCGCCCGCCTCGATTGAGGCGGGCGGCGTTCGTTTGGGCGATCGGCTGCCGTTGTTTCGGCAAGCGCGATCCAGGTTAGTTATCCTTCACGTCCGTCTGCAACGATCCGGTCACGACGCGGCGGATGAGGTCGTTGTTCTCCATCACCACCGTGCACTCTCCTCCAGACTTTTTGCTGCAGTTGGCCAGCGCCCGCTTGCGCGCGCCGGTGATGTCGCTTGGATTGGCTACCCAGTAGGCGCTCTTACGGGAAGCGGTCACTACCAGGAGCTTCGGCATCGGGGTCGAGAAATACTCCTCGACCACCGGCCGGGCGCTGTCCGCGAGCTTGGTCGCATTCATCACGTCCTGGACGCGAGCCACGTTGGCGTTCGGCATGCGGTTCGCCTTCATGAACCGGTCGACCGCGCGCAGCCACTTCACGCGTCCGCTGAAGTCGGCGAACAGGTTGTGACCGTCGTGCATGATCGGCGGAAACGTCCAGAGCTTGGCGCGTCCGCCGGCTTCCGTGTAGGCGGCGTGCATGCGGGCGACGACATCCGGCGGAAACAGGCTGTCGTTCTCGGCATAGAGCCACAAGGTGGGGACCCGGGTGCGGGCACCAAACGTCGCCATCGCCGACGTCAGCGCCTCGAAATCGCAGACGCCGCCGTTGCCGTCTGTCCGCCACACGCCGCCGGAGACGTTGATCACGCCGATCAGGCCGGCCGGCTTGCGGGCGGCGAAGGCGAGCACGGTGCCGCCGCCGAGCGACTGTCCGACCGCGATGACGCGCGAGCCGTCGGCATCGGGCCGGGCGGCGATCACCTTCAATGCGGCATCGAGGTCATCCGCCTCGATATCAAAGCCACGGACCAGGTCCGCGTTCTGGCAAGACATGTAGGCAGCGCCCCGCGACACACCCGGAATGCCGTCCGACTGGCCGTAGCCGCGGCGGATGACAACGACCGAGAGCCAGCCGCGGGCGGCGAAATCGCGGGCCTGCGCCAGGAACAGGTCAGCGCGCAGTCCCTGGTTCTCTTCCGCCTTGAGGTTCTTGCCGTGGGTGATCAGTGCGATCGGCAGACGGCCATCAGCCTTGGCCGGGCGCACGATCAGGGCTTCGAGACGGAATGTGCCCTTGGGACCCTTGTAGGTGAGGAAGGTCCGCTCCTCGACCAACTCCTGCTCAGGGGCGGCAGCGAGCGGCGACTTCGTCGCAGGCTCATTGGCGGGGGCGGTGTTGACGCGGCTCGTCTTCGCCGGCGCTGCAGCAGGGGTGTTGCCCTTGGGCGCCGCGGCCGGCCGTTTCGGTTCGTTCTCCTTGGCGGCAAACGGGTTCGGCGCGGACCCTTTCAGAGCGCCGAAGCAGGCTTCGACTTCCGTCAGCGCGGCTCCGAAGCCTTCCATCGGCAGATTGAACGATGCCTGGGCGGCTTTGATCTCGATCTTGGGCAGTGCGCCCAGTTTCTGCATCCGCTCGCCATCGGTGCCCATTTCGATGATGACGACCTTCGGCGAGACCGCGACGGCTTCGCCATTGCCCTGCACAACCGGAGGCGCGATCAATTCGACCGGGAATTTGGTCTGCGGCTTGAGGTTCCAATCGCCAGACCCGAGTACGAGACGATAACCGCCGGGAAATCGCACGAGCGCGAACTGTAGCGATCCACCGCCGGGCGCGGCGCCGCGCACCGGACGCTCGGCGCTGCAGTGGGTGCCGACGTCGCCGCGCTTCCAGCCGTCGATGGTCCAGAGCCCGACCTGCTTGGAGGCCCCGGCCTTGGTGACGGGGGCGGACGGGTTGGCCTGCGCCAACGCGCCGGATTGAACGGAGAGCACCAGCGCGAATGCGGTCCCGGTAACGAGGCCGAGGACCGATGCACGACGATGTAGCGTCGAGAAGAGCTTGCACATGGTTTAATCCTCCAGTTGAAGTTCAATTGCTTCGATGGCGGAGGATCGGTCAGAGCGCCGGGCGTGCGATGTGACGGCGAGCACGGAATGAACGTTTGGTAATCTTGACCTGTCGCCGAAGCTTGGAGGCGGGTTGATGCCCAACCAAGTGGCGGCTCTGAGGGAATCATTAGAAGACGATGTGCGACTGATCGCCTTTAGCCGCGCGTCGGTAACCGCCAAGTTGGAATCGCCAAGTCGGTAACGTCCTGAGACGAAGTTGGATGGTCCCCAACCGACAAGGGCCGCTTCCGATCATTGCCCGGCCCGCCGGGCCGTTCCTGAATAAGCGCGGCCTGCGCATTGCGCGCTCAGAAGCAATCGACCGCAAACTGCATGCAATGACCAATGTAGAAAGAGAACACGACTCCGGCGATCAAGATGCCGGTCGCAAAGCTCGTAATCGTTGAATGGATCGTCATCGCCATCCCCCTTGGATAACGCCGGACTGCCGGCGGCCATCTGGCTGATGTCGAAACCTAATCCGTTGCCGGACCGGCGAATGTGATCGCCGTCACACATGCGTGCATTGTGCGTCCGGCGGCCCGCGATGACTCGCGTCAGACGGTCATTGCACCTCGGCATCCGGGCTGAATTGTCGCTCGCGCAAGGGCATGATATTGAGCCTGATGGCTCGGCCTGGCTGCCTCGACGCCGGCCGGACGCGCGGGCAAGCAACGGAATGAGGACTGCCGCATATGCGATTGGGTTACTTCACCATGCCGGTGCATCCGATCCACCGGAACTGGACCGAGAGTCTACAGGAGGATCGCGAGGCCATTATCCTCGCCGACAAGCTCGGCTTCTACGACGCCTTCATGGGCGAGCACCTCACCGATCGCTGTGAGAACATCACCAACAGCATGCTGTTCCATGCCACGCTGATCACGGCGACCAGCCGTATCAAGCTCGCGACCGGCACCACCAATCTCTCGCACATGCACCCGCTGCTGATCGCGCAGCATGCCGCGATGTTCGACCATCTGTCGCAGGGCCGCTTTATTCTGGGGGTGAGCGCGGGCGCGCTCACCTCGGACGCCGAGGCGCTCGGCATCTTGGATCAGGACCGCAACAAAATCTTCGCCGAAGCGATCGACGTGATCCTGGCGATCTGGGAGCGCGAGCCGCCTTACGACATCGACTTTCCCGACAATCGCTTCAAGGTCTCGACATCACGAACGCAGGCGCTGCCGATCGGTGTCGGCTATCTCGGCAAGCCCTACCAGCAGCCGCGGCCGGAAATCGTCGGCACCGTGGTGGCGCCGTTCTCCCCAGGCGTCGTGCTGATGGGCAAGCGCGACTTCCATCCGTCTGTCGGCGAACTTCCTGCTCGCGAAGCACCTCAAGTCGCACTGGGAGAACTACAAGAAGGGCAGGGCGGAGGTCGGTGCCGAGGCCAAAGTGGCCGACTGGCGGGTGGCGCGTGCAATCTGCGTCGCCGACGACGACAAGGTGGCCGAGCGCTACGGTCGCACTGATTCCAACAGCCCGTACAAGTTTTACTGGAGCCAGATGTGGGCGAAGATGAAGCGTGGCAAGCGGCTCTATGTGTTCAAGAGCCACAAAGAGCAGCCCGACGAGGAGATCACCCTCGACTACGTCGAGGACAACTGCACGATCCACGGCAGCGTCAACAAGGTGGTCGACGAACTGCTGGCTTTGCGGGAGGAGACCGGTGACTTTGGCGAGATCGTCTATGCCGGGATGGACTGGGTCGATCCCGCGCTCTCGAAACGATCGATGCAGTTGATGGCCGAGGAAGTCATGCCGCGCGTCAACGCAGCGATCGGGAAGGCGGCCGCGGCCTAGATGGGATAACGGGCCCGCCCGTCACAGAAGGCCCGGATCAATTGCATCTTGGCTCAGGCTTGATCATCCCGAGCGCGCGTACCGTGACGAGGTCGCGTCCCTTGGTCTTAGCGAGGAACATGTTCATCGCTGCGTGATGGTTCTTTCCGATCGTCACCGGTCCGGTCGGTGACTTGATCGTCAGCCCTTCGAGGCCGTCGATGATCGATTCCCTTTCGGCTTTTTTTGTTTTTTCGATTGCTGCTTTCGTTGCGATCAGCGTGTTGTAGTGCGTCATCACGTAGTTCGAAACGGTTGCATCGGCGCCGGCATCCTCCTTGACCTTGGCGACGAACGCCTTGACGGTTGGCGCGTTGCTGGTGGCGACAAAGGGCACGACGACGAACATGTTCTGACCTTTGCCGCCGAAGAGGCTGAGGTCCGTTTCGGACAAACCGAGGAACGCGATTGTGGTCTGCTTCAACAATCCCCGGTCGTCCGCTTGCGGGATGAAATTCAGCCCGTCGCCTTTCAGCGCAAAGAGCAGGACCTTCGCCTTCGCCGCGGCGATGCGCGAGATCAACGGGGAAAAATCCTTTTCCTGGCCGGTGGTGTACTCCTTGCCGACGATGCGGCCGCCAAGCTTGCGGATGATCGGCTCGGCTACGTCGAACATCTTGTGCGGCCACGTCCGGTCGGCCCCGAGCAGGAAATAGGTCTTGCCGAAGGTCCGAGTCATGTACGGCAAAAGCGGCGCCAATTCCTGGTTAGGGACCGTGCTGAAGGAGAAAATATACCGGCCGCATTTTCCGCCTTCGTAGTTGGTGGCGTAGAGCAGGGGCGTCTTCGCGCTCTGGACGACGGGGGCGATGGCATCCAGATTTCGCGAGGTAATCGGCCCGACGACGGCTAACACGCCGTCGTGTGCGATCAGCTTCTGCGTCGCTTCGACCGCCGCTGCCGGATCGGTCTTGTCGTCCTCGTAGATGATTTCCACGGGCCGGCCGAGGACACCGCCACCCGCATTGATTTCCCTTGCGGCAAGATCGAGCCCGAGTTTTGCCTGTCTGCCATATAGCTCGACGCCGCCGGAAAACGGCAATACCGCGCCGATCTTGATTGGCTCGGCGGCTTTGGCGCTCGTAAGGGTGGCTATCCATATGCAGCAGACAAGCCACGCGAGCCAATTGGGGCGAACGACTCTGAAAGCCGAGGCAACGATGCGGGTCATGCGGCGAAAATGCAGCAGCGCAATATCATCCGCAAGGCAGCAAGGCGGGTTATCCCTCCCTGTTACGCGTGTCGGAAGAGGCTTACGCCGGCGCGGCAAATCTTGAAAATGACCGCGATGATACGGGCCGCAACGTCGAAGGTGCGACCGCGCCCCTGGCCGCGGCCGAGAATGAGCGGCCCCTGCGAACTCAGCGGGACGCCTGCTTTGCGAATTTCTCAATATCGGCGTGATGATGTTGAAAATAGTGCCGCAGCCAGACGGTGAAAGCGTCTGGTTCGCGCCTCATGCGGCGGCGGATTTCGTTGAACGACAAAAACTCGGTGTCCGCCACTTCGTCGGGGTCGGGCTGCAGGTCGAACTCGATGCGCCCGAAATAAACGTAGACGAACTCGTTCTCATGCATTCCGTGGTCGAGTTCGGTCTGGTAGCGCGCGAAGAAGCCGAACGAGAGGTCGCTATCGACGCCGAGTTCCTCGCCGAGGCGGCGCCGCGCCGCGGTGACCGTACGCTCGCCGGGGCGCGGATGGCCGCAACAGGAATTCGCCCACAGACCGCCGGAATGATATTTCTTCCGGCTGCGCTGCTGCAGCAGCATTCGCCCGCGCGCGTCGACCATGAAGATCGAAAACGCGCGATGCAGCAGCCCGGCGCGATGCACTTCGGTTTTGCCGGCCGATCCCTTGGCCTGGTTGCTTTCATCGACAAGGATCAGTTGCTCTTCGGCCATGACCTGCTCACGGCTTGTTGGTCTGCCGCATGTCCAGGACGCGGACTGCTTTGCCTTGCGAGCGCGGGATCTCGCCAGGCGCCTTGAGAGCGACGTCGCAGGTGACGCCGACCATCGCCTTGATGTGGTCCTGCAGGTCGCGCGCCATGCGTGCGAGGAAGGGCTCGTCGGCGGTGCGGGCTTGTCGAGCTCGACTTCGATCGTCACCGCCGCCATTGGGCCATCCTGGGTGACCACGAGCTGATAATGCGGCGCGAGCCCCGGAAAGCCGACCAGATGGGCCTCGATCTGCGAGGGATAGACGTTGACGCCGCGGATGATCAGCATGTCGTCGGTGCGGCCGGTCACCCGCATCATGCGCCGGTGAGTACGTCCACAGATGCACGGCGCTTCGATCAGCCGGGTGATGTCGCGCGTCCGGTAGCGGATCATCGGCAGCGCTTCCTTGGTCAAGGTCGTGATGACGAGTTCGCCGGATGCGCCGGGAGGCATCGGTTCCATGGTATCGGGATCGACCACCTCGCAGAGGAAGTGATCTTCCCAAAAGTGCAATCCGTCCTGCGCCTCGTGACACTCGTTGGCGACGCCCGGCCCGATGATTTCCGACAGGCCATAGAGTCCATCGCCTTGATGCCAAACTTCGCCTGGATGTCGTGCCGGATCGCCTCGCTCCACGGCTCGGCACCGCAGGCTGCGTAACGCAGCGAGAGATTTCGCAGGTCGACGCCCATGCGCAGTGCGACCTCGGCGATATTGAGTGCGTAGGAGGGGGTCGCGCCGAAGATATGCGGACGCAGATCCCGCAGCAGCGCAACCTGGCGCTCGGTGCCGCCACCCGACACCGGCACTGTGGTCATGCCGAGGCGCTCGGCGCCGTAATGAAATCCGAGGCCGCCGGTGAACAGCCCGTAGCCGAAGGCATTGTGAAAGATGTTACCCGGACGGGCGCCCATGCAGGCGAGCGACCGCGCCATCAGGTTCGCCCACAGGTCGAGGTCGCCGCGGGTGTAGCCGACGACGGTGGGCTTGCCGGTCGTGCCCGAGGAGGCGTGCAGCCGCAGCAGTTGCTCCCGTGGGACCGCGAACAACCCGAAGGGGAAATTGTCGCGCAGGTCCGCCTTGATCGAAAACGGCAGACGCGAAAGATCGGCCAGCGTCTTGATCTGGTCCGGCTTGACCTTTGCGGCGTCGAATGTCTGGCGCACGTGCGGCACCTTGG
This sequence comes from uncultured Alphaproteobacteria bacterium, assembly GCA_963756715.1. Classification (GTDB taxonomy): domain Bacteria; phylum Pseudomonadota; class Alphaproteobacteria; order Rhizobiales; family Xanthobacteraceae; genus VAZQ01. The sequence goes on from CAVWOV010000042.1 coordinate 226,494, forward strand.
CGTAGGCACGTTCGACCGTGTGTTGCAGCCGTTGGAGTTGCAGCGCCGCGAGATCGCCGCGCGGCATCGTCTCGGCGGCGCGATCGAACATGAATCCATCGCTTTCCCGCGGGACGTTCGACATGCTCATGGCCCCATGCTCATGGCTCCGGCCGGTCCTGCATCACGATGCGACAGCCTTCGCCGCGAGCCGCGCAGCCTTGGCCTTCAGGCGCTCGAAGGTCTTGGCCTTGTCGACGACGAACCGGGTGTGTGTGCCGGCGCCGACGGTATCGAATTCGTCTTTCGCCGCAACCTCGAACTGCACCTTGCGTCCCTCCACGGACAGGACTTTGACGGTGATCTCGACCGTCATACCCAGCAAGGTCGGCGCAAGGTGCCGGACCGCCACCTCGGTGCCGACCGAATCCTCTCCAGGGTCGGCATGCTCGACGATCAGATCGCGGCAGGTTTGCTCAATGTCGAGGATCATCGAAGGGGTCGCGTAGGTGCGCGCGTCCTCGCCCATGAAACTGATGGTGCGGCCGCGATCGACGACAATGCGGCTGATCCCGGATACCCCGGGACGAAGGCTTGCCTTCATGCTCGCTCCTCCCTGCATTCCCTATACAATAAGGTTATGCCATTGCCAGCGATGGTGAAAGCCGACGAGGCTTTCGCCGCGGGCAGGCGACCCGCCATCCAAGGAGTGCCGCGATGACGACCGGCGAGATTGATCAATCCGCAACCCTCCGGGCGGCCGGACTGGGCGAACACGAGGTGAGCGTCTGGATGCGCGCGGAACCGGCGGCCACCGCAGATTTCGCCGCGGATGGCCGGACCTTCGGCGCGTATTGGGAAAAGTCGACGGCACTGCTCGACCGATTGCCGCGAATGGCGCAGCGCAACAAACCTGAGAGCGCCGCCGCCGGGATCATTCAGGAGGCAGCGCGCGCGTCGCGCACACGCTTCCTGCGCCATCATGTCGATGACGTCTACGACCGTTTGACGGACAAGCGCACGCAATTCATACGGGTCGAACATCTGGTGACACGGGCGGCGGATGCCGTACCGGGATTGGTCCCGAGCGCGCGGCAGATCGCCGCCGAGGACAATTGCCTGCAGGGCGAAAAGAGCGGGCTCGAGATCGACCAGGGCATTTTTCTTTCCGCCGTGCTGCGAAGCAAGCGGGCAGGCCGGCATCTCTGTCACGCCATGCTGTTGCCGCGGCCGGAGGCGCTGGAACTGTTGCCAAAGTTCGAGAAGGAGGGGCTGGTCGAGCTTCCGGGCGCTTCGGTCCGCCGGGCCGGCAAGGCCGCGCTGGTCACGCAACTCCATCCGCGTTTTCTCAATGCGGAAGACGCGACGACGCTTGATGGCGCTGAGATTTGCGTCGATCTGGCGCTGCTCGACCCCACCACCGAGATCGCCGTCATGCGCGGCGGCGTGGTCGAAAATCCGAAATACCGGGGCCGCCGCGTCTTTGGCGCCGGTATCAACCTGACGCATCTTTATCGTGGACTGATTCCTTTTGTCTGGTATCTCCAGCGCGATCTCGGCTACGTCAACAAGATCTATCGCGGCCTTGCGGTCGCGGACGACCCGCCGCCCGACGAGTTCGGCGGCCGCTCGATCGAGAAGCCCTGGATCGCCGCGGTCGAAGCCTTTGCGATCGGCGGACATTGCCAGGCGGTCCTGGTGATGGACTACGTACTCGCCGAGAAGGATGCTTATTTCACCTTGCCGGCGCGCAAGGAGGGCATCATCCCGGGCGCGGCGAACATGCGTCTGCCACGATTCGTCGGCGATCGCATCACGCGCCAGGCAATCCAATACGAGCGCCGGATTGACTGCGACAGTCCCGAAGGGCGCTTGATCTGCGACGAGATCGCCGCGCCCGGCGACATGGATGCGGCGCTCGATCGCGTGATCGCCGGGCTCACGAGTTCGGGCGTGGTCAGCGCCGCGAGCAACCGCCGTGCCATCCGGATCGCGCAGGAACCGCTCGACATGTTCCGCGACTACTTTGCGGTCTACGCGCGCGAGCAGGCCTATTGCCACTTCAGCCCGGCGCTCATTGGCAATCTCGAGCGCTACTGGAACGCGCAAAACCGCAAGATTTGATGTCGTGGGCGAGGTGGCTTGGCGGCACAGGCAAATCCTTCTAGCATTCGCGAAGACATGCGTTGGGAAACCAAGAAGACGTGCGCTGGGAAACCTGAAGGAAATGACAATGTCAAAAATCGCAAGGGTGCTCGCCCTGGCGCTGATCACGATGTTCGGCAGTCCAGTAGCGTTCGCTCAGGATACGCTCAAGCTCACGGTCGGCCAGCGCGGCCTGTGGGACACGTCGATTTCCGACGTCGGCCAGCGCGCCGGCATCTTCAAGAAGCACGGCCTGACCCTGGAGATTCTCTACACCCAGGGCAGCGGCGAGACTCAGCAGGCGGTGTTTGCCGGCAGCGTCGATATCGGCGTGAGCACAGGTATCATGGGTGCGCTGAGCGGTTATTCCAAAGGCGCGCCGGTGCGTATCATCGGCAACGAGATCAAAGGCGCCGGCGATCTCTACTGGTATGTGAAAGCGAATTCGCCAGTTAAGACCATTCAGGACTTCAACGGCAAGACCATCGCCTTTTCGACCGTCGGTTCATCCACCCACGGCGTCGTCACCGCCTTCATCAAGCAGTACAAGCTGACGTCCGCAAAGCCGACCCCGACCGGAAGTCCGGCGCCGACACTGACGTCGGTGATGTCGGGTCAGGTCGATGTCGGCTGGGCGGCGCCGCCGTTCGGCCTCGATCAGCTTGATCGCGGCGAAATCCGCCAGATCGCGACCGGCAATGACACCGTCTTCAAGGGGCAGACGGTGCGGCTGGTGATCACCAACACCCAGGCTCTGGCAAAACGCAAGGATGCGCTCGTCCGCTATATGAAGGCCTATCGCGAGACCATCGATTGGATGTATTCCGATCCGGCGGCGCTCAAGACTTACGCCGAATTTGCCGGCATCACCGAGGCGAAGGCGAAGCGCATTCGCGACAACTACTTTCCGAAATCGGTTCTGTCCCCCGACGAAATCGTCGGTCTCGACCTCATCATGCCGGAGGCGGTCAACCTGAAATTCATTTCCGCGCCGCTGACCAAGGCGCAGATTTCGGAACTCATCCAGATTCCGCCGCGCTAATCCTCGATGCGGTCGAGATTGGCGGTCATCCGGGCGATGACGCGGCGGAAGACCTCCAGGTCGCTGCCGGAGACGTTCTCTTCCGACTGATCGGTGATGCCGCGCGCAACCGCCAGCAGGTCCGCGCGCAGCCGCTGGGCCTTCGGCGTCAGCCACACCTGCGCCTTGCGCTTGTCGTTGGCGCTGCGCTCGCGCCGGATCAGGCCGGACTTCTCCATGCTGCGGAGCGCGATGACGGTCGTCGGCTCCATGGTGCCGACGCGGGTGGAAAGCTCGCGCTGCGACAGTCCGTCCTCCGCCCACAGCACGCGCAGGAAGTACCATTGACCGCGCTTGAGCCCGTGGGCGGCGATGCGCCGCTCCAGCAGCCGCTGGAATGCGCGATTGGCGTCGCGCACCAGAAACCCCGAGCTCTCGGCCAGCGGGAATTCCAGCTTCCGGTTGTGGCGGCCGTTTGATTTGGCTGGCGTGCGGGGCATGGGTGATATCGGCGATCGAAAAGCCTGCGAGGATTGACAGAATTTGCCTTTCGGGGCACATGATACTTAGAAATCTATGTAATGGAACCTTGACCTGCTGGCGCCTGAACGAAATCATTGGCGCGGCAATTCAGACCCGGATTTCAGACCCTTCAATGACCAGCGGGCGATGCAATCGCCCCCATGACGGAGCGTTAAAGCCATGCAAGAGGTACTGCGCAAGGACAAGCCGGCCGCAGCCAGCACGGACAATCATGCCCAGGACCTGCGCAGCACGCTCGACTGGCTGCGCGAGCAGGGCGACCTCATCGAAACCGACAAGGAGGTCAATCCGGACCTAGAGGTCACCGGCCTGCAGAAGCACATGGATGGCGGCTGCCCGATCCTGTTCAACAACGTCAAGGGCAAGCCCCATCATCGCGTGGTCACCAATCTGTTCGGTGACATGAAGGTCATCAACAAGATGTTCGGCTGGAAGGACGATGCCGAACGGGTGCGCAAGCTTGCCTACGCGCTGTCCCATCCGCTCAAGCCGGTGGAAATCCCGCAGGGTGAAGCGCCGTGCCAGGAGCACGTCATCACGGCGCCGAAGGACGTCAACGAGCATGTGGTGGCGATCCGCCACACCACCTACGAGCCGGAACTGACCGTGGGCTCCGCGCATCCGCTGCGTCACCGGCCCCGAGTTCGATGGCGGCTCCGACCTCGGTTACAACCGCATGAATTTCCGCTGGGGCAATGTCGGCACGTTCCAGATCTCGCCCGGCTCGCACATGTGGCAGGTGGTCAACAAATACTACAAAGAGGACCAGCCGGTCCCGATCACCATGTGCTTCGGCGTGCCGCCGGCCTGCACGATGCTGGCCGGTGCGGGCTTCGACTACGCCATCCTGCCGATGGGCTGCGACGAAATCGGCATCGCCGGCGCGGTGCAGGGCTCTCCCGTTCGCCTGGTGAAGGCGCGCACCGTCAACGCCATGGCGCTGGCCGACTGCGAACTCGTGCTGGAAGGCTACGTCAATCCGCGCGACCGGCGCTTCGAGACGCAGGAGTCGGAAGAGGCCGGGGTGCAGGGCCGCTTCCATTTCCACCCGGAGTGGGCGGGCTACATGGGCAAGGCCTACAAGGCGCCGACGTTCCACGTCACCGGCATCACCATGCGCAAGCCGCAGAGCAAGCCGATCATCTATTGCCTCGGCGTGCACATGCTCGACGACCACAACATCGACACCACGGTGCGCGAGGCCGCGATCTACGAACTGTGCAACCGGCTGCAACCCGGCATCGTGCAGAACGTCGTGATCCCGTACTGCATGACCGACTGGGGCGGCTGCATCATCCAGGTCAAAAAGCGCCACCAGCTCGACGAGGGCTGGCAGCGCAACTTCATGGCCGCGGCGCTGGCCTGCTCGCAGGGCATGCGCATGGCGATTGCGGTCTCGGAGGACGTCGATCCCTATTCGATGGACGACGTGATGTGGTGCCTCACCACGCGGGTCAATCCGAAGACCGACATCATCAATCCGATCCCCGGTGGCCGCGGCCAGACCTTCATGCCGGCCGAGCGCATGACCGCGGGCGAAAAGCAGTGGACCGCCTCGAACACGAACTTCGAAGGCGGCATGGGCATCGATGCGACCGTGCCGTTCGGCTACGAGAGCGACTTCATGCGCCCGGTCTATCCGGTCGACAAGGTGAAGCCGGAAGACTTCTTCACCAAGAAGGATATCGAGAACGTCAAATCGCGAATGGTGGGCTGGGTCAATTCGCTCGCAAGGACCGGCCGGTAGTCGCGATCAGAACGAAGCACTCCGTGACTCTCTCCCGCTGTGGGAGAGGGGCACGGGTGCCGGGGTTCGCGACCCGGACTTCGACCCTTCCTAACTCTGACCTTCCTAACTCTGCTCGCGGCCCCACTTTTCAACCAGCACCTTGCGGTCGAGCTTGCCGCGCTCGGTCTTGGGCAGTCCGGCGCTGACGACGATCTGCTTCGGCACCTTGAAGGCCGGCAGGCCGTCGCTGCAGAAGCGCAGCAACGCGCCGGTATCGATCGTGGTGTCCGGACGCGCCACCACATAGCTCACCACCTCTTCGCCGTAGACCGCGTCCGGCACGCCGACGGTCGCGACCTCGATCAATTCCGGCCGCTGCATCAGGAAGCTGTCGATCTCCAGCGGCGAGATTTTCACGCCGCCCCGGATGATCAGCTCCTTCTCGCGGCCGGTGAGGCACAGGAAGCCATCGGCGTCGAGCATGCCGAGATCGCCGGTGCGGATGCGGCCGCGGCTGTTGATCTTCACGTCGCCGTCCTCGGCGAGGTAACGGTAGGTGTGCCCGGCAAAGCCGCCGATTTCCACCTGACCGATCTCGCCCGCCGGCATGCGCCGGCCTTCGGCATCGACAACCGCCAGGTCGTGATAGGCGAGGGGCCGGCCGACGGTGCCGAGGCGGCGCTGTTCGCCGGGGATTGCCGCCATCCAGCCGGTCTCGCTCGAGCCATAGCCTTGCGCGACCGGAATGCCGAAATGGTCCTCGAACCGCCGCCATTCCTCGACCGTGAGCGGCGCCGAACTCGACGTAATGAAGCGCAGCGACGGCAGGCCGGCGCGAGGCGTGCCGCCCTCGGCGTTGAGCAGGATGTTGATGGTGGTCGGATTGCCCGCCGCGATGGTGGCGCGGTGGTCGCCGACGTGCTGGAAGAATCGGCTCGCGGAGAATTTCTCCGCCATCACCAGCGTGGCGCCGCGGTTGACCGGCACCAGCGCGCCGAGCAACTGGGCGGAGGCCCAATTGAACGAGCGGAAGTCGTACAGCCGGTCGTCCGCGCCAATGCCGAAGCCGTCCGCCGTGGGATCGATATTGCCCAGATGTTCGCGAAAATCGAGCACCACGCCCTTCGGCCGGGTGCTGGTGCCGGAGGTGAACAGGATCACGGCATCATCGTCCGGCCCGGCCGCGGCGTGGGCGTCGCCCGGCTCGCAGCGTGCCACCGCCTCAAAGAACGTGCCGTCGCCAGGGTTGTCCCACAGGCCGAGCGGCATCCGCGGCACCGCAATGGCGGCGAGCAGATCGTCGAGCTGCAATCCGTCCTGGTACAGCACCAGCTTTGGATCGAGGCGCGTGAAGATGTTGTCGAGCTGGTTGCGGTTCATCTCGACGTGCACGGTGCAGATCGTCGCGCCGTAGCTCATCACACCGAAATAGCAGAGCAGATGCTCGATCGAATTGGTCGCCAGCAGCGCAACCCGGTCGTTGCGCCCGATGTTGCGGTCGCGCAGGAAGGTGGCGATGCGGGCCGTCACATCCTGCAGTTGGCCATAGCTCGCCGTGCGCCCATCGGTCGCCGAGACCAGCCAGGTCTTGTCCGGATCGCGCTGCGCGGCCCGGCCGATCCAGTCTCGCAGCAGCTTTGGCCCCGCATCCGGCCGCATGGCATTCAACCCGTTCCGAAAAATCCTTAGCATTATAAGTATTTTCCCGGTAGTTCAAAGCTGTGGCAGGATTTCGCTGAGCCCAGCCCTGGCGCACGTCCGCCAGCCGACACTTTATGCCCGCGCGCCGTGCGGGTATAACGGACGCACGCAGCCGCGATGGCGCCGGAAGCTGTAGGAGATGACCATGTTTCTCAGGAATTATTGGTACGTCGCCGCCCTCGATCACGAGTTGAAGGACAAGCCGCTGGGCCGGACCATCCTGGGCGAGCCAGTCGTCTTCTACCGGACGGAAGACGGTGCGGTCGCCGCATTCGAAGACCGCTGTGCGCACCGGAGGCTGCCGCTGTCGATGGGAAAGATCGTCGGCGATGCGCTGCAGTGCCACTATCATGGCTTGCGGTTCGATCGCTCGGGCAAGTGCGTGCGGGTGCCAGGGCAGGACCTGATTCCGCAATCGGCGCGGGTGCGGACCTACCCGGTGGTCGAGCGCTATCATTGGGTATGGATATGGATGGGCGACCCGGCGCTCGCGGACCCCGACAAGATCGCCGATTTTCATTGGCTGGATGACCCGAACTGGGGCGCCAAGGCGTCCTATCTTCATGTCGAGGCCAACTGGCAGCTCGTGGTCGACAACCTGCTCGATCTCACCCATCTCGCCTTCGTGCATGAGACCACCATCGGCAACATGGCGCTGGTGGAGCACGCCGCTGTCAAGGTCACGCGCAACCAGGACAACGTCGTGGTCACGCGCTGGATCATCGATCAGCCGGCGCCGCCGACCTTCGTGAAGGTTGGCAACTTCACCTCTAACGTGGACCGCTGGCAAATCATCGACTACACGCCGCCCGCCTTCCTGCGGCTTGACGTAGGCGCCACTCCGACCGGGACCGGCGCACCGGAGGGGCGCCGTGTCAACGGCATCGGCATGCGTAACCTCAATGCGATCACGCCCGAGACCGAAACCACCTCGCACTATTTCTGGGGGCAGGCGCACGATTTCGACGTCAAGAATGCCGAGATGACCGAGCGCGTATTCCAACAGATCCAGACTGCGTTCCTGGAGGATGTCGCCGTTTTCACCGCGCAGCAGCGCTCGATCACGCAGCGGCCCGACGCCCCGCAGCTCGACATCAACGCCGACGCCGGAGGCATGCAGGCCCGCCGCGTCATCGATCGGCTCTATCGGGACGAGCAAAACGCCGCCGCGCATGGCGTGGCCGCCGAATAGCCGGGCACGGGGAGGAGGGGGCATTGAATTTCCGGGTCGAACTCGTCTGGAAAGACGACGATGACAACGCTGTGTCGTCGATGTTTCTCACGTCCGACGGGCGGGTCATCCTGCAGGGGCGCGCGATCTCGCCGCACGAGCGGCAGGAACTTTCTCTACCGCCGCAGGGCGACATGATCAGCGTCGACCGGAACCTCATTCGCGCTATCAAGGAGATGCTCTAGTGCCCCGTGTCCGAAGTTCGTGATACGTCTCGGCACACTCTGACACGTGGGAACTTCAAATCGGCGGCACTAGGCAGATGGCAGGAAAGATGCCAAATTTGCCTTAGCGCGCGGATGGCGCATTCAGCATCGGCGATGGCAAGCGGATGCCGGCCATCGCCGTTTCATGTAATACGGTCAAAATCACCCAACTCGGCCAAAAGAAGACCCAGGAGAAACGGATGCGGCGTCTTATCATCGGCATGACCGGATCGACCGGCTCGATCTTCGGCGTGCGCATGCTTGAGGCGCTGAAAGAAAGCGACGTCGAAACCCACCTGATCATCAGCAAGTGGGCACAGCGCACCCTCGAACACGAGACCCGCTACACCGTCGAGCAGGTTCGCGGCTTGGCGACTGTGGTGCACAGCCAGGGCGACATGGGCGCGTCGATCTCCTCCGGCTCGTTCAAGACCGAGGGCATGGTGGTGATGCCATGCTCGGTGCGCACGCTCGCCGGCATCGCCAACGGCTATGGCGAACACCTCGTGCATCGCGCGGCCGACGTGGTGATCAAGGAACGCCGGCGCCTCGTATTGCTGGTGCGCGAGACGCCGCTGTCCGAGGTGCATCTCGAAAACATGCTCAAGCTCGCCCGCATGGGCGTCTCGATCGTGCCCCCGATGCCGGCCTTCTACAACCATCCGCAGACCGTCGACGACATCGTCAATCACATCGTCGCGCGCGTGCTCGACCAGTTCGACATTCCGGCGCCGTTCGCGAAGCGCTGGGATGGCCACATGCACACCGCGACCAAGATCGCGTCGGTGCCCAATCCCGCCGCACCTGCGGCGAAGATCGGGACGTAGCCGTCCATTCAAGGCTCTCTCCGTTCACCTCTCCCCGGAGGGGAGAGGTCGCCGCGCATCAGCGCGGCGGGTGAGGGGGTTCCTGAGCGATCGTAAGGTCAGCAACCCCCTCACCCCAACCCTCTCCCCTGCGGGGAGAGGGAGCCCACCGTCTTTCTCGTCTCATAGATATGCAGCTACTCCCCCGAGCGCAGGACGTCCGGCACCGCGAGGCCGCTGTCGATCGCGCTCACCCGCTTCGCCTCAGAGCGTGCTTTCTTCTCGGCGTGTTCGAGCACGTCCATGATTTTCTCGCGTGGAATAAAACAAACTCCGGTGTCGTCGGCGACCACCAGATCGCCGGCTTGCACCTGCACGTGGCCGATCATGATCGTGCCGTTGATCTCGGCGGCCTCGATCCGCCACTTGCCGGTGACCGGCGTGATGTCGCTCGCCCAGATCGGGTAGCCGACGGCGCGCTGATGCGGCACGTCGCGGATGCCGCCCTGCACGATCGCGCCGACCTCGCCCTGGCGCTTGCCGGTCTGGGCCGAGTTGCCGCCCATGTTGGAGATGTTGGCGACCCCCTCGATCACCAGCACGTCGCCCGGCGTTGCGAGGTTGTGGCACTCGAACTCCGCCATCTTGTTCACATGGTTGCGCGCGCCGGTGAGCGGCTCGATTCGCTGCAGGATGTTGCGCAGCGTCAGCGCCGGTCCGACCATGATGGTGCCCGGCATGGTGGGCTTGAGCACCGATGCGCCGACGGCGCCTGGCGGGATGCCGAGTTCGTCCATGGTGTCGGAGATGACGCCGGTGCAGTCGCCCAGCGACTTGAAGCGTTCGACCACGCCTTCGGGCGGGCGCGGCACCGTCATCATCTTGATACGTTCGGCCGCGATGCGGCCCGTCAGTTTCTTGTCGGCGACGTTCACAGGCTCCTCCCGAGCGGGTCGTACTTGTATTCAAGTTGGTGGCGAAAGGCCCGCGGTTGTCAATGCGCGTTTGCATGCTGGCGATGATGCGGACCGCTTGCCCGTGGCGGCGGCGCTCGGTACCGTGGCGCCCTTTCCGCCCAACGAGGACCAAGTCCCATGATCGATTTCTACGCGCTGACCAGTCCGAACGTGCAGAAGATTTACATCATGCTTGAAGAGATCGGGTTGCCCTACAAGGAGCATTTCATCGACGTCTGGAAGGGCGAGCAGTACAATCCCGATTTCATCAAGGTCAATCCGAACAGCAAGATTCCGGCGATCGTCGATCACGATGGCCCCGGCGGCAAGCCCTATACGGTGGTCGAGTTCGGCGCGATTCTCATGTATCTCGCCGAGAAGACTGGCAAGTTTCTGCCGACCGACATGGTGAAGAAGTACGACGTGATCCAGTGGCTGATGATCCAACTCACCGGCGTCGGCCCGATGTTCGGACAATGGACGCACTTCAAGCTGTTCGCGCCGAAGACCGGTAACGACTATTCGATGACGCGCTACACCTCGGAAGTGAAGCGGCTCTATGAGGTTCTGGAGAAGCGGCTCGGCCAGGTGCCGTATCTCGGCGGCCAGGATTATTCGATCGCCGACATCGCGACGTTCCCGTGGACGCGAAATCACGATGCGCAGGGTGTGAAATGGGATGACCATCCCAATCTGGCGCGCTGGTTCAAGGCCATGAGGAACGTCCTGCGGTGAAAGCCGCGCTCGCCAAGGTCGCCGCCGTTAAGTCGAACCGTGACACTGCGAGCGACGACCAGAAGGATCGCTTCTTCAATCGCGGCCAGTACGCACGCGCCTAGGAAGACGTTTGAAGCGCGCATTATCCGTTCGTCCCTGCGCATGCGGGGACCCGAATCCAAAGCCGTGATTGAGTTCATATCTGGGTGCCCGCGGACGCTTTCGCGGGCACGAACGGAGATAGCGATGCGGGTGACTGGGATCAGCGTGTTTGGAGGAGCCTTTGGACCTTAAGGGCAAGACCGCGATCGTCACCGGCTCGAGTTCGGACGGCGGTATCGGCGCCGAGTGTGCCAAGAGCCTGGCGTCGCGCGGTTGCAACGTCGTGGTGAACTACGCGACCAACAAGGCCGGCGCCGATCAGGTCGTCGCCGGCTGCGAAGCGGCCGGTGTGCAGGCCTTCGCGGCCCAGGCCGATGTCGCCAAGGACGCCGATTGCGTGCGGCTGGTGAAGACCGCGGTCGAGCGGTTCGGCCGGCTCGATGTGCTGATCAACAACGCCGCCGTCACCAAGCCGATCCCGCAGCGGCGGATGGATTTGCTCGACGCCGCCGAGTTCGAGCGCATCTTTTCGGTCAACCTGATCGGCAACTATCAGATGTGCCGCGCTGCCGCTCCGCACCTCAAGGCGACTGGGGATGCGGCGATCGTCAACATCTCGTCGATCGGAGCCTTCCGGGGCAGCGGCAGTTCGATCGCCTATTCGGCATCCAAGGGCGCGCTCAATACGCTCACCTTGTCGATGGCGCGCCTGCTGGCGCCGGAAGTTCGGGTCAACGCGCTATGTCCCGGCGGATTGCTCGGCAACTGGACCAGGAAGATCATGAGCGAGGAAGCATACCAGAAGCTGATCGCACGCACGGAGACCGAGTTTCCGCTCAAGCGCGGCATCTGGCCGGCCGATGTCGCGCGCATGGCGCTGTTCATGGTCGAGGGCGCCACCGTGATGACCGGCGAATGCCTGCGCATGGATTGCGGCCAGCATCTGGGCGACCAGGGCGCGCGCATCTAATTCTTCTTCCATCCCAAGCCGCAGGAGCAACCGCGCAATGGCATCCGACACCATCGACATCCGTCCCGGCATTACCTACGCAACCCACGACGGCGTTGCGTTGATGGGCGATCTCTATGCCCCGAAAGGCGCAGGCCCATACCCGGCATTGGTGGCCGTGCATGGCGGCGGCTGGCAGGCGGGGGCGCGCAGTGCATTTCAACACTGGGGCCCCTATCTCGCCGAACGAGGTTATGTCCTATTCTCGGTCAGCTATCGCCTTGCCAAGAAGGGCCACAAGACCTTCCCGCAGGCCGTTCAAGACGTGCTGGCGGCGATCCAGTTCGTGCGCGGCAGCGCGAGCGAACTCAAGGTCGATCCCGAGCGTATCGGCATCTTCGGCGCCTCTGCGGGCGGCCACCTGGCGTCGCTCGCGGCGTTGAGTGGCAATGCCTTCACGGGCGGCTATCCGCAGGACCAGCACGCCAATGTGAGCGCCAAGGTCAAGGCGTTGATTGGCGTCTATGGCGTCTATGACCTCAAGGAGATGTGGCACCGCTACGGGATGCAAAGCCCGCGCGAGAACAACA
>CAVWOV010000043.1:0-353548 GCA_963756715.1 uncultured Alphaproteobacteria bacterium
CTTGTGCGCGCGCAGCTTGTTGTCGATATCGGCGGCGACCTCGCGCACCTTGGCGATGACGCTCTTTGTCCTCGGTGTCCGGCATGGTGAAGAACTGGGGCGCATGCGGCAGCATCGGCGCCGCCAACCACGGTCGACATCATGGTCTCGCTCCTTGTTCCGGCCGCCGTCCGGCGCCGATATCCATCGGTTTGGGATCGAAATTATCGCGCTCCGGCAGCGACAACAAGCGTGCGGCCCGGCATTGGAGCCCGCCGTTTAGCGCCTTCACAGCGCTGGACGATCCAGGTACGGTTTGAGAAAGACGCCGTCATCGTCGAGCCGGCTTCACTTCTGATCGTTCCCGCGGAAGCGGGAATCCAGGAATCGCAACGGAATCTGGGTCGCCGCTTTCGCGGGGATGGGAGGAGAGAGGCAAATCGATCATCCAACAGGGGAAAGTCATGGTCGACGTGCCGATAACGATTGCTTGCGGCAACTACGATCGCTGCCGTGCGATCAAGAACGGTCGCGTCAAGGTCGAAGGCTGCACCACGACCTCCTGCCTCTATCCGGAGGAGATTTTCTTCCGCGCCTTCCGTTACCAGGAGTTCGATGTCTCCGAGTTGTCGTTCTTGAGTTATATCCGGACCGTCGCGGCCGGTACTTCGGCCTCTGTGGGCATTCCGGCCTTCGTCTCGCGGCTGTTCCGGCACTCTGGCATCTACGTGCGGGCCGATGCGGGCATCGAGAAGCCGGAAGACCTGCGCGGCAAGCGCGTCGGCTTGCCCGAATACCAGATCACCGCCGTGGTCTGGATGCGCGGCATGATGCAGCACGAATACGGCGTGAAGCCCACCGACATCATTTGGCGCAGCGGCGGTCAGGAGGAGGCGGGCCGCGACGAACGCACGCCGCTGAAGCCCATCCCCGGTCTCGACTTGCAGCCGATCGGCAAAGAGCAGACGCTGGTGAACATGCTGCGCGATGGCGAGCTTGATGCGCTGTTCACGGCGCGCGGGCCGTCGTCGTTCCTTCGCGGCGAGCCGCACATCCGGCGGCTGTTTCCCAACACGCGCGCGGCCGAACAGGCCTACTGGAAGAAGACCAAGATGTTTCCGCTGATGCACCTGGTCGGCATCCGCAAGGAACTGGTTGAGCAATATCCCTGGTTGCCGACCAGCGTCTACAAGGCGTTCTGCGAGGCCAAGGCCCTCGCCATGGTCGACCTGTTCGATGTCAATGCGCTGATGACGACCTTGCCCTGGCTCATCCCGGAGGCCGAGGAAACCAGCGCGTTGATGGGCAAGGATTTCTGGGCCTACGGCATCCACGAGAACATGCGGGAGATCGAGGCGCTCACGCAATACGCGTACGAACAGGGTCTGGTCGACCGCAAGGTGACCGCCGAGGAGCTTTTCCATCCGTCGATGTTCGAGATTTCGCGGGTGTGATCGCCTCCCTCGATCGCGCCGATAATGGGTCGCGCCCGCTTTGCGGGCGTCGATTGCAGCACAAGTAATCTTGTGACCAGGCGGCGGGCCACTATGCTGCTATTTCGGAGATGACGATGCAAACCGACAATCGGGTAATCGTAGCTGGAGCGGGGCCGGTCGGCGCCGTGACGACGCTGGCGCTGGTGAAGAAAGGCATACCGGTCACGCTGATCGAGCAGTTGCCCGACGCAGCCGAAGACCAGCGCGCCGCGTCCGTGCATCCGCCGACGGTCGAAATGTTGGTCGAGCTTGAACTCGAGACCGAAGCCTTCTCGGATGAGCCGAGCGAGCGGCATGTCGGCGCCGCTGTTTCATTCCCGCGATCGCACCACCGGCGGGCTATTCGCCGTATTCGACATCAATCTGCTGAAGGGCGAGGTGCCGTACCCGTTCGTACTGCAATGGGAGCAGTACAAACTCGTGCACGCCGCACTGCCGCACATCGAGGCGAGCGGCATCGGCGAGGTCCGGTTCTCCACCAAGTTGACGGGGCTCACGCAGCACGCTGACCATGTCGACGCGACGGTGACAAACGCGGCGGGCGAAACCGAAACCTTGCGCGGCAAATACGTGGTCGGCACCGACGGTGCCAGCAGCGCGGTGCGGCGTCTCGCTGGGATCGATTTTGAAGGCTTCACCTATCCGGAGCGCTTCATCAAGATCGGCACGACGTTCGATCTTCTCGCCGCGAACCCCAATTTCTGCACCCGCAACTATTTCTTCGATCCGGACGAATGGCTCAACCTGTTCAAGGTGAAGGGTTACGGCCCGCCCGAAATCTGGCGGGGCGTATTTCCGGTGCCGGCGCTAAAAATCCGACGAAGAGGTTATGAGCCCGGAGGGCGTGCAGCGCCGCCTGCAAGGCATTCATCAGAAGAGCGGCGACTATGATATTCCGTATCACGCGCTCTACGCGGTGCATCAGCGCGTCGCCGCCACCTTCAACAAGGGCCGGGTGCTCCTCCCGGCGACAGCGCCCACGTCAACAATCCGATGGGCGGCATGGGCATGAATGGCGGCATCCACGACGCGATAAACCCGCCGAGAAGCTGGCCGACGTGTGGTTCGGCCGCGCCATGCGGCGTGTTCGACCGCTACCCGCCAGCGGCGAAGGCGAGATGAGTTCGTGCAGGCGCAGACCATCCAGAACAAGAAGTCCTGGAGGAAAGGGACCCGGTAAACGCCGCGAGCACCTCGACGATCTCAGGCGCATCTCCGAAGACGTGAAGCTGCACAAGCAGTTCCTCTACCGCTCCTCGCTGTTCGACAGCCTGCGTACCGCCAACGCGGTGGAGTGACGCTCCCTCCGACCTCATCCTGAGGAGCGAGCGAAGCGAGTGTCTCGAGGTGAGGGATGGGGCGATCCTATAGGCGGCCTCGCCTCGAGAGCCGACCTCTCGGCTCCTAGGTGAGGCCTCGACCCTGCGGTATAGTTCGGTCCTTCAACACCCCGCCCCACTTCTCCTCGATCGCCCGCGCCTCGTCCTGCGACAGCGCCGAGGTCGGCGGGAACTTGTCCATCCAGGCGAACGGCCGGCAGGCCTCGATGATCGCCTTGGAATGCGAGGTGATGCCGCGCGCTTTCGCCTCGGCCGGGATGCGCGGGTCGAGCGCCGAACTCCAGGCGTTGCGCACGATGTCGATCTGCTCGGACGGCTCGCAGCGCGTGGTGACCGCCCACATCACGTCGGCGAGGTTCGACGGATCGACATCGTCGTCGACCACCACGACCAGCCGTCCCATGTAGCTGTTGGCGGCCGCGATCAGCGCCGCGCGCTTGGCATGGCCGGCGTAGCGCTGCTTGAGCGCCACCACGGTCATCAGCTGCGCCACGTGCTGCCAGACGCCGACCACGTCGGTGACGCCGGCCATCTCCAGGTTGCTCCAGATCGAGGCGGCGCGGAACGGCAGGCCGAAATGGAAGCGCGGCGGCTTCATCGGCGGCGAGCCGAGCAGGATCGGATCGTTGCGGTGGTGGATGGCCTTGACCTGCATCACCGGGCAGGGCCGCTTATCGGCGGCGTAGTAGCCGGTGAATTCGCCGAACGGGCCTTCCGGCAGCGTCATCTTGCTCGGCCGGCAGCAGTTCGCCTTCGAGGATGATCTCGGCCTGCGCCGGCAGCGGCAGGCCGGTGAGCGGGCCGTCGAGCACCTCGATCGGCGCGCCTTTGATCGCGCCGGCGAAGTCGTATTCCGACTGGCCTGTCGGGCAGATATTCGAAGCCGGCGATGAACAGCGCCGGGTCCTCGCCGTTGACCACGGCGACCGGGCAGGACTTGCCCCGGTCCCAGTATTTCCGGGCGATGATCGCGCCGTGCCGGCCGGGATGATCGAACTGGATGGTGACCCTGTTCGCGACCGTGCACCTGCACGCGGTAGATCGAGGCATTGATCCAGCCGCCGTCCGGATCGCGCATGATGACGATCGAGCCCGAGCCGATGAACGGCCCGCCGTCCTTGCGGTGCCAATGGGGCGCCGGCAGCTTGCCGAGGTCGACCTCTCGCCCGCGCATGCGAGTTTTCCAGGAACGGCGCATCGGTCACCGCGGACCGGCTTGTGCGGCGTCAAGGTCTGGCGCTTCTGCCATCCAGGCCTTCAGCGCGTCGAGCGGCCGCAGCGCCGGATCGATGCCGAGCGCGAGCGCCGCGCGCTGCGGCGTGGTGGTGGCGTTGGTGAAGACGCGAAAGCCCGTCGCGGAAGCCCTTGATGCGGTCGAACAGCAGCGCCGGGCATTCCGGCATGCCGGCCGCGACCTCGGTGATGCCGCCGATCTCGAAATGCGGATCGGCGCCGTCGATGTGCCGCAGCGCGCCCAGCTCGTCGACCTGGGCGATGAATTCGCGCAAATCCTTGTACATCCAGCCTCCGAAGCGCGCTTAGTCCGTCGCACGCTATTAGCAGGTACGCAGCGCCGCGCCTTGTGGCCGACCGCCGTTCCTCGCTATTGTCTTGTATCCCATTCGCCTGACCAAGAAGGAAAACAGCATGGCCAAGCTTCGTCACATCGCGCTCATCGTTCCCGATCCGGACAAGGCGGCGAAGTTCTTCGAGGAGGCGTTCGACATGAAGGTCGCCGGCCGCGCCCGGCGCGGGGTCTACGTGTCCGACGGCACCATCAACGTCGCGCTGCTGAAGCAGGAAGGCGAGGAGAAGACCGGCATCTACCACTTCGGGATGTGGGTCGATGACCTCGACCAGGCGGAAAAGAAGGTGGTCGATGCCGGCGGCAAGTATCTCGACGGCCGGCCTGCGCCCAAGGCGCCCGGCGCCGCCGAGAATTCGCATTCGTACTACGAGGCGAAGTACAAGGACCCGAACGGTATCGTGTTCGATCTGACGACACCGGCTGGATCGGCGCCGTCAAGGACGTGGTGGCGAAGGCTTGAGCCCTGAGCTTGACTTTGCGCTGTTGCTGGTCGCGGACAGCGCTGACGAGCTGTGATGCCCGCGGACGCGGGCATCCGGCCTTTCCCAAATGATTTTCTCGAAAGGACTGGATCATCCGCTTGCGCGGATGATGACAGCGGAGTGCCGAACGCGTGAGTGACGCATCAAACCGTATCATCGTCATCGGTGCCGGGCCGGTCGGGTTGTGCCTGTCGCTCGCCTTGGCGCAGGCAGACGTTCCGTCTGCCTGATCGAAGCGCGCAACGACGACAATTTCCTCGAGCAGGTGCCGCGCGCCGGCACCAACCATCCGGCGACGCTCGAAATTCCTCGACCGCATCGGCCTTTACGACAAGCTCGAGCCGCGCGGCATCATCGCGCCGCTGTTTCACTACTGGGACCGGCATGAGCAGAAGCTGGTCGCGGAGTTCGACCACGCCCATCTCAAGGACGACACGCGGTTTCCCTACGTGCTGCAATGCGAGCGCATCAAGATCGTCGAGGAAGCGCTCAAGCTCGCCAAGGCGCATCCCGCTGATCGATCTGCGGCTCTCGACCGAGTTCACCGCGTTCGCGCAGGACGCCGACGGCGTCACCGCGCAGGTCATCAATCCGGCCGGTGAAACCGAGAAAATCGACGGCGCGCTATCTGGTGAGCGGCGAGGGCGCGCGCAGCATCGTCCGCAAGGACCTCGACATCGAGTTCGAGGGCTTCACCTATCCGGACCGCACGCTGAACATCGAGGTCGCCTACGATTTCCGCGGCACGGCTATACCGAGCGCAACTACATCTCCGATCCCGACGAATGGTCGAACCTGTTTCACTGGAAAGGTCCGCCCGACCGCTGGCGCGTGCATTTCCCGACCGACGAGCCCGAAGACGAGCAGGCGCTGCACGCGTCCCGAGGCGCTGCAGGCCCGGCTGCAACGCTTCCTGCCGACCGGCAGGGACTTCGATATCGTCGGCAGCAACCTCTACACGGTGCACCAGCGCGTCGCGCAGAAATTCCGCATCGGCCGGGCGATCCTGGCGGGCGATTCCGCGCATGTGAACAGCCCGATCGGCGCCATGGGGATGAACAGCGGCATCCACGACGCCTTCAATCTCGCCGACAAGCTCGTGGCGATCCTGCGCGGCGAGGCCGGCGAGGCGGTGCTTGACCGCTACGAGCGGCAGCGCCGGCACGTCGCCGTGCAGCACACCCAGGCGCAGACGATGCGCAACAAGCGCCTGCTGGCCGAGAAGGATCCCGCCGTGCGCCAGAAGAACCACGACGAGCTGCGCCGCACTGCCGAGGATCCGAAGCTCGCCCGCGCGTTCCTGCTGCGCTCGTCGCTGATCGAAAGCCTGCGCGAAGCGGAAAAAATTCAATGAAATACCCGTCGTCAGCGGCGCGAGTCTGCGAAAGCCAGGAATCTGGCGGTTGGCACGGCAAGTGCATCGCTTCTATTGCTCGGCACCACGGCTTCCGACGGTCAGCCGCCGTCCCGGAATGACCATCGCGTGTGCACGGTAGGAGAATGAGATGCTTCGCTTCGCCTTGACGCTGATTGCCGGTGCAATCGCGGCTGCCCCGGCCTTCGGCCAGGATGCCGCCGCCCGCTGGCCGGAGCGGCCGGTCCGCTTCATCGTGCCGTTCACGGCGGGCAGCAGTTCGGATACGGTCGCCCGCATCGTCGCCCAAAAGCTCGGCGAACGGCTTGGCCAGCAACTTGTGGTCGAGAATCGTGTTGGCGGCGGCGGCACGATTGGAACCGAAACGGTCGCGCGCGCGACACCCGACGGTTATGTACTCGGGCTCGCAAATACCAGCACGCACGCCGTGGCGGCGAGTGCCGCCAATATTTCGTACGATCCGGTCAAGGACTTCGCGCCGGTGGCGATGATCGGCGAATCGCCATTCCTGCTGGCGGTCTTTCCCGGGCTGCCGGCGCGCACCGTGCCGGAATTGATCGCCCTCGCCAAATCAAAACCGCATGCGCTGAACTATGCTTCGGCCGGTACCGCTACCCTGGCGCATCTCTCGGGCGCGCTGTTCGAGAAGATGGCCAAGATCGAGCTTACCCATGTGCCCTATCGTGGCACCGCGCAGTCGACCGTCGATCTGATGGAAGGGCGCGTCGAGATGCAGTTCGGCACCATCCCGCCGACACTCGTGCATGTACGCGCCGGCAAGCTGCGTGCGCTTGCGGTCACCGGCGCGGTGCGCAACCCAACGTTGCCGGATGTGCCGACCATCGCCGAGTCCGGCCTGCCGGGCTACGAGTTCGAACTGTGGCAGGCGATCGTCGCACCGGCCGCAACACCGCCCGCCATTGTCGCAAAGCTCAATCGCGAGGCGATCGCGGTGCTCAATGATCCCGAAGTCCGTGCGGCGTTCGCCAAGCACGGCGTCGAGGCCGAGCCCGGTTCGCCCGAGGCGCTGGGCGCGCGTATCCGCGACGACGTCAAGAAATGGCGCGAGGTGGTCACGAGCGCGGGCATTCGCGCGAAGTGACGCTCGCAACCGTTGCTGCGGTCAGTCCACTTTCGCGCCCGAGACGCGGATCACCTCGGCCCACTTCTTGGTCTCGGCGTCCAGGAATGCGCGGACCTTCTGCTCGTCGGCCGTGCCGGGCTCGGAGCCAAGCTTGCGGAGATGCGCGGCGATATCCGGCGCGGCGATCGCCTTGGCGACGTCCGCCCGCAGCTTGGCAAGCACAGCCGGCGGCGTCTTCGACGGTGCGACCAGCACCACCCAGGACGCGGCGTCGAACCCCGGCAGGCCCTGCTCGGCGACGGTCGGCAGGTCCGGCAGTGCCGCTGGGCGCTTCAAACCCGCATTGGCCAGGGCGCGGACGCGTCCGGCGCTGATCTGCGGCAGGCTCCCGGGCAGCAGGTCAAAGAACATCTGAATGTGGCCGCCGACCAGGTCGTTCATCGCCGGACCGGTGCCGCGGTAGGGCACATGGGTGATCTGGGTCTTGGTCATGCTCTTGAACAACTCGCCCGACAGATGCGGAGTCGAGCCCATGCCGGCCGAACCAAAATAGACCTTGCCCGGGTTGCTCTTGGCGTAGGCGATCAACTCCTGGACGTTCTTGGCGGGAACGCCGGGATTGACCATCAGCACGATCGGCGTGAATGCAAAGATCGCGATCGGCACGAAATCCTTGGCCGGGTCGAACGGCAGGCCCTTGGTGTAGAGCGTTGGGTTGACGACGATCGGACCGGGCGCGGTGAACAGCAGCGTGTAGCCGTCGGGCTCCGACTTGGCGACGCCCTCGGCCCCGGTATTGCCGCCCGCCCCGGTACGGTTCTCGATGATAAACTGGTGCCCGGTGATCTCGCTGAGCTTCTGCGCCAGCATGCGGCCGGTGATGTCCACCGATCCGCCCGGTGGGAACGGGTTGATGATGCGCACCACGCGATCGGGATAGTTTTGCGCCGCCGCCGGTGCGGTCAGGGCGAATATCGTCAGGAGGAAAATCGAAAAACGGCGAAAAGCGACTGGCATGGGATTGGGCTCCAAGGCACGCGCGTGCCGGGGGCCAAACTTAGGTCAATTCCCGCGACTCTGCCAGCGCGGGCGCCGCGCACGATGACGCAGCAGGTTCGTTATGACGGTGTGCGGGTCACGCGGATTACAGCGGCCGAGTAATCTGCGACAACTTGACAGCATGTGCGGCGCGCGACAGCGTGCGGCGTCATAGTGGGAAGAAAGCACGGACCATGCATCTGACGTTTGCCTGCGGGCCTTACGACCGCACCGCAGCCTTGCGCGAAGGATTGATTTGCCCGGAGGGCATCGAGCTCAACTACCTGACCATGCAACCGGCCGAAATCTTCTGGCGGATGCTGCAATACCGGGAATTCGACGTCTCCGAGATGTCGCTGTCGAACTACACGTCGTTGGTGAGCCAGGGGAACTCGCCGTTCATCGCCATCCCGGCGTTTCCCTCGCGCGTTTTCCGTCACGGCTACTTCTTCATTAATACCACGAAGGGCATCAAATCGCCCGCCGACCTCAAGGGTAAGCGCGGCGGCGTGCCGGAATACAGCATGACCGCCGCCGTGTTCATGCGCGGGTTGCTGCAGCACGAATACGGCGTCAAGCCGACCGACGTCGAGTGGGTGCAGGGCCGCACCGATCGTCTCGGCCGCAAGCTCCCCGCCGATGTCCGTCTCACCCAGGCGCCCGCCGGTACCGAACTCGGCGACCTGCTGGAAAGCGGTGAGATCGACTTCCTGATGACCGCCAACAACCCGTTGTCGTTCCGGCGCGGCGCGCCGAACGTCAAGCGGCTGTTTCCGAACTACGCCGAGGAGGAGAAGGCGTACTACAGCCGCACCAAGATCTACCCGATCATGCATACGGTGGTGATTCGCCGCGACATCTACGATCGCGATCCGTGGGTGGCGCTCTCGCTCTACAAGGCGCTCTGCCAAGCCAAGCAATACGCCTACGACCAGCTCGCCGACCTCGGCTCGCCGAAGGCATCGTTCGCCTGGCTGCAGCCGCTGCTGGAGGAGGAGAAGGCGATCATCGGCCCGGACTGGTTTCCGTACGGCATCGATCAGAACCGGCCCACCATCGAGGCGCTGCTGCAATATACCCACGAGCACGGGCTGAGCGATCGCCGCCTCACGGTGGAGGAGCTGTTCGCGCCCAGCACGATGCGGGATATTCCGCTGAGCGAAGGGCAGCGCGTATAGCAACATGACGTGTCCCACATGACTTCGGTCGGCCTCATCGGCTGCGGTGGCATTGCGCAGGATGTGATCGCGGCGATTCGCAACGTGGACGGTGCCGGCGGTGTGCGCTTCGTCGCGGCGCTGGCTCGCTCCGGCCGCACCGATGCGGCGCGCGCGAAACTTTGCGATATCGATATCGTCGAAACGCTCGACGAACTGCTTATCCGGCAGCCCGCGGTAGTGGCCGAGGTCGCCGGCCAGCCGGCGGTTGCCGAATACGGCGAGGCGGCGCTGCGCGGTGGTTTCGATTTCCTGGTGATCTCGGTTGGTGCGCTGGCCGATCCGGCGCTGCTCGCGCGTCTCAAAGCCGCAGCGCAAGACGGCAACAGCCGCATCCTGCTGCCGGCCGGCGCTGTCGGCGGCATCGACGCAATTGCCGCAATGCGGGTCGCCGGGCTCACTTCGGTGCGCTACCGCTCGCGCAAGCCGCCGGCGGCCTGGCGCGGCTCGCCTGCCGAAAAGCTCGCCGATCTGGGCACGCTCACACAGCGCACCCTGCTCTACAAAGGCACCGCCGGGGAGGCAGCGCTGCTCTATCCGCAGAACGCCAATGTGGCGGCTGCGGTGGCGCTGGCCGGCCTCGGCTTCGACGCGACCGAGGTCGAACTCGTCGCCGATCCCGACGCACCGGGCAATGTGCACGAGATCGAGGCGGAGGGCGCGGCCGGGCGCTTCGCCATCCAGTTGCAGGGCAAGCCGTCGCGCTCCAATCCGAAGACATCGGCGCTCGCCGCCATGAGTGTGGCGCGGGCGCTCCTTAACGAACGGGCGACGATCGTCATATGATCGATCACACGCGCACGACGAATGCCTTTGTGGGCAGCCCGGTCGAGCGTCTTGAAGACCTGCGGTTTCTGCGCGGCCGTGGCCAGTTCGTCGACGACATCACTGGCAAAGACGTTCTGCACGCCGTTCTCATGCGCAGCCCGGTCGCGCACGGGCGCATCCGCTCGATCGATGTCAGCGCCGCACTGTCCCGGCCCGGCGTGCATGCGGTGATCACTGCGGCCGATGTCGGGGATGTCCCGGTCATCACCATGCGGCAGGAACTGCTGCCGGCATTCGAGGCCTACCAGCAACCGGTGATCGCCCGCGACAAGGTGCGCTATGTGGGCGAGCCGGTCGCCGTGGTCGTGGCCGACAGCGCCGCCGCTGCCGAAGACGCGCTGGAAGCGATTGCGCTCGACATTGATCCGCTACCGGCGGTGGCGGATCGCGCAGCCGCGCGCGTCAATGACAGTCTGCTGTTCGAGGCGACCGGCTCGAACCTTATGGTCACCCTGACCGCGCTGCGCGGCGACGCCGATGCGGCGTTCAAGGACGCCGGCTATACGCGCCGCGAGCAGTTCTCGGTGCAGCGCTTCACCGCCGTCCCGATGGAGCCACGCGGGCTATTCGCCGACTGGGACGCGAGCGCGCAGCGGCTGACGGTCCAGGGCGCCAGCAAGGTACCGTTTCACAATCGCCGGATTCTCGCGAAGCAGATGAAGCTGCCGGAAGACTCGATCAGCATGGTCGAGTGCGATGTCGGCGGCGGCTTCGGCGTCCGCGGCGAATTCTATCCCGAGGATTTCCTGATTCCGTTCGCGGCGCGTCTGCTCGGCCGGCCGGTGAAATGGACCGAAGACCGGCGCGAGCATCTCATCGCGACCAATCATGCCCGCGACGCCGAATGCACGCTGGAGATTGCCTGCGACGCCGACGGCAGGATCATCGGTCTGCGCGGCCACGCGGCGGTCGATCTCGGCGCCTATATCCGCACCAACGGCGCGACCGCTGCCCGTAACCTCATCCAGATTCTTTCCGGCCCCTACCGGGTTCCAAACATCAACGTCAGTGTCGACCTGCTGGTGACCAACAAGACGCCGTCCGGCACCTACCGCGGGCCGGGGCGGTTCGAGGCCGATTTCTTCCGTGAACGGCTGTTCGACATGGCGGCGCGGGACCTCGATCTCGACCGGGTCGAGTTCCGGCGGCGCAACCTGATCGCCGAATCCGAGATGCCGTATTCGCTTGCCCGCGTTGTGCCGCTCGATATCGAGACCGCAACCGACAGTGGCGACTACCGCGTGACGCTCGACCGCTGCGCCGACGAATTCAACTGGCGCGAGAAGGCGGCGCTGCAGGGCAGGTTGATCGACGGCCGCTATCACGGCGTCGGCATCGGCTGCTACTTCGAGGGTGGCGGCTCGGGGCCGCGCGAGAACGTGCGGCTTGAACTGGAGGCCGACGGTTCGGTCTCGGTCTATGTCGGCTCGTCGTCGGTGGGGCAGGGCGTCGAGACGGTGTTCGCGCAGATCGCGGCCGATGCCCTCGAACGGCCGATGGAGGCGATCCGCGGCGTTTATCACGGCTCGACCAGCTACGTGCGGCAGGGCTTTGGCTCATACAGTTCGCGCTCGATCGTGATGGGCGGCTCCGCCATCGTGGCAGCGGCTGCCAGCCTCAAGGACCAGATCCGTGACGCGGCGGCGCGGAGGCTGAACTGCGGCGCGCAGGACATTACGCTCGACGGCGGCCGGGCGATCGGACCTGGCAATGTCGCGATCACCTGGGGCGAACTGGCCGGTGCCGGCATTTCGGCCGAAGGCACCTATGCGAGCAACCACCGAACCTACAGTTACGGCGCGCATGCCGCGCACGTGGCGGTCGATCCGAAGACCGGCCGGGTGGAACTCCTCGACTATCTCGCCGTCGAGGACGTCGGCCGCATCATCAACCCGTTGACGCTGCACGGCCAGGCGGTCGGCGCGATCGTGCAGGGGCTCGGCGGTGTGTTCATGGAACACGTGATCTATGACGAGCAAGGGCAACTGCTGACCGGCTCGCTCGCCGACTACATGATGCCGACGGCGAGCGATTTTCCTTACATCCGCGCCATGGCCTTCGAGGACAAACCGGCGCCACACAACCCGCTCGGCGCCAAGGGCGCGGGCGAGGGCGGCATTATCCCGGTCGGCGGCGTGATCGCCAATGCGGTAGCGGCGGCCCTTCGACCGCTCGGTATAGAACCGCGCGACCTGCCGCTGTCGCCGCCGAACGTGTGGGCCTTGATCAGTACATCCGGCGCGCGCTCGCGTTGACCGGTCTGCAATTACGATGGTAGGAACTAATTCAATGAATTTGCATCGGTCTAATTCGAAGCGGACGCGTAACTCATGAAAATGCCGCCCTTCGAATATGCTTGCCCGACCACCATCTCCGAAGCCGTGAAGCTCCTGGCCGCAAATGACGACGCCAAGGCGCTCGCGGGCGGCCAGAGCCTGGTGCCGATGCTGGCGTTCCGGCTCGCGCAGCCGTCGATGCTGGTCGATCTGCGCAAGCTGACCGAGCTTCGCCAGATCAAGATTTCCGATGCCGGCGTATCGCTCGGCGCCATGACGCGCTGGCGCGACATCGAGGACGACGATCGGCTCGCCACCGCGCATCCGCTGCTCAAGGCGGCGATCGCGCATGTCGCGCATTATCAGATCCGTAATCGCGGCACCGTCGGCGGCAGTGTCGCGCATGCCGATCCGGCCGCCGAAATGCCCGGCATCGCGGTTGCGTGCGACGCCGAGATGGTGGTGATCGGCAAGGCTGGTGAGCGCGTCATCAAGGCTGGCGATTTCTTCCAGGGGCCATTGATGACCGCGCTCGCTGCTGACGAGATCATCGTCGAAATCCGCCTGCCCGCCTGGCCCGCGGGCCGGCGCTGGGGCTTCCAGGAGTTCTCCCGCCGCCGCGGCGACTTCGCGATGGCCGCCGCTGCGGTTTTCTACGATCAGGACGCCGACGGCCGCGCACGCAATGCCCATGTCGGCGCGATCGGCGTTGCTGACCGGCCGTTGCGGCTTACCGTCGTCGAGCGCGTACTGAATGGCCAGATGATCGACGACGCAACGATCGCCAAGGCGGATGCGGCGGCCTCTGCCGCTGTCAATCCGGACGACGATATTCACGCGAGCGGCGCCTATCGCAAGGCGCTGGTCGGAACGATGGTCGAACGTGCGCTCAAGGCGGCGTCGGCGTAGGCAAGCACTCGGTTCTGGATGGTCAGCACGTCAAACTCACCGTTCGTCCCCGCGAAAGCGGGGACCCAGAAAAAGTCTGGCGCTGAAAGCTGGGTCCCGCTTTCGCGGGGACGAACGGAGGAGAATCCTACGAACGCAAGTCATTCGGCGGAATTGAGATGGTCAAGTTTGAAGTCAACGGAAAGCCCGTCGAGGTCGAGGTCGAACCCCGACTCACGCTCGCCGATTGCCTGCGGCACCATCTGCGGCTGACGGGTACGCATGTCGGCTGTGAGCACGGCGTGTGCGGTGCCTGCACGGTGCTGGTCGATGGCGCGGCGGTGCGCTCGTGCCTCATGCTGGCGGTGCAGGCGGAAGGTTCGAAAGTCGTCACCGTCGAGGGACTGTCGAAGGACGAGGGGCTTACGCCGCTGCAGGCGTCGTTCCGTAAACACCATGCCTTGCAGTGCGGTTTCTGCACGCCCGGCATGATCACCACCGCGCATGCGCTGTTGAGCGAGGAGCCGGACTGCGACGCCGACCGGGTACGCGAGGTGCTGTCCGGCAACATCTGCCGCTGCACCGGTTATATCTCGATCGTCGAGGCAGTGCTCGACGCGCGCACAGCCTACAGAGCCGGCGGCGGCCGGGACACCAGCTCATGAGAAACACCTACATCGGCACTCCGATGGAGCGCCGCGAGGATCTGCGCTTCCTGCGCGGGCGCGGCGAGTATCTCGACGATCTCTCCGTCGAGGGTCTGCTCTATGCGGTGATCCTGCGGAGTTCGATGGCGCACGGCCGCCTCGTGTCGGTCGACGCCTCGGCGGCGCTGAAGCGTCCCGGCGTGCATGCGGTGATCACCGCGAGCGATATGCCCGGCGGCGTGCCGATCATTCCGATGCGGCTGCAGCCGCTGCCCGAGTTCAAACCGTTCGAGCAGCCGGTGATCGCCCACGACAAGGTGCGTTACGTCGGTGAGCCGATCGCTGTCGTGCTGGCGGACAGCGTCGCGAGCGGCGAAGACGCGCTGGACGCGATCACGGTCGAGATCGAACCGCTGCCGCCGGTGGCGGATTGCAAGAGCGCGACGCAGGGTGACAGCCTGCTGTTCGAAACCACCGGTACCAACCGCTCGCTGGTGTTCCGCGCGCGCAAGGGCGACGCCGACGCCGCGTTCCGCGACGCTCCCTACGTTCGGCGCGAGCGGATGCGCACAGGGCGGCACTATGGTCTCACGATGGAGCCGCGCGGCGTGATGGCGCAGTGGGATGCGGCGAAGGGACGGCTCACGGTGTCGGGGGCCGCCAAGGTGCCGTTCTTCAACAGGCGCATCCTGGCGAAACAGATCGGCCTGCCCGAAGACTCGATCGAGATGATCGAGAACGACGTCGGCGGCGGGTTCGGCGCCCGCGGCGAGTTCTATCCGGAAGACTTCCTCATCCCATTCGCGGCGCGTCACGTTAATCGTCCGGTGAAGTGGACCGAGGACCGTCGCGAGAATCTCATCGCGATGAATCATGCGCGTGAGGCGGAAGCCGACCTGGAGATCGCATGCGCGCGCGACGGCACCATCCTGGCGCTGCGCGGCGAGGTGCACAACGACATGGGCGCCTACATGCGCACCAACGGCGCGGTCGGCACCCGCAATGTCGTGCAGTTCATGGCCGGGCCGTACCGCGTGCCCCACGTCAAGATCGACTCGCTGCTCTGGATGACCAACAAGACGCCGGTCGGCACTTACCGCGGACCCGGCCGGTTCGAGGCCAACTTCTTTTTCGAGCGGATGCTCGACATGGTGTCGGCCGATCTTGGCATCGATCGCGTCGAGTTCCGCCGCCGCAATCTGGTGTCGGCCGCGGAGCAGCCCTACCCGGTCGCGCATGTGCAGCCGACCGACGCCAAGGACCAATACGACAGCGGCGACTACCGGGCGGCGTTCGATCGGTGCCTGAAGGAATTCGGCTGGGACGAGAAGGCCAAGCTCGCCGGCAAGCTGATCGACGGCTGCTACCACGGTCTCGGCGTCGTCTGCTTCATCGAGGGTGGCGCCGCCGGTCCGAAGGAAACCGCGCGGCTGGAGATCAATGACGACGGCACCATCTCGGTGTATCTCGGCACGACTTCGGTCGGGCAGGGGGTCGAAACCATCTTCGCGCAGATCGCCGCGGACGCGCTGGAGGTGCCGATCGAGCGCATCCGCCACGTTCATCATGGCTCGACCAGCTATGTGAGCGACGGCTACGGCGCCTATCACTCACGCTCGACCGTGATGGGCGGCTCGGCGCTGCTCGATGCGGTCAACAATTTCCAGGGCGCAATCCGCGACGCCGGCGCCAAGCGGCTCGGCTGTGATCCGGCCGCGATCAGGATCGACGAAGACAAGGTCAGCGGTCCGGGCGGCAAGTCGTTTCCGCTGCAGGAACTCGCGGGGCTGTCGGTCGAAGGCGCATTTCTCAACCATCGCCATACCTACAGCTACGGCACCCATGCCGCCCACATCACGGTCGATCCGAAGCTCGGCGGAATCAAGATCGTCGACTACGTCGTGGTGCAGGACGTAGGCCGTGCCATCAACCCGCTGACGCTGCGCGGTCAGGTGATCGGCTCGCTGGTGCAGGGGCTCGGCGGCGCCTGTCTCGAACATCTGCAGTATGACGACCAGGCGCAATTCCTGACCGGATCGCTTGCCGACTATCTGCTGCCGACCGCGTCCGACTTTCCCAACCTGCGTTGCATCGTGCTCGACGATCATCCCTCGCCCATCAACCCGCTCGGCGCCAAGGGCGCGGGCGAGGGCGGCATCATCGCGGCCGGCGGCGCCATCGGGAACGCGGTCGCGAACGCGCTGAGTTCATTCGGGGTCGAGCCGCGCGAACTTCCGCTCACGCCGTCGCGCATCTGGGAACTCCTGCAAGCTGCGCGGCACAGCATTGCGGCTTAGCGTGGCGGTTCAGAAGTCCGCATCATTGCTTCCGAGAGTTTGCAATGCGGACTTCTGAACCAAAGCCACACTAGATCAATAGGTTGCTAGTGTCCTTCGATTCGGAAGTTCGCAAACGTGAGTGCCGCAGGATGATGCGAACTTCGGAATCGGGACACTTACGGCGTGTCGTTGACGGACCGGCCGCACGGGGCCTAGTTTGAACGCAACGCCAATTTGCAATCAAAGGAGCACGCCATGAGCGTTGCACGGCATCCGCGTCCACCGGAACTGGTCGACATGCCGATCGATGAGATCATGCAGAAATTCGTCGGCCGCTTTCGCGAAAAGACGCCCGACTGGGCCGCTTTCGAGGACGCCAAGATCGAAGGCTACAAGCGCGCGCAGCACCGTTTCATCGGCGCCGGCGGCTCCGGCAAGCACGCTGATCCGACCGTGATCCCGGCCAAGAACTTCACGCTCTCGATCATGTATGTGGAGCCCGGTCAGGGCAACGCCGCGCACACCCACGAGGTCGAGGAGATTTTCTTCGTCCTGCAGGGCTATCTCGACGTTTTTGTCGAGGATGAGAGCGGCAAGCGTCTGACCACCCGCCTCGGCCCGTGGGAGTGCATCGCCTGCCCGGCGGGCGTCATTCACGGCTATCAGAACGACAGCCTCGGACCGGTCTATTTCCAGGTCATGCTTGGGCGCGGCAAGCCGGAGGCGATGGGTTACGCGGACGACGATCTCTACAAGCGCCGCGATGCGCACCTGAAGGCGGTGTGAATTCTCATAAACGTTGGCGCTCGGTCGGCCTCATGCTGAGGAGCGCACGAAGTGCGCGTCTCGAAGCATGCCAAGATGGTCGGTAACCAGCCGCCATGCTTCGAGAGGCCCTCGCGGCGCTCGGGCTCCTCAGCATAGGGCCGAGCGGGTATGCGGTTTGCTACTCCGCTGCTTCTCGCGTTGAGCCCTGCGGAAGCCGGTCGCGGAAGTGCGGCAGGATTTCTTCCGCGATCGCCGTCATGTTGGCGCGCGCCATGTCGTCGGGCAGCGTGCCGAACTGGGTCTTGGTGAGCGAGGTGTTGAAGCCCGCGAGGTCCTGATACTCGGCGAGCTTTTCGCGCACCGTGTTGGGGCTGCCGACGATGACCACGCCGGATTTCACCAGGTCGTCGATCGTCGTCGTCTTGCCGGTGACCTTGGCGGCCCGCACGCGCTTCATCGACGCCGGATCCGAATAGCCCGGCGGCAGCAGCATCTCGGTCGGCATCTTGAGGAAGTAATTCACCAGCGCTTCGAGGTGCGGCTTTGCCTCGCGCATCGCCTTCTCGTCGGTCTCCGCCACGTAGATGGTGTTCGACCATGCGAGCTGGTCGGGCGTGGCCTGGTAGCCCGCCTTGTCGGCCTCGTCGCGATAGAGCTGAAAGAATTTCGCCACCGCCGCGATCGGGCTCAGCGTCTGACAATAGGTGTAGCGCATCTTCGCCGCCCAGCGGATCGTGCTGGCCGAGCCCTGCGAGGGAATCCAGATCGGCGGATGCGGCGTCTGGTACGGACGCGGCCAAGTGTTCACGTATTTGAACTGGTAATGCTTGCCGGTGTACGGAAACGGTCCCGGCTCGGTCCATGCCCGTACGATCAGTTCGTGCGCTTCGGCGTAACGCTCCTGCGAATACACCGGATTGATGCCCATCGCATGATATTCGGCGCCGATGCCGCGCACGAAGCCGGCGATCAGCCGGCCGCGCGTGATGTTATCCAGCATGGCGTATTCTTCGGCGATCATCAGCGGGTTGTTGAGGAGCGGCAGCGCGCGGCCGAGGATCGCGAGCTTGGCGCGCTTGACGCTGCGGGCGAGCGCGCCGGCAAGCACGCCTGGAATCGGCATCATGCCGTAGGCAGTCTGATGATGTTCGTTGAGGCAGACGCCGTCGAAGCCGAGCTTGTCGGCCAGCTCCATCTGGTCGAGATACTCGTGGTAGAGTTCGGCGCCCTTCTGCGGATCGTAGTGACTGTTGGAATAGGTCACCCATGCCGAGCCGTTGCGGTCGATGGCGCCGAGGTCGGCATGCCGGTACGGCATGAGATGGAAGTTGAACATTTTCATGCGGCGACCCTCTGTTCGCGGATGAATGCTTCAAGCTCCGAGACGAACTGCTCACCCTTCTCGACGTGCGGCAGATGACCGCACTCGGGCAGGACGATGGCTTTCGATCCGGGGATCAATTGCTGGAACGCGAAGGCGTAGTCCCGGGGCACGAGCTTGTCGTCGTTGCCCCAGAGCAGCAGCGTCGGCACATGGATGCGATGCAGCCACTTGCGCAGATTCGGATCGTGGCCGCGCGGTTGCCACAACAGCCTGGCGCTGGTGGTCCGGTTCTTCAGGTTGGCGTCCTCGAATTCCGGCCGCTCCGACGAGGCGATCACCGCTTCGGCGAGATCCTGATCGTAGAACAGGTCGCGGATGCGCTGCTCCTCGGTGCACAGGAAGGTGTCGACCTGCTCGACACCGTCGACATGAATGCCGGCTGAGCCGATGAGCGTGAGCGACGCGAGGCGGCTCGAATTGCGCACCGCGAGTTCCGCCGCGATCCAGCCGCCGAGCGAACTGCCGATCAGGTGAACGCCGCGTAAATCGAGTTGCTCGAGAAAATCGAGATAGAAGTTGGCCAGATCGGCCACGTTATCGAGCCAGGCCGGCGTATCGGACGCGCCGAAGCCCGGATGTTCCGGCGCGATCACGTCGAACTTCTTCGCCAGCGCCGCCATCGACGGCAGCCAGATGCCGGCGCCGCCGCCGCCGTGCAGCAAGAGCATCGGCGCGCCGGTCCCGCCGCGCATCAGCCGGATACGGCAATCCCGGATCGCGATCATCCGGTCGGTGTGAGTGGCCATTCTCTGCTGTGTCATGGAAATTGCTTCTGAGGGCTCCCCGCACCATGTTAACATAACGGAACGCCCGCAAAAAGGAGCCGTCGATGTACGCCCCGAACGGAGTGAAAACGAGCAAGGACTTCCCAATCCCGGACAGGATGAAGGCCTGGGTGCTGGGCGATCCTGGCCAGCTTTCGCTCACGGAAAAGCCGGTGCCGGTGCCGAAGAGGGCCGAGGTGCTGGTGCGGATCGATGCGGTGGCGATCTGCGCCACCGATCTCGAAATCATCTATCACGGCCCGCCGGCCTCGATCCAAGGCGGCTATGCGTTCAACAAGAACTTCACGCCCGGCCATGAATACATGGGTACCGTGGTGGCGCTCGGCCCCGGCGTCGACGAATACAAGATCGGGCAGCGCATCACGGTGGAAATTCACGCCGGCTGCGGCCAGTGCAAGCGCTGCCGCGAGGGCATGTACACCGCCTGTCACAACTACGGCCTAAACTACGGTGACGTCGACAAGGGCCATCGCGCCAACGGCTTCACCACCGACGGCGGCTTCTGCGAATACCAGGTCAACCACATCAACACGCTGGTCGCGATCCCGGACGAAATGTCCGACGAGGAGGCGACGCTGGTCGTCACCGCCGGCACCGCGATGTACGGCCTCACCGAACTCGGCGGGCTGGTGGCGGGCGAGAGCGTGGTGGTGACCGGCCCCGGGCCGATCGGGCTCCTGGGTGTCGCAGTCGCGAAAGCCATGGGTGCGCATCCGGTCATTCTCACCGGTACGCGCGACAACCGGCTCAAGATCGGGCTCGAACTTGGCGCCGACCATGTCGTCAACATCCGCGAGGTGAACGACGTCGTGCAGGCCGTAAAAGACCTCAACGGCGGCAAGGGCGTCGATTATGTGGTCGAATGCTCGGCCGCGCCGAGCGCGCTCAACGACGCCATCAAGATGGTCAATCGCGGCGGCAAGGTCTGCCTCGCGGCGTTCCCGCACGGCGAGGCCATGGTCGACATCGCGCATATCGTGCGTAACAACATCTATGTTTTCGGCATCCGCGGCGAGGGCAAGACCGCGACGCATCGTGCCGAGGCGTTCATGCGGCAGAAGCGGTTCGACGCCACCAAGATTCACACCCACACGTTTCCACTCGACGATCTGCCGACAGCGATCCGCTACGCCAAGGATCGCGTCGAGGATGCCATCAAGGTCGTGGTGAAGGCGCGCGGCACGGAGGCGCACAAGGTGGCGGCGGAGTAGTTTCCGCTTTTGGGTCGACGGAGTTTGCGGGACGACGCTTTCACTGCGACGAATAGGTGGGTAACAAACGGGGAGCATCGTCCGTGAGCGAACGCGCTGCGACGGCCGTCGGCGGAATGTCGGCCGAAAGACCGTTTGAGGCTGATCTCGCGGCCATCCGCCGGATGGCGACCGTGCTCCCGGGCGCGCTGCCGCTCGCCGTTAACGGCGTACGAATCGCCGCCTCGATCCGTCCGAAGAAATTCGTGATCGCGGGCGGTGACGATTCACCCGTCACCATGCCGCGCACCGCATTCCAGGTGGTCTATCCTGACTGCACCGTGATGCTCGATTCCGGGTTCGACAAGGCGACGCACGACAGCTTCAGCCCGGACAAGCCGGAGCCTTACTTCCCCGAGCAGTTCGTCAAGCTCGAACGCGCCCTCAATGCCGCGCGCATGATCGTGCTGACGCACCATCATGCCGACCACGTCGGCGGCGTCGTCACCGCGTCGAACTTTGCCAGCCTCGCCGGCAAGACCGTCATCACCATGGACGTGGCCGACTGCCTGATGAATACGCCGCACCGGCCTCACCTCAAGCTGACGCAGGCGGCGATCGAAAAATTCATCGTGCTCGATTATCCGAAATATTATCCGGTGGCGCCCGGTATGGTGCTGATGCGTTCACCCGGCCACAGCACCGACTCGCAGATGGTCTATCTGCGCCTGCAGTCCGGCCGCGAAATCCTGCACAGCGTCGATTCCGCCTGGAATCTGGAGAACGTCCTGCAGGTCAAGGGCAAAGCGGCGCCATGGGTCAAGGAGGACGTCCCGGCGGTCATGGGCCAATTGCGGTGGCTCAAGAACGTGCGTGAGACCGAGCACAATCTGACGGTTCTCATCACGCACGACGACGACCTGTTCGCACATGTGACAACGAGCGGGATTGTCGGCGCCGAATTGGCGATCTAGCACCAAAATCAAGAAAAATCGTTCCATGGGAGGATTTCGCATGCAGTCATCAGCGATGGTGAAGGGCCTGCTGTTCGTCGCGGCGCTCGGCTTGCCGACGTTGCCCAATGCCGCGCAGGCCCAGAGCTACCCGACGCATCCCATAACGGTGGTGGTGCCGTTCCCGGCCGGCGGCCCGAGCGACGTGGTGGCGCGTATCATCACCGAGGCGATGGGCAAATCGCTCGGCCAGACCATGTTGATCGAGAACGTGGGCGGTGCGGGCGGCACCATCGGCAGCGGCCGCGTCGCTTCGGCGTTACCGGACGGCTACACGCTGCTCGCCGGCAGCATGGGGTCGCACGTGTCGGCGCCGGTGCTGACGCCGAACATCAGGTACAATTCCGAGCGTGATTTCGTCCCGATCGGCTTCACGGCGAATTCGCCCGCCGTCATTGTCGCCCGCAAGGATTTCCCCGCCAAGGACCTCAAGGAATTCGTCGCGTATCTGAAGACGAACGGCGACAAGGTGAAGCAGGCGCACGGCGGCATCGGCTCGTCGTCGCACATGGCGTGTCTGTTGTTCAACGCCGCGGCCGGAACGCATCCGAGTGCGGTCGCCTATCGGGGCACCGGGCCGGCGATGAACGACCTGATCGGCGGGCACGTCGACTTCTTCTGCGAGCAGGCGGTGAGCGTTGCGTCGCAGGTCAAGGGCGGTTCGATCAAGGCGTACGCGATTTCGGAGAAGCAGCGTCTCGCGGCGTTGCCGGACGTCCCGACCGCCAAGGAGGCCGGGCTCAACTACGAGATGAGCATCTGGGCCGGCATCTTCGCGCCCAAGGGCACCCCCAAGGAGGCCATCGACAAGCTTGCGTCGGCGCTCGACAAAGCCCTGGATGATCCGGGTGTGAAGAAACGGCTGGCCGAACTCGGCGGTTCGCTGCCCGCCAAGGACGAGCGCACGCCGGCCAGGTTCGATGGCTTCGTGAAGGCGGAAATCGCCCGCTGGTCACCCATTCTCAAGGCGGCAAGTCCCGGATCGAAGTGAGGGCAGCCCCTCCGGGCAAACGCCAAATCTTTGAGCAGTACGAGCAATTTACTAACACGGAACCTCGGATTGCGGCGCGATCAGGTGGCTGCCCGTGCGACCAACCACCATGGTGGGCTGGCATGTTTCTTGTAATATAGATTTTACGGGGAGCGGGGGCCTCCGTGCCATGGCACGGCAGATGGAGAGCGCATGTCCCTTAAAGCGCCAACGTCCCTTGGAGCGCAGAAGTCCCCTGGAGCGCATACAGCCCCGAAGCTCGTCGTCGACCACGTCGGCATGGCGTTCAAGACCCCGGCCGGCCTGTTTCAGGCGCTCGCCCCGGTGACGCTGTCGATCCCGCAGGGCCGCTTCGTCAGCCTGATCGGGCCGTCGGGCTGCGGCAAGAGCACGATCTTCAACATTATTGCCGGGCTGCTCGAACCGACCAGCGGGCGGGTGTTGATCGAGGGTATCGACGCCACCGGCACGATCGGACGCGTCGGCTACATGCTGCAGAAGGACCTGCTGCTGCCATGGCGCACCGTGCTCGACAACGTCATCCTGGGCATGGAAATCCAGGGCGTGCCGTTGCGGGAAGCGCGCGGACGCGCATTGCCGCTGCTGCAGCGCTACGGACTGGCCGGCTTCGAGCACCTCTACCCGAATTCGCTGTCTGGCGGCATGCGCCAGCGCGCCGCGCTGCTGCGGACGCTCCTCTTCGATACCGACGTCATCCTGCTCGATGAGCCGTTCGGCGCACTTGACGCGCAGACCAAGCTCCACATGCAGGAATGGCTGATGCAGCTCTGGAGCGATTTCGGCAAGACCGTGCTGTTCGTCACGCACGACGTCGAGGAGGCGATCTACCTGTCGGATGAGGTCCACGTCATGGGTACGCGTCCGGGGCGCGTTATCGAAACCATCCCGATCATGCTGCCACGGCCGCGCCTGCGCACCAGCGCGCTCACGCCGGAATTCCTCGCCATCAAGGAGCGGTGTCTCGATCTGCTCAATGTCAATCAGACTTCATCCGATCCGATCGCCGCCTGACACGAGGAGCGACCGATGACTATTCAGGACAGCCCTGCCGTCGGCACCATTGCGGGACTTGACGTGACGCGCCCGCAGGCAGAGGGCACCCGATCCGTGGCGAAACCGGTTCGCCGGCTGCCGGTGCAGAAGGACTGGCCGACGTGGGCGCTGGTTCTCACTCAGATCAGCATCCTGGTGGGCGGCCTGGCGCTGTGGGAGATCGGCGCGCGCGCCGGCTGGATCGACGCGTTCTTCTGGTCGCAGCCGAGCGCGATCGCCCACACGATGGGCATCTTCTTCGCCACCGGCGACGCCTGGACCGACATCAGCTTCACCTTCCGGTCGACCATCTTCGGCTTCCTGCTGGGCACCACCTTGGGCTCACTGCTCGGCCTGTCGTTCTGGTGGTCGCGCAACTACGCGGCGATCGTGCAGCCCTACGTCATCTGCCTGGAATCGATCCCCAAACTCGCGCTGGCGCCGCTGATCATCCTGGTGTTCGGCATCGGGCTCGTCTCCAAGGTCGCGGTCGCGACCGCGCTCACGCTCGTGGTCTCGACCCTGACCGCCTATGCGGGCGTCAAGGCGCTCGATCCGGACGGCGAGAAGCTGTTCTATTCGCTGGGCGCGTCGCGATTTCAGGTGTTTCGCAAGCTCGTCGTGCCGTCCTGCGTGCCGTGGATCATTTCGGTGCTGCGGGTGAATATCGGCCTTGCGCTCACCGGCGCGATCGTCGGCGAATTCATCGCTTCCCAGCACGGTCTCGGCCGGCAGATTCTCTACGCCGGACAGACCTACGATATCGCACTGGTCTGGGTGGCGGTGCTGGTGCTCTCGACCCTGGCGATTATCATGTACGCGACGGTGTCGTGGCTCGAAGGCGTGCTGCGCAAGGGCGTCCACCAATAGCTTCGAAACATCAACAGGAGTTGGTCATGGATAGGCGAAAGTTTCTCGGCACGAGTGCGGCAGCCGGCGCGGCGCTGATCGCGAAGCCCTATATCGCGCACGCTGCGAAGCACGAACTCCTGGTGGCGGAGCCGGTGCACTCAACCGGCTATCTGCCGATGTACATCGCGATCGCCAAGGGCTATTTCGCCAAATCCGACATCAACGTGAAGATCGTCACCATCGAGACCGGCGGCGGCCACACCAACGCGGTGCTGTCCGGGCAGGCTTTCGCATTCATCGGCGGGCCGGAGCACAATGCCTTCGCCAAGGCCAAGGGCGCGGAACTGCGCGCGGTGGTCAACTGCGTCGACCGCGGCAACGTCTATTATTGCGCCGCCAAGGGGCATGATCCGAAAGACAAGGATTGGGCAAAATATTTTAAGGGCAAGACCATCGCGGTCAGCCCCTATGGCGGCACGCCCAATTCCATCACCCGCTTCCTGCTCGCCAAGTGGAAACTCGACCCCAAGACCGACGTGACGATGCTGGAAGTGCCGAATTCGGCCGTGCCGGCCACCGTCAAGGCCGGCAAGGCGGTGATCGGGGTCAGCACCGAGCCGATGATCACCCAGGGGATCAAGCAGGGCTTCTGGAGCGAGCCGTTCTACAACATCCCGAAAGAACTCGGCCCTTACGCCTATTCCACCATCAACATCCGCCTCGATTCCATCAAGAAGGAACCTGAGGTGGTCCGCGGCTTCGTCAAAGGCATGATGAAGGGAATGAAGTTCCTCTACGCCGACAAGGACGGCTCCGCCGAGATCGCCAAGAAGCAGTTTCCGACCATGGCGCTCGACGATCTCAAGGCCACGCTCGACCGTTCGTTCGCCGACGAGATGTGGAGCAAGGACGGCATGATCAGCCCCGCCGCCTGGGACACCGGCAAGGCGGTCGTCATGGGCGCCAACATTCTCAAGAAGGACATCAAGTACGACGAGATCATCGACATGAGCTTCGTCGAGAGCGTGCGGCCGACGCTCTGACCACCGTCATTGCGAGGAGCCCAATGGGCGCCGAAGCAATCCAGACCCGCGCTGCGGGCCCCCTGGATTGCTTCGCTTCATTCTCGATGACGGGATATATTCGGCTGTAATCCGTTTTAGACTGGACACCTGAAATTCAAACCCGAGAAGGCACACCGATGTCAGAACCCATCTGGAACAAGTTCCTCACTGAGCGCGACAAGGCGGTTTTCGGATCGTCCGGTTACGGCGCGCGCGGCGGCTTCGGCAAGCGGCCCGCGCTGCTCATCGTCGATGTGAACTACGCGTTCTGCGACGAGCGGCCGATGCCGATCCTCGAATCGATCAAGCGCTGGCGCAATTCCTGCGGCGAAGATGCCTGGGTGGCGATGCCCTATCTCAAATCGCTGATCGAGAAGGCGCATGAGAAGGGCATCCCGGTGATCTACACGACCGGCGTGCGGCGCGAGGACAACTGGGACAACGGCAGTTGGAGCTGGAAGAACGGCCGCTCCGGCGAGGACCTCACCAGCCGGCCCGCCACCAATGTCGACGGCAACGAAATCGTCGCCGAAATCGCGCCGTCGCCGCAGGACATCGTGGTGCTCAAGCAGAAGCCGTCGGGTTTCTTCGGCACCAACATGGCGAGCTATCTGACGCTGCTCGGTTGCGACAGCGTCATCGTCACCGGCACCACCACGTCGGGCTGTGTGCGCGCCACCGTGCTCGATGCGTTCAGCCTGAACTATCGTATCGCGCTCGCCGAGGAAGGCTGCTTTGACCGCTCCCAGGCCAGCCACGCAATCAATCTATGCGACATGAACGCCAAGTATGCCGACGTGGTGAAGACCGCTGAGGTGCTGGAGTTCTTCGACAAGCTGCCGGGCGGCATGTTCGATCTGCCGAAAGGCTCGGCCGCAGCGCCGCCGAAGCCCAAGCTCGCGGCGAATTTCTGACCGCCCGTGTCCCAGGCGCAGTTGTAGGGTGGGCAAAGCCGCGCTGGCTTTCTGGCTGCCGTGTGCACAATCGGTTGTTGTGCGGCGTGCCCACGCGACTTTCTTGGCGGACCGGCCGCGTGGGCACGGCGCTGTACTGCTATCGACGCGACGGCGGAGCCGGTTGTTCGCGGCTTTGCCCACCCTACAAATCTGCATCAAGGCAAGACGTGGATGCCCGCCACAAGCGCGGGCATGACGGAGACGCAAGTGCTGGAGACGCGTGCGCCGTCGTCGGCCGGGCGTTTCAGATCAGTTTCGAGCCCGCCGGCATGCCGAGCATGACCTGCC
Source organism: uncultured Alphaproteobacteria bacterium (assembly GCA_963756715.1). Taxonomy (GTDB): domain Bacteria; phylum Pseudomonadota; class Alphaproteobacteria; order Rhizobiales; family Xanthobacteraceae; genus VAZQ01. The sequence goes on from CAVWOV010000043.1 coordinate 26,862, forward strand.
CCACCATTTCGAAATTGTGGAACTGCCCCTGCACCTGCTGAATCACTGTGTGAAGATCGCGGAAGCGCCGCTCGAACGGATTGCCCTCGAAGATCGCGGTGGCGCCGGCCGCATGATAGACGGTGTCGACGACCTCCTTTGACTGGTGGTCGGCGTAGACGCTGGCGAGCCGCAACCCGGCCCGCTGGTCGAGCGAGAGCGTGTCGCCGTTCGACGCCGTCGCCCACAGCTCGCGCAAGGTCTGCAACATCAGCGCGCGCGAGGATCTGAGCTTGGCCTCGGCGATCGCGACCTGTGACTGAATCACGGCGTTCTCGCGCAGCACCTTGCTCTGCCGGTAGGCCTTTTTCCCGGCGGCGAGGTCCTTGAAATCATCGAGCATCCGGCGCGCGATGCCGAGCGCGATGCCCGCAAATCCCACGCCGTAAAGCTGGAAGGTGCTGAAGCGGTAAAGCGGGCCAGATTCGCGGCGGTCCTGGTCGGATTCCCGCGTCAGCGTGTAGGCCTCCGGAACGAACACGTCGTTGGCCGTGAATGTGTTGCTGCCGGTGCCCTTGAGGCCCATGACATGCCAGACATCGCTCACCGTCACGCTCGTCTTCGGCATCACCATGGTGCGGTCGAGCGGCTTGCCGTCGTCCGCCATGCGCAGGCTGCCGTCCGGCTCGACGATCACGCAGTGGCCGCCGACCCAGGTCGCATGGCCCAGGCCGCTGGCGAAGCTCCACGTGCCGCTCACCCGATAGCCGCCGTCGGCCACCACCGCCCGCGGCTTGCCATCGGTCGGGCCCCAGGCCAAAGCGGCGTTCGGAGCGCCGAACACGTCGCGCGCCACATTCGGCGCCATATAGGCCGCCGTCATCGAGCAGCCTGAACCCTGCACGACGCACCACCCGGTGCTGGCATCGGCCTTGGCAATCTCCTCGATGACCTGCAGGTAGGTTGCCGGTTCCAGCTCGAGGCCGTCGCACGATCGCGGCAGGAGCATGCGGAACAACCGCGCCTCATGCAGCGCGGCAAGCACCGCGGGTGCGATGCTCCGCGCGGTCTCGGTCTCGTTGGCGTGGGCTTCGATTAATGGCGCAAGCTGGCGCGCCCGGACGATGCAATCGCCCGCGGCGCCAATCTCGTCGTCATCGCGTTCGTCGGGAAGGACTCGCTTCAACATTCGTCAGTTCACCATTTCGTTGCCGGCATTGTGGCCCATTCGCCCGGCCGGTCAATGCCGCGCGACCGTGACGAGGCGCGGCACAGAGCCATAGCCACGGGGCGGGAGCTTTGCGATAAATGCTCCGGGCAAACGTTCGAAACCGAGGGTTGAGATGGGTGAATTCGCCGTAGGTCAATCGGTCTCCCGCTTCGAGGATCCAAGGCTGCTCAAGGGTGGCGGCCGCTACGCCTCCGACATGATGCTGCCCGGCACGGCGTTCGGCGCAGTGCTGCGCTCGCCCCATGCGCACGCGCGCATCCGCAAGATCGACACCGCGAAGGCAAAGGCCGCGCCGGGTGTGCTGGCGGTGCTGACCGGCGCCGACTGGCAGGCCTCGGGCTTTGGCGACTTGCCGGTTCCGGGCGGGCTGAAGCGGCGGGACGGCAGCGCATTCCGGCCGCCCTATCCGGCGCTGGTCAAGGACGAGGTGCGCTGGGTCGGCGACTACGTGGCCTTCGTGGTGGCGGAGACATATCATCAGGCGCTCGACGCCGCCGAGCTCATCGAGGTGGAGTACGAGCCGCTTCCCGCCGTGATCTCGACGGCTGAGGCCTCGAAGCCGGGCGCGCCACGCGTCTGGGAAGGTTGCGCCGACAATATCGGCTTCGTGCAACTGTTCGGCGACAAGGCTGCGGCCGATGCGGCCTTCGCCACGGCCGACCACGTCGTCAAGCATCACTTCGTGATCAACCGTGTGACCGCCGCCACCATGGAGCCGCGCGCCTGCGTGGGCGACTACAATTCGACCAGCGGCCGCTACACCATCTACACCACGCTGCAGCGCGTGCATCCGTACCGCGCCGATCTGGCGCCGATCCTGAAGGTTCCGGAGAGCAGTATCCGCGTTGTCGCGGGCGATATCGGCGGCAGCTTCGGGATGAAATCGGCGGTCTACAACGAAGTCGCGCTGGTGCTGCTCGCCTCCAAGCTGCTGGGGCGGCCGGTCAAATGGGTGAGCACGCGCTCCGAGGCATTTCTGAGCGACGCGCAGGCGCGCGACAACGTCACCGAAGCCGAACTCGCGCTCGACAAGGACGGCCATTTCCTCGGCCTGCGGGTGAAGGTGGTGGCGGCGATCGGCGCCTACCTGCAGACCGGCATGAATGCCTTCACGGCCAATATCGGCACGCTTGCGGGCGTCTATCATATCCCGGCTGCGCATGCCGACGTCTCAGCGGTGTTCACGCACACCAATCCGATGCGGCCCTACCGCGGCAACGGCCGGCCCGAGGCTGCCTACGTGATCGAGCGGATCGTCGATCTCGCGGCCGACGAACTGAAGATCGATGCGGCGGAACTGCGGCGCAGGAACTACATCGCGCCCGACGCGATGCCGTACAAGACTGCGCTCACCTTCACGTATGACACCGGCGAGTTCGAAAAGAGCATGGACATGGCGCTCAAGCTGGCCGATGTCGCCGGCTTCGAGAAGCGGCGCACGGCCGCGCGCAAGCATGGCAAGCTCGCCGGGATCGGCCTCTCCAATACCATCGAGCGCGCGGCGGCGGGTGGGTTTGAGGGCGCGGAGATCCGCTTCGACAAGTCCGGCACCGTCACGCTGTTCTCGGGCAGCGTGACCCAGGGTCAGGGGCACGAAACCATCTACAAGCAGATCGTGTGCGACCGGCTCGGCATCAATCCGGATCAGGTCCATTACATCCAGGGCGACACCGACCAGGTGTTTCTCGGCGAGGGCACCGGCGGCTCGCGTTCCGCGACCATCGGCGGCTCGGCGTGCCATGTCGCAGCGGACAAGATCATCACCAAGGCGAAGCAGATCGCCGCCCACCTGCTTCAGGTCGATGTCGCGGACGTGAAATTCGAAGAGGGCCTGCTCTCCAGCACCAAGACCAACCGCACCCTGACGATCCAGGAGGTCGCCGCCGCCGCGGTCGACCCGACCAAGATGCCGAAGGACATGGAGCTCGGTCTGATTGTCACCGCAACCTACGCGCCGCCGGCGCAGAACTTCCCCAACGGCTGCCACATCTGCGAGATCGAGATCGACCAGGACACCGGCACCGCCGAGATCACGCGCTACAGCGTGGTGGACGATGTCGGTACGGTGCTCAATCCGCTGTTGCTCAAGGGCCAGATCGTCGGCGGTGTGGCGCAGGGCGTCGGTCAGGTGCTGATGGAGGACATCCACTTTGATCGTGACGGCCAGCTCATCACCGGGTCGTTCATGGACTACGCCATGCCGCGCGCGACCGATATCAGTGCGGTCGAGGTCAAGAGCAACCCGGTGCCGACCAGAACCAATCCGCTCGGCGTCAAGGGCGCCGGCGAGGCGGGCTGCGTCGGCGCGATGCCGGCGGTCGCTAACGCACTGGTCGATGCGCTCGCGCATCTCGGCGTCAAGCACATCGAGATGCCGGCGACCCCCGAGCGGATTTGGCGCACGATCCAGCAGGCGAATGGCGGGTGAGGCGCAAGCTTTCGCGCTCACGCGACTCTTGAAACGTCGATCCGAGATTGCGCCGCCGCGCGCGCGGCGCGCTGATGCGGCTTCAAACTTTGGTGATCTGGAACGGAACGACTGAGGAATGGTCGGTCTCGTTCATGCGTTGTCGCCATTTTAACTCGACAAGGCCGTTGCCGAGACCGTAGTTTTTAGGTGGCGCTGGGTAATGAAAGTGGACCCATGAAGATCACGATCGCATTTTGCTGGCGCAAGGCATCCGAGTGCGAACGGCTCGCTCATGTCGCGCAGAATGAAAACACTGAGGCATTCTTCTTGAAGTCTCGCGATTCCTGGATCTCGGTTGCAAACCGGCTCGGCGCGTTGGACGCCGAGTTCGTGCGAGAGGTCCGGCACGACGAAGTTTGGGACGATCTGCTACGGTCGCCCGCCCGCGTGGCCCGCGCATCGTAGTCGCGGGTCTCCCAATTCGCCACGCGTCGGGTCAGCCGGTAGACGCGAGAGGGCGCAGGAAATTTAACGACAAGAGAGGCGCCGCTGCAGCCTGCAGCGGCGCCGCATTTCTTACGGCTTGGCCTTCGGGCTCTGCGCCTGCGCCAGTTGCTTTGCCAGCGGCGCCCAGCGCGCGGTTTCGCTCTCGATGAACTTCGTGAACTCTTCCGGTGACAATAGCCGCGACTCGATGGCGTCGAGCGCGAGCCGCTTCTGCACGGCGGGCGTCTGCATCGCCTTGAGAGTCTCGCGGCTGATCTGCTGCACGATGTCTTTCGGCAACTTTGCCGGTCCCGACAGCGCAAACCACGTTGCCGCCACCAGGTCCTGGCCGGATTCCTTGAAGGTCGGGATTTCCGGTTCGGCCGGAATGCGCTTCTCAGTCGAAACCGCGAGCGCCTTGACCTTGCCGGCGCGGATCTGTCCGGCGGCGGATGAGAACGTCATGGTGCCGAGCTTGACGTGACCGGCCACCAGGTCGCTTAGCGCCGGACCCGCACCCTTGTACGGAATATGGCTGACCTTGTAGCCCTCGCGTTGCGCCAGGTATTCGCCGATCAGGTAGCCGTGCGAGCCGGTGCCGGGCGAAATGTAACTGATCGGCTCTTTGAGCTTGCGCGCATACTCGACGAATTCCTTGTAGGTGTTCACGCCGAGCGACGGGTGAACGATCATCACGCAGGGCGGGCCGCCCAGATAGGCGATGTGCGTGAAGTCGTTCAGTCCGTCATAGCCGGCCTTGGGATTGAACACCGGAGAGATCACGTTCGACGCGATGCTGGAGATCACCAGCGTATAGCCGTCCGGCTCGGCCGCGACGGCCGCCTGCGCGCCGACCACGCCACCGGCGCCACCGCGGTTCTCGACATAGAACTGCTGATGGAACGCGTTCGTCAGTTGTTCGGCGATGATCCTGCCGAGCGTATCGGCGGCGCCGCCGGCGGCGAACGGGGCGATGATCTTGACCGGCTTGTGTGGCCATTGCTGTGCTTGCGCATTGCCGCAGGCCGCGCAGACCATCGTCGCGACGGCGACGAGAAGGGCGTTTACTCTCATCATGGTTTTTCATCCATCGGGGGGAGAATTGTCGGGCAGCGTAGCGCAGGTTGCCGTCGCCGTCATCGCTTCCGAAGCGGTAGCGACGATCTGCCATCCGTCACCGCCGGGGGACGTGCCGCAACCTGCGGACGCAAGGCGCTACTGCGCCGCGTCCTTGGCGGATTCACCATTGCCGTTATGGGCTTCGTCGCCGTTTTTCAACGCCGAGGGATGCGGCATGGCGATGACGTTGTAGCCGGAATCCACGAAGTGGATGTCGCCGGTGACGCCGGTCGACAGGTCGGAGAGCAGATAAAGCGCCGCGCCGCCGATTTCGTCGAGCGTCACGCCGCGCTTGAGCGGCGAATGGCGCTGCTGGAAGGCGAACATCTGCCGCGCCTCGGCGATCCCGGCGCCCGCCAGCGTGCGGATCGGCCCGGCCGAAATGGCGTTGACCCGGATGGCGGCACCGCCGAAATCCACCGCCAGATAGCGCACCGAGGCTTCGAGCGCGGCCTTCGCCACGCCCATGACGTTGTAGTTCGGCATGGCGCGCGCGCCGCCATTATAGGTCAGCGTCAGCATCGCGCCGCCCGCCGGCATCAGCGCCGCCGCGCGCCTGGCGATCTCGGTGAACGAGAAGCAGGAGATCAGCATGGTGCGGGCGAAATTCTCGCGCGTGGTGTCGGCGTAGCGGCCTTTCAGTTCGTTCTTGTCGGAGAACGCGATGGCGTGAACGAGGAAATCGAGCGAGCCCCATTGCTCGGCCAGCGCCGCGAACGCGGCATCGACCGATGTTAGGTCCTCGACGTCGCACGGCAGCACCAATGACGCGCCGATGGTCTGCGCCAGCGGCTTGACGCGCCGCCCCAGCGCTTCGCCCTGATAGGTGAAGGCGAGCGTTGCGCCGTGCGCGGCAAGGGTCCGCGCGATGCCCCAGGCGATCGAGTGGTCGTTCGCGACCCCCATGATCAGCCCGCGCTTGCCCTGCATCAACTGTGTCATGCCACCCGAACTCGTCACTCAACCGCCCCCAAACATCCCGCCGGCGCGGGTCTTGACCGTCATCTCTCCTCAGGCATCGATGTGCTTGAACACCACAGACGCATTGGTGCCGCCGAAGCCGAACGAGTTCGACAGCACGCAGCCGAGCTTCACATTGTCGCGCCGCTCGCGCAGGATCGGCATGTCGGCGAATGCGGGATCGAGTTCGTCGATGTGGGCGCTCTCGCAGATGAAGCCGTTCTGCATCATCAGCAGCGAGTAGATCGCCTCATGGACGCCAGTTGCGCCCTGCGAGTGCCCGGTCAGCGATTTCGTCGCCGCGATCGGCGGACACTTCTCGCCCGCCCCGAAGACCGCACGGATCGCCTCGATCTCCTTGAGATCGCCGACCTCGGTCGAGGTCGCGTGCGGATTGATGTAATCGACCTTGGGCCCCACCTTGGCGAGCGCCATGCTCATACAGCGTGTCGCGCCCTCGCCGGAAGGCGCCACCATGTCGACGCCGTCCGCAGTGGCACCGTAGCCGGCGATCTCGCCATAGATCCTGGCGCCGCGCGCCTTGGCGTGGTCGAACTCCTCGAGGACGAGCACACCGGCGCCACCCGAGATAACGAAGCCGTCGCGGTTTGCATCATAAGCCCGCGATGCGACCGCCGGACGGTCATTGTACTTCGAGGACAACGCGCCCATGGCGTCGAACAGCACCGAGAGCGTCCAGTCGAGCTCCTCGCAGCCGCCTGCGAAGATCATGTCCTGCTTGCCCCACTGGATCATTTCAAACGCATTGCCAATGCAATGATTTGAGGTCGCGCAGGCCGACGAGATCGAATAGTTCACCCCCTTGATCTTGAACCAGGTGGCCAGCGTCGCGGACGGACTCGACGACATCGCCTTGGGAACCGCAAACGGGCCGACCCGCTTCGGCCCTTTGGTGCGCGCGGTGTCGGCAGCTTCGACGATGGTCCGCGTCGACGGACCGCCCGATCCCATGATGATGCCGGTCCTCTCGTGGGAGATTTCGCGCTCATCGAGCCCGGCGTCACGGATCGCCTGCTCCATGGCGACGTGGTTCCAGGCGGTGCCGCCGCCGTGGAAGCGCATGGCGCGGCGATCGACCGATTCGCTCGGATCGAGGGTAGGGGCGCCATGCACCTGACTGCGGAAGCCAAGTTCGGCGTATTTGTCGGCGCGCGAAATGCCGGACTTGGCTTCGCGCAGGCTCGCCAGCACTTCCTGTGTATTGTTGCCGATCGATGAGACGATCCCCATCCCGGTGACAACAACCCGTCTCATGAGAGCCTCGTCGGTGAGCTGCGCAAAGTCGCGGCCGGATCGCCGCGCGCGGTCAGGCGCCGCCTGGCTGCGCCATCGCTTCCTCGCGGAACAATCCGACCTTGAGATCGAACGCCCGGTAGATGATCGAGCCGTCCGCCGACAGCCAGCCGTCCGCGATGCCGAGCACCAGCTTCGAGCGCATGACCCGCTTGATGTCGATGCCGTAGATGATCTGCTTCACGGTCGGCAGCACCTGACCGGACAATTTCAGTTCACCGAGGCCAAGCGCGCGGCCCTTGCCGGGCGAACCGCCCCAGCCGAGGTAGAAGCCGAGAAGCTGCCAGAGCGCATCAAGCCCCAGGCAGCCGGGCATCACCGGGTCGCCCTTGAAGTGGCAGGGGAAGAACCACAAGTCGGGCTTGAGATCGAGCACGGCCCGCACCAGGCCTTTGCCGTATTCGCCGCCGGCTTCCGCGATCTCGGAGATACGGTCGAACATCAGCATCGGCGGCAGCGGCAACTGGGCGTTGCCCGAGCCAAACAATTCGCCCCGCGCGCAGGCCAGCAGGTCCTCGTAGCCGAAGCTCGAGCGCCGGTTCTGTATGCTGGTATCGGTCCCCGCCCCTGGGAGTTTCGCGTCGTTGTTCAATTCGTGCACGCCATCAAGCTCCTGGAGGTCGCATATTCCGGCCGGCCGATCGCACGCCAACTTCGCAAAGCGTCCGGGTAGAACCCCTCAAGCCTCATCAGGCGCGCCGGCCGGACGTTCTAACATAGGGCGCATGGAGGGCAAAGCCAGCCGCCTGCTGCCAAATACCGCCAGATTAGAATCGCAACAAGCTTGTTGCGAAGGAGTTGCATCTGCTTTGGACGATATGTTACAAACGTAACAATCATCGTGGGGTCGAGTACCGGAAGGTGAGTGTGCCATGGCACCGTCGCGGACCATTGTTATCACCAACACGGCAGAGCCGGCCGAAGCACTCCTGAGTCAGGTGCAGCGGGGCGCGCTGACCGGTTGCCCCTGGCATGACGTCAAGGAGATGCTGCGCGATGTCGGCCTGCGGCCGACCCGCCAGCGCATGGCGCTGGGCTGGATCCTGTTCGCGAAGGGCGACCGGCACATCACCGCCGAAATGCTGTACGAGGAAGCGAGCAAGGCCAAGGTGCCGGTCTCGCTGGCCACCGTCTACAACACCCTGCACCAGTTCACCGATGTCGGGCTGCTGCGTCAGGTCGCGGTCGACGGCTCCAAGACCTATTTCGACACCAACGTGTCGCAACACCACCATTTCTTCGTCGAGGGCGAGAACGACCTGCTCGACATTCCGCACAGCGATGTGGTGGTCGGCAAGACGCCCATGCCGCCGGAGGGCTACGAGGTCGCGCGCATCGACGTGGTGGTGCGGTTGCGCAAGAAGGGCCGCTAAGTAGCGCGCACCTGACGTTCGCTGCGCTATCCGCCGTGCGCGCGCGAAGCGAATTTCAAGCCCACAACTCCAAAGGTATTTGCCTCATCAGGCTACGGCGTGAGGTCGCGCGTCCGCTTTGCGCCCGCTTTCGGGGGCAAGCGGAAGTGTCCCGTCAGTCCGGGCTAGCCGCTTATGGCGCAAAGCGGACCTGCTGCGATGTCCGCTTTGGTGTCGCTATGGCGCGGAAAATGGACGTGTTGTGCTCCGCTTGAGGTTTCTCAACCCATAGGACGCGCACGATTCCGTGTCATTCACTCGCGTGCGGCATCCGCCAGCTCGGCAATGCGATCGTCGGCGTTCCGCAGCCGACGACAGAGCTCGCGGTTGATATTCTGCATCACCATCACGTATGCGGAGATGTCGGCCTTGTAGTATGTGTAGAGTTTTCGCGCCGTGAGCTCGTACAGCACGGTCGGGCTCTCGGCGACAACGGTGGCTGACCGGTTCTGCATTTCGATGAGCGTCATTTCGCCGAAAAAATCGCCGGGCCCGAAACCCGTGATGCGAACCGCGCGCCCCGACTCCCCGCGCTTGCTCACCACGAGCGCGCCAGCGTGAACAACATACATTGAGCGCCCCGGTTCCCCTTCCGCGACGACAGTGGCGCCAGCCTCGAAGCGGCGCTCGTCCAGCATCGAGACCAGGAGATCGAGGCTTGCGTCTGAGAGGCCACCGAAGAAAGGTGTAGCGACCAGGAACGCCTTCAGATCGGGCGAGCTGACAGCCATCAGCCCAATATACTCCCGCTCCCGGATCAGACAACCAGTGCCGAAGGACGACTAAGCGCCCCTGATCTCGCGGCCGAGAATTTCCATCAGCGACTGATAGTGGTTGCGCTGCTCCTTGTGATCGCCGGTCTTTGACGACACGAACGGCAGCCACTCGCTCTTGAAGGTGTCGCCTGCGCGCAGGCGCATATTCTCCATGTCGAGGCGCAGCCGCGCCGGCTGGCCGGCGGCCGAGAACATCTCGAAATGCGCCTGCTCGAAGTGTTGGTACGCATCCCAGAAATCGGAACGGAACAGGTAGCGGTTGACCTGGATCGAGCGGTCGATCGCCCGCTTGCGGCGGATGACCTCGTCGGGGTTCAGCTCCGCCCAGTGGCCGACCGCCTGGTAGAAGCAGTAGATGTCGTTGATCTTGGGCGCGATGTCCTCGAACAGATTCAGCCGCTTCTTGAGCAGTTCCTGATGAAGCTGCCGGGACGTATCAAGTTTGTTCCCCATCCGCAGGATGATGAGGCCGACGAGGCCGGTCATGATCGGCGTGAGCGCGGCGATGCCGAGCTTCGCATATTCCAGCCAATCGGATTCGCCTGGCATCCTGTTCCCGTCCTGCGACCGGGCGCAAATATCGGGATTCAATTGAAGGGGATGGATGGCCGGGTCAAGCCCGCTCACCACGGCCGATGGAGCGCCTCAGTCGCCCCGGGTCGGCCTCGGCGCCCTCCGGTCACTCGACGGTCTCGTGCGGATAGACGCCCCAAAGCTGCTCCTGCACCACCCAGCCGTCGAAGCCCTTGCCGACGATGCGGCACCAGGTTCCGGTGCAGTGCTTGATAGCGCCGAGCACGCCCGATTCCACTTTGGCAACGACCTCCGCGCCTTGGTCGGGCTTGCTGCGCAGGGGGACCAGCTCTTTCTTGTTCTTCGGCGACACGACCGCGGTGCGGCGGCCCGACAGCAGCGAATGATAGACCCAGCCTTCGGAGCCCTCCCAGTCGCGGATCCGGCGCCAATTATCGGATTCGGCGGTAATCTCGACCGGCAGCCCGGCGCGGGTATAAACGAAAGCGACGTCATGGTCGCGGGTCGGTCCGCCGCGCACGTTGACCCGGTCAGGCTTGAGGCTGACGAACCGTGGCACTGGCAGACCACTCTTGGGGCCGACTGGACTTTCCGTCTTGCCGGGCGTTGCGATGCAGACCGCGGCCGTCGCGATCCAAACCATCACCGCCAGACGCCTCCAACCCCGCATCATACGTATCGCGCTCCCTGGTCTACGGCTGCGGAAAAACGGTTGCGGTTGAAACGACAGCCCGAAATGGTCGTGGCGCGGGCGCTTGTCTTGCCACGTCCATCTGTTAGGAAGGTTTCAGAAGGATTGAGGCCGCGTCCGCGTCGAGGGCAACGCCAGTGTCGGGCACGTTGGTTAAGGAGACCTGAACGAACACCAGTGGTTCGGCTCAGGATCGTGGGAGCCGAAGGGCGAGCTATGGCGAACCGCAAGAAGCCCCTGGTGGTCGTCACGCGCAAGCTCCCCGACGGCGTCGAGACCCGCATGCGCGAACTGTTCGACGCGCAACTCAATCTTGACGACAAGCCCATGAGCCAGGCGGATCTCGCGGCCGCTGTGGCAACCGCTGACGTCCTGGTTCCGACCGTGACCGACCGGATCGACTCGTCGGTGCTGAGCCGCGCTGGCGACAACCTCAAGCTGATCGCCAATTACGGCAATGGCGTCGACCACATCGACGTCGCGACCGCATTGTCGCGCGGCATCACGGTCACCAACACGCCCGGCGTGCTGACGGAAGATACCGCCGACATGACGATGGCGCTGATTCTGGCGGTGCCGCGCCGGCTGGCGGAAGGCGCCAACATCCTCACCGACGACAAGCCGTGGTCCGGCTGGTCGCCGACCTGGATGCTGGGCAAGCGCATCTGGGGCAAGCGGCTCGGCATCATCGGCATGGGACGTATCGGCCAGGCGGTGGCGCGCCGGGCGCGCGCCTTCGGCCTGCAGATTCACTACCACAACCGCCGTCGCGCCTCGCCCGCGGTCGAGGAGGCGCTCGCCGCCACCTACTGGGAGAGCCTCGACCAGATGCTGGCGCGGATGGACATCATCTCGGTCAATTGCCCGCACACGCCCGCCACCTATCATCTGCTGTCGGCGCGACGCCTCAAGCTGATCCGGCCCGACGCCTATATCGTCAACACCGCGCGCGGCGAGGTGATCGACGAGAACGCGCTGGTGCGGTTGCTGGCGGCGGACGAGATCGCGGGCGCCGGGCTTGACGTGTTCGAGCATGAGCCGGCGGTGAATCCCAAGCTCACGCGGCTCGCGCGAAACGGCAAGGTGGTGCTCTTGCCGCATATGGGCTCGGCGACGCTCGAGGGCCGCATCGATATGGGCGAGAAGGTCATCATCAACATCAAGACTTTCATGGATGGCCACCGCCCGCCCGACCGCGTGCTGCCCTCAATGCTGTGATGTCATGACGCTTCGTCATTCCGGGGCGCACCGGAAGGTGCGAGCCTGGAATTCGATCAGATACAGCACTGCAATTTGCTACGTCTTCGCCCGCTATGGATTGCCACAATTTGCGGTATCATGCCGCCAGCGCAATCTGACGGAGTGCCCATCATGCGTGCCTTCCTGTTCGGAACTGCTGCTGTGCTTGCTCTTGGCCAAAGCGGACTTGCCGCTCCCTCGGCGGCGCCGTTGTCGCCCAGCGACATTCAGACGACGTTCTTCACCGGCGCGCCGTTCACGGCGTCGGCCTCGGCGAACCTGAAATACAAGATGGTATTCGCTGCCGACGGCAAGATGACGCGCGAGCCGATCGGCACCGGCGGTTCGAAGGCGGAGGGAACCTGGAAGCTCTCCAAGCAGGGATTTTGCAGCACCTGGAAGGGCTCCAAGGCCAGTTGCTTCCGTGTGCTGCCGGCCGGCGACAACAAGTGGTCGATCGTGAAGGGCACCAGCAAGGTTGCGACCTGGTCGAAGTAAGTTCAGAGCACAAATTATGAACTGTCCTCGTTGAGATGCTTGGCGCGCCGGAGCCAAGTGGATGGCGGCAGCGCTTGCTCGGCTTGCTTCGCCCCGGCACCTGAAGCCACCGACAGCACATAAGAAAGAAAACAGGGAGACGTCCATGCCAACACGCCGCCAATTGCTTGCCGCTTCGGCCGCCGGACTCGCCGCCGCGAACCGGATTGATCCCGCGCGCCCGCGCGCAGGCAGTCAGCAAGCCGGTCCGCATCATCGTCGGGTTTCCGGCCGGTGGCGGCACCGACATGATCGCGCGACTTCTCGCCGATCGCCTGCGCGGGCCTTATGCGTCGACCGTGCTGGTCGAGAACAAGCCCGGCGCGTCGGCGCGCCTCGCGGCCGAATACGTCAAAAACGCCGAGCCCGACGGCAGCGTGCTGCTGTTCACGCCAGATTTTACCATGACGATATATCCGCACAGCTTCCGCTCGCTGAGCTACGACCCGGTACGCGACTTCACGCCGATTTCCCCCGCTGCCCGATCGATGCTTACCTACAGTGTCGGGCCCGCCGTGCCGCCGAACGTGAAGACGCTGGCCGATTTCGTCGCCTGGTGCAAAGCCAACCCGGCCAAAGCCAATTACGCGACCACCTCGGCCGGCGGCACGCCGCACTTCGTCGGCATGATGCTGGCGAACGAAGCGCACGTCCCGATGACCGCCGTGCATTACCGCGGCGGCGCGCCGGCGTTGCAGGATCTTCTCGGCGGTCATGTGCCGGTGAGCATCAACCCGATCAGCGAGACGCTGCCCTTCGCGCGTGCCGGCACCGTGCGGGTGCTGGCGGTGACGGGCTCGAAGCGCTCGTCATTTTTGCCGGAGGTTCCAACCATCCGGGAGGCCGGCTACAACGTGGTCTCCGATTCCTGGCTCGGCTTGCTGGCGCCGGCCCGGATGCCGGCCGCGACCGTCAACGCGCTGAGCGCGGCGATCAGCGAAGCCGTCAAGTCGCCGCAGATGGTCGAGAGCCTGGCCAAGATCGGCAACGAGCCGACATTCCAGACGCCGGCGCAATTCGCCGAAACCATTAAGGCGGACATTGCGCGCTGGGGTCCGATCGTGAAGGCGTCCGGCTTCGTCGCAAACGAATAGTTGCGAGACGATCCGGCGCGTTCCAAGGGTGATTTAATCCAGCGAGGAAGGTGAGTGGTTCTCGGATGCGCTGGTTCTTAGCTGGCCGTGGGCACCCGCCCGCGGCCCGTTCGCTTGCATTCGATCGCGATCGTTGAGCGCGCCCTTCCCTTACATCGCGTCGTATGGAGATCGTTAACCACCGATCCAGGTGCCGGAGAATACACCTCCAGTCGACGCTATTTTAAGCGTTTACGGCATAAGAATTCGGGATCGGAGGCCTTCTTGCAGAACAATCTTTTTGCGTTACCAAAACCCTTGGACGAGGAGGCGCGGCTCAAGACGGTTGCCGCATACGACGCCATTGGGACGCCGGTCGATCCTTCGTTTGACCGCCTGGCGGCTCTTGCCGCGCGTGTCCTGGAAGCGCCGGTCGCTATTGTCACACTCGTCGGCCGCGACACCCAGTTCTTTATCGCCAAGGTCGGGATCGATCTGTGTGAGACCGGACGTGAGGTCTCCTTCTGTGTCCATGCCTTGGGTGGCCACGAACCACTGATCGTTCCTGATGCGTTGCAAGATCCGCGGTTCCGATCCAATCCGCTAGTGCTCCACGAACCGCACATCCGCTTTTATGCAGGCGCCCCCCTCGTCGGTTTCTCCGGGGACGTGATCGGGACGCTGTGCGTGGTGGATTTCAAAGCGCGCCCGGAGTTTTCCGATGCGCAGACCGAAACACTCAAAGACATCGCGGCGCTGGTGATGCAGCAAATGGAACTGCATCGCCTGCGGCGGGTCGAGGAGGCGGCGCACCAAGTTCAGAATGCGCTGCGAACCAGCGAGCAGCAATTCCGTCTCCTCGTCGGCAGCGTCACCGACTACGCCCTCTATATGCTGAGCCCCACCGGCATGATCACCAGTTGGAATGAGGGGGCGCAGCGCATCAAGGGTTATATGGCCGACGAGGTGATCGGCGAACACTTCTCGATCTTCTGCACCAACGAGCAGCGCATGCAAGGCGTACCGGCGCGTTTGTTGTCTACTGCTGTCGAGCAAGGGCGTTTTGAAGAGGACGCTTGGCGGGTCAGGAAGGACGGCAGCTTGTTCTGGGCGAACGTGGTCGTCGTCCCGATCTATGGCGAGGCCGGAGAACTGGTCGGATTCGCCAAGGTCACGCGCGACATCAGTGAGCGCCGCAATAGCGAAGAACGGTTGTATCGGCTGGCGCATTTCGATTCGTTGACGCAGTTGCCGAACCGGTTCTCCATGCACAGCAAGCTCGAGGAATTTCTCGAGACCAATCCGGCAGTCACCGTGCTCATGCTGGATCTGGATGAATTCAAGGACGTGAACGATACGCTCGGCCATGCGGCCGGCGATTTCCTGTTGAAGGAGGCCGGTAGCCGCATTCAGGCCTGCATCGCGGAGCGCGGCATCGTCGGCCGTCTCGGCGGTGACGAATTTGCGGTTATCCTGCCGGGGCTCGCCGATCCGCTTGCCGTCAGCGAAACTTGCCGGCAACTGATTGCGTCGTTTCGCACGCCCTTTCACTGGGACGAGGAAGAAGTCTACGTCGTGCCCTGTATCGGCATTGCGATGAGCCCGAGCCACGGCACCACGCCTGACGATCTCTTCGCCAATGCCGATCTCGCGCTGTACCACGCGAAATCATCGGCGCAGCGCGGTTTCAGTCTCTTCCAGCCGACCATGCGCCAATCAGCGCTCGCCCGCAGGACGTGCGAGCGCGAATTGCGTGACGCGGTCGCGCGGGGCGAATTGGAACTGTTTTACCAGCCGCAGATTCAGACTCGTCGACCGGTGTATCGTGGGAGCCGAAGCGCTGCTGCGGTGGCGGCACCCCAAGCGCGGCCTGTTGGCGCCCGCGGCATTCCTGAGCGTTCTCGACCGTAGTGCGCTCGCGCCGACGGTCGGAGACTGGACGATCCGCGCGGCGTGCGGTCAAGCCGCGGCCGTGCGCCGCCTGGGGCTCGCCAACTTCCGTGTCGCCGTCAATTTGTTCGGTTCGCAATTCCGCGCCGGACGCCTGGTCTCGACCGTCACCAAGGCGCTGGACGAGAACGGTCTTTCGCCGGACGCGCTCGAACTGGAAATTACCGAGAACATCATCCGGCAACATGACGAGGCCGTCATGAGGCCGTTGCGCGAATTGCGCTCGCTCGGCGTTCATGCCGCCTTCGATGATTTCGGCACCGGCTATGCGTCCTTGAGCCTGCTGAAGCGGGTTCCGTTGACGGGGCTGAAGGTCGATCAAAGCTTCATCCGCGATCTGTGCTCCGATCCGGAGGATGCCGCCGTCGTCAAGGCGGTCATCTACCTCGCCAAGAGTTTCGGGCTCGATGCCATCGCGGAAGGGATTGAGACAGAGGAACAAGCGGCCGCGCTCCTGGAATTAGGTTGCGAACTGGGACAGGGCTATCTCTACGGCCGTCCGATGGAGGCCCGGCAGATGCTCGACCTGATCGCCGGCCAGGCCCGCGACGAGGGCTCGGCTGAGGTTCGCGCCGCCGTCGCGTGAGCGGGCGCCGCAGCGCCCGCGTCCAGCCCGCGGGACTGCGCCTTCCGTTGCGATCTCGCGTCCTGAGCTATCGCATCATCTGCCCGATCTTCTCGGCGACGGCGTGCGGCAACCGCAAGGTATCCCGGACGATTTCATCGATCTCTTCACCGGTCGCCCCATCGATCATCAAGTTGCGCTTCTCGGACGCCGCGACAAAGTTCGGATCTTCGAGCATGGCGCGAAACGCGGCTCGCAAAGCGGCGAGCCGCTCCGGCGGCACGCCTGGCGTGGTGAGAATGGAGCGGCCGATCTCGCCGGTGCTCGCGGCGGCGCGCAGCACCTCGCGGCCTTCGTCGGATTGCGCCAGCTCGGGCAGGGTCGGCACGCTCGGAAGCAGCCGATGCCGCTTGAGCGAGGCTTGATACAGGATTGTCGCCTCGCCACGGTGGACCCAGCCGGGGTGGCTCACCAGAATGCCGGGAAGGCCATAGGCGCCGACGATGTCCACCTCGCCTCTTTCCATGGCGAGCAGGATGTCAGCCGTGCCGCTATAGCCGCGGACAAGCTTGAACTTCGCTCCGGCATATTTGGTCAGCGCGGTCGGAAACAAGACCGTGGTGGAGCCGCCGCCGGACGCGCCGACATTGTATTGTTTCGCGCGCACGTCTTCGAACGACTTGAGGCCGGCCTTCGGCAGCGCAACGCCGGTGTCGACGTTGGTCACCACGCGGCCGAGATACGGCATCTTCGCCATGTCGATCTTGCCGGTGTTCATCAAGCTGTCGAGCGCAAGCGTTTGGGCAAGACTGGCGAAGGCCGTGCCGTCCTTGGGCGCCACTTCGTACATGTACTTTGCTGCGACGAAGCTGCCGGCACCCGGCATGTTCTGTGCGATGATTGTCGGATTGCCCGGCAGGTGTCGCGGCAGAAACTCGGCAACGAGCCGGCCGTAGATGTCATAGCCGCCACCGGGGCCATAGCCGATGAGCATTCGCAGGGTCTTGCCGCGGTAGAAATCCGCGACCGATTGGGCCTGCGCCGGCTTGGCCGGCGACAGTGTCGCCGCCGCGATGGCAAATGCGACACCGAGCATTGTAGCTTTGCGCATCGTGCGTCCTCGTTGTCCCGCATCCCCCGCGCTTGCGCACGCAAGACAATAACAAAGGGTGTCGTGTCAGTGCGTGGGCAATCGGCCGCAGGGCCGGATCAGCAGGCAGCGCCGATCGCTCCTGAGTGTGGCGGGCGCGCAATGCCGGCCGTCACCGATCCTAACTGGCGGACGCGCGCAGCTTCTGGCACTCCGCCTGGAACACGTTGTCGAGGCACCACTCGGCAAGTTCGATGCCGGTGGGGAACCAGAGATTGCCCGCCTTCCTCATGTGCTGAATGATTCCGCGTAGCGCCAGCGTGCGGCCGGGCCGGCCGATGATATAGGGATGCATTGTGAATGGGATGTAGCCTGGCCGCTCGGCGGATTCGGCATAGAGCTCGTCGAAATAGGCCTTCCAGGTCTCAAGCCCGTGGAACGGGTTGCCATATTCGCCGTGGCGGTGACCGAACAGGGTGCCGTCGCCAAACGGCTGCCGCGGCAATTCGACCAGCACTTTGCCGTTCTTTTCCCAAAGGTACGGGAATTCATTGTGGAAGCTGTTGGTGTTGAAGGTAAAGCCATTCTCGATCAGCAACTCGAGAGTGTTCGTGCTTTGGGTGCACGAGCGCCAGCCAAGGGGCCGCCGGCCGGTGCGCTTCTGGATCATGGCGATGGTCTTCTTCATCACCTGATCTTCCTGGTCGCGTGGCAGGTAGCGGGCGATCTCGTGATTGTAGCCGTGGCCTTCGACCACATGGCCGTGGTCGAGGATGGCCTGCACCGCCTCCGGAAAGCGCTCCGCAATCGCCCCGCAGGTCAGGAAGGTCGCCTTGATGTTCTCTTCCTTCAGGATCCGCAGCAGCCGATAGATGGCGTGGTGGGGGCCGTATTCGCCCTGGCTCCACATTTCGTAATTGAGGAAGCCATTCTTGTCCGGCTTCACGTCCTCGCCGCCCTGGAAATCGAACGTTAGAAAGACGGCGGCCCGCTCTCCGCGCGGCCAGCGGATGAGATGGTCGTAGTGATATTCCTTGAGCATGGTATCTCCCTCAGGGCCTGAACCGGACGGCCGTGGCTTTTGATGCGCATCGTACGCCCGGGGCGGGACGGCTTGGTAGCTCATATCTCGGAACAACTGTTGTTCCTGAAAGGGCTATCCTGCGTCATGCTCGCGACGTCTGTCGCGCTCGCGAGGATAACCCCATCTTGAATCTGATCTTTAGGATCGGCTGTTAGGAATACCAAGAATGTCTTTCACCGCAGCGCTGAGGGACCTGAACAAGCTCAATACGTTCGTCCGTGTGGCGCAGCGCCGGAGCTTCACCAAAGCCGCAATCGAACTGCGCACCCAGCCATCCATCATCAGCAAACGGATGAAGGAGCTGGAGGACTCCTTGGGTTTCAGCCTGGTACACCGTTCGACACATGGCCTGGTCCTCACCGACGCGGGCGAGGGGCTGTTCAAGCACTGTCTTGAGATGCTCGCAAAGCTGGACGACTACGTCGTACAAACGAGGAATACCGAGACCGGGCCATTCGGCACATTGCGCGTTCAGGCGACGAGTGACTTTGCGCGATTCATTCTCGCGCCTTTGACCATCCGGTTCGCGAACACACACACCGGCGTTCGCGTTCACCTTTCCGTGGTGCCCGACAACTTTATTTCGGGGGAAGACGAATTCGACGTCATTGTGAGTAGTCGGAAGCCCTCGCTCCCGGGCCTGGTTGGCCGCGACCTCGGCGGGATTCCGCATGTGATCTGCGCTTCGCCTGATTACTTCCGGAAGTTCGGCCGGCCAAAAGCGCCGCAGGATCTTCGCGAGCATAACTGTCTTGCTGACTTGTATTCGGGGCCAAAAAGCTGGCCGTTTGAAAACGCCTCGCGGCGTCTGCTCGTGGAGGTGAAAGGATCAATGTCGTCCAACAGCAATTTCGTCCTGATCCAAATGGCTCTCAAAGGTTGTGGAATCATCAGGGTGCCGCTGCATGCGGTTAAGACCGAAATCGGGGAGAAAAAGCTCGAACCGATATTCAAGAGTGCTTCGCTCTCGCCCGAACGAATGTACGCCTACCACGCGAAGGCAAAACGGCTGCCTGCGAAGACCGCCGATTTCATCACCTTCCTGGCAACCTCGATCGGCTGTTGAGATCGCGATCGCGATGCGTCGGTGCCCGCATGGCGGCCGCTATGCGGGCGCCGACAAGCCGGTGATCGTCGGCCGTTCGCCCGTCAGCGGATTGTCCGGATCCCAGGCGTACGTGAGCGTCTCGAAGCGCATCGCACGCGCGTCGACCATCAGAAGCCGCCCGACGAGTCCCTCACCGAAGCCGACGACTTCGCGGATGACTTCGAGGGCGATCAGCGAGCCGAAGACCCCCGTAAGGGCACCGAGAATGCCGACTTCGCCGCACGTCGGAATGGTCCCGGGCGGTGGCGGCTCGGGAAACAGGCAGCGATAGGTGGGATTAGGCCTGCCGTCGGCCCCGCGTTCGTGCGCTCGGATGGTGGTGAGCGTGCCATCGAAAATCCCGACCGCCGCCGTCACCAGCGGTTTTTTGGCAAAAAAGCACGCGTCCGAAACGAGGTAGCGGGTGGTAAAATTGTCCGAACCGTCCGCCACCAGGTCGTAGCGGCCGATGAGGTCGAGCGCATTGGCGGCATCGAGCCGTTTCGGGTGCATTTCGACCGCAACATGCGGATTCAGCCGCCGAATCGCCGCCGAAGCACTCTCGACTTTCGGAATTCCGATGTCCGGCGTGCCGTGGATCACCTGGCGCTGCAAATTGGACAGCGCCACCGTGTCGTCGTCGATCACGCCGAGCGTGCCGACGCCCGCTGCCGCCAAATAGAGCAGCGCCGGCGCACCGAGACCGCCGGCGCCGATCACCAGAACCCGGGCGCGCTTGAGCGCGGCCTGACCGGGCCCGCCGACTTCCCGCAGGACGATGTGCCGGGCGTAGCGTTCGAGTTCGTCCGGGCCAAGCATGCCGTTTCCTTCCAGTTGGAACGGTATCATCTGCGAATGCCAAGGCTTTGCAATGTTAAGGCGTTGCAACGGCTTGGCTTCGCAATGGCTTGGCTTGGCAATGGTTTGATTTTGAATGTGTCATGGCCAAGCCGCATTCTTTCGCGATCCTTTGATTTACGCGGCATTTGCGGAACAGCATGGATCGGCTAGGCTTCCGCACGGTCTGCAAGATCGCGAGCGGGTGCGTGCCGCATGTCTGCCGGCCGTGGCCGCCGATCCTGGCCGATACTGGATGCCGTTCGCGCAGGAGTTCCCATGAGGCTCGTGGGTGCCGTTCTCGTTCTTCTTCTAGCGGCTGCGCCGGTGGTCGCCCAGAACGGTGATGCGTCGTCGCGGCGTGGCATCGAGGCAAATCCGGCAGGCTCCACGGGCAAATTTCGCAAGCCGTCTGCGGCGGCCCGTGCTGCGGCCCTCAAGGCCCGCGCTGCCGCCCGCAACGCGCGTGCGGCAGCCCGGCAGCAATCATCCGAGGGCGGTGCGACGCGTAACGGCCATTCGGCGGCCCGGCTCGCGGC
Source organism: uncultured Alphaproteobacteria bacterium (assembly GCA_963756715.1). GTDB lineage: Bacteria > Pseudomonadota > Alphaproteobacteria > Rhizobiales > Xanthobacteraceae > VAZQ01. The sequence continues at coordinate 47,775 of CAVWOV010000043.1, forward strand.
TTCGGCGCGCAAGCGCGGCGCGACGCAGCAGAACGCCGCAAAAAGCCGGTCGGCCACTCCGTCACCCCGCGATCTGACGATCCTTCAATCCGAGCTCGCATGGGTCGGCGAATATGCCGGTCCGATCAACGGCGAGGCCGGTGATAAGACAACGGCGGCAATCAAATCGTTTCAGCGCAACCGCAAATTCAAGGAAACCGGCGTGCTCAACACGCAGGAACGTGCGCTGCTCGCCGCCGCCGCCAAGGCAAAACAATCCCAGGTCGGCTGGCGGATCATCGACGATCCGGTGACCGGTGTGAGGCTTGGCATCCCGACGAAGCAGACGCCGAACCGGTCGCGCGGCAAGACCGGGACGCGCTGGGCGTCGGCACAGGGGCAGGTCCAGGTTGAGACCTTTCGCATCCGGGAGCCGGGCACGACGCTCGCCGTCGTGTTCGAGCAGCAAAAGAAGGAGCCGGCGAACCGCAAGATCGAGACCAGCCTGCTGAATCCCGAATTCTTCGTGCTGACCGGCACCCAGGGGCTGAAAAAATTTCACGTCCGCGCCGAGATCAAGGACGGCGAAGTGCGGGGCATGACCGTGCTGCATGATCCGGCCACCGAAACCATCATGGATCCGGTTGTCGTCGTCATGTCGAGCGCGTTCGCCGCATTCCCCGGGGTCACCGGTGTCGTGCAGGCCGGCGGACCGCCGCCGAAGCGCAAGGTCGAATACGGTACCGGCATCGTGGTGAGCACCGACGGTCATATCGTCACCGATCGTCAGGTAATCGACGGTTGCAACGTCATCGTGATCAGCGGCTATGGCAATGCCGACACCCAGGCGGAGGACAAAGCGGCCGACCTCGCTTTGATCCGCGTCTACGGCGCGCCCGATCTGGTTCCGGCGGCGCTCAACAGCGACGGCGCCAAGGGCCCGGACCTCACGCTGGTCGGTATCGCCGATCCGCAAAACCAGGGCGGCGGGAGCGCAATCTCGACCGCGTCCGCGCAACTGCGAGGAGATTCGCTGGAACCAGCGCCGCAACGCGGGTTCTCCGGTGCGGCTGCGCTCGACGGTCAGGGCAAGTTTGTCGGCATGGCTGAACTCAAGCCGCAGGTTGTCGCCGGCCTGGGAGCCGGGACCGCGCAGGCGCACGCGACCGTTGTGCCGGTGCAGACGATCCGAAGTTTTCTCGACGCCCAGCATCTCAAGCCCGCCTCCGGGAGCGGCGGCGTGAATGCGATCAAGAGCTCGCTGGTGCGGGTGATCTGCGTGCGGAAGTAGCCCGCATGGTTGGTGTTATCTGTTCTTGAATTTCGGCGGTCGTTTTTGGACGAACGCCGACATGCCTTCGCGCTGATCTTCGGTCGCAAACAGCGAATGAAAGACGCGCCGTTCGAACAGCACGCCCTCCGCAAGTGAAACCTCGTAGGAACGATTGATCGCCTCCTTGGCGGCCATCGCGGACGGCAGCGACATCGACGCAATGGTTTCGGCGACGCCCATCGCTTCTTCCATCAGCTTGGCCGCCGGCACCACGCGCGCGACCAGACCGGAGCGCTCAGCCTCGGCGGCATCCATCAGCCGGCCGGTCAAAATCAGGTCCATCGCTTTGGCCTTGCCGACCGCACGCGTCAGCCGCTGCGTACCGCCAATGCCCGGAATGACGCCAAGCTTGATCTCGGGCTGGCCGAACTTGGCGTTGTCGGCCGCAATGATGATGTCGCACAACATGGCGAGTTCGCATCCGCCGCCGAGCGCATAGCCGGCGACCGCCGCAACCACCGGCTTGCGCGCACGCGCCACCCGGTGCCAGGCGGCGGTGAATTCCCGCATCGACACATCGTTGAATGACTGGCTGACCATTTCCTTGATGTCGGCGCCGGCGGCGAACGCCTTCTCGGAACCGGTCAACAGCATGCAGCCGATGCCGTCGTCGATCTCGAACGCATCGACCGCGTGGCCAAGCTCCTGAAACAGCGGAGAGTTGAGCGCGTTAAGCGCCTGCGGGCGATTGAGCCGGATGATGCCGACCCGTCCTTTCGTTTCAACAATGATGTTCTGATAGTTCATGGGTTCCTTCCCACATCGCATCGGCCGCATGCGTAGCGGATATTCCCCCGCCTTGCCAACCTGCCTAGAGTGCATGCCGGTCAGGAGGAAACAAACCATGAAGAAATATCCAAACGGCTCTTTTACGTCGCATGCAAGGATCGTCATTTGCGGAATTGCCGGCGCGCTGTTGATGAGCGGTGTCGTGCAGGCGGCTGACGATCCTCCAATGACACTGGCGCGTGACGGCTTTTTCTACATCGGAGGCAAGCCCAGCAAAGTCGGCGACCGCACAATCATCACTGGCCAGATGTACGTGGAATATCGCATTCCGGCGAAGCAGACGCACCCGTATCCAATCGTGATGGTGCACGGCGGCACGCGTGCCGGCACCACCTATCTGGGCACGCCCGATGGCCGCGAGGGCTGGGCGCAATATTTCGTGCGGCAGGGCTATGCGGTCTATGTGGTGGACCAGCCGGGGCGCGGCCGCTCCGGCTATGACACCGCATCCTACGGTCCCTCCCGCGTCGGCAATCTCGAAGGCACCCTGCGGCGCTATCTCCAGCAGGAGAAATTCAAGCTTTGGCCGCAGGCGCACCTGCATACCCAGTGGCCGGGCAATGGCGAACCGGGCGATGCGGCCACCATCATGATGGTGTCGGGCTTTCTTCCGGAGATCGCGGATTTCACCAAGCAGCAATTCTTGAATCGCGATGCTCTGGTCGCGCTGCTCGACAAGATCGGCCCGGCTGTGGTGATGACGCATTCCCAGGGCGGCGCTTTCGGCTGGCCGGTCGCGGACGCGCGGCCCAACCTGGTCAAGGCGATCCTCGCCATCGAGCCGAACGGCCCGCCGTTCTATCAGGTCAGCTTCATCGGCGCGCCGGACTACTTCAAGCAAGGCGCGCTGGCGCTGCCGTACGGCATCACCGCGGTGCCGCTCAACTATTCGCCCGCAGTCGCGGACGCCAAGGAGCTTGCTTTCGTCGAGGAGGACAAAGCGGACGGACCCGGCCTGGTGAAATGCCACGTGCAGAAGGAACCGGCCCGCAAGCTGCCCAATCTCAAGATGCCGATCCTGGTGGTGATGGGCGAAGCCTCCTACCACGCGCCCTATGACCACTGCACGGTGAAGTACCTGCGCCAGGCCGGCGCCAACCCGACCTTCATGCGGCTCGCCGAGCTTGGTATCAAGGGCAACAGCCACGTCATGATGAATGAGAAAAACAACAAGGAGATTGCGGCTGCGATCGCCGGCTGGCTGGGAAAGGCAATACCGGCGGCGCAGTGATCTAGTGGAGTGGATTTGACGTTCGCTACCCACCTCGCTGCGAGCCCATGAAGCGAACGTCAAATCCAAAACTCCACTAGAGTAGCGTATAGTTGCTAGTGGTCCTTTAATTCTAACATTCGCAAAATAGGCCGCCGAAAAGGGGTGCGAATGTTAGAATTGGACCACTAGGCAGTTCGTTACAGTCGTGTATCGGAATTTAATCCGGTATTAGGAGGTGATGGGCTTTAGTCGCTGGTCATTTTTGGCGCCTGGAGCCCGCGATGTTCGGTCGTCTTGCTGCTTCATCTCTCGTCGCGTGTGTCGTGGCAGCAGGTGGCATGTCGGGTGCGGCCGCCGAACCGGCGCGCATCATCATCATGCGGCACGGCGAAAAAGCCGATCCCTATCGGCTTTGCGACGTTGGAATGCAGCGTTCGCTCGCACTGACCAGCCGTTATCTCGGCCGCGGCGCCGAGGCTTCGCTCTACGGCGCCCGTGGCGCGCCCGACGCGTTCTTCGCCATTACGCTTCATACGCTCGAATTGATCGGCCCGACCGCCGTGTCCTGGCGCAAGCCGGTGATCATGCACAACGCTCTGCCGCAGGCCAAAGAGGACGCGTCCGCGTTCACGCATCTGCTCAACGTTCGAACGCAGGAAGCCGTCGCCGACGTGATGAACAATTGGAACGGCAAGACCGTCGTGATGGCTTGGGAGCATAAGCACATCGCGGACGAGAAGCTCGTCCTGTCGTTCCCACGGCTGAAGGTGACACTGCGGCAGTTGCTCAATCTCGACGTCCTGGGCAATGTTCCGAAGACATGGCCCGGCAGCAATTACGATTATTTCTGGATCGTTGACTACGAAAACGGCCGCGCGAAAAATTTCGAGATGGTAAAGCAAACTTTCCCGGCGCCCTATCAGGACCTGCCGTCAAACGACTGGGACACGCCGACCACGTTGCCGAAGAATTGCGAGGGCGGCAAGGCGGCGATGTAGCTTCTAACTCAGCGCTGGCACGCCGGGCAGAAGAACGTCGAGCGGCCGTTCTGCACGATGCGCCGGATGGTGCCGTTGCAGCCTGGTGACGGGCACGGCTGGCCCTCGCGGTCGTAGACGCGGAAATTGTGCTGGAACAGCCCAAGCTCGCCGGAGGTCTGGCGGTGATCGCGCAGTGACGAGCCGCCGGCCTTGATCGCATCATTGAGCACGGCGCGGATCGCCTCGACCAGACGGACGGCACGTTCATGCGGCGCGCCGGAGCGCAGCGCCAGCGTCGAGGCCAGCCGCCGCGGCGAGAGCCTGGCGCGATGCAGCGCCTCGCAGACGTAGATGTTGCCGAGCCCGGCAACGATCTTCTGGTCCAAGAGCGCGGCCTTGAGCGAGGTCTTCTTGCCGCGGCAGGCGCTGCGCCAGCATCGCGGCGTCAAAGGCATTGCCGAGCGGTTCGGGCCCCAGCGCACGCAGCAGCGGCTCCTGCTCGAGCTTGTCGCGCGCGACGATCTTCATCGAGCCGAACCGGCGCGGATCGTTGAAGGCGATTCGCGCGCCGGACGACATGTGGAACACCACGTGATCGTGCGCCTGATCCTTTGAGCGGTCGTGATAATAGGAACCGGGGCTCGTTTCACCTTGCGCGGCTTCGCCTTGCTCGTGCGCGACGCGAAACGAGCCCGACATGCCGAGATGCATGAGCAGGACGTCGCCGGAGGAGAGGTCGGCGAGGAGATACTTGGCGCGGCGGCCGAGGCCTTTGACGGTCCGGCCTTCGAGCCGCGTCACGAAGTCCTTCGGCAGCGGCCAGCGCAGGTCGGGGCGCCGGGCTTCGACCCGGGTAAAGCGCGCCCCTTCCATGACGGGCGCGAGACCGCGGCGCACCGTCTCGACTTCGGGCAACTCTGGCATGAAAACGTCTCCAGCGCTGAGACATAGCGTGCGCCGTGTGCGCGCGCTATGGTTCTGCCGGACAGGAAGATTGCCATGCAGCAAACCGGCGACCGCAGCCATTTCGGCTTCCGCGAGGTGCCAACGGACGACAAACAGGCGCTGGTCGACGACGTGTTTCACAGCGTTGCGCGCCGCTACGACGTGATGAACGACCTGATGTCGGGCGGCCTCCACCGCGCCTGGAAGGATGTGCTGGCAACCGCCGTGAATGCGCCGCCGAAAGGCCGTCCCGGCCGTTCGGAGGCCGGGCGGCCGTTCGCGGTGCTCGACCTCGCCGGCGGCACGGGCGATGTCGCCTTCCGGCTCATGGCGGACGCCGGCAGCGGTACGCACGTCACGGTGCTGGATATCAACCCCGACATGCTGGCGGTCGGTCGCGCGCGCGCCGCCGAGCGCGGGCTCGATGATGTCATCGCGTTCGTCGACGGCAATGCCGAAGCGTTGCCGTTTCCCGACCGCTCATTTGACGCCGTTACCATCGCGTTCGGCATCCGCAACGTTCCGCGCATCGAGGCGGCGCTGGCCGAAGCATTCCGGGTGCTGCGCATCGGCGGTCACTTTCTGTGTCTGGAATTCTCGACCGTCGACGTGCCGGGGCTCGACCGGCTTTACGACTTCTATTCGTTCAACGCGATCCCGTCGCTTGGCCGGGCCGTGGCGGGCGATGCGGAGGCCTACCGCTATCTGGTCGAATCGATCCGGCGGTTTCCACGGCCGGAGGCGTTCGCCGAGATGATGCGGGCCGCCGGCTTCGGGCGGGTTTCCTTCCAGCGCATGACCGGCGGCGTCGTGGCGCTGCACTCGGGCTGGCGGCTTGTGACATCGGCCGGACTGGGTTCGAGCGCCCGTCGACGGGCGGCGTGATCCTCGTTCGCGCTTCGCGTTATCCGCCTGTCCGCGAAGCAGCCATGACATTCTGACCGGCCCGGATTTGATCAGGATCAAATCGCCCCGCCCAGCCGGTGATTTGCTGTTGCTAAAATTGACGTAACGAGCAGAGGTCACCGCCATGGAGCATCGCCAGATTCCGGGGACGCCGGTCTTCGACGGCGAAGCGGCTCAGAAGGGCTACGCGCTCAACAAGATGTGCTTCTCGTTCAACAGCGCGGCCAATCGCGCGGAATTTTCGCGTGACGAGGACGCCTATTGCGCGAAGTTCGGCCTGACTCCGGCGCAGCGTCTCGCGGTCAAGCATCGCAATGTTTCGGAGATGATCGCGGCCGGCGGCAATGTCTACTACCTGGCCAAGCTTGCCGGCATTTTCGGCCTCAGCGTCCAGGATATCGGCGCGCAACAGACCGGGATGACGGTTGAGAATTTCAAGACAAAGCTGCAAGCGGCAGGGAGGTGAGGATGGCAACGATCGTCGGCGGCATCGGAACGACCCACGTCCCCTCGATCGGCAATGCGATTGCCAAGGGACTGCAGCACGATCCGTACTGGAGCCCGTTCTTCGATGGCTTCATCGGTGCGCGAAAGTGGCTGGCAGAAGTCCGGCCCGATGTGGTGGTCGTGTTTTACAACGACCACGGCCTCAATTTCTTTCTCGACAAGCTGCCGATCTTTGCGGTCGGCGCCGCGGCCGAATACCAGCACGCCGACGAGGGGTGGGGCCTGCCGATTTCCCGGCCGTATCCGGGCGATCCCGCGCTGTCCTGGCACCTGATCGAACAACTGGTCGCCGACGAATTCGATGTGACGAGCTGCCAGGAAATGCTGGTCGATCACGCCTTCACGATCCCGCTCGCATTGCTGTGGCCGGAGCCGGATGCCCGTCCGGTGCGGACGGTTCCGATCGCGATCAACACCGTGCAGCATCCGCTGCCGTCGCCGGCGCGCTGCTTCAAGTTCGGCCAGGCCGTTGGCCGCGCGATCGCGTCCTATGCGGACGACATCAACGTCCTGGTCCTCGGCACCGGCGGGCTGTCGCATCAGCTCGACGGCAAGCGGGCAGGCTTCATCAACAAGGAGTTCGACCTGTTGTGTCTCGACAAGCTGGTGAGCGATCCGGAGGCACTCGCGCGCTATTCCAGCCTGCAGATCGTCGAAGAGGCCGGCTCGCAGGGCGTCGAATTGCTGAACTGGATTGCGATGCGCGGCGCGTTGACGGGCGACGTCTCCAAGATTCACAGCAACTACCACGTCCCGATCTCCAACACGGCGTCGGCGCTGCTGGTCCTGGAAAATCGCGCGCAGGCGCTGGAGACGGCTTATCGCAAGGCAAGCTGAGACGGGCCGGAGATCGCGTCGTCGCTGATCATGGAATTCGATTTGCAGGAGAGGGCCAGATGACCGCCATTCGAGGGTACATCCCGGCCACCGGTGATCGGTCCGAGCTTGGGGTTCACTCGCTCGATCACTTCGTTCTGGCGGTTCCCGACCTCCTGCCGGCGCAGCGCTTCTACACGGATTTCGGCCTCGACGTGCAGGCCGCCGGACAAGCGCTCGCCCTGAAAACCGCCGGCGACGATCACCCGTGGGGTCTGCTGGTCGAAGGCAAGCGCAAGCGCCTGCATCATCTGTCGTTCGGCTGCTATCCGGACGATCTTCCCTATCTGCAGGAACGCGCGGACGCGACCGCGATCGTCGAGGCGCCTCCCGGCTTCGAAAGCAACGGCTTCTGGCTGCGTGATCCGTCAGGGCTCTTGATCGAAGTGAAGGTGGCGCCGAGGACCTCGCCGGCGCACAAGATGTGCGGCACCTGGTCGTCATCGGCGGAAGGCGTGGCCGGGGCGCCGTTGCGGCAGAACGCGCCGATCGTTCGCCCGCGCCGGCTGTCGCACGTTCTGGTCTTCACGCCCGATATCGACAAGGCGATCGAATTTTATTCACGCAATCTCGGGCTGCGGCTCTCGGATCGATCGGACCAGGTCGCCTTCCTGCATGCGATCCACGGCAGCGATCATCACGTGCTTGCCTTCGCCAAATCCGACGCGCCGGGTCTGCACCATTGCAGTTGGGATATGGGGAGCATCGACGATATTGGGCTCGGCGCCATGAGCATGGCCGCCAAGGGTCACGAGAAAGGCTGGGGCCTCGGCCGTCATGTACTCGGGTCGAACTATTTTCATTACGTGCGCGATCCCTGGGGCAGCTATGCCGAGTATTCCTGCGACATCGACTACATCCCGCCGTCACCGGCCTGGGAGGCGAAATATCACCAGCCGGAAGACTCGTTTTTTCTGTGGGGCCCCGAGCCGCCACCCGACTTCACGCGTCAACCACGAAGCCTGACGGTTGATCGCCAGGACACACTCCGGGACGGAAACGGTCTACCTGGATTAAGTTGTTGAATTAGCCCGACATCTCCGCAGTTACGGTTAACCAGCGGTTAACGATTGCAGGAGCAATCCTTAACGCAAGGTTACCACTCTTGATTCGTGAGACACCGCCGTGACGACGGATGACCTGAGCGCTCCGCTAGGCCAGGGTAGGACGGTGAAACCGGGCCGTGTGCTCACGATTGCCTTGCCGCATGCGATTCTCGGGGTTCTGAGCATCTTCATCGCGGTTTTCGCGGGCTGGGCCATGATCGTGCGGGATCCTTTCGGCGGGGAGCCGATGGCGGTGGTGCATACCGATCTCGGCGAGGTCAAAGTCGTCAAGCCATCCGCGGATAAGGACGGGAACTCGTCCGACACCGCGGCGAGCGAGCGGCCCGGCGGGCCGGTTATCGTGAGGGCGACGCCAAGCGCGCCTGCCGTCAAGACCATCACGATCATCGACGGGACGAGCGGCCAGCGCCGAGAGATCGTGATCCCGATGCCCGCGGAACCCGCGGACGACCAGACCGGCACGGTGGACGACGCCGATGCGAGTCCGGTGATGCCACTGCCGAAGGTGGTGTCAGAGGGGGCGCGGCAATCCGACACGAACGTGCGGCCATTGAAGGCGGTTGCGGGCAAGCCAAGCGCTTCGCGCAGGTGATGTTTCAACCGGGCGGAAATCGTGCGGGCCGGACAGAGTCGGGCTTGACCCGGGCATCCAGGTCTTGCTTCCTGACCCCATGACAATCTGACCTGACGGTGCCCATGCCCCGCTACGAATCGCTGCCTTACCGTCCGTGCGTCGGCACCATGGTGTTCAACCGCCAGGGGCTTGTGTTCGTCGGCCGCCGCACCGAAGGCCCTGAGCACGTCGACAAAATCCACGCCTGGCAGATGCCGCAGGGCGGCGTCGACAAGGGCGAGGACCCATGGAAGGCGGCGCTGCGCGAGCTCTACGAAGAAACCAATATCCGCTCGGTCGAGAAGCTCGGCGAAATCCCGGAATGGCTGAGTTACGACATCCCGCGTGAGATCATCGGCGAGGCCTGGGGCGGCAAGTACCGCGGCCAGACGCAGAAGTGGTATGCGCTGCGCTTTATCGGGGACGAGAGCGAGATCGACATTACGTGCCCGGGCGGCCACGACCCGGAGTTTGCCGAATGGCGCTGGGAGCGGATGGAGAAGCTGCCGAAGCTGATTATCCCGTTCAAGCGCAAGGTCTACGAACGGGTGGTGCGGGAGTTCTCGAAGCTGGCCTGACGTGGCGCCGCGATGGATTGGATTACGGGCAGCGGCTTCGCGGCTTCCGGAATGACGCCCGAGGCTCTTGCGCGAATCGCTTAATTCGACAGCGCCGCCTGCAGCGCCTTCAGCCGGTCGAGGCGTTGGCCCAACTTGTCGCGCAGCCGGTCGTCCGTGGCGTCGGCGACGTCCTCTTCGGTATCCTTGATTTCGCCGGCGAGCACCGCGGTGTCGAACTCGTCGGCCGGGACCGCCATGTCGGCCAGCACCGTCAGCCCTTCGGGGTTGACCTCGGCGAATCCGCCATTGACGACGACCCTGAACGCGTCACTTCCGCGATAGACGATCAGGATGCCGGGACGCAGCGTCGTGACGAACGGCGCATGGCCGGCCAGCACTCCGAAATCGCCTTCGGCGCCCGGCACATCGACCTGGTCGACGGCTTCCGACATCAGCAGGCTTTCCGGCGAGACGAGATCGAAGTGAAAGGTGGCCATCGTTCCAAAGCCCTTCTGGCGTCATTCCGGCCGAAGCGCAGCGTGGAGCCGGAATCCAGCAACCTCGAGAATTCGATTCGTTATGACTGGGTCCCCGCTTTCGCGGCGACGACAGTCGGTTGTTAGGCGGCTTCCGCCGCCAGCCGCTTGCCCTTCTCGACCGCCTGCTCGATGGTGCCGACCATGTAGAAGGCCGGTTCCGGCAGGTGATCGTATTTGCCTTCGCACAGGCCCTTAAAGCCGCGGATGGTGTCGGCAAGCTCGACGAACACGCCGGGCGCACCGGTGAAGATTTCGGCCACGTGGAACGGCTGCGACAAGAAGCGCTCGATCTTGCGGGCGCGCGCGACGGTCAGCTTGTCCTCTTCCGATAGTTCATCCATTCCGAGGATCGCGATGATGTCCTGCAGCGACTTATAGCGTTGCAAAACTTGCTGGACTTGCCGCGCCACCGCGTAGTGTTCCTCGCCGACGATCGACGGCGACAGCATGCGGGAGGTCGAGTCGAGCGGATCGACCGCCGGGTAGATGCCCTTCTCGGCGATCGAGCGCGACAGCACCGTGGTGGCGTCCAAGTGCGCGAACGACGTCGCGGGCGCCGGATCGGTCAAGTCGTCGGCCGGCACGTAGATCGCCTGCACGGACGTGATCGAGCCCTTGGTGGTGGTCGTGATCCGCTCTTGCAGCGCGCCCATGTCGGTCGAGAGCGTCGGCTGATAGCCCACCGCCGACGGGATACGGCCCAGCAGTGCCGACATCTCCGAGCCCGCCTGGGTGAAGCGGAAGATGTTGTCGACGAAGAACAGCACGTCCTGGCCCTGGTCGCGGAAATATTCCGCGACCGTGAGGCCGGTCAGGCCGACGCGGGCGCGCGCGCCGGGCGGCTCGTTCATCTGGCCGAACACCAGCGCGCATTTCGAGCCGGTCGTCGAGCCGTTGTTCTCCTTCGGGTCCTTGTTGACGCCGGACTCGATGAACTCGTGATAGAGGTCGTTGCCTTCGCGCGTGCGCTCACCGACGCCGGCGAACACCGAATAGCCGCCGTGCGCCTTGGCGATGTTGTTGATCAATTCCTGAATGATCACGGTCTTGCCGACGCCGGCACCGCCGAACAGCCCGACCTTGCCGCCCTTCGCATAAGGCGCGAGCAGATCGACCACCTTGATGCCGGTGACGAGAATCTCAGATTCGGTCGACTGGTCGGTAAAGAGCGGCGCGTCGGCGTGAATTGGGCGCGTCTCCTGGTGCGGTACAGGACCGGCTTCGTCCACCGGATCGCCGACCACGTTCATGATGCGGCCAAGCGTGCCGTCGCCGACCGGCACCGCAATCGGCTTGCCGGTGTCGGAAACCTCCTGGCCGCGCACCAGACCCTCGCTGGTATCCATCGCGATGGTCCGCACGGTCGATTCGCCGAGATGCTGGGCGACTTCGAGCACCAGCCGGTTGCCCTGGTTCTCGGTTTCCAGCGCGTTCAAGATCGCCGGCAGATGGTCTTCGAACTGCACGTCGACGACGGCGCCGATGACCTGGGTGATATGTCCAACCGAGTTAGCCATTGAAAATCTCCTGAAACTCTTGATCGCGCTCAGACTGCGGTCAGCGTGACCGGAATGTTGCCGCGCGTGGCTTTCGAATAGGGGCAGATGGTGTGCGCTTCCTCGATCAGCGCCTGCAGCTTGTCCTTGTCGGCGCCCGGGATCGACACCTTCAGGTTCGCAGCCAGCGAAAAGCCGCCGTCGGTATTGAGCGTGATCTCGCAGTTGACCTTCGCGGCCTGGCCGTCGAGGCCATGCTTCTTGGCGAGCACCAGGATCGCCTGTCCGAAGCAGGCCGACCAGCCGATCGCAAAAAGCTGTTCGGGATTATGGCCATCGCCGGCGCCGCCGATCTCCTTCGGGATCGCCATGGCGAGCGCCAGCCCGCCGTCATCCAGCATCGCCCGGCCGTTGCGCCCGCCCTTGGTATTCGCTTTGGTTACATAAGGCATAGCCCGTTCCTCGTCACAGCGCCTCGGCACCGGAGATGATCTCGATCAGCTCCTTGGTGATCATCGCCTGGCGGGTTCGGTTGTACTTGAGCGTCTGCTTCTTGATCATCTCGCCGGCGTTGCGGGTGGCATTGTCCATCGCGCTCATCTGCGCGCCATAGAAGGATGCGGAATTTTCCAGCAGGGCACGGAATATCTGTACCGAGATGTTGCGCGGCAGGAGGTCGGCGAGAATCTCTTCTTCCTCCGGCTCGTATTCGTAGGCGGCGCCGTTCGCGGAGCCGGAGCCATTGTCCTCGAACACCGGCGGGATCATCTGCTGGGCGGTCGGAATTTGCGCGATCACCGACTTGAAGCGCGAGAAGAACAGCGTGCAGACATCGAACGCGCCTTCCTCGTAAAGCTGTACGATCTTCTCGCCGATCGTCTCGGCGTGCTGGAACGTAATCGTACGAGCGCCGCGCAATTCGACATGCTCGATGATCTGCCTGTCGAAATTGCGGCGCAATTGCTCGTAACCCTTGCGGCCGACGCAGAAGAACTTGATCTCCTTGCCCTCGGCGATCAGCGCGTTGGCGCGCTCCCGCGCCAGACGCACGATCGTCGAATTGAACGGCCCGCAAAGCCCGCGCTCGGCGGTGCAGACGAGGAAGAGATGAACCTGGTCATTGCCGGTACCGCGCAGCAGCCTCGGGCGCGGTATCGAGCCCGGCGACCGATGCGGCGATGTTGCCCAGCACCTTCTCCATGCGTTCCGCGTAGGGCCGCGCGGCTTCGGCCGCCACCTGCGCGCGCCGCAGCTTGGATGCCGCGACCATCTGCATGGCCTTGGTGATCTTCTGCGTCGCCTTGGTGGCGGCGATGCGGTTGCGCAGGTCTTTAAGGCTGGGCATGGGTCGCTCGATCTACCCGGCGGGTCACGCAAACGTCTTCGCGTAGCCGTCGACCGCCGCCTTAAGCTTGGCTGCGGTCGCGTCGTCGAGGTCGCGGGTGTCGCGAATGGCGTTGAGGATGTCGGCGTTCTGGGTGCGTAGCAGGGAGAGAAGTCCGTCCTCGAAGGCGCGCACGCGGTTGACCGGGATCGGATCGAGATAGCCGTTGACGCCGGCGTAAATGACGGCGACCTGCTCCTCCATCTTGAGCGGCGAGAATTGCGCCTGCTTGAGGAGTTCGGTCAGCCGGGCGCCGCGGTTGAGCAGCCGCTGCGTGGTGGCGTCGAGATCGGAACCGAACTGCGCGAACGCCGCCATTTCGCGGTACTGCGCCAGCTCGCCCTTGATCTTGCCGGCGACCTTCTTCATCGCCTTGGTCTGCGCCGCAGAGCCGACGCGCGACACTGACAGGCCGACGTTCACGGCCGGGCGGATGCCCTGGTAGAACAGGTCGGTCTCCAGGAAGATCTGGCCGTCGGTGATCGAGATGACGTTGGTCGGGATGTAGGCCGAGACGTCGTTGGCCTGGGTCTCGATGATCGGCAGCGCGGTGAGCGAGCCTGAGCCATTGGCGTCGTTCATCTTGGCGGCGCGCTCGAGCAGCCGCGAATGCAGATAGAACACGTCGCCCGGATAGGCCTCGCGTCCCGGCGGGCGGCGTAATAGCAGCGACATCTGGCGGTAGGCGACGGCCTGCTTGGACAGGTCGTCATAAATGATCACCGCGTGCATGCCGTTGTCGCGGAAGTATTCCCCCATGGTGCAGCCGGCGAACGGTGCCAGGAACTGCATCGGCGCTGGATCGGAGGCGGTGGCTGCGACGACGATTGAATAGTCGAGCGCGCCTTGCTCCTCCAGCACCTTCACGAGTTGAACGACCGTCGATCGCTTCTGCCCGACCGCGACATACACGCAGTAGAGCTTCACCTTCTCGTCGCCCGAGGCGTTGAGCGACTTCTGGTTCAGGATCGTGTCGAGGGCGATCGCGGTCTTGCCGGTCTGGCGGTCGCCGATGATCAATTCGCGCTGGCCGCGGCCGACCGGGATCAGCGCGTCGATGGCCTTGAGGCCGGTCGCCATCGGCTCGCTCACCGACTTGCGCGGGATGATGCCGGGCGCCTTGACGTCGACGCGCTTGCGCTCGGTCGCCTGGATCGGCCCCTTGCCGTCGAGCGGATTGCCGAGCGCATCGACCACGCGGCCGAGCAGTCCTTTGCCGACCGGGACGTCCACGATCGCGCCGGTGCGTTTGACGGTCTGGCCTTCCTTGATCTCGCGGTCATTGCCGAAAATCACGATACCGACGTTGTCGGTTTCGAGGTTGAGCGCCATGCCGCGCACGCCGTTCTCGAACTCGACCATTTCGCCGGCCTGGACGTTGTCGAGGCCGTAGACGCGGGCGATGCCGTCGCCGACCGACAGCACCTGCCCGACCTCGGAGACCTCGGCCTCCTGACCGAAGTTCTTGATCTGCTCTTTGAGGATTGCCGAAATTTCGGCGGCGCGGATGTCCATCAAGAGACCTCTTTCATCGCGTGCTTGATCGCATTGAGCTTGGTGCGCAGTGACGTGTCGACCATGCGGGAGCCGAGCTTGACCACAAGGCCGCCGATGATCGCCGGATCGACCTTCACATTGACCTGCACGTCCTTCTTGGTGACGTCCTTGAGCGACTCCTTGATCGCCGCGAGGTGCGCATCGCTCGGCTTTTCCGCCAGCGTTACCTCGGCGGTGACTTCACCTTTGTGACGGGCAACGAGTTCGCGGAAGGCCTTGGCCATGTCTTGCGCCGCGAACAGCCGTCGGTTTGAGGCCACGACTTTGAGGAATTGCGCGGCGAGCCCGCCGATTTCGGCTTTGGCGAGCACCGCGGACAGCGCATCCGCCTGCTCGTCGGCGGAAAAGACCGGACTGCGGACCAGCCGGGTGAGGTCGGCGCTCTCGTCGAGCAGTGCCTCGAACCGGTCAAGGTCGGACTTCACGGATTCGACGGCGGCCGCCTCAAGAGCGAGATCGAATAGCGCGGTCGCATAGCGGCCCGCCATGCCCGAAACGATGCCTTGCGCCCCTGCCACGTCAAATTCTCTTTTAGGCAATTCTTCAGGCTCGGCACCGCCCAAGACGGTGGGCGCTAAGCCCTTGAAATGCTAGTGGGACTTCGGACCCTCGTGGAGAGCACCAGCGTGCTCTCAAGGCCCCGTGAAAATCGCCGGTTTGCTAACACACCGGGAACGGCGGTGCAACACGACCGAACGTCCGTCGTGGACCTGGATGTCGTGGAGCTGGATTGTGTGGATGGCCCTTGCGCGTGCCGCCGGTCCCGATAAGAACCTGATGGCACGCTGAGCAACTCGATCGCTCCCTGCCCAAAAACCCAATAACTCAAAATCAAGCAGCCCCAGGACTTGCCGAACCCCTCCCAGTACGACGCGGCCGATCTCGCCGCCCGGGTCATGCTGATCGTGCTCAGCTTTGCCTGGGGCGTCACCTGGCCGTTCAACCGCATCGCGCTTGAGGAAGTGCCGCCGTTCAGCCTGCGGGTGACGACCTGCTTCCTCGGCGCACTGATCGTGTTCGTCATGGCCGGGCTACAACGGCGCAGCATCCGGATCCCCGGGGGCGTCGCGTGGGTCCATGTTTCGATTGCCGGCATCTTGAACATTGCGGGGTTTACGCTGCTGACCGCCATCGGCCAGCTTGGCACCACAACGTCACGCGTCGTCATCCTCGCCTACAGCATGCCGATCTGGGCGTGCCTACTGGCGCGACCGATCCTGGGGGAGCGGATCAACCGAACCCGGATGATCGCACTTGCGCTGTGCGCCATCGGAATCGCCGTGCTGGTCTCACCGCTGGCCGGTTCGGGGATCGTCGGCAGCCTGATGTTTGCGGTTGCGGCCGGCGTGAGCTGGGCAGCCGGTACGGTCTATCTGAAATGGGCACGGATCGCGGCCGACCCGGTTGCCATTGCCGCCTGGCAACTCGTCGCAGGGTTCGTTGTTGTCGGCGCCGCCTTGCCGTTGTTCGAAGGCCACCTGCATGTTTGGCCGTTGCAATGGCGCACGATCGTGGCGGTTGGATTCTCCGGGTTCATCGGCTCGGGATTTTGTTATTTCCTGTGGTTCATCATCGTGCGACGGTTGCCGGCGACGACAGCGTCGCTCGGCGTCCTCAGCGCACCGGTGATCGGCATCGCAGCTTCGGCATTCGCGCTGGGCGAGCGGCCAACGATCTCGGACTATATCGGTTGCGCGCTCATCCTTTCGGCAGCCGCCTGCGTGTTGATCGCGCCGGCTGATCGCTGGGTTGCGCGCGTCAAGCCGAATGCATGATGACGCGTGCCGAATGCTCGAAGCGATGCTGCGCGGCGAATTGCCCGCCTGCCATTGAGAATTTGGTCGAGGGCTTCGCTTGACGAGTTCGGTTGCCAGCGACAATGTTGATTGGACAGATCGGGAGGCAAACGCTGTGCGAAAAGTCAAACTGGTTGATCGCGTTTTCTGCGCTGCTGCTTTTGACCGGCTGCTTTGAAGGGTCACAAGGTCCTGCCGGGCAGACCGGTCAGGCCGGCCCAAAGGGCGAAGCTGGTCCGCAGGGGCAGGCCGGTCCGCAAGGTCCGCCTGGCCCGCAGGGCGAAGCTGGCGTCGCCGGTTTGCGGGGGCCCGTCGGCCCGCAGGGCCCGGCTGGAACGCAAGGCCCGCCCGGAACACAGGGACCGCCTGGAATTCCAGGCCCCAAAGGCAACCCCGGTGAGCAGGGGCCGCCTGGCGTCCCAGGACCTCAGGGCATCCCCGGACCGACGCAGAGCAATATGCGTCTGGTCCAGGAAACCGGCGGTTCGCTTTCCTGCAATCAGGGCGAAGTGCTCGCATCGGTGCTCTGCGGCGACGGTGCGGCCGCGGCCGTCAGCGAGAAGCGCAGCGCCAAGTGCGCCGCGCCGAATGGTGTGGTTGGGCTCTGCGTCAAGCCATAACGGCTAACGGCCACTTCTCGCCTGATCGCGAGAGGTGGCGTTCTACAGAAAGCTTTGCGGATCGATGTCGACCTCGAGCTTGAGGTCGGCCTTGCGCTTGGGCGCGGCCGCGAGCCACTCGCGGAGATAGTCCGACAGGTCGAAATTTCGCGGCGACTTCACCAGCAGCCGGAAGCGGTGGCGACCGCGCACCACCGCGAGCGGCGCTTCCGCGGGACCGAGCACACGAACGTCCTCGGTGCGCGGCGCGATCGCCGCAAGGCGGCGGCCATAGCCTTCCGCCGCATGCCGCTCGCCGGCGGAAATCAGCAGGCTCGCGAGCCGCCCGAATGGTGGGTACTGGCTCTTTTCCCGCAGGTCGATTTCGCTGGTGTAGAACGCCTCGCGGTCGGCCGCGATCAACGCGCGCATCACCGGATGCTCGGGCTGGTGCGTCTGCAGGTAACCGATGCCGTGGCCTTCCTCGCGCCCGGCCCGGCCGACCACCTGGTGCAGCAACTGGAACGTGCGTTCGGCTGCGCGCGGATCGCCGTTGCTCAGGCCGAGATCGGCGTCGATGATACCGACGAGGTTGAGCTTGGGGAAATGGTGACCCTTGGCCACGAGTTGCGTGCCGACGATGATGTCGAAGCGGCCCGCGGCGACATCGTCCAGCTCTTCGCGCAAACGCTCCACCGATTCGACCAGGTCGCTCGACAGCACCAGGATGCGGCTGCCGGGAAACAACTCGGCGGCTTCCTGCTCCAGCCGCTCGACACCGGGTCCAACAGCGACGAACGAGTCGGTCGCCTGGCATTGCGGGCATTGCTGGCGGCGGCGGCATCGAGAAGCCGCAATGGTGACAGACCAGGCGCCGCTTGAAGCGGTGATCGACCAGCCAGGCATCGCAGTTCGGACAGGCCAGCCGATAACCGCATTGCCGGCAGAGCGTGAGCGGCGCGAAGCCGCGCCGGTTGAGGAAGAGCAACGCCTGTTCGCCGCGCTCGATCGCGGTCTTCACGGCTTCTGCGAGCCGCGGCGCGATGAAACGTCCGCGCGGCGGGCCTTCGGTGCGAAGATCGATGGCCTCGATGCCAGGCAAATGCTGGCCACCGAAGCGCTCGGGCAGATGCAGGCGGGTGTAACGGCCGCGCCGCGCGTTGACCTCGGTTTCGACCGAGGGCGTCGCCGACGCCAGAACGATCGGGATGTCGGCGGTGCGTGCGCGCACCACGGCCATATCGCGCGCATGGTAGCGCACGCCGTCCTCCTGCTTGTAGGCGGGATCGTGCTCCTCATCGACGATGATGAGGCCAAGCTCCGCGTAAGGCAGGAACAGCGCCGAGCGTGCGCCGACCACGACGCTGACCTCGCCTGCTGCGACCGCGCTCCAGGTGCGCGCGCGCAGGCGCGGAGAAAGCTGCGAATGCCATTCGGCCGGCCGGGTGCCGAAGCGCGCCGTGAAGCGGTCGAGGAATTGCGAGGTCAGCGCGATTTCGGGCATCAGCACCAGCGCCTGCTTCCCGCGCCGCACGCATTCGGCCACCGCCTCGAAATAGACTTGCGTCTTGCCCGATCCGGTCACGCCGTCGAGCAGCGTGACGCCGTAGCCGCCGTTGGCGACGGTCGCGCGCAACGCGTCCGCGGCAGTCCGTTGCGCCGGAATGAAGTCGGGCGGGGCGAAGTCGGGATCAGGCTGGCGCGCCACCGGACCGGGCAGCAGCACCAGCGATTCCAGCGTGCCTTCGTCGACCAGACCATCGATCACGCCGGGCGAGACGCCGGCGTCCTGCGCCGCATCGCTTTGGCGCGGGCGAGGCCGTCGGCGAGGAGGGCGAGCACCCGCTGGCGCGCTGGCGTCATGCGCTGCGGCGGCGGACCGACGAGCCGCACGCCGACGCGTTCGCGCGCGGGCCCAAGATGCTCGCCCATGCGCAACGCCATGCGCAGCACCATGCCGCGCGGCGCGAGCGTATAGTTCGAGACCCAATCGACGAAACGCCGCATCTCGGACTTGAGCGGCGGCACATCGAGCTTATGCTCGACATCCTTGAGTCGATTGTGCAGCCCGGGCCTGACCTCCACGTCGTCGGCCCACACGACGCCGGTCGCTTCGCGCGCGCCGAGCGGCACTGAGACGAGATCGCCGGGCTTGAGGTCGAGATGATCCGGTACCCGGTACGAATAGGCGTGGTCGAGCGCGACCGGCACCAGAACATCGACAAAATGACTGGCCATGGTCATCCGGCCGATTCGAGGGTTTAAGGAAGCCTGAAGGAAGGGGTGAGATATAGTAGGCCGTGTCAAGCTCCGCACCCGCCGCCGACCTTCCCTGCTCCGCGCCCGAGGTGGCGAGCGAGGTCGTGCGCTGGCTCAGCTACCTGGCCGCCGAGCGGCGCATGTCGCCGAAGACCGTCGAAGCCTACGAGCGCGATGTCCGGCAATTCCTCGAGTTCCTGTGCGATCATCTCGGTGAACGCGTGACCCTGGTGGCGCTCGAGCGTTTGGCGCCGGCCGACATCCGCGGCTTCATGGCGTCACGCCGCGCACATGGGATCGGCGGGCGATCGCTGATGCGCTCGCTCGCGGGCGTGCGCTCGTTCGCGCGCTTTCTCGAAAAGCGCCGGCAAGGGCAGGGTAGGGGCGCTCGGCGCCGTGCGGACGCCGAAGATCGCCAAGACGCTGCCCAAGCCGCTGGCCATCGCCGCCGCGCGGAGCATGACCGATACCGGCGCTGCGCGCCGGCGAAGAACGCGAGCCGTGGATCCTGGCGCGCGACGCGGCGGTGCTGGCGCTGCTCTACGGTTCGGGCCTGCGCATTTCCGAAGCGCTCACCCTGACGCGCCAAGGGGTTTCCCGCGTCCGGCAAAGGCGACGTCATCACCGTTACCGGCAAGGGCAACAAGCAGCGCATGGTGCCGGTGCTGCCGCAGGTGGCAAAGCTGGTCGCCGAATATCGCGCGCTCTGTCCCTATGAGCCGGCCGACGACGATCCGCTGTTCTTCGGCGCCAAGGGCGGGCCGCTTTCGGCGCGCGTCATGCAACTCGCCATGGCGCGGCTGCGCGGCGCGCTCGGCTTGCCGGAAACCGCGACGCCGCACGCGCTGCGCCACTCCTTCGCCACGCATCTGCTGGCCCGCGGCGGCGACCTGCGCGCGATCCAGGAACTGCTCGGCCACGCATCGCTGTCGACGACGCAGATCTATACCGCCGTCGATACCGAACGGCTGCTTGAAGTGTATCGCAACGCCCATCCGCGCGCGTGACGAAGCTGTGACAAGCCTCGTGCGGCGGATTTGACCGCCAGCAACGCGCCCGGATGGATGCAGGTGTCGGAACCGGAGGCTTCACGGCTGCGGCGAGATGGATGTTTGCGGCGAAGCTCTGATCGGTTTTGTCTGCGCGCATGGCGATGCGTTTGAACTCCTTGAGCTTGCAGAAGAAGTTCTCGATCAGGTGGCGCCATTTGTAGAGGTCGGCATCGAGCGGCAGGGGCGAAGCGCGCCGTGGATGCTGTGAGATGACGATCTTGGCGCCGCGCTCGTTGAGGTCGGCGATGATGGGGTTGCTGTCGAAGGCCTTGTCGGCGATCAAGCCGCCAAAGGCGAGACCGTCGATGAGCGGAGCGACGCCGACCGTATCGAAGCGATGGCCGGGCAAGAGAACGAAGCGCACGAGATTGCCGAGCGCATCGGTCAGCGCCAGAATTTTGGTCGTCATGCCGCCTTTGGAACGGCCGATGGCCTGGCTCTGCAGTCCCCCTTTTGCGCCCTGTCCGTGGCGATGGACTTTGACGATGGTGGCGTCGACCATGGCGTATTCCATGTCAGGCTCCTCCGAGCAGGCCTCGAAAAGCCTGACGAAAACATCGGCTTTGACCCAGTCGCGGTAGCGCTTGAAGACGGTGTTCCATTTGCCGAAGAAAGCCGGAAGATCACGCCATGGACTTCCCGTCCGCACGACCCAAAGCACCGCTTCGACGAAGCGGCGGTTGTCGCTCCCGCTGCGCCCCGGGTCCGTCGGCTTACCGAGACAATGCGGTTCCATCTTCGCCCATTGGGCGTCCGTCAGTACGAATCGTTCCATCCAAAGCTTGAATCACAATCAAACCTCAGGTGGAATCCTAAATCTCAACAGCCTAGCCGATACCGGCTGTCATCCCCTTGCGAAATGGCCGCGGTTACCTTCATGCTCCCGCGCGAAATCCGCCGAGGAGGGCGACATGAGTCACGGGGTGCACGCGGTCCAGCACGAGGTTGAGCATCATATCGAGCACGAAGGAACACGGCGGTCACGGCGGCGGGCAAGAAGACAATCACCCAAAACCAGAAGATCGCGCTGGTGATTGCGGTGATCGCGCTGTTCCTGGCGATCTGCGAGACCATGGGCAAGAGCGCTCAGACCCAAGGTATCGAACTCAACATCAAGGCGTCCGACACCTGGAACTTCTTTCAGGCCAAGACCGTGCGGCAGACCTCGCTGCGAATCGCCGCCGAGGCGATGATGCTCCAAGCCGATGCCGCGCCGAACGAGCAGGCCAAGAAAGCGATGACGGAGCAGATCAACAAATGGAGGGCGACCGTCGCGCGTTACAACTCCGACCCGAAGGAGAAGGACGGCCGCAAGGAGCTGCGCGCACTGGCCGAGAAGTACGAGCACGATCGCGACATCGCGATGGCGCGCTATCACAATTACGAATTCGGCTCGGCGGCCTTCCAGATCGGTATCGTGCTGGCGTCGGCGGCCGTCATCACCGGCGCGATGTCGCTGGTCTACGGCGCGATGGGGCTCGCCATCCTCGGGCTTGGCTTCATGGGGCTCGGCCTGTTCGCCCCGCACGTGCCGCACGACGCATGGCACTGGGTGGAGCATCTATTCGCGTCAAGCGCCACCCATTCGACGGGTTCGCATTAAGTTGCGTCAAGGAAACAGGCGGCGCACGCTTCAAGCCTGCGCGCGGGCGGCGTGCATCGTCCGGCGGATGCGCCGCAGCAGCCGCAGCGTGCGCGAGGCGCGCTTGGGTGAGAACATGCGCAGCCAGAGCTTGACGCCGGCGCTTGACCGGGTCGGTCAGCGCATGCGCCTTGGCGAGCAGCCAGATCACCCAGTCATAGAGCGTGCGAAACCAGGCAAGCTGCAGAAGCTTGTCGCGGGTCATATCGAAGATGAAGGCGGTGACGCCGAGGCTCACCACCTTGGCCAGTGCCAAGACGGCGAGCGCGCCGAACCATTGCCCGTGCGCCAGCATCCACAGCCCCAGGAATTTGAGCGGCAGCAGCAGGATGACCGGCACGATGAACACCACCAGCGTCGGCGTAGGGCGGCAAGCGATCGATGTCGACGCGATCCCATGCCTTGAGGCGCGCAGCGGAATGCGCGCGACGATCCACGCGACGACCGGCGCGAGATGGCTCCACAGCCAGGCCTCGAACAGGAAGATGAGGGCGAGCAGAATGAGGAATGGCCGCAGCAACCGGCGCAGCATCATTCGCCAGGGCGGCCGCGGTCGCACGGTCGCGCTATCGGTGCTCATTTGACGTGCCTATGGAGCCCAAGCTCCCGCCGTGGTCCGGCCTGGATTGGCCGGGCATCCGTCGTCAGACGCTCAAATATCAAAATATCACATGCTCAGCGAACGCTTGCCCACCGCCAGGGCCGCCTCCTTCACCGCCTCGGTGAGCGTCGGGTGGGCGTGGCAGGTGCGCGCGATGTCCTCGGCGGCTGCGCCGAATTCCATCGCCACGGCGGCTTCCGCGATCATGTTGCCGGCGTCGGCGCCCGATGATGTGGACGCCGAGCACGCGGTCGGTCTTGGCGTCGGCGAGGATCTTCACGAAGCCGTCGGTCTGACGGTTGACCTTGGCGCGGCCGTTGGCGGTGAACGGGAACTTGCCGACCTTGTAGGCGACGCCGGCGGCCTTCAGCTCCTCCTCGGTCTTGCCGACCGAGGCGACCTCCGGGATAGGTGTAGACCACGTTCGGGATCACGTCGTAGTTCACGTGGCCGGCCTGGCCGGCGATGATCTCGGCGACCGCGACGCCCTCGTCCTCGGCCTTGTGCGCCAGCATCGGGCCGGCGATCACGTCGCCGATGGCGTAGATGCCGGGCACGTTGGTGTCGTAGTGCGCGTCGACGACGACGCGGCCGCGGTTGTCGAGCTTCACGCCGGCCTCGTCGAGGCCGAGCCCTTCGGTGTAGGGCACGCGGCCGATCGCGACCAGCACGACGTCGGCCTCGATCGTCTCGGCCGCGCCGCCCGCCGCCGGCTCGACGCTGACCTTGAGCGTCTTGCCGGACGCTTCGACCGCCGGTGACCTTCGACGACAGCTTGAACGTCGATGCCCTGCTTGTCGAGGATGCGCTGGAACTGCCGTGCCGACCTCGCCGTCCATGCCGGGCAGGATGCGGTCGAGGAACTCGACCACCGTCACCTCGCGAGCCGAGCCGCCGCCAGACCGAGCCGAGCTCGAGGCCGATGACGCCGGCGCCGACGACCAGGAGCTTGCTTCGGCACCTTGTCGAGCACGAGCGCGCCGGTCGAGGACGACGATGCGCTTCTCGTCGATCTCGACGCCCGTGAGCGCGCGCGACGTCCGAGCCGGTGGCGATGACGATGTTCTTGGTCTCGAGCGTCTGCGGTCTTGCCGTCGGCGGCCTTCACCTCGACCTTGCCGGGCGCCAGCGATGCGGCCGGTGCCCTGGAAGCGCGTCGATCTTGTTCTTCTTGAACAGGAAGGCGACGCCCTTGACGTTGCCGTCGACGCCCTCGTCCTTGTGCTTCATCATGGCGGCGAGATCGAGCTTCGGCGTGGCCGACCTCGATGCCCATGCTTGCCGAACTCGTGCCCGGCCTCCTCGAACAGCTCCGAGGCGTGCAGCAGCGCCTTCGACGGGATGCAGCCGACGTTGAGGCAGGTGCCGCCGAAGGTGGCGCGCTTCTCGACCACGGCGACCTTCAGGCCGAGCTGCGCCGCGCGGATGGCGCAGACATAGCCGCCGGGGCCGGCGCCGATGACGATGAGATCGTAGGCCATGGATCGCTCCAATCTCGATCGTCAGCCGAGCTGTCCGGCATCCACGCTGTCGCATCGTCGAAGACGCGATGCCGGCCAGCCAGGCATGACGGATTCACAAATCCAGCACCAGCCGCTCCGGGTCCTCGAGGCATTCCTTGACCCGCACCAGGAAGGTCACCGCCTCGCGGCCGTCGACGATGCGGTGATCGTAGGAGAGCGCGAGATACATCATCGGCCGCACCTCGATCTTGCCGGCGACCACCACCGGCCGCTCCTGGATCTTGTGCATGCCGAGGATGCCGGACTGCGGCGCGTTGAGGATCGGCGTCGACATCAGCGAGCCGTAGACGCCGCCGTTGGAGATGGTGAAGGTGCCGCCCTGCATCTCCTCGATCTTGAGCTTGCCGTCGCGCGCGCGCCGGCCGAAGTCGGCGATCGTCTTCTCGATCTCGGCGAGCGACTTGCTGTCGCAGTCGCGCACCACCGGCACGACCAGGCCCTTGCTCGGTGCCGACCGCGACGCCGATGTGGTAGTAGTTCTTGTAGACGAGGTCGGCGCCGTCGATCTCGGCGTTGACGGCCGGGATTTCCTTCAGCGCCTGCACGCAGGCCTTCACGAAGAAGCCCATGAAGCCGAGCTTCACGCCGTGCTTCTTCTCGAACAGGTCCTTGTACTGGTTGCGCAGCGCCATGACGCGCGCTCATGTCGACCTCGTTGAAGGTCGTCAGCATGGCGGCGGTGTTCTGCGCTTCCTTCAGGCGGCGGGCGATGGTCTGGCGCAGCCGCGTCATCTTCACGCGCTCTTCGCGCGCGGCGTCGTCGGCCGGCGACGGGCGCGCGCACCTGGACGGCGGCGGCCGGCTGCGCGACCGGCGTCGGCTGCCGCCGCGGCGCGCTCGATCGCCGCCAGCACGTCGCCCTTGGTGACGCGGCCGTCCTTGCCGGTGCCCGGCACGGTCGACGGCTCGATGCCGGTCTCGGCCGCGATCTTGCGCACCGACGGCGCCAGCGGCGCGTCGCGGCGGCGCTGCGCCTTCGGCTCGGCACGGCTTCGGGCGGACGCGCGGCTGCGGCGCCTCGGCCGCGGCGCCGGTCGCGGTCGTCGTCGGTCTTCGATCGGGCGGCCGTGGCGCGGCGCGGCTGGCGGCGGGCGCGCCGCGCCTTCGCTTGATCTGGCCGAGCAGCGCGCCGACCGCGACCGTCTCGCCGTCCTTGGCGGCGATCTCGCGAGCACGCCGGCGGCCGGCGCCGGCACCTCGAGCGTCACCTTGTCGGTCTCGAGCTCGACCAGCGGCTCGTCGACGGCGACCGCGTCGCCCGGCTTCTTGAACCAGTTGCCGACGGTCGCCTCGGTCACCGATTCGCCGAGGGTCGGAACGCGGATTTCAGTCATGCTTGCTGTCCTTCACACCTCTCCCGTCATCGCCCTGACTTGGCCGAGCCATCGACGCCTTCGTCTGCCCATGCTTAGATGGCCGACCGCCGGCGCATGACGCAATCACTATCCAAGCGCTTCGTCGAGGAACGCCTTGAGCTGCGCGAGGTGGCTGCGACATCAGGCCGGTCGCGGTCGCGGCCGACGCCGGCCGGCCGGCATAGCGCGGCGCGCGGTGCTTGGCGCCGATCTGCGTCGAGCACCCATTCGAGATACGGCTCGACGAAGTCCAGGCGCCCATGTTCTGCGGCTCTTCCTGGCACCAGACGAACTTCGGCCTGCTTGAAGCGCGCCGAGCTCGTGCACCAGCGCCTTCGGCGGGAACGGATAGAGCTGCTCGACGCGCAGCAGATAGATGTCGTCGATGCCGCGCTTCTCGCGCTCCTCGTAGAGATCGTAATAGACCTTGCCGGAGCACATCACGACGCGGCGGATCTTGTCGTCGGCGACGAGCTTGATCTTCTCGTCCGGCAGACATCTGCGCGTCGTCCCACAGCAGGCGGTGGAACGTCGTGCCCGGCCCCATCTCGTCGAGCCGCGAGACCGCGCGCTTGTGGCGCAGCAGCGACTTCGGCGTCATCAGGATCAGCGGCTTGCGGAAGTCGCGCTGCAGCTGCCGGCGCAGGATGTGGAAGTAGTTCGCCGGCGTCGTGCAGTTGGCGACCTGCATGTTGTCCTCGGCGCACAGCTGCAGGAAGCGCTCGAGCCGCGCCGAGGAATGCTCCGGCCCCTGCCCCTCGTAGCCGTGCGGCAGCAGGCAGACGAGGCCGGACATGCGCAGCCACTTGCGCTCGCCCGACGAGATGAACTGGTCGAACACCACCTGCGCGCCGTTGGCGAAGTCGCCGAACTGCGCTTCCCACAGCGTCAGCGCGTTCGGCTCGGCGAGCGAATAGCCGTACTCGAAGCCGAGCACCGCCTCTTCCGACAGCATCGAGTTGATGACCTCGAAGCGCGCCTGGCTCGTCGCGCGAGGTGGTTGAGCGGCGTGTAGCGCTCCTCGTTCTCCTGGTCGAAGAGCACCGAATGGCGCTGCGAGAAGGTGCCGCGCTCGACGTCCTGGCCGGAGAGCCGGACCGGATAGCCTTCGAGCAGCAGCGAGCCGAAGGCCAGCGCCTCGCCGGTCGCCCAGTCGATGCCCTCGCCGGTCTCGATCGCCTTGGCGCGCGCATCGAGGAAGCGCTGGATGGTGCGGTGGAGGTGGAAGCCCTTCGGCACCGCGGTGATCTTCGTCGCCGATCTCCTTCAGCGTCTCGAGCGCGACGCCGGTGTGGCCGCGGCGCGGATCGTCGTCGTCGCGCGCCGCCTTGATGCCGGACCAGCGGCCGTCGAGCCAGTCGGCCTTGTTCGGCTTGTAGCCCTGGCCGCCTCGAACTCGGCATCGAGCTGGGCGCGCCAGTCGGCCTGCATCTTCTCGACTTCGCCCTCGGTGACGACGCCCTCGTCGACCAGCTTCTTGGCGTAGATCTCCAGCGTCGTCGGATGCGCGCTTGATCGCCTTGTACATCAGCGGCTGCGTGAACGCCGGCTCGTCGCCCTCGTTGTGGCCGAAGCGGCGGTAGCAGAACATGTCGATGACGACCGGCTTCTGGAACTTCTGGCGGAACTCGGTCGCGACCTTGGCGGCGTAGACCACCGCCTCCGGGTCGTCGCCGTTGACGTGGAAGATCGGCGCCTCGACCATCTTGGCGACGTCGGACGGATAGGGCGAGGAGCGCGAGTAGCGCGGATAGGTGGTGAAGCCGATCTGGTTGTTGACGATGAAATGGACCGAGCCGCCGGTGCGGTGCCCGCGCAGGCCGGAGAGGCCGAAGCACTCCGCGACCACGCCCTGGCCGGCGAACGCCGCGTCGCCGTGAGATGAGCAGCGGCATCACCATGGTGCGGTCCTCGCGCGTGGCGCCGAGCTGGTCCTGCTTGGCGCGCGCCTTGCCGAGCACCACCGGATCGACGATCTCCAGGTGCGACGGGTTGGCGGTCAGCGACAGGTGCACGCTTGTTGCCGTCGAACTCGCGGTCCGACGAGGCGCCGAGGTGATACTTCACGTCGCCCGAGCCTTCGACGTCGTCGGGCGTCGACCGAGCCGCCCTTGAACTCGTGGAAGATCGCGCGGTGCGGCTTGCCCATCACCTGCGCCAGCACGTTGAGCCGGCCGC
This sequence comes from uncultured Alphaproteobacteria bacterium, assembly GCA_963756715.1. Taxonomy (GTDB): domain Bacteria; phylum Pseudomonadota; class Alphaproteobacteria; order Rhizobiales; family Xanthobacteraceae; genus VAZQ01. The sequence goes on from CAVWOV010000043.1 coordinate 75,524, forward strand.
GGTGCGCCATGCCGATGACGATCTCCTTGCACGCCGAGCGCGCCGCCGCGCTTGATGATCTGCTCCAGCGCCGGGATCATCGATTCGCCGCCGTCGAGCCCGAAGCGCTTGGTGCCGGTGAACTTCAGGTCGCAGAACTTCTCGAAGCCTTCCGCCTCGACCAGCTTGTTGAGGATCGCGCGCTTGCCCTCGCGGGTGAAGGTGATCTCCTTGTCGGGGCCCTCGATGCGCTCCTGCATCCAGGCCTTCTGCGCCGGATCGGAGATGTGCATGAACTCGACGCCGAGCGTCTGGCAATAGGTGCGCCGCAGGATGGCGAGGATCTCGCGCAAGCGTGGCGAATTCGAGGCCGAGCACCTGGTCGATGAAGATCCGGCGGTCCATGTCGGCGCTCGGTGAAGCCGTAGGAGCGCGGATCGAGCTCGGCCTCGGTCCGTCTGCGGCTCGAGGCCGAGCGGATCGAGATTGGCGTGGAAATGGCCGCGCGCGCGGTAGGCGCGGATCAGCATCAGCGCGTGGATCGGAATCGCGCGTCGCCTGCTGCACATCGGCCGGCGAGAGCTCGACGCCGCTCGCCTGCGCCCGCGCCTTGACCTTGTCGCCGACCGCCTTTTCGACCTCGCGCCAGTCGCCGTCGAGCGCCGCGACGAGTTCGCCGCGTGCCCGCTGCGGCCAGTCCGGCCGCTTCCAGGACGGGCCGCTCGGCGCTGTGCACGACGTCGGCGTGCTCGTCCTTCAGGCTCGCGAAGAACGACTGCCACTCGGCATCGACGGACTTGGGGTCGGCTTCGTAGCGGGCGTAGAGATCTTCGATGTAGGGGGCGTTGCCGCCGTAAAGGAACGAAGTGCGGGCAAGGGCGGCGTTGGCGTCTTGGCGGGACATTCTCGGAGTCCTGTCGGCTGAGGGTCTCGGACTGCGTTGTTTGGGCTCATCGCGGGGGGGCGGGGCGATTCCGGGAAAGCCAGCCTATTACTAACACCCATATCAATGTTGCGGTTGCATATTTATGCTGCACTTGCGTTGCCGCCAACCTAAACCTCTGAATCTCGATTCAATTGGGACGGAGCCGGCAAAAGAAGAGGGCCCCGGCGATGCCGAGGCCCTCTGGACGTTTGTGGTGAAACGGCGATCAGTAGGCGCGACCGCCGCCGAACCGGTAGTTAAGGCCGATTCGGGTGACCCACGCATAATCCTGGCGTCAAAGCGCTGGTTGACCCCTGGGTTATGGATCACGCTGACAAAGCCTCTTGTCGTCGTGCTCAAACGCATGTAGAGGAATTCGGTTTTGAGGCTGAAGCATTGGTGATGGCCCATTCCGGTGCCGACACCGCGTACTCCGCCCCAGCGGCAACGCTTTTCGATGAACGCCTCGGTGGTAGCGGGACCGTCGTTGAACAGTCCAGTTGTGATTGATGTTAGCAAAGGCAAGGCCGCCGGTCACATAGAGCATCACGTTGTCGACCACGATGCCGGTGCGGGCTTGTACCGTGCCAAACCCGCTGAGCTTGCTGGCGACGGTCAGTGTGTCGGTGGGCGCCCCTGCTCCGTCAGTGTAGACGTTGGAACCGTTGAGGCCTGCCCAGTTGTAGTCCGTCGAGATGCCGAAGACAGTGCAGCCGGACTGCCAATTGTAGCCGCCACCAACACCGCCAGCGATTCCGCCCTTCGATTCCTTCGGTCGCCGACCAAGTCATCATCCACGGCGCCCGCCCAGGCGTCCCGGTCCGCCCAGCTATTGTCGTAACGTGCGTATCCGACCTTGGCGCCGACATAGAATCCGCCGAAATTCGCGCAGGCCGGCCGAACGGGCACCGGCGCCTTGTAGGCGACCGGCAGATCCGCGGCAGCCGCGGATCCAGCCGCGAGCGCAACAAGTGCCGTCGTCGCAAGAAACAGCTTCCTCATTTGGGTATACCTCAACTCATTGAAGTCTCGGTAGAAATTCCTTGAATTTTCTGGTTTGGCGGATTCCGATGTTCGTATGATTTGAGGCGGCTTTCTCAGCGAAGAAGATCGCAACAAGCTGATCGCGTTGGCGCGGGATGGGTCGGCGGCCTCGCGCGTGACGCGACGCGCAAACGCCTTGGTGCTTTTGGACGATGGGTGGAGCTGCCAGGAAGTCGCCGATGCGTTTTTGTTGAACGACGATACGATCCGTGGCTGGTTCAAACTGTTTGAACAACATGGGATTGAGGGCCTGACCAGTTTCGACATGGGCGGGAGCGCGAGCTTTTTGAGCGCCGCACAAGAAGACGCATTGAAAGTCTTTGTCAGCGCGACGCTGCCGCGCTCGACGCGCCAGGTCGGGGCCTGGATCGAGCAGGAATTCGGCCTCGTTTACGAAAGCCGCTCGGGACTGATCGCGCTGTTGCATCGCCTGGGGCTCGAATATCAAAAACCAGACGTCATTCCACGCAAGCTCGACGAAGAGAAGCAGAAGGCTTTCATCGAGAGCTATGAAAAGCTCTTGAATTCCTTGTGCGGCAACGAGGCCGTGCTGTTCGCGGACGCGGTGCATCCGACCCATGCCGCGCGGCCCACCGGCTGCTGGGCGCCGAGCCAAGAGAAGCTCGCGATCGAACAAACAAGCGGGCGTCAGCGCATCAACATTCACGGCGCGATCGATCTGGAGACTGGCCAAACCCGGATGATCGAGGCGCTGACCATCGACGCCGCCTCGACGATCCGTCTCTTGGAATCAATCGAGACGCTTTATCCAATGCTCGTGCTCATCCATGTCTTTCTCGACAACGCGCGCTATCATCACGCCAGGCTCGTGCAGGAATGGCTCGCCCGGCCGGGGCGCCGGATCAAGCTGCATTTCATCCCGCCCTATTGTCCGCATCTCAATCCGATCGAGCGGCTATGGGGCCTCATGCACAGAAACGTCACGCACAACAAATGCTATGCAACTTGCGCCCAATTCGCCGATGCGACGCTTGGTTTCCTGCGTGAAGCAGTTCCCCGGAATTGGGCGGACCTCTGTGATTTGGTCACCGACAATTTCCGCGTCATAAACCCAAAGGATTTTCGGGTCGTGACGTGAGCGGGATATACACCCCCTGTTTGAAAGGTCCGCTAGGCCTTCGCTTACAATGTCCCCGCGAAGGCTCGAACCCGGAACGCACTATACATCGCCAGCGTGGAAATGGCTGTGATCATACCGCAACAGTCGCTCTGAAAGAGAGATCGAAAAGGCGAGGGTAATAGGATAAGCCGTGGAACTGCCGCATTCCCGGTCGGCAAGTATCCAATTCGTTAACGACAAATCACGGTAAATGAGACGTTGATCGCAGGCTCATCTCCGATCGGGAGATGAGCAGCCCTCGTCTAGCTAGACTAGCCCTTCAGCACTTCGACCAGCGTCTTGCCGAGCCGGGCAGGTGACGGCGATACCTTGATGCCGGCCGATTCCATGGCGGCGATCTTGGATTCCGCGTCGCCCTTGCCGCCCGAGATGATCGCGCCGGCGTGGCCCATGCGGCGGCCGGGCGGTGCGGTACGTCCGGCGATGAATCCGACCATCGGCTTCTTGCGGCCACGCTTGGCCTCGTCGATGAGGAACTGAGCGGCGTCTTCTTCGGCCGCGCCGCCGATCTCGCCGATCATCACGATCGACTCGGTCGCCTTGTCGGCGAGCAGCATTTCCAGCACCTCGATGAACTCGGTGCCCTTCACCGGATCGCCGCCGATTCCGACCGCGGTGGTCTGGCCCAGGCCCTCCTGCGTGGTCTGGAACACCGCCTCATAGGTGAGCGTCCCCGAGCGCGAAACAATGCCGACCGAGCCCGGCTTGAAGATGTTGCCCGGCATGATGCCGATCTTGCATTCGCCCGCCGTCATCACGCCCGGGCAGTTCGGGCCGATCAGGCGGGATTTCGAGCCGCACAGGTCGCGCTTGACCTTCACCATGTCGGCGACCGGGATGCCCTCGGTGATGCAGATGATGAGGGGGATCTCGGCCTGGATGGACTCGCAGATCGCATCCGCGGCGCCCGGCGGCGGCACATAGATCACGCTGGCGTCGCAACCGGTCGCGGCTTTCGCCTCCGCCACCGTCTCGAACACCGGCAGGTTGAGATGGAACGTGCCGCCTTTGCCGGGCGACGTGCCGCCGACCATCTTGGTGCCGTAGGCGATGGCCTGCTCGGAATGGAAGGTGCCATTCTTGCCGGTGAAGCCCTGGCAGATGACCTTGGTGTTCTTGTCGATGAGGATGGACATTTTGGGTCTCAGCGTTGCCGCGAACTCGGATCACCTCCCCCTGAAAGGGGGAGGTCGGCGCGTAAGCGCCGGGTGGGGCTCAAATTTTGTAGCCTCAACTCAGAGGTTTTCGCCGCGATGACTTCGAGCACCCCAGACAAATTTTGTGTTACGTCCGAATTCCAAAACCTCAATACGGTCACACCTCGTTCTGCGAGCCATCCGTCACGTTTGTGATCTCGATGCGCAGCGAGGGCGTGTTGACCGCCGTCCAGTTCGATTGCGAGCCGCAGCGGTGGACAGTAGAAGTCCAAAATGAATGGACCAGCGGGGTGTTGGCGGCGAAAATCCACGCCGAGTTGCTTGTTGCGCAATTTCTGCCAGAGGCGCATTTCGACATGAGTACAGTCGCGGCGCTGTCGTCTGGCCCGTGCTGTCTTTATTATTTTTGTTAGATCAAACCGTGAGCCGGTGATCCCCACCCGGCTCGCATCGCGAGCCGACCTCTCCTTTTTAAGGGGAGGTTCTGCCGTGGCGCCGTCCTTGCTCCAACTCAAGTTCACGAGTTCGCGTCCTCTCCGCGAGTCCCTCCGCCTCTCAGGGGGAGGGGGCGCACCGAGTTCGCTACGCGGTCGCCGGCTGATCATCACGCGCCCCGCACCGCCTGGACGATCTTCTGCGCGGCGTCGTCGAGATCGTCGGCGGAGGTGACGTTGAGATTGGACTTGGCGATGATCTCCTTGCCAAGCTCGACGTTGGTGCCTTCGAGCCGCACCACCAGCGGCACCCGCAGCCCAACCTCCTTCACGGCATCGACCACGCCAGCAGCGATCACGTCGCACTTCATGATGCCGCCGAAGATATTGACCAGGATGCCCTTCACCTTGGGGTCCGAGGTGATGATCTTGAAGGCGGCCGTCACCTTTTCCTTGCTGGCGCTGCCGCCGACATCGAGGAAATTCGCCGGCGCCTCGCCGTAGAGCTTGATGATGTCCATGGTGGCCATCGCGAGCCCGGCGCCGTTCACCATGCAGCCGATGGTGCCGTCGAGCGCGACGTAGTTGAGATCGTACTTCGAGGCCTCGATTTCCTTCTCGTCCTCCTCGGTCAGGTCGCGGAGCGCCACGATATCGGGATGGCGATAGAGCGCGTTGTCGTCGAAGCCGATCTTGGCGTCGAGGCAGATCAGATCGTTCGTCTTGGTGACGACCAGTGGATTGATTTCGAGGAGGCTCATGTCCTTGGCGACGAACGCCGTGTAGAGCTTGCCGACGAGGCTCGCAGCCTGCTTGGCGAGATCGCCCTTCAGACCCAGCACCTGCGCCACGCGGCGGCCGTGATGCGGCATGACGCCGGTCGCCGGATCGACCGAAAAGCTCATGATCTTTTCGGGATGGCTCTTCGCCACTTCCTCGATGTCCATGCCGCCTTCGGTCGACACCACAAAGGCGACGCGCGAAGTTTCGCGATCGACCAGCGCCGAGAGGTAGAACTCCCGGTCGATCATCGAGCCTTCCTCGACGTAGAGCCGGTTGACCTGCTTGCCGTGTGCGCCGGTCTGGTGGGTGACGAGGATCGAGCCCAGCAGGCGCTGCGCTTCCCGGCGCACGTCTTCGACCGATTTGACCACCTTGACGCCGCCGGCCTTGCCGCGCCCGCCGGCGTGGATCTGCGCCTTCACCACGACGACCGGCGAGCCAAGCTCGGTTGCGGCTTTGACCGCCTCATCGACCGTGAACGCCGCATGTCCGCGCGGCACCACCACGCCAAATTCACGCAGAACGGCCTTGGCCTGATATTCGTGGATGTTCATGCGGCGCGCGACCCCTCTCGCGTCATCAAGTGCGGCTACTTGCCGAGGTGCGGCGCGATCTTCTTGCAGGCCTCGACCAGCGACGAGACAGCGTCGACGGACTTCTCGAACATTCCGCGCTCGGCGCCGTTCAGTTGGATCTCGACGATACGCTCAATTCCCTTCCCGCCGATGACAGCCGGGACGCCGACGTAAAGGTCCTTCACGCCGTATTCGCCGTTGAGATAGGTGGCGCAGGGCAGGACGCGCTTCTTGTCGCGCAGATAGCTTTCGGCCATCGCAACCGCCGAGGCGGCCGGCGCATAGAATGCCGAGCCGGTCTTGAGCAGGTTGACGATTTCGCCACCGCCTTTGCGGGTGCGATCGACGATCTCGTCAAGGCGCTGCTGCGTGGTCCATTTCATCTTGACGAGATCGGGCAGCGGAATGCCGGCCACGGTGGAGTAGCGGATCATCGGCACCATGTCGTCACCATGGCCGCCGAGCGTCATCGCGGACACGTCCTCCACCGACACGTTGAATTCGTCGGCAAGGAAATAGCGGAAGCGCGAACTGTCGAGCACGCCCGCCATTCCGACGACCATGTTCTTGGGCAGGCCGCAGGATTTCTGCAGCGCCCACACCATGGCGTCGAGCGGGTTGGTGATGCAGATGATGAAGGCGTTCGGCGCGTACTTCTTGATGCCGGAGCCGACCTGCTCCATCACCTTGAGGTTGATGCCCAGGAGATCGTCTCGGCTCATGCCGGGTTTGCGCGGCACGCCGGCGGTGACGATGCAGACGCTGGCGCCGTCAAGCGCATCGTATGAATTGGTCCCCGACAGGCGTACATCGAATCCATCGACTGGCGAGGATTCGGCGAGATCGAGGGACTTGCCCTGCGGAATGCCTTCGGCAATGTCGAACAGCACAACGTCGCCGAGTTCCTTGAGGCCAATCAGATGAGCGAGGGTGCCGCCGATCTGGCCGGCACCGATCAATGCAATCTTGGGACGCGCCATGTGGGAGAAAATCCTAAGGCTTGATGAGGGAAAATGCCCGGCCGCTGCACTGCGTCATAGACCCTTTCGGCCCCACGGTTCAAGTCGTCAACCCTCCAACCGGCCGCGGCGCGACCGGGGTCAAAAAAAGGTGTGTCGCGCGCCCGACGGATCCCGCCGGGGCCGACGATGGCGCTCACCACTTATGGCGAATCTTGCAGATCGACGTTCGTCCCGGTCGGCTTGGCCCGAGCCGGGCGTCGAGATTCCGGCGCGCCTCTAAGGGTTTGAACGTCGCCACGTGGCCGGCGCCGCACCGAACGTTTTCTTGAACGCGCGGGAGAATGCGGCCTCCGATTCGTAGCCGATACTTTCGGCCACTTGCGCGAGCGACGCGCTGGTATTGCGCAGCTTCTGCGCGGCGACCTGCATGCGCCAATTGGCGAGATAGTGCATCGGCGGCGAGCCGATCAAACGAATGAAGCGTTCGGCCAGTGCGGACCGCGACAGGCCGACTTCCCGGCCGAGTTCGTCGACAGTCCAACTCCGGGCAAGGTTGCCATGCAGCAGCGCCAATGCCCTTGCAACGTGAGGCTCACGCAAACCAGCCAGCCATCCGGTCTGGCCATCCGGCAGGCCCTCCGCGTGACGTCGCACCGTCTCGACGAACAACAGCTCCGAAAGTTTGGCCAGCACGGTCTCCGATCCCGGACGGCCGGCCGCGACTTCCTCCGCGGCGTATTGGAACGTTGACCGGATCCATTCCGCAGCCGCGCCCTGCTCGACGTTCAGCTTGAGGAGGGGCGGCAATGTGGAGATCACCGGATTGCCCTCGATGCTGGCGCAACCGAGGAAGCCACATATCATCTGCGTGCGTTCGCCGTTGCCGCCATGACGGATGGAGTAAAGCCCGTCCCCACTGGGTGGCTGGACAACGTCTCGGCCCAACACTGGGGGCAGACCCAGATCGCTGCCCATCAGATGCGGGTCGTTGCGCGGCAGGATGACGATCTCGCCGCTTCTGATCACCAGGCTCTCGTCATCGGCGCCGTCAATTCGGACGTGTAGCTCGCCCTCGATCACGTAGTGATAGATGATCAGGTGCGACGCAGGGCCGAGTGTCGGTCCGCAATGCTCGCGCGGAATGCGCGCCGCAAGGCACCAGGGGGCGAAGAAATCGGCGTGCAGGAATACGCCGCCGGTCAATTGCGCCACCCGCAAAACGTCAGATAACGCGTCCATCCGGTGTTTCTATCAGAATCAAGCGTTTCGGTCATGTCTCCCGGCGTGCCGGACATAGCCCCCGATCGCCTGCGGACTTAACAAATGGCCATCTCAGCCGGCCGGTTCTGCCATCGGCGGCACAACTCCGGGAGAGGAGACGGACCATGAATGCGATCGACAAGATCTCTGCCAGCGACCGGTATGCGCGCTGCGTGCAGACATCAAAACGTGTGCGATGGGACATCGACGACGATATCATCAGGGGCCGCCGCTTCGACCGCGCGCACAAATTCCTTCCGGATGGACTTTCGCTGGCCGGCGGGTTCACAACCCTGTCGGCCGATGAAAAGCGGTTTGTCAGCCAGATCCAGGGCCGCACCTACGCCAATATCTTTGGACTGGTCGAACGATTCATCAACGCCAAGGTCCTGGAGCTGAGCCACGACCACTGGTTCGGCGATCAGATCGCCCTCGAAGCGCTGGTCCGGTTCAGCGACGAGGAGCTGAAGCACCAGGCGCTGTTTCGCCGCATCGACGCGATGGCCGGTGAGGTTCTGCCCGACGGCTATCGCTTCGACATCGATCCCAACGGTGTCGCCCATGCGGTGCTTGGCAAGAGCACATGGGCGGTGCTGGCGCTGACGCTTGATATCGAGCTGTTTACCCAGCTCCATTATCGCCAGAGCATCGAGCCCGACACCGAGCTCTCGGAGTTGTTCAAGGACGTGTTCCTCTATCACTGGAAAGAGGAAAGCCAGCACGCCATTCTCGACGAACTTGAGCTCCTTCGTCACGATGCCGGACTGACGGCGGAGCAGCGCGACCGAGCGGTCGATGACTTCATCGAGCTGGTCGCCGCGGTCGACGGCATCCTGCAGGCACAGGCGAAAGCCGACGCAAGCTTCTTCGCGGCGAAATGCGGCCGTGGGGTTGATGCGGCCGAGGCGCGGGCGATCGAGGCCGCATTCCTCAAGGCCTATCGCTGGCAATACATCCACTCGGGCGCCCAGCACCCGCAGTTCGGCAAGGTGATGTCCAGCCTGATCACCGAACGCCAGGGCCAGCGTATTCAGGCGGCGCTCGCCACGCTGCAATGATCCACCCGAAGCTCCAACCATTCGACACCTAACGGAGACCTATCATGCTTGATAAAACCACCGCCCAACCCAAGATCGTCAACGGCATCAATGTCGACGATTTGTTTGCCCTGATCGAGGGCGTTAAGCGGGACACCGCGAAAGGCAAGACCAATTGGCGCGTTGCCACGACCTGGCAGGGCCAAACGCACAGCCGGTCGCAAGTCCAGGGCTTCGGAATCGGCGGACAACAGGTGTCACGCCAGTTCTCGATCGACATCGATGAGCCCAGCGAACTGGGCGGATCGAACCGGTTCGCCAATCCGCAGGAACATCTGTTGGCGGCGCTGAACGCCTGCATGACGGTCGGTTACGTGGCGCAGTGCGCGGCGCGTGGCATCACCCTCGAAAGCCTCGAAATCGAGACCGACGGTGAGATCGACCTCCGCGGCTTCCTTGGAATCGATCCGACGGTGGCGCCGGGCTACGAAAAGCTGAGCTACGTGGTCCGCATCAAGGGCAGCGGCACCAGGGAGCAGTTCGCCGAGATCCACGAGACGGTGATGGCGACCTCGCCCAACTTCTACAACGTGGCGCGGCCGGTGGCGCTCAAGCCGACCCTCGTCGTCGAGTGATCGCCAGTCCGGCGGGTGAGGCGGCTGGAGATCAGCGGCCGCCTCGCCCGCTCATTTCAATCCGAACGAGTTGGATCTTCGTCAAGCAGATACGCGGAGAATTGCCATGATACATCGACGCGAGTTCATCACTCTTCTCGGCGGCGCGGCGGTTGCCTGGCCGCTCGAGGCGCGCGGGCAGCCGCGCGATCGTGTGTGCCGCATCGGCGTACTGATGGGTCTCACGCCAGACGATCCGGAAGCGCAAGCCCGCCTCAAGGCGTTCACGCAGGGTCTTCAGCAATCGGGATGGACCCTCAGCCGGGACATCCAGCTCGAATGCCGGTGGGCCCACGGCAATGCCGAAGCCATGCGCAATTACGCCGCCGAATTGGTTGCGCTCGCGCCCGACGTGATCCTCGCTCACTCCAGCGCGGCGGTCGCGCCGTTGCTGCAGCAGAGCCGTTCGATACCCATCGTGTTCACGATTGTCGCCGATCCCGTCGGCGCCGGCTACGTCGACAGCTTGGCGCGCCCTGGCGGCAACGCCACGGGCTTCACCAATTTCGAATACGCCATGGGCGGGAAGTGGCTCGAACTCCTCAAAGAGCTCGCGCCCAATCTCACGCGGGCTGCGGTCATTCGCGAAGCCGCGATCGCGGCCGGGCCAGGTCAGTTCGGCGCGATCCAGGCGGTGGCGCCGGCGCTCGGCGTCGAGCTGCGCCCGATCGATGTGCGTGACGCCGGCAACATCGAGCGCGACATCGCGGCGTTCGCGCAAAGAGCGAACGGTGGCCTGATCGTGACCGGAAGCCCGGCGGCGTCGGCTCACCGCGACCTGATCATCGAACTGGCGGCCCGGTACGGATTGCCGGCGGTCTACAACTCCCGCTTTTACGTCACCAGCGGCGGCCTGCTCGCTTATGGGCCTGATTTCGTCGACCAGTTCCGGCGCGCGGCGGCCTACGTCGACCGCATCCTCAAGGGCGAGAGGCCCTCCGACCTGCCGGTGCAGGCACCGACCAAGTACGAAATGGTGCTCAACCAGAGGACCGCCAAGGCCATGGATCTTAAATGGCCGACGTCAATCCTAGTGCGCGCCGATGATATGGTGGAGTAGCGGCGCGCATCCACGACGTAGCCGCTGGGAAAAATGCTCTCGACGAACTAGGGTCGCGGCACGCGAACGCTGGGAGTCAACGCCATGCAATGGACCGTCAGGGCCTCGATCACGACGCGCGTGCTCGCGATCGCCCTTGTCGCCTTGGGCCTCGGACTGACAGGTGCGGGTGCCGAACCCTATCCGTCGAAGCCGATCAAGCTGATCGTGCCCTACACCCCGGGATCGCCGGTGGATGTGCTGGCCAGGGTCGTCACCCAGAAATTGTCGGCGCGGCTGGGGCAGACCATCGTGATCGACAATCGCCCCGGGGCCGGCACCACGATCGGGAGCAAGCTTGCCGCCAGCGCCGAACCGGACGGCTACACGCTGCTGATCGGCGCCACCAGCCTGATCATTTCCGCATCGCTCTATCCCAATCTCGATTACGATCCGGTCAAGAGTTTTGTCGGCGTCGCCATGCTGGCGAACAGCCCGCAGGTGCTGGTGATTGCGCCCAGCGTGCCGGCCAAGACCGTTCAGGAGTTCATCGCGTACGCCAAGGCCAATCCGGGCAAGTTGAATTTCGGCTTTGGGCTGGGCACGCTGCCGCACATTCTGGGCGAGTCCTTCAAGGCCGTCACCGGCACCAATATTGCCAGCATCCCCTACAAGGGCGGCGCACATGCGATCACCGACATGCTGGGCGGCCGGATCGATATGAATTTTGGCACCCAGGCAACGCTTCTGCCGCTCATCCGGCAGGGCAGGGTCCGGGCGCTCGCGGTGACGACGGCGACGCGGGCCCGGGATCTTCCCGAAGTCCCCACCATGGCCGAAAGCGGCCTGCCGCAGCTCACGCTGGCTTTCTCGGCCGGGCTGCTGGCGCCGGCCGGCACGCCGCCCGAGATCGTCCACAAGCTTAACGTCGAGATCAACGAAGCGATGAAGACGACGGACCTCGCCGCGCGCATGGCGAAGCTTGGCTTCGAACCGAAAATCTGGTCGCCGGAAGAGTACGCTGCATTTCTCGCCGAGGAAGCCGAGCGATGGCCGCCGCTCGTGAAGGCGTCTGGCGTGAAGCCGGAGTGAGATTGAAGCACCCTCTCCGTTCGTGCCCGCGAAGGGCGAAGGCGGGCACCCAGGCTTTCTTGCGTGCGCTTCGCGCGCTGGGTCCCCGCTGTCGCGGGGACGAACGGAGGAGAGGACGCGATTCAACCCGAGAGAATCTCGCTCTGAGACGCTCAGGTCTCCACGATCCCTTCCGATGAACCCGGCTCGATCAGGTGGCTGTGACCGTGCGGCAGCGCCAGATAGGCTTCCGAGCGCATCTCGATTAGCCGCGACGCCGTGCGTTTGAACTCCTGCGCTTCAAAGCCCGAGCTTGCCCGATAGAGGTCGTCCGGCTCGGCCTCGGCCGAAGCGACGAGCTTGACGGCGTTGTCGTAGAGCGTGTCGATCAGGATGATGAAGCGCTTGGCTTCGTTGCGCTGGCCGTCGCCCATCACCGGGATGTGGTCGAGCACAATGGTGTGAAATTCGTGCGCGATCTTGAGATAGTCCGCAGCGGCGAGCGGCTGGGCGCAAAGGTCGTGAAATGAGAATCGCGCCACGCCCATCGCGGCACGCGGCACCGTTACGGTGCGGCCCTTCACGGCGAGCTTCAATTCCGCGCCGTCGTGGCCGCCGGCAAGCCGCCGCCACGCCTCGTCCAGCGCGGCGTCCGCGACGCGATCCGCCGGGACGTGCCAGACCGGCGCGCCGGCGAGCTTCTCCAGACGGAAATCCGTGCGGGCAGCGAGCCGCACCACCTCCATGGACCGTTCGAGCAGCGCGATGAAAGGAAGAAAGAGCGCGCGGTTGAGGCCATCCTTGTAGAGATCGTGCGGCGGCACGTTCGAGGTCGCCACGACCACCACGCCGCGCTCGAACAGTCGCGTGAACAACCGGCCGAGGATCATCGCGTCGGCGATGTCGGTGATGTGAAATTCGTCGAAGCAGAGCAGCCACGCCTCGTCCGCGAGTGCGGCGGCCACGAGCTTGATCGGATCGCCGTCATCGATTTCGCCAGCCTTGATCTTCTGCCGCAGCGAGAAAATCCGGTCATGAACGTCGGCCATGAATTCATGAAAGTGGGCGCGGCGCTTGCGCTCGACCGCCAACCCGTTAAAGAACAGATCCATCAGCATGGTCTTGCCGCGGCCGACCTCGCCGAACACATACAGGCCCTTGATCGGCTCGGTCTTGGGGGCGCGCGCAAACAGCCAGCCAAGCGATGACGACTTGCGCGCGAGCCGATGCTCCGCGAGTTGCTTCTCAAGCGCGGCGAACATCTCGACCACCGCCTCTTGCGCCGGGTCGCGCTCGATCTTCCGCGCGGCCAGTAGAGATGCATACTGCACGGTGACGGAAGCCGGCATGGCGGAACTTTGGGCTTTCAGATTTTTGAACGAGGGAACATGCGGAAGGCGGAAGACGCCTGTAGCTATCACGATTTCATGAGCTGCGCCGTTGCGCGCGGCTACGCGTCTCCGTGCTTGCAAACTGCCGATATTGCGACGCAATAATCAGCACTTTGAGTTGAAATTCATCAGCCTGAAGCAGCATGGCTGTCATGCCATTTATTCAATGAGTTCATTAGGTTAATTCTGAGGCCGTCATGGCATCGCCATTGTCCGAGCGATTATTGCAACGCAATATCGCGCGACTGGCAAGGATGATTCGCCGCCGTTCGCTGCGCCGACCTTTGCAAGGTCGTTCGTTGAGGCGCGATGAGCGGCGGCCAACAGTTAGGAGGCTCTGGATGACCGACGCATTGCCCCATGGCGGCATGATCCGCAAAATCTGGATCGGCGAGTCCGAGCGCTATCGCGACCACCTGCTGCGTCTCGATGCAATTAGCCGCCGCAATCGCTTCGCCGGAACGGTTTCGGATGAATTCGTGCGCAACTATGCGGACATCGCACTCGGCATGGATGCGGTCATTCACGGTTTCTTCGTCGAAGGGACACTGCGCGGCGCCGCCGAACTCAAGCCGATCGGCCGCCCACTCGTACGTGAAGCGGAGGTCGCGTTCTCAATCGAGAAGCCGTGGCAGAGTCACGGTGTGGGCTCCGCGCTGCTGGAGCGCACACTGCTTGCCGCCCGCAACCGCGGACTGAAATTTCTGCACATGGCGTGCCTCGCCGATAACAAGCGCATGCTCGAACTCGCACGCAAGTTCGAGGCCGAGCTGAGCTTCGACTTTTCGAGCGTGGTGGGCGAGGTCGCGACGCCACGCCCGACGCCGTTGTCGCTCATGCGCGAAATGCTCGCTGACAGTCACGGCTTCGCCACCGCCATGTTCGACGTGCAATCGCGCCTGCTCAAGCCGGTGGATCATCACGCTGCGAGCGGGTAGGCGGCTTCGATGACATAAGGTCCGCCGCCGACCGATGCGCGCGACGAGAACAGCACGAACCGCGATACCTGGAACGGCTGCGAGCGATATGGCGCTCGCAGCGCCAGATAGTCCGCGACCTGCCGGCTTGAGGATTCGCGCAAGCGCGCAAGTGTGACGTGCGGCGTGTACTTTCGCCCCTCCGGCTCCAGCCCAACCCGTTGCATCAACCGCTCATGCTCGGCCTGCAGCTCGATCAGGGCCGGCACCGGGCCGAGCGTGGCGACGATGGCGCGTGGCCTGCGGCCGCCGAACGATTTGAGGTCCTCGAAGTAGAGTTCAAACGGTCCACGCCGGACCCGCCCGAGCAGGGACGCGACTTCATGCGCGACCTGATCGTCGACGTCGCCGATGAAGCGCAAGCGTGACGTGATAGTTCTCGGCATTGATCCAGCGCGCGCCCGGAAGGCCTCCACGCAGCGCGGCGAGCGACTGGGCCACATTGGCGGGAATTTCCAGGCCGGTGAAGATGCGAGGCATGACGCTAGGTTGTGCAAGGATCAGGAAGCGTGCGTTGCGGCAGTTAGATCACCAGTAGATCACCACGAATTTCCGGGTAGCGGTTGTCGCACAAATTGTCCACCGAATCGCCGTCGCACCTACAACATCCGCGAATGATGACACTGCCGTGAAGCTTAGGAGCCGCGCCTGGTCCGCGCCTGGGCAACGAGTTCTTCCACCTTGGGCAAAATACGTCCGACGATCGCGTCGACGCCCGCCGAAGTCGGATGCAGGCCGTCGCGCTGATTGAGCTTTGCGTCACTGGCGACGCCTTCGAGAAAGAACGGATAGTACAGCAGACCGTATTTGGCGGCCAGCTCAGGATAGATCGGCTCGAAGGCGCGTGCATAGTCGCCGCCGAGGTTGGGTGCAGCTCGCATGCCGGCGAGCAGGACGGGGATTTGCCGCTCGGTCAGCCCGCGCAAGATCGCGTCCAGCGCTTGGCGGGTCCGTTCCGGATCCCCTCCCCGCAGCATGTCATTCGCCCCGAGTTCGACGATCACCGCGTCGGTGCCCGCCGGGACGGACCAATCAAGCCGCGCCAGGCCGCCCGCGGCAGTGTCACCCGAGACGCCCGGCATTCACGATCTCGACGGCGAGGCCCTTCGCCTTGAGGGCCTTTTCGAGCTTCGCCGGAAACGCATTGGCGGCCGACACGCCGAAACCGGCGGTCAGCGAATCGCCCAGGGCGACGATCTTCACCGGGCGATCCGCCGCGAGCGCGGCTGCCGTCATCCAGAGCAGAAATGCCGCAAATGCTGAAGCCCGTGCGAATGCCTGGACCAGGGCCGCAAAACTCCCATATGAGGCGAGCGGAGCGGGTGCCGCCGCCGGACGAAGTGGCACGAGAAAGCGACGGTACGACGGCATGCTGGAAACCTCTACGCGCGGCAAACCGGGCTTCGGCGAAGCGGCGGGCCCGGCGATCGCACTCACCGGCGTCAACCTGTCGCTCGGCCGCAACGCAGCCCGCGTTCATATTCTCAAAGACATCGACCTTCATATAGGTGCGGGCGAGGCGATTGGCCTCATCGGTCCATCGGGTTCCGGCAAATCGACGCTGCTGATGGTCATGGCCGGGCTTGAGCGGGCTGACACCGGTACGGTTGTGGTCGCGGGCGAAGCTCTCGGACCGCTCGGGGAGGACGCCCTGGCCCGGTTCCGCGGCCGTCACGTCGGCATCGTTTTCCAGTCCTTCCATCTCATCCCCACCATGACGGCGCTGGAAAACATCGCTGTGCCGCTGGAACTTGCCGGCGTTGATGACGCCCATGTGCGCGCCGCGCGCGAACTCGCCGCGGTCGGTCTCGCCGGCCGGCGCGATCACTATCCGGCACAACTCTCGGGCGGCGAACAGCAGCGCGTGGCACTGGCCCGGGCGATGGCGCCCAATCCGTCGATCCTGATTGCGGACGAGCCGACCGGCAATCTCGACGAGACGACCGGCAAGGAGATCATCGATCTGCTGTTCGCCGGCCATGCGAAGCGCAACAGCACGCTGGTGCTCGTCACGCATGACACCGCGCTGGCGCGGCGCTGCGACCGGGTGGTGCGGCTGCGATCCGGCCGGATCGAGGCCGAGCCCCGGCTCGAGGCGCAACCGGCATGAACGCACCGGTCGTGCTTCGCTCCGATCGCGATCGGCCCGGAAGCGCCATGCTCCCGCTTCGCTTCGCGTTGCGCGAACTGCGCGGCGGCCTGCGCGGGTTCTATGTCTTTATCCTCTGCATCGCTCTCGGCGTCATGGCGATCGCCGGGGTCGGCGCGGTCGCGTCCGGCCTCGCGGATGGACTGTCGCGCGAAGGACGCATGATCCTCGGCGGAGACTTGGCGTTTTCGTTGAGCCTGCGCGAGGCGACCGGCGAGGAGCAGGCGTTCATCCAAAACCACGGCCGGATGTCGCTGGCCGCCACGATGCGGGCGATGGCGCGCACGCAGGACGGCCGCACCGCGTTGGTTGAGATGAAGGCGGTCGATGCCGCCTATCCACTTTATGGCACCGTCGCACTCAATCCGCCGCAGCCGCTTCCGGACGCGCTCGCGCAACGTGACGGCACATACGGGGCGGCGGCCGATCCCGCATTGCTGGCGCGATTGGACCTCAAGCCCGGCGCCCGTATCACGGTCGGCTCCGCTCCCATCGAAATCCGCGCCGTACTCACGTCCGAGCCTGACAAGCTCGCCGGCGGGATCGGCTTCGGTCCCCGCCTTCTCGTCAGCGAAGCGGCGCTTCGTGCCACTGGCCTCATTCAGCCCGGCAGTGTCATACGCTGGCACTACCGGTTGCGGCTTCCCGACAACGCCGCCGGCGACGAAGCCGTGAAGGCCGTTTCGGCCGCCGCACAGGCGCAACTGCCGGAAGCCGGCTGGGAGATCCGCAGCCGCACCAGCGCTTCGCCGGCACTCGAGCGGAGCGTCGAGCGCTTCACGCAGTATCTGACACTCGTCGGCTTGACCGCGCTGCTGGTCGGCGGTGTCGGCGTCGCCAACGCAGTCAAGAGCCATCTCGATCGGCGGCGTGACGTGATCGCGACGCTGAAATCGCTCGGCGCGACCGGCTCCACGGTGTTTGCGATCTATCTGACTCAGGTCGTGACGCTGGCGTTGATCGGTGCTGTGCCCGGACTGCTGGTCGGGGCGGCGCTGCCATTCCTCATCGCCTGGGTGTTTGGCGCCTTGCTTCCGCTCCCGATCGCGCCCGCGATCCATCCGGCAGGGCTCGCGCTTGCGATGCTTTATGGCGTCCTCACGGCCGTCGCGTTTGGCATGTGGCCGCTCGGACGCGCCCATGATGTGCCGGTTTCGGCGCTGTTTCGCGATACGGTCGCGGGCGTCGAGCGTTGGCCGCGGCGTTCGTATGTGATCGCCACCGCACTGGTGGTGTCGGCACTCGCCGCAATCGCAATCGAACTGGCTTACGACCGGCGCGTCGCAATCGTTTTCGTCGTGGCGGCAGCGGGGGCTTTCGTGCTGCTCCGGCTGGTCGCCGGGCTCCTGATGATACTGGCGCGGCGCGCGCCACGGCCGCGATGGCCGGTGGTGCGTCTCGCCATCGCCAACATCCACCGGCCGGGAGCACTGACGCCAAGTATCGTACTGTCGCTTGGACTCGGACTGGCCCTGCTCGTCACCGTGATCGAGATCGACGGCAATCTGCGTCGGCAGTTCATGGCGGCGCTGCCCGACAAGGCGCCGTCGTTCTACTTCATCGATATTCCGTCGGCGGATGCGAAAAAATTTGACGCCTTCGTGCAAGCGCGCGTGCCCGGCGCGACCTTCGAACGCGTTCCGATGTTGCGCGGTCGTATCCTGGCGGCGCATGGCGTTCCTGCCGACGAACTCAAGCCGCCACCGGACACCGCCTGGGCCCTGCAAAGCGACCGCGGCATTACCTACGGCGACGAGATTCCGGCCGGCTCGCGGGTGGTCGCCGGCGCGTGGTGGAAGCCGGACTATCGCGGTCCGCCGCTGGTGTCGTTCGAGAAACGGATTGCCGACGGGCTTGGCCTGAAGGTCGGCGACGCGATCACGGTGAACGTGCTGGGCCGCAACATCCAGGCGACCGTCGCCAATCTCCGCACGCTCGACTGGCAAAGCCTCGGCATCAACTTCGTCATGGTGTTTTCGCCGAACAGCTTCCGCGGCGCGCCGCATACCCATATCGCAACGCTCGGCTATCCAGGCGGCAGCACGACCGAGGCAGAGGTCGCATTGCTCAAGGCGGTGGCGGATGCTTTTCCGACCGTCACGACCGTGCGGGTGCGCGAGGCGCTGGATGCGATCGGCAACGTCGTCAACAACCTCGTGTTGGCGATCCGCGGTGCGAGTGCGCTGACCCTGATCGTCGCCGTGCTGGTGCTCGGCGGAGCGCTGGCGGCCGGACACCGCCATCGCGTCTACGATGCCGTGATCCTCAAGACAGTCGGTGCAACCCGCGGCAAACTGCTGTCGGCCTATGCGCTGGAATATCTCGCACTCGGATTGGCCACGGCCGTGTTCGGGGTGGCCGCCGGCATGGCGTCGGCAGCTTTCGTCGTGACCAAGGTGATGAATCTGTCATTCACGCTGTTGCCCGGTCCTGCGCTGGTCGCCGCCGCGCTTGCGGTGGCGACCACGATGTTGCTGGGCCTTGCCGGCACGTTCACGGCGCTCGGCCAGAAGCCAGCGCCGGTGCTACGCAACCTCTGAGTTCTGCGGCTAGACGCCGCGCCACGTTGGTGCCTTGCTCGGCGGCAAAATTGCTAAAAGCGTCATTGAGTTGGGATTGGTGCCGGATGTTAGCGGGCACTTAACAAATCCCACTGTAGGCATCTGGCGCGGAACCAAATCTCGCATTAAATTCCGCGCATCGGTCGCCAGTCGGGTTCCCCGGCGGGGCGCCATCGCTTCCGGTGGAATTCCGGGGCTAGAGAGAGGAACCACTTCCATGTCGGATTACAACCGCTTCGGGGCTGCGGCACGCGGCGTCGGCACGGACCGGGCGGCCGTGATCGATCAGGGCCTGCGCGCCTACATGATCCGCGTCTATAACTATATGGCCATGGGCGTTGCGCTCACGGGCGTCGTTTCCTGGCTGACGTTCAATGCGGCGGTCACCGAAACGGCGGGGCATCTGGCGCTCACCCCGTTCGGCAAGATGCTTTACAGCGGACCGGCAACGATCGTCCTGTTCATTGGAACGCTGGGGCTGGTCTTCCTCATCAGCTGGAGCATCAACAAGCTACAGCCGGCAACCGCGTTGATGCTGTTCATGCTGTACGCGGCTTTGCTGGGGCTGATGCTGTCGTCGATCTTCCTGGCCTATACGGGAACCTCGATCACGCGGGTGTTCTTTATCTCGGCTGCGTCTTTCGCCGCGCTCAGTCTCTGGGGCTACACCACCCAGCGCGACCTGTCGGCGATGGGAACCTTCCTGATGATGGGCCTGATCGGTCTGATCATCGCGATGGTGGTCAACATCTTCCTCAAGAGCACCGGGCTCGAGTTTGTGATCTCCGCTGCGGGCGTTCTGATCTTCGCCGGCCTCACCGCCTGGGATACCCAGAAGATCAAGGAGATGTACGACGTCAACGACGATGGCACCGTGGCCGGCCGCAAGTCGGTGATGGGCGCGCTGACGCTCTATCTCGACTTCATCAACCTGTTCCTGTTCCTGCTGCGCTTCATGGGCGACCGCCGCTGACGCCAACGGCTGGAACAAAAGCTTTCGGCGCCCCGGCGATGAGCCGGGGCGTTTTTTTGCGTTTTGATCAGCACCGCCGCCAAGCCTTCGCGTCTGGGCCATCGCGCGACTTGCGATCATCGGCCGTGCCGGGGTTAATTGCCCGGCTTTTCCGCGCCCAGTCTGTTTCGGGCAGCCCATGACTGATGTCTCAATCCGCCCTGCCGCGCCGTCCGATATCGCGGCCATTACCCGCATCTATGACCAGGCCGTGCGCGAAGGCACCGCCTCGTTCGAACTGGAACCGCCGGACCAGGCCGAGATGACGCGGCGCTACGAGAGCCTGGTGTCCGGGGGCTATCCGTACGTGGTGGCGGAGGTCGGCGGCATGTTGGCGGGCTACGCTTATGCGGGTGTTTACCGCGCGCGGCCGGCCTATCGCTGGACGATCGAAGATTCGGTCTACATCGACACCAGGATGCAGCGCCGCGGCCTGGGGCGCATTCTGCTCCGTCGTCTGATCGCGGACAGCGAAGCGCGTGGCTTCCGCCAGATGATTGCGGTGATCGGCGATTCCGCGCACGCCGGCTCAATCGAGTTGCACCGTGCCGCCGGTTTCCGCATGGTCGGCACGTTCGAGAATGTGGGTTTCAAATTCGGACGATGGCTCGACAGCGTGCTGATGCAACGCGCGTTGGGACCGGGCGCGACATCGCCGCCGTAACCGTCAGCCCGTCGCGAGCCTCAGCGGCTTATCGAGCACGCGCAGCACACGGTCAAGTTCATGACCGCGGCGCATGATGAGCCCGGTCGCCGAAATCACGCTATAGGCGCCCTGACGGCGCGCCAGCTTGGGGTCTTTTTCGATGCGGTAGATCGGAACTTCCGAGGCGCGCCGGAAGACCGAGAACACCGCGCGATCCTTGAGGAAGTCGATCGCATAATCGCGCCACTCACCGGCGGCGACCATGCGGCCATAGAGCAGCAGGATGCGATTGAGCTCGCGCCGGTCGAAGGTCACTCGGCTAGCGGGGGCGAGCGGCAATATCGCCGAGGTTTCGCCCCCGTGGAACTCGCTCGGTTCGGTGTCGCCTATCATCGGCGCCTCCTTTTGTGACGGACTGATGATCGCGCCAGATCGGCCGGGCGGCAAGAGCCGCGTTGGGATAACGCGCGGCAACATCGCGCGCGTGCGACAAATCCGCCGCCGCTTTCACGAATTCGTTAATGTCTTCATAATGTTGCCCAAATAACGCCAAGCACGCGCCAAGCTGGATTGCGAGCTTCCTTCACTAGCCTCTGGGCCCGGTTTGCTTACGACGCCGGATTCCTCAGCCCCCCAGCCCCCGGAGTTTGGGGCAGATCGGGCCCATTGGTCCAGGTTGCACCGATGCAGGCTCCGGCGATCCGACCGGGGCTTTTTTTGTGACGCGCGCCACCAGCACGAGACGGAACCGCACGTAATCCGGCCGGTCAACTTAATATGAAGGCGGCGCATCAGTCGTGGTGGCGCCGCCGTTCCGCGCGACGCCCCCTACCTCCAGCCGTCGCAACACACCCGTCAGAACGCTGTCTCATATTCCTTGTTGAAGCGCCGCCGGCTGCCTCTTCCCGGTCCCGCGCAGCTTCGGTGCCGCTCGCTGATGCCATCCGCGAATTGAGCTATCTCTCTGTATTGACATGAGACAAAAATCTCATTAAGAGAAGAACATCGCAATGTGGCACAATTGGAGCGATCAATGGCACTGACACCGGCCGACATGGACCGCAGGATCGACGAGCATTTCAGCTATGAGGCGCATGACGACGTGACGGGCGTCCTGTCCACCCTCGCGCCTGACGCCGAGCACGACATTGTCGGCTGGCCGAACGGTCCTTCCCATGGCCGCGAGAACGCGCGGCCATTCTATGAAAACATGTTCGCCGATCTCAAAGACGGCGCGGTCACGTGTGTGAAGCGGCTCTATGGCGATCAGTTTCTGGTCGACGAGTCGATCTGGCGCGGCATCGCCATCGGCCGGCCGTTCGGCCTCGAAGGGCGCGGGCGCCCGCTCGAATTTAGGTTGCTGCACGTCATCGAGTTTTCTGACGACGACCAGATCAAACGCGAGAACGTCTGGTTCGACTTCCCCGCCATTCTTCAACAATTGCCGCAGGAATGACATGACCGATGCAAGGCCGCTCGAACGGAAGAACCAGCGCTTCAGGACGCGCAAGGACCTACTCACGGCGGCCGCGCGTCTCATGAAAGAGGGGCGCACGCCAAGTCTCGACGAAGTTGCCGAGGCCGCGTTGGTGTCCCGGGCGACGGCCTATCGCTACTTCCCGAACGTCGAGGGTCTGCTGGTGGAGGCATCGTTCGACATCACGGTGCCGGATGCACAGACGGTGTTCGCTGACACTGCGTCAACCGATGCCGAAGAACGGGTGGATATTGCCGAGGCGGCGATACATCGGTCGGTCTACGAGAATGAGCACGCCATCCGGCTGATGCTTGCTTCGACCATCACGCGGACCGCCGATCAGGCGGACGGCGAGACGGTGCCGGTCCGGCAAAATCGCCGCTCCCCGCTGATCGATGCGGCGCTGGCACCTGCGCGGACAAAGTTCGACGATGAGATCCTCGCCAAGCTGCGGGCGGCGCTGGCTCTGATCTTCGGCTCGGAATCGATGATCGTGTTCCGCGACGTTCTTGGGCTCGACGAGCCAACCGCGCGGGCGGTGAAGAGTTGGGCGGTCCGAGCTCTGGTCGGCGCCGCTCTCCGGCAATCGCGATCGCGTCCAGCCAACGGCAGTCGGACTGTGCCCGCGCCAAGCAAACCTATCAACAAAACGCCGGCCGGCCGAACGACGGCGCGGCGTCAACGCCATCATTCAGGAGAGTGACCATGCGCCATGCGCGCGAAATAGCCTATCTGACGGCCGCCGCCGGTCTGGCGGTCACGATCACGATTGCGCTGGCCGAGCCGGCTGCAACGAGCCGTCTCAAACGCGGCGAGTATCTTGTCACCATCATGGACTGTGCCGGCTGTCATACCCCGGGCGCGCTGCGCGGACAGCCAGACATGGCCCGCCCGCTTGGCGGGTCCGATATCGGCTTCCAAATCCCCAATGTCGGAACGTTCTATCCGCCCAACCTGACGCCCGACGTCGAAACCGGGCTTGGCAACTGGAGCGAAGCCGACATCATCAAGGCGGTGCGCGCAGGCACGCGGCCGGACGGGCGCATCCTGGTGCCGATCATGCCCTATCACAGCTATGCCAAGCTGACGGATGCCGATGCACGGGCACTGGCCGCGTATCTCAAGTCCATCAAGATGGTGCACAACAAGGCGCCGGCGCTGGCCGGCGCGTCGGAAAAGCCGAGCGCGCCATACCTCGCAGTCGTCGTGCCAGAGTGAACGAATAATGCAAAAACGGCTGGGAAATCCCAGCCGTTTTGTATCGTATGTGCACGTTGAGCCTCAGGCCGCTTGCTTCACAGCTTGAATATCAAAGCGATCCGCGTTCATCACTTTGGTCCACGCTGCCACGAAGTCCTTCGCAAACTTCTCCTTCGAGTCGGCGCACGCATAGACTTCGGCGAGCGCGCGCAGTTGCGAGTGCGAGCCGAAGATCAGGTCGACGCGGGTGCCGGTCCACTTGACCGCCTTCGTCTTGCGGTCGCGGCCCTCGTACACGTCGTTGCCGGAGGGCTGCCATTCCGTGCTCATGTCGAGCAGGTTGACGAAGAAGTCATTCGTCAGCGTGCCGGGCTTCGTGGTGAACACGCCGTGCTTGGAATTCCCGGCATTGGCGCCGAGTACGCGCAGACCGCCGACCAGAACCGTCATCTCCGGCGCCGTCAGCCGCAGCAATTGCGCCCGATCCACGAACGCCTCCTCAGGCTGCATGAACTGCCGCTTGCCGCTAATGTAGTTGCGGAAGCCGTCGGCACGCGGCTCGAGCGGCGCAAAGGAGTCGACGTCGGTCTGCTCCTGCGACGCATCCATGCGCCCCGGCGTGAAGGGCACCTTCACGTCGATGCCGGCATCCTTCGCGGCTTTCTCGATCGCCGCAGAACCGCCAAGAACGATCAGATCGGCCAGCGAAACCTGCTTGCCAAACTCCTTCTGGATCGCTTCGAGCTTCTGCAGGACCGTCTTGAGCTGGGCCGGCTGGTTGACCTCCCAGTCCTTCTGGGGGCTGAGCCGAATGCGCGCGCCGTTCGCGCCGCCGCGCTTGTCGGAGCCGCGGAACGTCGACGCCGACGCCCAGGCGGTCGAGACCAGCTGCGGCACGGTGAGGCCTGACGCCAGGATCTTCGCCTTCAGCGCGGCGGCGTCCTTGTCATCGATCAGCGGATGGTTCACGGCCGGGATCGGGTCCTGCCAGATCAGCGTCTCCTTCGGCACGAGCGGCCCGAGGTAGCGCTGGATCGGCCCCATGTCGCGGTGCGTGAGCTTGAACCACGCCCGCGCAAACGCGTCGGCGAACTGATCCGGATGCTCGTAGAAGCGTCGCGAGATCTTCTCGTAGGCGGGGTCCATCCGCAGCGAGAGATCCGTGGTCAGCATGGTCGGCACTTGCTTCTTCGACTTGTCGAAGGCGTCCGGGATCGTGGCTTCGGCATTTTTCGCCTTCCACTGCTGCGCACCGGCCGGGCTCTTTGTCAGTTCCCATTCGTACTTGAACAGGTTGTCGAAGAAGTGGTTGCTCCACTTCGTCGGCGTCTGCGACCAGGTGACTTCCGGGCCGCCAGTGATGGCATCGCAGCCTACGCCGGTGTTGAACTTGCTCTTCCAGCCGAGGCCCTGGTCCTCGATGGCGCCGCCCTCCGGCGCCGGGCCCATCAGCGAGGGATCACCCGCACCGTGGGTCTTGCCGAAGGTGTGGCCGCCGGCGATCAGCGCGACGGTCTCCTCGTCGTTCATCGCCATGCGGAAGAACGTTTCGCGGATGTCCTTCGCCGCCGCGACCGGGTCCGGCTTGCCGTTCGGCCCCTCCGGATTGACGTAGATCAGGCCCATCTGCACGGCACCGAGCGGTTCCGCAAGCTGGCGCTCGCCGCTGTAGCGTTCGTCACCCAGCCACGTTCCCTCAGGACCCCAGTAGAGTTCTTCGGGCTCCCAGACATCCTTGCGGCCGCCGGCGAAACCAAAGGTCTTGAAGCCCATCGACTCCAGCGCGACGTTGCCGACGAGAACCATCAGGTCGGCCCAGGAGATTTTCTTGCCGTATTTCTGCTTGATCGGCCACAACAGCCGGCGCGCCTTGTCGAGGTTCGCGTTGTCGGGCCATGAGTTCAGCGGCGCGAAGCGCTGCTGGCCGGCGCCGGCGCCGCCGCGGCCGTCGGTGATGCGGTAGGTTCCCGCGGCGTGCCACGCTAGACGGATGAACAGTCCACCATAATGACCGAAATCGGCCGGCCACCACGGCTGCGAGTCGGTCATAAGGGCATGCAGGTCCTTGATCACGGCATTCAGGTCGAGACTCTTGAACTCCTTGGCGTAGTCGAACGCCTCGCCCATCGGATCCGACAAGGACGAGTTCCCGTGAAGAACCTGAATGTTCAGTGTGTCCGGCCACCAGTCACGATTCGTAAAGCTGGTGTGCATGACGGGGCACTTGCCTGCGCTCTTGTCGTCAGTTTTTGCGTCCATGTTTCTCTCCGATCGTATTCGGTAAATTTCTTCGGGTTGTCCGGTATGGAACTGAACTGTTGTGATGTACGGGCGCCGTTGCCGCGCCGGTTGCCTTCCTCGGTGCAGAATTCGACATCGAAGCCGCGCACGTCGCGTTCCGCATCAGCCGCTCCGAACGCGCCGGCACTGTCGAAAAGCGCCGATGTCATCGGCGGCCTTCGCCCTGGGTGTCCAGCGATGATGTCTGTCGCCGTGATGACGGCGATGACGAACTCAAAGGAGGCGCCTCGGCGCTAGGCGTGTAATCGGATTATCGGCGGTCCCGGCTTCTCGGTCGTGGGAACTCCCTTTTCTTGTCTGGTGTGATTTTGGGTGGCTTTGCTTACCTGCAAATTGCTCTAGATCAAAGATCAGGTCTAATCGTATTGCCTGACGTAGTCGATAAGATTATCTTATCGCATGATCACGCTGAAGCAGTTGCGCTATCTGGGCGCGCTCGCCGAATTCCGGCATTTCGGCCGCGCCGCAGAGGCGTGTTCCATCACGCAGCCGGCATTGTCGATGCAGATCAAGGACCTCGAAAAGCAGCTCGGGGTGGAATTGGTGGAGCGGCGTCCCGGCGAGGTCATGTTGACTGAAGTCGGGCTGGAGGTCTCCCGGCGCAGCGAGCAGGTGCTGGCGGCCTCGCGCGACCTGGTGGATTTCGCCCGCCATCGCAGCCGCGTTCTCACCGGCTCGTTGACGCTGGGCATCATCCCGTCGCTTGCTCCCTATGTGCTGCCGAAGATTTTGCCGGCCCTGCAGCGGCGTTATCCCGAGCTTCGCATCGAACTGCGCGAGACCCAGACCAAGGTCCTGCTCGACGAACTGACGCACGGCGCGCTTGATGTCGTGATGCTCGCCCTGCCGGTCCCCGGAGCGGACACGGAATCCATCGCGCTGTTCGAAGACCCTTTTCTGTTCGCCGTTCCGGCCGCTGATCCTCGTCCCGAGACCGTCCGTGTTTCGGCGCGCGATGTGGACCAGGAAGACCTTATTCTGCTGGAGGAGGGGCATTGCCTGCGCGACCAGGCGCTAGCCTATTGCGCCGGCGGCCATCGCGATGGCGGGCTTGGTCTCGGCGCAACCAGCCTTGCGACCGTCATGCAGATGGTGGCCAACGGCTACGGCGTGACGCTGGTGCCGCAGGTCGCCGTCGATGTCGAGGTGCGGGACAGGCGGGTGAAGCTGCTGCGGTTTGCGCCACCGCAACCGGGCCGGACCGTCGGTCTGGCGTGGCGGCGGACCTCGCCGCGCAAGGCCGACTTCACCGCGCTCGGCGAGATCGTGATCGAGACTCTCGGCGTGACGGCCGCGCCGGTTCCGCCGCCGCGCCGGCGCGTCAAGCCAGCACGCTGAGGCTTCGCTACGTCAGGCCTAGCGCGCGCTTGCCTGCACCGCTTGCAGCACAGGTGCGAGTTTATCGACGAGAGCGGGCCCAAAATGCCCTTGCGGGTTCGACGGCGTCAGGCCCTCCATGCTTTCCCATCCGGCGATCACCAGCCGCGCGTGCGCGAAGGCATACTTGAGGTCCACGCCGGGCTGCAGCGCCCGATTGAACAGCGCGTCACCGAAATAGGTCCAGTCCCGGCCGGGTGCGCAGCCGAACGACGTGTGCCGCTCGTCGGCGGCGGTCAGTACGATGCTATCGTCGTCGGCGAGCGGCTTGACGAACACGCCGCCATAACAGGCCGACACAATCACGATGCGGTTCTTGACACCCTCGCTGCGGAGAATAGCCGCGACTTCGTCCGGGCTCAGCAACGTGTGGCCGCCACCCGGCAATTGCAGGGCCAAGCCGCTGGTGGCGCCGTGCGAGGTCATCAGCAGGAGCAGGATGTCCTCCTGCTTGTCCATGACCTGCGCGACGGCGTGGACGGCGGCAGCGAAATTCTCGCGGCTGGCGATCGGCAGGCTTGCGAGAGTCTCCGGATAGTTGCTCAGGCGAATGGTGTGGTCCTGCAGCGGCAACACCCGCCCCATCGCGGCGAACGCGCCGTCAAGCTCCTTGATGAAGACGTCCTGATCGAGCCACCCGGCCAGCCCGATGGCGTAGACGTCAGTCGTGCCCGGCTTTTGCGGCGTCAGTCGCTCGATCGCAGCCTGCAGGAGCGCAGGCTGCCGGGGATCGCGGGCCACCTGGCTGGTCGCGGAATCTTGGCGCGCTACGTCGCGGCGGGCGTTGCCGAGCACAAGTCCCGTTGTGTCCGGATTTCCACGTCCGCGCTCACCCTCGACATCTGCGAGATGCCGCGCCCGGACGTATTCCCACAGGTTGGCGCTGCGTGCATCGAAGGTCGGCCCAGCAAACACCGGCATGTGCGGCAAGGCGCTCTTGGCGATGAACAATGCCGCCCACAGTGCGACGACTTTGCCCAGCACGCGAACCGGCGCCCCGGCCTCGAAGCTGCGCAGGATCGCGAACATCGCGCCGGTCCAGGAGACGGCCGGGGCCAGGAACATCGCGACCGGCGCGCCGAAACCGCTCCAGAGCGCAAACAGCGCCGGATACGACGCCGCGAACGCATCCATGGGAAGCCAAGACTGGGCCCGAGTCTGGACCCAGGATTGGATCAACGGTGCGGCGAATTTGATGGTTCCGAGCACGATTTCGGTGAGGGCCGAGAGCACCACCATCGCGGAGAGCGCCGTGACGCGCGCGGGCGGCGACACGAAGCACGCCGTCACCACCAGCGCGATCGCGAGCCAGGCGACGACCGCATTGAGCCCGTAGGGATTGAAACCCGGCGTCGGAAGCGCCTCGGCGAACTGCAGGGCGCACCGCACGGCCGCCAGCACCAGGACCCAGCCGATCAGCGTGGGCAGGCCGACCAGGCGCGGATCGCGCGTTGCACGCCAAATCGCGGCACGCGCCGCAATCTTGAACACCGACCACACGTGGCGAGGCCCCCCTCCCCTCAGGAGCGGCCGACGGTGGCCGGATGCTCCCACCCGGAATTCGTAGCCCGACAACGCGTTACCAATAAGGCAGCATTGCCGCGCGCCGTGGCGATCGTTACCTAGTGCCGCCGATTTGAAGTTCCTACATCGTTGCAGCAACGGGCTGAGACGGATCGCGAATTTCGGAAACAGGGCACCAGGCGCCATGAAGTTCCTCGACGAGGCCAAGGTCTATATCCGCTCCGGCGACGGCGGGAACGGCTGCGTATCGTTCCGGCGCGAGAAATTCATCGAGTTTGGCGGGCCGAACGGCGGCGACGGCGGCCGTGGCGGTGACGTGATGGCGGAAGCCGTCAATGGCCTCAATACGTTGATCGACTACCGCTATCAGCAGCATTTCAAGGCCAAACGCGGTGGCAACGGCATGGGTAAGGACCGCCATGGCGCCAACGGCGACGACATGGTGATGAAGGTGCCAGCCGGCACCCAGATCTACGAGGAGGACGGCGAGACCCTGCTCGCCGATCTCACCAAAGTGGGCGATCGCGCCATCCTGGCCAAGGGCGGCAACGGCGGCTTCGGCAATGCCCATTTCAAGACTTCGACCAACCGCGCGCCGCGTCATGCCAATCCGGGGCAGCCCGGCGAGGAGCGCACCATCCGGCTGCGCCTCAAGCTGATCGCGGACGCCGGCATCGTCGGTCTACCCAATGCGGGGAAATCGACCTTCCTGGCGGCGGTGAGCGCCGCCAAGCCGAAGATCGCCGACTATCCGTTCACCACGCTGCACCCGCAGCTCGGCGTCGTGGACAGCGACGGCCGCGAATTCGTACTGGCCGACATCCCGGGGCTGATCGAGGGTGCCCACGAGGGCGTCGGTTTGGGCGACCGCTTCCTCGGCCACGTCGAGCGTTGCCGCGTTCTCCTTCATCTCATCGACGGCACCGGCGCACATGCCGGCGAAGCTTATAAGACCGTGCGCGCGGAGCTTGCGGCCTACGGCGAAGGGCTCGCCGACAAGCCCGAAATCGTCGCGATCAACAAAGCCGATGCACTCACGCCGGAGGAATTGAAACAGCAGTTGGCGCGGCTCAAGCGGGCCGCCAAGAAAACACCGCTGGTGATTTCGGCCGCGACGCGCGAGGGCGTGCCGGAGATTCTGCGCGCACTGCGCAAAGTGATCGACGGCGCGCGCCCCGCCGCCGAACAGCCGGCGGCCGAGGCGGTCTGGCATTCCTGACCGGCGTCGCGCCGATATGCAGCCGACCGGTTCATCCGGAGTGCATCAACCCACCTCAGGCCGCCACTTCTTTCCGCCTGATCTTGCGGATCGCAAGCACGAGGTAGTAGGCGACCAGTCCGGCGGCGACGATCGCGGTGAAAAGATTCAGGTAGGACTGAACGTCGCTCAGAATTGGATGCCGCCCCTGCCTGATGACGAGAATGAACACCTGGGAGGCGAAGGTCACGGTCCACAACGCTCCCAGGATCAGCGCTCGCCGCGGCGAGATCGCTTTGGTCATTGCCTGACGCAGTTCGTGCGGCGTGATGCGTTCCTCGGTGCGCGGCGCATTGGCAAGGATCGGACGCATACGGCGCAGATTTCGCTGAAGCGCCACGATCAGCGCGAAAAATATCGGGACTAAGATCAGCACGAACATCGCAACGGCATCCAACGACCGAGGGATCCGCGTGCGGGGAGACGGCCCAGACGATCGTCGATGCGACCGCCGTCCACAGCAGAATGCCGATGGTGATTACTGCGATCCGCACCGTCGGGCGTCGGGGCATGACGATCGCAAGCAATTCCTGCTTTTGAGCGTCGTCGACGAGATAGCGATCCTTACTTCCAAACACCCATGGGTTCGGGGCCTGGAAGACGTAGCGATCCCCGATCGGCTTGAACAGAACAGCTTCGATCTCAGCAGTGCTCGACATGATTTCCTCCCGCGCAGCGTCAACTCCGGGTTGACGGCTCAACACTTTCGCAGGCGCAAGCGTTTGCTTCTGTGATCGCCGTCACACTCTGTCAGTTCAGCTCGACAGTGCAGACTCTGTCGTGCGAACAAACGGATGACGCGGTCGGAGTCGCGCACCAAATGATGCGCGCAGAAACGATTCGCATTCGTCGCAGCTCACTGATTTCTTGGTTCTAAATTTCAGATCGCGTCGCTGCGTGCGTGACGCACAAAAATTGACAAGCAGGAAATTCGCGGATGCGTTCACGTATCTGTGCACCAGGAGCGTTTAATTCATCGTGATGCACCAGGAAGTTCAAATTCGCGAGGAGTTCCAGGAACGACGATCATTTATTTGCGAGATTTGTCTTAAATGTCGCACATGCCGCATGTGATCGGCAACATTTCGCGAATTGCTGGTTTCAGCTTCGAGGCAAACTACCTATATAATGAAGAACTCGCGGACGACTCCGCAACATAACGCGGACGACTCCGCAACATAACAAGGAGACCGTGATCGGATCTGCGGATCCGTGAGGATGATGTGTGGACTTTGTGGTGAAATTCGATTCCGTGGCCATTCGACGCTTTCTGCCAACGAGGCAATGGCCAGTGCCCTGCATGCTCGCGGTCCCGACTCGGGAGGTTTCTTCGCACAGGGGAACGTTGCTCTCGGCCATCGCCGGTTGAGCATTCTCGATCTGAGCACCGCGTCACAACAGCCGATGGTCGACTCCGACCTTGGGCTCGCGCTCGTCTTCAACGGCTGCATTTACAATTTCCACGCATTGCGCGGCGAACTCGAGGCCAAGGGCTACCGATTCTTTTCCACCGGCGATACCGAGGTTATCCTCAAGGCTTATGACGCCTGGGGGCCGCGTTGTGTCGAACGGTTTCACGGCATGTTCGCGTTTGCGATCTGGGAACGCGACAGTGGGCGTGTCGTACTGGCGCGCGACCGGCTGGGAATCAAGCCGCTCTATCTCGCCGATATCGACAGCGGGCGCGGATTGCGCTTTGCATCCAGCTTGCCTGCGCTGCTCGCGGCCGGCGGCGTCAATACCGAGATCGATCCGGCCGGACTGCATCATTACATGAGCTTCCACGCCGTCGTGCCGGCGCCGCGCACCATTCTCAAAGGTGTGCGCAAGTTGCCGCCCGCGACCATCATGACGGTCGAGCCGGACGGCACGCGCCGTGAAGAGGTCTATTGGTCGGTCGAAGTCGATACCGCCGAGGCCGATCGCAGAATCAGCGAAGCTGAATGGCGTGAGCGCGTGCTCGCCGCAATGAAAACCGCCGTCGACCGCCGGCGCGTGGCCGATGTGCCGACCGGCGTGCTGCTCTCGGGCGGCCTCGACAGTTCGCTGGTGGTGGCGCTGCTGGCCGAAGACGGCGAGACCGATCTCAAGACATTTTCCGTGGGCTTCGAAAGCGTCGGCGGCCTCAAGGGCGACGAGTTTCAGTATTCCGACCTGATTGCGGAGCGGTTCGGGACCGACCATCACCGCATTCATATCGATGCGTCGCGCGCGCTGTCGGCGCTGCCGCATGTGGTGACCGCGATGTCCGAGCCGATGATGAGCCACGACGCCATCGGCTTCTATCTGCTGTCGGAAGAAGTCTCCCAGCACGTCAAGGTGGTGCAGAGCGGCCAGGGCGCTGACGAAATCTTCGGCGGCTATCACTGGTATCCACACATGATGCGGGCGAACGACGCCGTTACCGAATATGCCCGCGTCTACTTCGACCGCGACCATGACGAGATGCGCGAGACGCTCGCGCCGCCGCTGATGAACGGCGATTACAGCCGCGACTTCGTCGAGGGTTTCTTTGCGCAGGCGCAGTCGATGCGTCCGATCGATCAGACCTTGCAGTTGGACACGCAGATCATGCTGGTCGACGATCCGGTCAAGCGCGTCGACAACATGACCATGGCGTGGGGCCTGGAGGCGCGCGTGCCGTTTCTCGATCACGAACTGGTCGAACTCGCCGCGCGCATCCCGGCCGAGCTCAAGGTCCGCGATGACGGCAAGTACATTCTCAAGGAGGCGGCGCGCAAGGTCGTGCCGGCCGAGGTCATCGATCGGCCGAAAGGATACTTTCCGGTACCGGCGCTGAAATATCTGCGCGGCCCGTTCCTGGAATTCGTGCGCGACATTCTGCATGCGCCGGCGGCGCGCACGCGCGGCCTGTTCAAGCGCGACTATGTCGAACGGCTACTGGCCGACCCGGAGGGCAGCCTCACGCCCAAGGGTCACTCGAAGCTCTGGCAGATCGCGGTGCTGGAATCCTGGCTGCAGACCCACGGCATCCAGGCGTAGGTTCATCGGCGTCGGCCGATGTGAACGCACTCTCTCTTCTAACTCTCCCTGAAAGACGCCCCGGCTGCATCGGCGTGCCACGTAAGCCGCTTGGCAACCAATCGCGCATGCGGGATAACCCGGCGCCGCAGCCGCTGGTTTCGGCGCATCCCAATGGCCCTCGGCATGTCCCGTTCATCACCAGCGCTCAGCGATTTCCGCCGTATCGTCGTCAAGGTTGGCTCGTCGCTCTTGGTCGACAGCGCGGCCGGGCGGCTCAACGACGATTGGCTGGCCTCGCTGGTCGAGGACCTCGCCGGACTGCATGGCGAGAAGCGTGACGTGCTGGTGGTCTCCTCCGGTGCAATCGCGCTTGGCCGCGCGGTGCTCAGACTGCCGAAAGGCCCGCTCAAGCTCGAAGACTCGCAGGCCGCCGCTGCCGTCGGCCAGATCGCGCTCGCGCGTACCTGGTCGGAGGTGCTCGGCCGTCACGGCATCACGGCCGGGCAGGTGCTGGTGACCCTGCAGGACACCGAAGAGCGCCGGCGCTATCTCAACGCGCGCTCGACCATCGAAAAGCTGCTGGAATGGCACGCGGTGCCGGTGATCAACGAGAACGACACCGTCGCCACCAACGAGATCCGCTATGGCGACAACGATCGCCTTGCCGCCCGTGTCGCCACCATGGCGGGCGCCGACCTGCTGGTGCTGCTCTCCGACATCGACGGGCTCTACGATGCACCGCCCGGAGCGGGCCGTGAGGCGAAGCTGGTGCCGGTGATCGAGCGCATCACGCCGGCGATCGAGGCGATGGCGGGAGCGGCCGGCTCGGAGCTTTCGCGCGGCGGCATGCAGACCAAGATCGAGGCCGGCAAGATCGCCACCGCCGGTGGCACCCATATGGTGATCGCGTCGGGCCGGCTGCCGCATCCGCTGAAGGCGATCGCGGACGGCGCGCGCTGCAGTTGGTTTCTCACCCCGGCCAATCCGGTCACCGCGCGCAAGAAGTGGATCGCCGGCTCGCTGGAGCCGCGCGGCACGCTCACCATCGACGCCGGCGCCGTCACGGCGCTGCGCAACGGCCGCAGCCTCCTGCCCGCCGGCGTGATCCGCATCGACGGTGCCTTCGCGCGCGGCGACGCCGTCATCATCCGCGGGCCGGACGGCGCCGAAGTGGGGCGCGGACTGGTCGCCTATGACGCCGACGAGGCGGCCAAGATAAAGGGCCGTTCGTCGGCCGATATTCTCTCGATTTTGGGCTTCGGCGGGCGTGCCGAGATGGTGCATCGCGACCATCTGGTGGTGGGCCGTTCCTGAGGAGGGCCAAGGCCTGAGGGAGACTGGCGCACGTCGCCATGCACAAAAGGAGACCCCGGCTCCCGTTGGGGGCCAGGGTCCCATTCGCCGGATGGCTGAGGGGTAGGGGGCTGGGGCACACCACCCGGCGCTGATCCAGCAACGCGCGCGGGGGCGGCTCGTTCCAGGTCGCGGTAACTATTTTCGCGCGACGGTACGCCGGCCGGAACGTCCGCGGCTGCGCCGTGCGCGCGCCCGTTCACCGAGGTCGGCGGGGAGCCTGACCTGCCGGCCGTCGGGAAACTCCAGGTAGCGCAACGAGATACGTAGATCGCCATCGCCTTCTCGGCGGCCCTCGATGACGTAGCGCGTGCCGACGGGAACCTCGGCGGGAAGACGATCGACCTGAGTGCTCATGACATCCTCCGGGGTACACGGTACCCCCCGCGGAGCATAAGAGCAGCCAGGGACGACGGTTCCATGGCAGCGCGGCAAGCGGCCCGGATTCCTGTGAATCAGTGTGGAGAACGTCCCGGCGGGGGCTTTCGACGCCTAAGCCCGGCGCCCGAGACACGTCTCATCCAAGGTCGAAGCCGTTCTGCTGGGCGAGGTCCTTGAGCGACGTCTCCGGCCGAGCGCCGAGGTGGCTGATCACCTCGGCGGCCGCGAGCGCGCCCAATCGCGCACAATCGCGGTACTCCTCGCCGCGCGATAGCCCGACCAGGAACCCGGCGGCGAACAGGTCGCCGGCGCCGGTGGCGTCGACCAGGCGCTCGATGGGTATCGCGGGCACCGCGTCGGTCTCCTCGCGCGTGACGACCAGGCAGCCCTTTTCGCTGCGGGTGATCACCGCAAGCTTGGCATCGGCCCGCAGGGCGTTGAGCGCGGTATCGAAGTCGGCGGTCTCATAGAGGCTGTGCAGTTCGCGCTCGTTGGCGAACACCAGATCGACGGTGCCGCTGCGGATCAGGTCCAGAAACTCCGAACGGTAGCGATCGACACAAAACGCATCCGACAGCGTCAGCGCCACATCGCGCTCCGCGCCATGCGCGATCTTCGCCGCCTTGAGGAACGCCTCCTTGGCGTGCGGCGGGTCCCAGAGATAGCCCTCGAGATAGATGATGCCGGACGCCTTGATGGCGTCGGCGTCGATGTCGTTCGGATGCAGATCCTGCGCGGCGCCCAGGTAGGTGTTCATGGTGCGCTCGCCGTCCGGCGTCACCAGCACGTAGCAGCGCGCCGTCGACGGGCCGTCGGATGCCGGCGGCGTGTCGAAGGCGACGCCGGCGGCGCGGATGTCATGCCCGAAGACGCGGCCGAGTTCGTCATCGCGGACCTTGCCGACGAAGGCTGCGCGCGCACCGAGGCTCGCCACCCCGACGATCGTGTTTGCTGCCGACCCGCCCGAGACCTCGATCGCCGGTCCCATGGCGTCGTAGATCGCCGCCGCACGCGGCTCGTCGATCAGCGCCATGCCGCCTTTGTGCATGCCCTGCTTGACCAGGAAGCCGTCGTCGGTGCGTGCCAGTACATCGACAATGGCGTTGCCGATGCCGAGCACGTCGAAACGAGTTGAAGCCATGAACCCCTCTGCGCGAGTTTGGGAGTGAAGGCGCGCACTATAACCGCCGCCTCGGCCGACACAATCGCCCGTAACGGACTGGGTTCGCCGTATTCATCGCGCGAGCCGATGGTCTCGTCCCGCCAAATGGGCTGCTGCCCTGCGGCCCATCGATCATGCCGCGCCCGGTGCGGGACTTGCGCCCCATTGGGCGGTCGTGGCATCTGGCAACGCAATCGGCGAGGTATTCGAGATGGCTTTCAAAGAGCGCGTGTTTTCCGGCGTGCAGCCGACCGGCAACCTGCACCTCGGCAATTATCTCGGCGCCATGGTGAAGTTCGTCGCGCTGCAAAAGAACTATGACTGCATCTATTGCGTGGTCGATATGCACGCCATCACGGTGTGGCAGGACCCGGCCGAATTGCCGAAAGCCATCCGCGAGGTGACTGCGGCCTTTATCGCGTGCGGCATCGATCCGAAGCAGCACATCGTCTTCAACCAAAGCCAGGTCGCCGAGCACGCCGAACTGGCCTGGGTGTTCAACTGCGTCGCGCGGCTCGGCTGGCTCAATCGCATGACGCAGTTCAAGGAGAAGGCCGGCAAGGACCGCGAGAACGCGTCGATCGGGCTCTACGCCTATCCGGCGCTGATGGCGGCCGACATCCTGGTCTATCGCGCGACGCACGTGCCGGTCGGTGAGGATCAGAAGCAGCACTTGGAACTCGCGCGCGACATCGCGCAGAAATTCAACAACGATTTCGGCGCGTCAATTCACGCCCACGGCTACGGCGAGGCGTTCTTCCCGCTGCCCGAGCCGTTGATCCAGGGGCCGGCGACGCGGGTGATGTCGCTGCGCGACGGCACTAAGAAGATGTCGAAATCGGACGCATCCGACCAGTCGCGCATCAATCTGACCGACGACGCCGACGCCATCGCCCTCAAGGTGCGGCGCGCGAAGACCGATCCGGAGCCGCTGCCGGGCGAGGAAAAGGGCCTCGACGCACGGCCGGAGGCCGACAACCTTGTTGGCATCTATGCGGCGCTGGCTGAGACCAGCAAGGCCGCGGTACTCGGGCAATTCGGCGGCGGCCAGTTCTCGACCTTCAAGTCGGCGCTGGTCGATCTGGCGGTCACCAAGCTCGGTCCGATCAATAGCGAGATGAAGAAGCTCGTCGCCGATGCGCCCTATATCGATTCGGTGCTGGCGGATGGCTCGGCGCGCGCGCAGGTCCTCGCCGCCGAAACCATGAAGGCCGTCAAGGACATCGTCGGGTTCGTGCGGCGATAACCGCGCCAGTCGCGGAGATTTCGGCGCGCCTCAATTGCGACGGATCGTGACCTTGTCCGATGGCCAAGCCTCGTGGCAGGATTTGCTCGTGCGATTGATGTCCAGTGGCAGCCGGGGGAGCCGATGAGCAAGAAGCGCCGCAGCTACGAGGCCGGTCACTCGCCGAAGTTTCTGGTCGTCATCGACGACACGCCGGAATGCGATCGCGCGGTCTATTTCGCCAGCCGCCGCGCGCTGCGCATTGGCGCGACCGTCATCATGTTGCGCGTGATCGAGATGCACGACCGCAACCAGCAGTGGCTCGGCGTCGGCGACATCATGCGCGCCGAGGCGCACGATGAGGCCAGCGCGGTGCTGGATCGCTACGCGGCGCGTGCTTCCAGCATCACGGGCGTGATGCCGCAGCGGGTGATCCGCGAGGGCGATCGGCTGAAGGAACTGTTCGATCTCATCGAGGAGGATGAAGACATCGCGATCCTGGTGCTCGCGGCCGGCACCGCCAAGGAGGGGCCCGGCCCGCTGGTTGCAAGCCTGGCCAGCACCGCCGACAATTATCCGATCCCCCTCGCCATCGTGCCCGGGCACCTGAGCGACGAAGACCTCGATACCATGTCGTGAGCGCTTTCTTCCCTCGCCCCGCGCAGCGGGGAGAGGATGCCTGAGCGTTGGCGAGGGCGGGTGAGGGGCGAGGCTTGCGCTGATCTCGCGGTCGCCACTCCTCTCCCCGCAAGCGGGGAGAGGGAGCGCACTGCCGCCGCAGCAAACAAAACACGGACCAAATCCATGTGCGAAACCGCGCCGAGAAAAATCTACGGCTGGAAGGGCTGGCAGGACATTCCCGCGCCCCGGATAGCCGCCAGCGGCCCCTGGATCGATCTGTCGCACCGCATCACCGAGACGCTGTCGCGCATCCCGTTTTTTCCGCAGCCGCAGATCCGTCAGTTCAGAACCGCGCCGATCAGAATCACCGAGATCCAAATGGTCGTGCATCACGGCACGCACTTCGATGCGCCTCGTCATTTCATCGCCGACGGCCCGACCATCGACGAGGTCCCGCTCGACCGCCTCTACGGACCGGGGGTGATCTGGCAAATCGACGCGCCCGACCGCGGGGCAATCGACGTCGCTGACCTCGAACGCGCGACGCCGCGGATGCAGGCCGGCGACATCGTGCTGATCGACACCGGCTGGTGGCGCTATGTGAACACGGAGCGGTATGAAGAGCACCCGTTCCTCACCGCCGAGGCCGCGGACTGGCTGGTGGCGCAGCGGCGCCAAGCTGGTCGGCATGGACAACAGCACCCCCGACCAGGCCCCGCATTACCGGCGAGAGGATTATGATTTCCCAGTGCACAACACGCTTTTAAGCAACGGTGTGCTGATAGCCGAGCACGTAACAAATATGACGCCGCTGGCGGGCCAACGGGTCGAGATCATGTTCCTGGGGCTCAATATCGCCGGATCGGACGGCGCTCCGGCGCGCGTGATCGCCCGTCGCGCCGATTAGAATGGCTTGAACTTCTGGCCAAAAACGCCACGTATCGTGTTAGAAACCCGGTAGCCTGCGGCTCAGACCTGCTGAATCCGCGCAAGGTTCAAGGAGCAAGCCATGTTCATCCAGACCGAGCCAACCCCGAACCCGGCGACGCTGAAGTTCCTGCCGGGGCGTGCGGTGCTCGCCAGCGGCACGCTCGACCTCCGCGACAAGGAAGCCGCGGCGCAATCTCCCCTCGCCGAACGGCTGTTCGAGATCGACGGCGTGACCGGTGTGTTCTACGGCTCCGATTTCATTTCGGTCACGAAGAACGACGGAGAGTGGCTGCAGCTCAAGCCCGCAATCCTCGGCGC
Organism: uncultured Alphaproteobacteria bacterium; assembly: GCA_963756715.1. Classification (GTDB taxonomy): domain Bacteria; phylum Pseudomonadota; class Alphaproteobacteria; order Rhizobiales; family Xanthobacteraceae; genus VAZQ01. The sequence goes on from CAVWOV010000043.1 coordinate 114,453, forward strand.
CATCATGGAGCATTTCATGTCCGGCGAGCCGCTGGTGCATTCCGCGGACGGTGCAGTGGCGGAGGGCGAGGAGGAATTCTTCGAAACGACGGATTCCGAAACCGTCGCCACCATCAAGGAGCTGATCGAGACGCGGGTGCGGCCGGCGGTCGCCAACGACGGCGGCGATATCACGTTTCGCGGCTTCAAAGATGGTGTCGTCTTTCTCAGCATGAAGGGCGCGTGCTCCGGCTGCCCATCGTCGACCGCGACGCTGCGCCACGGCATCCAAAATCTCTTGCGCCACTATCTTCCCGACGTGGTCGAGGTTCGGCCGGTCTAAGTCAGCACGTTTTGTCATCAGGGCGCCGCGCTCGATCAGGTTTTGCGTAGCGCAAGCTTGGCCGCGGGGAGCAGCCCCGGCGCCTGTAGGTCCGGTCGACGCTGAGAACACCATGCGTGTGCTTGCCATCGACACTGCGCTCGAGGCCTGTTCGGCGGCGCTGCTCGATCTCAATCGTGGTGGCATCGTTGCCAGCGAGACGCTGCCGATGGTGCGCGGCCATGCCGAAGCCGTGATGCCGCTGATTGCCCGCGTGATGGACCTGGCGGAGGTCGCATTCGCCGATCTTGACCGCATCTCGGTGACCATCGGGCCCGGCAGCTTCACGGGGCTGCGGGTCGGTATTTCTGCTGCGCGCGGCCTGGCGCTTGCGTCCGGCAAACCGTCGATCGGTCTGTCGACGCTGTCGAGCTTCGCCGCACCCCACATCGCCGAGGATGACAGCAGCAACGTGGTCGTCGCGATCGACGCGCGGCACGATCATGTCTATCTGCAGATTTTCGGCATCGGCGGCCGCGCGCTTGTTGCGCCCCGCATTGCGCCGCTGCGCGAAGCGGTGCGCGCCGCGATGACCGGCCCGGCGCGGGTCGTCGGTTCGGCCGCCAATCTGCTGGCGGCCGCGTGGCCGAAAGGCGCTGAACAACCGCTCCTCGTCGAGCAACGCGGCGCGCCCGACATCGGCTGGGTGGCGCGGCTTGGCGCCGCCGCCGGCGACGGTTACGGGCCACCGAAGCCGCTCTACCTGCGCGCGCCCGACGCGCAGCCGCAGGACGCGGCCCGGCTGCCTCGCCGATGACCGGACTTCTTGCCCGCCTGTTCGCGCGCAGCGAACCTGTGCTGACGGAGGCAACTCCGCGCGATGCCGCGGCGATTGCGCGTCTTCATGCCGCCGCGTTCCATCGCGGCTGGAGCGACGGCGAGATCGAGCACATGCTGTTCGACCGTCACGTGCTCGCGCACCGGGCGATGTACGGGCGCAGTCTTGCGGGTTTTATCCTGTCGCGGCTGGTGGTCGACGAAGCGGAGATTCTGTCGGTTGCGGTCGCGGCCGCGCGTCGCGGCAAGGGATTGGCGCGGCGGCTGCTTGACCTGCACTTGCGTCGGCTGGCGGGGCTAGGCGCGCGCGCCGTGTTTCTCGAAGTCGAAGAGGGCAACACTCCGGCGCTGCGGCTCTATCGCCGCGCCGGATTTCGCGAAGTCGGCCGACGTGAGGCTTATTATCAGGATAGCAAGGGCGCCGCCGCACTCGTTCTCCGGCGCGACCTCTGAGGATGGGTCGGTCAATCAATCATGAACCTGACGAGGTCCAACGCCGCTTCCACCGCATTCCGGCGGGTCCATGATGCCGGATTTGGCTGCATGAAGTTCAGGGGCCGGTGGCGACGGATGGATTTCACACCCTTGGCCGTGTTATTCGAAACCGACGGAGAAGCGTCGTGAGTGTGTCCAAAAACACCGATATCGAAGCGCAATGCGCCGCCCGGGGTATGCGCATGACCGAACAGCGCCGTGTGATCGCGCGCGTGCTGGCATCGGCGGACGATCACCCTGACGTGGAGGAGCTTTACCGTCGCTGCGCCGCGGTCGACCACCACATCTCGATCTCCACCGTCTACCGTACCGTCAAGCTGTTCGAGGACGCCGGCATCATCGAACGGCACGACTTCCGCGACGGCCGCGCGCGCTACGAACAGGTGCCCGATTCCCACCACGACCATCTCATCAATCTGCGCACCGGCGAGGTGATCGAGTTCCAGTCGGAAGAGATCGAGGCGTTGCAGGCCGAGGTGGCCCGCCGGCTGGGCTATCGTCTGGTCGACCACCGGCTTGAGCTTTACGCCGTGCCACTCGATGACAAGCTCAAGCGTTGACGGCTATCCCCGCCCAGCGATCCGGTGCCCATTCCTTTTTGCCCGAAAAGGCGGTATGAGGGGCGCTCAGCCGACCCCCGGATTTGGGATTTATGAGGCGCGCCAAATACTTGGCTGCGCGGTCGGCCCCAGGGCGCAAGCGATCCGACCGGCATGAACGGCCCGCGCAAAGTCCATATCAAGTCCTTCGGCTGCCAGATGAATGTGTATGATTCGCAGCGTATGGCCGATACGCTCGCGCCCGAAGGATATGCCGAGGTCGCCACGCCGCAGGGCGCCGACCTTGTCATCCTCAACACCTGCCATATCCGCGAGAAGGCCGCCGAAAAAGTCTACTCGGAACTCGGACGCCTGCGGGTGCTCAAGCAGGAGGCCGCGGAGGAGGGGCGTCAAGTCGTGGTTGCGGTCGCCGGTTGCGTGGCGCAGGCCGAGGGCAAGGAAATCATCCGCCGTGCCAGTGTGGTCGATCTCGTCATTGGCCCACAGAACTACCACCGGCTACCGGATCTCATCGTCCGCGCCGGGCGTGGCGAGAAAGTCATCGACAACGAGTTTCCGCTCGATGACAAGTTCGCCATCCTCAAGCCGCCGAGCCCGGAGGCGACGCGCGCCCGCGGCGTATCGGCATTCGTCACCGTGCAGGAGGGCTGCGACAAGTTCTGCACGTTTTGCGTGGTGCCGTATACGCGAGGTGCTGAAATCTCGCGGCCGGTCGAGAGCATCGTCGCCGAAGTCGAGCGCCTGGCCGGAGCTGGCGTGCGCGAGGTCACGCTGATCGGGCAGAACGTCAACGCTTATCATGGTGAGGGCGCGGACGGACAGGCGTGGCCGCTCGCGCGGCTGCTGTATCGTCTTGCCGAAGTGCCGGGAATCGCGCGGCTGCGCTACACCACCAGTCATCCATGTGACATGGAGGCAGGCCTGCTGGCCGCGCATCGCGACCTGCCGGCACTGATGCCGCTGCTGCACCTTCCGGTGCAGTCCGGATCGGATCGCATTCTTGCCGCCATGAACCGGCGGCATACCCGCGCAGATTATCTCGGCATCGTCGCCCAGGCGCGCGCGACACAGCCCGACATCGCATTCACCTCCGACTTCATCGTCGGATTTCCGGGCGAGAGCGAAGACGATTTCCGCGCCACGCTCTCGCTCATCGACGAGGTCGGTTACGCCAGCGCCTACACGTTCAAATACTCGGCCCGGCCCGGCACCCCGGCGGCCGACATGACGGGGCAGATTCCCGAGGATGAAAAGTCCGACCGATTGCGGCGGTTGCAGAGCGCCATCGACCGACAATACGCCGCGTTCCGCGCCCAATGCGTCGGCCGCACCTTCGATGTTCTGTTCGAACGAAGAGGCCGCTATCCTGGCCAGCTTGCCGGGCGCTCCCCATATCTCCTACCGGTCCAGGTGATGGCCCCGGAAACAATGATCGGCGAAATCGCGCCCGTGACAATTACCGACATCAGCGCCAACAGCCTGTTCGGCGCGCTTGCAGCAAACCGCGCGCACGCCGAAAAAGTGCACGTGGCAGCGGAAGGCTGATGGCATTGCGCTCATCCCGCCCTGATAATCCGACGCTCGTTTCCGTTCCGGCCGCCGTCGAGGACAGCACCACCCAGGTCGTGCTCGCTTTCGACGACAATCGGCTGGCCTCGATGCTGTTCGGCCAGTACGGGCAAAATCTCGCCTTGATCGAGCGCCGGCTCAGTGTGGTCGCCGAACAGCGCGGCAACCACGTCACCATCGCGGGTTCGCGCGACGCCGTGGAACAGGGACGGCGGGTGCTGGAAGGTCTTTACGAACGCCTCAAGCGAGGTGACGAACTCGCATCCGGCGATGTCGACGGCGCCATCCGGCTCGCGATCGCGCAAGGCTCGCTGTTCGACTATGACCCCACGACCGCACGGCCGAACTTCGAGGAAATCAATCTGCGCAAACGCCCGGTCCGCGCGCGCACCACCGCACAGGATGCCTACATCCGGGCGCTACGCCGCCATACGCTGGTGTTCGCCGCCGGTCCGGCCGGCACCGGCAAGACCTGGCTCGCGGTCGCGCATGCGGTGCAGTTGTTCGAGCGCAAGGAGGTGGATCGCATCGTGCTGTCGCGACCGGCGGTCGAGGCCGGCGAACGGCTCGGATTTCTTCCCGGTGACATGCGCGAGAAGGTCGATCCGTATCTACGGCCGATCTATGATGCACTCTATGATCTGATGGATGCCCGCATCGTCGAACGCGCCATGCAGAGCGGCGAGTTCGAGATCGCGCCGCTCGCCTTCATGCGCGGACGCACGCTGGCGAATGCGGCCGTCATTCTCGACGAGGCGCAGAACACGACCTCGATGCAGATGAAAATGTTTCTGACCCGGCTCGGCGAAAACAGCCGCATGATCGTCACCGGTGATCCGAGTCAGGTCGATCTGCCGAACGGCCAGACGTCAGGGCTGCACGAGGCGATGCGGCTGCTGCGCGATGTCGAAGGTATCGGCCACGTGACCTTCAGCGCTCAGGACGTGGTGCGGCATGAGCTCGTGGCGCGCATCGTGGACGCCTACGACCAGGCATCCCTGGCGTCGATTGCGCGGCGCGAGAGTGCGGAATGAAATCGGCGTACTGCACGGATATTGCCGCTGTTGACGCATTGGCGGCGGAGGTTGCGGCGGTGACACCAACGCGCAAGCGTTCGCAGACGGGGCCTGCGGTCGACATCGTTGTAAACTCGCCGCTGTGGGAGGCTGCGCCGGACGCCGAATTCGTGCTGCATCGCGCTGTTGCGGCGGCCGCAGCCGCGGTGTCAACAACCACCGGCGAGCTTGCTATTGTGCTGACCGACGATACGTCGATCCGCGAGCTTAACCGGGATTGGCGGGGCAAGAACGAAGCGACCAACGTGCTGTCGTTTCCGATCCCGGCCGCGAACGCCGACGACGGCGTTGCCATGCTGCTTGGCGACATTGTGATCGCGTATGAAACGACGGCACGCGAGGCCTCCGCCGAGAACAAGCCGTTTGGGCATCATCTCGCCCATCTCGCGGTGCATGGATTTCTCCATCTCATGGGTTACGACCACGAGACGGATCAGGAGGCGGACGTGATGGAGAATCTGGAGGCAGCCATTCTGGCCCGGCTCGATGTGCCGAATCCTTATTTTCCCAGCGACGCCAAGACCTGAAAATTGGAAGACCTGACAACCACAAGACCTGACACGCCGACATCCATCTCCATGCCTGAGTCCGACCCGCAAGGTCCAAGTGATGATCCTCCGTCCGCGAACGAGACGCGCAATCTTCCTGTGCCGATCCCGCGTCCGCGCGAACTGGCGGGCCGCAACGGCGAGGGCTTCTTCGCGCGGGCGTTGCGCGCCATCTTCGGCTGGAAATCGGTTTCCGTCCGCGCCGATCTCAAGGACGTTCTTGAGGACGGCGCCGGCACGCATGGCTTCTCCCCGCAGGAGACCGCCATGCTCAGAAACATCCTCGCACTGCGCGAGCGGCGGCTCGAGGATGTCATGGTCCCGCGTGCCGACATCATCGCGGTTCAGCGTGATATTTCGCTCGGCGAACTGATGAAGGTATTTGAAGGTGCCGGCCATTCCCGTCTCGTGGTTTACGATGAGACGCTGGACGACGCGATCGGCATGGTCCACATCCGCGACCTTATTGCCTTCATGACGGCTCAGGCGGCGGCCGCGGCGAATGCCAATTCACGGCGCAAGAAGCCATTCCCGGCCGGGCTCGACCTCAAGGCCATCGATCTCGCGATGCCGCTGTCGTCGGCCAAGATCATCCGCGAGATGCTGTTCGTGCCGCCGTCGATGCAGGCGATGGACCTGCTCGCCAAGATGCAGGCGACGCGCATTCATCTCTCGCTGGTGATCGATGAATACGGCGGCGCCGACGGCGTCGTTTCGATCGAGGACATCGTCGAGCAGATCGTTGGCGACATCGCGGACGAGCATGACGAGGACAGCGGACCCGGCGTGGTGCGTCAGGCCGACGGCTCTTTCCTGGCCGATGCCCGCACGGACATCGAGGACGTTGTCGCCTTCATCGGTGACGAATTCGACATCGGCGACGTTGCGAACGAAGTCGATACGCTGGCGGGATATCTCTCGACCCGAATCGGCCGTGTGCCGGTGCGCGGCGAACTCGTGCGCGGCCCTGGCCCGTTCGAGATTGAGGTTCTGGACGCCGACCCGCGACGGGTGAAGAAGCTTAAAATCTACCGCAGCACGGATCGGCCCGGTGGCAATGACATCGAGGCGCAGCGGCGGACCGCCGCCGGGGCCGTCGCGGGCCAGAGTTCCGAACCGGCGCCGCCACCCAGTGCTCCGCCAGCGCCATTGCCCGAACTCCCCGTCGCGCGCGATGTATCGGTCAAGCTTTCCCCCGACGCGACGCCCCCTAAATCCACGCGCCGGCCGTGACGCTGACCCGGATTGCCCACACAGTCGTTTTGTCCTGGGGTTGGCGTCGCATCCTGATCGCCTTCCTGGCCGGTGCCATATCGGCGCTGGCGCTGCCGCCGGCAAGCATTTGGCCGGTGCCGTTCATCACCTTTCCAGTCCTGGTCTGGCTGGTCGATGGCGCCGGTGCCGGGCGTCTCGGCGGCGTCATGGCGGCTGCGACCGCGGGCTGGTGGTTCGGCTTCGGCTATTTCCTTGTCGGCCTTTACTGGGTCGGCAACGCCTTCCTGGTGGACGCCAAGGTATTCGGCTGGCTGCTGCCATTCGCGGTGGTCGGCTTGCCGGCCTACCTGGCGGTCTATACGGCGCTCGGGCTGGCACTGGCCCGCCTGATGTGGAGCCGTGGCGCCGTGCGCCTTTTGGCGCTGGCGTTGGCGCTGACTGCCGCCGAGTGGTTGCGCGGCCACCTGTTGACCGGGTTTCCGTGGAACGCCTATGGCTACGCGCTGATCTCGCCGCTCGTTCTGGCACAGAGCGCGGGGCTGCTTGGGCTGTGGGGCACGACGTTCCTAGCGGTCGGCATCTACGCATCACCGGCCGTGCTTGCCGACGACCGCGCCGATACCAGGCGGCCGTGGCTGGCGCCGGCATTGAGCATGGCGCTGCTTGCGGCCATGGCGGCCTACGGCGCGTTACGGCTGGCGCGTACGCCGACAAGCTACGTTGCGGACGTGCGGCTTCGCATCATGCAGCCGAACCTCCAGCAGGATGAGAAATTCAACTACGCGCAGAAGCAGCAGGTGATGTCGCGCTATCTCGCCCTGTCGGACCGCGCCAGCGGGCCGCAATCGACCGGCTTGCGCGATGTGACCCATCTGATCTGGCCGGAATCGGCCTTCCCGTTCTTCCTCACCCGGGAGGCCGACGCACTCGCCCAGATCGCCAAGCTGCTATCGGGCGGGACCGTCCTGATCACCGGCGGGGTTCGCGCGCCGGAAGGTGTGCCCGGGCGGGCCGTCACGCGCGCGTACAATTCGGTCTATGTGATCGACCGCAACGGTTCGGTGCTGTCGGTCTACGACAAGGTGCACCTCGTTCCGTTCGGCGAGTACCTGCCGTTCCAGTCCTTGCTGGAGCGCATCGGTCTTTCGCAACTCACCAAGATCCGCGGCGGGTTCATCTCGGGAGACCGCTACCGTCCGATGAGCGTTCCGGGGGCACCTGCCATGCTGCCGCTGGTTTGCTACGAAATCGTCTTCCCCGGGGAGGCGGTGTCGCGCCGCGAACGGCCCGGCTGGCTGGTCAATCTCACCAACGACGGTTGGTTTGGGGCCAGCGCAGGTCCCTACCAGCACTTTCAGCAGGCCCGCATCTACGCCATCGAGGAGGGGTTGCCGCTGGTTCGGGCGGCGAATTCCGGAATCTCCGCCGTGGTCGACCCGCTCGGACGCGTTATTGCGTCGCTGCCCCTGGGTACGGAGGGGGTGCTCGATGCGAAATTGCCCCAGCCCATCCCGCCGACGCTCTATGCCCGCGCTGGGGACGGCCCGATCGCGCTCATCGCGGGTCTCGCGCTGGTGCTTGTCTTACGGGCGCGGCGCCGATCCGCCTGATGCAGGACAGGTCGGCGTGGCGTGCATAACGCAATTTATTCACAGCCAGTAAAAAAGTTTCGAAACTGAGATTTCACAAGTATCATAAAGAGAAGACGTTGCGATTGTAACTACCGTGCGATCTGCACCCTTAATTGTTGACTAAACTATAGTTAAAGCTAGCAAATAATTTTCACATGTTTTTCAAGGTGATTCTGGCTTCGTGACCCGGGACGGATTGCCTTCTGTCGCCAGAGCATGGACATTACGGTTAGCCACAGCTGCATAGAAGTTAATTATAGGAGTCCTCCTGATGATGGCCAAGAAGGCCCCGAACCCGATTGATAAGCACGTCGGAAGCAGGGTGCGTATGCGTCGGATGATGCTGAGCATGAGCCAGGAAAAGCTCGGCGATGCATTGGGCCTCACCTTTCAGCAGGTGCAAAAATACGAAAAGGGCACGAACCGAATCGGTGCGAGCCGGCTCCAGCAGATTTCCAACATTCTCCAGGTGCCCGTAGCGTTCTTCTTCGAGGGCGCCCCAAGCCTGCCCGGTCAGTCGACGGACGGCCTGCGGGAAGCCCCATCCCCGGCTTACGTGTCCGACTTTCTCGCCACTTCCGAAGGGCTGGCGCTGACCAAGGCCTTCATGCGGATCAAAGAGCCGAAGCTCCGGCGGCGTGTGGTCGATCTCGTCAAGGAGATCGCCGGCGCTGGCGATGACGGCGACGACGACTGAGGCGCCGCCGATCCGCCCATCCGGGAACAACTCCTGCCCACATCGGCCCACATCTTGACCGCATCGGGGGACGCTGCAAGAAACCCTCCGCGCGGGCGCGCGGCGGGCTGATTGGTTAACGGCTGGCCTCAACGCGCGCCTCGCCCGGCAGGCGGAACTGCATCCGCTCCAGAACTGCCGCTCTGAACCGGTTCTATCCCGCGATTTCGGTCGATCCTGCGAGGGGAGTGTTTTCCAGTGTCACGCGCCAACTACCTGTTCACCAGCGAGTCCGTCTCCGAAGGTCATCCCGACAAGGTCTGCGACCAGATTTCGGATGCCATCCTCGATGCCTTCCTTGAGAACGACGTCAAGCTCGGCATCGCGGACGAAAGCAAGGTCAACACCCGGCTCGGCTGCGAGACGCTGTGCACCACCAATAAGATCGTCATCGCGGGCGAAGGCCGCGGCCAGGCGCCGCTGTTTCGCAAGCACGGCGACAAGGCGGTGGTCGATCGCGAACTGATCACCGAGATTGCCCGCGGTGTCGTCAAGGATATCGGCTACGACCAGGACGGCTTTTCCTATTACGGCGCCGACGTCGAAGTGCTGCTGCACGGCCAGTCGCCCGACATCGCCATGGGCGTCGATGCCAAGAAGAAGAAAGGCGCCGAGGAAGAAGGCGCCGGCGATCAAGGCATGATGTTCGGCTTCGCGTGCAATGAGAGCGAAGTCTATGAGAAGGGCTCATACATGCCCGCGCCGATCTACTTCGCCCATAAGATTTTGAAGGTTCTGGCGGACCAGCGCCGCTCCGGCAAGCTGTTCGACCTGCAGCCGGACGCCAAGAGCCAGGTGACCGTGCAATACGTCGATGGTCAGCCGGTCGGCTGCACCAAAGTCGTGGTTTCGACCCAGCACAACGCCACCACCCGCAACGGCAAGAAGTACACGCCCGGCATGGTGCGCGACCTGATCGGCGATGCGGTTGCCTCGGCGCTGCCGGACGGCTGGATGCCGAAAAAGTCGTCGGACTTCCTGGTCAATCCGACCGGCAACTTCGTGGTCGGTGGACCCGATGGCGATTGCGGCCTGACCGGCCGCAAGATCATCGTCGACACTTACGGCGGCTACGCTCCCCATGGCGGCGGCGCCTTCTCGGGCAAGGACCCCACGAAGGTCGATCGCTCGGCCGCCTATGCGGCGCGCTATCTTGCCAAGAACGTGGTCGCCGCCGGCTTGGCTGACCGCTGCACCATCCAGATCGCCTATGCGATCGGCGTTGCCGACCCAATGTCGCTTCTGGTCGAAACCCACGGGACCGGCAAGGTCGACGAGGCCAAGCTGCACAAGGCATTGCTCGAAATCTTCCCGCTGCGGCCGACCAATATCCGCCGCGGCCTCAAATTGAACCGGCCGATCTACCGCCGCACTGCCGCCTATGGTCACTTCGGGCGCGCGCCCGACAAGGACGGCGGGTTTTCGTGGGAACGAACCGATTTGGCCGACACGCTCAAGCGCGCGCTGCGCTGAAAGTCCCGATCACTGGCTGAGTGATTTGCCGCGCGCGGCCGTCCTGGCGGCGTGCGCGGCGGACACGAACGCCAAGCCTCACTCCGGCGGCCGCACTTTAACGCAGCATAGCGCGCTGCCTGTGACGTCGCTTACCTTTATCTCGGTGTCGCCCCGCTCATTGGCGCTGCATTCGATATCAAGGGCGATGAGCTCTGCGAAAAGGCGCGCATCGTCGAGCCCCGCCAGCCTGCGCCCGGTGAAGTCGTGCTGAACGTGTTCTGGCGTGATGATGTCGAAAAAGTACAGTTGCATGCCGATTCTCTCAATCACACGACGATCATGTGGTCTGATCGATTAACGGCTTGCGTCGCGTGTTCGTTCCTTTTTGATCGGATTTGCAATAAAGCGAACGCGACGGAATGCAGTTAATAATTCAAGCATAGGGTTGCGCTGATTTTAGCGAGTGGCGCCCAGCGCGTAAGGCTTTGTCGGCACGCGGCGTCAGCGATCGGAATACGATCTAACCGCAAAGAAACCGGACGAGGTCTTTGCTTTCAGCCGGGCTTTGATCCGAAATTACGATGACCTGTTCGGGCTTGGCCACATAGACGAAACGCTGGAAGCCCACAAAGCCTCCGTTGCCGTAAGTGTTGACCTGGCCGCAGACGACGCTCGCCAACTCTCCGCCGGGGTTCTTGGTAATCTTTGCCGACAGGTTCTGGAATTCGACGATCTCGGGCGACAACAGCGAGCGCAGCAGCAATGCCTTCGCGCGCGCAATCGTTGGCGGCAGGACTGCGTCGCCTTTCGGATCGGCCGCAGCCGGCGCACTGAACAGCAGACAAAGAGCAAGTGCCAACCGGTTCACGGCGTATCCCAACCACGAGTGTTCGAGGGTTCAAGGCTCCTCGTAGGGCCAAGCATCATACCACCGCGACAGAACCGATAAAGGCGGCAGCAAAGCGGTTCTTATCTGGTCACTTTCGGGGCCGGAGGCCTGCAACGGTTATCGACCCTTGAGGGAGATCAGTGCGCGACTTATCGTCGGCGGAGAGAACCGGAAGACCTGAGGGAGCCGGCCAATGCGCAGCGTTTGTTGACCGGCTTCGAACCCTTCGGCACCACGCCGGTCAATCCGGCAGAACAGGTGGCGCGCCATCTCGACGGGGGGAGGTGAGCGGCGCGAAGATTGTCGCGCGGATCGTTCCGAACACTTTTTTCACTTGCATCGCGGTGGTGCAGGCCGCCATCGCCGAACTACGGCCCGATGTCGTCGTCATGATGGGTGAATACGGCGGCCGCGCCATGATCACGGTGGAGCGGATTGCGCAGAATCTGAACGACGGTGCGCGTTACGGATTGCGCGATAACGCCGGAAAGCTGCTGCAGGACGTACTTACCGTACCGGATGGCCCTGTCGCTTATCGCACGACGCTGCCGATCCGGGCCATGGTGCGGGCGATGCGCGATGCGGGGATACCATCGGATATCTCCGACACCGCCGCTACCGTTCCTGCAATCATCTGATGTATGGAATCTTGCACCACATCGCGGCCGAAGGCTAAATGTTCACGCCGGCTGGGTGCATTTGCCCACCTGCCCGAGGTCGCGGCGCTGGAGCAGAATCTCGGTGCGCCCAGTATGTCGGTCGAGACCGTTGCCGCAGGTGTGCGTGTGGGAATCAACGCCATTGGCGCCCACTTTCACGACACCGAGGACCGCATTGCCTCCCGTTTTCAAATATGAGCCAAAGGACACCGTCTCCGGAGCGAACTCAAGCTAAGTTGCTCCGGAACCGGATGTCAGCGGAACCGAGTGTCAGGATCGAGAGTCGCCGAACCGTGCGCCCGGAACCGCCGGTCAGGCGGCGGTGCGAACGTTCGGCGCCGCGGCAGGCCGGATGTTCTGATTGACCCGGAAGAAATTGTGCGGGTCGTACTTCCTTTTCACCTCGGCGAGCCGTTGATAGTTGGACCCATAGGTGGCTTCGATGCGGCCGTCACTTTCGTCATCCATCATGAAGTTCACATAGGCGCCGCCAAGGTTGTGCGGATGCACGGCCTCCCAGTAGCGGCGGCCCCATGCCTTGAGGGCGTCGGCCTTCGCGGGGTCCGGGTCGATGCCGCAGATGATCATCGACCAGGTTGCGTCGCGGCAGTTCCACGCCGTGTCCTGCGTGCCGACGCGGTGGACGGCGCCGTCGATCGGATAGAGATGCATGAGCGAGAGCGCGCTCGGCGAGTTCGAGGCATGCTCGATGTGCGCATCGATGGCCGCATCGGACAGGTCCTTGACGAAGTCGCCCTTCCAGTACCATTGCAGCCCCTTGGGCAGCAGCGGGTCGAACAGACTCTGCAATGCGGTGAACGGCATTTCGCCCATGCCGTCGAGCAGCGGCTTCGGCAGCGCTTCGCGCACCGGCCGCATCGCCGCTTCGCCTTCGGCCGCCGGTCCGTCGTAGCAGGAGATCAGGGCGCAGATGCGCGTGCCCCAGATCTCCTCGGGAAACGGCGCTGTCGACGGCACGGTCTTCAGGCCAAGGAACGGGCATAGCTTCTCCGGCGCCTTCGGCAGGAAGTCGCGATAGAAGCGCATGATCGTCTTGGCGTGGCGGATGTCCCAGAAGATCGGGCCGCCATAGACGTTGGCCACCGGATGGGCGCGATAGAGGAAGCTGGTGACGATGCCAAAGTTGCCGCCGCCACCGCGCAACGCCCAGAACAGATCGGCGTTCTGGCTCTTGTTTGCCGTCACCAGCCGTCCGTCCGCCAGCACGACATCGGCTTCGATCAGATTGTCGATCGTCAACCCGTGCTGCCGGCTCAGATAGCCGTGACCGCCGCCCAGGGTGAGGCCTGCGACGCCGGTGTTGGCGACGATGCCGGCCGGCACCGCAAGGCCGAAAGCATGTGCGGCGTGATCGACGTCGCCCTGGCTGCAACCGGGTTCGACCCGTACGGTGCGCCCGGCCGGATCGACCCGCACGCCCTTGAGGCACGACAAATCGATCATCATGCCGTCATCGCAGGAGCTTAGGCCGGGGCCGCTGTGTCCGCCGCTCCTGACCGCGGTCAGGAGGCCGTGGTCGCGGCCGAAATTGACGGCGGCGATGACGTCGGCCACATCGGCGCAGCGCGCGATCAGGCGCGGGCGCTTGTCGATCATGCCGTTGTAGAGCTTGCGCACCTCGTCATAGGCCGCGTCAGACGGCCGCACCAGATTACCACGAAAGATTCCCGCGAAGTTCGCGAGGGCTTGATTGTCAAACATCGGTCAATCTCCTTAGCTTGTGGCCCTCCGCTCCAGGGCTATTGGCGCGGACCGTAGATCGCGGGGCTGCTATGCTCTATGATCGCGGCACGCCAATTCTTGCCCGGTCGTCCAGCGACTTGATCGTTCTGCCGCCAGAATTGACCGATCGTCCCGCCTTGATCTGGAGTTTTGGATTTGGATGTCCTGTCTGATGTCCTTCGCGCCGTCCGGTTGACCGGCGCGGTCTATTTCGAGGTGCAGGCACGTGCGCCGTGGGCGGCCGAGACTCCCTCGGTCTCCACGATCTGCGCCGATGTCATGCCCGATTTCGAGCATGTCATCGCCTTTCACATCGTGCTGGACGGCGAATGCTGGGCGCAATTGTGCGACGATACGGACTCCGCGGTCCGCATGACGGCCGGTGACGCGATCATGTTCGTCGGCGGCGACGCTCACACCATGAGTGCCGAGCGGGGCCAGCGCGCGACGCCCGATCTCAGCATCTACCGTCGCGCACGAGAACGGCCGCTGCCCTTCGTGTTCAACGACGGCGGAAATGGCGCACCTACTCATCTCGCATGCGGCTATCTCGGCTGCGATGCACGCCCGTTCAATCCGGTTCTGGAGGCGCTGCCGCGGATGCTGGTCGTTCACGGCAACGAGGCAGGGATTAATCTCACCTATGACTTGATCCGCGCCGCGTTGCGGGAGAGCGAACGGCCGCGCGCCGGCGGTGAAACCATTTTGTCGAAACTGAGTGAGTTGATGTTCCTGCAGGCGATCCGTCAGCATATCGACAGCATCCCGGCGGAAGCGACCGGCTGGCTTTCGGGGTTGCGCGATCGTCAAGTCGGTATGGCGCTGAGCTTGATGCACGGCCGGCTCTCCGAACGCTGGACCATCGACGGCCTGGCGCGCGAAGTCGGACTGTCCCGTTCGGCGTTCGCCGAGCGTTTCAGCCAATTGATGGGCGTGCCGCCGATGCAATATCTCGGCAATTGGCGGCTTCAGCGCGCGGCACAACTTCTGGAGCGCAATGGCATGAGCATCGCGCAGGCGGCTCGCGACGTCGGCTACGAGTCGGAGGCGGCCTTCAACCGCGCCTTCAAGAAACAAGTCGGCATCCCGCCCGGATCGTGGCGGCGTTCACGGTCGATGCGCGTATCTGCCTGAGACGCTGGATGCACACCGGTCGCTCCCATAATACGCGCGCGCTTGGCGCGCACACTCACAATGACAGATGGAAGACACCTTACCTCGCAAGGGCGCGTTCTTCGGGCGGCGCAAGGGGCACGCACTCAGGCCCGCGCAGGCGGCGCTGTTCGAGACGCTGTTGCCGCGCCTCGCGCTCGACCTCGACGCCTGGCCGGACGACCTTCGCGCGCTGTTTCCCGTTCCGGTCGAGGACGTGCGGCTTGAAATCGGCTTCGGCGGCGGCGAGCATCTGATCAAGGAAGCCGCCGAGCATCCGCGCACCGGCTTCATCGGAATCGAGCCGTTCATCAACGGCATGGCGAAGGCGCTGGCCGCCATCTCGGCACGCAAGCTCGACAACATCCGGCTGCATCACGGCGATGCCACCGACATGATCGCCTGGCTGCCGGAAGCCGCGCTCGCGCGCGTCGACCTGATTCATCCCGACCCGTGGCCGAAGCGCCGGCACTGGAAGCGGCGTTTCGTGCAGGACGACAGCGTCGCGGCGATCGCCCGCATCCTGCGGCCGGGCGGCGAATTCCGTTTCGTCAGCGATATCCCCGACTACGCCGCCTGGACGCTGATGCGGCTGATGCGTTCGCCCGATTTCACCTGGACGGCGGAACGCGCCGACGACTGGCGCCAACCTTGGCCGGGATTTTCCGGAACGCGCTACGGCGCGAAGGCGCAGCGCGAAGGCCGCGCGCCGTGTTATCTGATCTTCCGTCGATAGTGACAGGTGAGACGACGAACGTCAGCGTACGTGATGACCGCTGTGGCCGGCATCAACGCATGTTCGCTGTGATGCCTGCTTCTAAGGACAAAGCGGGCTCAGAGAATTTATGAGTACACACCCTGATTCTCTCCCTGCCGTGTCGCAGCTCCCTTGTGTCCCGGCGGAGCGGAGTTCACCCCGCCGTTGAGCGCGATGCCGTGTGCTACGCCGCGCGCGATCGGACAGTCGTTTGCCCAACGAGGCCGGCTGAACGCAGCGCGTTGACGATCTCGATCTCGGCGCCGGGCTCGAGCGGCAGTAAAGGGGAGCGGACCGTCGCGTGTTCAAGGATGCCACGCGCGACGAGGCCGTGCTTGAGCGCAACGGTTCCTTCCATGTGCGAGCCGCGATGGTAGACGGTGCCGGTCACCGGCAGCAGCCGGTCGTGGATCGCGCGTGCACGCGCATAGTCTTTGGCTTTGCCGGCGGCAATGAGGTCGATGAGCGGCTCGGGCGTCAGACCGCCATATCCGACCAGCGCGCCGTCCACATCGAACATCGTGTGCAACAGATATTCATCATGGCAGGTGAGGATCTGGAGTTCGGGACGCTCGCGGCGGACCACCGGAATCTCGGTGTCCCAGCGGCGCATGTTGCGCACGCCGTTCTTCATGGCGAACACGCCCGGCTGCGCGGCGATCTCGAGCTGGGTCTCGAGGTTGTACGTCGCCTTGGTGGCGTCCGGATACTGAAAGAGGATCAGCGGCAGACCGCTCTCCTGGTAGACCGCGCGGTAGCGGTCCTGCGGCGCGCCCTTCTGGTAGCCGAATCGCAGCCAGCCGTGGGACGGATAGAGCAGCCCGGCTTCGGCCCCGGCCTTCACGGCCCGCTTCGCTTCCTGCGCGGCGACCTTGGTGCCTTCGAGCGTGATCCCGGCGATGACCGGAACCTTCCCGTCGACCGACTTGACGAAGCTTTCGATGACGGCGGTCTGCTCGTCGGCGGTGAGGAAAGTGCCTTCACCCGCATGACCGAGAACGACGAGACCTTTCACGCCTTTAAAGCTGCCGAGCCATGAGCCGAGCCGTTGGATCGCCGCGTGGTCGACCTCGCCGTCTCGGGTAAATGGGGTCACGGGCGCGGGGACGAGACCTCTTAGATCAAGGGCTTCCATGTCGGTTTCCTCCGATTGGGTTCGATGCGGCCGGATCGTTCGTGGAACGTGTCGGACCGTGCGCTGATGCCCAGGAACCTACCGGCGGCTTTCTCATGCCGGAAGACACAGATCATATATTTCAGATATAAGTTATTTGATATGGCTGGAGGCCGTCCGTGGACTACGCAACCTGGAAGCTCTTCATTGACGCCGCCGAGCTTGGCAGCCTCAGCAAAGTGGCTTTGGCTTACGGCACAAGCCAGCCCCACATCAGCCGGCGGATCAGCGATCTCGAACACGAATGCGGCGGGCGGCTGTTCCAGCGCACGGGTCGAGGCGTCGTTCTGACCGAGCTTGGGCAGCGGATTGCGCCGAACGTTCGGGCATGGCTCACGAGCACGGATCAGCTTGCGAATGACGTCCGGATGTCGGCGGGCACGCCGATCGGCAAGGTTCGGATAGGCAGTCTGCCCTCAACGGCGCATCCATTGGTGAGCACGCTCTATAAACGGCTGAAAGATCGGTACCCGCTCATTCAACTGTCGGTGCGCGAAGGGCAAGGCGCTCAGCTCGAGGCCTGGCTGGAGGAAGGCAGCGTCGACCTTGCCATCCTGTATCGAACCAGCAAGTCGCCGATGAACGGCGATACTTACCTCGTCGAGACGTCGACCTATCTCGTCAGCGCGGCCGATGATCCGCTGACATCTCGGAAGACCGTACCGTTTTCAGCGCTGCACAATCTGCCGCTCGTGCTGTTCTGCCGCCCGAGCAGTTGGCGTAATCACCTCGAACAGATCGGTGCGGAGCACAAGGTCTCGTTGAACGTTGCGCTGGAGGCCGACTCGCTCAGCCTGCAAACCCATATTGTTTCTGAAGGCGGCGTCTATGCATTGCTGGGACCCTATGCGGTTGCCGCCGCATCGAAGGATCGTCGCCTGGAATCGTCGAAATTGGTTGGTCCAGTCGTCACTCGCCATATTGCGCTTGCCATGTCGCGTCATGGCAGCGTGACGATGGCATGCCGGACTGTATCGCAGCTGGTGCGAGAGATTGCGAAATCCGATGCGCTTTGGCGCGGCGCACGGCGCGATACGAAGGTGAGTTGACCCTTGCTGGAGGGGCGCGGCTACGCCGCGTTCGGCGTTAGCCCTTTGGAACTTTGTCAGATGTAAGTTCCCGTCGTGTCCTTTCGGTCACGTCAATCAACAATCAAATTGGATAGGCGGCCTGATAGTTGCTTCCCGATATTGCTTCATTCATGGTTTAGGAGCGGCGTCAACTAAACCACAGGGGGTAGGGCAATGAAGAAGCTTCTAATTGGAGCTGCTCTTGGCGTTTTTGGGATCGCATCAGCGTCGGCGGCCGATCTCTCGGTGAAGGCACCGGTTCTTGTGCCGGTGGCCCCGAGTTGGACCGGCTTCTATGTCGGCTTGCACGCTGGTTGGGCTTGGAACTCGCTGAGCGCGACGACGACCTCGGTCACTACCGATTTGTTCGGGTTTCCGACAAGTCATAGTCTGAATCGCAACGGCCCAGTTTACGGGGCGCAGGCCGGTTACAATTGGCAGGTTGCCAATTGGGTCCTTGGCATCGAGGGCGACTTCTCTGGGGTTCATGCAAACGGAACGTCATCGGTAGATGTACTTCCCAACGTGGTCCCCGTCATCCCGCGCGGCACCGCCACGATCGCGAGTGAGGTGGAGTGGCTGGCGTCGATCCGCGGCCGGCTTGGTTTAACCTGGGGGCCGGGCCTCGTTTACATTACCGGCGGTTATGCGGGAGCAGGCGTCTCCCATACGGGAACTTATAATGTCGTGACGCCATTCATAGCCTCGGCCTCCATCTCGGACAAAAATACGCAAACTGGCTGGGTGTTTGGCGGTGGCTACGAGAACAAGCTGACCGGAAATTGGACCGTCCGTGCGGAGTACCTCTACTACAGCCTTGGCGGTCAGACCGCGTCGACCAATATCGCCCATAACGTCACTATCCCGCCATTTCCTGCGAGCTTGAACTACGCCTGGAGCGATCTTCACATCCAGACACTCCGCCTCGGCTTCAACTACAAGCTCTGAGGTTGTCAACGCGTAGCGTGGGTAATCGTATAGGGCAGAAGGAGCCTTGCCGGGGCTGTCCCGGCGAGGTTCTTTAATTTCGCTTGCTCGGCAATTTGGGAATCATGCTGCTGCCATCGTGCAACCGTCGGATCGGCGCGAGCGAGGGCTGCGATGGTCGTTGGTCCCGATCGGGATCAATTTGACGCAACCGAGAACGGGAACGGTTATGCTCGCTGGTGCATTGCCTCGCCGGAACCGCAGGCGTCGACAGATGTCTGCTGGAACTGCTGGGAGCCCGCACACCCTCAAAAGGGAGCGGGCTCTTTGGCGTGCTCCATAGGACTTCAACGCGAAATTTTATGCCGGAACGATCAGTGCTTGTGGTTGATCACTTGCGACAACATGCAGCGCGATGCCGCCGCGCAGCCGATCACGCTTTGGCATCAACCGTAGCGGAGCGCCTTCGACAGATTGCCGCGGAGACTGAACTCAACGCAGCCAGGATCGAAAGAATTGTATTCAAAGAGATTAAGAGAGTTCGATCCTGATCGACGGCCTCGACTGGGTTTTGCCCATTGCAAACAATTGCCTGAGACGTGACGGCACGCGACAGTCCAAACTCGTCTAGTGTGGCGGTTCAGAAGTCCGCATCATTCTTACCGAGAGTCCGACATGCGGACTTCTGAACCAAAGCCACACTAGATCAATAGGTTGCTAGTGTCCTTCGATTCCGAAGTTCGCAAACGACAGTGCCGCAGAATGATGCGAACTTCGGAATCGGGACACTAGACTAGCCCGCCGTGCTTACTGGCGGCGACTGGTTCTGATGCCGTATCTGCCAGAAGCGCATGACCCGCTGGGCGGTGGCGCGGGAGAGCCGTTCGAAATTGGAATGGGCGCTGTCGATCATCTGGCTCGAAACGTCCCTGCCGCCGTGCTGCGCCATGATGATCGCCTTCACGGTCGGCCAGCCCCAGCCGCTCGACTTGCCGAGGATCAGGATCGGGTCAGGCCGATCTCCTGCCATCAGCCGGTCCACCACCGCGATCGGCACCGCGCACAATGACGCCAGCGCCGCGACTGTTTCCTCGTGGCGCCCCTGCTGGGCAAAACCCACCAGTGCCGTCTCGTCGAGCTTGCCGTCCCGGCGCAGCGCCTCGATCGCGCGCTGAGCGGCCGAATAGTCCCGCGGCGCCGGTGCGGCGGCGACGTCGGTCGAAAACTTCGCGAGCACGCGCCGGATTTCGATCTGGACCTCCGGCCGCGCCGACGCGAGCAGCCGCTGCTGCACCGCTTCGGTTGCCTTGAGCAGGAGATCGCGGAACAGCCGTGGCGGGATGTCGGGGCGAAGCCCGATCTTCTCGGCCAGTGCAGCGTCTTTGTTCGATTGGTCGACCAGCCTGGAGAAGCTGCGGCTGGACAGCTTCGCGCCGGGGTTCCCGACCACGCTGCGCATCACCTCGGCGTCGCCGCGGCTGACCAGCACGTCGGTCACCGGCTCGGCGATGTTGGCGCGGACCGAAATGGCGAGCAGATGCGCCTGGCTCTTGGTCCGGGCGATGGCCACAAGATCGGTTTCGGCGAGCCGCGCGGATTGCGTCAGCATAGGTCCGGCGATCGCGATGTCGTCGTCGTGCGCAAGCTGGCGCACCACGTCGGGCGGCGCATTGCCGACGGGGGCCAGCCGGTCCGACAACTCGGCCCGGGCGTTCGATTCGATGTCGACGAGCAGGCGCCCGAACACATCGTCGAACAGCCGGACATGGTCCTCGTTGAACCGGCTCGCACCGGCGAGAAAAAGCGTGGCGATCCGCTTGAGCGTCTCGGCCCGCCGTTCGGGCGAGGCGCGTCCGATGACGTCGTCGAGTTCGGGAATTAGCGGGGCGGGAGCGGGCATTCCAGGTCCTGGCGGCACGGCGGCCAATCGGCGATCCGAAACTACCGGCGGAATCTGAAAGAACGGTTAGTTAACCGAATTTCCGCCAGGGCATCGGCCCTTGCACGACCCCGCCAAATCGCTATATTGCGCCTATCCATTTTGGATACCTCATAACGGTCGGATCAAGGTCTGATCGGATTTTGAGAGTGGGTTCCCCCGGGACCCGCTCTTTTTTGTTACCGCGATCCGGCGCAGAAGCCGGGCCGTCCGGGCGGAACTAAACCTGTAGTTGTAGAGCGGCAACGCGCCTGATGACCGAATCGATCGATACCCTCGATGGTATTGAACCACGCCTGATCGTTGAGCAAGGCGTGGCCGCGCGCGTCGCCACGATTGTCGAGCCGGTGCTCGCCGGTTTCGGGCTGCGGCTGGTGCGGGTGCGCATTTCGGGCGCGCTGGGCTGCACGGTGCAGATCATGGCCGAGCGGCCGGACGGCTCGATGACCGTCGAGGACTGCGAGACCGTTTCGCGGGCGCTGTCGCCGGTGCTCGACGTCGCCGATCCGATCGATGGTGCCTATCACCTCGAAGTCTCCTCGCCCGGCATGGATCGACCGCTGGTGCGGCGGTCGGATTTCGAACGCTACGCCGGCAGCCAGGTGAAGATCGAAATGGCGATCGCGGTCGGCGGCCGGCGGCGCTTCCGCGGATTTCTGCTCGGCGTCGAGGGCGACGCGGCGCGCATCCGCCGCGACGATGTCATGCCGGGCGAAGAGACCGAAATCCTGCTGCGCATCGAGGAGATGGCGGAAGCCAAGGTCATGCTCAGTGAGGCGCTGATCGCCGCCGCGCTGCGGCGCGCCAAGGCGGAGCATCGCGGCGAGCCGTCCGAAGAATTGAACCACAGCAACGGGGCGGGTTCCGCCCAAGACGATCAAGACGATCAAGATCAAGACGATCACGGGTCCGCGCCGGGCAACGACCGGCGCGCCGCCCAGAACGAGGGAGAGTAACCGATGGCCGTCAGCGCCAACCGGCTCGAATTGCTGCAAATCGCCGACGCGGTGGCCCGCGAGAAGTCGATCGACCGCGGTATCGTCATCACCGCCATGGAGGACGCGATCCAGAAGGCGGCTCGCTCGCGCTACGGCAGCGAGACCGAAGTGCGCGCTGAGATCAATCCGAAGACCGGGGAGATGCGGCTGTCGCGCCTGCTGCTGGTGGTCGACGCGGTCGAAAACGACGCCACGCAGATCGCGCTGGAAGGCGCCAAGAAGCGCAACCCCGCCGCCCAGGTGGGCGACTACATCGCCGAGCAACTGCCGCCGCTCGAATATGGCCGCATCGCCGCGCAATCCGCCAAGCAGGTGATCGTGCAGAAGGTGCGCGAGGCCGAGCGTGACCGCCAGTATCAGGAATACAAGGACCGCATCGGCGACATCGTCAACGGCATCGTCAAGCGGGTCGAGTACGGCAACGTGGTGGTCGATCTCGGCCGTGGCGAGGCCATCGTGCGCCGCGACGAGATGCTGCCGCGCGAGGTCTTCCGCAATGGCGACCGCATCCGTGCATTCATTTACGACGTCCGTCGTGAGCCGCGCGGCCCGCAGATTTTTCTGTCGCGGACCCACCCCCAATTCATGTCCAAGCTGTTCACCCAGGAGGTGCCGGAAATCTATGACGGCATCGTCGAGGTGAGGGCGGTGGCGCGCGATCCCGGCTCGCGCGCGAAGATTGCGGTGATCTCGCGCGATTCATCGGTCGACCCGGTCGGCGCCTGCGTCGGCATGCGCGGCTCGCGCGTGCAGGCCGTGGTCAACGAGCTGCAGGGCGAGAAGATCGACATCATCCCGTGGACCGCCGACCCGGCAAACTTCGTCGTCAATGCGCTCGCGCCCGCCGAAGTCGCAAAGGTCGTGCTCGACGAGGACCGGCAGCGCATGCAGGTGGTGGTTCCCGACCAGCAGCTTTCGCTCGCCATCGGCCGCCGCGGTCAGAACGTGCGCCTCGCTTCGCAGCTTACCGGCTGGGACATCGACATCGTGACCGAGCAGGAGGAGTCCGAGAACCGTCAGGCGGAGTTCGAGAAGCGCACGAGCCTGTTCGTCGAAGCGCTCAATGTCGACGAGGTTGTCGGCCAGTTGCTGGCCTCAGAAGGTTTCAGTTCAGTCGAGGAGCTTGCCGAAGTGGATGAGAAGGAAATCGCCGGGATCGAGGGATTCGACGACGACACCGCGCGCGAATTGCAGGAGCGGGCGCGCGAATTTCTGGCCAAGGAAGAAGCGGAGCTCGATGCCAGACGTCTGGAGCTCGGCGTCGACGAGGCCCTCAAGGAGATACCCGGCGTCACCACCGGTATGCTGGTGAAGCTCGGCGAGAATGACGTCAAGACGATCGAGGATCTGGCCGGGTGCGCCACCGACGACCTGTTCGGCTGGACCGAGCGCAAGGACGGCGAGACCACGCGCTATCCGGGCTTCCTCGACGGCTTCGAGCTGACCCGTGAAGAGGCCGAGGGACTGATCATGCAGGCGCGGCTCAAGGCCGGCTGGGTCACGGAGGAAGATCTCGCGCCGCCGGCTCCGGAGGAAGCGGCGCCGGTGGACGAAGCGGCCAGTGTGGCGCCGGCGTAAGGAAACGGACGCAAAGGACGCCAGACAGGCACAAATGCTCGCACAGACGCCCGATCCCACTCACGTCGACGAACTGGATACCGGGCCGCGCAGCGGCGCGCCCGGGACCGAGCGGTTCTGCGCCGTGACCGGCGCGGTCCGTCCGGTGAGCGGCATGATCCGCTTTGTCGTCGGACCCGACGGCACCGTCGTGCCGGATCTCAGGCGCCGGCTTCCCGGCCGCGGTCTGTGGATCACGGCGACCCGCGAAGCGCTCAGCCAGGCCGTCAAACGCAAGATTTTCGCGCGCGGGTTCAAGCGCGACCTACGTGTTTCGCCGGACCTGGTCGACGCGACCGAGCAATTGCTGCAGCGCGCGGCACTGGATGCGCTGCCCATGGCCCACAAGGCCGGGCGGATGGCAATCGGATTCGCCAAGAGCGAGGCGGCGCTGATGAATGACCGGGTTGCGGCCCTGCTCAATGCCGCCGAGGCCGCCCCCGACGGAACGCGCAAGCTGATCGCGCTGTTGCGCCGCCGCGACGATGCGGACCGTATTGCGGTGGTCGATCGGTTTACTTCGGCACAATTGGATTTGGCTTTCGGGCGGTCAAATGTGATACATGCAGCCCTGCTTGCCGGCCCCGAAAGCGAGACGTTCCTGGCGCGCGTTAGCCGCCTGGAGCACTTCCGGACGGGTTATCCGGAGGACCAAGGTGTTCGTGATCATCGGCGCTGAATGGTAGAATTGGGATTGGAATGGCTGAAACGACGGAAAAGACTGGCGAAAAGAAGCTGAGCGTGACCCCCACGAAGACCTTGACGCTGAAGGGACGCAGCGTCGAGCAGGGCGTCGTGCGCCAGAGCTTCAGCCATGGCCGCACCAAAGCGGTCGTCGTCGAGAAGGTGAAAAGCCGGGTCCATGGCAAGCCCAGGCCGGAGGTGACCACCGCGAGCCCGGCCGCCGTCAACCGCGCCGCGACCGGCAAGGCTCCGGCAGCCGCGCCGGCTGCAACCGCACCTGTGCAGCAGGCGCCCGCGGCCTCGCCGAAGCCGTCCGGTGTGGTGCTGCGCACTCTCACCGAGGAGGAGCGCACCGCGCGGGCCCGCGCGCTCGGCGACGCCCGGCTGCGCGAGGCGGAAGAACGCAAGATTGCCGAAGAGGAAGCGCGCATTCAGAAGGCGCGCGATGAGATTGAACGCGTCGAGCGCGATGCCGCCGAGGCGCGCAAGGCCGACGAGGAAAAGCGCCGGAAGCTCGACCTTGAGACCAAGCGCAAGGCCGACGAAGTTGCCAAGAAGCATTTCGGCGGAGAGACCACCGCCACCGCCACGACCACCGCCCCGACGGCGGCAGCGCCTGGAACGCCTGCCCTGAAGCAGCCGGGCCAACGTCCGGCGCTTGAAGCCGAAGAGGAAGAGGCGCCGCGTCCGCGCCGCGGTGCTGGCGCCGGACCCGGTGCCGCACGTCCGGCGGCGCCCGCGAAACCGGCGCGTCCGACCACCGAAAAGCGCCGCGGCCGTCTGACGCTCGTCACCGCGCTTACCACCGACGAAGTCCGCGAACGCTCCGTCGCCTCGTTCCGCCGCCGGACGCAGCGGCTGACGGGTCATCGCGGCGACAGCGACACCAAGGACAAGCTGGTCCGCGAGGTCACGATTCCGGAATTCATCACCATCCAGGAGCTCGCCAATCGTATGGCCGAGCCGGGGCGGGCGGTGATCGCACTGCTCATGAAGCAAGGGCAGATGCTCAAGATCACCGACACGATCGATGCCGACACCGCCCAGATCATTGCGGAAGAAATGGGCCACAGCGTCAAGCGCGTGGCTGAATCGGATGTCGAAGAAGGGCTGTTTGACAGGGCGGACGAGGTGGAATCCCTGGTGTCGCGGCCGCCGGTCGTGACCATCATGGGCCATGTCGACCACGGCAAGACGTCGCTGCTCGACGCCATCCGTTCAACCAACGTGGTGTCGGGCGAAGCCGGCGGCATTACGCAGCACATCGGCGCCTATCAGGTGACCGCGCCGTCGGGCGCAAAAATCACGTTCATCGACACCCCCGGCCATGCCGCCTTCACGGCCATGCGCGCACGCGGCGCCAAGGTGACCGACGTGGTGGTGCTGGTGGTGGCGGCCGACGACGGCGTGATGCCGCAGACGATCGAGGCGATCCATCACGCCAAGGCCGCGAAGGTGCCGATCATCGTGGCGATCAACAAGATCGACAAGCCCGACGCCAAGCCCGAGCGCGTTCGCAACGAGCTTTTGCAGCACGAAATCCAGGTCGAAACGCTCGGCGGTGACGTGATCGAGGTCGAAGTCTCGGCGACCAAGAAGACCAACCTCGACAAGCTGCTCGAAATGATCGGCCTGCAGTCCGAAATCCTCGATCTCAAGGCCAATCCGGATCGTCCGGCCGAAGGCACTGTGGTCGAAGCCAAGCTCGATCGCGGCCGCGGCCCGGTCGCCACCGTCCTGGTGCAGCGCGGCACGTTGCGCGTGGGCGATATCATCGTGGCCGGCGCCGAGTGGGGCCGCGTGCGGGCGCTGGTTTCCGACACCGGCGTCACCATCGACAGCGCCGGGCCTTCGATGCCCGTCGAGGTATTGGGCTTCTCCGGGACCCCGGACGCCGGCGATCGCCTTGCGGTGGTCGACAGCGAAGGACGCGCGCGCGAAGTCACCGCCTACCGCGTGCGGCAGAAGCGCGACAAGATGGCAGCGCGCGCAACCGGCATGCGCGGCTCGCTCGAACAGATGATGAGCCAGCTCAAGACCGCCGGCCGCAAGGACTTGGCGCTTATCATCAAGGCCGACGTGCAGGGCTCGCTCGAAGCGATCATCGGTGCGATCGAGAACCTCGGCACCAGCGAGGTCGGCGCGCGCGTGATCCACGCCGGCGTCGGCGGCATCACCGAGTCGGACGTCACGCTGGCCGAGGCGTCGGGTGTGCCGATCATCGGCTTCAACGTGCGCGCCCACAAGGAAGCCCGCGATGCCGCCGAACGGGGCGGCATCGAAATTCGCTACTACAACATCATCTACAACCTGGTCGACGACGTGAAGCAGGCGATGTCCGGCCTGCTGTCGCCGACGCTGCGCGAAACCATGCTGGGCAATGCCCAGATTCTGGAGATCTTCGCGGTGTCCAAGGTCGGCAAGGTGGCGGGCTGCCGGGTGACCGACGGCAAAGTCGAGCGCGGCGCCAATGTGCGCCTCATTCGCGACAGCGTGGTGATCCACGACGGCAAGCTCTCGCAGCTCAAACGCTTCAAGGACGACGTGCGGGAAGTCATCGCCGGTCAGGAATGCGGCATGGCGTTCGAGGGCTACCAGGACATGCGGGTCGGCGACGTAATCGAGTGCTACCGCGTCGAGTCGATACAGCGGACGCTGTAAGCACAGCTCAACTCACAGAATAGCACCTAATTGTGTAGCACCTCATTGTCATGCCCGCGAAAGCGGGCATCCGGCGTTACCGGCGGCGGCACGACTTGGTCGAGACGTATATTGGATCGTCCGCCTTCGCGGATGATGACGCAGAGTGAAACTTATGGCCCGTCAACACCACCGCGATCATCCGGGCGGCGCATCCCAGCGCCAGCTTCGCGTCGGCGAGTTGATCAGGCACGCGCTCGCCGAGATGCTTGCGCGCGGAGAAGTCCACGACCCGGTGATCGAGGGTCACATGATCACGGTCCCTGAAGTGCGCATGAGCGCCGACCTCAAGCTGGCGACGATCTACGTCATGCCGCTCGGCGGACGAGACGCGGATGCGGTGCTTGCGGCGCTCGAACGCAACAAGCGATTTTTGCGCGGTGAGATTGCGCATCAAGTTAACTTAAAATTTGCTCCTGAGATTCGTTTTCGCGTTGACGAACGATTCGCGGAAGCGGAACGAATAGAGAAGCTTTTGCGAACACCAGTGGTCCAGCGTGACCTCGGCAACAATCCGGCCGACGAGGAGTGACGATGGACGGCGATCTTCCCATGGCGGCGGAGGCGAAGGCTCCCGCCGGGCAGAAGCGGCGCGAGAAGCGTGACGTGAATGGCTGGGTCGTGCTCGACAAGCCGGTCGGCATGACCTCGACTCACGCGGTGAGCGTGGTCAAGCGCGTGTTCAAGGCGAAGCGGGCCGGTCATGCGGGCACGCTCGATCCGCTGGCCTCGGGCTTGCTGCCGATTGCGCTCGGCGAAGCGACCAAGACCGTGCCGTTCGTCATGGACGGCCGCAAGCGCTACCGCTTCACGGTGCGCTGGGGCGAGGAACGCGACACCGACGATGCCGAGGGCCGTGTCACCGCGGCCAGCGACGACCGTCCGGCGGCCGACGCGATCCGCGCGCTCCTGCCGCGCTTCACCGGAACCATCACGCAGGTGCCGCCACGCTACTCGGCGGTCAAGATCGGCGGCGAACGCGCCTACGATCTGGCGCGCGAGGGCGAAGTCGTCGAACTCGAGGCCCGAACCGTGCAGATCTACCGGCTTGAACTCATGGAAGATGCCGAAGTCGGCGACGTCGATCACGCCGTCTTCGAGGCGGAATGCGGCAAGGGCACCTATGTGCGTGCGCTCGCGCGCGATATGGGACGACTGCTCGGCTGCTTCGGTCACGTCGTGGCGCTGCGCCGGACTCAGGTGGGCTCGTTCGGCGAAAGCGACAGCGTGAGCGCGGAGTCGCTGCAAGCGCTTGGAAACTGCGCCCACAATCGGCGAACCAGGATCGATCCTGCTGCCGGTCGCGGCCGGCGTCGTGGCGCTGCCAGCGCTGACGGTCAGCCGCGGCGACGCCGCGCGGCTCGCCCGCGGCCAGGCGGTGCTGCTGCGCGGGCGCGACGCGCCGGTGCCGGTAACCGGCTGGATTGCGGTCTCGACGCATGGTTCGCTGGTGGCGCTGGCCGAGTTCGACAAGGGCGAACTGCACCCGCGGCGGATCTTCAATTGCGGGCTGCCGCGCAGTTAACAGGCCGGGCTGGCTGCCGCTGCAGCAAAAATTCGGCTGATATTTTCGGCAGTTACCATTCCTCACCCTTGACCCCCGCGCCGGCTTCCTATATCCCGCCGTTGCGCGGGCCTGGGCCCGCGCGTATCACTTGTGGCGACCCCGCTGGACGACATCCCGGCCCGGCCGCAGCCCGTAAAACCGCCAACAAAAGGATCACCCGATGTCGATTACGCCCAGCCGCAAGGCTGAAGTCATCAAGGCCTATGCGACCAAGTCCGGTGACACCGGTTCCCCGGAGGTGCAGGTAGCGGTCCTTTCGGAGCGCATCACCAATCTCACCGAGCACTTCAAGAGCCACGTCAAGGACAATCACTCCCGGCGCGGATTGCTCAAGCTCGTGTCCCAGCGGCGTCAGCTGCTCGACTATCTCGCTCGTAATGACGAAGCGCGTTACAAGTCGTTGATCGAGCGGCTGGGTATTCGCCGCTGACTTGCATTGCGCGCGGCATTCCCCGCGCGTTCACCAAGCGGGTGCCAAGGTCATCCGCTGTATCATCCGGCAGCGAGGCTGCTGCCGATTTCAGCGACGGGTCCGATCATCGCCCGTCCGCACATTGGAAGGCCCGATGGCCATGGCAGGATCGCTGGATGCTGATGGGCGACGCGGACAATCTGCGCGGATCAGCCTCTCGCCGTCTTGCCCATGGCTTTCGCCCCTTCCGGGAAACCATGAAAGACAATCGAAATGTTCGATATTCACCGTGTTGAGCTCGACTGGGGAGGGCGCAAGCTCGTCCTAGAGACCGGCAAGATTGCCCGCCAGGCAGACGGCGCCGTCGTCGCCACATATGGCGAATCCAAGGTGCTGGCCACCGTCGTCGCCGCCAAGGAGCCGCGCGCGGGCATCGATTTCCTGCCGCTCACCGTTGACTACCAGGAGAAGTATTACGCGGCCGGCCGTATTCCCGGCGGCTACTTCAAGCGTGAGGGCCGGCCGACCGAAAAGGAAACGCTGGTCTCGCGGCTGATCGATCGCCCGATACGGCCACTGTTCGCCGATGGCTGGCGCAATGAAACCCAGGTGATCGTGACGACCCTGTCGCACGACCTGGAAAACGATCCGGATATCCTGGCACTGGTGGCGTCCTCAGCCGCGCTGACGCTGTCGGGTGCGCCCTTCATGGGCCCGATCGGCGCCGCGCGGGTCGGCTTCGTCAACAACGAATACGTCCTCAATCCGTTGCTCGAGGAGATGGCCGAGAGCCAGCTCGACCTTGTCGTCGCCGGCACGGCCGACGCGGTGCTGATGGTCGAGTCGGAAGCAAAGGAACTCAACGAAGACGTCATGCTCGGCGCTGTGATGTTCGGCCATCGGCACTTCCAGCCGGTGATCGAAGCGATCATCCAGCTTGCCGAGAAGGCCGCGAAGGAGCCCCGCGAAATCGACGTGGTGGACAACTCCGCGCTCGAAAAGGAGATGCTGGGCCTCGTCGAACAGGACCTGCGTGCGGCCTACGCGGTTCCCGACAAGATGGAACGGCACAAGGCGGTGGACGCCGCCAAGGCCAAGGTGATGGCGCATTATTTCCCGAACGGCGCTGAAAGCCCGGTCTTCGACAAACAGCGCATCGGCGGCGTGTTCAAGGATCTCGAAGCCAAGATCGTGCGCTGGAACATCCTCGATACCGGCAAGCGCATCGACGGCCGCGACGTCAAGACGGTGCGTCAGATCGTGGCGGAAGTCGGCATCCTGCCGCGCGCGCACGGCTCTGCGCTGTTCACCCGCGGCGAGACCCAGGCGCTGGTGATCGCCACGCTCGGTACCGGCGAAGACGAACAATGGATCGACGCGCTGCACGGGACGTATAAGGAAAACTTCCTGCTGCACTATAACTTCCCGCCGTTCTCGGTCGGCGAGACCGGCCGCATGGGCGGCCCGCGCCGGCGCGAAATCGGCCACGGCAAGCTTGCCTGGCGCGCCATCCATCCGATTCTCCCGGCCCATCACGAGTTCCCGTACACGCTGCGCGTCGTCTCGGAGATCACCGAGTCGAACGGCTCGTCTTCGATGGCGACGGTGTGCGGATCTTCGCTCGCGCTGATGGATGCTGGTGTCCCGCTCAAGCGGCCGACAGCCGGCATCGCGATGGGCCTCATCCTCGAGGACAAGCGCTACGCGGTGCTCTCCGACATTCTCGGAGATGAAGACCATCTCGGCGACATGGATTTCAAGGTGGCGGGCACCGAGAACGGCGTGACCTCGCTGCAGATGGACATCAAGATCGCCGGCATCACCGAAGAGATCATGCGGGTGGCGCTTGGCCAGGCCAAGGACGGACGGCTTCACATCCTCGGCGAGATGGCCAAGGCGCTGACCAGCGCCCGCGCCGAACTCGGCGAGCACGCGCCGCGAATCGAGGTGTTCTCGATTCCGACCGACAAGATCCGCGAAGTCATCGGCACCGGCGGCAAGGTGATCCGCGAGATCGTCGAAAAGACCGGCGCCAAGATCGACATCCAGGACGACGGCACCGTCAAGGTGGCGTCCGCCAGCGGCGATGCCATGAAGGCGGCGATCAACTGGATCAAGTCGATCGCATCCGACCCGGAACTCGGTCACATCTACGAAGGCACGGTGGTGAAGGTCATGGACTTCGGCGCCTTCGTGAACTTCTTCGGCGCCAAGGACGGCCTCGTGCACATCTCGCAGCTTGCGCAGCGCCGTGTGCAGAACGTCAAGGACGTCGTCAAGGAAGGCGACAAGGTCAAGGTGAAGCTCCTGGGCTTCGACGAGCGTGGCAAGACGCGACTCTCGATGAAGGTGGTCGATCAGGAGACCGGCGAGGATCTCGAAGCCAAGCAAAAGGCCGAGGCCGACCAGCAGCGCAACGAGCAACCGCGCGAGGCCGCGGCCGGCGGGGAGTAGATTCTACCGTCGCGGCTTGTCTTAAGAGTCATAAAGGACGGCCCGTCGGCCGTCCTTTTCGTTTCTGCACGTCGCCTGCATTGCCGTAGGATTAGCGCGGCCAATCGCTCGATGCGGTCGCGCACCGTTTCGGCAAACCAACCTCCCAGATTCACAAGAACGCCCGCATGGCCTCATTCCCGCTGATCCCCGAGCCGGCCGCCAAAACCGCAGCCGCCGGCGTCGGCCTGATGCTGGCGGGTATCGGCCTGTTTGCGCTCAACGATGCGTTGGGCAAGTGGCTGCTGACGACCTATTCGGTCGGTGAACTTCTGCTGATCCGCAGCATCGCCGCGCTGGTTCTGCTGGCGCCGTTCATGCGCGAGGCCGGATGGATCGCCTTCACGGCCGCACCGCGGCCAGGACTGCAGATCGCGCGCGTGATCCTGTCCACGCTCGAAGTGGCGATGTTCTTCTGGGCGGTGTCCTACCTGCCGCTTGCCGATACCGTGACGTTCTATCTCGCCGGCCCGATCTATGTGACGGCGCTCTCAGTCCTGCTGCTCGGCGAAAAAGTCGGCTGGCGACGTTGGACTGCCGTGCTGGTCGGCTTTGGCGGCGTGCTGCTCGCGTTGCGCCCGTCGGCCGCCACCTTCACGCTGCCGGCGCTGATCGCGCTCACCGGCAGCATGTGCTTTGCCTTTCTGATGATCGCGACGCGGATGTTGCGCGAATCATCGAACACCGTGCTGGTTGCTGGTCAGATTGGCGGCACGCTGCTGTTCGGCGCGATGCTTGCGCCGTTCGCCTGGGTGACGCCGTCGGTGCGCGACTTCATGCTGCTGTCGTTGTTCGGTGTGGTGTCGATCGTCGCGCTCGCCTGCGTTAATTATTCGCTGAAGCTCGCGGCTGCGAGCGTGGTCGCGCCCTATCAATACACGCTTATCATTTGGGCCGTCGTGCTTGGTTACGTGGTGTTCGGCGACGTGCCCGACCGGCTTACGCTCGCTGGCGCGGCCGTGATCATCGCGGCCGGCCTCTACATCTTCTGGCGCGAGCAGAGTGTGCGCCCATCGGAGATCGCGCCGGTTCCTTGAGCCGCGCAGCCGAGTGGAACCGGTTCATGCCGGCTGCCTGGACCGCCTGTCGTTCTTGCGCTGCGCCCACCGCTCGCGGTCGAGCCGGAAACGGTCGCACGGCACCGATACGCCGCCGAGCGCGTTCACCCGCGTCAGCGCCACGCCGGTCCACACATAGCCGCACTTCTCCAGCACGCGCCGGGAGGCCGGGTTGCTCACCCGCGCGCCGCCCTCGAGCCGTTCGTGGCGGAGATCGTTGAAGGCGAAATCAATCAACGCGCGTGCCGCTTCGGTGGCGTAGCCGCGGCCCCAGAACGGCACGCCGTACCAGTAGCCGATCTCCGGATCGGCGCCGGCAAGCAGGCCCACCCCGCATCCGCCGATGATCGTGCCGTCGCGCAGCGTGACCAGGAACGCGATCTCGCCGTCCTTGCGGTTTACCGACGCGATGAAGGTTTCGGCATCCTTCAGCGCATAGGGGTGCGGGACGCGCGAGAGGTTTTCGGCGATGCGCCGGTCGTTGATGAGTGTCGTGATCGCTTGTGCGTCCGCGAGGCGCGGCGCGCGCAGGATGAGCCGCTCGGTTTTCAGAACGGGTATCCGGCGTTCCGGCAATGCGTCAGGTGAAAGTTGATCCAGCAATGTCATCGCGGGCTCCAAAAGCGAAGAGGGGAGCCGGCATCCCGTCTCCCCTCTTGAAACCCGTTGGGTTCCGCCGGTTCGATGGATGCCGGCGGACCTCGATGTCAGTCCACCAGTTATTCGGCTGCTGCTTCCATCATCGGCATGACGGATACATAGACCCGGCCTTTGGCCTTGCTGCGGAACTCGACCTTGCCGGGGATCAGCGCGAACAGCGTGTGATCCTTGCCGAGACCGACGTTGCGGCCGGGATGCCATTTGGTGCCGCGCTGGCGCGCGATAATGTTGCCGGCGAGAACGCTCTCGCCGCCGAAAATCTTCAAGCCGAGCCGCTGACTGTTGGAGTCGCGGCCGTTGCGGGATGATCCGCCTGCCTTCTTGTGAGCCATGGCCCTAAGTCCTTAATTCGCCTGTTACATAACCCGGATTTGTGACGAAATCATCACTTCTTCTTGGCCTTGCCGCCCGATTTCGGCGTGACCTATCCGTTGGGCGCCTATTCGTCGTCGTCCGAATCGGTGCTCGCGGCCACCGGCTTGGGCTTCGGCTCCCGCTTTGGCCGGGCCGTCTTGGTCGGCGTGGCGCCGTCGGTCAGGATCTCGGTGATGCGCAACAGGGTGAATTCCTGGCGATGGCCTCGCTTGCGGCGGGAATTCTTGCGGCGGCGCTTCTTGAAGGCGATCACCTTCGGGCCGCGGCCCTGCTCCAGCACCTCGGCCGCCACCGTCGCGCCCGCCACCGTCGGCACGCCGAGGGTGACATTGTCGCCGCCGACCACCAGAACGTCGCCGAGCTGGACGATCTCACCGGGCTCGCCCTTGATCTTCTCGATCTTGAGCACGTCCTCGGCGGCCACCCGGTATTGCTTGCCGCCGGTTTTAATGACTGCGAACATCGTTCTTTCCTCGTGTTCGATTCCGCGCCCGGAACGTCCGGACCGGCTTCTTCCAGTCGGGTTGCGGTATTGCGGCGCCTGACGCCGCGACAAAGCGCAGACCCTTGAGCCTGCACGTAAAATCGCAAGCCGGCCGGTTGGCCCGCTTGCGCTGCGATGCTTATGGCGATTGGGCGCCCGGCTGTCAAGAAAACCGGCACATTCCGCCACTTACCGCCCCCGGCCGGGTGCGCTAGCTTGCGCCCGAAGGCGCCGAGAGCGTCAAAACAAAACTAAGGGTGGAAACGATGAGGAGAGGATATTGGATTTTGGCCTGCGCGGCCGCGCTCGCCGCCGTTGGAGCGGCCGCCGTCGCGGGCGCAGGATTTCCCGGCCCGTCCGGTGACCATGATCGTCCCGTTCACGCCCGGCGGCGCCGGCGATATCCTGTCCCGGATGCTCGGGCCCCGGCTTGAGCAGAAGTGGGGCAAGCCACTGATCGTCGAGAACAAGCCCGGCGCCGGCGGGGTCATCGGCGCGGTCGCGGCGCAGAAGGCGGCGCCCGACGGCTACACCTTGATGATCGCACCGAGCGCCACGCTGGCGATCAATGTCACGCTCTACAAACACCTGCCGTACGATCCCCGAACCGATTTCGTGCCGCTCGCGCTCGCCGCGCAGACCCCGTTCGTGCTGGTCGTCAATCCGGAACTGCCGGTCCGCACCGTCGCCGACCTCATCAAGCTCGCAAAGGACAAGCCCAAGCAGCTCTCCTACGCGTCGGCCGGGCCCGGTGTGCCCCATCACCTGTTCGCCGAACTCCTGAAAAACATGACCGGGATCGAGATGACGCACGTTCCCTACAAGGGCAGCCTGCCGGCGCTCAACGACGTGGTGGCCGGGCACGTGCCGCTGATGTTCGTCGATCTTGGCCCGGCGCTGGGAATGATCAAGGCCGGCAAGGTGCGGGCGATCGGCGTCTCGACCGCGACGCGGTTGCCGACGTTGCCCGAGGTTCCGCCGATCGGCGACACCGTGCCGGGGTTCGGCGCGGCCTCCTGGCAGATGATCGTCGCCCCGGCCAAGACGCCGCGGCCGATCGTCGACAAGTTGCACAAGGACATCGAGGGCGCGCTCGCCACACCGGAACTCAAGGCGCAGATCGGCAAGACCGGCATGGTCGCGATGGACAGCCGGCCGATCGGCGATCTGCAGGCCTTCATCGCGTCCGAGATCGCCCGCTGGGGCAAGGTGGTGCAGCAGGCCGGCATCGCCGGATCGCAATGACATGAGGGGGCCATGCGCCTCCTCACCATGAGGGACCGGGCGAGACGCGCTGGTCAACGGCGACGAGATGCCCATATAAAGCGAGCCAAAATGGGCATCCAATGAGCGCGCTCGCCAACCACGCCTTCGTCAAGATGAACGGTCTCGGCAACGAGATCGTGGTGGTCGATCTGCGCCGGGAAAATGCCGTGGTGAGCGCCGCCGATGCGCGTGCCGTGGCGCAACCGGGCGGCGCCGCCTACGACCAGCTCATGGTGCTGCATGCGCCGCGTACGCCCGGCACCGACGCGCTGGTGCGTATCTACAACAACGACGGCTCGGAGGCGGGCGCCTGCGGCAACGGTATGCGCTGCGTCGCCGACATCCTGTTCGCCGAGACCGGCAAGACCACGCTGGCGTTCGAGACCCGGGCCGGACTGCTGAACTGCCGGAAGGGCGAGACGCCGCTCGTGTCGACCGTCGACATGGGCAAGCCGCGCTTTGCCTGGAACGAGATTCCATTGTCGGAGAAATTCGAGGATACCCGCGCGATCGAATTGCAAATCGGTCCGATCGATCAGCCGATCCTGCATTCGCCGTCGGTGGTGAGCATGGGCAACCCGCACGCGGTGTTCTGGGTCGACGACGTCGACGCCTATGACCTCGGCAAGATCGGGCCGCTGCTGGAACACCATCCGATGTTTCCCGAGCGCGCCAACATCTCGCTCGCGCAGGTGCGCTCGCGCGATCACATCGTGCTGCGCACCTGGGAACGCGGCGCCGGCCTCACCAGGGCCTGCGGCTCGGCGGCCTGCGCGGCGGCGGTGGCGGCCGCGCGGTTGCGCCGCACTGGGCGCACCGTGACGGTGACGCTGCCGGGTGGCGACCTGACGATCGAATGGCGCGAGCGCGACGACCATGTGCTGATGACCGGCCCGGTCGCCTATGAATACGAAGGACGTTTTGACCCCGCGTTGTTCGCCAAGGCAGGCGCAGCGTGAGCGTCGAAGTCGTCACCTTCGGCTGCCGGCTCAATGCCTACGAGTCGGAAGTGATCCGGCGCGAGGCGCAGGACGCGGGGCTTGCCGACACCGTCGTCGTCAACACCTGTGCGGTCACCGCCGAAGCAGTGCGGCAGGCGCGGCAGACCATCCGCAAGCTCAAACGCGACGCGCCGCAGCGTTCGATCCTGGTCACCGGTTGTGCCGCGCAGACCGAGCCGCAGGCCTTCGCCAAGATGCCGGAGGTCGCGGGCGTGCTCGGCAACGAGGAAAAGCTCAGCCCGGCATTCTGGCGCGCGCAGCGACGAGCGGCTCCTGCAGCCGCCGTCGCTCGGCCTTGACGCTGAGGAGAAGATCGCCGTCAACGACATCATGGCGGTGCGTGAGACCGCCGCGCATCTGGTCGACAGTTTCGCGGGATGTCCCCGGGCCTTCATGCAGGTGCAGAACGGCTGCGACCACCGCTGCACCTTCTGCATCATCCCGTTCGGTCGCGGTAATGCGCGCTCGGTGCCGATGGGCGAGGTCGTGCGCGAGGTCCGCCGTCTCGTCGCGCTCGGCTATCGGGAAGTCGTCCTCACCGGCGTCGATCTCACAAGCTATGGCTCGAATCTTCCGGGCGCGCCGAAGCTCGGCACCTTGGTGAAGCAAATCCTGAAGCATGTGCCGGAACTCGAACGGCTGCGGCTCTCGTCGATCGATTCGGTGGAGGCCGATCGCGATTTGCTCGACGCCTTCGCCAGTGATGCGCGGCTGATGCCGTATCTGCATCTCTCATTGCAGGCCGGCGACGACCTCATTCTCAAACGCATGAAGCGCCGGCATTCGCGTGCCGATGCGATTGCGTTCTGCGAGCGGATGCGACGGCTGCGGCCCGACATTGCATTCGGCGGCGACATCATCGCCGGCTTCCCCACCGAGACCGAGGCGATGTTTTGCCGTTCGCTCGATCTGGTGGACGAATGCGGGCTTACGCATCTCCACGTGTTTCCGTTCTCGCCGCGGTCCGCCACGCCGGCCGCGCGTATGCCGCAGGTGGCTCGCACCACCGTCAAGGAGCGCGCGCAACGGCTGCGCGCGAAGGGCGAGATAGCGTTGCGCCGGCATCTCGATGCGCAGATCGGCACCACGCGCCGCGTGCTGGCCGAATCGCCGGCTGTGGGCCGCACCGAGCATTTCGCGCAGGTGCGGCTCGCCATGCCGGTCGAATCTGGTATGATTTTCGACGTGCCGATCAAGGCACATAACGGACGGCAGCTTATTGCCGCGTGACCTTCGTTCTCAGGAGCGCCGCATGGCCGCGAATGGTTTCAGCAATCATCTGATCACCACAACCGAACAGCTTGATGCCGTGTTCTCCGAACCGCCGATCGGCAACGCGCTGACCAAGGAGATCGATCACATCACCCCGCCCTATCGGGCTCTGATCGAGGCCGCGCCGTTCTTTGCGCTGGCGACCAGCGGTCCCGAGGGGCTCGACTGCTCGCCCCGCGGCGATCCGGCGGGGTTCGTCCGCGTCGCCGACGAGAAGACGCTGCTGATTCCCGACCGGCGCGGCAACAACCGCATCGACAGCTTCCGCAACCTCGTGCGCGATCCGCGTGTCGCGCTGATGTTCATGATCCCGGGCTGCGGCGAGGTGATCCGCGTCATCGGCCACGCGGCGATCTCGGCTGATCCCGATCTGTGCGCGCAATTCGTCCTGCACGGCAAGACGCCGAGGGTGGTGCTCGTCGTGACGGTCGAGCGCGTCTACTATCAGTGCCCCAAGGCGCTGGTGCGCTCGAAGCTGTGGGATCCTTCGACCTGGATCGACCGCAAGACGCTGCCGACAGCGGGAAAGATTCTCGCCGACATCACCGGCGGCAAGCATGACGCCGACAAGCACGACCGGGAATATCCCGAGCGCATGAAGGCGACGATCTACTGAATTTGCGCGTTGCGGGAATTGAGCCGCAGTCGCGCGAGCGCGCTAATCGATCAGTCTGAATACCTCGCCCTGCCAGCCGCACGACTGCAAGGTGGCGTGCATGTGCAGCGGCACCGGCGCGCTGACGTTGATCGGCGCGCGGTTCTTGTAGAGCGGTACGATCACCTCGCGCGCGTGCAGATGCATGCCGGGGCCGCCGGTACGCGGCGGCTCATTGCGCAAGCGGCGCAAGCTTGCCTCCGTGCCGTAAATTGTGTCCCCCAGGATCGGCCAACCCATCGCGGCGCAGTGTACGCGCAACTGATGCGTGCGGCCCGTTAGCGGCTCAAGCGCCAGCCAGGTGAGCTTTTTACCCTCCCCAGGAGGGGGAAGACCCGCGGCCGCGCCGCTGGTGTGGAGTCGCCCCAGCACCTTCCAGGTCGTCACCGCCGGCTGGCCCTCCGGGTCGGGCTTCATCCACCAGCCGCGGCTCTCGTCGAGCCGCCCGAGCGGCAGATCGATGCGGCCCTCGTCCTCCGCCGGGCCGCCTTCGACCACCGCCCAGTAGGTCTTGCCGACCCGGCCCTGCTTGAACAGCCGGCCAAGCTCGGCCAGCGCCTTGCGATGGCGGCCGAGCACCAGACAACCGGACGTGTCGCGGTCGAGCCGATGCGCCAGTGCCGGCGCGCGCGGCAACCCGAAACGCAGCGCGCCGAAATGATCTTCCAGGCTCTCGCCGCCTTTTGGCCCCTTATGCACCGCGAATCCCGCCGGCTTGTCGATGACGAGCATCAAGCCATCGCGGTAGAGCAGGCGCGCCACCATCTCTTCGGGTGTCATCCTTGCGTCCATCGGCGAAACCGCTATCACGAGCCCGGCATGAACGACAGCACGGAACCAACAAGCTGGTGGCAGCGGCTGAGCGGCGGGCTCAAGCGCACGTCGACCAACCTCACCACGTCGATCTCGGACATGATGATGCGCGGGCCGCTTTCGCCCGAGCGCATCACGGAAATCGAGGAGGCGCTGATCCGCGCCGACCTCGGCATCGATTTTGCCACCCAGGTCGCCACCACGATGGGCGAGGGACGCTACCGCAATCTCGGCGAGGTGCAGG
Source organism: uncultured Alphaproteobacteria bacterium (assembly GCA_963756715.1). Classification (GTDB taxonomy): domain Bacteria; phylum Pseudomonadota; class Alphaproteobacteria; order Rhizobiales; family Xanthobacteraceae; genus VAZQ01. Next base: position 153,485 of record CAVWOV010000043.1, read on the forward strand.
GCGTGCTCGCCACCGAGATCGGCAAGTTGATGGAGCCGGTGGCCAAGCCGCTCGCGATCGAAGACAAGAAGCCGTTCGTCATTCTGGTGGTCGGGGTCAACGGCTCGGGCAAGACCACGACCATCGGCAAGCTCGCCGCCCGGTTCCATCGCGAAGGCCGTTCGGTGATGCTCGCCGCCGGCGACACCTTCAGAGCTGCCGCGATCGACCAGCTTAAGATCTGGAGCGGGCGCTCGGGCGCGAGCGTGCTGGCGCGGCCGCCCGGTTCCGATCCGGCTGGCCTCGCCTACGACGCGCTGGTCGAGGCGCGCGGCGAGGGGATCGACGTGCTGCTCATCGACACCGCCGGCCGGCTGCAGAACCGCACCGAACTGATGGACGAACTGGAGAAGATGGTGCGCGTCTTGAAGAAGGTCGACGCCAGCGCGCCGCACGCGGTGCTGCTCGTGCTCGACGCCACCGTGGGGCAGAACGCGCTCTCGCAGGTCGAGATCTTCCGCAAGATCGCGGGTGTCACCGGGCTGGTCATGACCAAGCTCGACGGCACCGCACGCGGCGGCATCCTGGTGGCGATCGCCACGAAGTTCGGCCTGCCGGTGCATTTCATCGGCGTGGGCGAGGGGATCGACGACCTCTCGCCATTCACCGCGCAGGATTACGCCAAGGCGATCGCCGGGACGGCGTAGGGCGCCTCATCCTGGACGAGGGCCGAATGACATGAGCGAAAAGTCGCGCTACATATTCGCGTATGCCTGAAACCGCGCCCGCAAAACCCCAGCTCAATCCAGTCGTGAAGCTCGTGCTCGATCTCGGGCCGCTGCTGGTGTTCTTTTTGGCCAATTCGCGGCCGGCGCTGTTCGCGCCGCTGCTCAAGCCCTTCTTCCCACCGGCGCTACTGACCGGCGAACATGCCGGCATTTTCACCGCGACCGGAATCTTCATCCCCACGATCCTGCTGGCACTCGCGGTCGGCTACGCGCTGACGCGTCACCTGCCGCTGATGCCGGTCATCACCGCGATCGTCGTCGTGGTGTTCGGCGGCCTCACGCTCATCCTGCAGGACGAGACGTTCATCAAGCTCAAGCCGACCATCATCTATGTGCTGTTCGGCGGCGTGCTGCTCGGCGGGCTCGCCTTCGGCAAGGCGCTGCTCGGGCTGGTGTTCGACTCGGTGTTTCATCTCACCGAAGAAGGCTGGCGTAAGCTCACGCTGCGCTGGGGGCTGTTCTTTCTGGTGCTTGCCGTGCTCAATGAGATCGTCTGGCGTACACAGACCACCGACACCTGGGTGACCTTCAAGGTGTTCGGCGTGGTGCCGCTCACCTTCGTGTTCGCGGCTTTGCAGTATCCACTGCTGCAGAAATACGCCGCCCCGGAGCCGGCAGAGTCGCAGGAATAGTCGGCTCAGGACGCCGGCGCGGCGAGCGCCTTGGCGATCGCTGGCTTCAGTGCCTTCTCCAAATTCTCCGGCGTGATCGGCCCGATCAGCTTGTAGGCGATCTTGCCGTCGCGGCCGACGACGAACGTTTCCGGTACACCGTACACGCCCCATTCGATCGACGCGCGGCCATTGGCGTCGGCGCCGTTCGCCACGAATGGATTGCCATAACGGCCAAGGAAACGCCGGGCATTGTCTGGCTGGTCCTTGTAGTTGATGCCGGCGACGCGGATGCGCGGATCGGCGGCGAGCTTCACCAACAGCGGCGCCTCGTCGTGGCAGGGCACGCACCACGACGCCCAGACATTGAGGACGGTGACTTCGCCCTTGAAGGTCTGGTTATTGAGGCCCGGCACTGGCTTGCCGTCGCGCTCGAGTCCGGTGACTGGCGGCAGGTCGGTTAGCGGTACCGGCTGCCCGATCAGCGCCGAGGGAATGCGCGAGGGGTCGCCGGCGCCGAGGCGATACATGAACAGTGCCGCGAGCGCCAGGAACGCCAGCAGCGGCAGCACGACGACCGTGCGCCGGCGGGGCGCCGGCGTGGGCTTGCCGTCATTGTTCTCGGCCGTGCTCACTGCCTGTCCTCATTGCCGCGCTCCGAGCGCCGGGTGACGCCATGCGCCTCAAGGTCTTCAATCGTCCGCCGCAAGTGCCGGCGATCGATCGCGACCCACAGAATCAGAACGGCGACGATCGCGATCGCAGCTACGTAGGCGCTGACGATGAAAGCCGCATGCGGACCGAGGTTCATCGTCACGAGCCGGCGGCGGCATCGGCTTGGCGCATCATCATCGTCCGCACGCGCCGCCGCAGGATTTCGTTGCGCATCGCGGCCAGATGGAGCGTGAGGAACAGCAGGGTAAACGCGACGATCATCGTGAGCAGCGGGATGAGAATCGTCGGATGAATGGTGGGGCCGCCCAGCCGGATCACCGACGCCGGCTGATGCAAGCGTGTTCCACCAGTCGACCGAGAACTTGATGATCGGCACGTTGATCGCGCCGACCAGCGTGAGCACCGCGGCGGCGCGCGCGGCGCGGGTCGGGTCTTCGATTGCGTGCCACAGCGCGATGACGCCGAGATACATCAGGAACAGGATGAGCACCGATGTCAGCCGCGCGTCCCAGACCCAGTAGGTTCCCCACATCGGTCGGCCCCACAGCGAGCCGGTGATCAGACACATTAACGTGAACGCGGCCCCGATCGGGGCGGCGGCCTTGGCGGCGACGTCCGCGAGCGGATGGCGCCAGACCAGCGTGCCGAGTGCCGCGATGCTCATCAGCACCCAGCCGAACAGGCCGAGCCAGGCGGCCGGCACATGGATGAACATGATCTTCACGGTCGCGCCCTGCTGATAATCGTCGGGCGCGAGATAGGCCTGATCGATCCCGAAAGCGAAAGCCAGCAGCGTCGCGGCCGCCAGCCACGGCAGCACGCGGTCGGTGAAGGCGAGAAACCGGGATGGATTGGCGAAATCGATTAATGGCATTGGCGACCACTCACTCGGGCGAAATGCGCTTCGGACATGCGTGTGTCAACACCGTGTCGTCCGATCACTCGAGCCCATTCCGCAACGCAGCAGCGGCCGCAAACGGCCCAACCACGAAACTCATCAGCGTAAGTCCGGCCAGGACGCTGAACGGTGTGCCGAACGGCACCGGGCCGACGATGGCGGCATTCGAGGCCGAGACCCCGAAGATCAGGACCGGAATCGTGAGCGGCAGCACCAGCACGGCGAGCAGCAGTCCGCCGCGCCGCAACGCCACGGTCAATGCCGCGCCGATCAGGCCCGTGAAGGTGAGCGCCGGGGTTCCAACGAGCAGCGTCAGTGCGACCGCGCCGGTGGCCTGCGGATCGAGATTGAGCAGCAGGCCGAGAAGCGGCGTGGCGATGACGAGCGGCAGCCCGGTCGTTAGCCAATGCGCGAGGGCCTTGGCGGCAAGCGCGAGTTCGAGAGGCACCGGCGCCATCAGGATCAGGTCGAGCGAGCCGTCCTCATGGTCCATCACGATCAGCCGGTCGAGCGCAAGCAGGCTGGCGAGCAACGCGCCGAGCCACAGGATTGCCGGGCCGATGCGCGCCAGCAGCGCGAGGTCGGGGCCGATGGCGAACGGCATCAGCGTCACGACGATCAGAAAGAACAGGACGCCGATCAATGCGCCGCCGCCGACCCGCACCGCCAGCCGCACGTCGCGCAGAAACAAGGCGGAGAGAGCGGTCATGTGTTCCTGCTCTCCGCCCGCGACGACGGCTCGTCGCATGCGGCTCCTGCGTTCCCTCCCCCTTAAGGGAGGGACAGGGAGGGGGGTGCCCAGATTTCCCCGCCACCCCCTCCCCAACCCTCGCGCACGGGGGAGGGAGCGGGCAAGCGGTGAGGGATTAGCTGAGGTGGTCATTGGCCTACCTGCCCCAGCCGCAGTTCGTTCGACACCGTCGAGCCCGATCGGACCGTGCGCGGCGGCCAGAATTAAGCCGCCGCCGGCAAGATGGGACCGCATCAGGTTCGCCAGGATCGCCTGGGCGGCGACATCGAGTGCCGAGGTCGGCTCATCCAGCAGCCAGATCGGGCGTTTGACCGCGATGAGGCGGGCGATCGAAAGGCGCCGCCGCTGTCCAGCCGACAGGTAGCTGGCGGGCAGGCCGGCGAGCCGGTCGAGCCCGACGGCTGCGAGGGCTGCGTCCGTCGTGGCCTCCCCGCCGCCCAGAAAGCTCACCCAGAAGGCCAGGTTTTCCCGGACCGATAACGACAGCTTCAGCGCATCCTGGTGACCGAGATAATGCGCCTGCTCGTCGATGCGGCGTTCTGCGTCGCCACCGTCAAGCGACAGGTCCCCGCTGGTCGGGCGCACCAATCCGGCCACCAGCCGCAGCAATGAGGATTTGCCGGTTCCGTTCGGACCCGTGATGACCAGCGCTTCGCCACCGCCGACCGCAAACCCGAGTCCGGAAAATACCTGTCGGCCGCCGCGGATGCAGGCCAGATCAGACGCCACCAGCCGCATCAAACTACCCCTCCCGGCCCGCCGACTGATCTCAAGGCCAATTCAACCGCCCGGCTGAACGCCCGATTAGCTGCTACGCTGTTGACGAGAGTCGAATTTCTGGAACGGCGCTAAAAAAGACCTTATAAGCCCGTCGTCCCGCGCTTCGCTATCCAACCCGCGCGGAAATTGCGACCGCCGCCGAGGAGCCGCTTCCGGTAAGCCGGTACCGCAAAGCCGCCGCCCTCCCGGTTGATGGGAACCGAAACATATGACGTCACTCGACAGTTTCAGGTGCTGCAAGTCCCTCAAGGTGGGCAGCAAGACTTACGCCTACTACAGCCTTCCGATTGCCGAAAAAAACGGCCTCAAGGGCATTTCACGGCTGCCTTTCTCGATGAAGGTGCTGTTGGAAAACCTGTTGCGCAACGAGGACGGCCGTTCGGTGACCAAGGACGATCTTCTTGCGGTCGCGCAATGGCTCAAGACCAAGACCTCCGACCGCGAGATCGCCTTCCGCCCGGCGCGGGTCCTAATGCAGGATTTCACCGGCGTGCCGGCCGTCGTGGACCTCGCCGCTATGCGCGATGCGATGAAGAAACTCGGCGGCGATCCGAAGAAGATCAATCCGCTCGTGCCGGTCGACCTCGTCTGCGATCACTCGGTGGCGGTCAATTTCTTCGGCACCAACACGGCGGAGAAAAAGAACGTCGAAGAGGAATACCGCCAGAACGGCGAGCGCTACGAATTCCTCAAGTGGTCGCAGAAATCGTTCGACAATTTCCGTGTGGTGCCTCCCGGCACCGGCATCTGCCATCAGGTCAATCTCGAATACTTGTCGCAGGTGGTCTGGACCAAGAAAGACAAGCTCAAGGTCGACGGCAAGCCGTTCACTGGCGAGATCGCCTACCCCGACACGCTGGTCGGCACCGACTCGCACACCACCATGGTCAACGGGCTGTCGGTGCTGGGATGGGGCGTTGGCGGTATCGAGGCGGAAGCCGCGATGCTGGGCCAGCCCTACTCGATGCTGCTGCCGGAAGTGATCGGCGTGAAGCTCAGCGGCAAGCTCAAGGAGGGCATGACGGCGACCGACCTGGTGCTCACCGTCACGCAGATGCTGCGCAAGCGCGGCGTGGTCGGCAAGTTCGTCGAGTTTTTCGGCCCCGGGCTCGCCGGTCTCACCATCGCGGACCGCGCCACCATCGGCAACATGTCGCCGGAATACGGTGCGACCTGCGGGTTTTTCCCGATCGATGACGACACCATCAAGTACCTCACCGATACCGCCCGCTCCACCGCTCAGATTGCGCTGGTTGCCGCGTACGCCAAGGCGCAGGGAATGTATCGGACCAAGTCGACGCTGGATCCGATGTTTACCGACGTGATGAAGCTCGAACTCTCCTCGATTGAGCCGTCGCTGGCCGGACCCAAGCGCCCGCAGGATCGAATTGCGCTCAAGGACGTCAAACACGGCTTCACCATGTCGATGGAGAAGGAGTTCAACAAGGGCGGCGACGGCAAGGAATTCGACCTTCATCCGTCCCTCGCCACCTCCATCGACAAGACCTTCGGCAAGGCCGGGGGCGGCAAGCGCGTGCCGGTCGAGGGCCGCGATCACGACCTTGGAAATGGCGACGTGGTGATTGCGGCAATCACCTCCTGCACCAATACCTCCAACCCGAGCGTCATGGTCGGCGCCGGGCTGCTTGCCCGCAAGGCGGTGGCGAAGGGTCTGACCGTCAAGCCATGGGTCAAGACCTCGCTGGCGCCGGGATCGCAGGTTGTCGCCGAATACCTTGAGAAGTCCGGACTGCAGAAGGACCTCGATCAACTCGGCTACAACATCGTCGGCTTTGGCTGCACCACCTGCATTGGGAATTCCGGACCGCTCGCACCCGAGATCTCCAAGGCCATCAACGAGAAGGACCTGGTCGCCGCCGCGGTGCTGTCGGGCAACCGCAACTTCGAAGGCCGCGTCAACGCCGACGTGCGGGCAAACTATCTCGCTTCGCCGCCGCTTGTGGTCGCTTATGCGATTGCCGGTTCGATGTACGCTGACATGGTCAAGCAGCCACTTGGCCTCGACAAGAAGGGCAACAAGGTCTTCCTCAAGGATATCTGGCCGTCGAGCCGCGAGATCAGCACCACCGTCCGCAAGACCATCACCAAGCAGATGTTCGCGAAGAAATACGCCGATGTCTTTAAGGGCGATACGCACTGGCGCAAGATCACCGTCAAAGGCGGATTGACCTACGCATGGGACAAGAAGTCGACCTATGTGCAGAATCCGCCGTACTTCGTCGGCATGGGCAAGCGGCCCGAACCGCTCAACGACATCGTCGACGCCCGGGTGCTCTGTCTGTTGCTCGATTCGATCACCACCGACCACATTTCACCGGCCGGATCGATCAAGGTCGATTCGCCGGCGGGCAAGTACCTCATCGACCACAAGGTGAAGCCTGCTGACTTCAATCAGTACGGCACGCGGCGCGGCAATCACGAAGTGATGATGCGCGGCACTTTCGCCAATATCCGTCTGAAGAACCAGATGGTGCCGGGCGTTGAGGGCGGCGTGACGATCCACTATCCGTCGCGGGAACGCATGTCGATCTACGATGCGTCCATGCGCTACAAGGCCGACAATGTGCCGCTCGTGATCTTTGCCGGCAAGGAGTATGGCTCCGGATCGTCGCGCGATTGGGCCGCCAAGGGCCCAAAACTGCTTGGCGTGCGTGCGGTCGTCACCCAGTCGTTCGAGCGTATCCATCGCTCGAACCTGATTGGGATGGGCGTGCTCCCACTATGCTTCGAAGAAGGCACATCGTGGCAGACGCTCGGCCTCAAGGGCGACGAGCAGGTCACGATCCGCGGTCTGCACGGCGAGATCAAGCCGCGCCAGCGCATGATGGCCGAAATCGTCGCAGCCGACGGCGGCCTCAAGCGCGTCCCGCTCCTCTGCCGCATCGATACCGTGGACGAGTTGGACTATTTCAAGAACGGCGGCATCCTCCAGTATGTCTTGCGGCAACTTGCGGTGGCGTAAACTGACTGCGGCTCCGGTTGTCGCTCACCGCGAATTGAGTGGCGGGTGATCGCACCGCTCCCTATGAATCCGGGAGCGGAGTTCTCCGGTGGAGAGCAACGGGACGGTGGGGGCGGGAAGTTCGGAATGGTCGGTCGTAGTCTCACCTGCGCTGCGGTTCTGCTCTGTGCGTATACGGTCACCGGCTCGTCGGCGCGCGCCGAACCCCGCGCCGTGCTCGAACTCTTCACCAGTCAGGGCTGCTCGTCATGTCCGGCAGCCGATAAACTCGTCGGCGAGTTTGCCGCCGATCCCAGCTTGTTGGTGATGAGTTTCGCGATCGACTACTGGGACTATCTCGGCTGGAAGGACACGCTTGCGCTTGCCGGTCACTCGCGCCGGCAGAAGGCCTATGCCAAGTCCCGGCACGACCGCGAAGTTTACACCCCGCAGATCGTCGTCAACGGTGTCGCCCACGTGTTAGGCAGCGACAGGAAGGCGATACAGCGCGCGATTGAGAAAACGCGCGCAACCGCCGGGGTGCTGTCGGTGCCGGTGACGCTCGCGATGGCGAACGGCAAGCTGAACGTGAGCGTGCCGGCCGGTACCGAGGATCACGCCGAAGTCTGGCTCTGTCCGATGACCAAGGCGATTTCAGTCGCGATTGGTCGCGGCGAAAATCACGGCCATACGGTCACGTATCATAACGTCGTCCGGCGCTGGATGAAGCTTGGGGACTGGACCGGCAAGAACGGGTCCTGGAACGTCCCGCTGGCCGACTTCGCGACCAAGGATATCGACAAGGTCGCCGTCCTGGTGCAACGCGGCGCCGCCACGAGCCCGGGCCTCGTTCTCGGTGCCGCCATGGCGGGCCTCAAGTGACGCCTGCCACGGCGACCTGAGCGTCGCGTATCTGGCGACGCCCTTATCCCGCCACCTGCGAACCTTCCCCCGCGCCGGCGGAACTTGCCGGCTGGCGCTGAGTGCGGCGCGAACCCTGTGCTTTCGTCATTTGGAACGACCTGAGGGCCCGCATCTTTGCAGCGCACTGGTGCGCAAACGTGCACTCAAGCGTCGAACCTTTCGGGGTTCCGTGGCGACTAACACTCTGAGCCGATTGCGGACCTGAATCTCAGGTCTTCGTTTCAACAGGCATACACAGGGGGCGTCCCGTGCAACTGTCGCATCCGTCATTGTTTGCTAACGATACTGCAGGTTTCTTCACTGCTGCCATGTCGGCAGGGGTCGGCGCCGCGGCTCTGCTGGTGGCGGCGGTTTCGCCGGCCGGCGCGTCGCCGTTCGATCTTTGGCCGTCAGCGCGGCCGCAGGTTCAAAGCGGGTCGGTCGGCAACGACCAGCGCGTCGCCTATCGCAGCAGGGAGGCGCGCGAATCTCGGAAATCTAAGGAGAAGGTTGCCGCCAAGCATGAGGTCGATGAGGTTGCCGCCAAGGCCAAGGGGCCGTTGAGCGTCATCATCTCGCTCGATAAACAGCAGCTTACGTTGTACTCGGGCGACCAGCCGATCGCGCATTCGCGGGTTTCGACCGGCATGGCCGGCCACTCGACCCCGAAGGGTGTGTTCAGCGTCATCCAGAAGGACCGCTGGCACCATTCCAATATCTACAGCAATGCTCCGATGTACTACATGCAGCGGATTACCTGGTCCGGTGTTGCGATGCACCAGGGTTATGTACCGAACTACCCGGCATCGCACGGCTGCATCCGATTGCCCGAGGCATTCGCCAAGCAGATGTGGGGCATCACCAAGCTTGGTGCGCGCGTGATCATAGCGCGTCCCGAACTCACGCCTTCGGCCATTTCCAATCCGAAGCTGTTCGTGTTCAAGCAACCCCCGGCGCCGCCGAAGCCGCCGGAAGTGGCTGAGCAACCCACGACCGTCGGGGTCTCGGCCGATGCGACCGTCAAGGCGGCGTTCAATTCGGTCAACACCGCCCCATCTGCCGACACGAAGGCCAATCAGCGTGTGACGGCGACCGATGCGCCGAATGCCGATCCGGTGCTCGCGGCGGCGGCGAAGCCGCTCAAGCCGGGACCGATCTCGGTGTTTATCAGCCGCAAGGAAGGCAAAATCTTCGTGCGAAAGGGCTTCGAGCCGGTGTTCGACGCGCCGGTGACGTTCGAGCAGCCTAATCAGCCGCTCGGTACCCACGTGTATACCGCGCTCTCCTTCAATGACGACAACTCCAGCCTGCGCTGGATGGTTGTGACGGTTCCGAATGCGCTGACGGTCGCCAAGGCCGAGCACAGGCGCTCCAGCCGGGGCCGCAAGACCGAGACCGTCGTGACGGCGCCGGAGCCGATGAAGACCAGCACCGCTGCCGAAGCCCTGGAGCGGGTTACCATCCCGCAGGACGCGCTCGATCGCATCCAGGGTCTGATGTCGCCGGGCGCCTCGCTCACCATCGCCGATCAGGGCCTGGGTGGCGAGACCGGCAAGGGTACCGACTTCATCGTCGTCACCCGCTGACCGCTCCGCGGTTCGATTGAAGTTTGCAATGCCCGGCTTCGTGCCGGGCATTCGCGTTTCAGGGAGCCTGTTCGCGCGCCAGCCTCGCCAAGCCGTGGCGGGTCTTGACCGGTGGCACCCAATTCAGAGCCATCAAGGCTGCCGGGTCTGCCACCAGCGATCCGGCCAGCCGCTGGTACATCTCCGCCCGGCCGGTCGCACGCAGCGCGATTTCCAGTAACGGCCGCGGCAGCGGAATAAGACCGGGCCGTCGCCCCAGGCCGTGCCGCATCGCGGCGATCATGTCCGGGATGGTCAGCGGCTCGGGGTCGGCGACGATCAGCGGCCGCCGCAGCGGCGCCGTCGCGGCCAGCACGGTGTCGACGGCGGCCACGAGATTGTCGAGTGCGAGCAGAGAGCGCCGCGCGTCGAGGGCACCGAGGGGCAGAGGGTAGCGCGTGCGCGCGATCCGCAGCAGGTCCGCCATGTTGCCTTTAGCCCCAGTGCCGTAGACCAGGACCATCCGGAGCGCGACCCAGTCGAGATCGAGTTCGGCCAGGCCCTGTTCGGCCGCGAGCTTCGAGCGGCCATAGGCGTCGGTCGGCTGCGGCGGCAGGTCCTCGGTCAGCACACGCTCGGCGGCCGGCCCGCTTTGCGCGCGGATCGACGACAGGAAGACAAAACGCCTGGCGCCGGCGCGCTGCGCCGCGCGCGCAAGAGCGATCGTGGCCTCGGTGTTGAGCAGCCGGTAATCGTCCTCAGGCAAGCCCGACATGGCATGCGCGACGCCAGCGGAGTGGATCACGGCGTCGACGTCGGCGAGCGCCGCAGCCATGTTGACCGGGCGCGCGAGATCGCCGACCACCGCGCTTGCGGCGGCGGTCGGAACGGTGCTCGGACGCCGCAGCAGGACGCGCAGCCGGTAGCCGCGCTTGGGCAACTCCCGCAACAGATACTGGCCAATAAATCCGGTCGCGCCGGTCAGCGCGACAAGCGGACGGGTTGCTGCTCCGGGGGTACTCACCGCTCTACTTTGTCGGATTCAGGCTGCGCACCATGGCCCGCATGGGGGTGAGTGGCGCTGCCGCGACAGTTTGCGAAAAGTGGTGGCGCCAAGGGGGGCCGAGCGCCTGACCTCTTGAATGCCATTCCAAAGACTTCCAATTCCTCAGGTTTTCTAGGCTTCCGATGGTGTCATACGCTGGCGTGAACGACGTTCCCTTGAGAGCATCTGTTTCGGAGACGTTCCTGATTTCTTTCCGGGTCTCTTCGATCTTCACCGGAGACTTTCAGGCATAGGCCAATCACGGCTGATCACCGATCGCCAAACGCATTGTAGACAGCCTGAAACCGCCAGCAAAGGAGTTCGCGGTCTGGGAGTGCGGGCTCAAGAGCCTTCGGGCATCAGCAACGACGTTCGCGAAAAATCGCCGTCGATGCGCGCGCATCGTCGGACGCAGAACCGCGCGTGATGATGCTATCCGCTTATTGCTTGTAAATCGGCGCAGGGTCCGGCGACCGATCGATATCATATGCCGGCGGCGTCGAGGCCATACCCCGGCGCCCCGGACCGCGAAACCCCTCGACAAACCCTTCGGCACGAGTTGTCACCCATGTCTTAGGTATGTCTCCGGGCCGGACACAGAGCAACGGTGGCGGAGGGAGAGGAACGGGATTCAACGTTCTCCGAATTTGTGCCGCTAGACTAGCCTGATAGTGGAGAGAACCCGGGCTCCAACACCTTGATTGAAGTCATTGGAGAATTGGCTGTCGAATGCCGCCAGGTGGCGCAAATATCGACCAATCTGATACCGTCCTGTCCCGAACATGTATTCAAGTTGCCACGGTTCCACTGACCTTCTCACATGCAAAAGCCGCTGGACGGATTTTTAGTCGTCTCACTCGAACAAGCGGTAGCCGCACCAATGTGCTCCTGCCGACTGGCCGACGCCGGCGCCCGCGTGATTAAGATCGAGCGCCCCGAAGGCGATTTCGCGCGGGGTTATGACAATCTGGTGCATGGGGAGAGCGCCTATTTCATCTGGCTCAACCGTGGCAAGGAATCGGCTGTCCTCGATCTGAACGGCAAAGCCGACAAGGCCGTTCTGGAGTCGATGTTGGGCAAAGCCGACGTGTTTATTCAAAATCTGAAGCCGGGTGCGTTGAAAAAACTCGGGTTCTCCATCGAGCGGCTGCACCGGGATTATCCGTCGCTCATCCTCTGCTCGATTTCCGGCTACGGCGAGAGCGGTCCCTATGCCGGGCGCAAGGCTTATGATCTGCTGATCCAAGCTGATTCCGGCCTTGCTTCAATCACCGGCGGTCCAGAGGGGCCGGCGCGGGTCGGCGTGTCGGTCGTGGATATCGCAACCGGCCTCAATGCATACGAGGCCATTCTAGAGGCTCTGCTTCTTCGGGGAAGAACCGGGAAGGGGAGCGTGCTGAGCGTCTCCATGTTCGCGGCAATGGCGGACTGGATGACCGTGCCGCTGCTTCAGACCGAGGGCGGAAAGCCGCCGCGGCGCATGGGCCTCGCGCATCCCTCAATCGCGCCATACGGGGTATTCAAGACGAAAGATGGGATCGACATCCTGATCTCAATACAAAACGACCGCGAGTGGCGCCTTCTGGCCGAGAAAGTTCTGGCCAATCCCGCCCTGGCGCAGGATACGCACTTCGCGCGCAATGTCGACCGCGTCGCTCGGCGCGCGGAGACCGATGGGCTTGTCGCCGATGCTTTCGGCGCGCGAATGGCGGAAGAGTTGACCGCAGCGCTTGCGGCGGCCGATGTCGCGTTTGCGCCGGTGACCGATATGGGCGGTCTCGCCAAACACCCGCACCTCGAACGCATCGCAGTGTCGACACCCACCGGTCCAGTAACCTACCCACGTCCGCCTGCGCACTGGGACGGTACTCAGCGAAGCTACGGTGCCGTGCCGGCTCTGGGTCAGCACACGGAAGCGATCCGCGCTGAGTTCCCATGCAGTCCGTCTACAAAAATTGGAGCAAACGCTTAGGCTCTTGCCGTCAAGCGAGCTTAGAAAGCGAACAGGACGGGCCTCTGCATTGATCTTCGTGCGTCCCGGAGCCGATCGAACAGCGCGTGGTCGCCGAGCGTGGCCGAAAGACCACGATAGATCGGCGAGGCGCCGTCCGCGGCCTCAAGTTCGGTCAATAAGCGAATGGAAACGATTGCTCGCTAAGGTCTGAGCCTGTTCGTCCGCAACGTAGATTCGAAATGACAAAAGCTAAGCGCGCTTGGTGTAAGGCAAATGCTTACGCGCGATCCGGTCAACACGCCAAGGCGATCTATTGGTTCTCCCGAACACAGGCCATCCTCGATGGGGAGCGGCCGTCACGGAAACGCGACGACGGAACCGACGCCGGCTATATGCTTGTCGCGATAGCCGCATTAGTTTTGATCTTGTTCGAAAAGTTCAGTTAGCAAGCACCTCATGCAAGGCGAGGCGATGACGCATCGGCCGACGATACTGGTCTCGCTCTCTACGATAACAGTCCTGCCACATGCACCAGAACGATAGGACGGCTCGGCACGCTTTGAAGCAGCGACGTCGCAGCCGAGCTTGGAGGAATGGCGAAAGATGGCATCGCCTTCGATCAGGCGACCGGCAGCACAGCCGGCCGGCGGCATTGTCGATGGTCGGCAACCGGTCCGCCCAATCGTGACCGTTGCGGGTGATCAGCCGCATGCCGGGCGCCGTCGCGTCGGGCGATTAGGCAAAAGCCGTCGTGCTTGATTTCATGAACCCAGCCGGGGCGAGAAGGCGGCCGGTCGGCTTGCGTGGGGATGCAGGACTCGAAAGCGCGAGCGAGAGACGCTGTGCGCAACGTGGGACGGAAAATAGGGTTGCCGATCTGGAATCAATTTGTCGCAGGGCTCTTCAGGAACGACCGCGCCGCGAAGTGCATTGTCCACCGGGACCCGCAGGCGTCAACCGCCTGCTGGAACCTGCAAGGGGCCCGCATACCTTCAAAAAAAGGAGCGAGCCCTTTGGCCAACTGGGAGACCAACAATGCTTCTGGGAGCAACGCTTGCAATTGGCGGGGGCTTGGTGGGACTACTCGCTGTGATCGCGCTGATGATCATGTTGGGTGATCCGATGGCCGACGTACCGGGATCGCGGCGGTCGTCATTCCCGCGCGAATAGCCGGCGCAGCTCGAAGAGTCAGTGCTGCGTCCGAGTGCCGGAGTTTCCTTCACGCGCGATTGAATTTGCGCGCTTCGACAGGATCGCTTCGCAGCTAAGTTTGCAAGCATGACGGAAAATCGCCGCGCCATCTCCTTCCATGGGATCGTTGTAAACGATGATGCCCGCCGTTTTGATGCCTACGCTTGGGCAGAAAAAGGCGCGCACAGAGCCACCCAATATTCTGCAGAGTCTCGGCCCTTAGCACGGCGCCGCGGCGAAACGGCGCCGCTTTACGCGGCACTGCTGCCGCTGGCCGCGCTAGGCCTGGGACTGTACTCGCGTGTCGTATTGGCAGAGCTTGCGGCGCGTTGGTATCGGGCGCCCTTCACCGCCGAAGGCTTTGCCTGACCGGCGTTTATGATCGCGCTTGACCGCAGCGGGCGGTCGTTCGCAGGCATATCGAACAAGGCCGTATCAAACCTTGAGTTCGAATTCGCCGTTGATCTCAATCGGAATGCCATGCGGCAGTTCGGCGAGACCGACCGCAGAGCGGGCGTGCTGACCGAACTTCGGTCCGAAAAGCTCATAGAAAAAGTCCGAGGCACCATCGATCACGTCCGGCATCCGATCAAATCCCGGCGCGGCATTCACCATGCCGAACAACCGGATCACCCGCTTGACGCGATCCAGATCACCCAGTTCCAGCTTCAGGCTCGAGAGGATCGACAACGCGACTGCACGCGCGGTCGCATAACCCTCCTGGATGGTCAGGTCCTGCCCGAGTTTTCCCTTCGCCTTGACGTTGGGCCCGCTCATGTCGCGGCCATGCCCCGAGACGAAAATCACCGACCCGACGATTACGCATCCGGTGCGGTTTGGATTGGGAAACTTGAACGGCTCGGGCAACTGATAGCCCATCGCCTTGATCTTTTCTTCGATCACACCCATCGGATTCAAAACGCTCCATGATGCTGTTTGGTGTCTCAACTTGGCAGATACTTATTGGTGAAGACGTTGTCGAAAGCAACAGCCTGCTTGAGATGGCCGGACATCATCAGCACCTTCTGATAGGCGTCGGAAGCGGCTGGCGTCATCTTGCCGTCTGGGATCACCGCCTCGCGCACGTTGCCGAGCGCGCTCACGAACACGTTCTGGTCAAGCGAAGAGAAGAACGGTCGCAGCGCCGTCGCAGTCTCCTCCACCGGATGCGACTTGATCCATGCCGAGCTCTTGACCACCGCGCCGATCATGCGTTTGCACAGGTCAGTGTTCTCGCTGAGGTAGTCCGGCCGGACATAGATCACCGCGTGTAGGAACTCCTTGAGGTCGGGATCCTGGCCGCGGGTGTTGTTGATCAGCCATTTTGCGAAGCCGCGATGGACCGCGGTGTCGGCGGTCGGCGACGGGAACATCGAAGCGTTGGCGATCTTGTTGCTCATGGCTGCCAGCGAGGCCGCGCCGACCCCGGTGCCAACCACCTTGGCGTCAACCTGCGGCTTCAGCCCGGCCCGCAAGATGTAATAGTGGGCCATATTGTAAGTCAGGGATCCGGGAGTTGAGACGCCAAAGGTCAAGCCCTTGAGTCCTGCCAGCTTCTTTTCGAACGGCGTGTCCTCCGACAGATTGCGTTCGGCGGCGACGTCCGAGGATATCACGAGGTTGATGCCGCAGCGGCCGAGGATACCGGCGACGCCGAGCAGCTTCCGGTTTTGCAGGAACAGCGTGTAGAGATGATGCGGCGGCGTGGCGACGAACTCGACCTCCTTGGCCATCAGCGCCTGGACGTCGGGACCGTCACCGCGGGTGACGACCACCTGGAGGTCGATGCCTGCCTCCTGGAAAAAGCCTTTAGCGCGGCCAAGGTAGATCGGCATGTAGCTTAGGCTTTCCGACGGCTGGGTGATCTTTATCTTGGTCAGGCCCTGAGCTCGCACAATTGCTGGAGCCGCAAGGACAACCGCCGCGCTCCCAAACGCGAAGCCGCGGCGGGACAGGGAGCGGGTTGGCTGCGATTTCGTCATGATGCAATCTCCATGTCGTTGTCATTGAACGTCGGAACCGCTGCCGATGGAACTGGTCGGGCGCCATCGCAGCACATGAGATTCCAGGCGATTAAGCCCGGTGTTGAAGAGGATCACCACGACCATGAGAACGAAAACGCCGGTTACGGCTCCGGTGGTATCGAACTGTGCCGTATAGAGCTGAATTTTGAATCCAAGCCCTGCCGTCGCCGCCATGAACTCGCCCACGATCGCGCCGACGAGCGCAAACGGCACGCCGATCTTCATGGCGGTAATGATCCAAGGCGATGCTGCGGGAAGGATGACCTTGAGGAAGGTTTGTCGTTCACTCGCGCCCATCACGCGCGCAATCGAGATATAGGCCGGATCGACGCTGCGCAGCCCTGACAGCGTCGCATAGAAACACAGAAAGAACGAAAGCATTCCGGCCAGCACGATCTTCGACGGCTCGCCGATGCCGAACCAGATGATGAAAAGCGGGGCCAGTGCTATGCGCGGGATGCCGTTCAGTGCAAGAATGAAGGGGTCCAGCACCTGGCCGACGAACGCAAAGCGCGCCAGCAGGGCGCCGGTCATGATCCCAAGCGCTGTCCCGCACGCATACCCGACGAAGGTCTCACGCAACGTGACTCCAAGATGCAACCACAAATCATCCTGCATCCAGGTCCACAGATGGTGTGCGATCCGCAAGGGGCTGGAAAACCAGATCGCATCAAACCAACGGTCGGTGCCATATTCCCACACCGACAGGATGGCGAACGCCAGCACCACGCGCACGATGGCGACTTTCCACTTGCGGCGGCGCTCCTCGGCCTGCCAGGCGGCGCTCTCATCCTCGACATTGGCAGCGCCGGGAGGCAGCGCGTTCATTTCTGCGGTTGCCACAGCGATGCTCCCTTCTTGACTTCCTCTTCGAGGCTGGCCCAAAGCGTCTGGTAGCTTTTGCGAAATCGTTCGTCGGAGTGAATCTCGAACAAGTTGCGCGGGCGTGGAATCGGGACCTCGGAAATCGCCTTGATCCGCCCCGGGCGAGCCGACATGACCACGACGCGGTCGGCGAGGGCGACAGCCTCGCCGAGATCGTGCGTGATGAAGATTACGGTCTTGCGCTCCTCCTGCCACAGGTCGAGCAACTGGTTTTGCAGGATCAAGCGTGTCTGTGCATCAAGCGGTCCGAACGGCTCGTCCATCAGAATGACTTCGGGCTTATAAGCCAGTGTTCGGATGATATTGGCGCGTTGCCGCATGCCGCCGGAAAGTTCACCCGGGTAGGAATCTTCGAAACCCGCGAGTCCGACGCGATGGATCAGGTGCTCGCAACGTTCGCGCCGCTCGGCCGCCGGAACGCCGCGCAGTTCGAGCGGAAACTCGATGTTCTTGCGGAGCGTCCGCCACGGATAGAGGTTGTCAGCTTGGGTCACATATCCGATCGAGCGATTGACGCCAGTGTGACGCGCGCCACGGTAGAGCACCTCGCCGGTCGAGGCGGCGAACAGCCCGACAATCACGTTCATCAACGTCGACTTGCCGCAGCCGGACGGCCCGACGATCGTCAGAAATTCGCGATCGTAAACTTGCAAATTTGTATCGAGCAACGCCTGAACCCGGCGGCCCTTGGAACGAAATGCATGGCTGACGTGATTGACCGAAATCACGACGTTTGGCGACACCGGCGCGGCAGCAGCGACGTCAGACATCTGCACGCTCGTTGCGGTGGAATTCATTGCCCTCAGCGCCAGCGCCGTGAATCAAGTGTTGAAATTAGCGACTGAACTGTCAAGGCCGACCATCATGAATAAAGTGGCGCATTTCTGCGCGAGCAGAGATGCAGATTGCCTCTTGCATGGGCGAACCGGTCCGCAGCATGTTCTGCCAAACCGGAAGGAAGGTTTCGATGAAACAACCGTCGCTGTCGAAGACAATCTCTCCCTCCAGCACCGAACAGAATTCGCGGTCTGAACGAATTTCTGTCGAACCCCTGCTTCCGGTTGCCATCCCGCATACCAGTGCTCGTCTTGCCCGCGGCATACGCGCCGGTCGCTGGGTGATGGCGACCGGCCAGGCCGGCACGGATTACGTCAACGGTGTCGCTCCCGAGTTGGTACAGGCGGATCATCCGTTGAACGGCGAGACGTTTCATAAGCGCCAGGCCCGGCGCACCTACGAGAACGTAAAGGAAGTTCTGGCCGAGGTCGGGGCCGGCATTGCGGACGTGGTGCGCGTCGATCAGTACTACACCACCGAGCGGGCGATGCATCCTTATCATGAGGTGCGGCACGAAGTGTTCGGCGCACGCATTCCGCCATCGACGTCCAATCTGCACCAGCGCTTTTCCCGCACCGGCCAGAGCATTGAGATCCAGGTCATGGCCGCGATACCGGGCTCGGGTATCGAGGTGAAGCATGAGACCTTCAGCCCGAGCTATAAGATTTCCGCGGTCTCAGGTTATAGCCCGGCGCTCAGCGCGGGGGATTTCCGCTTCGTGCCGGGCCAGACCGGCGAGGCGCGCAAAGAAGACGAGGGCCCGCTCGATCCAACAGTGCGGCATCATCGATCGCTCTGGCGGCAGTGGCCGATCAAGCTCGAAACCGAATTTATCATCAAGCAAAAGCTCCAGGCCTCACTCGAAGGTGCCGGTGCCAGCCTTGACAGCGTGGTGAAGGCACAGGTCTATCTCAGCGATCGGGACGATGTCCCGGCCTTCAACGAGGTGTGGCTGTCGCATTTCAAGACGCCGCCGGCCACGACGATCATCGCCACCACATCACCCGGTTTTGCGATCCACGATTTGCGGATCGAGATCAACACGATTTCGCTCGCGACCGCGGGAAAGACCAAGCGCGAGGTGATCCGCGGGCCCGAGCCGCCGCTGTTTGACGGTTGGGTGTCCGCCGTCAGATGCGGCGATCTTCTTTTCCTGTCTGGATTGATGGCGATGGAAGGCGGGCGGTTGATCGATGAAGCGCGCGTAGACGAGCGGCAGCCTTTCTACGGCATTCCGGTAAAGTCCGAGATGCGCTCCATCATTCGTCAGGCGGAGGCTATCTGTCGTTCGGCGGGAACATCGCTCCGCAACGCAATTCGCATTCAGCAGTTCCACACGAACCTGGCAGATCTGCCGGCGGCGATCGAAGTCTGGGACGAGGCGATGGACCACGCACCGCTACCGCTGTCTCCGATCGAGGTGGCGTGGCTGCCGGTCCCCGGCGCGCGCGTTCAGGTCGACCTTTGGGTGCATGTGCCTGATTGAGCGGCCTGGCGTCGGCAATGCCAACGCAAAGCATCCCAGCACAGTGCATCGACTAAGTCGGAGGCAATTATTCGGGATTAGACGGAGGCTCCGGGGGCACGCTCATGGACCACAACCCACTCCAAATAATTAGCGGCAGGTACATAAACAGCGGCATGACACGATCCTCTGTGAAGCTGCAGAGTCAATCGGTCAATTCGGGCAAAGTTCCAATCACGAATGAAGGTTGCCGTAGAAAAACTCCACCTGTTGCCTAATTGACGCCATGAGGCGCACGGACGAGCACGCTCAGCGCCGCTCAATCGAAATCGGGATCGTCACAGAGGGCCTTGCAGACGCGCTCCCAAACGCCCTACGGCGCCCAGCGCCAGAAGCGTGGATATACCTTGAACTACGGCAGATCGCGCCACGGCGTGCCAGTGCGAGCAATCCAAAGAACGGCTTCGATAAAGGCCCGGTTGTCACGCCCGCTGGAGCCGAAATCTACCAGTTTGGAAATCCCGTCTGTAAACAGGCCTTAGTGAGGCGGTCCGGCGCCTCGCTTGAGATTGGCTGGCGATTCACAGGAGCCGACGCTACTATTGAATACAATCGCAAAAACGTAATTCAGAGGGAGGAAAATATGCTCAATACGGCAGCGTTGCTACGCCTAAGCGCATGTACCGCTTTGACGGTTGTCCTGGCGTCGCACGCACAAGCCGCTGACCCGATCAAGGTCGGCGTGGTAACGCCGCTGTCCGGCACCTACGCGCCAATCGGCAAGCAGGTTCGCTGGGGCGCCGAGCTCGCGGTCAAGGAGATCAACGCGGCTGGCGGAGTTAAAGGCCGCATGTTCGAGCTGCTCTTCGAAGACGAAGAGGCCAATCCGCCGGTGGCGGTGCGGAAAGCGGAGAAACTTCTCCAACAAGACAAGGTCGACCTGTTGACCGGCACCGTCAATAGCGGGTCGACCCTCGCCGTCGGCCAGCTTGCTGACCGCAACCAGCGCATCCTGGTTACCACGGTATCCTACGCGACTTCGATCACCGGCGCACAATGCAATCCGAACGTGTTCCGCGTGAACGCCAACGCATTCATGCAGTCGAACGCATTGACCAGTTGGCTGATCAAGAACGTGTCCGGCAAGCGCTATTTCTTCATCGGCCCCGACTACGAGATGGGGAGGAGCACCATTGGGGCATTCCAGGCCGACATCAAGCGCCTCGGCGGCACCGACGTCGGCTCCACCTATCCGCCGCTCGGTGCCAAGGACTTCACGCAATATATGGGACAGATCCGCGCCGCACGTCCCGACGTGATCATGACCGCGACTGCCGGCAACGATACCGTACGGCTGCTCACGCAGCTCAAAGAATACGGCATTCTAACCCCGAAGCTCACGCTCGCGGGCGCAGCCGGCGCCGTCACGCAGGAAAACATCGGAGCGATGGGTGGTGCCGGCGAGGGCTTCCTGAGCGCAGCGGGCTATTCGATTGACATCGACACGCCCGCAAACAAGAAGTTCGTAGCCGCATTCAAGAAGGAAGCCGGGTCGGATCCGGACCTGTTTGGTGCTGATACCTACGGACTGTTCTACCTGCTCAAGCAGGCGATCGAAAAGGCGGGATCCACCGAGACCGGCAAGCTGCGATCGGCGATGGAAGATGCCAGTTGGGAGACTCCGCAAGGCACCAAGAAAATACGCAAGGGCGACCATCAAGCCGTCGTCGATATGGTTGTCGTCAAGGTGAAGGGCAACGACTTCAAGACCGTCGATAAGGTGCCGGGCGCCGAAGCCGTCGGTCCGGACAAGTGCGACAAGTTCTAATCGCGAGCGATCGGCCGCAACAGGTCCGATGGAAGATCTTCTCGCCTACCTGCATTTCGTCCTGCTGCCCCAGGTCATCGACGCGCTGATCATCGGCGTGGCGTTGGCCCTGGTGGCATTGGGTCTCACGATGATCTTCGGCCTGCTCGATGTCATCAATCTGGCGCACGGCGACATCTACATGCTGGGCGGCTACGCGGCCTTCACGCTGATCGGATGGGGCGCGGGCTTTTGGGGCGCATTAGTGCTGGTGCCGGTTCTGGTCGGCCTGGTCGGCTGGGGCCTTGAGGAACTCGGGATTCGTCCGCTGCTGCCGCGCCCGGATCGCGCTATCGTCACCCTGCTCCTGACGTTCGGCGTCAGCCTCATCCTGCGCGACCTCGCGCAGGTGATATGGGGCACGGAAACCCACGCGATCCAAGCTCCGTTCTCCGGGATCGTAAGCGCGGCCGGCGTCATCGTACCGAGCTATCGCCTTTTTGTTTTCGCGGTAGGACTTGTCGTGATCCTGGCGACCTGGTGGATGGTATACCGGACACAGATCGGCGCCGTTCTGCGCGCAACCGCCGTCGATCCGACCATGGTGGCATCGTTCGGAATTCCGATCCGGCTGGTGTACGGTTTGACGTTTTTCTACGGCTGCGGCCTCGCCGGGCTGGCGGGCGCGCTGCTCGGCCCGATCTATGCGGTATTCCCGACCATGGGCCACGATTTTCTCGTCATGGCATTTGCCGTGGTCATCGTCGGTGGCATGGGCAGCATCATCGGCGCCGTCGTCGCCGCGCTGTTGCTGGCGCAAGTGCAGGGCCTCGCGAGTCTTTGGATTCCACCGGTGTGGGCTGAGACCCTGGTCTACGGTGTCATGTTGCTGGTGCTAGTGGTACGGCCTGGCGGCCTTTTCAACCGGCTCGGAGCGGCATGATGCCGCCCGCGGATGCGTCGCGTGCCGACGAAGAAGCGCGACGCCCGGCAGCGATGACGATCGGCGAGCGGTTGATGCGAGCACTGCGTCCCGCCGCGCCATCGGCAGGTCCGCTGCGCTGGCTGGGCTTTGCGATGCTGGCGCTTGCCGTCGTCTTCCCGCTGTTCGGCGGCCCCTTCTACACGCGGCTCGGCATCGAGACGCTGCTGCTCGGCTCGGTTGCGCTCAGCGTCGATATCCTGCTCGGCTATGCCGGCCTGCTCTCGCTCGGACAGGCGGCCTATTTCGGCCTGGCCGCCTATATCGCGGCGCTGATGTATCTTCACGTCACCCAGTCGTTCTGGCTGGTGGTGCTCACCGTGATCGCCGCGGTCGGTGTAACGTCGTTCATCCTCGGCGCGGTCGCGATCCGCGCCCGCGGCGTCTACTTCGCCCTGATCACGTTCGGCGCAGCCGAAATTCTCTCTAAGATCGCACACAACACGCGGGCGATCGGCGGTTCGGACGGCATCCTGGGCATTCCGGTTCCCACCATTCCGCTGTTGCCGGGCGTCGCGCTCAACCTGCACAGCAATTTTGTCTTCTACTATGCGGTCCTCGCCGTCATCGTCCTGCTCTATGTCGGCACGCGTCGGATCCTTGCGACCCCCTTTGGTTCCGTTCTTCGCGGCATCCGTGACAATGCCGACCGCGTTCCGTATCTCGGCTACAACCCGTTCTGGTACAAGCTTTTCGCCTATCTGCTTGCGGCGCAGATCGCCGCATTCGGAGGCCTGATCTATCCGCTGTTGCGTGGCTTCGTCGCACCCCACCTGTTCGGCTTCGAAGTATCGACCAAGGCGGTGGTGATGTCGCTCGTCGGCGGCGTTGGCACACTGCTCGGCCCCCTCATGGGCAGTGTCATCATCACGTTCATGGAATCGCTGGTAGGCAGCTATACCGAGCGCCATCTGTTCGTGCTCGGCGTTGTCTTCATCGTCTTCGTGATGTTCCTGCCGGACGGGCTGTGCGGCCTGGTGCAGCGTTGGACGACGCGGCGGAAGGCCGGGCCATGATCAAGGTCAGCAATCTCAGCAAAGCATTCGGCGGGCTGCGCGCGGTCGACGATCTGAGCTTCGAGGGCGCGCGCAACCGCATCACGTCGATCATCGGGCCGAACGGCGCCGGCAAGAGCACCGCATTCAATCTCATCGCCGGGACGCTGCCGCCCAATTCCGGCATGGTCACGCTTGACGGACGCGACATCACCGGGATGGCACCCTACGTCCTGGCCGGGCTTGGCGTTGCGCGCTCGTTCCAGATCACCAATCTGTTCTTCGGCCTGAGCGTCAAGGAGAACGTGCGCCTCGCCTGTCAGAGCCTGGAGCGGCGCAGCCGCTATCTCGTGCGCCTCGATCGGCTGACCACGCCCCTCGCGCGTGCCCATGAACTTCTCGCCGAGTTCGGCCTTGCGGAGCAGTCAGACGAACTCGTCGGCAACCTCTCGCACGGCGATCAGCGGCGCGTGGAGATTGCTCTGTGCATGGCGCTCGACCCCAAGCTCCTTATGCTGGACGAGCCGACGCAAGGCATGTCGCCGAGCGAGACCGCCGAGATCGATAGGCTGATCAAGTCGCTGGCAGGCCGAGTCACCGTGCTGCTGATCGAGCACGACATCGATCTGGTGATGAACCTGTCTGATCATGTGGTGGTGATGCACCAGGGCCAGAAGCTGTTCGAAGGCACGCCGGACGAGGTGACCGCCAGCCCGGCGGTCCGGCAAGCCTATCTCGGGGTCGACGATGCCGCTGCTTGAGGTCGAAGCGCTGCACGCGCAATACGCGTTCGCGCCGGTGCTCCGCGGCATCTCGTTCTCGGTGAATGCGGGCGAGATCGTCAGTATCTTCGGGCGCAACGGCGCCGGCAAAACCACGACGCTGCGCACCCTCATGGGTTGGGTCAGGCCGTCGTCGGGCACGATCAAATTCGACAGCAAGAACATCGCCGGACAATCGCCCGACCGCATCTTCCGCAAGGGCATCGCCTTCATCCCGGAAGATCGACGGATTTTTGGGACGCTGACCGTGGAGGAGAACCTGACGCTTGGCCTGTTCAGCCTGTGGCAAAGCGGGGCGGAGCGGCAACGCCGGCTCGACCGGGCGATCGCGCTGTTTCCGCGACTGGGCGAACGGCGGCGGCAACTCGGCAAGACGCTCTCCGGCGGCGAGCAGCAGATGCTGGCGATTGGGCGTGCGGTGATCGGCAATCCGAAGCTGCTGCTGGTTGATGAGCCGTCCGAGGGGCTCGCGCCGATCGTCGTCAACGAAATCTTCCAATCGCTGGTCAAGATGCGCGATGATGGCATCGCGCTCGTTCTGGTCGAGCAGAACGTGCGCCGCGCCGCGGCGCTGAGCAATTCCTGCTACGTGATGGAGAAGGGCCAGATCATCGCGCATGGGTTGCCCGACGAGGTGATGGCCGACGAAAAGATTCGGCGGCGATTGTCGGTCTAATGGACTATTGTTGAATAACGACGCGGGAAGATCATACGAGGAGCGCATGAGCAAGCTGAACGGCAAGGTCGCCCTCGTGACCGGCGCCAGCCAAGGCATTGGGCTCGCCTATGCCAAGGCACTGGCGGCAGCCGGGGCGAGCGTGAGCCTATGCGACATTCAGGACGCCTCTGCGGTGGTGCGTGAGATTGAAGCGGCCGGCGGGCGAGCGATCAGCGCAATCGCCGACGTCTGCAATGCCGGGGCTGTCGCCGCGCTGGTGGAGCGCACGACGGCGGAATTAGGACCCGTTGAGATATTGGTCAACAACGCGGCCATCTTTGCCTCGCTATCGCTCAAACCGTTCACCGAGATCACCTCGGAAGAATGGGACCGGGTGTTGGCCGTGAACGTTCGCGGCACCTTCGAATGCGCCAAGGCCGTGGTGCCGGGAATGCGGACGCGAGGCTACGGCAAGATCATCAACATCGCCTCCGGCACAGTGTTCAAGGGCTCGCCCCTGATGGCGCACTACGTGACGTCAAAGGGCGCTGTCATTGCCCTGACGCGCAGCCTGGCACGCGAACTCGGGCCGAATGGGATTCGCGTCAACTGTATCGCGCCAGGTCTGATCTTGAGCGACGGCGTTATGTCAAACAGCGACTACGACGAATTGTTCGTCACCGGCAATACGGCTGCCCGTTCGCTCAAACGCGAAGCGAAGCCTGACGACCTGCTCGGCACCCTGGTGTTCCTCGCATCGACGGACAGCGACTTCATCACCGGGCAGACGATTGTCGTCGACGGCGGATCGGTGATGCATTGAGGATGCGATACCGGTCGGCGCCCTAGTGCCGAAGTCTGCGGAGGTTCGTCATGTCGTTGGCTTTGAATGACCGCATGGTGACGTCGGAAATCGACCCGTTTTCGCGGGAGTTTCTTGCCGATCCTTATCTCTACCACGAGCAACTGCGAGAGGCGGGACCGGTCGTACGCCTTGCGCGCTATGACGCATGGGCGGTATTTCGCCACGAACAGGTTCAGGCGATCCTGAATGACTGGCAGACTTTCAGCTCGGGCGCCGGTGTTGGTTTGGCTAATTTCCACAAGGAGGGTAATTGGCGTCCGCCAAGCCTGCTTCTGGAAACCGATCCGCCGGCTCACACCCGCGCCCGCACCGTGATGAACCGTGTGTTGTCGCCGAGAAACCTGCGCGAGCTGCGGGACGGCTTCTATCGAGACGCGGTCCGGTTGATCGACCGAGCGCTTGAGTTGGGCAGCTTTGACGCAGTAGCCGAATTGGCGCAGCCCTATCCCTTAAAGGTATTTCCCGACGCAGTGGGCCTCGCAGAAGATGAACGCGAAACGCTGCTGCCCTACGGCAACATGGTGTTCAACACCATGGGTCCAAAAAACGATTTCTACCACGCTGCGCTTGCGCCGGTTGACGAGGTTCTGCCCTGGGTGATGCGACGCTGCGAGCGCTCGGCACTACGGCCAGGAAGTCTCGGCGCCGAGGTGTACAAACACGCCGACACCGGGGATATCACCGAGCAGGAAGCGGCGCTCCTGGTTCGCTCGTTTCTCTCCGCCGGCATTGACACCACTATTTTCGCGCTCGGCAACGCGTTGCTTTGCTTCGCCGAGCATCCCGCCGAATGGCAGAAATTGCGAGAGGACCCCGCGAAGGTGCGCCCGGCAATTGAAGAGGCGATACGCTTCGAGTCGCCGTTCCAATGCTATTTCCGCACCACCACAACGGCCACCGAGATCGCCGGCGTGCCGATTGAGGGTGGGGAGAAGATATATGTCTCGGTTGCCGCAGCTAATCGCGACCCGCGCCGCTGGGCAGAGCCCACTCGCTTCAACATCGAGCGCAAGACCGCGGGACATGTCGGCTTCGGCGCCGGGATCCACGGTTGTGTCGGGCAGATGATTGCCCGCATGGAGATCGAGATGCTGCTTGTCGCCCTGCGTGAGCGCGTTGCCTCGATCGAGTTGACCGGGAAGCCGGAACGGCTGTTGCACAATACGCTGCGCGCTGTCACCAAGCTTCCGGTGAAATGGACGCGGTCATAGTCGGCATTGCGTCAAGTTAAGTGGCTTGACGTAAAAATCTATTCTATCGGACGTGCGCCGCGCACGCGCGCTGAACTGCGACCGCACCCGGCGCGCGCTCAGCGCAGCCAGGGTTGACGCCAGCCGAGACCGGCGAGGTCGCTGACCGGTCCGATCACGGTGTCGAAGCGCATAGTCATGCGGTCCTCGGGACGGTACGCCGGCCATGGCGGAAGATCCGCATGATCGGGCTTCCCAGTGTGGGCGAACGCAATCCAGGCGCGATGCATCGCCTCGGCCAGCCCCTGCATCACCGATGGGTCGGCGCCTTTGAGCATCGGCGAATCCGTCCAGTTGCTCAGGTTGTTGAACACAAACGGGATCTCCAGGCAGTGGCAGGATTCGAAGCCCGCCGGTGATTGCCAGTCGAATTGATAGACATAGGCGGGTTTGCCTTGACCGGAGCGCGCCTCGGCCATGCTCAGGCTGCCGATGCGGAACATGGCGTCGCTCATCAAGTCGCCAACCAAAGCGGCGTTCGTGTTCGAGGCGCGCATACGACGGATTTCATCGTAGATCGCCTTGTGCCCAGACGGGAACAGCGACGCAAACACGCCCTCGACGGCCGTGGCGTCCGCATTCTTCAATTCCTGATCGACGCCGTAAAATGCCGCCATCTCCTCGCGCGTGGTGCCGATCATCGTATCGATGCCAGCGCCGGCGCCGGCCTTGAGTGCAGGCATCACCTCGCCAGGATAGACCTCGCCGTCAATCACGGGCCAGAACGGCGCAAGGGCGTCCGCGAACTTCTTCTCCAGCCGCGCCACCTCGCCCTGCGCGGCGACGAACGTTGCGAACGGCAGAGACTTGAGCTTTTCGGTCTCACCGGGCTTGAGCCCGAGCACGTCGAGCAGCCGCCGTCCAATGCGCTGCGAATCTTGAAGGGTCCGCGACATCCGCCCGAACGGCGTACTCTGCAGGATGGCCCGGCGGAACAGGCCTGCGGCCTGCGGCATGGTCATCAGGATCGCGATCGAGGCGGCGCCGGCCGACTGTCCAACCACCGTGATGTTGTCCGGATCGCCGCCGAACGCCGCGATGTTTTCGCGGACAAAGCGGAGCGCTGCGACTTGGTCGAGCAGACCCATATTGCCGTTGCTGACGCCCTCCAGGCACAGAAATCCCAGCGCACCGAGACGGTAATTGATCGACACCGCGACGATGTCGCCGTTCGCCGCAAATCGCTCGCCGGAGTACCAGGGCAGCGAGCCCGCACCGCTGGCGAAGGCGCCGCCGTGAACCCACACGATGACCGGCCGCTTCCTCGTATCGGCAGCCGGCGTCCAGATGTTGAGCGTCAGGCAATCCTCGGACTGTGGCCGCTCGAAATCGCCCATGACATGGGCGAGCCGCGACCGGCCCTGCGGCGCGATGGGCCCGTCCATGGTGGCATCGCGTGCGCCCTGCCAGGCCGGCGCAGGCTGCGGCGGCTTGAAGCGCAGATCCCCGACCGGGGCCGCAGCATAGGGCACGCCGCGAAACACCAGGACGCCGTTCTCGACGGCGCCGCGCAGTTCACCGGCCTTGCTTCGCACCACGGGGTCTGCGGTCGCGGTCATCGTCATGGTTCAAATCTCCGGTTTCACCGGCGCGCGAAGCGCCGCTCCAAAGGCACGATCACCAGCCGCTCGCCGGCGACGAAGACCAGCACGATCGCGAAGCAGGTGGCAAGGAATGTGGTGCTGTCCGCTGCGGTCTGCGCGCGCAGCATGACATAGCCGAGGCCGCTCGGCGCGCCGAGCAGTTCGGCTACCAGCGCAATCTTCCAGGCGATGCCGTAGGCGATGCGGATCGCCGACAGCGCGTAGGGCACCAACAGCGGCAGGGTGATCCGCCACAGAATGCGCAGGCGATGGCGCGTGAAGCTCCGGCCCATCTCCATCAGCTCGCGGTCGATGTTGCGCAGCCCTTCGCTGAAGTTGATCAGACAGAACGGAATGAGAATCGCCACTTCGACAAAGATGACGCTGAAGTCCCCTGGATTGAACCAGATCGCGGCGAGGATCGCCCAGCCGATCGACGGAAACGAGTTCAGAACCGGCTTGATGCGTTCCTCGATCACCGTTTCGAGCCAAGGCACACCACGGGCAAGAAACGCAAGCCCGCCGCCAATCAGTAAGGCGGCCGTGATCGACACCAGCACGCGCCACGCCGACGTGCCGAGGTGCCAGAGGAACTCCGGCGTGATGAGCATATCGATGAGGCGCCGAAAGACGCTGACCGGGCCGGGCAGGATGAACTCCGGCAACCGGCGCGCCAGAGCCCACCACCCAAGCAACGCCAGTACGACGACGCCTTCGCCGATCAGGTGTTCGGCCAACACCGAATTGGTCCATGTTCGCTCAACCGGCATAGTGACGCGACACGCTGGCCTGCAGCGGACCCAGCACGTAGTGGTCCATGCAGTGCACGAAAGCAATGATGAGGATAATGGCCGCAAAGATCGTCGCGGTGTCGAACTCCTGTCGAGCCAGATTGATCATGTAGCCGAGCCCGCTATTGCCCCCGAACAGCTCGGCGGTGAGCGTGACCTTCCATGACACGCCGAACATGATACGGAGCGTCGCAAAGATGAATGGAAAGAGCGATGGCACGATCACTAGCGCGAACATGCGCCACCGATGCCGCGTAAAGCTTCCGGCCATCTCGACCATCTCTCGATCGATGTTGGCGAGTCCCGCCGACATGTTGACCAGCGCGAACGGAACCAGCACGGCGCTGATCGCGAAGATGACGGTCAGCGGCGTCACACCGAACCACATGATCGAAAGCAGCGTCCAACCGATCGCCGAGAATGAATTCAGGAACGGCCCAATCCGCCGCTCGATGGCGAGGCGCAGCACCGGCAGGTAGAAAGGAATGATCGCAAGCAACGAACCGATCACGAAGGAAATCGAGATAGCCGCGCCTACATGATAGAGCGATGCGCCGAGGTGGCCGAGATCGCGCGCGCTGGTGAGAAATGCCCAGAGCCGCTGTGCCGTCGGCACCGGCCCCGGCAACAGATAAGACGGCGCGACCATCGACGCGATCTGCCAGGCCGCGAGAAACAGCAGCGTGAACAGATGGGCGGCGAGACTGCGGGCCGCCAGGCGGCGCGGACGCTGCGCATGCGCCAGCGCAATACCAGTTTCGGCCATCAGGAGCGCAAGGCGTGCTCCCAGACCACCGTGCGGATGTCGGGATAGGTCTTGATCATCCCGATCTCTTTCGACAACTCGTAGAACCTATTGATGATCTTGGCATGTTCGTCCGTGAACGTGCCGGGAACCTCGGAACTCTTCTCGAACCACCAATTGAAGAATTCCGGCGGCAGGTTGGTCTGCTGACCGACCGCACCGAACACCTCGTCTCGGTGCGACAGCGCATAGCGCACCGAGTCGCGGAACATGCGGTTGAACTCCTTGAACGCGGCGGGCCGCTGAGCGAGCTTCTCCGGGTACGACACATTGAGCGCGCTGATGAAGCGCATGCCGAACGTCTCGATGTTGTCGCGCCCGGTCTCCGCGATGGCACGGAACTCGCCGGATTTCAGTGCGCGGAACGCTTGGCTGTGGATCAGCGTGGCGGCATCGATCTGTCCCGCGGCGAGCGCGCCGGGCAGATTGGGCGCCTGAATTTCGACCTGCTTGATATCGCCGCCCTCGAGCGCGGCGTTCAGGCCATACTTGTGGATCAGTGCCATTCTGACCTGGGTATAGCCGGTCGAGCGCAGTGCGTAGGAACCGAGCGTCTTGCCCTTTAGTTCCTTCGGGTTCTTGATTGGGGAGTCGCTCTTGACCCAGATGCCACCGCCCTCGCCGGCCGGAGACTGCTGCAGCGCCGCCGACAGCACAGTGAGATCAAGGCCGCGCGCCTTGGCCGGCGGAACCGCGATGACCGCCGTCATGACCACATCGTACTGTTTTGCCGATGTCGCCTGGATGAGCTGCGGGATGGCGAGGCCGCGTGCTTCGACTTCGACGATATCTGACACGACCTTGCCGTTTCTCATCGCCCAGGTGACCGCGTCGTAGGCGGGATCGAGCAGATAGGCGTAGGTGACCTTCTCCTTGGCCCCGGCGAAATCAGGCCGGACCAGAGTCATCAGGGCCGGAGCGGCCATGAGCTTGAGAACGGAGCGGCGCTTCATCATGCGACAGGTTCCTTCTGAACGGCCGGCTGTTCGAGCGAGCGGAACAATCTAACCAGTTTCTGGCGATGGGTGTCGAGGCCAGGATCGCCGAGCGACCGAGGCCGCGGAGTCCGCAGTTCGATCACCTCGAGCACGCGGGTCGGCTTGTTCGAAAGGACGACGATCCGGTCGGCAAGTTGCAGCGCTTCGTCGATGTCATGGGTGACAAACACGACAGTCTTGCCGGTCTCCATCCAAATCCGTTCCATCTCGACCCTCATACGCGAACGCATGTTGGGATCGAGGGCCGAGAATGGCTCGTCCATCAGCACGATCTTGGGATCGACGGTAAGCGCTCGGGCAATCGCTACCCGCTGACGCTCGCCGCCCGACAGCATGGACGGATATTTCCGCGTGTCGCCGGCAAGACCCACGAGCGTCAGCAGCTCGTTGGCACGCGCCCGGCGGCGATCCTTGTCGCCTCCGCCGAAGCGCAGTTGCGAGCCAAGCAGCACATTGTCGAGCGCGGTGCGCCAGGGCACGAGTCGCGGCGACTGGAACACGAATGCGATCTCCGGCCAGGCGTCCCGTGGTGCGCGCCCGTCGACGGCAATGCGGCCGGCGTCCGCATCAAGCAGGCCGCCGATCAGCCGCAGCGATGTTGACTTGCCGCAGCCGGACGGACCCAGGATGCAGACGAACTCGCCGCGCCGGACATCGAAGCTGAGCCCATCGTAGATGCGCTCCTCGCCAAACGAGACGCCGACATTATCGAAGGTAATGATCGCGTCGGATGCCATGGGTGGATGACGAGACTAGCCCTCAGAAGCAGTGCACCCCAGGCACCTTCGCGCCAAGCGCGCCACAGCCGCCAATTGTCCAGATAAGCTGTACACTTGAACTATATAGTCGATCCGGATCGCATGAAAGCACGAAGCTTTGCGCGCGTCTTCCAGTCGCAGCAGAGGGTTCTGTCGTCACCTTTGCAAACAGGGAGGAAGGATCTTGAAATCCGGATAAGGGCAAGGTCTCCCGACCTCCGGACCTGATTGCCCTGAGCGGGTCTGGCTTTTCGCCGCCGGACTCAATTTTCCATCATCGCTGATCTGGCGCTGACCAGAGATCATGGCTTGGGAGCGGATCATCCGCCGGTATTGATCCGCAGAACATCATCCGCAGCGGCTTCAAGGCAGCGCCAACAAGGCCGCCAAGCCTTCGGCGGCAGCACTGCCGACAGCGGCTCAATGGCCGGCAAGCGCGGTGATGACGCAGACGCCGAGGACGATCAGCAACGCCCCCGCCACGACCCGCGCAGTGATCACTTCCACCCCCTTCAGGAAGAAGTGGGAGAGGATCAGGACGAAGATCGGCATCGCTGCCGTGATCGGTATGACGACGCTTACGGCGCCCAAAGTGAGCGCCACGATCGTGAGGAGGACGCCCGCGTTCTCCGCGAGGCCGGCGAAGACGAAATAAATCAGCGGGCGCCCGCGGCAGGCGTAGATCCCGCGATGACCGCTCGCCAGCATCATCGCGCTGAACGCGATCACGGCTGCCGTCAGGTTGATGGACGTTCCGAGCACGGGCCCCATGTCGGCGAGTCCCATCTTCCTGATGATCTGAACGATCCCGAAGCACGTAGCGGAGATGAGCGGCCACACAATCTGCCACGGGCGAAAGCCCAAGCGCGCACCGCTCGTCGAGAGCAGCACGGTGCCGATCGTGATGACGATGGTGCCCACGAGTATGGGGAGGGTTATGCGCTCGCCGAGTAGCAGGATCGCAAGGAACGTTGCGATCAAAGGCGTCAGGCTGCTGACGGCAGCGGACACGGCGGCCCCCACCTTCGCGATGGCGAGGAAGCGTGTGAGCCGTCCGCCGATGGTCCCGATTAGCCCGGCCGCGGTAAAGAGCAGCAGGCTCCGCGACGAGACCTCGGCCACGCCCCCCGTGGCGAACACACAAACCCAGAGCCCGACGGCGCCGACAATCATGCTGACCCAGGCGCCGGTATAGGGATCGCTGCCGCGCAGACCCTGCCGGGCGAAGATCGTCGCTACTGCCGAGAGGAGCGCGGCGGTGAGCGCCAGTACGGGGACGAGGGTCGCGCTGCGACCTTCGGCGACGAGCGATACAAGCACATTCATTCCCGACTCGATCAGTTGCAAGGCTGTCTAGCGCAACACTGGCGAAGAAGGGAGATGAGAAAGTCGCTGGCCGCGGGTGGACATCACGAATGTTGACGTCTCCCACGAGACCGTTCGGCGATGCCGCACTGCCGCCGATATCCGCGCCTTCGTCGCCGCCGTCGAAGCAAGTCCACTGGCCTCAGCGCAAACTGAAAAATTCGCGTCGTGGAAATCCTGGTCATTTGACCACGCGGCCCAAATCGATCCGCTGCGGAATAGCGAATTTTTTGATCGCGAGGTTGACGACTACGAAGTGTATTCGCTGCGTGACTAATAGACTTGCGGCGGCTACCAATTCCCGGTGCATGTTTTTCGCGGCACCATCGCTGCATTGCGCAACCGGACTAGTGAAATGCCGAACGGAGAATTCGCGGGCTATTCGCCGCAAATGTCCGTGAGAGAATGTCGCTGTGCGCTCCTCAGAGGATTTCGCAGCCGAAATTCTTCAAACCGTACCGAGGGTTTGCAGGGTCACCCTCTAAGATAAAAACTCATTGTATAGCAATGGCTTAGGCGTGGCGGAGAGGGAGGGATTCGAACCCCCGATACGGTTGCCCGTACGCCGCATTTCGAGTGCGGTGCTTTCAACCACTCAGCCACCTCTCCATCTTATTGATTTATTGAAATATTTCCGGCCTACCGGAGCCGTCGCAACTCCACGGCCGAAATTGCCGGCGAATGCGTCTCTTTTGACCTCTGGGTCAGGCTTTTGCAAGCCGAAACGTGGCATCCGCCCCGCATTGGCCAGCGGCGCGGACAACGGCGGGGGCAGAAGCGCGAGCCGCCGCATTCCCTTTCGTTCAGCGCCAACCTAGTGTGGCGGTTCAGAAGTCCGCATCATTGTAGCCGCCAGTTCGTAATGCGGACTTCTGAACCAAAGCCACACTAGATCAATTAGTTGCTAGTGTCCTTCGATTCCGAAGTTCGCAAACGAGAGTGCCGCACAGTAACGCGAACTTCGAATGGGAACAGCTGGGCTAGGAGGGGAGACGTCATGAACAAGCTCAAGGCGCGGCTGAAGTCCGGCAAGGCCTGTGTCAACGCCTGGCTCGCGATCCCATCGGGGTTTTCGGCCGAGGTGATGGCGCAGTGCGGCTTCGACAGCGTGACCGTCGACATGCAGCATGGCGTGCAGGACTATCTGTCGATGGTGCAGTGTTTCCAGGCGATGGACAAATACCCGATCACGCCGATGGTGCGCATTCCCTGGAACGAGCCCGGCATCATCGGCAAGGTGCTCGACGGCGGCGCCTGGGGCGTGATCTGCCCGATGGTGAATACACCCGCCGAAGCAAAAGCGCTGGCCAGCGCCTGCCTCTATCCGCCGAAGGGCAAGCGCAGCAACGGTCCCATCCGCGCCGCCGCCTACGGCGCCGACAGTCCGTATCAGACCATTGCCAATGACGAAGTGCTGGTGATCCCGATGATCGAGACCCAGGAGGCGCTCGACAACCTCGATGCGATCCTGGATGTGCCGGGCATCTCGGGCATCTACGTCGGTCCGAGCGATCTTGGATTTTCGCTGGGCCTGAAGCCGGTCCTCGATCGCGAGGAGCCGGAGATTTTTACGATCTACGAGAGGCTGATCAAGGCGACCGCGCAGCGCGGACAGTTTGCCGGCATCCACAACGCAACCGGCGCCTATGCGGCCCGGATGATCGCGATGGGATTCCGCTTCGTCACATTGTTCAACGACAGCGGCTTGATGGCGCGCGCGGCGCGCAACGAAGTCGCCATCACGCGCAAGGACGCCGGCGCTATCGCGAGTTGAGCGCATAGCGCCACCCGACCGTGCGTCGCGCGCTTGTTGTCCGGCCGCGGCCCGTCCTCAGCCGCGACGGCGGTGATGCCGATCTGCTGGCCGGATGCGCGAACGCCGAAAGTTTAATCCGATCAGCGGCGGAAAATGCCCAAGGGCGCGGCAAGCGACAGCTCGCGGTCGCGTGCCAAGTGATTGATTATGTGGGTATCTGCATGAAAGTCCGTCCTCCCGGAAGGACACGTGACGTTTCGGCAGTGGCGCGAAAGTTGCGACGACACGGCACGAAATCCTCAGCAGAGAAGAACAGTGAACGTCATGGCGCAACCCTCCACAATCCTCATCGAGCACGCGGACTGGATCGTCACGATGGATCCCGAGCGGCGGATCCTGAAGGATGGCGCAATCGCCATCGAAAAAGACCGGATTGCGGCGATCGGTCCGACCCGGGACGTGGCGTCGAAATTCACCGCCGAAAAGACCATCAACGCGAGCGGCAAGCTTGTCATTCCGGGACTGATCGACACCCATGTCCACAGCACGCAGCAATTGGGGCGCGGACTTGCCGACGGCTGCGACATCGCCGTGCATCTGCTCGAGCGGCTTTACGGCTACGAGAGCGAAGTTCTGCACGACGATGCCTACTGGGCGGCGTTGTGCTGCCAGCTCGAAATGATCCGGGCGGGCACGACATGCTTTCTCGATCCGGGCAGTTACTTTCCCGAACAGACCGCGAAGGCTGCCGGCGACAGCGGGATGCGCGGGATCGTGGCCCGCACCGCGGTCGATATTCACAAGACCGCTATCGGCGCGTTGCCCGAAAAGATGTTCCGCGAGACCAAGGACGAGGCGGTGGCCAAGTCGGAGCAGACCGTCAAGGAGCTGAACGGATTGCACGACGGCCGCATCCGCGCCTGGTTTTCGCTGCGGCTGCCGGTCGCATGCTCCAACGATCTCATCAAGGAGATCAAGGCGAAGGCGGACGCGTACGGCGTCGGCATCGTGACGCATGCCAACGAATCGCGCGATGAAGTGGTGGCCTCGCGGGTGACCTACGGCATGCAGGACGTCGAGCGGCTGGCGTCGCTCAATGCGCTCGGGCCGAAGATGGTGCTGATTCATATGGGCTGGGCGAACCCGAAGGAAATCATGCTCTGCAAGGAGCACGATCCGAAGATTTCCTGTTCGCCGGCCTGCGGCTATCGCCTGGCTTTCGGCAGCATGGAATTCGGCCGCTTTCCCGAGATGGTGGAGATGGGCATCACGGTGTCGTTCGGCTCCGACAGCGCGATGTCCGGCAATTATTTCGACATCGTGCGGCAGATGAATTTGGCGTCCAACGGCGCAAAATCGCAACGCCTCGATCCCTCCATCATGCGGCCCGAAACCGTGCTGGAGATGGCGACGATCCATGGCGCCAAGGCGGCGCTCTGGTACGACGAAATCGGCTCGCTGGAGGTGGGCAAGAAGGCCGACATCGCGATGTTCGAAACGCGCAAGCCGGAATGGCGCCCGGTGCTCAATCCCATCGCCAACTTCATCTACGCCTGCCGTGGCGGCGCCGACACGGTGCTTTGCGACGGAAAAGTCCTGATGGAAAACGGCAACGTGCTGACCATCGACGAGCCTGGCGCGCTGAAGCAGGCGCAGACGCGGGGCGAGCGCATCGCAACCGCATCGGGGCTTGTGGGAGAAGGTGCAGCCGCTGTGGCCGATCGTGTCCTGATGGTTCCGGGCGCGTGGCGTTCAAGAACGCCGGATCGGCTTCGGATCGGCCGACCCGTGGATCAGCGCGGGCTACGCCGATCCGCCGGGTCCGCAGATCACGTTCAGCAGCGCCTGACGCTTTTCGTTCTTGACGGCCGCCATCGCGCGCTCCAGCGCTCCCGGGAGGGACGCCGGATCTTCGACCCGTTCGCCGTAGCCGCCCGCGGATTCGCAGATCTTTTCAAACGCCGGCAGCTTATCAAGCTGCATGAAGCATGGATCATTGCTGCGCAGCGCCAGTCCGTCCGGATACATCGCGCGCGTGCTGCGCTGGACCGCGCCCCACATCGCATTGTTCATGACCACGATGAGGATCGGCAGACTGTGCAGCGCTGACGCGTGATGCACGGCGGCAGGATTGCTGAACATGAAGGCGCCGTCGCCGACGACCGCCATGACCGGGCTGTCCGGGCGCGCCAGCTTGGCGCCGAGCGCAGCGCCCGGTCCCCAGCCCAGCCCCGATGCGGAGCTCGATCCGAAATAGAGATCGGGAAACTCGAATGCGCAATGCTCCAGGAACAGCGTGTATTCGTTGATCACGATGCCGCGCGGATCCTTCGCCTGGTCGATGCAATGACTCACCCAGACCGGATCGAGCGGGGCTTTGCCGGCGGCTTCCTTGCGCGCGGCGGCCCAACCCGCCGTCAGCAAGGCGCGCTCGTCTTTGATCCAGCGCGCGCGCGACGCGATCGCTTCGAGCATCGGATTGTCCGTCGAGCGCCGCGGTCAGCGCCGTGAGCGTTGCAACGGTGCCGCCCGTAATCGCCACGTCGCTGGCAAAGCCGCGGATCGGGTAGCGCGCAAACAACGGGTCGAGGCCGCACTGGATGACCTTGCAATCAGGGCCGGGCGCGCTCTGGCTTGGAATCCAGGGAACGTCGCACTCGATCACCAGGATCACGTCCGCATCCGGCAGCAGCCGCGCGGTGCTGAACCCAAGGTTCATCGGGTGCGACGACGGCAACGAAAGGTATCGCGGCCGGTGCTGGACGACGGGGATCGCGAAGCGCTCGGTGAACTGCGCAAGCGCGGCGAATGCCGCGGGATCCCGGCCGGCGTTTGAGGTCACGATGAGCGGCCGCTTTGCCCGGGCAAGCAGGTCTGCGGCTGCGGTGATCGCGCTTGCATCCGGCGCTGCGGGGGATGCGGGATTGAGCCGGGATGGCGGCAAACGTTCCGGGCCGGAAGCCGGCGCCGCGATGACCTCGCGGGGCAGCGAGAGGTACACCGGGCCCCGCGGCTCGCTTGCCGCGATCGACAGGGCGCGGTCGACGACCGTCGGCAACTGCTCGGCGTTTCTCAGCTCGTATTCCCATTTGACGATTTCGCGGAGCATGCCCGCCTGGTCGTACATCTCCTGCGCCCAGTGGATGTAACCGTCGCGCGATCCCAACAGGCCGGTCTCGGTGAGCGGGGAGCGGCCCGCGCTCAACAGCATCGCGACATTCTCGCGCGAGGCATTCAGGGCCGCGCAGATCATATTCGCGGTGCCGACGCTGACATGCGCCATGACGGCGGGGATACGCCGCGAAACCATGCCGTAGCCGTGGGCCATCGACACCGCAAGATTCTCGTGCGCCGCCAAGATCGGTTGTGGGACCGCGACGCCGGTTTGCGCGGCATGCGAATAGGCCTCGATGATGGGCGCAAAATCTGTCCCGGCATTGCCGAACAGGTAGTCGACACCACGATCTGCCAGCAGCGCAAGGTAAGCCTCCGCCACACTTCTCGCCGGCATCGTCTCCGACTCGCGCGCCATGCGCTGATCCATCCTGCAGCACTCCTGTCGCAATTGCAGCCTAGGCCAGTGCGGCCAGGTTGACGTGCCCTACGGCAAACTCGATCGGGAATTTTAGATCGAAAGGCGGCCATAGAATTATAGGTTTGACGACGGACTCGGGCTGCCGAAACCCTTCTCGCGGAAGCGTGCTAACGTTCTTTCGGTCCGACGTAGCGCTCGAGACCCACCTTCACCCGCCACGCGGCGCGATTGCCGTCGAGCAGCGGCGGGATGAGGTCGGCGCTGCGTTTCGCCAGTTCGTTCGCTTCGCGGCGGAAGCCCGGCGCGATGCCGTCGGCTTCGGCGGCGAGCGCGGCTTCATCGACGGTGACAAGTTTGCGGTCGCGCACCACCGGCCGGCCGCCGACAAACACGGTTTCGACCGCACGTCCGGCTTCCGAGAACACGATCTGCCGCGCGGCGCTGTTGAACGGGACGAACGCCGGTTCGTTAAGGTCGAGGATCATCAGGTCCGCCGCCATGCCGGCTTTCAACGCGCCGACTTGTCCGTCGAGGCCGCAGGCCTTGGCGCCGGCGAGCGTCGCGGCCTTGATCGCGTAAGCGGCGTTGATCGGATGCGGCTCCGGATCGGTCACCGCCGGCAACAGGCACAGCATCCGCATGGCGATAAAGATGTTCTGGGTCTCGGCACAACTATAGTTGTCGCAGCCGAGCGCAACGGCGACGCCCGCGCGATAGAGGTCGAGGATCGGCGCCACGCCGCTCTTGAGTTTGAGGTTGCTGATCGGATTGTGCACGACGCGCGCGCCGGATTCCGCCAGCATGGCAATGTCGCGCGCGGCAAGCCAGACGCCATGCACGAGGTTCAGCCGTTCGTTCATCAGCCCGGCTTTCGCCAGTACGTCGAGCAGGGAGGACGACTGCACATGCGCCGCGGCGGCCTGGGGCCGCGTTTCATACACATGGGTGAACACCGGCAGTCCGTGCGTCGCGGGAGAGCGCCGCAAGGCCCTCTAGCAATTCCGGCGAACAGCGCTGCGGCGCCGATGGCGCCAGCGCCCAGGAGATCAGCGGCCTCGGATTCGCGCCAAGGCGCGCGATCTGCCCGGCGACGAAGTCCAATTCCTCCTTGGCCGGGCGGCTCGTCCCGACCAGGCGCTTGCGGATGGCTTCCGGCAGTTCCTTCTCCATCAACGGCGCAATGTCGAGGGCCGCGCGGTCGCGCGCGGCGATTGCGAACACCACGCGAATTCCGGCTTCCGCATAGGCCGACAGCACGGTGTCGACCACCGCCTCGTCGGCCGGAAAGACGGTCAGGAAATCCTGCACCGTGGTAATGCCGTTGCGCAGCATCTCGGCGGCGCCGATCAGCGTGCGGACGCGCAGTTCGTGGAGTGAGCGCCGTCCGTAGCTCGCGGCGTTGGTGTGAAGCGCCCAGATGTCGAACGGCATCTCCTCGAACATGCCCTTCAGCAGCGCATCGTGCGAATGATAATGCGCATTGACGAAGCCCGGCACGACAAGTTTACCGGCCGCTTCGATGACCTCGCCGTCGAAATCGGCGATGCTTGGCGCGATGCGCTCGATCTTCCCGGCGCCGATCAGCAGGTCGGCGGTTGCGGGCTGATGGACGTCGCCGTCGTGATCGTAAATGCGGCCGCCACGGATCAGATAACGCGTCGCTCGTTCGTTTGCCGCCATGACCCCCACCTGTTGAAACTCGGGGTCCTACCATCGGGCATATATCGCCCGACTGC
Organism: uncultured Alphaproteobacteria bacterium; assembly: GCA_963756715.1. Taxonomy (GTDB): domain Bacteria; phylum Pseudomonadota; class Alphaproteobacteria; order Rhizobiales; family Xanthobacteraceae; genus VAZQ01. Next base: position 193,464 of record CAVWOV010000043.1, read on the forward strand.
AATCTGCGGCCGTCCTGTAACGGCCTGCGCCGTGTTTTCCGCTATCGTCGTCAAACTCGTGGAAGGAACGATCGATGCCGACGCAAACGCCAAGCGAGCCCGCCGTCGTGGTGCCTGCCAGCGCGGGTTGCGTCCACCTGGACTTGTCTTGAGTTGCCGGCGGATTGAACGTGAAGTGCTAAAGCTCGCGGCCGAGCGCCCGGTCGAGCGAATATGGTCCGCCGCCGCGCAGCGCAATCGCGAGCGAGACGATGCCCCACATCAGCGTGTATTCGTAACCGCGGTTGAGCCACGAGAACCCGTGGCCCCAGTACAAATAGAATGTCAGCAAGCCCATTTCGATCGCAATGGCGGCGGCCCAGAAGCGGGTGAACAAGCCAAGCGCGATGCAGATGCCGCCACCGAACTCGATGACCGTGAGGAAAACCGCAAGCGGGACGCCGCCATCGAAACCGGAACGGGCGAGGGCTTCAGCTTGCGCCGGCATACCGCGCATGATCTTGCCCCAGCCGTGCACGGCGAGGTTCCAACCGACAGCAAAGCGAACCAGGGTCCAGGTCCAGGGAATGACCGCGTCGTAGAACGGCTTGAGGATAGGGAAAAGAAGCCGTGGTTCGCGCTCGGTCTGGGTCATCACGTTTCCTCGATGTGGCTTCTTTTGGCTTCAAAGCATATTGCGCATTTGCAATTACACAAGGGATCGATGCGTGGTCCGGGATTCGCCGGCCGATATCGGCCGGCGGGGGCCGCGCCGATTCATCGTGGCGGGACGGGATGACCGGACCAGGCAGTCGTACTATCCTGGGCAACCCTATGCTGTTTCCAGATCTCGGCCGCGAGGAAGGCTCTCCGGTGCCCGGAATTGAGGCGGTTCGTCGTGAACTGCGCGGCGTGATCATCGCTTTGGTCATGGTCGCGGCGACCACGGTCGTGGCTTATTTCCTGGTCCAGACGCTCAGTGTCCGTCGCGGGTCGGTTATCTATCTCCTCCCCGTCCTGCTCGCCGGCTGGCATCTTGGCCTCATTCCGGCACTGGTCGCGGCGGTCGCGGGCGTCCTGTGGTCGGGCTATCTGTTCTTTTCGCCGTTCTACAGTTTCTACGTTGCCCGCCCCAATGAGATTCTCAATCTGGTTCTCTTCATGGTGGTCGCCGTGGTGACAAGCCACCTCGCCAATTCGATGAAGCGGCAGACCGAGCTCGCCCGCAGGCGCGAATTGGAGATGAGCGATCTTTACGCCTTTTCGCGGCGCCTTGGCGGCGCGCATTCGGCCGAGGAGATCTACGCCGCGATCGAATACCACCTTGCCAATCTGGTCCGCCGCAATGTGGTGCTCTTCGGCCCGCCGGGAGGTCGCACGGTACCTGACGAGCAGGCCGTCCCGAAGCGGGTTCTCGCCGAGATCGCGGCGGTCCAGCACGGTTCGAGTTTGGGCTCTACTGTGGCGGATGAGGGCGGCAATACCTGGCTGGTGCGGCGCGTGTCGCTCAAGACCCCCGACGTCGGCGTGATCGCGATCGATCTTGGAAGCTTGCCGGCGAAAGCCGTCGCCGACGTCCGCCAGCGGGTGGACGATGCGCTATCCGACGCGGCGGCAACGCTCGAGCGCCTCGATGTCGCGCGCGCGCTCAACGATGCCCGGGTCCGCTCGGAGGCGGAACTGCTGCGGGAGGCGCTGATCGGTTCGGTCAGCCACGAATTGCGCACCCCGCTTGCATCGATTCTTGGCGCCGCGACCATTATCAGTCAATCTCCGATCATCGCGAAGGACGAGCGGCTGACCTCGCTGGCGGGTGTCGTGCGCGACGAGTCGGAGCGGCTCAACAACGATATTCAAAACCTTCTGGATGCGACCCGTATCAGCCGGGCGCAGATCAGGCCGCGGCAGGAATGGATCGAGCCGCAGGATATCGTAAATTCGGCGCTGCAACGCCGGCGCCGGCGGCTTGCGGGCCACGACGTCAAGCTCGACATGGACTCGAATCTGCCGCTGATCTATGTCGATGCTATTCTGGTCGAACAGGCTTTTGTGCAGATCGTCGATAACGCCGCGAAGTATTCGCCGACCGGTTCGCCGATCGCGGTCGCGGCCAAGCGCAATGGACAAAACGTGATCCTTTCGGTCAACGATCACGGCGTTGGTTTGACGCCGGAAGATAAGGCGCATCTTGGCGAGCGGTTCTTCCGGGGGCCTCGTCACGTGGCGACCACGTCAGGCTCGGGTCTTGGCCTCTGGATCGCCAAGGCCTTCGTCACGGCAAACGGCGGCAAGCTCGAAACGGAAAGTTCCGGGGCCGACGAGGGAACGACGGTGTCGATCCTGCTGCCGTTTGTGGCTACTGCTCCTCAAGTCGAGGTCGATTCGGATGACTGAAGAGTCCCCCGTTGTGCTTGTTGTCGACGACGAAGTTCAGATCCGGCGCTTTCTGCGCGCCGGGCTCGAACTCGACGGATTTACCGTGCAGGACGCGGAGACCGGTGGGGAGGCGCTGCGCTGGGCCACCCTCAGGCCGCCGCATTTGGTCATCCTCGATCTCGGGCTTCCCGACATGGACGGCGCAGAGGTGCTTGACCGTTTGCGTGCCTGGTCAAGCGTGCCGCTGATCGTGCTGTCGGTGCGCTCGAACGAGGCCGAAAAGGTCCGGCTGCTCGAAAGGGGTGCCGACGACTACGTGGTCAAGCCTTTCGGCATGGCCGAGCTGCTGGCGCGTGCACACGCCGCCATGCGCCGCCAGATGCGCGTTTCGTCGGGCGAACCCATCGTCAGAATCGGTCCGCTCGCCATCGACCTGCCGGCGCGGATCGTGACCGTCAATGGCGTGCGGGTCACGCTCACGCCGAAGGAATACCGCCTGCTGCAATTGCTGGCGCAGCACGCCGGCAACGTCGTTACCCACCAGTATCTGCTGAAGGAGGTGTGGGGTTCGCCGCACCTGCACGATACCCATTATCTGCGGATTTTCGTCCGCAAGCTCCGGCAGAAGATCGAGATCGATCCGACCCAGCCGCGCATTCTGCTGACCGAGCTTGGCGTCGGTTATCGTCTGGTGGTTCCGGAAGTCTCGTCGGCGCCGGCGAGTTGAGCCGGCACCGGGATCGCTATTGCCCCTACCGGTGCTGCGATGCCTGCAAGGCCGCCTTCAGCGCCTTGCGGCGGGCCGGATCGTAGAGCTTCGGATAATCGTAGTTCAGCGGTCCGGTCGGCTCGACCCGCAGTGTCGCAAACACCGGCCCGTCCTGCTGCAGGATGTGCGCCGCCTGCTGCTCGAAATTGCCGAGCACCGAAAAGTCATGGACGTGCGGATAGCCGGCGGCCTTTGCCATCGCGGCAAAGTCCACGGTGTCCTTGTTGGGGATCGGGTGCCCGCCGTTTGCCTCATAGGTGCCGTTCTGCACCACGAGGTGGACGAGGTTCTTCGGCGCCGCCGCCCCGATCGTCACCAGGCAGCCGAGATTTATCAGGAAGCTGCCGTCGCCCTGCAGGCAGATGATGCGCTTGTCGGGCCGCCCGAGCGCCAGCCCAAGCGCGTGCGACGAGTTCGAGCCCCATGGCGCCGATCGAGAAGTAATTCATCGTGCGCTCGCCAAGCTCCAGCCAGTCGACCGCCGAACTGTAGGTCGTGACCACGATCTCGTCGGTCACGTGGCGCTTGAGGATACGGAAGCACTCGTCTCGTTTCATCATGACAGCGACGGCCTCCGGCCGACCAGAAATGCGACGGGGAAGGATTTCTCGTAAGCCTGATCGATCGCCGGACGGACCTTGGCCACGTCCCCGTCTTCGCCGATGTAATGATACGGGATGCCCATGGCGTCGAGAATCGGTTCGACGATGCGCACGCCATAGCTCTTGGAATTGCGTGGCGTCGCTTCGGAATTGTGCTGCAGGAGGCCGATCATCATGCAGATCGGCTGCTTGTATTCGACCGCGACGCCGCGGATCGCATTGATCGAGTTGAGAAAACCGGTGTGCTGGATCAGCGTGAGGGCGCGCTTGTCGCAATAGGAGAGCCCGCATGCGATGCCGATGCACTCGTCTTCCTTGCAGACGCGGATCAGCTTGAGGTCCGGGTCACGCGCGATCGGCCGCAACAGCCCGCCGCTCGTCGTGATATCGGGCACCGAGAGGATGTATTCGATGCCGCTCGCCTTGATGGCCGCAAGGATGCTCGAGCCTTTGAGCAAATCCTTGGCGCCCGGCTCCGCGACCAGATCCACGTCCATTATGCCCTCCGGCAAAAGAAATCGCCGATGCTCTGCAGCACCGGCGAACCCAGCTAAGCTGAAATCCGACAGCGCCGCAACGGCGCCCGGGCGGACGTGCTATGCGGTTACTCAAGCCGGAGGTTCGCCTTGCGCACGACCTCACCCCATTTCTGCCGCTCCGCCGCGATGGGGGCGGCGAACGCCTTACTGCGATCCCGCGATCCCGGCCTTTTGCACGACCTTGCCCCAACGGGCGATCTCGGACTGCACATACTTTCGCAGCTCAGGTATCGGCGGCGTGGTGGTGGGGGTCTGACCGTTCTTGATGATCTGTTCCCGGACCTCGGGCAGTTGCGAGATCGTCTTGATCTCCTCGTGCAGCCTGCTGACGACGTCGGCCGGAGTCTTGGCCGGTGCAACCACCATGATCCATGCGGCGGCATCAAAGCCGGCCAGTCCTTGCTCGGCAATCGTCGGGATATCGGGCGCCTGCAGCAGACGGGTGGCGGTCGACGCGCCCAGTGCGCGCACCTTGCCGTCGCGGATGATCGGCAGGCCCGAGGGGTCGGAGAACATCGCCTGGACATGGCCGGCAACGACGTCGGTGATCGCCGGAACATTGCCCCGATAGGGAACGTGCGTGGCCTCGATACCGGTCGTCGCCTTCAGCAGTTCGAAAAACAGGTGGTGCGGCGAGCCGGGCCCTGCCGACGCGTACGAGAGTTGGCCGGGCTTCGCCTTGGCGAACTTGATCAGGTCGGGCACCGATTTGACCGGCAGCGACGGATTGACGATGAGCGTGAACGGACTGTTGGCGATCAGCGCAACCGGCACGAAATCTTCGACCGGATCGTAGGGCAGCTTCTTGTGGATCGTCGCGTTGATCGCGAGCGGTGTACTGGTCGCAACTAGCAGCGTGTAGCCGTCCGGCGCGGCGCGCGCGACCGCAGACGTGCCGGTGATCATGCCGGCGCCGGTTCGGTTCTCCACCACGACCGGCTTGCCCAGGCGGCTCGCCAGTTGCTGGGCAAACAGCCGGCCGAGGGCATCGACCGCGCCGCCCGCCGCCACCGGAACCACCATGGTGATCTGCCGGTCTGGATAATCCTCCGCGCGGGCGGCGGGAACTTGGAACAACGTCAGGCTGAGGCCGACGAGAAACGCGAGAAAAGAGGCGGGCACAACGGCTTTCATGACATCCCTTGTGTGATCAGTGCCCCGGCGACAGGGAGACTAAAGCAAGCCTCACGAGGGGAAAGCCGGAATGATGTGCGCCGCCTGCACCCGAATTGGGCGGCGGCGGGGCGCGAAACTATCTTGCGCCGTTTGGCCGGCATCGGATGCGGGCAGGGCTATTCCCTGGGGCGCATGTGTCCGAAGGCGCGCAGAGAGCCGGACACTTGGGGCCGTTCGATCAATTGCTGGATCAGGGCGAGCACGAACGCGCCGCCAATCCGATCTGCTTTTTTGGAGGTAAGGCGGAAGAGATTGCTCGTGACGAGTCTTATCGCCTTTGACCCGTCGCGGATGTTTGGTGGCGCCGCCACGTTCGGACCGAGCGGCGGCGCTATGAACCGATTTAGCTCGACCATCAGCCGGCTTTCAGCGCCGACACCTGCTCGGTGTCGAAGCGCGCCCGCAATTTCGCGATCGCGGCGGCGTCCGGCGGCCCGCTGTGCGTCACCAGTTTCACCAGCTCTTCGAAATATTGCTCGTGACCCGGGGGCGACACGGTCATGATCATCCGCGCCGGCTTGTCGCTGGCATTGGCGATGTTGTGCGGCACGCCCGGCGGGATGAACACGTAGGTTCCGGGCTTGGCGTGGATCGTTTCGCCGCCCACATGCCACTCGCACTCGCCTTCCAGCACATAGAACGTCTCTTCCTGGACGCGGTGAACGTGGGTGCCGGTGGAAAAGCCGGGCCGGCAACGTCCAGTCGAACATGGACGTGTGCTTGGTGTCCTGTCCGGTCACCAGGAACACCAGGGGCTTTCCGGCCAACGAAACCTGTTTGCCTTCGCCGGGCATGCGGACGACAGCTTTTGCGCTCATGATATCCTCCGTCGGTTTTGCGCTTCATCGCGCCATCGGACCGTCCGCACTATGGTGCGGCCTGCCCGGCAGGTCGTGAAATCGCTGCGAAAAAGTTGCAAAATGTTTCCGAACGAGGGCGACCCACCGATGGCGACGACTTACGAATTCGGCCCGTTCCGGCTCGACGCGGACGCCGAAATTCTGTTCCGCGACGCCCAGCCGATCGTGCTGGGCCAGCGCGCGGTGGCTCTGCTCCGGCTGCTTCTGGAGCGGGCAGGCGCCCCTGTTTCCAAGGATGCGCTGTTCGAGGCGGCATGGCCGGGGCTGGCCGTCGAGGACAGCAACTTGACCGTCCAGATCGCGGCGCTTGCGCCGGGCGTTCGGCGAAGCCGGCGGCGCGGACTGGATCGAGACGCTGCCGCGTCGCGGCTATCGCTATGTCGGGCCGGCGGTCGCGATGGGAGCATCGCCGGCCGCGCCGCCGCCGAGCTCTCCGCCGGTCTTGCCGGACAAGCCGTCCGTCGCGGTGCTTCCGTTCATCAATCTGAGCGGCGATCCGGAGCAGGAGTATTTCGCCGACGGCATGGTCGAAGACATCATCGCCGGACTGTCCCGCATCAAATGGCTGTTCGTCATCGCGCGCCATTCCAGCTTCGCCTACAAAGGGACGGTCGTCGACGTTAAGCAGGTCGCTCGCGAACTGGGCGTGCGCTATTTGGTGCAAGGAAGCGTCCGCAAGGACGGCCGGCGGGTCCGCGTCTCCGCTCAGATGGTCGAGGCCGAGAGCGGATATCAGTTGTGGAGCGAGCGCTTCGACCGCCCGCTCGATGACGTGTTCGCGCTGCAGGACGAGATCGCCCTCAACGTGGTCAGCGCCATCGAGCCCAGTCTGCGGCGCGCCGAAGTCGAGCGCGTGAAGCCGCAAGCGGCCGGACAGCCTGGATGCCTACGATCTTGTCCTGCAGGCGCAGCCGGACGTCGATTCCGGGATGCCGGCGCAAGTGACAAAGGCGCTGGTGCTGCTCGGACGTGCGCTCGCGCTCGACCCGACCTATGCGCTGGCGCACGCCAATGCGGCCATGTGCCATCATTGTCTCTTTCTGCGCAGCGGGCTGCGTGAAGAGGATCGGTTGGCGTCGGTCCGCTACGCCGAGGCGGCCATCGCGCATGGCCGCGACGATGCGCGCGCTCTGACCCTTGCCGGATTTTCCATCGGCATGGATGGGCACGATCGCGCCGCCGCGTTCATCGCGTTGGAAGCCGCGCTTGCGATCAGTCCGTCATCTGCGCTGACTTACATTCTCGGCAGCGTCATTCTTGCGTGGGGCGGCGAAGCCGAACGCGCCATCGAGTGGAGCGAACGGGGCATGCGTCTCAGCCCGCTCGATCCTTGGGCTTTCGCCGCCTACGACGCGCAGGCGATGGGTCATTTCCGTCTCGGCCGCTACGACAAAGCTGCTCATGCCGCCTACAAGTCCGTTCACGCCAACCCCGCCCACAGCATCACCTACGTGCAATTGGCCGCGGCGCTCGCCAAACTCGGACGGCTGGAGGAAGCCAAGGCGGCTGCGGCAAAGGTCCTGGAACTGCATCCCACCTTTCGGTTCAGCCGCCAATTCGCCGGCGTCGATTGCGCACCCGCACTTGCCGCTTCCATGAGCGAAGCGCTCCGGATGGTCGGGCTGCCGGAGTAATTTCGGCCCGCGTTCTCTTCCGCCGCGGGCCGTATTCCGATCTCCCGATTTGTCCGCTTGTCTGCCGCCCATAGGGTAGCGGACATCATCCAGCAACGGCCCCACGGTGGCGATTTTCGAGGACACGCCCGGTTTCCTTGACTTCCGGGGGGGCCCACCCTAGGTTCCGCCCGCTCTCGCAAGAGCCGTAATGCCAATCCGCCGACCGTCCCAAGAGGCCGGAGGCTACCGTCCGACAGCGCAATGCGCCCTCGGGCGTCATATCTGTTTGCGAGAGGTGTGTTTGCAGGAGGCCCTCGTGCCGAGGAGCGCACAGCGTGCGCATCTCGCAGGACGGGGCCAGGACAGAACAGGTTCCATCCTTCGGGACGCCCGTCATGGGCGGGCTCCTCAGGATGAGGTCGGAGAGACGATGTTCGACAGTCTGTCGGAACGGCTTGGCGGCATTCTCGACCGCCTCACGCGGCGCGGCGCGCTGACCGAGGCCGACGTCGACGCGGCGATGCGCGAGGTCCGGCGTGCGCTGCTGGAAGCCGACGTGGCGCTCGAAGTGGTGCGCGACTTTACCGAGAAGGTGAAGGCGAACGCGGTCGGCGTCGAGGTCATCAAGTCGGTGACGCCGGGCCAGCTTGTGGTCAAGCTGGTGCACGATCAGTTGGTCGAAACCCTCGGCGCGCACGGCGACCCGATCGATCTCAACGCCGCCGCCCCGGTGCCGATCATGCTGGTCGGCCTGCAGGGCTCGGGCAAGACCACGACCGCCGCCAAGATCGCCAGGCGCCTGACCGAGCAGGGCCGCCGCAGGGTGCTGATGGCGTCGCTCGACGTGCGCCGTCCGGCCGCGATGGAGCAGCTTGCGGTGCTCGGCACCCAGGTCGGCGTCGATACGCTGCCGATCGTCGAAGGCCAGCAGCCGACGCAGATTGCGCAGCGCGCGCTGCAGGCCGGGAAGCTCGGCGGCTACGACGTCGTGATGCTCGACACCGCCGGCCGCACCACGCTCGACGAAGCGATGATGGCGGAAGCCGCCGAGGTGAAGCGTGCCGCCAATCCGCATGAGGTGCTGCTGGTCGCCGATGCGCTCACCGGCCAGGATGCGGTCAATCTGGCGCGCGCCTTCAACGAGCGCGTCGGCCTGACCGGCATCGTGCTCACCCGCGTCGACGGCGACGGCCGCGGCGGCGCCGCGCTCTCCATGCGGATGGTCACCGGCAAGCCGATCAAGCTGATCGGCACCGGCGAGAAGATGGACGCGCTGGAGGAATTCCACCCGCAGCGCATCGCCGACCGCATCCTCGGCATGGGCGACATCATCACGCTGGTCGAGAAGGCGGCGGCGACGATCGACGCCGAGAAGGCCGCGCGCGTCGCCGAGAAGATGCGCAAGGGCCAGTTCGATCTCGGCGATCTGCGCGACCAGCTCACGCAGATGCAGCAGATGGGCGGCATGGCCGGCCTGATGGGCATGCTGCCCGGCATCGCCAAGATGAAGAATCAGCTCGCGGCCGCCAATCTCGATGAGAAGGTGCTCAAGCGGCAGATGGCGATGATCGACTCGATGACGCCGAAGGAGCGCCGCAGCCCCGATATTCTCAAGGCCAACCGCAAGAAGCGGATCGCGGCGGGCTCCGGCACCAAGGTCGAGGACATCAACCGGCTGCTCAAGATGCACCGCAACATGGCGGACGTGATGAAGATGATGGGCTCAGGCGCCAAGCGCGGGCCGATGGCGGGGCTCGCCAACATGCTGGGTCTGGGCGGCGGAATGCCGAGCCCGGAGCAGATGGCGGAGCTTGCCAAGAAGATGCCGGGCGGGATGCCGGTGGGATGCCTGGACTGCCGGGCGCGCCCGGCATGCCGCCAACCATGCCCGGATTGCCGCCCTCGATGCCGGGCGGCGGGCCGCTGTTGCCCGGTCTCGGCGGCAAGCCGCCGGGCCTCGGCGCCTTTCCCGGTTTCGGGAAAAAGAAGTGACCGAATGCGATCCCGAAGGGCGGCGAATACCGCCCGAAGCGACCCGAATAACTGTCCGAATGACCACCGAATAACAACGAAAGGTACGTCCGAATGTCCCTGAAAATCCGTCTGGCCCGTGCGGGCACCAAGAAGCGGCCGGTCTATCACATCGTGATCGCCGACAGCCGCTCGCCGCGCGACGGCCGCTTCATCGAGCGGCTCGGCTACTTCAACCCGTTGCTGCCGAAGGATAAAACCGAACGGCTCAAGCTCGACCTCGATAAGGTCAAGGCCTGGCTCGCCAAGGGCGCGCTGCCGACCGACCGGGTGTCGCGCTTCCTCGACGAAGCCGGCGTCAAGACCCGGGAAAAGCGCAACAATCCCGAGAGGGCGGTGCCCCGCAAGGAGCGTAAAGTCCGCGCCGAAGAGGCCGCCAAGGCCGCTGCCGAGGCCAAGGCGGCGGCGGCGGCCAAGGCGGCAGCCGCAAAGGCTGCGGCGCCCGCGTGACGATGGTCTAGACGCACGTGGCCGATCGCATCTGCGTCGCCCGGATCGGCGCCGCGCACGGTCTGCGCGGCGAAGTGAGGCTGAATTCGTTCACCGCCGATCCGGTCGCGGTCACGCAATACGGCGCGCTCATGAACGAGGACGGTACGCGCGCCTTCGAAATCGAAAAGTGCCGGCCGGGCAAGGGCTTCCTGGTGGTACGGTTCAAAGGCGTCGTCGACCGTACGGCGGCCGAGCGGCTGTGCAATGTCGACCTTTACGTGTCGCGTGACCGGTTGCCGGCGCCCGCGCCCGACGAGTTCTACCACGCCGACCTGATCGGCCTTTGCGCGGTGACGGCCGATGGCGGCGAGATCGGAAGCGTGATTGCGATCCACGATTTTGGTGCCGGCGACCTGCTGGAGATCAGGCCGCAGGCTGGCGGTCCGACCGTGATGCTGCCGTTTACCGAAGCGGTGGTGCCGCGCATCGACATTGCGGGCGGACGGATCGTGGTGGTGCCGCCCGAGGACGGCCCCGCCGCGGGCGGCTTCCCGGCTGGGTGCTGATCATGTGGCACGCGACCGTGCTGACCATCTTCCCCGGAATGTTTCCCGGTCCGCTCGGCGATAGCCTCGCCGGCCGGGCGCTCGCCGCCGGGCTGTGGTCGCTGGAGGCCTTGGATATCAGGGCGCAGGCGACCGACAAGCATCGCTCCGTCGACGATACCCCGGCTGGCGGCGGTCCCGGTATGGTCATGCGGGCCGACGTGCTGGCGCGCGCCATCGACGCGGCCGCCCCCGCCGGTGATCCGCGGCCGCGCCTGCTGATGAGCCCGCGCGGCATCCCGTTGCGCCAGTCCCGGGTCGAGGCGCTGGCGCAGGGCGCCGGTGCGCTGATCGTCTGCGGCCGCTTCGAGGGCGTCGACGAGCGGTTGATCGAGGGCCGCGGGCTGCAGGAGGTGTCGGTCGGCGATTATGTCCTGTCCGGCGGCGAACTCGCCGCCATGGTGCTGATCGATGCCTGCGTGCGGCTCCTGCCCGGCGTCATGGGCAAGGAGGCCTCGGGCGCCGAGGAGAGCTTTTCGGCGGGGCTGCTGGAGTACCCGCAATTTACCCGGCCGCAGGGGTTCGAGGGCAGGGGCATTCCAGACGTCCTGACCTCGGGTGACCACGCCAAAATCGCCGCCTGGCGGCGCGCCGAGGCCGAGCGCCTCACGCGGGAGCGCCGCCCGGACCTGTGGGCGGCCTACTTGGCCAAAGAAGGGTCCAAGAAGAGCCGGCCGGACGGGTGACAAAGCCCGTTCTTTGTCGTAGAAGCGCGCCCGACCCGGACATGAACATGACCGCGCGCCCGCTGGATTGGCGCTGCCGACGGAGAATTGCCATGAACCTCATTCAAGCGCTCGAGAAAGAGCAGGTCGAAAAGCTGACCACCGGCAAGGAGATGCCGGAATTCGGGCCGGGCGACACCGTCATCGTCAACTACAAGGTGGTCGAGGGCGAGCGCAGCCGTATCCAGGCTTATGAGGGCGTTTGCATCGGACGGGCCGGCGCCGGCTACAACGAAAATTTCACCGTGCGCAAGATTTCATACGGCGAAGGCGTCGAGCGCGTCTTCCCGCTCTATTCGCCGATGATCGATTCGATCAAGGTCGTGCGTCGTGGCAAGGTACGGCGGGCCAAGCTCTACTACCTGCGCGGCCTGCGCGGCAAGCGTGCGCGCATCACCGAGCGCCAGGACCATCAGGCGGAGGCGTGACTCCCGGAGACGGCGAAGGCGGCGGCAAAGTAACGCTGGTTTCGGCGTCGACCCGTATGCCTTTGAGTTCGGTAAACCGCGCTACGCCAGCTCGACGGTCTTAAAGTCGGCTGGCAGGACGACTTCCAGCACTTCGCAATCATCGGAATAGTCGAGCACCACGTGCTCGATGCGGGGCGGCTGGATCCAGCAACTCCCCGCCCGCATCACGTGTTCGCCCTGGCCGTCGAGCTCGGTCTTGATCCAGCCTTTGAGCACATAGACCATCTGGAAATCGACGTCGTGATAGTGACGCTTGGACACTTCGTCCGGGCGGCACGGCGGCACGAAACGGATGACATGCGCCTGCACCATGCCGTTGGTGGCCTCCCGGGTGCCGAGATCGCGATATTTTGCGTACCTGCGCAGGCCGACCTTGAAATCGTCCTCCCGGTGATGGCTCACGGCGAAAGCCTGTTTCGGCCGCGCCTTGGTCCGGGGCTTCGACCTCGCCTTGGAAAGTGCGCGGCGCTTGCTGGCGATGCGTGGCCGCTTTGCTCGTGTTGAAGCCTTCGACTTCGTTCTTGCCATGGGTTCCTCCGTCGCTATCCCATCGTAGCGCATGGCAGGCCGGGGAACAGCGCGGCGGGGCCACCCTTTTCCTCGCCGCCATGAGGCGCTAAAGGACAGCCCGACCTATATATCCCACAAGAAACGACGAGTTCCGGAGCATTCAGGCATGGCCACGGCGCGCACCCTCTACGACAAAATCTGGGAAGATCATCTGGTCCATGACGAGCCGGGCGGCGCCTCGCTCATCTATATCGACCGGCATCTCGTCCATGAGGTGACCTCGCCGCAGGCCTTTGAAGGGTTGCGCTTGTCCGGCCGCAAGGTCCGGGCGCCGGAGAAGACGCTGTGCGTCGTCGATCACAACGTCCCGACCACCGACCGCAACCTCCCCAATCCGGATCCGGAGAGCGCCGCCCAGATCGAGTATCTGGCCGAGAATGCCAAGCTGTTCGGGCTCGAATACTACAACGAGTTCGATAAGCGGCAGGGCATCGTCCACATCATCGGACCCGAGCAGGGCTTCACCCTGCCGGGCGTCACGCTGGTCTGCGGCGACAGCCACACCGCCACCCACGGCGCCTTCGGCGCGCTGGCCTACGGCATCGGCACGTCCGAGGTCGAGCACGTGCTGGCGACCCAGACGCTGATCCAGTCGAAGTCGAAGAACATGCGCGCGGTGGTCGATGGCAAGCTGCCGCACGGGGTCGCCGCCAAGGACATCATCCTTGCCATCATCGGCGAGATCGGCACCGCGGGCGGCACCGGCTATGCGGTGGAATATGCCGGCGAGGCGATCCGCGCGTTGTCGATGGAAGGCCGCATGACGGTCTGCAACATGTCGGTCGAGGCCGGTGCCAAGGCGGGCTTCATCGCGCCCGACGAGAAGGCGTTCGAATATCTCAAGGGCCGGCCGAAGTCGCCCAAGGGCGGCGCCTGGGAAAATGCCATGCGCTATTGGGAGACGTTGCGCTCCGACGACGGCGCGCATTTCGACCGCGAGATCAGGCTCGATGCTGCCAAGCTGCCGCCGCTCGTCACCTGGGGCACCAGCCCCGAGCAGGTGGTGTCGATCACCGGCCGCGTGCCGGTGCCGGGCGAGATCGCCGACGCCAACAAGCGGACGGCCGCCGAAACCTCGCTCGGCTACATGGGCCTCAAGGGCGGCGAGAAGATCACCGACATCGCGATCGACCGTGTGTTCATCGGCTCCTGCACCAACGGCCGCATCGAGGACCTGCGCGCCGCCGCCAAGGTGGCGGAGGGCAAGAGCGTCAACGCCAATGTCAACGCGATGGTCGTGCCCGGCTCAGGATTGGTGAAGGAGCAGGCCGAGGCGGAAGGTCTCGACAAGATTTTCGTCGCCGCCGGCTTCGAATGGCGCGAGCCCGGCTGCTCCATGTGCCTGGCGATGAATCCGGACAAACTCGAGCCCGGCGAGCGTTGTGCCTCCACCTCGAACCGCAATTTCGAGGGCCGGCAAGGCTACAAGGGCCGCACGCATCTGGTCTCGCCCGCGATGGCGGCCGCCGCCGCGATTGCCGGACGATTTGTCGATGTGCGGGAGTGGAAGTGAACGCAGGCGAGGCGGCGCGTTGTGTCGCGCGGTTTCCGCGGGCGGGCGGTCAGCGCACTTCCCACCAGCAGCGCATCCTGGGCACGATGACCGTGCCGCTCGGGCGGTTTTCCTGCACCAGCTTTGACGAGCACTGGCGCACGCCGCGCGGACCAGGATACTCGTATTCGTACGGCACCGGATAATCGGTCGAGAACGTCCGGTAAGGATAGCTCGGCGCGACGCGGATTCGCGTGCGGGGGCGCACCCTCCTGGGCTGCGATTGCGACGAGAATTCCGTTGCGCCGGAGCGGGCGGTGGTCGCGCCGGTGACGCTTTGCGCCGAAGCCGTGCCTGCAGAGAACAAGGCAAGCGGGAGGGCGCCGAATGTCACCGCGAGTGTAGCTGTCACAATCCTGATCGTGCTGCGCATGCCAGGCCCCGCTCTTTCGAATCGATACGCTCGCCGATCAAGGACTGATCGTCAACCGGCCCGGTCTTGACCGCGATGCGGCTGGCTCTTTCTTGCTGCTCCTTGGCGGTCCATTCTCTCTCGCTTACAACGTCATCATGGCCGAAGTTCCGTTCTCCGATCCGCTCGCCTGGCGGCCCGTCAAGGCGCCGTCGCTCGAAGAACTCGAGGTGCTGGCGATCGAGGCATATCGGCGGCTGCCGGAGAATTTTCGCACGCTCTGCGAAGACCTGGTCATCAGGGTCGATGATTTCCCGACTGACGAGGTGCTCGAACAACTTCAGGCGCAAACGGAATTCGATCTGCTCGGGTTGTTCCAGGGCGTCGGCCTGCCGTTTCGCTCCGGAAGTGCGCCGGTGCAGATGCCGAATATGATCTGGCTCTACCGGCGGCCGATCCTGGACTATTGGGCGGAGCACGACGAGACGCTGGGCGCGATCGTCACGCATGTTCTGGTGCATGAGATCGGCCATCATTTCGGTCTGTCGGATGACGACATGATGGCCCTCGAGAAAGCAGCCGACGAAGAAGAGGAAGGGACGACACCATGAGAATCAGCGGCGCGTGTCACTGCGGTGCGATCAGCATTGAAGGCGAAGCCGATCCGGAGCGGGTTTCCGTTTGCCATTGCACCGATTGTCAGTCGCGCACCGGTTCGGCCTTTGGGGTTTCGGTTCCGGTCGCAGGCAACACGTTCAAAATGACCGGCCAACCGACGACCTACGTAAAAACGACAGCGGATAGCGGCAATCCGCGCCTGCAGGCGTTCTGTCCGACGTGCGGTTCCTCGATCTATTCGACCACGCCGGGCGAGGGCCAGCAGGCGTTCTACATGGTCCGGGTGGGCATCCTGCGCGAAAGTAATGAGCTCGCGCCGAAGCGCCAAAACTGGTTCCGCTCGGCGCGAACCTGGGCCGGCGGGCTGGCCGCACTGCCCAAGAATGAAAAACAGGCGTGAATATTGTCGGAAGGCTTCGTATCGACTTGGCCTTCCGATCCTGTTTTTCTTGAAGCGAAGAAAGCGGTTCGATGGATTCAATTAGACAAGTAATTCACAAGTTATCGTACGTTGATATTACTACATTTAAATCGGTCGAAATTAGAATTCATCCATATTCCCGCGCCTGCTGTCCGCTGATTACGTTAAAAGACAAGTATTACATCGTCTGATTTGCGCCTTCTGTTGTGCCAGGGTGACAAACTCGTCGCCGGAGAGGCGCTAACGTCGTCGCATGTTCGTGGGGGACGGCGTCGTGAAAAACCTTTTGCTTGCTGCTACTGCACTGACCGCACTGTGCGCGGGCTCCGCGAACGGGGCCGATTTGGCGGTCCCGTACAAGGCGCCGATCGTCTATAACTGGACGGGGTGCTATGTTGGCGGCAGCGCCGGTGCGCTGATGGCCGACAAGGAGTGGTTTGACGCGACGCCCGGCAGCCCGACCTTCGGAGTGTCGTACGGTACTCACAGCCCGAGCAACGTCCTGCTCGGTCTGCAAGCCGGGTGCGACCTGCAGGCCGGCAACTGGGTGGTCGGTCTTCAGGGTGAATACGGCTGGACCGACGCCCGGGACTCCAACCGGAATTCGCTCATCGCCGGATTTGCCGACCGCACGGAAATCAAGACGCTCGGAACCGCGACAGCCCGGATTGGCTACGCCTGGGACCGGTTCCTCGGCTACCTCAAAGGTGGAGCCGCCTGGGAGCACGACAACTATGAGGTCTATCTGGTCGGGACCGACCTGGTGACCGCCACCGCGAGCGAGACCCGGGGAGGCTGGACCGCCGGTTTCGGTGCCGAGGTCGCGTTCCTGCCGCCCGTTTCGGGGTTCGTCGAAGCGAACTACTACGATTTCGGCCGGAAGGGGAACACGTTCACGCCCACCGGCGGGGGTGCGACCGTTCCGATCGAAATCAGCGACCGCAAGGTCGTGGTGCGCGGCGGCATCAACTGGCGGTTCAGCGCGGGGCCGGTGGTTGCCAAATACTGATTTGGGTCGTGCAACGCATCAGCGGTCCCAGCGCCCCTTCTTTGCGCCGCCGCGGCGATCGGCTTTTTGTGGCTGCCGCCGGCTGTCGCTGTCCTGCAGGTAGCTGCGGTCGCGGGCGCAGACGCCGCCAAGCCTGATGCCCTGCAGGCAATACTCCAGGGGTGCCGACACGCAAGGCTTGTCGGGCGGATCGCCAAAATTGCGCACGCACCAGTTTTCGGCGTCGGCGCTCTGTGGTTCCAGCAGCGCGGCAAGAATTCCGGCGAGGACGAATTTCGGCACGGTCATCTCCTTGGCCGACGATCAATCTCCATATAGGGACCGCACTTGACAAACTATCGCTCGGGCCCTGAAACAGAGGAATTCCAATGTGGCCGGGCCCGAACCCAAGCCGGACAAAGTACGAAAAAGAAGCACCGAGATGGAAAAGTTCATATCGCTCGAAGGCGTAGCGGCGCCGCTCAAGATGATCAACGTCGACACCGACGCAATCATCCCGAAGCAGTACCTCAAGACCATCAAGCGGACCGGGCTTGGCACGGGCCTGTTCTCGGAGAAGCGCTACAAGGACGACGGCAGCGAGAACCCGGATTTCGTGCTCAACAAGCCGGCCTATCGCAAAGCGAGGATTCTCGTCGCCGGCGACAATTTCGGCTGCGGTTCCTCGCGCGAGCACGCGCCCTGGGCGCTGATGGATTTCGGCATCCGCTGTGTGATCTCGACCTCGTTCGGCGACATCTTCTACAACAACTGCTTCAAGAACGGCGTGCTGCCGATCAAGGTCTCGCCCGAGGACCTGGAGAAACTGTTCGACGATGCCGAACGCGGCGCCAACGCGACGCTGTCGGTCGATCTCGAAAAGCAGGAAATCAGGGGGCCCGACGGCGGCGTAGTGAAATTCGACATCGATCCGCACCGCAAGCACTGCCTGCTCAACGGGCTTGACGACATCGGCATGACCCACCTCAAGAACGACAAGATCGAGAGCTTCGAGCAGAAGTCGAAGATGGCGCGCCCCTGGGCGTAGCGTTGGGTCGATTGATCCCTGTCGCCGTCTGGCGAAGCGGTTCTCAGGGGACTTTATCTCGCGGTCGAAAAGCCGCCGAAAAGCTGCCGGGACGATTTGGCTGTTGTTTGCGGCGGTCGCTCGACAAGCGCGCGGGCGCAACGGCACACTACGCTTCAACAGTGCACCGCCCTTCCAAGAAAAGAATATCGGAGACGTCCATGCCTCGATCGTTCGCCGCTTCTGCGGCGCGTGCCGCTTTGGCTGCGCTCGCCCTCGCTGTTGCGACCCCAGCCGCCGCGCAGGGGACCTACCCGACCCGGTCAATTCTGCTCACGCACGGTTTCGGCGCCGGCGGCAACGGTGACGTGGTCTCGCGCATTGTGGGCGAGGCGATCTCACCCAAGCTCGGTCAGCCCGTCGTCATCGAGCCAAGGCCCGGGGCAGGCGGCAACAATGCGTCGGCCCGCCTCGTCAAATCGGAGCCGGACGGCTACACGCTGATCACGCTGACTGGCGGTCATGCGGTGTCCGCCGCGATCTACAAATCGCTGCCGTTCAATCCGGTTGACGATTTCCAGTTCATCTCGGTCTACGGCTACCAGGCCTTTATGGTGGCGGTGAAGAAGGGCAACCCGATCAAGAGTATCGCGGACTTGATCGCGGCCGCGAAGGCGGCCCCCGGCAAGCTGACCTATTCGTCGGTCGGGATCGGCTCGACCCAGCATCTTGCCGGCGAGCTCTTTTGCGCAATGGCCGGAATCAAGATGACCCATGTGCCCTATCGCGGCGGCAACGCGCCGATGACGGACCTCCTGGGCGGGCAGATCGACGTGTCGTTCGACACCATCACGGTGATCGAGCCGCAGGTGAGAGGCGGCACCGTTCAGGCCTTGGGCGTGACCAGCGGCACCAAATGGTGGAGCCTGCCGGACATCACGCCGATCGCCGAAACCGTGCCGGGCTACGATGTGCGGACCTGGCTCGGCCTTGCGGCACCCAAGGGCACTCCCGCGCCGGTGGTCGCGCGCCTCAATGCGGCGGTCCGGGCGGGGCTGAGCAATCCGCAGGTCGATGCGCGGTTGCGCAAGATCGGAATGGATGTCGTCCCGAGTTCGCCTGAGGAGATGCGCACGCTGGTGGCGGCGCAGGTCGCGAACTGGAAGAAGGTCGTGGCGGACGCAAAGATTCCGCAGAATTGACCACCGGGGGGCGAGGGCGGCGGGCTGGATCAACCCGGACAGCCGTATCGCTCCGGGCCGGCTGGCGCGAGGGCGACGCCGATGGCGCCGCCTTTTTCGATGGCGGCCTGCAGATAGCCCGATGCACGCACGTCATCGATGAATTTGTTGACCGTCGCCAGCGCGACCGGCCGGTCCTTCGGCACGATGATGTTCTGCGGCACGTCGAACAGATTATCGGGCAGGAGCCGCGAGCCGGGCGTGTTCTTCATCAACGTCGTCAAGCGCTGACGGTTCGCCCCGATGGCGTCGATTTCGCGGGCGAGCAGTTTCCGGCTTATGTCAGCGGGGTTGTTGGCAAGTTCGACCATGGTGGCGTGTTTGAGGATGCGCTTCAGGCAGAGCGCGATCGAGTCGTTGCGGGTCCCGGCGATCTTCTGTCCGGCGCGGTCAATATCGGCGATGGTCTTGATCGACGAGCCGTCAAGCACCAGAAAGCTTTGGCGGACCAGCATGTAGGTCTGGGAAAATTCGACCGTTCCGAGCCGGGTCGCCTCGTAAGCCACGAAGCCGATATCGGCCGCGCCGGTCTTGACGGCTTCGATGACGGCCGGCGGATTGGCTACCGCTTTGAAATCGAGCGGGACACCCGAACGCTTTGCCAGTTCGCGAGCAAGGTCGGCCGACGCGCCGCGGATTTCACCGGTTGCCGCGTCGCGAACAGCCTGCGCCGGATTGCTGCCGAGATACACGGCACGCAGCGTGCCGCCGGGCGCTACGTCATTGGCGTAAGCGAACTGCGGGATGCCGGCGGCCAGCAGGGCGGCGAGCGGCGCGATTGCAAGTTTCATAATGTTGCTCCAGGAGGATGGCGACGGTTGTAGCGGTTCACCGTCAGCCGGCAGCGTGCATCTCGATCGCCTGTGCGATCGCAACCGTGCGGCGCGCCATCTCGGCGTGCAGCCGCTCGACCATCCGGCCGTCGATCTGAACGACGCCCTTGTCCCGGTTCTCCGGCAGGTCGAAGGCCGCGATCATCTTTTCCGCCTGCGTGACGTCATCGGGGCTCGGCGAAAACGCCGCGTTGCACGGCCCGATCTGGTTCGGGTGGATGAGGGTCTTGCCGTCGAAGCCCATGTCGCGGGCCTCGTCGCATTCGCGTGCAAAGCCCTCGGAATTTCCGAGGTCGTTGTAAACGCCGTCGAGAATGTCGATGCCGTAGACGCGCGCAGCCGCCACGCAATTCATCAGCCATGGCACCATCGGAGCGCGGCCCGGCACGATGCGCGCACGCGTCTCCTTGGCGATGTCGTTGGTCCCCATCACAAAGGCCGCAAGCCGGGTCTCGGAATCAGCGGCCTCTGCGGCCAGCGCAAGGATATTGAACAGCGCGATCGGCGATTCGATCATCGCCCAAACCCTGGTGCGATGGTCGGCATGCATGTCGAGCAGGCGCTGGCCGATTGCCTCGAGCTGGCCCGGCGTCGTGATCTTGGGGACCAGGATTGCGTCGGGGGCCGCACGGGCGGCGGCGGTCAGATCGTCGACATGCCAAGGCGTATCGATGCCGTTGATACGGATAATCACTTCGCGCGGCCCGAAACCGCCTGCGGTCACGGCTCCCACCACCTGCTCGCGGGCCGCCGCCTTGCTGTCGGGCGCGACCGAGTCCTCAAGGTCGAGTATGATGGCGTCGGCCGGCAGGGTCCGGGCCTTCTCGATCGCCCGGCCATTCGAGCCCGGCATATAGAGCACGCTGCGGCGCGGGCGGATTGTCATCGAACGGCGCTCCAGTCTCCCGGTGAGGGCTTTCAGCCTATCGGTCTTGCAGGCGCTATGCCAGTGTCGCTCTTGCGCGTGCGCCAGCGGTTGCGGTCTGTAAGCCGTGGGCACGGAATTTGCGTTGGAGCGTGTGGAGCGCGTCGTATTGTGGAGCGACGTGTTGCGGTGTGACGATGTCGAAGGGGTTTGTAGGGTAGGATGACGATGAGTTTTCCGATCCGGCTGATCGAGGGATACAAGGCCTTTGTCGGCGGCCGGCTCCGGACCGAGCAAGACCGCTTTCGCGATCTGGCCGAGCACGGACAATCGCCCGAGGTCATGGTGATCGGCTGCTGCGACTCGCGTGTCTCGCCGGAAGTGATCTTCGACGCGCGGCCGGGCGAACTGTTCGTGGTGCGCAATGTCGCCAATCTCGTGCCGCCTTATTCGCCGGACGGCGCCTATCACGGCGTTTCGGCTGCGCTCGAGTTCGCGGTGGGAGCATTGCGCGTCAAACACATTGTGGTGCTCGGGCACGCGCGTTGCGGCGGCGTTCAGGCGTTTGCCGAGGAGGCAGCGCCGCTCTCGCCCGGCGACTTCATCGGCAAGTGGATGTCGCTGATTGCGCCGGCTGCCGAAAAGCTAGGGCCGGTTGGCGGCGTTTCTTCCGCCGACTATCTCGCACGCCTGGAGCAGGCCTCGATCACCAACAGCCTCGATAACCTGCTGACGTTCCCGGGCCTGCGCAAATTGATCGAGAGGGGAAAGGTTACGTGCCACGGCGCCTACTTCGGCGTGGCGACCGGCCAGCTTTCGGTGCTGGATCGGGAAAGTGGCGAGTTCGTGCCGGTCGGCGCCGAGGGGCACGCGCACGCGATACCGTCAGGGAAGCCGGGAGACTGAGCGATGGGCGCTTCCGTCGCCGCAAGGTTGCGTCACCCTGACGTGCCTCCGGCGGACGTCGGGATGACGGATCAGGGGCGGATGCCGTTGGTTTAAATCAAGCCGCTTTGCGCTTCGCCTCGATGAGCTTGCGATTGATCAAACACTCGGCAATCTGGATGGCGTTGAGCGCGGCGCCTTTGCGCAAATTGTCCGACACGCACCACAGCACAAGACCGTTCTCTACCGTCGCGTCCTCGCGGATACGGCTGATATAGGTCGCGTCCTCACCCGCCGCCTCGTAAGGCGTCGCGTAGCCGCCGGGCTCGCGCTTGTCGATCACCAGGCAACCAGGCGCGCTGCGCAGGATGTCGCGTGCCTCGTCGGCGGTGATCGGATTCTCGAATTCGATATTGACGGCTTCCGAGTGGCTGATGAACACCGGCACCCGCACGCAGGTGGCAACCAGCTTGATCTTGGGGTCAAGGATCTTCTTGGTCTCGACCACCATCTTCCACTCTTCCTTGGTGAAGCCGTCGTCCAGGAACACGTCGATCTGCGGGATTACGTTGAAGGCGATGCGCTTGGGGAACTTCTTCGATTCGGTTTCCTGGAGCGAAAAGACCGACTTGGTCTGCGAGAACAGTTCGTCCATCGCTTCCTTGCCGGCGCCCGACACCGACTGATAGGTCGACACCACGACACGCTTGATCTTGGCCTTGTCGTGCAGTGGCTTGAGCACCACGACAAGCTGCGCGGTCGAGCAGTTCGGGTTGGCGATGATGCCTTTCTTGCGGAAGCCCGCGACCGCATCGGCGTTGACCTCAGGCACGATCAGCGGAACGTCCGCGTCGTAGCGCCACTGCGATGAATTATCGATTACGACAGCGCCCTTGGCGGCGATCTTCGGCGACCAGTCCTTGGACACGGCGGAGCCTGCCGACATCAGGCAGATGTCGACATCGGAGAAGTCATAGTTTTCGAGATTCTTGCATTTGAGCGTGCGGTCGCCAAACGACACCTCGGTGCCCAAGCTGCGGGGGGAGGCAAGTGCGACGACCTCATCGGCGGGAAATTTCCGCTCGTCGAGCATATCCAGCATGGCGCGTCCGACATTGCCGGTCGCGCCGACGACTGCCACTTTGTAACCCATTGTGACGCCTCCAAAAAATTTGCGGCACACCGTTGACGGCGCCGCAGCCCGCGCCCACTCGCTTCTAGGCGAGAAACGTAGCCGAGACAACGCCGTTCCCGCCGCCTGCGACGTTGCAATCGCGGGCGATGCGGCGGCCTCATGTGTTGGTCGCCTGCGGGCGCTTTTGGTTCGATGGCGGCACCGATCGCCGTCGATGCCGGGAAGTCGGATTCAGGGTTTTGCGAACTGATCGAGGCGAGCCGCAGCCATCAATCGGGCTGACGCGCCTCAACTGCCGTAGTTCTTGGCGAGGTATTCGGCGATGACTTTGGCGTCATCCTCCTTGATGGGCGCGCCGAAGACCTTGATCATCTTGGTGACCTCGGCATTCCAGAGCGCGGCGCTCGGATAGGGCGAGTTCATCAGGATGTAGTCGAGGCTGTGGCAGCCCGAGCAATTGGCCTCGACCGTGTCGAGCCCGGGCGCCTTCTTCAGGTCGACCGGCTTTTCCTGCGCGGTGGCCGGCAGGACGACGAGGGCGGCGAAGGCAGCGATGATTGCGGTCCGCATGTGGGATGCTCCTTACGCCACGTCGAGCGTCAGCCGATGGATGACATTGTGGTGATAGCCGGCCGGGTTGAGGATCAATTCCGATGTCTGGGTCTGACCGATCTTGTTGGAGGCCCGCGCCATCACGGTCGCTTTGCCTTTGCCCGAAGGCGTGAACGGAAAGCTCCAGGTGCGGAAGGCGTAGCGGCCGAGATCCGGACCGAGCGTCGCCGTCCTCCAGGTCTTCCCGTCGTCGCTTGATACTTCGACGTTGCTGATGCCGTAGCCGCCATCCCACGCGATGCCGTTGATGGTGGTGCGCTGCCCTGCCCGCACGTGCGCGCCTTCCTCCGGGCTGGTGATCAGCGAGTTCACGACGATCTCGGTGATCGGCGTGTTGGTCGCGGTCTCCTGCGAGGTGAACCGCGCCACCAGCGGAAATTTGCCGAGCGGAATCCGGTAGGCGGGGTTCATCCAGAACCCGCCAAGCGGCTTGGTCAGCGCCTGGATCGAAGTGACATGTTTCATCCAGTAGGTGCCGGTCCAGCCGGACACGATGAGCCGCGCGGGAGCGCCGTGCAGATGCGGCAGCGGTGCGCCGTTCATCTCGTAGGCGATGATAGTGTCGTCTTCGACCGCTTTCCAGGCCGGGATGCTCTTAATGAAATCCGGCGTCTTGTCGGTCACGGGACCGTCGGCACCGTCGAAGCTGACTTCGATCGCGTCCTTCTTGAGGCCGGCCTTGGCGAGAATGTCCCTCACCCTGACGCCTTTCCAGCGGGCGCAACCCATCGCGCCATAGCCCCACTCGACGCCTGGTACATGTGGCGCGAACAATCCGCGGCGGTTGCCGGAGCATTGATTGACGGCCACCACTTCGATCGCCGGCATCTTCTTGAGATCGTCGAGATTGATCTCGGCGGTGCCGTTCGCGCCATCGCCGCCGACTGCGATCTTCCAGGTCTTGGCGTCGACCTCTGGGATGCCCGCCAGATGATAGCGCACGAAGAAGGCGTCGTTCGGCGTGATGGCGGTGCGGAAATATTCGATCGGGGTTTCGTAGTTCGGTGGCCGGTAACTCAGCTTGATGAGCGGCTTCTTGCCCGGCAGTGTTTCAAGGGTCGCATGATTGCGCACGCCTTCCGGTAGCGCTGCGGGCAGGTTGAGCGGGGCTGCAAGGCCCGATCGCGGCAGGCTGATACCAGCGGCGGCGAGCGCCGCACCTGTTCCGGCAGCTTCAAGTATGCGGCGACGGGTGATCATGGAATCCTCCTCAGCAATTTATTCTTTCTCTGCCAGCATTTAGGGGCGCTTTTATCAAGTTTAGCTGAATTGGATAAAGAGATATATTCGAGTTTTCCTAAGTGATACATTTGAGTGACACTTTTTATAAATTGTCGAGTTGAACCGCCGCCGGGGGTGCCGCGACCAATTATCTAAGGATCGCCGTGCTAGGTCTGCGTGAACAGGGGAGCCCTTCATGAGGAAAGCTATGAGCTTGTATGCCGCTGGTGTTTGCGCGGCAGTGATTGCTGTAACGGCCATGGCGACACCGCCCGCTGAAGCGCAGACCAGAACGAACAAAAAGGAATATGTCTATGTCTCCAGGTCGGACGGAACCGTTGTCCGGCGCGCCCGCTCGCGCGTGAGGGTGGCACCGCGTTCGTTCCTCGATCCGGGAACCGAAGTGCGGCCGGGCGAACGCAAGTTCACCGAATACGCGCTTCCGACGGGCTACAGCGCGTTCGACATTCTGGTCAACAACACGGCCGGATTCCATCGCTCGCCGCTGCTGGGGCGCTTCGACCTCCCGGCCAATAACAATCCGTACGGCTGGTAAGCGGCAGCGTCGCGATAGCCGCAGGGTGGAAAGGGTTCCACCCTGGCGTTGGATCGCGCAGCGCGGCTAATTTCGCCTTGATCCGCTGGATCGCCGCGCTTGACGTTGGCGCGTCAGGCCGTCGCGAGTTGCTCCATCTCGGCGATGATAGCGTCACCCATTTCTGTAGTGCCGACGAGCTTGCAGCCCTCCGACTTGATGTCGGCGGTGCGCAGTCCTTTCGCCAGCGCGGCGGCGATTGCCGCATCAATCATGTCGGCCTCTTTGCCCATGTTGAGCGAATAGCGCAGCGCCATTCCGAACGACGCGATCATTGCGATCGGGTTCGCCACGCCCTTGCCGGCGATGTCGGGCGCCGAGCCGTGCACCGGCTCGTACATCGCCTTGCGTTTTTTCGTCTTCGGGTCAATTTCGCCGAGAGACGCCGACGGCAGCATGCCGAGTGAGCCGGTCAGCATCGCCGCGATGTCGGAGAGCATGTCGCCGAACAGGTTGTCGGTGACGATGACGTCGAACTGCTTGGGCCAGCGCACGAGCTGCA
Organism: uncultured Alphaproteobacteria bacterium; assembly: GCA_963756715.1. GTDB lineage: Bacteria > Pseudomonadota > Alphaproteobacteria > Rhizobiales > Xanthobacteraceae > VAZQ01. Next base: position 219,061 of record CAVWOV010000043.1, read on the forward strand.
TGCCGCCAGCGTCGGCGAGTTGATGTTCAAGTTCGACGTCCTTGAACTCCCGTGCGTGCAGTTGCGTAACGACCTCGTTCCAAAGCACGCCGGTCTTCATGACGTTGCGCTTCTCCATCGAGGTCACCTTGTTGCGGCGCTTACGCGCCAGCTCGAAGGCGACCCGTGAGATGCGCTCGATCTCGTAGCTGTCGTAAACTTGGGTATCGACGGCGCGTTTCTGGCCGTTGCCGAGGTCGGTGATGGTCTTGGGTTCGCCGAAATAGACCCCGCCGGTGAGCTCGCGCAGGATGATGATATCGAGCCCATCCACCACCTCGCGCTTGAGGCTCGAGCTCTCGGCCAGTGCCGGATAGCAGATCGCCGGCCGGATGTTGGCGAACAAAGCAAGGTCTTTGCGAAGCCGCAGCAGGCCCGCTTCGGGCCGCACGTCATACGGCACGTTGTCCCATTTCGGGCCGCCGACCGCCCCGAAGATCACGGCGTCGGCCGCATGCGCCTTCGCCATGGTGTCGTCGGTAATCGACACCTTGCGGGCGTCGTAGCAGCAGCCGCCAACCAGGCCCTCTTCGGTCTCGAACTGGCCCAAGCGGTGCGCATTCATCCAGGCGATGAGCTTCTTCACTTCGGCCATGACTTCGGGGCCGATGCCGTCGCCGGCAAGGAGGAGGAGATGGTGGGCGGCCATGAGCGATGATGTCCCGGATTGACGAACGGTCGGGATCGATTAGGCGGTCATGGCGCACGTGGCAAGAGGCCGCGCCCTTGCGGCCAAAATACCCTGCCGCCATTAAAGTCGCTACGGTGCGCCCGCAATGCGGTATGCGCCCCGCCGCCGCCACGGATCGACACCGGTCAATGCCCGCGATCTTCATCAGCCATTCGAGCCTCGACCAGAAGGCCGCCGACGACATGAAGGCGTCGCTGGCCGGGTTCGGGTTCGAGCAGGTCTTTCTCGATTTCGACAAGGACAGCGGGATCGGCGCCGGCGAGAACTGGGAACGCCGGCTCTACGAGGAACTGGCGCGCTGCCACGCCGTCGTCCTGGTCCTGACGCCGAACTGGCTCGCTTCCACCTGGTGCCGGATCGAGCTCGCGCAGGCGCGGGCGCTCGGCAAGGTCATCCTGCCGGTGATGTGTGCGCCGCTTGGCGACAAATTCGTCCTGCCGGAGGTGCAGGCGGTCGATCTGGTGGACTGGAATGCCGGGCGGCCTCGATCGGCTGGGGCAGCGGCTCAATGCGATCACCAGCGAACTGGCGCGCGGCTTCCGGCTCTATCCTGAACGGCCGCCTTACCCGGGCATCCAGCGCGTTCGAGGCCGAGGACGCCGCGATCTATTTCGGTCGCGACGATGAGACGCGGGCCGTCATCGAGCGGCTCGATGCGCGCCGCACCCAGGGCGGCGCGCGATTGCTGGTGGTCATCGGCGCGTCCGGTTCGGGCAAATCATCGCTGCTGCGCGCTGGCGTGCTGCCGCAGATCGCCCGCCGGCGTCGCGAGTGGATTCAGTTGCTGCCGATCCGCCCCGAGAAGGCGCCGCTCGAAACAATCGCAAAAGCCATTACCGAACATCTCGGCAAGCCGCAGGAGTGGCGGCACTGGCATGAACGGCTGAGTACGCCCGAAGGCATCAACGACATCGACGAATTCCTCAAGGATCTCCGGATCGGGGAGTCCCGCAACGCCACTTTCCTATTGCCGATCGATCAATTCGAGGAAGTCTTCACCGTCGCGAAGCCGGCCGAACGCGACGCTTTTCTGCGGCTGCTCAGTACTGCACTCGACCCCGCGCGCGATCTGCCGATGTTGGTGGTCGCCACCGGCCGCTCCGATGTGCTGGAAGGCCTGATCGCGACCGGCGAACTCGGGCAGTTGACCGAGACCTTCCCGCTGCCGCTGATGCCGCTCGATCGCGTACCGCGGCTGGTCGAAGGACCGGCGGCCGTCGCCGGCATCAATATCGAAAAGGGCCTGCCGGAGCGCATCGCCCGCGACGTCGAAAGTGCTGAGGCACTGCCGCTCCTGGCGCATGCGCTCTGGCTGCTGAACCAGCGCAGCGGCGGCGACAAGAAACTTACGCTCGAGGAATACGAGGCGCTGGGCGATCCGCAGCGCGGGCTCAATCCGATTCAGAACTCGGTGCGCCTGGTCGCCGACCAAGCCATCAGCAGCCTGCGGCCGAGCCCCGAGGAACTGGCGGCGCTACGCGACGCCTTCGTGCCGCATCTGGTGCGCATCCGCCTGGAGGACGGCAAACGCGTCCGGCAGGCTGCCAGGCTGTCGGAACTGCCGGCCGAATCCCGCCGGCTCATCCGCGCACTTGTCGAAGCAAGGCTGCTGACGGTCCGGGGCGACGATGGCGACGCCGGGGAACACGAAAGCGTAGTCGAGGTCACGCACGAGGCCTTGTTCAAGGCCTGGCCCGATCTCGATCAGTGGCTGCTGGAAGAGCAGGCGTTTCTCACCGACCTGGAGCGCATCAGGGGCGCTCACGATGTCTGGATGCAGGCTGAAGCGAAGGAGAAGCCGAAAGCGCTGCTGCAAGGTCTCCTGCTGACGCGCTCACGCGACTGGATGTTGCGCTATCCGCAGCGCTTCACAGGGCGCGACATGGAGGCGCTCCGCGCGTTCATTGCTGAAAGCGCCGCCGCCGAAGACGCCGAACGCGCCCGCGTGCAGGCGCAGGAGGCGCGCGCGCGTCGGATGGAGCGGATGCTGTTCCGCGGCGCAATCGCGGCGTCCGTGGTGATGGCGATCCTGGCTGTCGGTGCAGGCGTGGCGGCCTTCATGGCAATCAAGAGCGAGGAACGCGCCGCGCGCAATTTCGAACTGACCATCGATCAGTCCGACGCCCTGATCAGCAAACTCTCGACCGAACTTCGCGACCGTGTCGGTATTTCGCAAGATGTCATCCGGCGCATCCTCGGCCTGATCGAGAACCAGATGGACGCGCTCGCCAAGGTCGACCAGAACTCGCGGCGGCTCGCAGTCAGCCGCGCCAATATGCTGAGTGCGTTCGTCGAGAACTACATCGAACTTGGCGATCTGCAGAAGGCCAAGGAGCGGGCGGAAGAATGCGCCGGTATCGTCCGCCCGTTGCGGCATGCGAAGGACCAGGATTCCGAGGTGACGCACAAACTGGCGGGCTGCCTCGAAATGCTCGCCAACGCACTCGCGGCGCGATCGCTGTTCAACGATTCAATTAAGGCCTACCAGGAAAGCATTGCCTTGCGGCGTGAACTGCTTGCTTCCGATCCGCAAAACACCGAGCGGCAGCGCGAGCTTGGCCATGTCCTGACCTATTACGCATTCGCCGAGATGGTGGCGAACCATCTCCCCGAGGCGCTCGCCAGCGCACACGAGACCGTCGCCATCACCAAGGCGCTTGCGGAGAAGGACCGTCAGAACGCGCTGTGGATGCGGGAATATATCGACAGCCTGAACGTCAACAGCATGGCGCTGCACGCGAAGGGCGAACTGGTCGAACTCGATCAAAGGCTATACCGAGGCTATTCGGATCGGGCAGGAGCTTGTCCGGAAGGATCAGGGAAACGCGACGCTGCGCCGGTTCCTCTCGAATATCCTTGCGAACCTCTCGGACGTTCTATTCCAGCTTTCCTATAACGATCAGGCGCTCACGGCTCTGAACCGCAGCGTCAATCTCAAGCGCCGGCTCAACGCCGCCGACGCCGACAACGCCACCTGGGACTACGAGCTGTCACTCGCCCTGGTCAAGCTCGGCAGGAGCCAGTTCGCGCTCAAGAAGTACGACGAGGCCCTTACGTCGTTCAATGAATCGCGCACCCGGATGAAGGCGCTGCTGAACCGCGATCCCGGCAACGCGCTGCGGCGCTGGTCCCTGGTCGATTGTTTGATCACGATGGCGGTGGTGAGCCGAGACAAAGGCGATGCGAAAGGCGCGCGAACATACGCGCTGGAAGGGGTGGCGGCGATCGACGGATTGGTCGAGATCGACCCCAACGATGTGGTGGCGGGCTGGATCAAGGACATGAAGGGCAAGGCGCTGGAGTTTATCGCGGCGCTGCCGGCGGAGTAGTGTTCGCAGATTAGTCTTAGCTAAAGCCCGCTGAACCAGTTGTAGCCCTGCTCCTCCCAGTAGCCCGGGTTCCAGTTGTTGATGACCGCGAGCTCCATGACGTATTTTGGATTTTTGAAGCCGAGTTTGGTCGGGATGCGCACCTTGATCGGGAAGCCGTATTTGCGCGGCAGGATTTCGCCGTCGTACTTGAAGGTCATCTGCGTCTGCGGATGCAGCGCGGTCGCCATGTCGATCGAGGTCGAGTAGCCCTCGGCGCAGCGGAACCAGACGTATTTCGCGCGCGTATCGGCCCCGACGCGTTTCAGGAACTCGGAGAAGCGCACGCCCGACCATTTGCCGATCGCGCTCCAGCCCTCGACGCAGACATGCCGGGTGATCTGAGTCTCTTCGGGCAGCGCGTAGAGTTCGTCGAGGGTCCAGGATTTCTTGTTGTCGACCAGGCCGCCGACTTCGAGCTTGTAGTCCTCCTTGTCGACTTCGGGCGCGTCCGCCTCGGGATAATAGGCATTGAACGGGAACGGCCGCGTGATCGCGCTGTCCGGATAGGTCGGCGCCAGTGTGTTCGGATTGAACAGCAGCGCCTGCACCTGATCGTTGAAATAGGAAATCTTCATCAGCGCCTTCTCCGCCGACAGGCTGTCGGTGATGTCGCAACCGGTGAGCATGGTGAGCGCGCCGAGGCTCGCGCCGCCGCGCAAAAACAATCGGCGCGCTGGACTGGGCAGGAGCTTGGCGGCCTCCTTGACGAGGAGCTTCGGATCGACGCCGGGCGGATGTTTTCGGATGCGGGACATGACTCTTCTCCTCAACGTCCGGTGATAATGGTGCGCAGGCTCTTCGGCACGATGAACGCCATGACGACGTGGATCGCCACGAAGCCGGCGATTGCCGCCATGGCGAAGAAATGCACGTAGCGCGCCGCGTCGTAGCCGCCGAACAGCGCGGTCAGTGTCTGCAATTGCACCGGCTTCCAGATCGCGAGGCCGGAAAGCACGATCACTACTCCGGCGAGGATCACGCCGATATACAGCAGCTTCTGCACGGCATTGTAAGTTGCGAGATCGTCGTGCGCGAGGTGGCCGGTGAGGGCCGCGCTGACGTCGCTCACCACTTCGCCCGCGTGGATCGGAACGAACTTGCGGCGGAAATGTCCGGTCGCAAAGCCGAGCAGCACATAGACAAGGCCGTTGACAACAAACAGCCACATCGCGGCGAAATGCCAGAGCAGCGCGCCCGCGAGCCAGCCGCCGAGCGTGATGCTGCGTGGAAACACGAAGCGGAAAAGTGGCGAGGCGTTGTAGATCTCCCAGCCGGACATGATCATCATCACGACGGCCAACGCGTTGATCCAATGGGTGACCCGCACCCAGACCGGATGGATCACGGGCGTTGATGGCATTACGCGGGGACTGTCTGCGGCTTCGACCGCCATGGACCACCTTTGCAGGCCCGGCCTATAACAAATTCCACGGATCGGGTCGCCTCACATTCCCGTCACGCCTACAGGGCTTCTCGGGAAGCTACGTGCGGGCACCCCGACGGGATGCATGGCACGCGCTGCGGTTCGTGCTAACTTGCGGTCGCCGGGTTCGATCCTTCACCATCATGGGCGTGATCATGTCCAAAGCGAATGCCGGCAATTTCTTTGAAAACTTCCGCACCGGGCAGGTGATCCAACACGCCACGCCCCGCACCGTCACGGTCGGTGACGTGGCAGTCTACAATGGATTATTCGGGGCACGCTTCGCGGTGCAGTCATCGGACGTCTTCGCGAGCAAGATCGGCTACCCGCGCTCGCCGATCGACGACGTGCTGGTTTTCCATATGGTGTTCGGCAAGTCCGTTCCGGACATCTCGCTCAATGCGGTCGCCAATCTCGGCTATGCCAATTGCCGCTTTCTCAGCCCCGTCTATCCGGGCGACACGATCAATGCGGTGTCCGAGGTAATCGGGCTGAAGGAGAACTCCAGCCGCAAAACAGGAATCGTTTTCGTCCGCTCGTCCGGTTTCAAGCAGGACGGCACCAAGGCGCTGGAATATGTGCGCTGGGTGATGGTGCGCAAGCACGACGAGAAGGCGGCGGCGCCCGCCGATCACGTGCCGCGCCTGCCGGACACTGTGACGCCTTCGACGCTCGGTGACGCCTGTCCGCCGATCGATGTCGCCGCCTACGACTTTGTGCTCGCGGGCAGTCCGGCCCGGTACGACGACTACGCGGTGGGCGAAAAAATCGACCATGTCGACGGCGTCACCGTCGAGGAGGCCGAGCACATGATTGCGACGCGGCTCTACCAGAACACCGCGCGCATCCACTTCAATCAGTTCGCCGCCGCGCAGGATCGTTTCGGCCGCCGGCTGATCTATGGCGGTCATGTGATCTCGCTGGCGCGAGCGTTGTCGTTCAACGGACTTGCCAATGCGTTTCATGTCGCGGCGATCAACGGCGGACGCCACGTGGCGCCGCTGTTCGCCGGCACGACGGTCTTTGCCTGGTCGGAGATATTGGGGAAGGCCGAACTGCCGGGGCGGACCGACGTCGGCGCGCTGCGGCTGCGAACGGTCGCCACCAAAGACCGTCCGTGCCCGGACTTCCCGTTCAAGACGGACGGCGGCGACGATCCCGCGGTGCTGCTCGATCTGGATTACTGGGTGCTGATGCCGCGCTGATCCCTTGCGGCAGTCTGTCCCTGCTCGGTGATTACGCCGCAGGCGATGCGGTCGCCCGCGTTGCCGGCCGGATCGGTCAGGTCGTCATCCTTGTTGGCATGGATGACGAGCGCCGTGCCGCCCTCATGGAAGAGCGAGTTCGGCTTGTCCTTCTCCAAGGTAACGTCGGCGTTGATCACCGTGGCCGAGACCTTGCCGCTGGCCGGAACGCGTAAGTTCCGCATGTCGCCTGCGTGGTGGCCTTCCCGGTTTCGCAGGCCGTGCTTCTTCTGCTCCGGATTGAAGTGCGGGCCCGCGGAGGTGAATGGCGGTTCGCATTTGCCGACGGCGTGGATGTGAAACGCGTGCTCGCCGGGCGGCAGGTCCTTGAGCGTCAGCCTCAGCCGGACGCCGGTCTTGGTCTGCGTCAGCGTGACGGTGCCGACATCCTTGCCGTCCGCGTTGACCAAGGATGACTTTGCCGTCAACGCGGCCTTCTTGCGCGAAGGCGCGGCGTAGCGTTCCTCGCCGGCTGCAGCCGATTGCGGCGCCGCGGCGCTACGCCAGCCCGCCTCGTTCGTGTCGCGCGCGTGCCCCGGCGTTGCGGCGGCCGCTACGAGGGCTACCGCAGACATGAATAGCTTAGCCCGCAGCCGGACCGCTCCGGAGAGTTTGATTGTATGCATGAACCGCACCCTGTCTTTTTCCCTATCACGCAAATGATAGCACAATCCGCGGCGTGGCGAGCCGTCCGCACGCCCCATCCTGCCGCGCCCGCAAAACAACCAGCATTCAAAGATGAAGTTCCGCATCGCCAGCCTGCGCTGTCGCTGACGCCGGCGTTCGCAGATGCTCGACGAGTTGGCGGGCAAAGGGCGGCAATTCGCCGATACTTCGGCAACAGATGGTGAGTTCGCGAACCGCCCACGGATCAGTGAGCGCGACGGGGACGATCGCCATAGTGCGTTCTACCCGCCGTGCGGTCGTTTCCGGAACGATTCCGATCCCAACGTTGCATTCGACCAGCCGGCAAACGGCATCGAAGCTGCGCAACTGCACGCGCAGCCGCAACGGCTGGCCGATGCGCGACGCCTTATCGGCGAGGAAGCGCTGCAACGCGCTTGCCCGGTCGAGACCGACGAAATCGTGATCGAGCACCTGCTCGAACGGGACCTTCGCGCGCTTGGCGAGCGGATGATCGCGCGCCACCACCAGTACGAAGCGATCCTTCCGGAAGGGGTAGGTCTCCAGCGCGCTCGCATCCACGGTGCCGGCAACGATGCCGAGGTCGGCGACGCCTTCGGCGATCAGGCCGACGATCTCGTCGCTCAGCCGCTCCTCCAGGTCGACGCTGACATTGGGATGGGAGCTGAGAAAGGAACTAAGCGCTTCGGGCAGGAATTCGGTGAGCGCGTTGGTATTGGAGAGCACCCGAATCTGACCCGCAAGACCGCCCGCATAGGCGCCGAGATCCTCTCGCAGCCGCTCGGCTTGGCGCAGAATGGCCCGCGCGTGTTGCAGGAGCGTGCGGCCGGCCTGCGTCGGGGTGACGCCCTGGCGGCCGCGCACCAGCAAGGCTGCGCCGAGCGCCGCCTCCATATTTCGGATGCGCGTAGAAGCGGCAGCAAGCGCAAGATGCGCGCGTTCCGCGCCACCCGTGATGCTTCCGGCCTCCATCACATGGCGAAACAAGCTCAGATCGGCGAGGTCGAAGCGCATCGAATACCGGCAGCGAGTGCCACCCCTTCGTAAAATGCGAAGCCTGAATACGCAAAACGCTTATTGTCTCCGCACTTTTCAACCTATCATTATTCGCATATGGCGAAGTAAACGTCAAATCCGCAACGCCGTCATGGTCTGGTGTTTGCTCGCGCGTTGTGGCATTCGCCGGGAACGGTTCTAATCTTGGCGCTCGGGCTGAGCGTCAGGTTGGCGAGAGGGGAGAATTGACATGGCGAAGGCCTCAGCGGCGCGGCCGACCTCGCCCCATTTGTCGATCTACAAGCCGATGCTGACGATGATCATGTCCATCGTCCATCGGATCACCGGTGCGGGACTCTACTTTGGGACCCTGCTGATGGCTTGGTGGCTGCTCGCGGCCGCCTCCGGTCCCAATGCCTATGCCGGCATCGGATCGTTCATGGCGTCGTGGTTCGGCCGGCTCATCCTGTTCGGCTATACCTGGGCGCTCATCCATCACGCATTGGGTGGCGTCCGCCATTTTCTGTGGGACTTCGGCTACGGCTACGGCCCGCAGGAACGGGAGTGGTTGGCGCACGCAACCCTGATCGGCTCGACGTCCCTGACAGTGATCATTTGGGTGGTCGGCTATCTGTACATGGGGGGCGCACGCTGATGGCTGGCGGAAAGTTCAGCACCCCTCTCGGCCGCGTGCGCGGCCTTGGCTCCGCGCAGTCGGGGACCGATCATTTCTGGCGGCAGCGCCTGACCGCGGTCGCCAACGTGCCGCTGACCATCGCGTTCGTCGTCATCGTGGTGGGGCTGCTCGGCCGCAACCACGCGGCGGTCGTGCAAATTCTCGGTTCGCCGCTGGTAGCCGTGGTGATGCTCCTGTTCATCACCTCGATTTGCGTCCACATGCGCATCGGCATGCAGGTCATCATCGAGGACTACGTCCACGACGAGAAGCAAAAACTCTTCCTCCTGATCGCCAATACGTTCTTCACGGTGGCGGTGGGGCTCGCGTCGGCGTTTGCAATCTTCACGCTCAGCTTCAAGGTGTGACCAGCTTCAAGGTGTGAAAAGTGGCGACCAACGGTTCATCGAATGGCAGTGCTCCGGCCGTCAACGGCCACGCCTATCCGATCGAGGATCACAAGTACGACGTGGTCGTGGTCGGCGCCGGCGGTTCCGGCCTGCGCGCAGTCGTCGGTTGCAGCGAGGCCGGGTTGCGGACTGCCTGCATCAGCAAGGTGTTTCCGACCCGATCGCATACCGTCTCGGCGCAGGGCGGCATCGCGGCGGCGCTGGGCAATATGGGTGCGGATGATTGGCGCTGGCACATGTACGACACCGTCAAGGGGGCGGACTGGCTCGGCGATCAGGACGCGATCGAGTATCTCTGCCGCAGCGCGCCCGAAGCGGTGTACGAGCTCGAGCATTGGGGCCTGCCGTTCTCGCGCCGCGAGGACGGCAGGATTTATCAGCGTCCGTTCGGTGGCATGACCACGCATTACGGCAAAGGCACCGCGCAGCGCACCTGCGCGGCCGCCGACCGCACTGGTCACGCCATGCTGCACACCATGTACGGCCAGGCGTTGCGCCAGGCCGCCGAGTTCTTCATCGAGTATTTCGCCATCGACCTGATCATGGACGAGGAGGGCCGCTGCCGCGGCGTCATCGCGATCAATCTCGACGATGGCTCGATCCACCGGTTCGGCGCCCATATGACCATCCTCGCCACTGGCGGTTACGGTCGCGCCTACCAGTCCTGCACCGGTGCGCATACCCAGACCGGCGACGGCAACGCGATGGTGCTGCGCGCGGGGTTGCCGCTGCAGGATATGGAGTTCGTGCAATTCCATCCGACCGGAGTGTACGGCGCTGGCGTGCTCATCACCGAGGGCGCGCGCGGGGAGGGCGCCTATCTGGTCAACAGCGCGGGCGAGCGCTTCATGGAGCGCTACGCGCCCTCCGCGAAGGACCTGGCGTCACGCGACGTCGTCTCGCGCGCGATGACGATCGAAATCCGCGAAGGCCGCGGGGTCGGCAAGGACAACGACTATATTCTGCTGCATCTCGATCATCTCGATCCGGCGATCCTGCACGAGCGGCTGCCCGGCATCGCGGACCTCGCGCGCATCTTCGCCGGGGTCGAAATCTCTCGTGAGCCGATCCCGATCGTTCCGACCGTGCACTACAACATGGGCGGCATTCCGACGAACTATCATGGCGAGGTGCTGACCAAGAAGGAGGGCAATGCCGACCACGTCGTGCCGGGGCTGATGGCGCTGGGCGAGGCGGCTTGCGTGTCGGTGCATGGCGCCAATCGCCTCGGCTCGAACTCGCTGATCGATCTCGTGGTGTTCGGCCGCGCCGCCGCGTTGCGCTGTGCCGAAATACTGGCGCCGAACGACACCCATCCCGACCTGCCGAAGAATTCCGCCGATTACGCGCTGTCGCGCCTCGACAAGTTCCGCAACGCCTCCGGCAGCACGCCGACCGCGCAATTGCGCGCCCGGATGCAGAAGGTGATGCAGGCCAATTGTGCGGTGTTCCGCACCGGCGAAGTTCTGGAGGAAGGCCACAAACTCATCCACGAGGTGCTGGGCGGCGTCCCCGATCTCAAGGTCACCGACCGCTCGCTGATCTGGAACAGCGATCTGGTCGAGACCCTCGAATTCGACAATCTGGTGGCGCAGGCGGTGGTGACGATGGACTCGGCGGGGAACCGCACCGAGAGCCGCGGCGCCCACGCACGCGAGGACTTCCCGGACCGCGACGACAAGGACTGGATGAAGCACACGCTCTCCTGGCTCGATGTGCGCGGTAAGGTCACGATCGACTATCGGCCGGTGCATACGTACACGCTGACCAACGAGGTCGCGTATATCGAGCCGAAGGCGCGGGTTTATTGACGGCAGAGGACGCAACGCGACAAGCAAATGGTCGAAATCACGCTGCCGAAAAATTCCAAGGTCACCGAAGGCAAGACCTGGGCCTTCCCGACTGGCGCGCAGAACGTGCGCGAGTATCGCATCTATCGCTGGAATCCGGACGACGAGGCTAATCCGCGCATCGACACCTACTATGTCGATACCGGCGATTGCGGGCCGATGGTGCTGGACGCGATCATCTGGATCAAGAACAACATCGATCCGACGCTGACCTTCCGCCGCTCCTGCCGCGAGGGTGTCTGCGGCTCGTGCGCGATGAATATCGACGGTACCAACACGCTCGCCTGCACCAAGGCGATGGCGGAGGTGAAGGGCGCGGTGAAGCTCTACCCGCTGCCCCATCAGCCGGTGGTGAAGGACCTCGTTCCCGACCTCACCAACTTCTACGCTCAGCACGCTTCGATCCAGCCGTGGCTGCAGACCGTCTCGCCGACGCCACAGAAGGAATGGAAGCAAAGTCACGAAGATCGGCAGAAGCTCGACGGGCTCTACGAGTGCATCCTGTGTGCCTGCTGTTCGACCGCTTGCCCCAGCTACTGGTGGAATTCGGACCGCTTCCTTGGCCCCGCCGCGCTGCTGCAGGCCAACCGCTGGCTGCAGGACAGCCGGGACGAGAAAACAGGCGAGCGGCTCGACAACCTCGAGGACCCGTTCCGGCTTTACCGCTGCCACACCATCATGAACTGCGCCAAGGCCTGTCCGAAGAGCCTTAACCCCGCCAAGGCCATCGCCGAAATCAAGCTGATGATGGTTGAGCGGAAGGTGTGATCGCGTAGCGCCTGTCCGGCTCCGGACGTTCAGGTGCGTTTCATTCCGTGGTTTGCCACCCTTCTCGCTGACTACCGTGCGGTCGACGCGGCGCTGATGATGTCGCCGTTCACCGACATTGCGATCGTACGGAAGATCGGCACGATCGCACAGAAGATCGGCCATCATGCAGGCGTTCATCAAGCAGAATGGCCTCATCGCGGCCGAAGTCCCGGCCGAAAAAACTCGTCGACAGTAGCTTCGCCGAATAGGCCACGAAGGAACTGGGGCCTTTCGAAGTGATCAACCAGGCGAGCAAGCGCGAAGGCTGCCGGTAACGCCTCTCGTAACGGTGTGGCGAGCCGTCTTGCGACGATCCGCGATTTGCAAAGCGCTACCGCATCCGTACAATTCGAGTGGCCAACAATTCAAACGGGAGAAGCGCAATCATGGCTCTGAGTGGAGATGTTCGTCGTGTTGTCACGACGGTCGATAAGAACGACAAGGCGGTGGTGCTGATCGACGGCGTCACCCCCCATAAAAAGGTGCGGCCGACCACCAAGACCGCCTCGCATCTTCTGTGGGTGACCGATCAGACGCCGGCCGATGTGTCCGGCACCAAGGATCGCGCTGCGATCGAGATCGGTATCATGCCGCCGTCCGGCGGCTCGGTCTGTCGCGTGGTCGACTTTCCGCCCGAGACCGAGGAAATGCGCAACCTTGATCCGCACACCATGCACGCCAGCCTGGGCGACGGTGCGCCCAAGCGCGGCTTACCGCCGCGGCATCATGCCATGCACCGTACGCGTACGATCGACTACGCGATCGTGCTCTCCGGCGAGATCGACATGCTGCTCGATGACAGCGAAGTCCATCTCAAGGCCGGCGATGTACTGGTCCAGCAGGCGACCAATCACGCCTGGGTCAATCGCGGCACCGAGACCTGCCGCATCGCCTTTATCCTGATCGATTCGAAAGAGCCGTAGCTCTGTCTCCGAAAGACTGAAAAGCGGTTCGTCATTCCGGGGGCGGCCGAAGGCCGGAGCCCGAGATCCATAACCACAGTTGCGTATAGCTTCCGGTTCGCCGCTTGCGCGGCGTTCCGGAATGTCAGTGGGCGGAGCAACCGACGGAGCAAATCCGTCATCGGCCGCAAAGGCGATCCAGCCTTCCCCTATTTTCCGACCAACTCTCGCGAGAGATGTGCCCGGAACCGCATCTGCTGAATGCGCGATGCGGTGGAGTTCAGCACGCCTGCGACCCCTGCCCGCGGGTCTGGTAGTGCACAACTGGGAGCAAGGACTTGCGAGCCGCACGAGCGATCGCGGCCGGCGCTGCCAGGCGCGACAACGTGCGCTTGTGAGACTACGAAATTTTGTATACAGAAATAAGCGCTCACAATGCCGATCAGACGATCAGCCGGGGCGCTGATGCGGCCGCATTCGAATCTTCAGCAATGAGGAGCGATGACATGACGCGCCCGCTTGCATCCACGGCACATTTCCCGGCTAACGGCTTTGCTGACGTTACTCGCAGCCCTCTCCGCCGCGGAGAACGCCCAGGCAGCAGACAAGATTACGTTCGTGACCGACTATGGCTTGTACGGCCGGCATGCCTATTATTTCGTCGCGATCGAGAAGGGCTACTACGCGCGCGAGAACATCGAGGTCGACATCGTGCGCTCGCCCGGCTCGGCCAATACGATCAAGCAGGTCGCCAACGGCACCGCGCAACTCGGCTTCGCCGATGCCTTCGCCGTCGTTCTAGGACGCGCCAATGACGGAATTCCCGTCAAGCTCGTGGCGATGATCTACCCCAAACCGCCGCACGCGGTCTATGTGCTCAAGGACTCCGGCATCGCCAAGCCGAAGGATTTCGAGGGGAAGACGCTCGCCGATACGGCGTTCAGTTCGGTGCCGAAGCTATTCGCGACGTATGCCAAAGCCGCCGGAATTGATGCCACCAAAGTGAAGTGGATCGCCGCCAGCAACGATGCACTGCCTGCCATGCTGACCGCCGGCCGGGTGGACGGCATCGGCCAGTTCACCGTCGGCGAGCCCCTGCTCGCGGCGGCGGCGGCGCCAAAGGCGGTGATCGGCTTCCCTTATCGCGACGCCGGACTCGATTACTACAGCAACGGCATCGTCGCTTCCGACGCCATGATCCAGTCCAATCCCGGCTTGGTGAAGAGATTTGTGAAGGCGACGCTCGACGGATTGAAAGCGGCCATTGCCGACCCGAAAGAAGCGGGCGAAATCCTCCACAAGTACCAGCGCGGCATCGATGTCGGTATTGCCGTCGGCGAGACCAGCAAGGTCAAGGAATTGGCGGTGCAGCCGAACGTGCCGCTGGGAACGATCGATCCCGCCCGCGTGCAAAAGACGATCGATACCGTAGCGGCGACGTTCCAGCTCAAGAACAAGGTGTCGCCGGCCGATGTCTATGCGCCGGGCCTGTTGCCGGACTGAGGTTCGAGCGGCGGTCTGGTGCAACAGCGCAGCAAATCCGAGCGGCCGACGATATGCACGCGACACGACTTTCCGACGACATCGAGGCGCACAGAGCCGGCATGAGCAAAATCCTGATCGAGGGCCTGCATAAGACCTATGCGTCGAGCAACGGCCGCGTGACAGCGCTCGAAAATGTCGGCCTTGCGATCAAGCAGAACGAGTTCGTCACCCTGGTCGGGCCGTCGGGCTGCGGCAAGTCCACGCTGCTCAAGCTGATCGGCGCGCTTATCCGGCCGACACGTGGCACGCTGCTGTTCGACGGCGCACCGCTGCTCAAGCCGACCCGCGATGTCGGCATCGTGTTTCAGGAGGCCGTGCTGTTGCAGTGGCGCACCGTGCTCGACAACGTCCTGTTGCCGACCGAGATTCTCGGCCTCGACCGGACGGCGTCGCGCAACCGGGCCATGGACCTCATCAATCTGGTCGGCCTTGGCGGCTTCGAGAAGCGCTTCCCGCGCGAATTGTCGGGCGGGATGCAACAGCGCGTATCGCTCTGCCGTGCGCTGATTCACAATCCGTCGGTGCTGCTGATGGACGAGCCGTTCGCGGCGCTCGATGCCATGACGCGCGAAGAGCTCGGTTTCGAGCTGATGCGCATCTGGGACAAGGACAAAAAGACCGTGATCTTCGTCACCCACAACATCACCGAGTCCATCCTGCTGGCGGACCGGGTCGTAGCGATGAGCCCGCGGCCGGGCCGCATCGCACGCATCGTCGATATCGATCTGCCGCGGCCGCGAACCATCGACATGGAGTTCACCGAAAAATTCAAGACCTATTCGGGTCAGATCCGCGACGTGATCTATCACGGTCCAGGAGCGAGCCGGTCATGACGGTCGACGCCAACACCGTGAACCTCGACGAAGATGAATCGCTCGAGCCGGCCGATTCCACCCTCAAGGCGATCCTGGGCGCGACCGTGACTCTGATTGCGCTGGTCGCCGTCTGGGAGTTCCTGGTCCGCTACTTTCAGGTTCCGGGCTGGCTGCTGCCATCGCCGAGCTCGATCTGGCAGGCAATGGTGGAGTGGCGAGGCGAGCTGGTCGGACATTCCCTGGTGACGCTCTATGAGACACTGGTGGGTTTCGCGCTGGCGATCGCGATCAGCGTTCCGCTCGCGGTCGCGGTAGTCTATTCGCCGCTGCTGCAGAATACGATCTATCCGATCCTGTTGGCGTTGCAGTCCATGCCGAAGGTCGCCATCGCGCCGCTGCTGGCGCTGTGGATCGGCTTCGGCACGCTGCCGAAGATCGTCGTGGTCTTCCTGGTTTGTTTCTTCCCGATCATCGTCGCGACCGCGAGCGGACTCACCGCCGTTCCGGCGTCGCTGATGGACCTGATCCGGTCGCTGTCGGCGAGCCCGTTGCAGACGTTTGTCAAAATCCGCTTTCCGACCGCCATGCCGCATATCTTCGTCGGCCTGAAGATCGCCATAACCTTTGCGGTGATCGGCGCCGTGATCGGCGAGTTCGTCGGTTCCGAGAGCGGGCTCGGCTATCTCATCCTGGTGTCGACCTCGCAGTCGCGCACGCCGCTGGCGTTTGGCGCGCTGGTGTTGTTGACGATTATGAGCATCGTCCTCTATTACGGCATCGCGCTCGCGGAGCGAGTTCTTGTGCCTTGGGCGCCGCGCAACTAGCAACAAGCTCGCGGGCTGTTACGCATGACTTTGCCAAGCCACACCGCAGCGCCCGGAAAGCGGACGCAGGGCCGCAAATCCAGGTCCCGGACACCGTCAGGCGGCGGGCCGCGCGAGCGCAGCCTCGATCTGCTCGGCCGCCGGCAGCCGAGCCAGCAGCAGCGCGGCGAATCGCTCGGCGATTTTGCCTACCGCATCATGCGCGAGGCGATCCGCTCGGGAAAATTCCACTCCGGCGAGCACCTGCGCGAAGCGGACGTGGCGAAGTGGCTCAACATCAGCCGCACCCCGGTTCGCGAGGCCTTCCACCGCATCGTCTCGGAAGGCCTGCTCATCAACGGCCCGTGGAACGGCGTCATGGTCGCCGATCTAAACGCGCAAGAGTTGATCCAGCTCTATGCAGTGCGGGCCGCGCTGGAAGGAACCGCCGCGGCGCTCGCCGCCCAGCATGCGACCAAGGCGGAGGTGCAGCGGCTGTTCGAGATCGCGAAGCTCGAGGCGCGCGCCAAGAACGATCCGCAGGAACTTGTCGTCATCAACGGCGAACTGCACCGGACGCTCTACGACGCCGCGCACAACCGCTATCTGCTGCAGTCGATCAATACAGTGGTCGATGCGCTCGGGCTATTGCGGCACTCGACGTTCGTGCTGCCCGGTAGCATCGAGTTGGCGCACCGCGAACACCAGCAGATCATCCGCGCGATCCGCGACCATAAGTCGGAGGAGGCCGAGCGCTTCGCTCGCGAGCATGTGCATCACGCGCTTGCGATGCGGCTTGAGCTGCAGCGGCTGCGGACCGGCGCGCACGATGGCACATCCGCCACCGCGAAGCCTCCCCGATAGGGGCGGCGGAGGGCGATGAGATTGCGACAAGCGCACGAGATCGAATCGACCGGTGCGATCGATCGCCGGACGTTGCTGTCGGCGTCCTTGGTTGCCGGGATTAGCGTCGTCATCCGACCGATCGCAGGCGCCGGCGCAGCCGTCCTTCGATACGCGGGAAACTGTATCCGGCTCCGCATGGCGGCGGACTGCGACGACGGCGGCGCGCCGCATCGACGGCTGGCCGAAAGTGACCGGCGCCAAGCTCTACGCCGCCGACTTCCGGGCGCAGGACATGCCCGGCTGGCCGCGCCAGACCGCCCACGCCATGCTTCTGAAGACAACCGACGCGACCCATGTGTTCGAGGGGATCGATCTGTCCATGCTGGATCGGGAACTCATGCCCGACCGTGTCGTGCTCGCCGCCGATCTTGCCCGCGCCGGAATCACCGTGCCGAATTTCTATGCTGGCGATCTCCTTTGCCCTGCGGCTAAGACGCCGCTTTATCTCGGACAGCCCGTCGCGCTGTTGATCTGGAACGAGTTCGGACGCTTCGCGCTCGCCAAGAAGGCGATCGGATTTGCTCGCGGCGTACTGCGGTTCGGCGCGGAGACCGGACCGGTCGCAGAAAAGCCTTACGCCGCCGCGCGTTTCGTGCGCGTTGCGGGCCCGACGCCACAGGCGGAGGACATCTATTCACCGATGCTCGCTGGATGGACCTTTCCCTCGCTCTACAAGAAGGACGACCGTCCAAGCTGGGCCGTGCCGTCGGCGATCGGCTCGGACGCCGCCCGGGCCTCCTACTATGGCGATCAAATCCGCGCTGAGGTCGACGCAGGTGGTCCCGGCCGCATCGTGCTCGATCGAAAATTCCAGACCCAATCCATCGATCAGGTTTTCATGGAGCCGGAGGCCGGTCTCGCCTGGTACGACAGCGCGACGCGCAAGCTCGAACTGGTGATCGGCGTCCAGTCTCCGCGGCAAGCTGCCGCGAGCGTAGCGACGCTGGTGTCGAAGAATTCCGCAGATCATGCGGTCGAGCAGATCGTGGCGCATTGCGCCTATCTGGGCGGCGCTTTTGGCGGCAAGGACCACAGCATCTACCCGCTCTACACGGCGCTCGCCGGCTTGTTCTCGCCGGGCCGCCCGGTGCGCCTTGCCAACGATCGTTTTGAGCAGTTTCAGTTCGGCATCAAGCGCCACGCCGTCAGCATGCGGAGCCGCATGGTCGTCGACAAGACGAGCGGCCGGATTGCCGCATTCGTCGCCGAGCAGGAACTCGACGGCGGCGGCCTCGCCAACCTGTCGGCGCCGGTCGCTTTTGTGGGCGCGGTGTCGTCGGTCGGGATCTACGACGTGCCCAAGGTCGACGTCGAGACGGTGGCGCGGCATTCGCGCGCCGTCACGGCCGGTTCAATGCGCGGCTTCGGCGCGTTGCAGACGATGACCGCACTCGAGGTGATGATCGACGAGGCGGCCGCAAGCCTCGGCCAGGATCCGGTCGCCTTCCGCAAGGCCAACCTGCTCAAGACCGGCGGCAGGACCATGGTCGGCAACGTCGTTTCGGGCTTTCTGCGGAGCGGCGAAGTGCTCGACCGTCTGGCGTCGAAGCCGGTTTGGAGTGGCCGCGCGGCCGAGAAAGTCCGTCGCGCCGCCACGCACCCGAACAAAGCCTATGGTGTTGGGCTCGCGTGCGTCAGCACGGTTTTTGGCTCCGGTTCCGATCCGGCCTTCGCGCTGGTCGAGATCGACCCTGCCGGCCGCATCACCGTCGCCTCACAGGCAGTCGAGATCGGCACCGGGATTTCGACCGCGCTCGCGGTGCGCGTGGGCGACAAACTTGGAACCGCCGCCGATGCGGTGACGCTCGGCGTCCTCGATCTTTGGGATGTGCTCGCGCTGGTCACGCCGGACGACCCATTTATCATCACGCGCGAGCAACAGGACAAAGCAGCCCGCAATCCGCGATGGGTGCCCGATGTCGCGCAGGACAGCACGGCATCAATCTCCGCGCACATCCATACCGCGGTCGCGGCCGAGGCGGCGAACGTCATCCTCCGCTTCGGCATCTGGCCGGCGGCGCGGGCGATCTGGTCGACCGGGCCGTTTGGCGGACAGGCGGCCGGAGAGTTTCTCCGTTTCGAGGATATCCGCTTTGTCGATGGCAACCTGACCGCCGACGGCATGCAGCCGCTGCCACTCCCCCGCCTTGCCGCCAAGATCCACGAGATGGGATTGGTCGCGGCGGCGATGGTTCATGGCTACAATCGCTGGGCCTGGGCACACGCCAGCTTCGAGCTTCCTGATGGGCGACTATGAAGGTGCGATTGATGCACTTGCGGTGAAATACGGCAACGGTGCATCGGCGGCACGCAAGGCGCTGATGACCGCGAACGGATATCAACTCCTCGACCGGGTCGCCGTGACGTTTCCACCGACGCTCTATGAACGGATCGGCGTCGGCTACACGTCGGCGAGTGGCTGCGTGGTCGCGATCGAGGTCGACAAGGCAACCGGCGCGGTGGCTATTCGCGAGGCCGTCACGGTGCTGGAATGCGGACGTGCGCTGGTGCCGCAACAGGTTTCCGGTCAGGCGGAAGGCGGCTTCGCGATGGGCGTTGGCTACGCGCTCCACGAGTATCTTCCGCTCTATGAATCTGGTCCCGGCAACGGCACCTGGAATCTCGACCGCTACCGTGTACCGCGCGCCTCCGATCTGCCGGTATGGAATCTCGAGATCGACGTGCTGCCGCCGTTAGGGCCGACGGACGTGCCGAAAGGCATCGCCGAACTCGTCAGCATCCCGGTGGCACCCGCCATTCTCAACGCCATCGCGGACGCAATCGGCAAGCGATTCGATGTGCTGCCGGTCACCGCCACGCGGATCAAGGCGGCGCTCGGATGAAGACCCTGTCTATCAGCATGACAGTCAACGGCGTTGCGACAGGTCCGCACGAGGTCCCGGAAGGGCTCTCGATGAACGACTATCTGCGCGAATATCTCAATCTGACCGGCACGAAGTTCGGCTGCGGTATCGGCGCGTGCAGCGCCTGCGTCGTCATCCTTGACGATCCCGATGGAGCATCGCGCACCATCCACACCTGCTTCAACGGCGTGGAGATTTTCGCCGGCAAGTCGGTTCGCACCATCGAGGGCATGGCCAATCAAGGCCGGCCGACCGCCGTGCAGATCGCGTTCCTCGACCACTTCGCCTTTCAATGCGGCTACTGCACGCCCGGCTTCGTCAACCAGGCGCAGGTGCTTGTCGAGAGCTCTCGCGCGTGCTCCGGTGCCAAGGGCCGAGGTGGAGGCGCGGATATTGGCAGGCGATGGACGGCCACATCTGCCGTTGCACCGGCTATGTGGGCTACTACGCGGCATTGCGCGACGTGATCCTGGCCAATCCGAAGCTGACCCGTTAACGCGGGCTCGGGATCCCTGGTGACGCGCAGATTTTTCGATAGCGATAAAATTAGAGCTGCGTATTGACTCTTTGTTCATTGTTTGTTCCTATGGTCATTCCAGCAGGAGATTTGAACCGCACCGGCCCGGCCTCAGGGCTGAACGAACGTAGACGATCGCTTCACGCCCCCCGAATACCCCAAGCGATCGTTTCTGAGAGCCCCGCTTTCCCCGAGCGGGGCTCTCAATTTTTCCGCCAGGCGTGGAACGTTTTTTGCCTGTGACGCTTGAGTCATCCAGCCGTAAAGCGGGCGCGTTATACGGCCTTGATATCATGGAGACGGCGATGCCCTTCTACCTGACGAGCGAGGTCGCGTGGGAAAAGGCAGCGGCTTGTGCAAAACGAGCCGAGGAATCATTCGACGACGAAGCAAGAGTCTTGTTCGAGCGTCTCCGGGATCGTTGGATCGATGTGGCTCAGAAATTCGAGTTTGAGGAGGAGAGTTCGGCGGAAGTCGACCGGTAGATTGGCGGGCACGGCCGCACGCTAATTATCCAGTCGCGCAAAAAAGCGCTCCTGCTCGGCCGGATCGGTAATCTGCAAATCTTCGATGACTCGCTTGACGGCACTGTCGGCATCGGTGGCCTTGAGTGTTTTGATGACAATCGCCTTGGGGCCTTGGATGCGATAGACGCGCCAAACTGCAACGCTCTGCTTGGACATTCGGCAGCCTGCCAATCTTTAGATATGGGAAACCCCGGCAAACGGAACGCCGCCGGGGCTTCAACTTGGTATCGCGCGAGCCGTCGGTAGCCTTGTAGGGGGATCGAGAACGCGCGCCGCTGATGAAAAAATTAGATGTCGCAGGGCCACGTTCCAAATTAAAGTTCTGTCACCTGCATTACGATTTGGTCACTTACGCTCAGCAACAGCATTCAATCCGTTCACGCGGTCCAAATGGCGTCCGGATCGTCTTCCGGCAATATCCTTGCCTCGACCGGCACGACGGCGTCCGCTTCGATGGTGACCGCCGTTGACGGCACGTCATAGCCGGCCTTCCAGATCACAAGTTCGTAGCCGCCCTTGGATGCCCTGACCTGCGCTACGCCCGACGCATTGGTGATCGCGCGATACGGACCGAGCCGGATGTAAGCCGCTTCGACCGGCGCGCCGCCAGCGGTCAGGTTCACCGTCAACGTGTGCTCGGGCTTCGCGACGACCGAGACATTGAATGAGCGACGTTGCGCCAAGGTGCGGCTCCTCGAGGGCGCTCGCATCGAAGCGCACCGCAAACGCCAGGGTCCCCGGCTGCGCCGGCGCGCGCATCTCGATCTCGGTCCAGTACAGCGCATCGCTGCCGGGCCACGGCGTCTCACCGAGACCGCCGGCCGCCACCACCGCATCGCCATCGAGCACTTCGATGCGGCGGCCATCGAGTGCGCAGCCGTTTGACGATTTCGCGCCGACTTTCACGGAAAACGCCTCGCCCACGACAACCGCGGGCGCGATGTCCCAGATCGCGAGACTGGTCTCGTGGACCATGTCGGCCGTCACGGCGCGTCAGGCCGTATTCTTGGCCGCGTGGCGTCCGGCGATGCGGCCGAACACCAGACAGCGCGCCAGGCCATGCTGGGCGAAGCCGCCCTGGGATTCCCCTGCGCAGTACAGGTTCGGGATGACCTCGCCGCGCATATCGACGACCTGCGAGTCGGTGGTCGTGCGCAGGCCGGTCAGCGTGTCGTGCAGGATCGGCGTCGACCACGCGGCATAGAACGGCGGCTTCTCGATCTTGTGCATCGGCGTCTTCTTCTTGAAGTCCTTGTCGACGCCTTCGGCCACGAACGAATTGTAACGGGCGACCGTTTCGGTGAGGGCCGCGCCCGGCATCGGATACTTCTGGTGGGGATTTTTGATCTTGCCGGCGAGCTCGGCGAGTGTGTCGGCGCTGTAAAAGTAACCGTCCGGGTCGACCTTCGGCGGCTTCGGATCCCATTTCTCGCGCGCCGCTCCGTCAGCATCGAAGATCGCCCAGATCGGGCCGCCGCCGTTGAGCTTGTTCTTGTCGCCGTTATACGCCATCGCGGCGTTGAAGAACTTGTAGGAGCCGTCGCCCTCATCCCAGAACCGCCGGCCGAACTGGTTGACCATGATGAGATCCTGCCAGTCCTTCACGGTGAGACCCGTGGCCTTGGCTTGCGGAAACATGATGCTGTCGGTCTCGTAGACCAGCGACGAATAACCCCACCGGCAGCCGATGTGGCGCGTCTTGGTGATGGCCGCGCCGGTTTCCGTGGTCTGGATCGCGGTGGCCCACAGCGAAGCGCCGATATCCATCGCGGCGATCTCACCCTCGGCATTCTGATAAACGTATGGCTGACAGGCCTGCTGATATTCCTCGGTCAGCCGCGGATCGAACATGCGCCGGAAGTTGACGTTGCCGGTATGGCCGCCGGTCGCGACGATGACGCCCTTGGTGGCGCGGATGTTGATCGTCTTGTCATCCGCCTTCACGACGATGCCGAGCACCTTGCCGGACGCCGGCTGTTCACGGACGATGCGGACCATCTTGTGCTTGAGCAGAATCTGCGCGCCTTTCTTCCGGGCGCTTTCGGCCAGCCGCCGAACCAGACCGGAGCCGTTGCGGTGGCGATGCGGCGCGACTACTTCGGCCGGAATGTGCCACTCCTTGGTGACGAAGATGCGCGGCAGCGTCGAGGCGTCCACCGGACCGATCGGTTTCTCGATGAACTCGACACCATTTTCGATCAAGAACTGATAGGTCGCGACGTTCTCGTCCGCGTAGACGCGCACGAGGTCGCGGTCGCTGTAGCGGCTCTCGCCGTCGTCGGCGCGCACCCAGTCGAGAAATACCTGGTCGGCGTTGTCCTTGATGTTGAACTTCTGTTGCAGCGCGTGGCCGCCGCCGAGTTGCACGCGGCCGCCGCTCAACATGCCGCGGCCGCCGATATCGAAGTTTTCCTCCACCACGATCACCGAGGCGCCGAGATCGCGCGCCGTGATGGCGGCTGGCAGCCCCGCAACACCCGCGCCGATAATGACCACGTCGGCGGTCAGATCCCATCGCGCCGGCACGGCCTGCGCACTGGCCTCGGTGGCGCCGAGGCCGACCGCGACCGCACCCGCCGTACCAGTGGTCAGAAACGAGCGCCGGCTAACATTCGCTTTGACTGCCTTATCCATGACTGAGCCTCCCCAATATTTTGTTTTATGACACCATCTTGAACCCGCCATCGGCCGGGTCAAGATGGTCGCGGGGCTTGCCGCGATGCACAGATGCAGGAGCTTGGTGTGGTGACGCGCAGATTGACGTTGAAGAAATCCCTCGTGATCGCCACGGGTTGGCTCGTCATCGGAGCTGGCGCCGCGCACGCGCAGCATGCCTGCGATGCGGCGACCGAGGACGGCTGGCGGGTGGTGCCGAGCGTCGAGGTGACCGACGTGAAGGACGGCGCGCCCTTTGCGGCCGGCGGCGACTGGGTGATTGAGCGCATCACCACGCTGCTGCCGTTCTGCAATTATTATTCTCCGGTCGGCAGCTACAGCCTGCGCTCCTATTCGCTCGACCCGTTCACCAAGGCCGAACGTGTTGTGCTTTGCCACGCCGGTGCGCGGGGCCTGAGCGAACCGGTCGCTCCTTATGCCGGCGCATGCCCGCCGAAATGAGCGCCACTCTCCGGAACGCGGTTGAACGCGTCATTCGATCGGCGATTGAGGACAATTTTTCTTTCGACCGGTCCACATTCTTTCCGCCGGCTCTTTGCAAGTCGGACGGATTTCACGCCCATTGTGGTCACGCAGTCTTTTTCGCCCGGCCACCGAAAATGCGCCGCCACCACGACCGGCGCTGATGCTGATCGGATTGCGTCTGTCGCAGGCTGTCGCCGGCCTGCCAGATCAAGGTCGCCAAATCCAACTCGAGAACGAGGCTCGCCGCGTCGAGTTCCGCCTGGGGCCGTCGCGGTTGCTCGCCGGCATACCGCTGGGCAGTGCGGGCATCACCCGGAGAGACTCGGCGTTTCGTGCGTGTCATCCGTCGCGGATATGCGCTTGCGGGCTGTCTCGACAGGGTCCGATACTATTGTTGCTGAATCGTTTCAAAGCGATGAACTGCGGGATTTCGCTGCAGGCAAAATGTCAAAGCCTTGCGCTAGTTAAGCATGTTGCAGCGTAAACCCAACATCTCCCGCTGTGTGCCACATGTATTAACCTTCAGTTTACACAACTTCGCTGAATCTTTGTGCGGATTGGGGAATAAGGTGGGGGCACTGCATGTCATACGACATGAGCCAATTTGCAGCCCGTGATGCGGATAGGGGGCGTCTGCATCGCGCGCGGGCGTTACTTGAAATGTTCGAGGAAGATCGCGGCCGGCGAGCGATTTCGACGGACGAACTGAGAGAATGGATCGCCCGCCGCAATATCGATCAGTTGCGCATACGAATGAACCGCCGCCTGTATGGCATTGTGGTGCGTTAAGCCAAATCATCATTCTACGGACGCAGATTCAAGACGGCGCGCGGGTTGCAGGCATCGTTTACGATCAGGTGGCGCCGGGCGCGCCATCCTTTTGATCGGTCTTGTTGAGCCGGCGATATGCAGCGACGTAAGCCTTCTCGGCACTGGCATTTTTGACTTTCGTGATCAAGAAGCCAGCGAGAAACGCGGCGCTGATCGCAACAAGCAACGCGAACCAGTGCTGGACAGCGTAGATGCCCGCAACGCCAAGGAAAATCGCCAAGCTGACCGACGCGACCAGCGCGGCCGCAAGCCCGATAAAGCCCGGATTGTAACGCCGGAACGGCTCGAAATCGTCAGCGGCCTTCTGGGCTCGTCGCCACCGTTCATCCGCGTCCACGTGCTGCTCTCCCCCGGTACGGGGTCATCAAGCCGAACCCCGGAGAGTCTGCAATAGCCCATAGGGCACAGGGATTCACGGACGATCAAATGCCCCACTCAATTCGCCGTCAATCCGCCACGTCCGGCTCATGATGAACCGAAAGTCGATCGTCGCGATGAACCGTGGCGGGGGTAAACCCTAAGGTCGCGATGCAACTTCGCATGGACGAGGTTGGCATCGTTGGTGCATACGCAAGTGCAGCAGGAAGCAATGGAACAAAGACCGATGGCGATTGAGCCGAAACAAGCCCACGCGCGACCGTTGTTGCTGGAGTCCGTCACATTACGCGGCCTGACGGCACGGAATCGAATCGTGGTCTCTCCGATGTCGCAATACGCAGCCGTGGACGCTGCGCCGACCGATTGGCACCTCGTTCATCTCGGAAAGTTCGCCATGGGCGGCGCCGGCATCGTGTTTGTCGAGGAAACCGCGGTCGAGGAGCGTGCGCGCAAAACCTACCACTGTCCGGGCATCTACAATGATACGCAGGTCAAGGCATGGCGGCGGGTCACGGATTTTCTGCGCAGCCAGGGTGCCTTGAGTGCGATCCAGTTGGGTCACGCCGGGCGGAAGGTTGCAACGAAGGCGCCGTGGGAGGGCTTTGCACCGTTGACCCCGGAGGATGCCGCCAAGGGCGAGCCGCCCTGGCAGGGCATCGCGCCTAGTCCGATACCGTTCAAACCCGGCGCGATGATGCCGCTCGAGATGGATCGGGACGATATCAAGCAGGTGATCGCAAGCCATGTCGAAGCCAGCCGGCGGTCGCTCGATGCCGGTTTCGACATCTGCGAAGTGCATGGTGCACACGGCTACATCATCCAGCAATTCCTCTCGCCGATTACGAACAAACGAACCGACGGTTATGGCGGGGACATTGCAGGACGGATGCGGTTCGCGCTGGAGTTGATCGAGGCTGTTCGCGAAGCATGGCCGAATGACCGGCCGCTGTTTTTCCGTGCGTCCTGCGTGGATGGAAAAGGCGGAGCCTGGGACATCGACGATACCGTCACGTTGGCCGGGGAGTTGAAGCAGCGCGGCGTCGATGTCATTGACTGCTCATCGGGAGGCATCGAAGGGCCGTTGACGCTTGCGGTCGTGCCCCGCGTTCCTGGCTATCACGTGCCATTCGCCGAGAAAATTCGACGAGAGGCTGGCGTGCGGACAATGGCCGTGGGGCTGATAACGGATCCGGTCCAGGCCGAGAGCTATCTGGCCGAGGGGCGCTGCGATCTGATCGCGCTCGCCCGTGAGTTGATGTGGAATCCGAATTGGCCGCTGCACGCTGCCCAGGCGCTTGGGAGCGGTGATCCGCTGGCGCTGTTGCCGCCTTCTTATGCCTGGTGGCTGCGCCGACGCGAGGAAGTCCGGATGCTGTATCCCACGGGCAGCGAGCAAGCCTAGCTTCGCAAGCCGCGGCACCGCGCGGGTTCCGCATCGCCGATCCATTCTGGCCCGGAAGTTGCTACGGCGCAGACGCCGGCAACTTTACGTGAGTGGAACAATGACACGTCATCTGCGCGCACAAGATTCAGGCAATGCTTCCGTTTGGCCAGCAGGCCGGCTTTTGTCCACGCGACGCAATGCCTGCGTCTTGGCGATCCTCGCGACTTTGGCCGCGGCTCCCGTGCGGGCCGCAGAGTGGCCAACGCATGCAGTCACCGTTGTCGTTCCGTTTGCTCCCGGCGGCTTCACAGACACGCTCGCGCGGCTTGCTTCGAAGCATCTATCGGAGAAGTTCGGCCAACCGTTTGTCATCGAGAACAGGCCTGGTGCGGGCGGCGCGATCGCGGCGGCATACGTGGCGGCAGCGGCGCCGGACGGCTACACCATCATGTTTGGCTCAGCGTCCCAGCTCGGAATTTCGCCCCTCATCCAGAAGGTGGCGTATGACCCCAATTCGTTCGAGCCCATCGCCGTCTTTGGCACGATCCCCTTCTTGATGGGGATCAAGGCGTCGCTTCCGGCGAAGACCGTGCCTGAATTCGTCGCCTACGCGAAAGCAAACGCCGGCAAGCTCAACTACGGAACCGCCGGCAACGGCGCGACGAGCCATTTGATCAGCGCGGGTTTCACGGCGCGTGCCGGCATCGACCTGGTCCACGTACCGTTCAAAGGTTCTGCGCCGCTGACAGCGGCCCTCGTCCAGGGCACGGTCGAAATGGCCTGGAGCGGCGTGCCCGACATGGCGGCCCAGATCGCCAATGAGAATATCCGTGTTTTGGCGATTTCCTCGCGGCAGCGGCTGCCGAGCCTTCCCGACATCCCGTCGATCTCGGAATTCTATCCGGGCTTCTCGTTGGACACCTGGAACGGCTTTCTGGCGCCGCATGGGACGCCACGAGCGATCGTCGATAAGATCGCCCAAGGCACGATCGAGGCCGCGAAGTCGCCCGACATTGCCAAGCGCCTCGTCGCTGTCGGCATCACTCCCAAGACGACGACCCCGGACGAGATGGCGGCGATCATCAAGGCCGACAAGGAGTTCTATCCGGGACTTTTGAAAGCCGCCGGGTTGATCCGCTGAGACCATCCATCAGCGGCGAAGCCGTGGAGGCTTCGCTGCCGCTCGGCGCGCACGGCCTGCGATCCGACGTCGCTTTTCAATTTGAAGTTCCTATTCGAGCTTGCGGCAGGCGGTGTAGGAACTAAAATCGGCGGCACGAGTTGTTAACCGCTTCGCGTCACCATCCAGCATGGATGGGGAATCGGTTGTGAACTCAAAAATCGTCGATCTGACCCGCTATCGCCGTGCGAAAAGCGGCGATGCCCGGCTGAAGGCGATTTACATCGCGATTCAGGACGCGCGTGAAGTGGCGTATCGCCGGGGTTCGGACAACTCGCAAAAAATGCTGGACGAGTGCGAGACCTTACTCCGCCAGACCTATTCCGGCCGCTCGAACGCTTGAAATCAGGCCGACGCGTGTGTTGCCTGAGGGCAACACTCAATGACAATTCGAAATATTCCAATTGCGCAACGATTTCACGCCGCAATCGCGCGCAACTGTCGACGACTGTTCCAGCGTTGAGTGCGAATGGGGTGGATTTGTTGTGAGTGAAAACGTCGTCGATCAATCAGGCACCGCAATCATCGGACTGCTGCATCAAGCGGCCGAAGCCACTAAATCTGACTATGAGCAGGCAACGCAAACAGCCCATCAGCTTGCGATGCAGCTTCGTGCGACGGAAGATCGCGCTGAAAAGCTACAGGCACAAGTGAATCAGCTGGAGCAACGAGCGCTCCAAGCGGAAAATTGGCTTCACCGCATTCACGACGAAATCGAGAATGGGCTTTTTCGCAATCGGCAGGAGCGCGACCGGCCGGAAGGCCGGCAACGAACTCCGTAGCGCTGGTCCCTGCTGGCCGATGTTCTAGGCCGCGATCCACGCCCCCCAGCGGCTTCGGAAACTGCGTCACCGGGGCCGAGAGCGCAATTTCCACGCCGGAGCCGTTTGGTGTTGCGCACGGTTGGACGCCAAGAATAGACTTCGTTCCGTCGGACTGCAGTGAATCCCAGCGCCCAGACTGCCTGTAGTTGTTTTCACCCCGCCTTGTTTTACGACAAGCATGCAGTGAAACGAAGAGCTTCAGGTATAAATGATGCTTGGCGACGCCAAAAAACGATTGTTAGCAAATTCGCAAGGCGTATTGAGAAACTTGGCCGGGCTAAAGAGTGACAGCCCCGTTGGGTTTCTACCTGTTATTCCGTCGAATCCGAAAGCTGAACACGCCTTGTACGATTTGCGGGCGATTGCTTTGCGCTTTCTGGATATGGAATTTCTCACCGCCATAAGGCCACTCCATTCAGAACCGGCCTACATGCTCGATGCTGGCATTGACGTCATCGGTTATGCCGCATTCGTTCAAAGCAGTTACCGGGAGTACGCTGGCATTCATGAAAATCTCGGTGCGCTGCACGAATATCTTCGTCAACACCCCGGAACCCGAAATCATCAATTATGATTTGCAAGCTTTTCTCATCATTTTACTCGCCGCTCGCGAGGCAATGCCCGCATTGGCCGCCGCAACAATTTCGCTGGAACCTCTGCTGACTGAGGAGCGACTTTTTGCAAGATCGAGAAGACCGCCTGAATTTGCCAAGCTTGTTCGACGCATGTTCGACAAGAGACAGCAGTTCGCCAGAGTTCTTCGGCGAATTAGGTGATTTGAATGAAGTTGTGGCGGCATTTTTTCCACTTCTCCAAGAGGAGCCGGATGAAACCGTCCTAAGCTATCGCGAGATGAAAGACAAAATCCGCGCTACGCGCGGCGGCGCCGCGCAGGTACAGCCGAGCCCAACGAATAGAGCTCAAGACAAAGACAAGAATTCCAAACGACGGGCGCTTGATCTGCAACGAAAAGCGGAGCGGCGAGCAAAGCCAAAGCTCAACTATTATCGCCCAGCCGCGGCCGCTGTCATCGATCGAATTACAAGAGCCAATGCGTTTCGGGTGTGGACCGTGCCCTCATCCATCAAAGACTTGTATGAGCAACACGGACGAGAACTCGCGAAGGCGCAGAGGTCATGGCTTCAATATGCCAAAGTAACGCGGCCACAGAAATCGACCATGCGGTGGGTCCCATCGGACCAAGACGAAATCATGCTCAATTATTTGACTCAAAAAGTGATTGACCCCGGCAGCAACCCACCCGAAATGGAGTTAATCGAAGAGGCGAATGAAGAGCAGGAAACAATAGCCTCCATTTTGCTTGATGTATCTTGTTCCATGCAAGTCGATGATCGCTATAAGCTAACCTACATGATCGCCGACCGTTTAAGTGACTTTTTGACAAGGGGTGAAATCTCAACGGAAATTGTTGGTCATACAACAACCGGCGAGGTCATTCCGAATGTTATCGGCCGTAATCGTCCGATGCATTACATCGTGTTCAAGATGCGTGAGGAGCCTCACAATTTATCAACGGTACACCGCCTGTGTGCCATCCTGCACACGGGTATGCATTATTTTGGTTACGACGGTGAAGCCACCCTGTGGTGTTACGAGCGGTTAAAGAAGAGCCGCGCCAAGCGCCGGATGATGTTTGTCGTTACTGATGGAGATTCCAGCGGAACCTATCTAAGCAAGAGAGGGGATGATATCAGCTATTTTACCGCGCGTCATTTTCGTGACGTCGTTGCCTTCATTGAAGCAGAGAAAAGCGTCGAGATCATCGGCTTGCCAATCAAAGCCGATGTCAGTCGAATTTTTAGTCGTTCTGTACGAATAGATTCCGTTGAGGATATCTACCGGAAACTCAGTCCCTTTATCCTCGCGCTACTGAACGAACATAAAAATCCCCCTGCCGATGGACTGCTTGATTCGAGAATGGTGACGCACCGGAAAGCCAGGCACTTCGTCCCTCGGTAAGAGCTCCGTCGTCGCCCCTGCCCATTGGCTTCGAAGCGATCACGTCATCGGCCGGCAAGCGAACGTACCAGCCTCGGGGAGGGCCGATCATCGCGAAGGTCGGTATCAGATGCGGCGTCCGGCGCCTTCCGCGAGCGCCTTCTGATAGATCACTTCGCCGAAGGCCATGTCCTCGAGCGCGATGCCGAGGGACTTGAACAGCGTCAGGTCGGACGGTGAGGTCCGCCCTTTCGCCTTGCCGGCGACAATGTCGCCGAGTTCGTGGATGTCCGACCAAGCCAGCTTGCCGGCGATGACGAGATCGCGGAATTCACCGGCCTCGACCTTCGCCTGGTCGATCTGGTCTGTCACCCTCACGGCCGCGCGTAGGACCGTATCAGCGTCGACCTCGCGGCGGTCGGCGGAATTCGCGCCGGCCACGTTGACATGCGCGCCCTTGGCCAGCCATTCAGCCCGGCATACGGGCTCGGCCGACTTGGTAATCGTGACGACGACGCCCGCTTCGCCGACGCAGGCTTCCGCGGTTGGCGCCGGACGTACCTCGATGGCAAGCTCCGTTTCCATCTCGCGCGCATAGGCCTCGCGGCTCTCCTTGGTGCGCGCGAACACCAAGACGCGCTTGATCGGACGCACCGCACAGATCGCGCGGACCTGCGATCGCGACTGCCGCCCGGTGCCGATCACGCCCAGCGTGTCCGCATCCGGGTTGGCAAGCAGCCTGGTGGCGAGCCCGCTGGCGGCGCCGGTGCGGATCTGGCCGAGTAGGTCGCACTCGATGATCGCCTTGAGGGTCCCGTCGGTCGACGAATAGACCAGCGCATGGCCGAACGTCATGCCCTTGCCGGCGGCGTAGACCTTCAACCCGTGTACGCTTTTGGCGCCATAGGACGCACCCATCAGGTTCATCGCACCGCCGGTCAACTGCGCGCGCTGACGCGGCAAATTGTGCGTTGTCGGGCTGTCCCAGGTCGCGAACATAGCATCCAGCGCCGCGATCGCATCCTCGACGGTGACGAGCCGCGCCACGTCGGCTTCAGTGAGATAGAGCGGTTGGGTCATTTGTTGCCTCAGGTTCAGATATCTCCCCCGTGATCCTGGGGTGCGAGCGAAGCGAGTCTCGCTGCGCTCGGGTGCCTCAGGGTGACAGGTCTATGCCGTCTCAGCTCGGCTTCGATCCAATCCCACATGAAGTGCACGCCGATGGTTGCGTTGTCGACCTGGCAGTGATGGAAGCCGCCTTCCTCGCTGGAATACCTTCAGGGTCTTCTGCTTCGAGCCGACCGGCGGCTAGACCGTGAGCGAGGCCGACCACGGCGCGCGTAGAGCGCAGGAGGCAAATTTCGCCCGGGTTGCTATAACTATCCCATGCGCATCATCGGCCTCGCAGGTTGGAGCGGCTCCGGCAAGACCACGCTCTTGACCAAGGTGATTCCCTGTCTGGTGGCACGCGGACTGAAGGTCTCGACCCTCAAACACGCCCACCACGGCTTTGACGTTGACCAGCCGGGCAAGGACTCGCACAGCCACCGCATGGCGGGAGCGAGCGAGGTGCTGGTCGGCTCGTCGGTGCGCTTTGCGCTGGTGCACGAACTGCACGGCGAGCCGGAACCGGCGTTAGGGGTGCTGCTCCGAAAATTAAGCCCGGTCGACCTGGTTCTGGTCGAGGGTTACAAGCGCGAACCCCATCCCAAGCTCGAAGTCCACCGTGCGGCCGTCGGCAAGCCGCTGCTCCAGCCCGGCGATCCCGCGATCGTCGCCATTGCCTCTGACGTGCCCTTGCCGCAGGTGTCCGTTCCCGTGGTCGACCTCGACGATGTCGAACAGATTGCCGATATGATCCTCCGGCATGCGTCGGCACGCGACGACGTGCTGACACGGCTGGAGCGCGGCTGATGGCGCAGCTCACCGACGACTGCTTTGCGTTCTCGGGTCCGTTGCTGCCGGTCGCGGAGGCCGAACGGATCATTGCCGAGCGCGTGGCTCCGGTTGCGGAGGTCGAGACCGTGCCGCTCACCGCCGCGGGCGGCCGCGTGTTGGCGGGCGATCTGGTGGCGCCGATTGATCTGCCGCCGTTCGATAATTCGGCGGTCGACGGTTACGCGGTGCGGCATGCCGATCTCGATTCGAGGCGCGACACCCGGCTCGCTGTCGTCGAGCGCATTACGGCAGGGCGCGCGGCGCAACGCAGCCTCTGGCCGGGCGAGGCCGCCCGCATATTTACCGGCGCGCCGATGCCGGAAGGCGCCGATACCGTCTTCATGCAGGAGGATGTGCGGCCGGACGCGGATGGAGCAGCGGTGGTCGTGCCGCCGGGGCTCAAGAGCGGCGCTAACCGGCGGATTGCGGGCGAAGACGTCCGCGCCGGCACGGTCGTGTTGCCGGCCGGGCGGCGGCTGGCGGCCCAGCATGTCGCCCTCGCGGCCGGCGTCGGCTTGAACGAGTTGTCGGTACGCCGCCGGGTCCGGGTGGCGGTATTCTCGACCGGCGATGAAATCGTCGAGCCCGGCGGCTCGCGTCCCGCGCCCGCGTTGTTCGACGCCAACCGCTACCTGCTGGCCGGGCTGATCGACCGGCTCGGTGCGGCTTCGACCGATCTCGGCATCCTGCCGGACGACCCGGACCGGCTCGCGAGCGCGATTTCGGCCGCCGCCATCGGCCACGATCTCGTCATTACGTCGGGCGGCGTCTCGACCGGCGAGGCCGATCATGTGCGCAATGCCATTGAGCGCATCGGACAACTGGTATTCTGGCGGGTCGGCATCAAGCCGGGCCGGCCGGTGGCGATGGGGGTTGTGCGCGGCGACAGCCCCGGCGAAGGCGCTGCGTTCGTCGGGCTGCCGGGCAACCCGGTGGCGGTCTTCGTTACGTTTGCCCGGGTGGTGCGGCCGCTCCTCCTTCGGCTGGCCGGCGCTGAGACGCTGCCGCTGGTCCCGCTGCCGGTGCGCGCGGCGTTTGGCTACCGCAAGAAGACCGGCCGCCGCGAATATGTGCGGGTCAAGCTCACGCGCACCGCCGAAGGGGGGGTTGAAGCCGTCAAGCATGCGCAGGATGGTGCGGGCGTGATCACGTCGCTGACCGAAACCGATGGCCTAGTGGAGCTTCCGGAGGACGTCACATCGATCGAGCCCGGCGCGACCGTCGGCTATCTGTCCTACGCGGCGCTGTCGGGATGACCTGGGTCGCGGGATGAACCAGGTCTTGGGATTCTTGCCGATAAGCGGCGGCCGGGCGTCACGATCGTGACCGCTTTGCAACATGCATGTGCATAATTAGGCCATGGTCGCATCATCCCCGGATTTGATCACAAATCGATGCTAGTTTCTTAACGTTCAGTTAAAGCGGCGCGTCCGTCTGCCGCCGGTCCGCAGCGTATTTGCGGGCCATCAACACTACTTTTGTGGGGTAAGTAGTCATGAATCAGCGCGCATTCGACGGGCCAAAGAAGGTCATACCGTTCTCGCCAGGCGAAAAGGATTGGCCGCGAAACGACGATCAGATCGATCGGTCGGGCCAAGCCATCGTCGGTCTTCTCGATCAGGCGGCCCGCGCCGCCAAGGAAGATTGTGACCGCGCCTTCGATCTCGCTCACAAGCTGTCGCTACAGCTTCGCGAGGCCGAGGATCGCGCCGTGCAGCTACAGGCCCAGGTCGATCACTTCCAGGATCGTGCGCTCCGCGCCGAGGGCTGGATGGTCCGCATCTATAAGGAGATTGAGGACAAGTTCCTCAATCAGCGGGCCCAGCAGGAGCAGGCTGCCGCACGTCGCTGATACCTGTCCGGGAGGCCGCAGGCTTTCCGGATAGGTTACGTGTCGCGCCGGGTTGGGAGCGCCGTCGGTTTCCGCGTGGATCGACGGGCGGGATCATTGCGTTCGATCCGCCGACTGCCCAGCGCGTCGGCGGATGATGTCTGTTTGCAAATTGCCGACCGCTGAGTTGGGCGGCAGCCCGGATCTGTAATCCATTTTTTGCGGGTTTCCGCGCCGCAACAATTTTGAAGCGATGAGTTCTCCACCGCGCCGCTTGTCTGTCATCGGCGTGACAATGCTAATATTGTTATTGGCGATTGTTTGCCACAGGAGGAAACCATGATGAAATTCGTGTTGGCGCTGGCGATCTGCTTCGGCTGCTCTGTTCCGGCGTTCGCCAGTTGTAAGTCTGATGCGGCGGACAAGAAGCTTGCAGGCGCG
Source organism: uncultured Alphaproteobacteria bacterium (assembly GCA_963756715.1). Taxonomy (GTDB): domain Bacteria; phylum Pseudomonadota; class Alphaproteobacteria; order Rhizobiales; family Xanthobacteraceae; genus VAZQ01. The sequence goes on from CAVWOV010000043.1 coordinate 254,002, forward strand.
GCGCTCACCAGCTTCATGACCAAATGCGAAAAGGACGCTGCGGCGGCCTGTGAAGCCGATTCCGCGAAACAGAAGCTCGTTGGCGCCGCCAAGACCAGCCATGTGACGAAGTGCGTTGCCGAGAAGGTCGGCGCCGGCGCGACCACGGTGGCGGCGACCTGCAAGGCGGATGCGGCGGGAAAGAAGCTTGCGGGCGCGGCGCTCACGAGCTTCATGGCCAAGTGTGAGAAGGACGCCACGGCGGCGTGCGAAGCGGACTCAACGAAAATGAAACTCGTCGGCGCCGCCAAGACCAGCCACACCAAGAAGTGCGTCAGCGACAAGGTCGGTACCTAACTGGTAGCGAACGGACCCGGCACGCGCCGGACAGCCGAAAGCATTGCGGCGCCGCCGCCGGCATTGTGCGGCGTCGCATTTTCTCCATTCAGTTCCAATGGTTCAGCGGGCGGTAGAATGCTGTGCTGCCCGGAGCGCGGCTGCGCTTGGCCGGGCTCGCCGTGATTATTTTAACAACTCCGCGCTAGATTTCCGTGGAAACCCCGCCTTCATGAGAACAAAACCAGGACTCCAAAAGGAACGACTGGTGGGGTACTTTGATTAGAGTAGTAAACACGCGGAGTGGAGTTGCGTCATGGCGCCTCGTGCGTATTGGAAGGGGCACCTGAAACTCTCGCTGGTTTCCTGCCCGATCGCGGTGAATCCCGCCACGACCTCGTCCGAGCGCATCTCGTTCCGCCAGATCAACAAAAAAACCGGCAATCGCCTGCGTCAGCAGCTTGTCGACGAGGAAACCCGCGAGCCGGTCGATGCTGCCGACAAGGGGCGCGGCTACGAGGTCGAGAAGGGCGTTTACATCCAGATCGAAGATGACGAAGTCGAGACCCTTCAGGTCGAGAGCAAGCATACGATCGAAATCGATCGATTTGTGCCGACGGCACAAATCGACAAACGGTTCTACGACAGTCCCTACTACATCGTGCCGAATGACGACGTCGGGCAGGAGGCCTTCGCGGTTATCCGCGACGCGATGAAGGGCAAGGGTATGGTCGCATTAGGCCGCATCGTCCTGCACAAGCGCGAGCATGTCATGGCGCTGGAGCCGTTCGGCAAGGGGCTGCTGGGCACAACGCTCCATTACGCCTACGAGGTCCGCAAAGCGGAGGATTATTTCTCCGGCATTTCGGACATCAAGGTGCCGGACGAAATGCTGAAGCTCGCCGAGCACATCCTCGACACCAAGAAGGGTGACTTCGATCCCACCCAGTTCGAGGACCATTTCGAGAACGCGCTTGTCGAACTGCTGAAGGAAAAACAGGCAGGCTTCAAGCCGTCGAAGGCATCCGAAGCGCAGGAACCGCCGCGCAATGTCATCAGCCTGATGGATGCGCTGCGGCGCAGCGTCCAGGAAGAAAAAGGCGCTCCGGCGAAACGCGGTGCGCCGGCACAGAAGCCCAAGAAGGGTGGCAAACGAGCCGCCGGGCAGACCGAAATGCTCCTTCCGATCGAAGGCAAAGGCACCGGGCGGACGGCCGCTGCTGCCGCCAAGCCGCGTGCGACCGCAAAGAAGCCGGCGGCCCGGCGCAAGGCGGGCTGATTCTCTAGGCGTTGGGCGGAGAAGCCGGATTTCGCCGGCAATTCGGCTTGGTTTGGCACGGGGCCTCCCGATCGCGCGCTGGCATCGAACCCGAACCTCCACGTAAGCGACCGACCTGTGACGGGCGGCACATCGCCGCCGTTGCCATGGCGTTAAGCACGTCGCCATGGCAATCCCGCCGACCGAGAACGTGCCGTGACAAACCCTTTCAAAGCCGCAGGCCTTGTGCTCCTGGTGCCGCTTTTTGTTGCCGTGTACGGGGGCGTTGCCGCTGCCGATCTTCAGGGATGCTTCCGCGACGGATATCTATGCAGCATCAAGTGCGATGCGTCCGGTCTGGCAAAAGTCGATGCCGCACAGTGCCAAGTGCAATGCATCGCCGAAGAAAAGCTCTGCCTCCGGGAAGTATCCGCTCGCATCCGGCCGATGACGCCGCGCTACTCGTCGGCCGCCGCCCCGGTCGCATTGAAGCGGATCAATTCCTTGCAGGCATCTGCCTCCCGCCGTTGATCCTAGTCGCGGGCCGTGATCATCCGGCTTGATCGCAATCGCAGCCTGCGGCCTAGTGCCGAATGGGCTTGGCATATTTCGGATCACTTGGGACGGCGGATTGGTGACCAGCATCGCGGTTGGCGATATCAGAATCGATTATCGCAGCTTTGGCGAAGGCTCGCCGGTTGTTCTGCTGCACGGCCTTGCCTGCGGTAAACGCATGTGGCTGCATCAGGTGCGCGCACTCAGCGATCGCTACCGTGTCATTGTCTACGATCAGCGCGGACACGGCCTGACAGATGCGCCCGACGATCCGAAGCGCTATTCGGGGGCGCATCTCTTTCGCGATCTCGTCGGCTTCCTGGATGCGCTGGGCCTGGACAAGGTCTCGGTCGTGGGATTTTCCATGGGCGGGGGACCGGCGCTGGCACTTGCCGCCAGTATGCCCCAGCGCATGTCGCGGCTGGTGCTGGCGGATGTCGGCGCCGGCGCGGACGACGCCTGGAAAATTCAATGGCTGGCGCAGCGCTGGATCGGTCTCGCGGAACGCGAGGGCTTCGATGCGCTGGTAGCCGACATGTTGCGCAGCGAACTCTTCAAGGTTTACGCCAACCAGGGACCGCGATACCGGCGGCACATGGCCGGATTGATCCGCGCCACGCCGCTCGCCGGATTGCGGCATTCGCTGTCGGAAGTGCTGGGCAAGCGAAAATCGCTGTTCCGCAGCACCATGGCGCTGAAATCAATCCGCGTCCCGACCCTCGTCATCGCCGGCCAGCACGACTATGTCTGCCGCAACTCGTCGCGCCTGCTGGCCGATACAATTCCGGGTGCGGCACTGACGAAGATCGCCGGCGCCGGACACATGAGCCCGCTGGAGCAGCCGCGGGAGTTCAGCGCGAGGGTCTGCGAATTTCTGTCCTCATGACGCCGCAAAGATCGAAGCCATGTTGCGCCTGACCGAACTGAAGCTGCCGCTCGATCATGCCGAAGAGGAGATCGCGGCAGCGATCCTCACGCGATTGAAAATCCGGCCGCACGATCTCGTCCGCTATGCGGTGTTCCGCCGGGCCGCCGACGCGCGCAAACGCTCGGCGATCATGCTGACCTACACGGTCGACATCGAAGTCCGCAACGAAGCCGCGCTGCTGCGGCGATTGTCCGGCGACCGCAACGTGTCGATGGCGCCCAATCTGGACTACCGGTTCGTGACCCATGCGCCGGATCGTGCCGCGGCGCGCCCCATCGTCATCGGTGCCGGTCCGTGCGGCCTGTTCGCGGCGCTCGTGCTGGCGCAGATGGGGTTCCGGCCGATCATCCTGGAGCGCGGCAAGGTCATCCGCGAGCGCACCAAGGATACCTGGGGCTTCTGGCGCCGTGGTGTGCTCAACCCGGAATCCAACGTGCAGTTCGGCGAGGGCGGCGCCGGCACGTTCTCCGACGGCAAGCTCTACAGCCAGATCAAGGATCCGCATCATCACGGCCGCAAAGTCCTGACCGAATTCGTCAAGGCCGGCGCGCCGCCCGAAATCCTCTACGTCGCCAAGCCGCATATCGGCACCTTCCGGCTGGTGACGATCGTCGAGAGTATCCGCCAGACCATCGAGACGCTCGGCGGCGAGTACCGCTTCGAGAGCAAGGTGACGGATATCGAAATCGATGTGCGGCCCGACGGCAGCCGGCAGGTGCGGGGCGTCATGCTCGCCAACGGCACGCACATCGCTGCCGAGCATGTGGTGCTGGCGGTCGGGCACAGCGCGCGCGATACCTTCCAGATGCTCTACGATCGCGGCGTCGCCATGGAGGCGAAGCCGTTCTCGATCGGCGTGCGCATTGAGCATCCGCAGTCGCTGATCGATCGGTGCCGCTACGCCGATGGCGCCGGGCATCCGCTGCTCGGAGCGGCGGACTACAAGCTGGTGCATCACGGCAGCAACGGGCGTTCGGTCTACAGCTTCTGCATGTGTCCGGGCGGCACCGTGGTGGCGGCCGCCTCCGAGCCGGGCCGCTTGGTGACCAACGGCATGAGCCAGTATTCGCGCAACGAGCGCAACGCCAATGCGGGCATCGTGGTCGGCATCACGCCCGATGATTATCCCGGACATCCGCTGGCCGGCATCGCGTTTCAGCGGCATTGGGAGGGGCGGGCATTCGCGGCCGGCGGTTCGACCTATGCGGCGCCGGCCCAGCGCGTCGGCGATTTCCTCGCCGGGCAGGCTTCAACCGCGCTCGGCGAGGTCGTGCCGTCGTACAAGCCAGCCGTGACGCCCGCCGATCTCGCGTCGTGCCTGCCGGACTTTGTCACTGCCGCGATCCGTGAAGCCCTCCCGGCGTTTGAACGGCAGCTAAAGTCGTTCACGCTACCCGACGCGACGATGACGGGCGTCGAAACGCGCACCTCGTCGCCGATCCGGATCGGGCGTGACGCGTCCTATCAGAGCACCAACACGGGCGGCCTTTATCCGGCCGGCGAGGGGGCAGGCTATGCCGGCGGGATTCTCTCGGCCGGGGTCGACGGCATCCGGATCGCCGAAGCCGTCGCGCTGAGCATGGCGGGCATGGCCGCCATTCGGCAGAACGAATTGTTGTAGGCTGCGGCAGCCAGCTACGCTTAATTCGGCCGCGGGACGATCGGGAAATTGTACTGCCCGCCCGGACCACTGTTCCGATACGTGTAGTGCCACCATTCGCGATGGTAGTTGCGGAATCCGCGCTTCGCCATTGCGGCGACCAGCTCTTTGCGACGGCGCCGCTGCTCGGCGCCGACCGCGGTGCTCGCCGTGTGGCTCGCTAGGTCGAAGCAGTCGTAGCCCGTCCCCATGTCGATGCTGTCGTCAGGGCTGCGCTGCGCGGCCGGTCCGGTGCAGGGACCGTAACTGGCGGTTCGGTCAAACGCCGCGACCGGCGGATGTCCCTTGTCGACGATCGTCAGGTCGGCGGTGGTGCCGGACGAGTGCTCCGACCGGCTCGCGATATAGCCCAGGGCAAACAGGTTTTCCTTCCGCAGCTTCGGAAAGTACCGCTTGGTCGGCGCGCTGTTGCGGCCGTCGCCCGCCCACTGCGCCATCGCGTGCACGGCGCGCGTCGGGCGATAGCAGTCGTAGACCTTGAGCGAGAGATTCGAGGCCGCGAGGTCGCCCTGCACCTGTTTGAGCGCCGCCGCCGCCTCACGCCGCAGCACGCATTCCGCCGCGTCATAGCCGGGGAGCGGGTGCCCGACGAAATTGTCGTAACCCGCATAGCGCATGTCCTGTTCAATCGTCGGATCGACGTCACGCAGATAGACAAAGCCGGCAGGCAGCGCAGTACGTCGCGCGGGCTCCGCCGAAGCCGGTTGCCAGGCGGCTAGACCGCGCGTACAGCGTCACGATTGTGCCGACAATGACAGAGAGGAGTTTGCGTGTGATGTGCCGCGCGCCATCGAGTGCGGCGCGGCTCATCGGCGCGGCGCTCTCATCCCAGCCCGCAGAGACCTTCTTCTTCGATGAGGGCGAGGGTTGCGTCGAGTGCGCGACCTGCGTCGAGCGGGACTCGCAGAACTCTTCGATGGCGTCGACGGCGGCATCGCTGATGATCCCTCGCCGCTTCGGCGTAGCCATCGTGCAATTCCTCTTCGCGATTGATGATGGAGCCGGCTTCCAGCAGCACCGCCGGGATGTGCGATTGCTCGCAGCACGATCAATTGGTCGTACCGATAGACGCCGACATCGGCGTCGACCAGGATGCGCCGCCGGTGGCCCATGAACTTCTCGACGTAGTGCGGCGTGTATTTCAGCCCGCGGTCCTTGAGCTTGCTGGCCCAGCATCTTGCCGAACAGCAGGCTGCCGCGGTAATCGCCGTTGTCGCGCGAGATGAACATCGAATGTCCCTTGAAACGGTCGCTGTAGGTGTGTTCCTCGCCCTCGTACTGCCATTTCTGAAGAAAGCGGTCCGGCACGGAATCGTGGTGGATGGAGCAGGAAGAGATCGCGCACCCATGGCGTGCGCACGCTCGGCCCGCGTGAACAGACGCGCGTGGTAGCGCGATGTGTCCTTGGGTGATCAGAAGACCGATCTTGGCGAATCCGGCGTCATGCAGCTTCTTGTCGATCAACGTCGCTAGCTTCAGGTTGAAGTCATACTCGTAAACGCCGCGCGCGCTATTGGCGCCCGGATTGCTGGCCGTGTGGCCCACATCGACGATGACGTGGAAGGTTTCGCGGTTGCACGCCGGCGTGGTCGCCGCATCGGATTTGGCTGCGGCCGTCTTGGCTGGCTTGCTCTTGCTGGCCGTTGCGGTCCTGGCGGGCACCGATCCGGTCGGTTCGCCCGAAACCGGGGCGACCTGCGCCATTACCAACGCGAGCGCCAACAGCGAAAGCGTCCGGGCACGCGGACGGGCCATGAAACGATCCAATGGCATGAAATCCCCATCACCGAAGCCGCCGGGCCCCCTCCGGCCCCGAACTCGGAACGGGAGACTGGGCTACGCCCGTGGCCCTTTGGTGGCAAACGCAATCCCCGGGTTTTGGCAGCGGGGAATAAGCACTGTCGTTGACGATCCAGATTTTTCAATTTCTTCAAGGCCATAGCAGCGAAGATGCGGGCCGATCCATATTCACGGACCGGGGCCGATTTAGCCGACATTTACCATCCGCGTCGGTCCCGCCCGGGATTGCCTTGCCGTTCAGCGCCAAGGGCGCCTACCGGCGCCTACACGACGTTCTGCAGGTGAAGGTCTGCAATCGTCGCGGGGTCCAATCCCAGTTCCTGCGACAGGACCTCATCGGTGTGCTGGCCGAGCGTCGGCGGTGGCCGCCGCACCGAGCAGGCGGTGTCGGAAAACTTGAACGGAATGCCGAGCAGGCGCAGTTCGCCGATGGTTGGATGCTCCACGGTCTCGACCATGCGCCGTGCCGCGGTGTGCGGATCGTCGAGCGCCTGCGCCACGGTGTTGATCTTGCCGCACGGCACGCCGACGGCCATGAGCTTGGCAAGCCAGGCGTCAGCGGTATCGGCCGCCAGCGCGGCGTTGATCTTGCCGTCGATGTCGACGCGGCTCTCGACCCGTGCGCGATTGCTGTTGTAGCGCTCATCCTGCGCCCATTCGGGATGCCCGAGCACCTCGGCGCAACGGGAGAACTGCCGCTCGTTGCCGATGCCGATCGCAATCATCGCGTCGCCGGTTTGGTAAGTTGTGTAGGGAACGATGCTCGGATGGCCGTTGCCGAAGCGCCCGCCGTCGCGTCCGGCGAGCAGGTAGTTCTGCGCCACGTTGATCAGCATCGCGAGCGACGTTTCATAGAGCGAGAGTTCGACCTTCTGGCCCTTGCCGGTGTGGTGGCGGGCGTTGATTGCGGCCAGGATGGCGTTCGACGCCAGCATTCCGGTGCAGACATCGACGATCGCCACGCCGTACTTGGTCGGCACGCCGCCGGGCTCGCCGCAGATGCTCATCAGCCCGGACTCGGCCTGCAGGATGAAGTCGTAGCCCGGCAGCGCGGCGCGCGGGCCGCTGGTGCCGTAGCCGGTGATCGAACAGCGCACCAGCCGCGGCGCGTGGGCCGCGAACCAGGCATCGGTGAAGCCCCACTTTTCCAACGTGCCGATGCGGAAATTATCGATCAGCACGTCGGCCTTCTCAATCAGGCCGGCGAGAACCTTCTGGCCCTCCGGCACTGCCATGTTGAGGGTCATCGAGCGCTTGTTGCGGTTGATGCCGAGGAAATAGGCGGCGTCGTCGCCGGCGAACGGCGGTCCCCATCGCCGGGTATCGTCGCCGGTCGGCGGTTCGATCTTGATGACGTCGGCGCCCATGTCGCCGAGCATCATCGTGCATAGCGGACCCGCCAGGATGCGGGTCAGGTCGACGACGCGTATTCCGTCGAGCGCGCCATTCAAAGAGCCCGTCATCGTTGGCGTTTCTTTGTTGCAGTATTCTTTGTCATTGTTCTCCCCTTGTGGTGCGCCGTGGCATCATAGGCGGGGCGCGCCGCCGCGAGCAAGTTGGGTCCGCCGGCGGCGGCCAGAAGAATTGGAAAGCGAGGTTGCAAATGCAGGATCTCCTACCGCGCGCCGAGAAGGTTGGCCGGCTCCTGAAGGAGCGTGGCGAAACCATCGCGGTGGCGGAATCCTCGACCGGCGGCCTCATCTCCGCGGCCTTGCTGGCGCTGCCTGGGGCCTCGGCCTACTTCCTCGGCGGTGCCGTCGTCTATACGCAGGTGGCGCGGCGCGTGCTTGTCGACCTGCCGGATATATCCAAGCTCGGCATGCGTGCCTCGACCGAGCCTTACGCGCGGCTCCTGGCGCAGACAACGCGCGAACGCTTCGGCGCGAACTGGGCGGTGGCGGAAAGTGGTGCGAGCGGACCGACCGGCAACCGTTACGGCGACGCGGCCGGCCATAGCTGCATCGCGGTCGCGGGTGCGGGCGAACGTTCCCTCACGCTGGAGACCGGCAGCGCGGACCGGGTCGCCAACATGCGTGCGTTCTCCGCCGCGGCGCTCGATCTGCTGCTGGAGGTACTGGCCGCTCAAGGTGAGAAGGTCGATTGAGCGAAGCTGTTGCGGGCTAGTGGAGTGGATTTGACATTCGCTACCCACCGCGCCGCGAGTCCACGAAGCGAATGTCAAATCCAAAACTCCACTAGTAGCTTATAGTTGCTAGTGGTCCTTTGATTCTAACATTCGCAATATGTGCCCGCTGGAAAGGTATGCGAATGTTAGAATTGAACCACTAGATCACGAGGCGGCATTCGCTTGGGTCACCCGATCCTTGCCATATGGATCGCAACGATTAGGCTCTTGCCAGGAAAAAATGGAGGGAGGTGGCTCATGAATGTGCAGTCTTCACCGGTGCGCCCGACCGGCTCTCGTGAGCGTACTCTCGACGAGGTCAAGGCGGAGGTGCTTCGCCGCGCTGGACGATTCAGCCCCGTAGAGAGCATCCGTCGCCAGGACGCAGAGGCAGTCATGACTGCGCTCACAAGTCTCGATCGCGACCATTGGGCCGAGGAGTGGTGCAAGATTGGCCTCGCATATGAAGCCAAAGGGGACGAGCGCGCAACGGCGGGCGCGGACGCGGCAGAACTTGAGGAGCTCTACACGCTGGGTTTTGACGCTTGCCGCGTCGGACGTTATCCGGCGCCGACGTCGCCAGGCCAACTTGCTGCATATCGGCATTCGCTGCGTATCTTTCGGAAAGCCACGCCGCATTTCGAACTGCCGCTCGAAATCATCGAATTGCCGTTTGAAGGCAAGACGCTGGTCGGCCATCTCCAAATTCCGCCGGGCGTAACTAAGCCGCCGGTCGTCATGCAGTGGGGCGGGGTGGATGCCTGGAAGGAGGATCGCTTGCACATGAGCAAGCTGGTGATGAAAGCGGGCCTGGCCTCGCTCGCCATCGACATGCCTGGCACCGGGGAAAACTCCGTACCTTATGGCGATGCCTTGGCGGAACGGACCTACTTGGCATGGATGGACTACCTGTTGCGGCGCCCGGAACTCGATGGCAACCGCCTTGGCGTATGGGGCGCCAGCTTTGGCGCCTATTGGGCGGCGCGGCTTGCCTTTGTTGCGGCTGACCGGGTCAGCGGCGCGGTTTTTCACGGCGGCAACATTCACCATGGCTTTCAGAGGGAATGGCTTGTGCCTGCGTTCACGACCGGAGGCGCAACCTATCTATTCGGTGCGGCAAGCCTGCTCGATGCGCGCGGTCGCGCCATGGGGACGAAGACCATGGAAGAGTTTCTCGAGGTCGCGCCCCGGCTCTCGCTCAAAACAATGGGTCTGTTGGATAGACGTTCGGCACCGATATTGGGTGTCAACGGCAAGCTCGACGATCAAGCCCCGGTTGAGGATATCTACCTGTTGATGGAGCACGGAAATCCAAAGTCCGCTCGCGTCTACCCCGAAGGCCATCACATGGGCCGGACGCCGGGCATTCCGTATGACGACATTCTGTCAATGATTGTCGACTGGCTGAGAGAACAGTTGGTGCGCTCGCATTAAGACGGGCGGCCGTCGCACGAAGTCGTGAGCGATCGCGTTCCTGTCCGGTGACTTTGGCTGCTTTGGTGATGGGCCACCATTTCTCGATCTCTTAAGGCGCCGCGACCGGTGAAGTATTGTAAGCCCGCAGAGTTCTCATCGTTATAGGCGCGACCAATCGAGCCGGTCCGGCGAGGTAATCACGTCAGTTGGGGACCAGTTCAGCAACAGAAATCTCACCGTCCGTGATATAGCGGTTGACGCGCCCTATTGCGATGCGTTCTCCCGGGCTTTGCGAGCGAATGTGGTCGATGACCTTGTGTGCTTGCAGCTCCGAAATGATGAAATCGCGCTCTGCGTTCGTATCGATATCTGTCGCGTGCGTGATCTGGAACGTAAGTTGCGTGAGAGAGAATCCCGTATCCTTTGTGGCAGCGCCAATCCATAGCGTTTTTTCGTCGTCAGCCGGTCGGGGCGCATTGAGCCAGAACGCCGATGTATTGAGACTCTCCTCCATACGGTCAGGCGGCAATCCCCAGAATCTCACGTGGTGACGCTTTCGTGGGCTATTGTCGATGTCTTTCTGAAAGCCGATGTCTTGGCCCCGCCCGAAGAGGTATAGTGTGCTGAACGGAGCTGTCGGATAAGGCCGGTTCATCACGAAGGCGCGCACCATTCGCCACGAACTCGTGAATCCCAGCGCATCTGCCTTCGACCATCCAGAGGCCGCATAGGCGGCGCGAAGCTGCTGCATCGTCCCGACCAGGGCGAGGTTGACCGGGTCGCCAGGCAATCCGTCTGCTGTAATGGTGTAGCTCGGCACTCGTCCACGCTGCAGGATTCTCAGGCCAAGTCGAACGGCGCGCGGTAAAATGACGTACGCTGCAAGCGCGTACGTGAACGCAACTGCGAATAGCCAGGGTAGCCAGCGGTCTGCGAAGTCGAAGAAAACGAAGACAATCAGCCAAACGGTCAGGATGCCCAGTCCAAAGACCAGCAGGCGCCGCACCAATCTATTTAAACGTCTCATCCCCGGTCTCCATCCCGTGCTTTCTCGATCGAGTTCCTGCGGACACTTTCAGTGAGTAACGATCGATTTGCAATCTCCTTTCCATCGGTAGTCAACCGGTATGTCGGCAGGTTCGCTGGTCGAGTCGGTGGCCGTCGATGAGGCCGCAACGTGCTCGTTGAGGAGTCCGGGCCGGCCTCCCACCAAGCGAGGGGGTTGAACGGCGGATCATTCGCATGGACCCGCCGACGCCGCGGCATGAACGCGATTGAGTGAACGGTTTGTCGCGTCTATGATTCGACAACGTGACAATACCGTGAGACGCAGCATGACAACCAAGGTTGGACTCGTTGGACTGGGCCGCATGGGCCGCGCGATCTACACGCGGCTCACCGAAAACGGCTGCGACGTCATGGCGTGGGACCACGACCCGCGTGCTGTGGAATCGGCAACTGAGCATCAGGTTCGTCTTGTCGACAGCCCGCGGGCCGCGGCGATCTTTGGTGATGTCGTGATTTCAACGATTACGGAAGATCACGGTGTCCGCGGACTTTTCAGCGGTGCGAACGGCTTTCTGTCGGGCGATATAAGCGGAAAGCTGTTCATCGAAATGAGTACCCTCCAGCCTATGACCGGGCGCGAGCTTGCACCCGTTGTTACGAATGCGGGCGCAAGCCTGATTGACTCGCCGGTTTTCGGCACCATTCCTCACGTCCGTGAGGGCAGGCTTTACGCAATGGTTGGCGGCACCGCGGCAGATCTTCAGCGCGCTCGGCCGGTATTGGAAAAGCTCGCCCGCAAGATAGCGCATATGGGGCCGAACGGCGCGGGTTACGCAATGAAGCTTGCCGTCAATCTTGGGCTGGCAAGCTTTATTCAGACCACCGCGGAATCACTCGCGCTCGGTATTCGTGAGGGATTGAAACTCGAGCAGATGCTCGACATCCTCGGAGAAGCGCCGACCGCCAATGGTTGGTTTGCGGGAAAGAAGGCTGCGCTAAAGGGCGAGCCCTCCGACGTAACCCTCGACCTGAAAACGTTGCGCAAGGACATCATGTCCGTCGTCGCAACCGCGGCGATCGACGGCCAGCCGATGCCGCTGTCGTCGGGCGTGCTCGCGACGCTTTCAGCGGCCGTCGCCAGCGGCTGGGGTGACAATGACATTGGTGATCTTGCAAGGTTCTTTCGCGAGGAAATGGGACAGAACTTCGCGTAGCAAGAGCCGCCGCAGTGATTCAATTTTCGACTCGCGGCGGTCGCGCTTGCTGCACAAGGGAGTAGACCCTGTCCCTGACGGGTGCTGGTCGTCGATGTAGCGCGGCCAGATCAGAGGCGTCCGTCCCTGCGGCTCTTCCGGAAAGTGCGACAGGATGCAGGCATGATCGCTGAGACAGTTCAGACAGCAGGCCCAGCCCTGCATTTGCCGCTGCCTGTTAAAAGTACGGCATGCTCGGATCGCGCCCAAGGCCAAGTTCCATGCGGCCAAAATGCGCGTAGTTGTTCTCAGGGTTGACCGCAATGTGCATGGACGCAAGGTGAATGTCGCGCCATGCCCGCTGGATCGGGTGAGATGTCGTAAGACCTGCGGTCCCGCTCAATGCAATGAGAGTATCGATCGCGGAAACGATCAGTTCCGGCGCGCGCGCAAAGTCGCGCACGGACCGCGCCAGGACCTGTTCCGAACGAGCGTCCGGACCATAGGGCACTTCCGCCGCGCGCCGAAGCAGCAATTCGGCGGCGTCAAGGTCGGCCGCCGCGCGCGCCATCCGCACCTGGATGCTGGCTTTGCCGGCCACCGACCCGCCGCCGGCCAGCGTCCGTGTCCTGGTCCATTCCCGAAAATGCTCATAGGCCCCCTGGGCGGCGCCGAGCATCGGCACGGCGAACGTGATCGGGGCATAGTGGAAGAACAGGGTGCGGAAGATGATGTCGTCGTGAAGCGCGCCGCCCGGTCCGGTTCCGTTGCGAAGGTCGGTCAAGCCGAGGACGCGCGTGGCGGGGACGAACACATCATCGGTGACAATGGTGTTGCTGCCGGTCGCGCGCATTCCGGTCATGAACCATGTATCGCGCACCTGGAATTCGCCGGGGCCGATCAGACAGAACACCCATTCCGGCGGCTGTGTGTCCTGGACCAGACCGCCGACAATGACCCAGGAGCTGTGATTGACGCCGCTGGCGAACGAAGAATGCTGGCCGGACACGCGATAGCCGCCGTCGACGCGGGTGACTCGTGCCGCCGGCGCGAATGAGGCCGCGATCGCCACGTCAGGACCATCGGCCCACACCGCCTGTTGTGCTGCTTCGTGAAATTGGCCGATCAGATGGGCGTGGTGGGCGATGAGACCCGCGCACCAGCCGTGGGATGCGTCGGCCTTGCTTATTTCCTGGATAACGTCGAACCAAGTATCGAAGCCAAGTCCATAGCCGCCGAAGCGCGGCGGAATCAGAATCCGCGCGATGCCGGCATCGAGCATTTCCCGGATTGATTCGTCCGGCAGACGCCGGGCCTCCTCTGCCGCCGCCGCCCGACCGGCGAAGCCCGGAGCGAGCCCTCGGATCCGGTCGATCACCTGCTTGGCTGCGTTCTGTCCGGACGCCGGGAGATTCGACATCTTGGCCTCCTGTCGCTTGTGGCGCTTGTGATGCGGCGACATCAGTGACTCTTAGGTCCAACCGCTTTGTCGAGTGGCGCCAGTTGCAAACGGCGGCCAACGGGAAAGAGCTGCAGGTCGTGGCGCCGCGCGATCCAGCCCCAAATCCCGGATGGTGCCTTCAGCATGATCGCGATAGCGAGCACGCCCAGCAGTATCAGGTAGTAGGTGCCATAATCGGCCAGAAGCTCGCGCAACAGGATGTAGATCAGCATGCCGATGAACGGCCCTTCGATGGTCCCAATGCCGCCGATCACGACCATGAAGATCACCACGACGGTCCAATCGTTGACGCTGAATCCGGCTTCCGGCGACAGGCGCAGCTTCTGCAAAAAGATCAGCCCGCCGACCAAGCCGGTGCACGCGGCGGTTACGACATAGATCATGAACTTGGTGCGAAACGTGTTGACGCCCAGACTTGCGGAGGCCGGTTCGGAATCCCGGATCGCCGTCAGTGCCAGTCCGTGCCGCGAGCGCAGCAGCAGGTATGCGATTGCGACGATCAGCACCGCGCATGCTAACGACAGCAGATACAGGATCGTATCCCGGCCCGCCCGGTCAGGTGCAATCTGCCGCACGATCGCGGGTGTGAGCGAGAGCCCGGAACCGCCGCCAAGAACCGCGATCAAGCTTGCGAGTAGCGCGAAGACCTCGGACACGACCCATGTGCCGACAGCGAAATAAGCACCACGCAACCGGAATACCGCGAACGAGACCGGGATCGACACCAGGCCGGCGAACGGTCCGGCGATCAATAGCGCCAGGTAGACGTTCACATTCAGCGCGCCGGTGAGATAGAAAAATGCGTACGCGCCGAGGCCGACATAGGCCTGCTGGCCAACCGACACGAGGCCGGCATAACCGGCCAACAGGTTCCAGAGCTGCGCGAGGGCAAGATAATAGGCCATCTCGCCGATCAATCGCATGTGGCCCGCTCCGCCCCACCACGGCAAGCTCACGAGCACCGCGAGCGCGGGCACCGCCGCCATGGCAAAGATACGGCTCGCCTTCGTTCCACGCTCGACCCGCGCCATCTCAGGACTCATGTCAGTCCCTCGTGCGCGGGAACAGCCCGCTTGGACGAATGATCAAGATGGCAAGAAAGGCGAGATGTCCGGCCAGAATCTGCCATGTCGGTGACAGCGCGGCGCCGACGGCTTGGGCGATGCCCAGCACCACGCCGCCCACGAGCGTGCCCCACATGCTGCCGAGGCCGCCGATGATGACCGCTTCGAATGCGAGGATGAGCCGGATCGGACCGGCTGCCGGGTCAAAATTCGTACGAATGGCGAACAAGACGCCGGCGACCGCGGTGAAGATCATCGCGATGGCGAATGCCAGCGCATAGAGGCGGCGATTGTTGATGCCCATCAGTTCGGCGGTATCGGCATCGTCGGAGGCCGCACGAAAGGCGCGGCCCAGGCCAGTACGGTAGAAAAGCAGTTGGAGGCAGCCAATGGACGCCACCGCCACCGCAAACACCAGCAGGGGATAGACGCCGATCGAGATGTCGCCAGGAAGCTGAAGGCTTGCGGTCTCGATCGCACCCTGGTGCAGGCGGTGGGTATAGGCACCGAAAACCTGCAGCAGTCCGTTCTGGATGATTACCGAGATGCCGAAGGTGACCAGTAGCGGCGGCAGCAGCCCGCCGCTCAGCGTCTGATTCAGCAGCCCCGCCTGCAGCACATAGCCCAGGCCGAACATCACCGGCACGACGACGATAAGGCTGGAGATCGGGTCGAGACCAGTGCCCGAGCCAACCACCAAAGCCACATAGGCTGAGAGCACGATGAGGTCGCCGTGAGCGATGTTGACCAGGCGCATGATGCCGAACGACAGCGACAGGCCGATCGCGAACAGGGCGTATATCCCTCCCAGCAGGGTGCCTTGAATAAAGACGTTGAGCCACTGCATACGTGTGCCAGCCCTATAGACCAAAATAGGCTGCGGTGATCGCGGTGCGGTCGAAGTTGAGCGTCGGAGCGGTGAGCGCGAGCCTGCCTTCCTGGAGACAATAGAACCGGGCCGACGCGTCGAGCGCCCGGCTGATGTCCTGCTCAACCAGCACCACTGTCGTGCCTTCGGCGGTGATGACCCCAAGGCAATCGTAGATATCGCGGATCACTACCGGCGCGAGACCAAGCGACAGCTCGTCGCACAACAGCAGCCGCGGATTGGACATGAGGGCGCGTCCGATGGCGGCCATCTGCTGTTGACCACCCGACAGCGCCGGCGCCGGCAAGCGGCGCAATTCGCGCAATGGCGGAAACAGCTCATACACCCGATGGAGATTCCACGGCCCCGCGCGACCGCAATGACCTCCCAGCAGGAGGTTCTCTTCCACCGAAAGGCTGGGGAACAGCTTGCGTCCTTCCGGAACCATGGCAATGCCGAGGCGTACGATCTCATGCGGCGTCTTGTCGCCGATTGGCTCGCCGTCGAATGCGATCATGTCGGGGGCTGTCTTCAGGGCACCTGCCACCGCGCGCAAAAAGGTGGTCTTGCCGGCGCCGTTGGCGCCGATGACAGCGACTGTCTCACCGTCGTCGATGGTCACGTCGACGTCGAACAGCGCCTGAAAGTCGCCGTAGAACGCCGAGAGCTTGCGCGTCTGCAACAAGGTCATGATACCGGTATTCCCATGTACACCTCACGCACACGCGGATCGGCCATCACCTGCTGCGGATGACCTTCGGCCATGATCTGACCGAAGTTCATGACGATCAGTCTGCTCGCTACCGAAAGCAGTGCATGGACGATGTGCTCGATCCAGACGATCGTCGTGCCGCGCGCGTGAATTTCCTTGATGGTTTTGACCAACTCTCCGCATTCGTATTCGGTCAGCCCCCCCGCGATTTCATCGAGCAGCAGCAGTTTGGGGCGGATCGCAAGTGCCCGCGCGAGTTCCAGCCGCTTGCGCTGGAGCAGCGTAAGCGTCCCTGCGGTCACGTTGGCCTTGTCATAAAGTCCGGTGATCTTCAGCACATCGCGGCAGAGCTCGTAGCTCTCGCGTTCGGTAGCGCCGCCGCCGAAGATTGCGCCAACCAAGAGGTTTTCGAACACGCTCATGTTCGAGAACGGATGGGGGATTTGGTACGAACGGCCGACTCCCAATCGCGAGCGCGCGTGCGGCGGCATCGCGGTCATATTGGTCCCGCAGAAGACGATACCTCCTTCGGTCGGCGCGACATCGCCGGTGATTAGATTGAACATGGTGGTTTTGCCGGCGCCATTGGGGCCGATCACGGCGAGCGCTTCGCCTTCGCTCACGGCGACGCTCAGCGCATCCACAGCCCGGAGCGCGCCGTAAGACTTGGACACCCGATCAAGTTCCAGAAGAGCCGCCATGAATGGCTTTCGCCTTGACCGCCGCGCCGGCAAGGCGCGGCAGCTATTCCCTCACTTACCCGTCGACATTTCAGGAGTAGCGAATCGCCTCGAATTGGCTGTCGAGCGGGATGTTTGGTGCGCTTTTGTTGTAGACCACGTTCAGGTCGTATTTGAATTTCTTGCCCTTCTTCCACTGCCCGCCGACCAGCGGCGTGGTGCAAACGTTCGGCACCGGATTGGTGGCTCCGCCGGCCTTCCAGGTCACCGGACCGACCAACGACTGATAATTGGTGTCCTTGATTGCGTCGCGGATCACGCCGGCGTCGAGCTTCTTTGCGCGCTTGAGAACGTCGATCGCGACCTCAAGATTGGCGTGCTTGAACCCGATGGGCTGCGTCCATTGCTTCCCGGTGGCCGCCGTGTAGGCATCGCAGAACTGTTGAGCGGTTTCGCCCGTCAGGCCGGATTTGAAGGGATGATGCTGCGACCACCACACTTCGGTCGACATGCCGATGCCACGGTCGCCCAGGGCCTCAACGGCGGTGGGGAACAACAGTGCTTTGGGCGGCGTCACGATTTTGGGCCGGTAGTTTTGCTGGGCGCATTGCGTCCAGAAGGTTGCAAACTGCGGCGGGTTGAAGATGCCGCAGACGATCTCGCAATTGCCCTTCTGCAGGTCGGCGATCTGTGCCGAGAAGTCGTCCGACAATGGTGGATACAAGCCGAGCTTCAGCACATTGAAGCCCTTGCTCCGGAAGGTAGCCGGAAGTCCGTGCGCGTCGTCGTTGGCGGCAACGCCGTCGGGATCGTTGGTGAACATGGTGCCGACCTTTTTGTTGGTCGGCAGCGTCAGCCACATGTCGGCGAACAGGTTCGCGACCATGTCGAAACCCCAGAAGAAATGGTAAGTCCACTCGAAGCCCTTTTTCGGGTCGCCCTTGCGCGGGAAGAACCAGGCCTGCCACGGATCATCGGACGTGACGCAGGGTACGCCGTTGAGCTCGCATTGGTCGGACACGGGATTGCAGGTATCGGAGGTCGACGACGCAACCATGATATCGACGCGGTCGTTGTTGATGAGCTGGGCCGCGACCTCGGACGCGCGGTTTGGATTTGACTGGCTATCTTTGTAGATGATCTCGACCGGATGGGTCTCGCCGGCAATCGTCACGCCCTTGGCGAGCGCCTTGCGCACGCCCGCGAGGACGAATTGGTCGGCTTCGCCGAATGCTGCGATCGGCCCTGTCGCCGGGCTGACCATGCCGATCTTGACGGCGCGGCCCGCGGCGCGCGCGGAGCGAATGATCCACGGCGAAGCAACGGCGCCCGCGCCGCCCACGGCGATAAGCTTGACGAGCCTGCGGCGCTGGCGATCGACGTCGACGCTACAGGCGTGTGGCGGTGACTTAGTCTTCATCCTTCGTCCTCCCTGTTGGACCGCGGCTTTCTGGTAGCGGGTGAGCAGTCCCGCAATTTTTTAAGTATCATTGCAGATGAAACGCCGCCGGGCCATTGGATTCTCGAACCAGATCCTGGGGATGGCGAACGGGTAATTTCGTCGCGGACGGCGTCCGAAACAGACCACGATAATGGCGTCGCCAGGCGTTGTGATGAAGGACGGCATGCCCGGGCGTCGGTTGATTGCGACGTATCGCCGCTAATGGCGCGAAGAGGGCGCGCTCAACCGTATCTCGACGATCGGATATGACTGCAATAGCTGCGGTTCATCGCAGGGGTTCGCCGGCGACGGTCGCCGTTATCGTGCAGCGCAAACGGCATGAGCGGACCGCGGCTGTCGCCGTCGTGCAACCCACTCTAAACTCGGAATTCCGTAATACCGGCGACGGATTTCTTCTCCAGCCGTGGGGGCACTTCGTCGGTGTCCGCAGCGTAGACGTATTTTGCCGCTGGCCGTGCCATACAGCGGTCCCACCAGTCATATAGCCGCGGCAACTTTGCCCGATCCACTTCGCCGGGATAAAGCTCGAAAGTCCGGTGGACAATGGCCAGCATGTTGATGTCGCCGAGCGAGAAGGTCTCGCCGGCAAGCCAAGGTCCGCGCTGCGCGAGCTCATCTTCCATTCGGCCGAATGTGAACAACACATTGTCGAGCGCATCCTGGATCTGTGCGTCCGTGTAGCCTTCTTCCGTCAAGACGCGCCAGCGTTCGCGAAATTTCGGAACCGGAGTGCTTTCCAGCATGATCCTGCGTTCCTCCGGCGACAGTTCGTCAACGCGCGCCTTCAGCATCTTCACGTGCGTCAGCCGTGCTGCCGCGAGATGCACGTCATCTGCGGTCCAGGCCCAGTAGCGCGCGCGGGCGCGTTCATGCGGATCGGCGGGCCGAAGCGGGGGATCGGGAAAGACGTCGTCGATATATTCGTTGATGCATAACGAGTTGATGATCGAAACTCCATCGTGCACGAGCGTTGGCACCACGCCATTGGGGTTGAGCTTGAGATAGGCTGGGCTCAAGTTCTCGTAGCGCCATAATTCGACGAACCGGCTTCGGTAGGCCAAGCCCTTCTCGCGCAGGCAATGGCGAACCTGCTTGGAGCAGGTCGTGAGACCGCCGTGATAAAGCTCCAGCATTTTTGCCTCTCTTTGAATAGCCGTCACTGAAAGCCAAGCGTTACGCCAGCCGGGGGCCGGTGCGGACATCAAAAGTTCGCTTCAAGCCAATCGGCCGCAAAGTCGATGCCGATCTGGCGGTTGTCGACGTGCGCGTGCTCGGCGCCGCCTTCCTCGGTGGTGAAAATCTTGATGGTCTTGTTCGTCGAGCCGACGGCGTCATAGAGCTTCTGCGCGTTTTCCACCGGCACCACGCGGTCGTTGCCGCCGTGCGTCACCAGGAACGGACACGTGATGTTCTTCGCTACATCCTTGAGCGAGAATTTCTTCGCGATCTCGATGCCGCCGTCCTCGTCCTCGGCGCCGGCCACCCATCGCCACTGGAAGTTCGACTGCGCCACCGAGCCGGGCTTGTTCTTGTTGGCGTCCTTGATCTTCTGCTGCCAGCCGGCAAGGTCCCAGTGCAGGGCGGACAGCGCGATGCAGGCCGCGTAACGCTTCTCGAATGCCGCGATGCGCGAGGAGTAATAGCCGCCGAAGCTGTAGCCCATGATGGCGATGCGGTTACCGTCGACGTCCGGACGCGTGAGCAGATAGTCGAGCGCCGCGGTGCCCGGTACCTCGTAGTCGTAGCGGCTCGGCATGTCGCGTATGCGCCGCATCTCGCCCATGCCCGGGCCGTCGAGGCAGAGCGTATTGTAGCCGCGCCGGGCGAATTCGAGCCCGCAGAAGAAGATGCTCATCTCCTTCGCATTGTCCATGCCGTTCACCACGACCACCGTCGGGCGTGGTCCGGGCGCGCTCGATTTCATGAACAGTGCGGGCAGGGTCGTGCCCTCGTAGGGCACTTCGATGAACTCGACGTTGTGATGGCGCAGCCGGATGCCCTGGTGCCACACCTTGTAGGCGTGCGCGCACTGCGCCTTCTTCTCCGGGCCCGGCTGGATGAAGCGTTCGGCGTTGTAGTGGTAGATGCCGGCGCGCAGATAATAGTCGCCCGCGGTGATCTTGTGGCCTTTCGCCAGCACCTCGTCGCCGCGCTGCTCGATCAGGCCGCCGAGCGCGCGCCATTCCTCGAACCAGGCCTTGCCGCGGTCGGCTTCGCCCTGGCGTGCGCGCAGCTTCTCGCAGGTGCGGTCCATTTCCTCCAGCGCGACGACCCCATAGGGCGCCATGCCCTTGAGAATGAGTGTGGCGTTCGACCACAGGAAGTTGTCGCCGAAGTGGTCGATCCACGGGCCGCGAGAGGGCATTTCCGTTCCTTTATGCAAACTGCGTTCACGATGGCTGACGGGGTCAGCCATCGATGGCTTCGTTCGAGCAGAGCAAGGTGCGGGTGTCCGGCGTAAAACCGGGCACCTGCGTGGGATGGCGGTTTATTGCGGCTTGAGGTTCGCGTCCTTGACGATCTTTTTGTAGAAGGCCAGCTCCGAGGCCATGTATTTCGCAAAGTCCGCGGGCTTGGTGCCGCGCGGCTCCATCCCTTGAGCGGCGAGCTTGGCCACCACGTCCTGGGGCTTCACCGCCTTGGCCGCTTCGTCGCTCAGCTTCTGCACGATGGCAGGGGGCGTGCCGGGCGCTGCAAGGATGCCGTACCAGCCGGTGACGACGAAATCCTTGAAGCCCAGTTCCTGCATGGTCGGCACGTCGGGCAGGTTGGAGGCGCGCTTGGTGCCGGTCACCGCGAGCGGCGTCACTCTGCCCTCCTTGGCCTGCACCGACATCACCGGCATGGCGTCGACCATCGCGTCGATGTGGCCGCCGAGCAGGTCGTTCAAAGCGGGCGCTGCGCCGCGATAGGGCACGATGGTGATGTTGATGTCGGTCAGCGTCTTGAGCAGCGCGGTGCCGAAGCCGAGCGACGAGCCGAAGCCGCCGCCGGCGCCGAACTTCACGGTTCCGGGCTTCTGCTTGGCGAGCGCAATCAGTTCCTTCATGGACTTCACGCCCAGCCCGTTCCTGGCGACGATGATCAGCGGGCCGGTCGAGACCTCGCTCACGGCCGCGAACTTCATCAGGTCGAAGGGATAATCCGGGTAGAGGGCCTGGGTGATGAGCGAACTCGACGAAATGAAATAGAGCGTGTGGCCGTCGGGCGGTGAAGCCAGGACTTCCTTTCCCGCCGGAATGAAATTGCCGCCGGGCTTGTTCTCGACCAGCACAGTGGTGCCCATGTTCTGGGTCATCTGCTGGGCGATCAGCCGCGCCGTGACGTCAGTGCCGCCGCCAGCCGCAAGCGCAACGATCAGACGGATCGGCTTGCCGTTCTGGAGTTGTTGTGCATCGGCCGGCCGCGCCGCCAGTGAAAGAAATGCGCCGATCAAAAGCGCAAAGCCCAAACGCAACCCGGATGTGAGCGATCCCATCGCGTTCTCCCTTGAGTGTTTTTTATTCGGACAACAACGTAGCCATAATCTTGTCGCGCGTCAGCGGCAGGTGGCGGATGCGCTTGCCGAGCGCGCGCGCGAGCGCATTGCCGACGGCAGCACCGGTCGGCCCGACCGAAGCTTCGCCGAGCCCCAATGTCGGTTCGTTCGGCATATCGATCAGCTTGATCTCAATCTCCGGCACTTCGGCGAAGCGCAGGATCGGATAGTCGTCCCAGGTCGTCGGCCGCGACCTTGCCGTCCGCGAAGGGCACGCGCTCCTTCATGACGAAGCTCGCGCCCATGATGATGCCGCCCTCGATCTGGTTGCGCGCGCCGTCCGGCGAGATCACCAGGCCCGCATCCGCCGCGCACCACACCCGCTTGAGGCGCACCGCTTCGTCGACCTCGATCTCCGCGACGACGGCGGCGAACGAGGCGATGTTCTTGTAGCGGGCGAAGCCGAAGCCGCGCGCCCGGCCTTCGGGCAGTTGGTTCGGCTCGAACCAGCCGCTCATCTGCGCGGCAGTTTCAACGACACGGCGAGCGCGTGGATCGGAGAGGAGCGATAAGCCGGTAGGTTACCGGGTCTTCGCCCGCGATCTCCGCCAGTTCGTCGATGAACGACTCGATCGCGAACACATTGGCCCACGCGCCCAGGCCGCGCAGCGACGAGGTGCGCAGCGGCATCTCGGGTAGCAGGTGATGGATCAAGCGGTGATGCGGCAGATCGTAGATCGGATAGGCGTTCCGGGTCGCGCCGCCGCCGCGTTCGTCCGGCACGTCGCCCAGTTCGTTGCGGCGTGGCGGGTTGGGCAACGCCTCGACGCCGGCGAAGTTGGAGTTGCCGTTCATGCCGGGACGCTGGGCGTGCGGCGCGCTCCAGATCTCGATGGTCCAGTCCACCGGCTTGTGATCGGAATCGAGCACCGCGCGCAATCCGATCGCCATCGCGGTGCTGATCGGCGCGCCGGCGAACTCGTCCTCGCGCGACCACTGCACCCGGATGATCCTGCCGGGCATCCGCATCGCAATCACGGAGGCGTCGAACGCGGCATCGTCGGCGGTGTTGTGGCCGTAGGCACCGGCGCCCTGGCGGTGGAACACTGTTACCTGCGCGGGCGGGAGCTCAAGCGCGCGGGCAATCCAGTCGCGCAACACGGCCGGCCCTTGGGTGTGCGACCAGACCTTGAGTGCACCGTCCTTGAATTCGGCAATCGCGCAGGCCGGACCGATCGACCCGTAGGTCAGAAACGGACGGCTGTAGAGCGCCTCGACCAGCGACGGTCGGCTGGTTTGCGCCGCGCGGCCGGCGCTTGCCGGTTTCCACGGTGCGGTCGCGCGACGGCTGCGCCTTCAGCCACGCCGGCTCGCCGATATCGTCTGGTGCCGGCGTGCCGCCCTCCCAGCGCGCCAGCGCGCGGGCGGCCTCGGCGGCGCGCATCACGGCGATTTCACTGGCCGCCTGTGAATGCGACGAAATCGCCCTCGCGCAAAATGTCGATCGGCGCCTTGGCGGCCTTGCGTACGGCGCTCTCGTCGAGCGCGGCAAGGTGCGCGCCGCGCCACGGCTGCCGCAGCACCCGCGCATGCACCACGCCTTCCGGCATGATGTCGTGGATGAATGCCGCGCCCGCCACCTTCGCGGGGAGATCGAGCCGCGGCACGCTGCGGCCGACGATGCGATAACTCGATGGCCGCTTCACCGGCGCCGTGCCGCTCGCCCGCCGTTCGAGCGCGACCTTGCCCGCCAGCGACCAGTAGTCGTGGCCGGTAGCCTTGCCGGCGCGCAGGAATTGCCCGTCCTCGACCGTAAGCTCGCTCACCTTGCAGCCGAGTTGCTCCGCGACCCGATCGAGAAACAGCGAACGCACCTCGGCGCACACCAGGCGGATCGATGCGCCGCCGACCGCGACCGAATAGCTGCCCGACGTGAAGCCCTCCGCCGGACTGACGTCGGTCTGGCCGGACACCAGATGCACCTGCTCGAATCCGACATCGAGTTCTTCGGCGGCGATCTGCGTCAGCGCGGTCAGAATGCCTTGCCCGATCTCCACCTTGCCGCTGCCGACGCGCACGCGGCCCGGCTCCTCGAACGCGATCCACTGCGACAGGATCGGATTGTCGATCAGGCTCTGCGGCAGCGTGTTCGAGATCATGCCGCCGCTCCCGCCATGGCGGCGGCGCGCTGCACGGCGCGGATGACGCGGTTGTGCATGCCGCAGCGGCAGAGATGCGGGTCGAGCGCCGCGACGATGTCGGCGCGGGTAGGCTTCGGATTGCGTTCCAGCAGCGCAGCGGCCGAAATCAGGATGCCGGCGAGGCAATAGCCGCACTGGCCGGCCTGCTCGTCAAGGAAGGCCTGCTGCAACGGGTGCAGCTTGCCGCCTTGCGCCAGCCCTTCGACCGTCGTGATGTTGCGTCCGGCGACGCTGGCGACTTCGCGCGCGCAGGAATATTCCGGCTTGCCGTCGATCAGCACCATGCAGGCGCCGCACTGCTCGGTGCCGCAGCCGAACCGGCTGCCGCGCAGTCCCAGATCGTCGCGCAGCACCGCCAGCAGCGGCTTGCTGCCGTCGGTGTCGACGTGAACGGGGCTGCCGTTGACGGTGAAATTGCATATCGTTCGTTCATCGTGCGGACTTGCTACACTAATTTTCGATCGAGACCACTGAGGTCGTTGCTATGGCCGCAACCTCGGTGCGCTCCCTCTCGCCCATGGGGAGAGGGTTGGGGTGAGGGGGGACCTCGCTCTCGACGGACCGAACCCCTCGCCGCACCCCTCTCCCTATGGGAGAGGGAGCTTACCGCCGCTGCCGCTTTGTTTGAGATCCTCTGTTAGTCGACTTACCAGCGCCGGCTTCATTGCGGCTTGATGCCGTGTGCGTCGATGAATGTGGTCCAGTTGGTGATCTCGTTTTCGAGCTTCGTGCGCATCGCGGGACCGGGTGAGAAATCCGGCGTGATGTCGAGCTTGGTCAGGCGTTCGCGCACGCGCGGGTTTGACAGGGTCGTCGCAACGGCCTTCTCCAGCTTGGCCCGGACGGCGTCCGGGATGCCCTTGGGACCAAATATGCCGAACCAGAAGCGCAAGTCCACATCGGCCGTTTTGACGCCGGCCTGCGCCAACGTGGGCACATTCGGCAATACCGGCGAGCGCTCCAGGCTGGTGACTGCAAGGCCCTTGATCTTGCCGGCATCGATCAGGCCCTTCGCGACCTGGATCGACGCCATGTTGAGCGCGACGTGTCCGGCGATCACATCGTTCATCGCCGGGCCGCCGCCCTTGTAAGGGACGTGCACCGCTTCCATCCCGGTCGCCGATTTGACCACCTCGAAGGTGAGATGCGACACGCTGCCGATGCCGGCCGAGGCATAGTTCATTTTCTGCGGCACCGTGCGCGAATAGGCGATGAGCTCGGCTACCGAATTGGCCTTGACGTTGTTGGCGACCGCCAGCACCAGCGGCGAGGACGCGATCGAAGCGATGGCGTCGTACTGCTTCAGCGGATCGAACGGCTGGGTCTTCTTGTAGAGCGCCTGGCTGATGCCGAGCGCATTTTCCGCCATCAGGAGCGTATAGCCGTCCGGCTCCGAGGAGGCGACGTAGTTCCAGGCGATGTAGCCGCCGGCACCGGGCTTGTTCTCGATCACGACGGACTGGCCGAGTGCTTCCCCCAGCTCGTGCGTGATCTGGCGTGTCGAGCGTGTCGGTCGCCCCGCCCGGCGGAAACGCAACGACCAGCCGGACTGGCCGGTCGGGATAGGATGCAGGATTTTGAGCATGAACGAGGCTTGGCGCGCAAAGGGCGAGTACGACTGTCACACACCAGCGGATGAAGGTGCGCATGAACGTCCTCCCGTGGCTACCGCGGGTTTTCCCGCTTGTTGTCCTGCCTATTGGATCACGTGCGGGCCGTTGCGTCGACTGGGACGAACGCCGTAGGCATATGCAGGTGTCATTGCCGGGCTTGAGCCGGCAATCCATCGGACTGAGGCGGCTCTTGATATTTGATGGATCCGCGGGTCAAGTCCGCGCATGACAACCAGAGACCGTATTACATGTTCGTCAGCAGCCAATCGGCGATGTAGTCGATGCCGAGCGGACGATTGTCGACCTGGCAATGCTCGGCGCCGCCTTCCTCGACGGTGAAAATCTTGAGGTGCTTGCGCTTCGAGCCGACCCGCTCGTAGAGCGTCTTTGCCGCCGACGAGCGGTACGATGCGGTCGTTCTCGCCGTGCAGCACGAGAAACGCACACTCGATGTTCTGTGCCACGCCTTCCAGCGTGAATTTCTTCGCCCATTCCAGCGCCGTCTCGTTGTCGGGCGCGCCGACCACCCAGCGGAACTGGAAGATCGAGGTCGAACTGGTCCGCGGATCGACCGCCAACGCGGCCTTGTTGCCCGCTACCCAGTCGTAGATATTCCAGTGCATCGCGCCGAATGCCACGCAGGCGGCGTAGCGCTTGTCGAAAGCGGCGACGCGCGGCGCGTGATAGCCGCCGAAGCTGTAGCCCATCACGGCGACGCGCTTCCGATCGACTTCCGGCCGCGAGGCCACATAGTCGTAGGCCGGGATGCCGGCCGCCTCGTAGTCGTGCCGGCCGTGGATGTTGCGCAGCCGCAGCGGCTCGGATTGCCCAGGTCCGTCGATCGCCAGCGTGTTGATGCCGCGCTTGGCGAAGTCGAGTCCGGCAAAGATCACGCTCATCTCCTTCGCGTTATCCATGCCGTCGAACAGCACCACCGTCGGGCGCGGGCCGGAACCGGCGCCCTTCACGAACCAGGCTGGAAGGCTCGTGCCTTCGTACGGCACCTCGACGCGCTCGATCTCCGGATGAAGCCGCTCCATCGCGCCCTGGTAACAGCGCAGCGCGTTGCGATACATCGCGAGCTTATCGGGCCCCGGCGGCATGAAGCGCTCGGCGCTGTAGTAATAGTTGCCGGCGCGCATGTAGTGATGGCCGGCGGTGATCGTGCGTCCTTCCGCCGCCGCCTTGTCGGCGACGGCCGCGATGCGGTCGGCCATCGCGCACCATTCCTCGCGCCAGACTTTGTCGAGATCGGCTTCGCCGGCACGCGCCTTGAGCCGCCGCCCGATGCGATCGACCTCCTCCATTGCGATCGCCCCATAGGGCGCCATGCCCTTGACGATCTGCATGGCGTTCGACCAGCGCAGATTGCCGGGAAAATGCACCGCCCAGGTGCTCTCCGGTTCGGTCGCGCCGGCGTTGCTTGCCGCCATAGTGCGTTGCTCCCCGCGTTCCAGTTATTTGCCGCATGAGACTTCGCCCGCGCCCGCGGTGCAAGTATCCCAAGGGCGCGGATCGCGGTATTGTCACGAAGCGAGAGCATTACGGGACTCGACCTCGTCATCAAGGCGGTCAACAGTGTGATGTAGGATGGTTTGTCGGCCTACGAATCGTTCGCGGAAAATTACAAATTCTTAGGGGAGCCCCGGATAAGAAGGATCGATCAGGCCGCTGTCTACTGGCTTTTTTGCTGCAACTCATCTCGGAGGAATTACATGACGCGAATAGCCTACGCCGCCATGACGATCTTAGGCGCTCTGGCGCTTGCGCCCTGGATCGCCGGTACGGCGTCCGCCGCCGATCAAATGCCGAACATCAAGGGCAAATGGGTCGGCAAGACTTACTCGATCGTCGCAGGCGTCGCGCCGCATTGGCCCTCGAGTCGAGGAACGTTCGACAAGCCCGGCCTGTTCGAGAAGGATTTGACGATCGAGGTGACCGGCCAGGAGGGGCGCCGGTTCTGGGGCATGCAGATATTCAGCGGCAACGGCGAAAAGACCCAGGAGCCCATGATCGGCGAACTGACCGGCAAGGACAACAAGACCATCGTCCTTGTTGACCGGGACGGTTATCTCGACGGGCAGCTCATTGACGATAACACGCTGTCATTTTGCTACAAGCAGGCTGGCGGCCAGAGCGGATCGAGCGTGGTGAGCTGCACCGAGATCAAACGCACGCCGTGAGGCGGCCCTATGATCGCTCGGTTACGCCCGCGCCGATGAAGCGGCGGAACCGGGGACAGCGCTGATGCAGGGGCTCTATGGCGATACGTTGCTGGAGACGGCCGGGCGGCTGCTGATCGTCGCGTTCTTTCTCGCCGTCGGGCTGAGGAACTTGCAGAAGGTTCACGTCGAGGATCACATCAGGCGGCTCAAGATTGCCAGGACGCCGTTTCCAGCATTGGCATTCTGGATCGGTCAGACCGTGGAGCTTGTGGGCTGCGCGCTGGTCCTGCTGAACTGGTATCCGGCAATCGGCGTGTTGCTGCTGCTGTTGTTCACGGTGCTGGCGTCGCTGCTGCTGCTGCGGTTCTGGGAAGCGGACGATCCGGGCCGGCGCGTCGGCATGCAGACCGCGATGCTTGCCAACGTGGCGATTGTTGGCGGGCTTTTGCTCCTGCTTCAGAGCGTCCGGTAATTCCGGCATGAGAGTTCGGTGCAAGCCGGGCGTCGCTAAAATACTGCTTGGCGCACACCTTGCGACAATGGGATGATGCTTGACGCTCAGGGCCAGCAGAAGCCCGCAAGGAGAGGACGTATGGAATTCGGCATTCTGTTCACATCGCATCCCAATAACGACGTCGAGCCCTACCCGCATCGCGACGTGCATGCTCGGGTAACACGTGAAGTCTTGCGCGCGGACGAACTCGGCTTCGATTATGCCTGGGTAGCCGAGCATCATTTCAGCAATGAATACGGCATCATGCCCGATGTCTTCGTCTATGCGGGCTATCTCGCGGCGCTGACCAAGCGGATCAAGATCGGCACCGCAGTGGTGACGCTCCCGCTCGCCAACCCGATGCGGGTCGCCGAGAACACCGCATTCGTCGACATACTCAGCAATGGTCGGTTCGTGCTCGGCCTTGGCTCGGGCTACCGAAGATACGAGTTCGACGGCTTCGGCGCCGACTTCGAAGCGCGGCGCGACGTGCAGGAGGAAGCCCTCCCGCTGCTGTTCGAACTGCTGCAGAAGAAGCATATCGAGCATCGAGGCAAGCACTTCCAGTACAAGGTCGCCGGCGCCTACGAGATCTTTCCCCACGCGGTTCAAGAGCCGTATCCGCCGGTGTTCCTCGCCGGCGCGACCGAACGATCGATCGGCGTGGCCGGCCGCATGGGCTGCGGCCTGATGCTCTCAAGCTGGACGCCGTTCGAGGAACTGGGACGGCAGACCGCGAACTACCGCAAGCACCTTGAAGAAACGCCGGCGGCGTTACGCGGCAATCCGGCGCGCGGGCATGCCGATGTCGTGCGCTGGACCTATGTGGCGGACAGCGACGCGCGCGCCAAGCGCGAGAGCGAGGCCGGAATGATGCGCCACCTGCAGCACTTTTCCAGCAGTCACACGTCCGGCTATCTCGGGACGGTGTCGGATGGCGGCGCGACCAGCAAACGCGACTTCGACGCGCTCAACAAGGACATCATCCTGCACGGCTCGCCCGCGACCGTCATCGAGAAGATCGAGCGGTTGCGCGACCTGACCGGCGTGCGCTCGGTCATGCTGCACTATCCGCCCTGGTATGGTTACGACAAGGCGATGGCTTCGCTCGAAATGTTCGCCAGCGAAGTGATGCCGCACTTCAAGACGAAGACGCCGACACGCCTGCGCGCTTGATCGCGTCCGCGGGGTTGTCGGCGATTGTCTTCGGGATGGCTCGCGCATCGCTCGACGGCGAGGGCGCCGGCTATGCCGCATCACCCTCGCCGCAGCTTCCGTAACCGCGTATCAGAACTTCAGGTTCGGATAGAGTCCGGACGCCTGCACGACCTCGGGACCGAGGTGCTTCTCGGCGATCAGAGTCTTGGTGAACTCCTCGGATGTGTTGAGCACGGGCGACAGTCCGCGGTTGAACATATGCCGCTTCTGAAATTCCGGCTTCGAGACAATCTTGACGATCGCCTTGTTCAATTTGTCGACGATCGGCGCCGGCACTCCTGCCGGCATATGAATGCCGAACGATGACGCCCAGACATGGACCGTGTAGCCCTGCTCCTTGAAGGTCGGAATCTCGGGAGCCAGCGGTGAGCGCTTGTCGCCATCGACGGCCAGGCCGACAATTTTTCCGCTGCGCATGAGTTGAATCAGATTGCCGATCCCGAAGATGGCGACCGGCGTGACGCCGGACATCATGCTGTTGACGGCATCGCCGCCGCCCTTGAACGGAACGCGGACGAAATCGACCCCGTACTTCTTGTTGAAGGCCTCCATGAACGCGACCTTCGACAGCGACGGCGTCAGATAGTTCATCGTCTTCGGCTTGGATTTGGCGAGCGCCGCGAGTTCGTCGAACGATCTTCACGTTCAGCGAAGCGTTCACCGCAAACACGTGCTGCAGGTAGAACAGCCGGGTGACGTGGGTCAGCTCCTTCAACGGATCCAGACTCATGTTCTTGAGAATGATCGGATTGATGATCATCGATTCGTTGTTGAGTATGCAGATCGTGTAACCGTCGGGCGGTGAATCGGCGCAGGTTCGCGCGCCGATCGAGCCCGCCGCACCCACGCGGTTCTCCACCACCACCGTCTGGCCAAGCACCGGTCCCAGTTCGTCGGCGAGCGCACGCATGAAGACATCGCTCAAGCCACCGGGACCTTGCGAGGCGATCGCGCGGATCGGCCTGTCCGGATAGTTGTCGGCGATTGCGACTGCTCGACGGCAGGACGATAGCGACGAGCAGCAAACAAATGTACGAAAGTCGGTTCATGGCTTCCTCCTTGAGGTGGTCTGACGCCACTCTTTGCGCAAGAATGGAGCAGACGGCGGGAAGCGGCAAGGGCCCCGAAGCGGGGTGCGGACAACGTGACGCAAGGGGCGGTCCAGGATTGGGAGCGCGCCAAGGAGGGGCGTCTTCAAGGCATGTCTCTTATGCCGACGGCTTCAGATCCTAATCCGTCATCCTGACATGCGCCAAAGGCGCCTCGAAGGATAAACGGCCAGCGTCGGCTCGTTGCCCTTCGAGCTCGTACGCAGGGGAATTTATGCAGCCTGTGCGGGCCCGACGAGCCGCGCCGATCTTTAACGTGATTTTTTCGCGGCACTGCCGCCCAAAGCCTTGTGCAGTTCGGTGACCGCTTGCGCGAGTTGTTCGCGATGCAGGACGTCGTCCTTTGGAAGGTGGCCGACGGTCGAAGCCAACTCACGCAGAATGTCAGCGAACAGACCGAAGTTGATGTGCATGTGAATCGATTTGCGCACATCTTCTGGGCCTGGGCGTTCAAGTGTCAGCGCGATGCCGGCCTGATCGACATGCGCCTCGAATCGCGATGAACGTTCGAATGTGCCGA
Organism: uncultured Alphaproteobacteria bacterium; assembly: GCA_963756715.1. GTDB lineage: Bacteria > Pseudomonadota > Alphaproteobacteria > Rhizobiales > Xanthobacteraceae > VAZQ01. The sequence continues at coordinate 285,305 of CAVWOV010000043.1, forward strand.
CATATAATTTGTCGGGATATTCGAGCGCGACCTCGGCCTTGTCGGCGATTGGCTTCGTCATAGCGGCCTCTCATGAATGACCATCATCGTCATCGATCGATGCGACGGCCGCTTTGCGCTAGGTCAAGGTGGCGACCACCAAGCCGCCACCATTGCACCAGCGCGTCAATGTCCAGCCGGCGCACCGGCCCGGGCACGCTGGATCGTTTCCCACACCCGCGCCGGCGTCGCCGGCATGTCGATGTGGTGGACGCCGAGCGGCTTGAGCGCGTCGATCAATGCGTTGATCACCGTCGGTGGCGCGCCGATGGTGCCGGACTCGCCGATGCCCTTGACGCCAAGCGGGTTGGTCTTGCACGGCACTTCTTCCAGCGTCGCATCCACGTCGGGCATCATGTCGGCGCGCGGCATGCCGTAGTCCATGAAGCTGCCGGTCAGGAGCTGGCCGGACTGCCGGTCGTAAATCTGATGCTCGATCAGCGCCTGGCCGATACCCTGGATCACGCCGCCATGGATCTGGCCGCGCACGATCATCGGGTTGAGCACGCGGCCGAGATCGTCCACCACGAAATAGCGGTCGACGGTGACCTCGCCGGTGTCCGGATCGACCTCCAGCTCGCAGACGTGCGAGCCGTTGGGATGGCTCGGCGGCTCGGCGCTGTGGCTGCCGCTGGCTTCCAGGCCGACGCCGAATTTCACGGTGAGCGGCCCCATCGGCGCATAGGACGCTTTGGCGACATCGACGATGGCGATCGCCTTGTCGGTGCCGACGACGCGGTACTGGCCATCCTTGAACTCGATGTCGGCCGCGTCTGCCTCCATCATCATGGCGGCCATCGGCTTGCCTTTGTCGATGATCGCCTCGGTCGCCTTCAGGAGCGCATTGCCGCCGACCATGGCGCTGCGCGCCCCATAGGTGCCGCGCCCGATTGCAACCTGTGCGGTGTCGCCCTGCACGTAGCGGATGGACTCGAACGGCACCCCGAGTTTGTCGTGCACGAGCTGCGCGAACACCGTGGCATGGCCCTGGCCGTGCGAATGCGTGCCGGCCATGACGGTGAGCGCGCCGTCCGGGTCGAAGCGCAGGTCCATGCGCTCGTTGAAGATGCCGCCGAACTCGATGTAGTAGCTCACCGCCCGGCCGCGCAGCTTGCCGCTGTCTTTGGATGACTTCCTGCGTGCCGCATAGCCCTTCCAGTCGCTCGACTCGATGCACTTGTCGAGAAGGCGCACGAATTCGCCGCTATCGTAAGTCCACAGCGTCGGCGTCGCATAGGGCAGCTTGCTCGGCGGAATGAGATTGCGCCGCCTGATCTCGGCCGGGTCCATGCCGATCTCGCGCGCCGCATGCTCGATCAGCCGCTCCATGAAGTAGGCCGCCTCGGGCCGCCCCGCGCCGCGATAAGGCCCGCTCTGCGAGGTGTTGGTGAACAGGCCCTGCGACATGATGTGCATGGTCTGGATGTCGTAGGCCTCGGGCACGAAGCGGATCGACATCGCGCCCGCCGCCAGCGCCGGTCCGACGAAGTAGGCGCCCATCTGGAACAGGCTCTTGCTGCGCAGCGCGAGGATCTTGCCATGGTCGTCGAGCGCGAGTTCGCCGTAATAGACCATCTCGCGGCCATGGTGGTCGTTGAGCATGCTCTCGCTGCGGGACGCGATCCATTTCACCGGCCGGCGCAGCTTGCGCGCCGCCCACAGCGTCAGCACATCGTCCGGGAATGGTCCGCCCTTGAGGCCGAAGCCGCCGCCGACGTCGGGCGAGACGACACGGATGTGGTTTTCCGGCACATGCAGGACGTGCGACAGCTCCATCCGCACGCCATGCGGATTCTGCGTCGTGGCGTAGAGCGTGTAGAAATTGTCGACGGCGTTGTAGTCGCCGATGGCGACACGGGGCTCCATCGCGACCGGTGAAATGCGATTCGTCTCCACGCGCAGCTTCACCACGTGCTTGGCGTTGGCAAACGCCGCGTCGGTCGCGTCCTTGTTGCCGAACATCAGCCGGAACGCGATATTGCCGTTCTCGTTGTCGTCCCAGACTTTAGGTGCACCTTCCTTGGCGGCGTCTTCGAGATTGATCACCACCGGCAGCGGTTCATACTCCACCTCGACCAGTTCGGCGGCGTCGCGCGCCTGCGCCAGCGTCTCGGCGGCCACGAACGCGACCCGGTCGCCGACATAACGCACCCGGTCCGCCACGAGAATCGGCTGCCAGGTGCGGTGACCCTTCGGGGCGCCGAAATCCTCCGGCATCGGATGCGCGGTGAGCGAACCCAGTTGCTCGGCGGCCGCATCCGCGCCGGTCAGCACGCAGAGCACGCCGGGCGCCGCCTTGGCCTTGGCGGTATCGATGCGCTTGATCTTGGCGTGGGCGTGTGGGGAGAGCACCGTGACGCCGTGGCACATGCCGGGCAGGCTGATGTCGTCGACGTAGTTACCCTTGCCCACCAGGAAGCGCTGATCCTCGACGCGGCGTACCGCTTGCCCAATGCCGAACTTGGCTGCCATCTCGCCCTCGTTTGCTCTATCTGGTGGATTCGACCGAATTTAGGGGAGCGCGGGGCCCAGCGCCAGCGCCTGAATTTTACCATTTGTACGGGGCGCCGCGAATGCTCGTCCGGCGTCGTCAAGCCCACGGTGACGGCCCGATGCGCGCCGCATTTCCCATCACATAAAAATTAGTCTCGGCACATCAGCTCTTCGGCTGCTCCCAGTCGTGCTCGGAGACGTCGAACACGATGCCGTTGACGTCCTTGAATTTCATTTCCGCGTCGACGCCCGGATATTGCGGCAGCTTCATGAAGAACTCGCCGCCATGCTGCTTGATCTTTTGCTCGGTCGCGCTTTCGCTGTCGACCACGAAGCCGAAGTGATGCAGTCCCGCGAAATCCGGCCCGCCCTTGCTGCCCTTGGCCCCTTCGGGGAATTGCAGCAGGGTCAGATTCATCACACCGTCCGACAGCGAGATGGCATTGCCGATCGGCGCCTCGACCTTCTTCACCCGCTTGAGTTCGAACACGCCTTCGTAGAAGGCCGCGGCTTTCTCAAGGTCGGGGACCTGGATGGCGATGTGTCTGATCTTGGCCATAGTGCGCTCCGCTGAATGACTGCTGTGAGCCGGTCGCAATGATAGCACCGCACCGTCCGCGATGAAACGTGCCACCCACCCTGCGCCGGGACAAACGTCCTCGCCTTCGCGATCTCCCGAGCCAAGCGTGTGTGGGCGCTGATTTCGAAGGACCGATGTTCTTCGCCCTCCTGAGTTCCGGACTCAGTTGAACTTCAATCCAGCCGCTTTGGCGATCTTGAGATTGAGCGCGATTTCGCGGGCGATCATCGCATCCATCTCGGCCGGCGTGAGCGGTGCCGGCTCGACGCCCTGCGCCGCGAGCTTGGCCTGCACTTCCGGCAGCGCCAGCGCTTTCGTGGTTTCCGCATACAATCGGTCGACGATCGGGCGCGGTGTTTTCGCCGGCACCAGCAAGCCGTTCCAGTAGTTGAAGTCAGAGTCCTTATAGCCGGCTTCGAGCGTGGTCGGCACATCCGGTAGCGCCGGCGAACGTTTCGCAGAACTCACCGCCAGCGGCAGCAATTGATTGTTCTTGATGAACGGCAGGCCCGACGAAATGCCGATGAAGATGAAATCGACCCGGCCGGTCATGACTTCGGTGAGGGCCTCCGGACCGCCGCGGAACGGCACATGGGTCGCCTTTAGGCCGGCGCTGACGCGGAAGCGTTCGGCCGCCCAGTGCGTGGCGCTGCCGACGCCGGCCGACGCGAAGGTCATGTTGCCGTCCTTGGCTTTGGCGACGAAGTCCTTGATGGTTTTGATGCCTTTCGACGGAGCGACCAGCAGCACGTTCGGCACGCTGCCGAAGCAGGCGACCGCCGCGAAGTCCTTCGCCGCGTCGTAGGGCAGATTAGGATAGGCGGCGGGCGAGCCCGAATGGGCGGCGGCATTGATGAGGAGCGTGAAGCCGTCGGGGTCCGCCTTGGCGACCTGCGCCGAGCCAATGGTGCCGCCGGCGCCGCCGCGGTTCTCGATCACGATGGTCGCCCCGAGTTGTCGGGACAAGGGATCGAGAACGATGCGGCCGAGGATGTCGATGGTGCTGCCGGCGGTGAATGGCACCACGGCGCGGATCGGCTTGCCGGTGGGCCACGTATCTGCTGCGGCGGCGCGCGGCAGTGCCGTCGTCGCGAGAGCGGCGGCGGTCAGCGTCAGAAAGTGGCGGCGGTCGCTGATCATCATCGGGTGGTCTCCTCTGTGTATTGTTGAAAACTAGACCGGGGCCACCGCGCCCCGCTCGATGCGGAAGGCGCGCGACAGCAGGTCGGCGATGTAGCCCTCGTTCGATTCGGCGATCAGGATCGACAGGCCGTGATCCTTCAGGTCGGCCATCACCTCGCCGAGACGGCGAGCGAGCGCGGGCGCCAGACCCTCGAACGGCTCGTCGAGCAGCAGGAGGTGCGTTCCCGCCATCAGCGCGCGCGCCAGCGCGACCAGCTTCTGCTGGCCGCCGGACAATTCCAGGGAACGCCGGCCGCGGTGGGTTTCGACCTCCGGCATGATCGAATAGATCCACTTGAGCCGCTGATCGGGTCCGCTGATTGGCGTGGTCCAGGTCGGCAGGAGAATGTTCTGCTCGACGGTGAAGTCCGGCACCAGGCGGCGGTCCTCCGGCATGTAGCCGATGCCGCGTCCCACCCGGGCGTGCGGCGGCAGCGCGAGCAGATCGATGGCGTCGAACTCGACCTTGCCGGTCGCCGGGATCGCGCCCATCAGGGCGCGCAGCAGCGTGGTCTTGCCGGCGCCGTTGCGTCCGATCAGCCCGCACATCTCACCCTTGTCGAGCGCGAGCGCCGCGCCGCGGATGATCGGCACCGGTCCGATCGAGACATCAAGGCCGCTCACCCTCAGCATGCGTCAGTTACTCTTGCTCCGCGGTCTCGTGCCGCTGATGAAGGTCTGCACGCGCTCGTCGGCGAGCGCCACCTCGGGCGTCTCGTCGGCAATCACCGTACCGTCGTAGAACGCCAGCACCCGGTCGGCGAAACGCGCCACGACTTCCATGTCATGCTCGACGAACAGCACGGTGAGCCGCCGGCTCTTCAACGCCGACATCACGACGTCCATCAGGCCGAATTTCTCCTCGACGGAGATGCCGCTGGTCGGCTCGTCGAGCAGCAGAACGCGCGGCGCGCCCATCACCGCCATCGCAATGTCGAGTAGTTTGCGCACGCCCTGCGGCAGGGTTGAGGCGCGGATGTCGCGATAGGGCGCGATCCGAAACAGTTCGATCGCCGCCTCGGCTTCCGCCAGCGTCTCCGGCGATCGCAACGGCGCGAGCACGCGCGCCAGCGCACTCTCGGATTTGCGCGCGATCGCGGCCGCCGCGCACATGTTCTCGAACACCGAGAGCGAGGGAAAGATCTGCGCGACCTGGAACGAACGCGAGATGCCGAGCCGCGTGATCTCGCGCGAGGGCCGCCCGGTAATATCGCGATCTTCGAACCGGATCGTGCCCTTGGTCGGCCGCAGATGGCCGGTGATCATATTGATGAACGTGGTCTTGCCGGCGCCGTTGGCGCCGATGATGCCGACGGTCTGTTCGGCCGGGACATCCAGCGTGATGTCGCGCGCGGCCACGATCGAGCCGAAGGTCTTTTCCAGGTCGCGCACCGAGAGGATCGCGGTCATGCGCTGCTCCGCGGCGATTGACGCAGCCGTTGGAAGATCGAGCCCAGCCCGTCGGGCAGAAACAGAATGATCAGCAGCAGCGACGAGCCGAGAATGATCTGCCAGGTGCCGGGAAACAGATCGACAGCGATCGAGCGCACCAATTCGAACACGAACGAGCCGACGAAGGCGGCAGCGACCGATCCAGCCCCGGCGAGCACCGTGACGAACACGAAGCCGCCGGAGGTGGTCCAATAGGCCATGTTCGGATCGACATGGGCGATGGTGAGCGCTGCGAGTGCGCCGCCGATGCCGGCGAGCGCGCCCGAAATAACCAGCTTGAGATGGATCAGGCGATCGACCGAGATGCCAAGAAACTCCACGCGGATCTCATTGTCACGGATCGGAATCGCCAGCGAACCCGCGACGGTCCGAAAATAGAGCGCAACCAGCAGCGCCGCGACCGCCGAAAAGCCGAGCACCAGCCAGAACAGCGCGAGGTTGCGCGCCTCGCCTTCCGGCCGGTAGCCGAGGAAGCTGCCGGCTTCGACATGGAAGCCGTCGGTCGAGCCGAGTGTCTCGGTCTTCACCAGCACGCCCCAGAGGATCATCGACATCGCGAGACTCAGCATCGCGAAGAAGATGTCCCGATAGCGTGCAAGCAGAAAACCAACCAGAAATGCGACCAGTGAGGCCGACAGCGCGGCGGCGCCCACCATCACGAAGACGTCCCGCAACGGCGTATAGCGGCCGAGCAGCGCCACCGCGTAGGCGCCGATCGCATAAAACAGCGCCTGGCCGAACGGCACCAGGCCGGCGCGCCACAGGATGATCAATCCGAGCACCACGAGCGCATTGGCGAACGCGATCGTCGCAAGCGACACCAGCCAGGCCGGCAGCCACGGTGCGATGACGGCTACCACCGCAAATGCAAGCGCCCCGAGCACCGTCGCACGCGACCACATGTCAAATCTTTCGCGGTTGGGCCTGGGTGAAGAGGCCGTGCGGGCGGAAGATCAGGACGAGCGCCATCACCGCGTAGATGACGAAGAGTTCCAACTGCGGGACCATGTGAACCGCGACGGCCCGGCACAGGCCGACGATGAGCGCGCCGATCAGCGCCCCCTCGATTGAGCCCATGCCGCCGGTTGCGACCACCGCAAAGGCGAGCACGATCACCTCGACACCGATGCCCAGCGTCACCGAGATTTTCGGCGCCATGACGGCGCCGCCGAGCGCGCCGAGCATCGCGCCGATGATGAAGGTCACCGTAAAGACCAGCGTTACGTTGATGCCAAAGGCCGCGGCGGTTTCGCGGTTGAAGATCACGACGGTGAGAAGGCGCCCGTAACGGGTGTACTTCAGCGCCCAATAGGCCGCGATGGCGACGAGAGCGGCGATCGCGACGAGCAGAATGTCGTAGTTCGACAGCGTAAGCTCGCCGATCTCAATGCTGCCGGCCGCCACCATTGGCTGATAGGCGGCGTAGGAGCCGGGCCCCCAGATCAGGACAATGACGTCTTCGAGCATGAGGAAGCACGCATAGGTGACCAGCACGATCACGACTTCGTCCTTGCCGTAGACGAACCGCAGCACGCCGCGCTCGAGCACGAAGCCGAGCACCAGCCCGATCGCCATCGCTAGCAGGATCATGAACAGGAAGCCGCCCGCTTCCGGCAGGCCGCGGTCGAAATAGATGCCGACGGCGGTGGCCGCGCCGTAGGCGCCGAAGGCGTAGAACGAGCCGTGCGTGACGTTCAGGATCTTCATCACGCCGAAGATCAGCGTGAGCCCGACCGCGACTAGAAAAAGATAGGCCGCGTAGACGAGGCCGTCGGTCAGGATGGCGAACGCGGTCAGCACGACGGACCCTGCCTCTCCAAGCGCCGAACAGGTCGATGAAGTGTGAAGGACCGCGCCACAGCGTTCCCTCCCCCCTTGAGGGGGAGGGACAGCGAGGGGAGTAACTGCAAACTCCGAATCTGCCGCCACCCCTCTCCCCAACCCTCCCCCTCAAGGGAGGAGGGGGCACACCGGGTTTGCGGTGAGAGGCGATCAGCGATAGCGGCGCGTTGAGCGCGGATCACGACGCGTCGCACGCGTCAGCACTTCGCGCCCTTCATGCCGTTCTTGATCCAATCCTCGGCATTGATGCCGGGCGGCGGATTGACGCATTCCGCCGGGAAACGCACGACATCGACGACCTCGGGCTCCTTCTTCTGCTTGTTGAACCTGTAGGTGCCGTAAGCCGTCGCCTGGATGCCCTGATGGCCGTTGCCGAGCGCGAGCTTTACCGGCCCGCTCGGCGCTTCATACGAAATGCCTTCGAATGCGGCGACGACATCGTCGGTCGCAGGCTTGACGTTACCCTTGTCCTTCTGCGCCTTCTCCCACGCCACCTTGAGGCCGAGGATCGCGAGCGCCATCTGGTAGGATGGATAGGTCGGCGGCGTGCCGTACCGTTCGACGTAGATTTTGTGGAACCAGTCGTTGAGTGCGCTCTTGGGCGCCAGCGGACCGTTCGGGCCGCGCCCGCCGATGATCGTGCCGTCCGGCATCTTATCGCGCAGCCGCCAGATTGACGCTTCGGCTGTGGTTCCGACAATCGGCATGCGCCGGCTCAAGCCGCGCGCCTGGCTCTGATAGATGAAGCCTTCGAGATCACCGTCCCAGAAACTGGTGTGCAGCGCCTGCGACTTCGAGGTCAGCAGCGTGGAGATCTCGGCGCCGTACTCGCCGGCGAACAGTTTCGGGAACAGCTCTTTTTCGACCACGGCCTTGGGCGCCAGGATTTTCATCGCGCTGGCGAAGTCCTTCCAGGAATCCTGCCCCCAGGCATAGTTCTGGTTGATGCCGGAATAGCGGGCGATGTCTTTCTTCTTCGCGACCAGGTAGCGCGCCGCGCCGGTGTTATCCATGGTGGCGTGCGGCGACGGACGGAACACGTACTTGCGCGCCTTCTCCTCGAAGATGCGCGGCGTGCCGCAGTCGAAATACACTGTCAGTGCCTTGAGCTCGTCGGCGACCGGCGTGACCGCGAGGCAACTTCCCGACGAGATGTAGCCGACCACCGCATCGACCTGATCGCGTTGCACCAGATTGCGGAACTCGGTCACCACCTGGGCGGTGGAGCCGGCCTCGTCCACGTATTTGGCCTCGATCTTGGCGCCGCCGAGCCCGACCGTGTTGTAAGGGGCAGGCGCCTTGCCGCTATTAAGCGCCTCGATCACGATCTCGGCGCCGTTGCGGCCCGGAATGCCGAATGGGCTTGCGGCAGGGCCGCTGAGGAAGGACACGATACCGAGCTTGACCGGCGCGGGCGCCGCCGGTGCGGGCTGCTGCGCCGAGGCGGCGCCGGCCGACATTATCGTCAATGTGGCGGCCAGCCCCAGTGCCGGCACACGATACTGTTTGCGATACTTCATGGCCGTTTTCCTCCTGGCGGACATCTTGATTTGATTTGGGCGTTGTCCTCGAGCTTCAGCAAACGCGATCCGGATGGCATATTCAACCGGTTTTCCCGCGCCCGGCGATGGTAAGATAGACTAATGTCCGTTGACCTGTGACCGTTCGACGCCAACCTGGGAACCGCCATGACAATTGCCACGAGCCCCTCATCTGCCGCGCTGCCACGGACCGGTCGCGACGCGCGGCTCATGAGCCGTTGCGGCGAATTGACCGGGCCGACCGCGGGGCTGGCGCCGGGCTTCGTGCAAGGCAATCTTGCCATCCTGCCGGCCGCGCTGGCCGGAGATTTTCTGCGCTTCTGTCAGCTCAATCCGAAGCCGTGCCCGTTGCTCGCGGCGTCCGCTCCGGGGGACTGGCGGCTTCCTTCGCTGGGCGAGGATCTCGACATCCGCACCGACATTCCGCGCTATCGCGTGTTTCGCAACGGCGAACTGGTCGACGAGCCGCACGATGTGCGTGCGCACTGGCGCGACGATCTCGTCGCCTTCGCGCTCGGCTGCTCGTTCTCGTTCGAGGAGGCGCTGATCGAGGACGGCATCGAATTGCGCCACATCACCTGCGGCACTGCGGTCCCGATGTATCGCACATCGGTGCAAACCACGCCGGCCGGCGCATTCCACGGACCGCTGGTGGTGTCGATGCGGCCGCTCAAGCCGGCCGATGCTATCCGCGCGATTCAGATCACCACGCGCTTTCCGGCCGTGCACGGTGCGCCGGTCCATATCGGGCGGCCCGACCTGATCGGCATCAAGGACATCATGAAGCCGGAGTACGGCGATCCGGTACCGATCAACGACGACGAAATCCCGGTGTTCTGGGCGTGCGGAGTAACGCCGCAATCGGTGGTCGCCACCGTGAAGCCGGAATTCTGCATCGCGCATTATCCCGGCAGCATGCTGGTCACCGATCGCCGCAATACCGAATTCGCGATCATGTAACGCCGCCGCCGGGCGCGATTGATCGCGGTCCGTCGCGCCGTCCGGTCGCCATATAACGATCTGGCGCCGGATGGTTACTTTATCGAGCCTGCCGCGAGATCGCGTGTCAGTCGGTCCGCAGGTGAAATTCTTCGACGATCGGAGCGGCGTCCTTCACGGTGTCGTTGATGACGGTCTGCATCTCTTGTGGTGTCGAAGAAACCGGAATTGAACCCGATTTCTCGATCAACGCCCGATAATCCTTGGAATTGATGATCGGCACGATCTTGCTGTTGAGAAAATCGATGACCGGCTGCGGCGTACCGGCGCCCGCGCAAATCCCGAGCCAGGCGAATGCCACGAGGGGAATTCCACTTTCGGTGAGCGTCGGGATTTCCGGCGCCGCCGAAAGGCGCTCCTTGCCGGTCACCGCGAGGACCTTGACTTTCTTCGCCTCGAACAGCGGCATCACGACAACCGGCGGCCCAATGAAGAGATCAAGGCGGCCGGCGACGATCTCCTGCAGCGCGTCGGCCGCACCCTTATAGGGGATCGCGGTCATCTTCATGCCGGTCAATTTCTCCAGCCGCTTGGCGAGAATGTTTTGCGTCGACCCAATTCCAAGGTGACCGTAGTTGAGCTTGCCCGGATTGGCCTTGGCGTATTGGACAAGTTCGTTGAAAGTCTTGGCGGGAATCTTGGGTGACACCGCAATCGCGTAATCGTATTTTGCGATTAGTGACACCGGCGCGATATCCGAGACTTTGTAGCTCGCCTTCTTGTACAGCAGGGTATTCACCGGATCGAAATAGGTGCACGCGAGCAGGCTGTATCCGTCGCGCGGTCGCGACAGGACGTCAGTGGTCGCCAGCATCGATCCAGCGCCGGGCTTGTTTTCAACGACCACTGGCTTGCCGATCGCGGCGGTCAACTTGTCAGCAATGAACCGCGCCGGAATGTCAGTCGGTCCGCCGGCGGTGAAGCCGACCACAAGCCGCACCGGCCGGGTCGGGTAATCCTCGGCACTTGCCGAGCCTGCCAAAACGGCAGAGCCGATCAGGCAGCACGTCACGGCCGCTTTGCTCAACATCGTTCTGCCGGTACGGCTGAAGAAATCACGCATGTCCTATCTCCTTGGCTGATTTTTTATGGGTCGCGCTCTCGAGTTGATCTCAGGGAAGGAAGTCTTTGAGATTGACTGTGTCGAAGTTCGGCGGCAGCGCCTTGTCGAACCGCGCTCGTTCCTGCGGCAACGTCACGGCCGGCTTGGTGGCATCGATCATCCACTTCGTCCCGACGCGCTGAAACGCCTCCACGCCGGGGATGACCGGAGAGGCATTGTCCAGGCCCCAGACTTTCACGTTCGGGAGCATGATGACGTCACGGTCGGCGCGCACGCGCGTCGCCATCGACCACATGATCTGCCGCAAATCCGAAGCGTCGATATCGTCGTCGACCGCAATCGCCATCTTCGGCTGTTGATACGGCCCGGCCAGCGCCGCCATGAGCGCAATCTTGGCCTGGCCCTCGACGCGCGGGCGAATCTTGATAACGAGAGTCATCAACCCGGACACGGTCAGAAGCCGCACATCGAGCAGGTCAAGACCGCCGTCGACGTTTCGCAGATGTTCGATGGTGGCGATTTCAATTCCCAGGCCCGTCGTCGATTGCGTATCCGTCGGCGGGAAGCCGCAGTGCAACGCGTAATAGATTGCGTCGCGACGCCGCGTGATGGCTTTCAGCCGGAACACGTGCGCTTGGCCGGGATCCGGATAGGTCCCCGTCACTTCGCCAAACGGTCCCTCTGGTTCCAGGTGATTGCCAGGAACCAGTTCGCCTTCGAGAACGATCTCAGCTTCCGCCGGCACATCGATGTCGATGGTCTCGCATTTCACCGTACGAATGCTCTGGCCGAGCAGGCCGCCGGCGAGCGCCAACTCGTCGATTCCCGGGCCGGTCGTATATCCGGCAGACATCCAGATCGCGGGGTGCACCCCGATAACCACCGCCACCGGCGTGGGCAGGCCGCGCTTTGAGTATTTGTCGTAAACGCTGCGCGCGTGCCGGGGCAGCATGACGAATCCGGTCTTGTCCCGGCTTATCACCTGCTGCCGGTGCAGCGACATGTTGCCGACACCGGTATCGGGATCCTTGACGAACGTGATTCCGGACGGGATGTAGCGGCCCGAATCCCGCTCGGACACTTTGACCGTCGGGAGGTCGTTGAGGTCGGCATCGGCGCCGATCAATCGCACGTCCTTCACCGGCGCGTCGGCGGCGTCGCATAGCGTGGACGCGATCGGATTTTTCAAACGTTTTGAAATTTCCTGGAGGAAAGTCTCTTCCTTCAAGCCGAGGCCGATGGCCCACTTGCGGCGGTCCGCCACGATCTGGCTGCAGGCGGTCCACCCTGGATGGCCTTCAATTTTCGTGAAAAGGCTGGCCTTTCCCAATTCGCTGTAGGTCTTCCATTCAACCGCCGACATATTTTGCGTTGGATGAACCGGCTTCTTGAAGCGGACCAATTCCCCACGCTCCTCCAACTCGGCCAGGAATGTGCGATAGGATTGGTCGATGCGATTGTGCTCGCGCGACGCGGTCGCGGATTTCACATCCATTGTCGTCATGCCGTTCCTCTTTGCGTTCCCTGGATGCCGTTGACCGGCACCGCTGTTCGTAAGCCAGCGTGGTCGCGGGCGCGTCCTTATGCGGCAGGCAGATCGGCTTCGATGCCCAGCATGCGCGCAGCGTTGGTTGATACCATCTTGCGAATCTGGCCGTCGTCGTATCCGAGATCGATGCAGAGCTTGATGCCTCGGCGGAATCCTTCGAGAGGACTGATGGTCCCGGTCTGACCAAGATCGGAACACAGCACGGTCTGGTCGACGCCCGCGGCTTCTATGTGTTTCTGCAAGTCTTCTGCGGTGCCGGTCTTGAACTTCGAACCCTCGACGAACATGCAGAGCGAATGCTCGACGAAGGCGCCCATGGCGGCGAGTCCCTTCACGTCGTTCATGCTCGCATCGACGATATCTTCGGGGTGGGTCAGCGTCAGCCGCTGCACGCCACGCCGCTTGGCTTCCTCGAACACCAGCCAGGTCTCGCTCACGTGGAGATGGCCGCTGGCCAGCACCATGTCGGTTTTGGCGACGACATCGAGTACCTCCTTGACGTCGTCGCGCACGGTCCGGTTGGCGTCAAGCACCGGTATCCCGGAGGCCGGCCGCATTTTCTGACTTGATGCGGGATGCACCCAGTTGGCGGTCTTTTCCCACCGCAGATGGTTTTCGGCAGCAAGCGTCGGAAGCCATACGACCTTGCCTCCCATCGCGGCCGTGTGCTCGACCGCGTATGGATTGAACCCGCCAACGACATTGTTGAGAACAATGCTGGAGTAAATCTTGGTGCTCAATTCCGGATAATGCTTGGAGATGAGAGCGGCTGTCATCACGCCGCTGTAGTCGTGGTCCTTGGTGACAACGGCCGCGAACCCGGCGGCGGATGATTCCTGCACCAATTCCAGGTGATCGAGGCCGCGAGGCGCAATCGACGGGCCGCTGTGGACATGCGGATCGATGGCGCCTTTCAACAGATTGTCGATGCGACGTTCGATGGATGCGGCATTGCCGGAATTCTGCATCACTCTGTCCTCACTCCACCAAGACGGATTTGCTTCGGAAACGTCCTACGCCTGCGCTGGCATCGGATAATCGGCAGCGTTCAACACAAAGCCGGGCTTGGACGAGAAATCGATGCGCGGCGGGCCGAAGACATCGATCAGCCAGGTCGTGCCGTCGCCAACGTCTTGCGTGGTGTGAATCACGTTCGGCGGGATCACCAGAACCGATGGGCTTTCGTAATGCTCATGCTCGTCCGCGTTCCACTTGGTCTTGTTCGGCCCCCAGGGATAGCGCAGATGGTGGACGAACGAGCCCTTGAGCGCGAGCGAAACCTGCTCGAAGTCTTCATGGGAATGCGGGCTGAGTTTGCTTTCATCGCGTCGCTGGTGCCACGGCATGAAGATATTGATCATCAGATTCGTTGAACGGAACAGCCGCATCTTCAGCGGGCTGGGGTCCGGACTGGCGAAATCAGCCATCGCGTAATGGCGCAGACGAAAGCCGCCGCTCGGATCAGGCCAAGGCACGATCGGAGCGACCTCTGGCGCACCGCCGGCATACTTCGCCGCATTGGCTGCCGCTGCCGTCAGGTCCGCCGCCTTGTTCGAGAAAATGCGAACGACCAGACCGGCGTCGTCAACCGACACGCGGCTGTCGCCCGGGGGAATGATCGTGAGGCTGTCGCCTTTAGCCTTGATCCACTCGCCGCTTGCCTCGACGGATGCTTCCGCTTCAGGCAGCAGCAACATGTACTCGTCCGGATGGTCGGTCCGGGACAGGATGGCGCCCTTCACGGCGTCGGTGACGACCACGACAAAATTCGCCGCCCGCGTGATCCAGTGTCGTGACCCGTCCGCGTCCACCTGCTGCGGTTTGTCCTGGTAGTGCCTGGCGTGCGTCGCCGTCCGTAGTGCCTCTGCCATGATCCACTCCGATGCTCTGTCGTTCCGGGCGCCCGTCACTTCAGGATGTTGAATTCGGTTAGCGATCTCGCCGCCGCGCACCGTAACAGTCTTACGTCCTTAGCGTGTTCATTTCGTCTGCGGAGTTCGCGGCGCCAGGCGGTGCGCAGGTCGATAAAAAGTGCCCGGCCGTTCAGCGCGCGCAAGGACTTAGTCAGCGACCTCAACGCCAGTGTAATTGACACAAGAGGTCATGTCACTTCATAATGATACTGCGTTTCGTAATCGCGAACAAAAAGAAATACCGCAGGAGGAAATCTGAACATGCGAGATTCGCGAATCCGCAGACGGGACATTCTCAAAACTGGAATCTCGGCGGCTGCGATCGGCGGCATCGGCCTCAACAGCGCACGCGCGCAGGAGGCTACGCCGAGGACGTTCGTACTCGTGCATGGCGCATGGCACGGCGGCTGGTGCTGGCGGCGGGTTTCGGACCGTCTGATCGCAAAGGGTCACAGGGTCTTCACCCCGACCCTCACGGGGCTTGGCGAGCGGTCGCATCTCATGAGCCGAAGCATCTCGCTCGACACCCACATCACCGACGTCGTCAACGTCTTCAAATGGGAAAATCTCGAGAACGTCGTGCTTTGCGGCCATTCATACGGAGGCTGGCCGATTTCGGGCGTGGCAGAACAAGTCTTTCCCAAGATCGCATCGATCGTCTATCTGGATGCGTTCTTGCCGAACGATGGACAGAAAGTTCTCGATACCAATTCACCCGCAAGGCGCAAAAGCGTTCTTGAAGGAATCAGCAAGGGCGACATTGCGCGAAGCGGACCGCCTGCGGCAGCGTTCGCGGTCAATCCAAAGGACCAAAAGTGGGTTGACGAGAAAATGACCCCGCAGCCGATCGGGGTGTCGGTGCAGCCGCTGCATTTGACCGGTGCCCGCGATCGCGTTCCGAAGAAGGCTTATGTCCGCGCCCGTAAGTACGCACAGCCCGATTTTGATCGCTGGTACAATCAATGTGCAAAAGACCCGACTTGGAAGGTCTTTGATCTGAACTGTGGGCACGACGCTATGATCGACATGCCCCAGGAAGTAACCGATATTCTCATCAATGTGGCGTGAAGCACGCAATTTTCGTGTGCTTCCGTTGAACACTCTAGCGGAGCTATCCGATGTACTATGAAATCGCCAACAATGATCATGGTCTGCCCTTCAATCCTCTGAAGGGATGTGTCGTTCCGCGGCCGATCGCGTGGATATCGACGATCAACAAAGCGGGCCTGGTAAACTTGGCTCCGTTCAGCTTCTTCAATATGTTCAGCTATGATCCGCCCTTCATCGCATTCTCGGGAGCGGGAAACGTAAAAGACCATGCCGAGAAGGATACGATTGCCAATGCGGAGGAGACGGGCGAGTTCGTCTACAATCTCGCAACCTGGGATCAGCGCGAGCAGGTTACAAAGACGGCGCTGATTGTTGATCGCGGGATCGACGAGATGGCGGCGGCAGGCCTGGAATCCCTGCCGTCACGCCTGGTCAAGCCGCCGCGAGTCAAGGGCGCCCCCGTGCACTTCGAGTGCCGGTATCACAAAACGGTGGAGCTGCAAGGCAATCGGCCGGTGTCATGCCACAAGGTGATATTCGGCGAAGTGATCGCCGTTCATATCGATGACAGCGTGATCAATGCGGACGGAATTGTGGACATTCTCAAGATGCGGCCGATCGCTCGGCTGGGATACCGGGATTACAGCTCTGTCGATTCCATCTTCCAAATGGATAAGGCGGTGCCCGAAGAGGCGACGACGCGTAAGCCCGCCCCAAAATACGCCCACGTAGCATCCTGATAGGACACACTCATGATGCGATCTCTCTTCAAAGCCGCGTTGTGCGGCGGCCTGCTCATGGGTGCGATGCAGGGGGCTAACGCGCAGCCCGCGTCGCGAGACGAGCCTATTCGCTTGATCGTTCCATTTTCTGCCGGCGGCGCGGTCGACCAGATCGCCCGCATGATCGCGAACAATGCGCCCAAGGACACGCTCGTCATCATCGAGAATCGCGGTGGAGCTGGCGGCGATATCGCCGTGCAAGCGGCGGCAAGAGCTGAGCCCAACGGCAAGACAGTGTTGTTTCACACGAGTTCGTTTGTGATCAACGCGGTTCTCCACGGTAAGGGCGCCGAAGTGGAGAAATTGTTCGACCCGCTCGTCCGCATCGGCGATGTGCAATTCGCCTTGGTCGTGCGCCCCACGCTGCCGGCCCATTCGTTTGCGGAGTTTGTAGCACTGGCCAAGAGTGGAAAATCCCTCAGCTATGGCTCGACCGGGATCGGAACCACGTTGCAGATTGCTGCCGAGATGCTCAACAAAGCGACCGGCATCAACGCGGTTCATATCCCTTATCGCGGTCTGCACCCGGCCTTCATCGATTTGATCGCCGGAAATATCGATTTCATGGTGACGTCGGTTTCGGGCATCCTGCCCTACCTGAAAACCGGCCAAATGCGGGCGCTTGCGACATTCGACGTCGAGCGCTCCCCTCAGCTTCCGGATGTTCCCTCCACGGCGGAGCTCGGATATCCGGCGCTGGCGATCTCCAACTGGTACGCCCTGTTCGCCGGGTCCGGAGTGCCGCCTGCGACCCGCGAGCAGCTTGAGGCGATGTTCCTGCAGATTTTGCGGAAACCCGTCGTCGCAGAATTCCTTGCCGCCGCCGGCGTGGGCAAGGTGCAGACCGGCGAGCAGTTCGGCAAGACGCTTAGGGAGGAGTTCGCGCAGTTCCCAAGCCTGCTGAAGCGCCTGGGCATCGCGGAGAACGCAAAGCCAAAGTGACGGGATGAGAAGTTCTATCGAGAAATGCTGCTATGCTCGATGGTTGCGCGGTCGGGACAAAGGTATTCGAGCATGGCAAAAGACCCTGGCGCCGGCGGTGTGCGCTCCTTGCAGCGGGCGTTAGACGTGCTTGAGGCAGTGGCGTTTTCCGGGGAAGAGCTCGGCGTGACGCAGATAGCGGAGCGCGTCAAGGTAACCAAAGGAGCGGTTCATCGACACCTGCTGACGCTGGTCGAGCGCGGATATCTGACACAGAATCAGGCGACCGCCCGGTATGGAATCGGATCGAAGAGCCGGCTTCTTGCCCGCCTCGCTCCCGCGCCCGATCTGGTCAAATTGGCGGAAGGCCTGATGCGCGACTTGCGCAATACCCTTGGCCAGAGTGTCGTGCTGTCGTCAATGACGCCGCGCGGTGCTTTGGTCATGCTGACAATCTCGGGAACTTCACCCATCGAGATCGGCGTTCGGCCGGGAAGCGAATTGCCTTTCCATGCATCGGCGCAGGGCAAGGTGCTGCTCGCCTTTGCGGCGCCTGCGTTTCAGAAGAGGCTGCTTGCTAGTCCACGACGCAGAATGACCGACAAGACCATCATTGATTCGGCCAGCATTGAGCGCGAGTTCGTGCAGATCGTACGAGCCGGCTATGCGGTCGCGCCCGAACAGGCGCTGCTTGGTTTGAATGCGATTGCGGTTCCGATTTTCGATGAGTCCGACGCTTGTGTAGCCGCCGTTGCGGTCGTCGGATCAATCCAATTCTTGCCGGAGCAACCAAGCGCCACCATGGTCAGAGCATTGAAGCGTTGCGGTCAGGAAATCTCACGGGCTCTCGGAAATGTTCGCCATGCCGGCCAGTCGGCCAGAGCGGCGATTGATCCGATAACGGTCAAGCGAAAGGCCGGTTAGAAAATCTAATCCGGGGGCGATAGTGTCTGACAGGCTTGTAACCACGGTCGGTCGCGTCACGCTGAAGAACCCGCTGATCGCGGGCTCGGCAGAGCACATGATCGGCGCTGACGGTGTCCGCCGCGCCTTGCAGAGCGGCGCGGGCGCGGTGGTCGTCAAATCGACGAATAAATCAATGGCGGCGCGCGATCAGTTGCTGCGCGCGGAGTATATGGCGCTCGATGAGCAATGGCGCCCGATCCCGTGGTCTTCGACCGCCCCCGCGACCGCATTCATCGCCTGCCGGTCCGGCCTGACGCCGCAGAGCGTTGACGATTGGCTCGATCAGACATCGCGGCTTGATCGCGAGGCGCAGTCTTACAATTCGTATGCCGTCGCGAGCCTCATCCTGGCCGAGTTGGGGCCGGCCGTTGAGATGGCCCGGCAGGTCGAACAGGCCGGAATTCGCATTCTCGAACTGAACATCGGTACACCCTACGCCAGCCAGGCAAAGGGAGTCGTCTCGACCGAGCTCGATCCGGCGCGCGTGTCGGCCATCGTCTCCGCCGTACGTGCCGCGATCTCAATTCCGCTGTGGGTCAAGATTACCGGCCAAAGCGAACGCGTGCCCGATCTCGCGGAGGCTGCTTTCGCGGCCGGCGGCGAAGCCGTCGTGATGGCGGGGCGATCGCTTGGAATCATTCCCGATGTCGAGACGTTCGAGCCGATGCTGGGAACGTCGCTCGGCGTCGGCGGAGCGTGGAATCTTCCCCTGACTTGTCAGTGGCTGGCGCTGTCGCGTGCGAAGCTCGGTCCGGAGCGACCCTTGATCGCGACCAACGGGGCGCAGACCGGTCTCGATATCGCCCGGATGATGCTGTGCGGCGCCAGCGCCGTCGAGATGGCAACCGCTGTCATGCTGCGAGGCTTCGAGGTGCTGTCACGGGCGATCGCGGAGTTCGACGGCTATCTCGACCGCAAGCAGGTGACGGCCCGGCAGCTCATCGGCAGGACCGCGGACCTGCGGAAGCCGTTTTCGGCGATGCCGGTATTAGACGACAACTGGAAGCGATACATCCCGTCGTAACGCGCCGCCGTCAGTCCGGCGCCCGCACTTCGACACCGGCCCGCCGCTCGATCGGCTGCACGACGGTGGTGAGGTCCTGCTCCGGGCCGATCTCGTCGCAGGCGAGCTTGAGCGCGCGCATCACCGCTTCGGCGACATCCATCGGCACGCCGAGCGCCGCGGCCTCGGAGAGCGCGAGACCCACGTCCTTCGCCATCAGGCCATTGGTGAAGCCGAGATTGAAGGTGCGCGGCACCACCATTTTGGGAAATTTGTTCTCGGTTGCGGTGTTGCGGCCGGAACCGGCATTGATCACGTCGAGCATGATGCGCGGATCGAGCCCGGCCTTGACGCCCATCACCATCGCCTCGGACGTCGCCGCCATGGCGGCGGCCGAGAGATAGTTGTTGCAGAGCTTCATGGTCTGCCCGGCGCCGGGTCGTCTCGCCGATGAAGAACACCTTGCCGATCACCGCGAGCGCGGGCTCCACGATCGCTGCTTCGGCGCGCGGACCCGACACCATCACGGCGAGCGTGCCTTTCTCGGCGCCGGACACGCCGCCCGACACCGGCGAGTCGATCTGGACGATCTCGCGCACCTTGAGAGTGTCGAAGATGCGCTGTGCCATCACCGAGCCGGTGGTCGAGAGATCGACAAAGCGGCGTACGCGGTTGCCCTCGATCAGCCCGCCTTTGCCGGCTGCGACCGCCTGCACGATGTCGGGCGTCGGCAGGCTCGCCATCACGGTCTCGGCGCGGTCGGCCACTTCGCGGACGGATGCGGCGGCCTCAGCTCCCAGTGCTACCAGCTTGTCGACCGGTTCGCGCCGCGTATCGTAGACGATGACGCGATGGCCGGCCTCGATCAGGCGGCGGGCCATGTGGAAGCCCATGTTGCCAAGGCCGATGAAGCCGATATCCATGTCGGTTTCTCTCCGATTGTCTTTCTTGCCCGCAATCCTGATCGACCTAATTCCAGTCTTCGCGTGGATTGACACTCTTGAGGCAGGCTCGGTGCGCTCCCTCTCCCATAGGGAGAGGGAGGGGGTGAGGAGGTTACGGTCTATCGAGGGACTAGACCCCCTCAGCCCAACCCTCTCCCCAAATGGGGAGCGGGAGCGCACCGAGTTCGCGGCGCGGTTGATCGAGCACATGACTTTATGAGCGCGCCGGCGCCGAGGCAATTTGCGTCAGGATGTCGAGCAGCGCCTCGGGCTGAGTGACGTGTGGATTGTGGCTGGAATCCATTTCGAACAGGCGCCAGCCTTCGCGCTGTGCCCGCTCGGCGAACTGGCGGAACACATCGCCCGGCGCATTGCGCTTGCAGTAGATGTACGTGCGCGCCGGCGGCGCCGCCTGCGATGTCAGACGCAGCGGTTGCTCGAATGTCTTGACCGGCTGAGGGCAGCGGCGGCCCGATGCCCAGGCGACGTCGGCCTCGGGCGTGTCGGGCGGCATCGGGTTCGGCGGAATGCGCCAGCCGTCGCCTTTGGCCTGCACCAAGTCGCTCATCCTGCTGCGCGCCTCCGGCGATTGCAGGTCGAGCACGCTTTGCCCATCGCGAGGAACGAAGGCGTCGAGATAGACGAGTTGCGCGATGCGCCCCCGTGCGCGGTCCGCCACGCCGGTCGCCACCATGCCGCCGTAGCTGTGACCGACCAGCACGACGTCGCTGAGGTCCTCCATCTCAAGCACGCCAACGACATCCTTGATGTGGGTGTCGAGATCGATCGCCGGGTTCGCAAGATGCGCCCGTTCGCCCAGCCCGGTGTAGCTCGGCGTCCAAATCTCGTGACCGGCGGCGCGCAGCAGCGGACGCATCTTCTTCCACACCCAGGCCGACGACCAGGCGCCGTGCGCGACTACGAATGTTGTCACGGTTGATTCCTCACTCGATGCCGGGATAGCGACACACGATGGCAAGATGCCACATCGGGTACGGTTACGCGACCCTGCCGCCCTTAAACCGTGTTCGCGCCGTTGACGGCGCCTCAGATCAGCGCCAGCCCAGGCCGGGCGCGACGTGTTTCAGGATGGTTTCGATGACGTGGGCGTTGTAGTCGACGCCGAGCTGATTGGGGACGGTCAGCAGCAGCGTGTCGGCCTCCGCGATGGCTTCGTCCATCTTGAGCTGTTGGATGAGCACGTCGGGCTCGGCGGCGTAGCTGCGGCCGAAGATGGCGCGGGTGTTGTCGCCCAGGAGGCCGATCTGGTCGTCGTTCTCGTTGCCGCGGCCGAAATAGGCGCGGTCGCGGTCATCCACCAGCGCGAAGATGCTGCGGCTCACCGACACCCGCGGCTCGCGCGGGTGTCCGGCCTCTTTCCACGCTTCACGGAATGCCCGAATCTGCTCCGCCTGCTGGATGTGAAACGGCTTGCCGCTCTCGTCATTCTTGAGCGTCGAGCTTTGCAGGTTCATGCCCAGCTTGGCGCCCCAGACTGCGGTGGCGTTCGAGCCGGCGCCCCACCAGATGCGCTCGCGCAGGCCCTCCGAATACGGCTCGAGGCGCAGAAGCCCGGGCGGGTTCGGGAACATCGGCCGCGGGTTCGGGCGCGCGAAGCCCTGGCCGCGCAGCACTTCGAGAAACACCTCGGTATGGCGCCGGGCCATGTCGGCATCCGTCATCCCCTCGGGCGGCGCGTAGCCGAAGTGGCGCCAGCCGTCGATCACCTGCTCGGGAGAGCCGCGGCTGATGCCGAGCTGCAGGCGGCCGCCGGCGATCAGGTCGGCCGCGCCGGCGTCCTCCGCCATGTAGAGCGGGTTCTCGTAGCGCATGTCGATGACCGCCGTGCCGATCTCGATCTTTTTGGTCTTGGCGCCGCATGCCGCCAGCAGCGGGAACGGCGAGCCGAGCTGGCGGGCGAAATGATGCACCCGGAAGTAGGCACCGTCCGCGCCGAGCTCTTCGGCGGCGACCGCAAGGTCGATCGATTGCAACAGCGCGTCGGCACCCGATCGCGTCTGCGACTGGGGCGACGCCGTCCAATGGCCGAAGGAGAGGAAGCCGATCTTTTTCATGGAGAGGCGTGCGGGGGAGGGGGCTTATGCTGGACCCTATCTAACCTCAAATTCGACCAGGACCAGTGGTGATTGCCTCAGGACGGCCATGACCCGTCGTGGCGTCCGGGCTGCGCTCGCACCACCCGCTTGCCACTTGCGTATGACGTCCGGCGCCGCTACGCGCTTTTCGATCCGCCCTGGGCGCTGTTTTCGAGGACCCGAAATGGCAATTCGTGAAAGCAGAACACTTGCGCTGCTCGATGGCCGGTGCACTGCTTCTTTTCGTGGATGCCCAAGACCGCGCTTTTGCTGTTCCGCCTACCAGCGAAGCCACGTCCTATCCGGAATCTGACGCCCAACCCGGGTTTGCGTCGACCCGATACGCGCAGGAAACCAAAGCCCCGAAGCCCGCGCCGCCACGCGCGGAGGTTCGCGATCCGAATTGTCCCGGCAAGGACAACCAGGCGCTGATGTGCCGTCTGGTGAACGAGTATCGCGCCAAGAACGGACTGAAGCCCGTCCGATTGGATTCCGCGGTCAGCCGCCAATCGCAATATTGGTCCGACCACCTCAACAAGTGGCACGCCTGCTGGTTTCTCCATCACGATCCCGACTACCGCGTCCGCATGAAAGCCGCATTCCCGGGCCGCCGGTTCCGCGAGAACGCCGCGTGCAGCGGCTTCGAGGAGGGCGGCGCCAAATATATTCTGGAGAAGTGGATCAACTCCGCAGGCCATCGCCAGAACATGCTGACGCCGGAATGGAAGACCATCGGCGTCGGCGTCACCGACAACATCTGGGTGATCAATTTCACCAACTGACTGCGCGCGGATGGCGCAGCTCCGTCCGCAGTCCGTAGCCCGCATGAGCGAAGCGAAATGCGGGAACGGCCTTGAAATCCGGAAAGCCAGTCCCGGATTACGCTGCGCTCCATCCGGGCTACGCCTGCCCGCCTCACCGCGGCGTCTTGTCGAGCCCCATGGCCTTGAGCTGCTGGGCCTTCTGCTTGCTGTCCTCGATCAATCGCGCGGTGAATTTGTCGCCCGGCAGATACGCCGGGATCACGCCCACCTTCTTCATCGTCTGCTGCAATGCCGGCTGCGCAAACACTTTCGGGCACGCCGCGCTCAAGCTGTCGCGCACCTCCCGGGGTGCTTTGGCCGGCGCAAAGAGGCCGGCGAAGCCCGGCAGCGAAATCGGGTAGCCGAGTTCGGCGATGGTCACGAGGTCAGGGAACAGCGGCACGCGCTTATCCGCCAGCAACGCGACCATGTGCACGGTATCGGCGCTGAACGAGCCGACCGACGAGACCGCGAAATCGAAGTTGCCGCCGGCCGTGTCCTGGATCATCTGGCCATAGTTGCGGTACGGCACGTGCACGAGCTTCAGGCCGAGCTTGTCGATCAAGGCGCTCATCTGCAGATCGGACACCGTGTTGGTGCCGGATGTCGCCCAGGTCAGCACGCCCGGCTTGGCGCGCGCCCGGTCCACCAGATCCTGAAAGGTCCGGATCGGCGACTTCGGCGAGACGATGATGGCAAAGACGTTCTCGAGCACCTGGCAGATCGGCTTGAAGGTGTCGAAGGTGTAGCCGAGGTCCTTCTTCAGATGCGGCTGGATCGTGAGTTGCCCCTGCGGCGCGAACAGCAGCGTATAGCCGTCGGGCTTGGCATTGGCGGCGGCATTGAGCGCCAGGATGCCGGAGGCGCCGGAAATGTTGTTGATGGTGATCGGCTGCTTGAGCGCGCCGCTCAACTCGTGCGCAAAGGCGCGCGCCAGCACGTCGATCACGTTGCCGGCCGTGAACGGCACGATCATCTGGATCGGCCGCGTCGGGTAGTCTTGCGCGAATGCCGGTTGCGCAACGAACAGCGGCGCCACGACCAGCGCGATCGACCGGAAGAATTTGTGCATTGGGCTCCATCCCTCGTTTCATTGTTGTAGCCCGGATGAGCGAAGCGAAATCCGGGGCCGGTCTTGTTTGCCTGCGCGAAATCCCGGATTGCGCTGCGCTCCATCCGGGCTACGGTCGCTGGGAACCGGACCGTCACGGCCGGTATTTGGCGATGATGTCGTCGAGGTCCTTGGCCGCAAGCTCGCCGCGCCGATAGGCCGCCAAGCGGTCGCTCGCCTCCCGCGCCCACAGTCGATCGATGTCGGGATCGGCACGGTCCAGGCTGTCGAGCACATCCTCAACGAGCGCGATGCGATCCTGTGGCGGCAGCGCACGCGCCTGCTGGATCAACGTTTTGACCTCTGTCGCTCATGTCGGTTCCTTGCCGTTCCAGGCTTCAAAATAGCGAGGCGCCACCGACGGCTCAAGGCGAGGATTGTGATTGGTAGCTTTGTGACCATCGAGAAACCCGGATTGCGTTGCGCTCCGTTCAGGCGCTCGCTTCGACGTGACGGGCGTTGCAGCTCCCGTCATCGCGCCTGCCGCAGGGCGCTGGCCGTTTGAAACCGCCGATTACGGGTGGAGAAGGGCGAAAAACCGCTTAACGGCGTTCATGGATTGTTCTAAAGCCGTCGCGATGTCTAAGAAGATCACCCCGAATCAAGCTCCTGGGGGAGATCGGCGAGGCTGCGGTTCGCCTTCGCTTTCTCACCGCTGGGCTTCCAGTTCGACGGCCGCTCCCGTCTTGGAAGCGGGCGTGGACGGCATCGCGGAGGTGATGGACAACGGGAAAGCCGCTCGCCCGCATGATCGCCGTTCAGATCAAGGCGACGGGAGTTGTCGCGCTACGTGGTCGGAAGACAACATGGGGCTTCACCTTATTTGGCCGCTCCGATGATTTCTGCCAACCTGTGTCCCTCCAATCTTCCCGGTCATCCTCGTTCTTTATCGTAAGTCGGACGACAGGTTACTTCTGGAAACACGTGCGACGCGCGGTCCGGGCGGGAAGACCGCAGGCTGGGAATTTCGACAAGCGGCTCTCGATGTCTTGGACGCCAACGCGGTCGATCGGCTTGCTGCACTTACTGTTTCGAAGGCCGGGTTTGGGTATTACGTGCCACCGCTTGGCGGCGGCGAAGAAGCGCTTCGTTAACATTTTGCCCATGAGTTTGCCGGCCGAGATATTCGTTTCTATCGACCCTCGCATGTCGCGAAGAAGGCAGCCGCGATCCTTCTGGAGTGGCTGACGAGCCACTCGCGGTTTGATTGGGTAATCAAAGGTGGAGACATTTTGGTCGTTTTCCTGACCCGCGCGAGTTGGACTGCCGACAAACTAGTGGACCTCGATCAAGTTGAAGCCCCCGTGGACACGGCTACACTCGCGTTCCACGAAGATTACGACGAGCAAAACACTTTCGCGTTCTTGCTGCGAAAGGCGTTTGACCATCAGGTGCGAGAGGATTCTCAACTGGAACAAGGAGCGCAAGCTATTCTACTTTCGGGCGCTTGCCGAAAACACGCCGCGCGTCTTCGCCTACGAGGCCTCGAAGAACAAGACGTCAACGGAAGTGGTGAACGTGATCGAGAACAAAGACCGACAAGAGCCGCGTCGAGTTTGTCCGTCATCACGCTTTCGTTCCCCGCTTCGAAACGGCTTTACGACCAGTGGTTCTTGGTAATCAACCCGACTTATTTCTTCACCGTCAAACGGATTTATTGCACATTCCTACCCGGCCGCGCTTCTTGCCGGAAAAAAACGGCTCGACAACAGCGCCTCGCTTCGCGGGCAAGTCATCATGTGGCATCGCTTCTTGAGCCAAGCTGACCGCGAACGCGCATGAATTTTTTCACGCAAGCGTCGTCAGAGTACCGCCTGCGATTTGGGGAACCGCCCCGTGATCACGCTGGCGACACGCGTGCCGGAAGATGTCTGGGGCTCGCAAAAGAAGGCTGCTCCCGAGTCCGAAGCCGGCGCAGGAGAACTACTCCTCTGGATGAAATTCGAGAGCGAAGATATTCGAATGAGCCGAACTTGGAGTTTGGCGACAAACATCACCATCCAGACCCGCGACTTGGCCTGTTTGAAGCGGGGCCGCTGCAGATACCACCTGGCGACGTCGTTCGTATCGCCGTGGTGGGGCAGCGCCAAGACGGTCGAGGATACAAAGGAGTTTTTCGAAGAAGCAGCGAGCGGCTTTGCCGGCAACGGCGAAAAACATCCAAACCTGCATCCCGACTTTCCAGGGCTTGGCAATCAAAATCCGTTTCGCTGCAAGTTTGAAGTTTCCGAAGGCGCCACGGCTGCTATCACGCAGGCGAAAGATCGACAAAATCAGGCAAGAGCCCAGATCACGTCAAAGCGGTTGAGATGGCCGGGGACGAGATTGTCCAGCAACTTGAAATCCCTCGACGAAACCAGCCACCGACCGAACGTCGCGATCGTGGCGTTACCCGTTGCCCTGCTTGAGCGCGTGTGGAATGCGAAGGTCGACGCGAAGGGCACGACCGAAGAAGGAGGACAGTGGCGGTTCTGACGCTCCCGATTTTCGCGGAATGCTGAAGGCGAAGGCGATGAGCCTCAGCTTCCCGATACAGATCGTGTGGGAAGACGTTTTCGATGAGACCGCCCGCATCCCGCGCAAGATTAAGGAGAACCGCTCTCGGAAGATTTAGGACCAAGCAGATCGCACCTGGAACTTGATGACCACGCTTTATTACAAAGGCACGGGGCGCATTCCTTGGCGAAAGGCGGGCGCTCAAGATGGCGAGTTCACCGCTTGCTACATCGGCGTCAGCTTCTATCGCGAGGTCGGCGGCCAGCAGTTATTCACGAGTGCGGCCCAGATGTTCGATGAGCGGGGACGCGGGTTCATCCTGAAAGGAAGGCGCGCCCACACGGAGAGCCGCGGCCGCCACCCCTATATGACCCAGGACGACGCACGCCAGCTAATTGCGGGCGCCCTTACAGCGTACAAAAATCACCACAAGCACTATCCGGCACGTGTGATCGTTCTAAAGACGTCGCAATTTCGTGAAGAAGAAGCGGAGGGGATTTTCGAAGCCCTCGACGAGGCGGACGCCGAGCTGCGCGACCTTGTGTGGGGCGCAGAAAATCCTATTCAGTGAAGGTGCTTCGGGACGGAAAACTACCCCGTCATGCGCGGCACGTTCGTTGAGCTTGATGGGAAGGGGCTGCTCATACGAACGAAATATTTCCCTACTACGGAACTTATCCGGGGATGTATGACCCGAAGCCTCTGCTCCTGTGCCCCTATAAAGGAAGTGACAGCACCATTGCGCAGATCGCGAGCGAAGTGTTGGCCCTCACAAAGGTGAATTGGAATTCGACGCAAATGAACCAGAAGCTCCCGATTCCCATCCGGGCCGCCCGCGCCGTTGGCGAGGTTCTGAAATATGTCTCAGGCGACAAAGTCAGCAGCGACTACGCGCGTTACATTTAAGCCCGTCGACAACCGTGCTCGCCTGCTGCAGCTTCCCTTTCGTCTTGTCTAGCGCACAGGGCGGATTTGCCGAGGGCATAACCCACCCCTTTTGCCAGCCGAAGGTAGAATGATGGATTATAATTTCGCTAGTCCGCCCTACGCCTACTCCTCCTTATACCCATACGCCTGCGCGTTGCCCGGTCGCGCCGTAATACTTGTACGGCAGGAACTTGCCGCTCATGCCGATCTTGACGCGGTCGCCCTTCGGGTCGGCCTGGCGCTCCAGGGTGAAGTCGAAGTCGATCGCCGACATGATGCCGTCGCCGAACTCCTCCTCGATCAGCACCTTCCAGGCCGGGCCGTTGACCATCACCAGCTCGTACAGCCGGTAGATCAGCGGATCGGTCGGCGGCATCGGCGTGCCGGTGCCGCGCATCGGCACCTCGTTGAGCATCGCCTGCTCGGCCTTCGACAGCGAGAACAGCTTGGCGGCGGCGGCGGCCTGCGGCTTGGTCAGCTTCTGCTGGCCGAGCAGCGCGCCGGTCACCAGCACCGGCGACGAGCCGCCGATCTCGCCGCAGATGTATTTCCAGGTCCAGCCCTTGTCGCGCTTGATGTCGAGCAGCTTTTCGGTGAGGTCGGCACGTTTCATGGGGGTCTCCTTTTTCCCTGGTTAGTACGTAGAATGCAATTCCTTGAACTGATAATGCCGATCAACGTGCGACGATCTCGGCGCGCTCCCTCTCCCCTTTGGGGAGAGGGTTGGGTGAGGGGGTTACCGGATCGATGGACCGAAACCCCTCACCCCACCCCTCTCCCACAGGGAGAGGGAGCCGACCGCCGTTGCCGAGACACCATGCTTCAAGCGGCTCACCTTTCAACTGGGTGCGTCCTGCGTTCGTCCCCACGAAAACGGGGATCCAGCCCTGTGCACGAGCGGGAAGAACTGGTTCCCGCTTACGCGGGAACGAACGGAGAGATCGCAACTCCAATCCATACGCATCGCTCAATGCCTCGACGCAATCCGCATGGCCGGCGATTCGGCGCCCGGCAGCGTTTCGACGGCGGCCACCGCCGCGCCCGGCCGCACCACCGGCACGTGACGCTTGTCGAACGCCGCGCCCTCGGCGCCCTCGGCGAAGTTCTTGCTGCGCGTCACCAGGAAATCGATGATGTGGTTGCGCACGCCGTAATAGAGCGGATGCTTGTGGAAGTCGGTGCGCTTGCGGTCCTTCGGCAGCGGGTTCTCGACGATCTCGGCGAGCGCGGCGTCGGGGCCGTTGGTCATCAGCACGACGCGGTCGGCGAGGTAGATCGCCTCGTCGACGTCGTGGGTGATCATGAACACGGTCTGGCCGGTGGTCGAGGCAGATGCGGCGGACTTCGTCCTGCAGGGTGCCGCGGGTGAGCGCGTCGAGCGCCGAGAACGGCTCGTCCATCAGCATGATCTTCGGCTCGATCGACAGCGCGCGGGCGATGCCGACGCGCTGCTTCATGCCGCCCGACAGTTCGGCGGGACGCTTGTGCTCGGAGCCGGTGAGGCCGACGAGGTCGATGAATTTCTGCGCGTGTTCGGCGACTTCGGCGTGCGAGCGGCGCCGCCATTTCGACGTCACCGCGTAGGCGACGTTGCCCATGACGGTGCGCCAGGGCAAGAGCGCGTGGCTCTGGAAGATGACGGCGCGGTCGAGGCTCGGGCCTTCGATCGCCTGGTCGTCGACGATCACGGCGCCGTCGGACGGCGTGTCGAGGCCGGCGAGGATGTTGAGCACGGTGGTCTTGCCGCAGCCGGAATGGCCGATGATGCAGACGAATTCGCCCCGCGCCATCGACAGCCACAGGTCCTGGAACACCGTGGTGGTGCCGCCGCCGGGCGCCGGGAAGCGCTTGGTGATGCCCTCGATGGAGATGAATTTATCGCTCATCCGCTGGCCCGCCATTCACTCGGGAAACGTCACAAGCTTGGTGAGCCGCGCCAGGATCTGATCGAGCATCATGCCGACGATGCCGATCAGCACGATCGCCGTAATCACATTTGTAATCGATAAATTATTCCATTCATTCCAAACGAAGTAGCCGATGCCGGTGCCGCCGACCAGCATCTCGGCGGCCACGATCACCAGCCAGGCGATACCGATCGATATCCGCATGCCGGTGAGAATGGTCGGTGCGGCGGCCGGCAGGATGATCGTGAAGGCGCGGCGGAAGGTGCCGACTTCCAGCGTGCGCGCGACGTTGAGCCACTCCTTGCGCACCGCGGCGACGCCAAACGCGGTGTTGATCATCATCGGCCAGAGCGAACAGATGAAGATGACGAAGATCGACGACAGGCTGGAATCCTTGATCGTGTACAGCGCCAGCGGCATCCAGGCGAGCGGCGAGATCGGTTTAAGCACCTGGATGAACGGGTCGAGCGCCCGGTTCATCAAGGGCGACATGCCGATCAGGAAGCCGATCGGCACGGCAGCCAAGACGGCGAGCAGATACCCGATGGCGACGCGTGCAATCGAATACGCCAACTGGATGCCGACGCCCTTGTCGTTCGGACCGTTGTCGTAGAACGGCCGCTGGATGTGCTCCCAGAGCTTGGCGCCGACGTCGAGCGGACCGGGCATCGCCGATTTGCCCTCGGTCGCCGTCGCGCCCATGAGCTTGGCGTATTCTGGATCCATGTCGGCAACGACGCCGGTGCCGCGGGTCGAAACATGCCAGATCAGAATGAACGCCGCGAAGATGACGATAGACACGAATGCGGCGCGGAAGGTGAGAGAGCGGGTCATGACCGCCCTCGCGTGCGAGGGATGCCGGCCACGTGGAGGGGCGTGACGACGGAGAGCAGAGTCGACGATCGCGTGACATCCCGGCCGCGATCATCCGCTCAGGCTCGCTTGATCTTGAAGCTCTTGACATACTCCTCGGGCTTCGACGGGTCGAAGGTCTTGCCCATCACGACGAAGCTCTTCGATGTCGTAGTCGGTGGCGTGAGGCCGAGTTCCTTCATCAGCTTGGCGGTATCGGTCGCGAGGTAGACCTGCTTGGCGACGCCCGCATAGTCGATCTCGCCTTTGACCTGACCCCAGCGCTTCATCTGCGTCATGATCCAGACCGCAAACAACTCCCAGGGGAACGGATCGAAGTCGATGCGATCCGGGACTTTCTGGATCTTGCCGAGACCGTCCGCGAAGGTGCCGGTGAGCACCTGCTCGACCACCGTCACCGGCTGGTTGAGGTAGTTCGCCGGTGCTATCGCCGCGGCGATCTCTTTGCGGTTCTCCGGCTTGGTCGCGAAGGCTGTGGCGTCGATGATCGCCTTGAGTAGCGCCGCGTAGGTGTTGGGTGAACCGGTGACGAATTCCTTCGAGGCCGCGAACGCGCAGCACGGATGCCGGTCCCAGATGTCCTTCGACAAAATATGGATGTAACCAACGCCGTCGTACACCGCGCGCTGATTGACCGGGTCGGGCGCCAGGAAGCCGTCGATATTGTCGGCGCGCAGGTTAGCGACCATTTCGGGCGGCGGCACCGCGCGAATCTGGATGTCCTGATCCGGATCGATGCCGTGCTCGGCGACATAGTAGCGCAGCAAGTAGTTGTGCATCGAGTAGTCGAACGGAACGGCGAACTTCATCCCCTTCCATTGTTTGGGGTCGCGCTTGTCCTTGTGCTTGATGGCGAGGGTGATGGCTTGGCCGTTGATGTTTTCGACCGCCGGCATCGTGTAGGGAATGGGGTTGGAGCCGGCGCCCATCGTGATGGCAATCGGCATCGGCGACAGCATGTGAGCGGCGTCGTATTCTTTATTGATGGTTTTGTCGCGGACCACGGCCCAACCGGCCGTCTTAATCACATCGACGTCGAGGCCGTGCTTCTTATAGAAGCCCATCGGCTGCGCCATGATGATCGGCGTCGCGCAAGTTATCGGGATGAACCCGACCTTGAGGTTCTTCTTTTCGATAGCGCCGCCTTGCGCAAAGACCTCGGTCGCGGTCTTGAGCGGGAAGAATTGTGATAGCGCGCCGAGCGCGGTTGCGGCGCCAACCGATTTCAGGAAGGCGCGGCGCGCGGCATCCTTGGGAAAGATCGCGCGCATCACGGCCGATGCGACCACACCCTCGTAGCGCTTGTCCTCGCTCTCCACGGCCGCGCATTGTAATTGCGTCGCAGCGTCCCGGTCGTGGTCGAACTGGTTCAGATGTCTGCCGCATGCGCATCCGGACGGGGTCAATTCGCGCCGAGGATCGAATGGGTTGTCGAAGGTGGACATCGGGGACACGCTCCATTGCTGTTGCGGAAATCCAGGCCGGCAGTCCCGACCGATTAGCAATCGATGTGCCAACCGCTCATTTCGACACGAATGGCGATTTTGTCATCCCGGCAATGGGTTGATGGCCGAATGGCCAACGAGCCGCCTAATTGTCGGGCAGATGAGCAAGCTTCAATCATTTTCGGATGAGAAGTGCCGGATACCGGCCAATGCTCGGTTTATCGATCAATTTCGCGACGCCTGCGACATTTCGACCAGCCGCAGGGCCAGGCTGATGGGAAGCCGAAATTCCGTCGTCGCTATCGCTCAATGATTAGGCATTCTGAGGCGAATTGTATGCAATAGCGCCGCGATGGGTGCCCGCGCATTCTCTCCTCAAATAAGCCGCTCAGAAATTTCGTTTGAGCGTCAACCGGTTAGCGTTTTCGACGCGAACCCGATGGTTCTGGCACGACCTTTGCGGACTCTCGCTTCAAGTATCCGCTCAAGTATCCGCGCGCACCTGGAGGTTCTCAATGAAGCGTCGTGATTTTTTAAAGTCTATGACCGTGCTGGCCGCGGGAGGAGCCGTGCCGGCGCCTGCGATCTGGTCGTCCGCCAAAGCGCAATCGCGCAAGGAAACCTTGCTGCTCATCACCGAGAACGGACCCAACAATCTTGACATCCATGGCGTCGGCACCAACCGGCCCGGCTACGAAGCCTCATGGAATTGCTATGACCGCCTGATCTCCCACGAGACTAAGACGCTCCCGGACGGCACGCTCTCTTACGACCGTGACAAGTTCAAGCCGGAGCTCGCCGAGGACATGAATGTCGGCGACATGTCGGTTACCTTTAAGCTGAAAAAGAATGCCAAGTTTCAGGACGGCACGCCCGTCACCGCTAACGATGTGAAATGGTCGTTCGATCGTGCCATCGGCGTAGGCGGCTTCCCCGCCGTGCAGATGAAGGCGGGTTCGCTGGTGAAGAAGGAGCAGTTCGTCGCGGTCGACGACTCAACCTTCCGTGTCGATTTCGTCAAGAAGGATCGTCTGACTCTTCCGGATCTCGCCGTCATCGTGCCCAGCATCTACAACTCCGGCCTACTCAAGAAGCACGCTACCGAGAAAGATCCCTGGGGGCTTGAATACACCAAGGCCAACACTGCCGGCAGCGGCGCCTACAAGGTGACAAGTTGGAAACCCGGCGTCGAAACCGTCTACGAGCGCAATGACGCCTGGGTCGGCGGCAAGCTGCCCCAATTGAAGAAGATCATCTGGCGGACCATCCCGTCGGAAGGCAACCGCCGTGCGCTGATGGAGCGCGGTGACGCCGACATCTCGTTCGATCTGCCGAGTAAGGATACGGCGGAGATGAAGAAGGCGGGCAAGCTCGTCGTCATCTCCAACCCCATCGGCAACGGCATGTACAGCGTCGAGTTGAACGTGAAGAACCCGCCGTTCAACAACGAGAAGCTTCGCCAGGCGGTGGCCTACGCGCTGCCTTACCAGAAGATCATGGATGCGGCGATGTTCGGTCTCGCCAACCCGCTGTTTGGCGGTCCGTCGAACAATGTCTCGGACATCACTTGGCCGGCGAAGACTGGCTACACTACTGATCTCGCCAAGGCGAAGGCCCTGATGAAGGAGTCAGGCGTCGGCGATGTCAGCACCACAATATCGTTCGATCTCGGTCAAGGCGTTATCAGCGAGCCGATCGCCGTGCTGATCCAGGAAAGCCTGGCTCAGATCGGAATCAAGACCGTGATCAATAAAGTTCCCGGTGCCAACTGGCGCAGCGAGATGGCGAAGAAGTCGATGCCCCTGATGGTCAACTTCTTCTCGGGCTGGCTGGATTATCCGGAGTACTTTTTCTTCTGGTGCTATTCCGGCCAGAACGCAATCTTCAACACGCCAAGCTACGTAAGCAAAGACATGGACGTTCTGATCGACGGCGCGCGCGAAGCGGCCGCCCAGGGCGACAAGGAAAAATATGCCACGGACGTGAAGGGCTTTATCTCCAAGGCCTATATCGAAGTGCCGCGTATCCCGCTGTTCCAGCCGTTCCTGAACGTCGCAACTCAGAAGAACATCTCCGGTTACACTTACTGGTTCCACCGGCAGGTCGACTATCGTTCGCTCGTCAAGGCCTGACGCGCGCAAGCAACAACGCGGGCGTTCGCCGCCGCTGGTGCGCGCCCGTTCGCAATCGAGTGCAAGGCCATGCTGACGACGATCGCCAAGCGCCTGGTGACGGTGGTTCCGACCCTGATCGGGGTCGTCATCGTCACCTTCCTGCTGACCCGCGTGCTGCCTGGCGACCCGGCGGTCTATTTCGCCGGCCCAGCCGCTACGCCGCAGTCGATCGCCGAGATCCGCAAGTCGCTCGGCCTCGATCTGCCGCTTCCCGAGCAGTTCGTGCGCTATGTCAACGACCTCGCGCACGGCAACTTCGGCAACTCGCTGTCAACCGGACGGCCGGTGGCGACCGAGATCACCAGCCGCCTGCCGGCATCCGCCGAGCTGACGCTGTTCGGACTGATCCTGTCCATCGTCATCGCGGTGCCGCTCGGCATATTGGCCGCGGTCAAGCAAGGCTCCTGGATCGATCATACGTGCAGAGTTGTCGCTACGGCCGGCGTCTCACTGCCGGTGTTCTTCACCGGGCTGTTATTGGTCTATGTGTTCTATTTCCAGCTCGGCTGGTCACCAGCGCCGATCGGCCGACTCGACGCTTTCGCAACGGCGCCGCCAACGATTACCGGCTTCTATCTGATCGACAGCCTCATCACGGGTGAGTTCGAAACGTTTCGAGCCGCGCTCAGCCAGTTGATCCTGCCCGCGCTCACCCTCGGCATTTTTTCGCTGGCGCCGATCGCGCGCATGACGCGTGCCTCCATGCTGGCGGTGCTGGCGTCCGAGTTCGTGCGGACCGCCCGCGCCAGCGGGCTCAACAACCGCACCGTCATCGTCACCTACGCGTTCCGCAACGCGATGCTGCCGGTGGTGACGACGCTCGGCATGGTGTTCTCGTTTCTGCTCGGCGCGAATGTACTGGTGGAGAAGGTATTCGCGTGGCCCGGCATCGGCTCCTACGCGGTGGAAGCTCTGCTGCAGTCGGACTTCGCGCCCGTACAGGGCTTCGTGCTCGCCATGGCGGTGCTTTATGTCGGGCTAAACCTTCTGATCGACATTCTCTATGGCGTGATCGACCCGCGCGTGAGGCTGGAAGGATGACCGAAAGCCATCTCCATCGTTCCTCAGGCTGCGGCCGCGCCCAAGCCGAAGAGCGCGTCGATTTTTCGCCATGCACGCTATGTGATCTCGGAAAATCCGGTGACCGGGCTGGCCTTTGGCCTGTTTGTGTTGATCGCTTTCTGCGCGCTGCTCGGGCCCTATGTCGTTCCGCACGATCCGCTGGCGAGCGACACGGCGGCGTCGCTGCAGCCGCCCTCGCTGAAGCACTGGTTCGGCACCGATCAACTCGGTCGCGACATCTTCAGCCGCGTGGTCGTTGCGACGCGTCTTGACTTCATCATCGCGCTTGCCTCGGTGGCGCTGGTCTTCGTCATGGGCGGGCTTGCGGGCATCGCTGCCGGCTTCTTCGGCGGGTGGACCGACCGTGTGGTGAGCCGGCTCGCCGATACCATCATGGCCTTTCCGTTGTTCGTGCTGGCCATGGGCATCGTTGCGGCGCTCGGCAATACCGTAACGAACATCGTGCTCGCCACCGCGATCATCAATTTTCCGCTCTATGTGCGCGTCGCGCGCGCGGAGGCCAACGTGCGACGTGATGCCGGCTTCGTGCAGGCGGCCCGCCTTTCCGGCAACGGCGACTTCCGAATCCTGCTGGGGCAGATTCTGCCCAACATCATGCCGATCATGATGGTGCAGATTTCACTAACCATGGGCTATGCCATCCTCAATGCCGCCGGCCTGTCTTTCATCGGACTGGGCGTCAAGCCGCCGACCCCGGAATGGGGGATCATGGTGGCGGAGGGCGCCGCCAACATCATTTCTGGCGAATGGTGGATCGCGTTCTTTCCGGGCGCCGCGCTGATGATCGCGGTGTTCTGTTTCAACCTGCTGGGCGACGGCTTGCGCGACATCGTCGATCCGCAGCGGCGGACGTGAGGCACCTATGGCGGATTCGCTTCCCCTGCTCGACGTCCACGACCTTACGGTCGAATTCCAGACCCGCCGTGGCATCGTGCGCGCCGTGCAGCATGTCGACATCACGGTCGCTAAGGGCGAGACGCTCGCCATCGTGGGCGAATCCGGCTCCGGCAAATCGGTCACCTCGTTTGCGGTGATGCGAATTCTGGACCGCGCCGGCCGTATCGCGGAGGGCTCGGTGTACTTCACCGGCCTCGATGTGCGCGGTGCCAGTGAAGACGAAATGCGCAATCTGCGCGGGCGCGAAATGTCGATGATCTTCCAGAATCCGCGCGCCGCGCTCAATCCGATCCGCAAGGTCGGGCATCAGATCGAGGATGTGTTGCTGCAGCACGCGCAGGTCGATTCCGCCATGCTGGCCGAGCGGGCGATCGACATTCTCGACCAGGTGAAGATCGCGCGCCCGCGCGAGCGCTACCACGCCTATCCGTTCGAGCTCTCGGGCGGCATGTGCCAGCGCGTCGTCATTGCGCTCGCCCTGGCTTGCCGCCCGCAACTTCTGATCGCCGACGAGCCGACGACCGGGCTCGACGTGACCACGCAGAAGACCGTGATGGATCTCGTGATGGAGTTGACGCGCCAGCGCGGCATGTCGACGATCCTGATCACGCACGATCTTGGGCTGGCCGCGACCTATTGCGACCGTGTCGTCGTGATGGAGAAGGGCCATGTGGTCGAAACCGCGACGGCGCGGAAGATTTTTACCGCACCCGCGCATCCCTATACCCGCAAGCTCATGCTGGCGACGCCGCGTCCGGGCGTGACGCTGCGCGATTTGTTGCCGGAGGCGGAAGCCGCGGCGTTCGCGGCCGTTTCATCGAACGGCGCGACGGCGACTTCGACGCCGGCGGCGAAGAATGGCAAGGCCGGCGAGCCGCTGCTGGTGGTCGAGAAGCTCGTCAAGGAATATAACCGCAAGGGTAGCGGCGTTATCCGGAACCCGTTCAAGCGCCGGCCCGCGGCCGAGCCCGATACCTTCAAGGCGGTCGATGGCATCAGCTTCGTGGTGAACCGGGGCGAGAGCGTCGGATTGGTCGGCGAATCCGGCTGCGGGAAATCGACGACTTCGACCATCGTCATGCGGCTGATCGACAAGACCGACGGTCTCATCATGTTCGATGGCGAGGATATCGGGTCGATCCCGGCCAAGCGGTTCGCCAGGCTGCCAATGCGCAAGCGCATTCAGATGGTGTTCCAGGATCCGACCGACAGCCTCAATCCGCGCTTCACCGCCGTGCGCGCGATTGCCGACCCGATCCTGCGGCTGGGTGATGTGACGGGACGTGGCGCGGTGCGGGCGCGTTGCGAGGAACTCGCGCGCCAGGTTGGGCTACCACTCGATCTGCTCGACCGCTTTCCGCACCAGCTCTCCGGCGGGCAGAAGGCGCGCGTCGGCATCGCGCGCGCGATCGCGCTCAATCCGGAGCTCGTCATTCTCGACGAGCCCACAGCGGCGCTGGATGTCTCGGTGCAGGCGGTCGTGCTCAATCTTCTACAGGAGCTGAAGGATACGCTGGGAATGAGCTATCTGTTCGTTTCGCACGATCTCAACGTCGTGCGGCTTCTGTGCGACCGCGTCATCGTGATGCGCACCGGAAAAATCGTCGAGCAGGGGCCGAGCGAACGCGTTCTGAGTGCGCCTGAGGCGCAATACACCCGCGATTTGCTGGCCGCCATTCCGCATCCGCAATTCGAGCACGTGGCGTGATAAGAAAGCGCTGCCACGGTTCGATTGAAGTGGATTGCCGGAAGTTCCAGGCATTTGCGTCATAATTTCGTGAGAGGACAACAGTGGATGCTGGGCACGATCCTGGTTATGAATTAGGCGTTGTGGCCACTAGAAAAGGCGACTGGGAGGGACGATGAAGTCACGTGTGAAGATGAAGTCACGTGTCAAGCCGAAGGCGGCGGCGCGCGCAAAAGCCAAGGCGCCCGCACGACGTAAAGCCCCGAAGGCGCAGGCGTCGGGCAAGTCATCCAAATCTTCGGCGGTGATCAAGCCGGCTAGCGTCATCGACAGGTCGCCCGATCAACTCGATACCTACATTCTCGCCGTGACGGGTGCGCTGAACCTCAAGGTCGAGAAATCCTGGATGCGAGCGGTCCGCAACAATCTGCGCGTTACGCTGGATCAGGCCGCCATTGTGGCTGAGTTCGTGCTGCCGGATGACGCCGAGCCGGCGCCGGTCTTTCGGGCCTGAGGCGGCGACATGGACACGGACTGGGCATCCGCCAGCGAGATTGCAGCCGCCGTTGCGGACGGCCGGACCAGCGCCGGCGCGGTGGTCGGCGCCGCACTTGCACGCATCAAACGCGATCGCGTTCTCAACGCGTTCACCGCCGTGGTTGAGCAACGCGCGCTCGCGCGGGCGCAGGCGGTCGATGAGTTGCGGGATGGGGGACTGCTCGGGCCGCTGGCCGGCGTGCCGTTCGCGGTGAAGAACCTGTTCGACATCGCCGGACTGCCGACACTGGCCGGTTCGAAGATCAATCGCGCGCGCGCGCCGGCCGCACGCGACGCAACGCTGATTTCGCGACTGGAAGCGGCAGGCGCGGTGCTCGTCGGTGCGCTCAACATGGGCGAATACGCCTACGATTTCACCGGCGAGAACATCCACGACGGTCCGTCCCGCAATCCCCACGATCCCTCGCGCATGACCGGCGGCTCGTCAGGCGGTTCGGGCGGCGCGGTCGCGGGTAAGCTCGTGCCGCTCTCGCTCGGCTCCGACACCAATGGCTCGATCCGGGTGCCGGCTTCGCTTTGCGGCATCTTCGGCCTGAAGCCAACCTATGGCCGGTTGTCACGGGCGCACACGTTCCCGTTCGTGGCCAGCCTCGATCATGTCGGCCCGCTGGCGTGTAGCGCGAAGGATCTGGCGCTCGCTTATGACGCCATGCAGGGCCACGATCCTGACGACCCGGTTTGTGCGGACCGGCAGGTCGAGCCGGTTACGGGCCTGCTCGATCGTGGCACGGATGGCCTGCGCGTTGCGATTGCCGGAGGGTACTTCCGGGCCGGAGCTTCGCCCGAGGCGCAAACGGCCCTTGATCGCATTGCCAGCGCGCTCGGCGTCAGAGACGAAATCGAAATCCCGGAGGCGAAGCGTGCGCGTGCAGCCGCGTATCTCATCACCGCGACCGAAGGTTCCGCGCTTCATCTCGATCGCCTGCGCAAGCAGGCCCGCGATTTCGATCCAGCCGTGCGCGACCGGCTGATCGCCGGGGCGGTCGTTCCCGCCGCTCTTGTCGCCAAGGCGCAGAAATTCCGCCGCTGGTATCGCGAACAGGTGCTGGGGCTCTTTGCCAAAGTCGACGCCATCCTGGCGCCTGCGACGCCCTGCACCGCGCCTGCGATCGGACAACAGACGTTCCTACTGGACGGGGTCGAACTGCCGGTCCGGGCCAATCTCGGCATCTACACGCAGCCGATTTCGTTCATCGGGCTGCCGGTCGTGGCAGTACCGGTGCCGCTGAAGCCGCTACCGATCGCCGTGCAGGTCATTACCGCGCCATGGCGGGAGGACGTGGCACTGCGCATTGCGCATGCGCTGGAGAAAAATGGGGTCGCTGCCGTGACGCGGCCAAGAGGGGAATGACGATGGAGGTCGATCTGCCGGAGGTCGTTGCCGAGGTGCGCGCGGCCTTCGAGCGCTATGAGAAGGCAATAGTGTCCAATGACGTCGAAGTACTGGACGCGTCGTTCCGCGCCGATCCGCGCACCATCCGCTATGGCGGCGGGGAAAATCTCTATGGCTATGCGGAGATCGAAGCGTTTCGTGCTGCGCGCTCGCCGGTCGGTTTGAAGCGCACGATTTCAAAAACCGTCATCACGACTTATGGGCGCGATTTCGCAGTCGCCTCGACGCTGTTCCACCGCGAGAGCATGCCTGACAAGGTCGGCAGGCAGATGCAGACCTGGGTGCGTTTCGACGAGGGATGGCGGGTCGTTGCGGCGCACGTGAGTGTCATCGACCCGCCACGGACCACGGCATGACCGCGGCATCCGGCCGGTTGTCGCGGGCTTTCGCCGATGCGGCGGTCTCGCGTCGCGGCGGTCAGACCACCGGTCGCAAGCCAGGGCACGCAAGACGCTGGCGGATGAGCTTCGGCTGCAACTCGCCGACGAAATCGTGCGCGGCGTGCTCGAACCCGGCAGCGCGCTTGATGAGACGGAACTAGCGCGGAGGTTTGACGTATCGCGCACGCCGGTTCGCGAGGCGATCCGGCAATTGGCGGCGAGCGGGCTGGTCGAGGTTCGGGCGCATCGCGGCGCGGTGGTCGCGCGTCCTTCGGATGAACGTCTGGTCGGCATGTTCGAGGCGATGGCGGAACTCGAAGCGCTGTGCGCGGGACTTGCAGCAGAGCGAATGACCGCGACCGAACGGCGGCTTTTGGAAGACGGCGCATGAGGATTTGCGAATGCTCATCCAGAGCGGCGATCCGCAGCGCTATCATGAGGTAAACGAAGCCTTCCACGGCACGATCTATGCCGGTGCCCATAATGCTTACCTCGCCGAGATGACGCTCGCGACCCGCTGGCGCGTGCAGCCATTCCGCCGCGCGCAGTTTCGCAACCTCGGACGGTTGTCCAAGTCACACCTGGAGCATGACCGCGTGGTGGTCGCCATCCTGCGTGGCGACCGTCACGGCGCCGTAGAGGCTATGCGTATCCACATCATGACGGTCTGGGAGGAATACGGCGCTTACGCGGGATCGCGATAACGCACTTTTCGTGACGTTACGCGTGGACTTTCATCTGCGCCATGAAGGTGCGCCAGCCGCCGAAGGTGGATATGTCGCGCGCGCCGATCGTCGCCTGAGCTTCCACCAGAAAGCCCTTCACGCTGCGGCCGTCGATCAATTGCAGCGTGCCGATCGACAGCGGAGACGGCACGGCGTCGACGAAGCGGCCAAATTTCTCCGCCGGCACCGCCCAGATTTCGATCTCGATGCCGGTGCCGCCGCCCGGCGCGACCCGCAACAGCCCGGGCTTCGGCGGCTCAATGCCGGGCAACGCGAGCAGCCGATAGTCCGGCGCAGTCGTGGTCGTCTCCAGCCTGCGCGCGCCGATCGATGTCAGTTCGCCGTTGAGCGGCATGCCGGAGAGGTGCGCACCGACGACCGCGATCGCGATTTCGTCGCCTGCCGCGCAGTCGGGCAGCGGCATCAGTGGCGGCTGGGGCTTGCCGGTGGCCCCCATCGGCAGTCGGGTATCGGCATGAAACACGCGGCCGATCGATGCGAGCATTGCGTCTTGACCGGCGAGCCCCAGCAATGTCACGCCGAACGGCCTGCCGTCCGCCTGCAACGATGCCGGTACCGCGAGCCCGCACAGGTCCAGCAGATTGACGAAGTTGGTGTAGGTGCCGAGACGGCTGTTGAGTTGCACCGGATCGGCAAGCACCGCCTCGACCGAATAGATGGTCGGGATGGTCGGCAGTACCAGCGCCTCCATGCTGCGAAACGTGTGATCGCGAATGCGCCGCAGCTCTTCGAGATTATAAAATGCCGCAAAGGCATCGGCTGCGGTCGGCCGCGCTCCACTTAGGATGATCTGCCGGGTGACGGGAAGCATCGCTTCGGGCGCCGATGCGATCAGCGAGCGTGCCGTGATATAGCGCTCGGCCACCCAGGGCCCGTCATACAACAGGCGCGCAGCCTCGTAGAACGGTTCGATATCGATCTCGACGATGGTGGCGCCGAGGGCGGCAAAGCGGGCAAGCGCGGCCTCATAGTTTGCCGCCGAAGCCGCATCGCCGAAGAACAGACGCTGTCCTGTCAGCGGCACGCCGAGCCGAAGTCCTTTCGGAAATGCCGTCGGCACGCCCAGCGGACGCGTCAGCGAATAGGCATCCGCCGAATCGGGACCGGCCATCGCGGCAAGCGCCATGAAGGCATCGTCCACCGTGAGTGAGAACACCGAGAC
This sequence comes from uncultured Alphaproteobacteria bacterium, assembly GCA_963756715.1. Classification (GTDB taxonomy): domain Bacteria; phylum Pseudomonadota; class Alphaproteobacteria; order Rhizobiales; family Xanthobacteraceae; genus VAZQ01. The sequence goes on from CAVWOV010000043.1 coordinate 327,362, forward strand.
GCAGTCGAGCGTGCGGCAGGCGGGAACGACACCGGCGGCCGAAATGAGGCCGAGGCTCGGTTTCAACCCGACGATGTTGCTGATGGCCGCGGGCACACGGCCCGAGCCGGCGGTGTCGGTCCCGAGTGCGAGCGGGACGAGGCCGGCGCCGACCGCGATGCCCGAGCCGCTGCTCGATCCGCCGGGGATGAGCGCCGGATCGAACAGGTTGCGCGGTACGCCGTAAGGCGATCTCACGCCGACGAGACCGGTGGCGAACTGATCGAGGTTGGTCTTGCCGATGACGATCGCGCCCGCACGCTTGAGACGCGCCACGCAGGTTGCATCCTTCGACGGCCGGTAGGCGAACGCCGGGCAGGCTGCGGTTGTCGGCAGTCCGTTGACGTCGATGTTGTCCTTGATGGCGACCGGCACGCCATAGAGCGGACGATCAGCATGCGGTTCCGCGGCCAGTGCTTTCGCGTCCGCGATGGCGTCGGCTTGGTCACGCAGCGAGATGAAGATCGCCGGATCGTCGTGGGCGCGGATGCGCGCATAGCATTGCGCGACCGTGTCTTCCGGAGAGCATGTGCCGGCGCGATGGGCCGCCGCAATCGATGCTGCGGTGCCGCTCACAGCAGTCCCCGTGCTGGCGCAATCTTATTTGGAGAGCGACTAGGAAGGGTGGTCGTGCCTTCGGTGCCCGTCCGCACGGGTTCGAGTTCCATCACCACCGCCACGGTTAACTGCTCCTCGGCCGCTTGCCGGAAATATTCAGCAAGCACCATGCCAGCCCGATAGCCGACCCGCACCTGCTTTCGAGTCTTCCGGTAAGGAGATGAAAGCCTAGATTTGGGCAATTGCATACACGCCGTCAATTTTGCCTATTTTTTAATCAATGACGCCTGATCCGCTAAACTCCGACGCGCCGCGACAAACCGAATCCCGCTGCGATTCAAGGGCGATAGGTCGCGGCATCCGCGTGGCATGGAGATTGCGAGACCTCAGGCTCGGCCGGCAGCGCCGTCTTTCCGAATGGATTCAGCGCGCAGCGACCGCAACCATCGCCGAGAAACCGGACAAGGAGCGAACCATGGCCTTCCACATCATGTCCCGCCGTCATGTTCTGCAAGGAGCGGCAGCGACCGCGCTTGCGAGCACGCTGCCCGGCCGCCTGGCGTTCGCCGCGGATACCGTCATCGGCTTTGTCTATGTCGGGTCGCGTGACGACTACGGCTACAACCAGGCCCACGCTGCCGGCGCCGCCGCACTGAAGAAAATGGCCGGCATCAAGGTGGTCGAAGAAGAGAAGGTGCCGGAGACCGACGCGGTCGAGAAGACCATGGAGTCGATGATCAATCTCGACGGCGCGAAGATGCTGTTCCCGACCTCCTACGGCTATTACAGCCCGCACACGCTCAAGCTCGCCAAGAAATATCCGAAGGCGCGGTTCGAACACGCCGGCGGCCTCTGGACCGACAAGGATCCGAAGAACGTCGGCAGCTATTTCGGTTACATCGACGAGGCGCAGTACGTTGCCGGTATCGTTGCCGGCGCGACCACCAAGACCGGCAAGCTCGGCTTTGTTGCCGCCAAACCGATTCCGCAACTCCTGCGCAACGTCAACGCCTTCATCCTCGGAGCAAAGCTCGCCAATCCCAACGCGACCCTGCAGGTCATCTTCACCGGCGACTGGTCGATGCCCGTCAAGGAAGCGGAAGCCACCAACAGCCTGATCGATGCGGGTGTCGACGTCGTCACCTGTCACGTCGATGGGCCAAAGACCGTGATGGAGAATGCGGCCCGCCGCGGTGCGATGATCTCCGGCTATCACGTCAATGCGGCGCCGCTGGCGCCGCAGGCTCACCTGACCAGCGCCGAGTGGAACTGGGAGGTGCTTTATCCGCGCTTCGCCACGATGTTCACCAAGGGCGAGACCATCCCGAACTTCTATCGCGGGGGCCTCAAGGAAAATCTCGTCAAGGTCGCCCCATATGGACCGAAGGTCTCCGAAGCGGCGCGCAAGCAGGCCGATGACGTCAAGGCCAAGCTGACCGCCGGCAGCTACACGATCTTCAAGGGGCCGCTGAAGGACAACAAGGGCAACACGGTGATCGCCGCCGGCGTCAACCGCGGCCAGACCGATCCTGAACTCGAGAAGATGAACTATCTGGTGGAAGGAGTCATCGGAGCGACTTCGTGAAGGCCGATGTCGGCGCTCCGGCACCCGTAGAACGAAACTCGGGCATCTTCCAGAAGCTATCGGCCATCAGGCTGGGCGGCGCGGCGGAATATATTGTCATCCCTGCGCTCGCGCTGATCGCTGCGCTGGTGGCATTTGGTATCTTCGTCGCGCTGTTCGGCAAGAACCCGATCGATCTCTATTTCTACATGTACCAGGGCGCGTTCGGCACCTGGTTCTCCTGGCAGAACACGCTGACCCGCGCAGCGCCGCTGATTCTCACGGCACTGTGTACGGCGCTCCCCGCGCAACTCGGTCTGGTGATCATCGGTGGCGAGGGGGCGCTGCTCATGGGCGCGCTCGCCGCCACGTCGGCGGCGCTGGCATTGGCGGATGCGCCGCCGCTCATCGTGCAATTGGCGATGGTGCTGGCCGGCATGGCGGCCGGTGGGCTGTGGATCGCACTGGCCGGGGGCTTGCAGCATTATCGCGGCGTCAACGAAACCATTTCGAGCCTGCTGCTGGTCTATATCGCGCTGGCGGTCCTCAACCAACTGGTCGAAGGACCGATGCGCGATCCCTCGAGCCTGAACAAGCCGTCGACGCGCGAAATCGGCGCCGCCAACATGCTCGGCACCATTCCGGGCACCGACGTGCATTGGGGGCTGGTCTTCGGCGTAGTGGCGGCGGTCCTCGCCTACGTCCTGATCCACCACACCACGTTCGGCTTCGCGGCCCGCATCGCCGGCGGCAATGTCCGCGCCGCCAAGGTGGTCGGCCTCGGCGTGGGGCGGCTGGTCCTGATCATCTGCTTTCTCGGCGGCGCGGCCGCGGGGCTCGCCGGCATGGTCGAAGTGGCGGCCGTGCAAGGCCGCACTAACGCCAACCTCGCGGTCGGCTACGGCTTTACCGGCATCCTGGTGTCGTTCCTGGCGCGGCACAATCCGCTCGCCGTCATTCCGGTCGCCATCCTGCTCGGCGGCATAAACGCCAGCGGCGGCTTGCTGCAGCGCCGCCTCGGCCTGCCGGACGCATCGGTGCTGGTGCTGCAGGGCATGATCTTTATCTCGGTGCTGGCGAGCGAAACGCTGTATGGCCGGTTTCGCATCTTCCGGCGGGGAGCCTGACGATGGCGGCGGCGGACATCGGCTGGTGGGTGGTGCCGGTTGCGGTGCTCGGCGGTGCGTTGCGCGTCAGCACGCCTTTTCTCTTCGTCAGCCTCGGTGAATGCATCACCGAACGATCGGGACGCATCAATTTGGGCCTCGAAGGCATCCTCGTGATGGGGGCGATGTGCGCCTACGGGACCTCCTATCTCACCGGCTCGCCCTGGCTCGGCGTGCTGGCAGCAGGCGTCTCGGGTTCACTGCTCGGCATGCTGCATGCGGCGATCTGCGGCCTGCCGCGAGTCAACGATATCGCGGTGGGCATCGCGCTGATGCTGTTCGGCACCGGCCTCGCATTCTATCTCGGCAAGCCGCTCATCGAGCCGACCGCGCCAATCCTGCCGGCGATCGATTTTGGCTGGTGGAGCGACGTGCCGCAGGTGCGCGCCGCGCTGAAGATCAACGTCTTGTTCCTCATCGGCGTGGCACTCGCGCCGCTGCTGGTTTGGGCGCTGAAGACAACGCGCTGGGGCATGATCTTGCGGACCGCAGGTGAAAGCGCCGACGCCGCGCGCGCCATGGGCTATTCGGTCAACGCCATCCGGATGCGCGCCACCATGCTTGGCGGATTTCTCGGCGGGATCGGCGGCTCGTTTCTCTCGCTCTATTATCCAGGAAGCTGGAACGAGGGACTGTCGAGCGGGCAGGGCATCACCGCGGTGGCGCTGGTTATCTTCGCACGCTGGAACCCGATGCTGTGCCTGTGGGCCTCGCTGCTGTTCGGCGGTGCCGCCGCGCTCGGACCGGCGCTGCAATCGGTCGGCGTCAGCCAGGGTTACTACCTGTTCAACGCCGCGCCCTACATTCTGACGCTCCTGATCATGATCATCACGTGTTCGCCCAAGCGCACGCTGGTTGGCGCGCCGGCCGAACTGAGCATTACGAAGTAGGCACAGCATGCCTGAACGCTACGTGACCTCCGAACCCTATCCGTGGCCGTACAACGGTGCGCTGCAGCCGGAGAATACCGCGCTCATCATCATCGACATGCAAACCGATTTCTGTGGCGTCGGCGGCTACGTCGATAAGATGGGCTACGACCTGTCGCTCACGCGAGCGCCGATTGAACCGATCAAGCACGTGCTGGCGACAATGCGCGCGAAGGGATATCACGTCTTTCACACCCGCGAAGGCCACCGCCCCGATCTAGCCGATCTGCCGGACAACAAGCGCTGGCGCTCGCGCCGGATTGGTGCCGGCATCGGTGATCCTGGACCATGCGGCCGCATTCTGGTGCGGGGTGAAACCGGCTGGGATATCATCCCCGACCTCGCGCCGCAGCCGGGCGAGCCGGTCATCGACAAGCCGGGCAAGGGATCGTTCTGCGCGACCGATCTGGAATTGATGCTTCGCCTGCGCGGCATCCAGAACGTCGTGTTGACCGGAATCACCACCGATGTCTGCGTGCACACGACCATGCGGGAAGCGAACGATCGCGGCTTCGAGTGCCTGCTGCTGGAGGATTGTTGCGGCGCGACCGACAAGAGCAACCACGAACACGCAATCAAAATGATCAAGATGCAGGGGGGTGTGTTCGGCGCGGTGTCGAACTCGAAGAATTTTGTCGGAGCGATCGCATGACAGAGGCGCGGATCATCGGTGCCCCTCCGCCGCCTAATCCGGATTTCGCTCTCGGGGTCGAAGCGTTATCGATGACGAAGCGCTTTGGCGAATTCACCGCGCTCGACCACGTGTCGTTGAAGGTGCCGGCCGGCTCGTTTCACGCTTTGCTTGGCGAGAACGGCGCCGGCAAGTCGACGCTGGTGAAATGCATCATGGGGTACTACCGGGCGGATGAGGGCGAGATCCTGGTCGAAGATCGGGAGCAGGACATCGAAAATCCGCGCGCCGCGCACGCGCTTGGTCTCGGCATGGTCTATCAGCACTTCACGTCGGTGCCGGCCATGACGGTGACGGAGAATTTCGTGCTGGCGCGCCCCGCCCTGCCGGTCGTCATCGACTGGCGAAAGGAAAAAGCGGAACTGGAGGCGTTCCTCGATCGCATGCCGTTCCGTGTGCCGCTCGAACTCCAAGGTTTCGGCGATTTCGGCTGGCGAGCGGCAGAAGTGCGAGATACTCAAGCAGCTCTATCTGCGGCGACGCTTTCTCATCCTCGACGAACCCACCTCTGTGCTCACGCCCGGCGAAGCCGACGAGGTGCTCGGCATGCTCAGGCAGATGGTGGCAAAGAACGAGCTGACCATCCTGATGATCACGCACAAATTCCGTGAGGTGATGGCGTTTGCCGACGAGGTCACAATCCTGCGCCGCGGCCGTCATGCCGGGGGCGGCCGCGTCGCCGATCTGACGCCGGACGCGATGGCGAGCATGATGATCGGTGCGCAGGAACTGACCAAAGCGCCACCGCGCAGCACGGACTTCGGCGTGACCCGGCTCGAGATTGATCGCGTGAGTGCGCTCGACGACGCCGGTCAGCCAGCCTTGCATGGAGTCTCGCTCGCCATCAAAAGTGGTGAGATCGTCGGGATCGCCGGGGTGTCGGGCAACGGCCAGCGGCAACTGGTGGAGGTGCTGGCGGGTCAGCGCACCGCCAGCGGCGGGGACGTGCGCATTGCCGGCGAACTCTATCACGCCACCCGCGATGAGATGCGGCGGCACAAGCTCTCTTGCCTGCCGGAGGAACCGCTTAAGAACGCTTGCGTCGCGCGCATGAGCGTGTCGGAGAACATGGCGTTCCGCGACTTCGACCGCGCTCCATTCGCGGCCGGCGGCTGGTGGCTGCAACGCAGAAAGTTGCGCGAACAGGCGGAGCGCATGATCGGCGAGTATCAGATCAAGACGCAATCACCGGAGTCGCCAGTCGGCGACTTGTCCGGCGGCAATGTCCAGCGCACCGTTTTGGCACGAGAACTCAACGGCGAAGTGGACGTGATGATCGCCGCCAATCCATGCTTTGGACTCGATTTCGCAGCGGTCGCGCAGATTCATGCTGAGATCGTCGCGGTTCGCAACCGTGGTGCCGCGGTTCTGTTGGTGAGCGAAGACCTCGACGAGCTATTGGAGCTTGCCGATCGCATCGTCGTGATTTTCAACGGCCGCCTGGTCTATGAAGCGCCGGCGAGCGAAGCTGATTTGGTTCACATTGGACGCCATATGGCCGGACATTGAGCAATCATGACCGAAATTTAATATTCCAAGCCAAATTGTCGCATCCCGATCGAGCCTCCTTAAGCTAGGGTCGCAACGCAACGATGGGAGGATTGAATGCTTTGGACCTCTATTCGGGAGTGGAGTCAGAAGAAGAAACTGCGCACGATGCTGTCAGACCCGCGATCCGAAAGGGGATTCAGGTCGACCGGGCAGCTTGAAAAAGGTATTTCCGCCGACCGCTCGACGACCGAGCGGTTGCTCCTCAGCATCGGCGCAAGAAAGTCCGACGACGTTGAGGAGTGGACGCTTAAGCCGGCAGGAACCGTCTGATCGGCCAGTCGAGGCGCGACGGACGCTCCCACACGGCTCTGTTTGAGACATGAATTGAAGTGGTGCGGTCGCATTCCTTTGCGGCCGCGACAGGTTATACGACTGTCTGATGGCGCTCGATGCAGGTGCGCAGCACCTCGTCGGGTGCGCGTTTCCACCAGTTATTGGCTGACAGAATTTCCACCTCGCAGTGGCCGCTGTAGCCTGCCGCCTCTACCATCGCGCGGACGCCGCGCAGGTCGATGACGCCGTCGCCCATCATGCCGCGGTCGAGCAATAGATCGGTCGTCGGCACCAGCCAGTCGTTAACATGATAGGCCAGGATGCGCCGCCCGGCGCGCGCGATCTGCCGGGCGAGGTCAGGATCCCACCAGACGTGATAGACATCGATCGCGACGCCGACACCGTCACCTAATTCGTCGCACAGGTCGTTGGCATGCGCGAGAGTGTTCACGCAGGCACGGTCGGCCGCGAACATCGGATGAAGCGGCTCGATCGCGAGCGGTACGTTGGCTTCACGGGCATAAGGAAGCAGCGCGGCGATAGCGTCGCGCACCTGCGCCCGCGCATCGGTAAGGTCGCGCGAACCTTTCGGCAGCCCGCCGACCACCAGGATGAGACATTGTGCGCCGATCGCGGCGGCCTCGTCGATGGCGCGGCGGTTGTCGTCGAGCGCTGCGCGTCGGCCCGCCTCGTCGGATGCCGGGAACATTCCGCCGCGGCAAAGCCCGGTCACCGTCATGCCGTGGGTGCGGATGAGCTTACCGGCGTGCTCGACACCGCAGGCCTGCACGATATCGCGCCAGGGCGAGATCGCCGTGATGCCGGCACGAGCGCAGCCTTCGATGAGTTGTTCGAACGACCAAGCCTTTACGGTCATCGAGTTGATCGAGAGCCACGACCGGTCGTTCGTCAGATCACGCATTATTTCCATCCACGAATGCCCCCCACCCCTGACCCCTCCCCACCGCTTCGCCGGGGGAGGGGAACCGAAACATACGCGCGCTTCGCACAAAAGAAGTGCCGCCGCATCCATCAGCCATCCATCACGCGGTAACGCCGCGGGTTGCCATGACGTGGCGCATGCGCGCCGCGGCAACATCAGGATCGGCAAGCAGGCCGGCGGCGTCCGCAAGGCGGAACAGTTCGGCGAGATGCAAGGTCGAGCGCGCGCTCTCCTGCCCGCCCACCATGGTGAAATGTTCCTGCAGGCCGTTGAGATAGGCCATGAAGACGACGCCGGTCTTGTAGAAGCGGGTCGGCGCTTTGAAGATGTGCCGCGACAGCGGAACGGTCGGTGCGAAGATGTCGTGGAAGGTCTGCGTCTCGCCGCGCGTCAATGCGTCGAGCGCCGCGGCGGCCGCTGGCGCGATCACATCGAAGATGCCGAGCAGCGCGTCCGAATAACCCTTATCGTCGCCGGCGATCAGTTCGGCGTAGTTGAAATCATCGCCGGTATACATCCGCACGCCCTGCGCCAGCCGCCGGCGCATCGCGATCTCCTTGTCCTTGTCGAGCAGCGAGATCTTCACGCCGTCGACCTTGGCGGCGTTGTCCGCCACCACGTCAAGCGCCACCGCCATCGCGGCGTCGTGGTCGGCATAGCCCCAGTAGCCGGCGAGCGCCGGGTCGAACATCTCGCCGAGCCAGTGAATGATAACGGGATCTTTCACTTGGCCGAGGATGCGGCCGTAGACCCTGGCATAGTCGTCGGGCGAGCGCGCCGCCTGCACCAGTGCACGGCTCGCCATCAGTACGATGCGGCCGCCAAGCTTCTCGATCGCCGCGCACTGCTCCTCGTAGGCACGGATGACGTCGTCAACCGTCACGCTCGGTGATGGCTCAAGATGGTCGGTACCAGCGCCGGAGCCTAGCAGCGCGCCGGGAAAGTCTTTTGCCGCATCGATGCTGCGGCGGATCAATTCGAGCGATTTCGGCCAGTCCATGCCCATGCCCCGCTGGGCGGTATCCATGGCTTCGGCAACGCCCAGGCCAAGCGACCAGAGGTGCTGCCGGAACGCGATGGTGCGCTCCCAGTCGACAACGGTGTCGAGCCAGGGATCGGTGTCGGCAAGCGGATCGGCAACCACGTGCGCCGCCGCGTAGGCGATGCGGCTGAATGGCGGTTGCGCGGCAGGCAGCGGGCGCGGCGGCTTCGTCGTGTAGGCCGCGAGCTTCCCGCCAGCGATGGGGAGATTCAAAGTCGCCATCAGGAATTTCCGTTTCTTTTGTCACACGCAGCAGCCGTGGTCTCCATCCCCCTTGTGGGGGAGGGAGGGGAGCAGGCCAGTGCGCTTCGCAACACCTCACACCTTCAACGGTGGAATGTCGATCCAGCGGCGTTCCTTCCAACTGCGCAATCCCGCTTCGGCAAGCTGCACACCTTTGGCGCCCTCCAGAAGCGTCCACTTGAAAGGCGTCCCGTCGTAGAGATGGCGGATGAACATCTCCCATTCGGTCTTGAAGCCGTTGTCGTAAGTGCCGAGGCCCGGCACCTCGCTCCAGGTCTCGAAAAACTTGATCGGCTGCGGGATGTCCGGGTTCCACACCGGACGCGGCGTATTCACCCGGGCCTGGCTCCAGCATTTCTGCAGCCCGGCGACCGCCGAGCCGTGAGTGCCATCGACGTGGAAGGTCACGAGATCATCGCGGCGCACGCGCGTACACCACGAGCTGTTGATGTGGGCGATCACGCCGCCGGCGAGCTGGAAGGTCGCATAGGCGGCATCGTCGGCGTCCGCCTTGTAGGGCTTGTCGTTCTCGTCCCAGCGTTTGGGAATGTGAATGGCGCCGAGACACGAGACGCTCTCAACCTCGCCGAACAGGTTGTCGAGCACGTAACGCCAGTGGCAGAGCATGTCGAGAATGATGCCTCCGCCTTCCTTCTTCTTGTAGTTCCAGGACGGCCGGTTGGCGGGCTGCATGTCGCCCTCGAACACCCAGTAGCCGAATTCGCCACGCACTGCGAGCACCCGTCCGAAGAAGCCGGAGTCGAGCAGCATCTTGAGCTTGAGCAGACCGGGCAGGAACAACTTGTCCTGCACGACGCCGTGCTTGATGCCCGCCTTCTTGGCGGCGCGCGCGAGATCGAGCGCATCGTCGAGATTATCGGCGGTTGGCTTTTCGCAGTAGATGTCCTTGCCGGCGGCGATTGCCTGCTTGACGAGCTTGTGGCGCAGAACGGTGGTCGCGGCATCGAAGAACAGTGTGTCGTCCTTGTTCTTCAGCGCGGCGTTGAGATCGGTGGTCCAGCGGGTGAGGCCGTGCGCCTTGGCGAGTTGTTCCAGCTTGTCGGCATTGCGGCCGACCAGGATCGGATCGGGCATGACGCGGTCGCCGTTCTTGAGCGCGACGCCGCCCTCGTCGCGGATTGCGACGATCGACCGGATCAGATGTTGGTTCATCCCCATGCGGCCGGTGACGCCGTTCATGATGATGCCGAGACGTTGCTGCGCCATGCCTGTTCCTTCGTGTTGCGCCGGATCGCCGAGCGCTCTTAATCCATTCCCAGCAGCCGGTAAATCCGCCGGGTGTATTCGCCGAATTTCTCCTGCGTCTTCATGTCGAGCGTGCGCGGATGCGGCAGCTCGACGCTAAAATTGTCCGCCATGCGGGCCGGGCCGGCGGTTAGGACGATCACCCGGGTGCCGAGGAAGACGGCTTCGGTGATGCCGTGAGTGACGAAGACGATGGTCTTTTTCGCCTCCTGCCAGATGCGCAGCAATTCCAGATTCATCTTCTCGCGGGTGAGCGCATCGAGCGCGCCGAACGGCTCGTCCATCAGGATCAGCTTGGGATCGTGGATGAGCGCCCGCGCAATTGCGGCGCGCTGCTGCATGCCGCCCGAGAGTTCGTAGGGGTATTTCTCCTCGTTGCCCGCAAGCCCGACCAACGCAAGCAGCGCGCGCGCACGGTCGCGGCTCTCGGCCATGGGCAGTCCGAGAATTTCGGCGGGCAGCAGCACGTTGTCGATGATGCGCCGCCATTTCAACAGCAACGGCTGCTGGAACACCATGCCGATATCGCGCGATGGATCGAACGGCTGCGTGGGGGTGCCGATACTCAACTCGCCGGCATCGTAAGGATGCAGTCCGGCGAGAATTTTCAGCAGAGTCGTCTTGCCACAACCGGACGGGCCGACGAGCGCTACCAGTTCGCCGGCGTCCACATCGAACGTCGCTTCCGAGATGGCAAGAAACGGCGTCCCCCGGGTCTGATAGGTCTTCTGCACGCCGGCGAGATGGATGAAGGGTGTGCCCATGACCCGCCTTACGCAAGCCGCGCGTCGCGCACGACCAGCAGCCGCTCGAGCAGCAGCACCAGCCCGTACAGCACCATGCCGATCAGCGTGATCAGGATCACCGCCATGAACATTGCGGCGGTGTCGAGGGTCACCTGCACCTGCAGCATCAGATAGCCGAGCCCGCGGTCGGAGCCGAGGAATTCACCGACGATCGCGCCGGCGACTGCCAGGATGGCGGCGACCTTCATGCCGGCGAAGATGAACGGCAATGCGCCCGGCAACTGGATCTTGGTGAACACCTGCCAGCGCGAGCCCTTGAGCGTGCGCACGAGATCGAGCAGGTCCGGCTCCACCTCGCGCAAACCGCGCGCCGTCGTCAGCACGATCGGGAAGAAGCAGATGGCGAATGCCATCATGATGTTCGGTTTGATGCCGTAGCTGAACCAGACGATGATCAGCGGGCCCAGCGCGACCTTCGGGATCATGTTGAGGCTGACCAGCAGCGGCATCACGGCCATTTCGAAGCGGCTGAACCAGGAGAACAGCAGCGCAATTCCGACCCCGACGACGACCGCCAGCAGGTAGCCGCCAAAGATCTCGGTAGCAGTTACCGCGATGTTTTCCAGCCAGCGGTAGTTCGGGACGAACAGGGCGCGCAGCGTATCGTAGGGCGAGGGCATAACGAACTTCGGCACCTCGCCGAATTTGACGAACAGATACCACGCTGCGATCAACGCAAGGTGGCTCAGGACCGCCAGTGTATAGCGCTGCAATGTCTGCGGATTTGTGGTCAACGCCCGCCCCTCATGCCGTATGAGCCGCCGCCATGCTAGGGCAAGCGGCCGCGGGGAGCCAGAACGTCAAGTCGGCGAATGTGCGGCACAATCGCTCGCGCTCACGCCAGCCAACGTGGCAGGTTGGCACGCACAAATTCGTCGTCGTTCAGGTGCGGGTAGCTCGCGCATACCCGGTCGATTTCCTCCTTCTGACCCGGTCCCAGCGTCTCGTTCGGATCGAGGCACCAGATGCCCACCAGCAGACCCTGGCGCCGCAGAATCTCGTGGCAGCCGGCGATCACGCCGTGGAAGTCGTTGGCGACATCGAAGATCGCCGCATTGCAATCGGTGATCTGCGCGTCGAGCGCGAGCAGGTCGTTCGGGACCGCATGGGCGGCCGCGGCGGCGTGCGCGCGCTCCAGAAGCTCGACGGCGCGCTTGACCCACACGCTCCAGTGGCCGAGCAGGCCGCCCTTGATGCGGACGGTCACCGGCTCTTGCCGGGTCGGGATGATGAATGGCGTCAACAGGTCGAGCAGGATGTGGTCGTCGTTGCCGGTATAGAGCGTGACGCGTTCGGCCGCACCCGCTTCGACCACGCCGCGAATAACATCGAGGGTGCGGTAGCGGTTGAATGGCGCGATCTTGATCGCCACGATGTTTTCGATCGCCGCGAACCGCCGCCAGAACGATCGCGGCAGCACGAGGCCGCCGACCGCCGGCTGAAGATAGAATCCGATCAGCGGAATCTCCCGCGCCACCGCTTGCGAATGCGCGATCAATTCGTCTTCGCTGGCGCCCTTCAAGGCGGCAAGCGACAACAACCCGGCGTGATAACCGAGATCGCGCGCGACCGCGGCCTCCTTCACAGCCTGGCTGGTGCGGCCCGACAGACCGGCGATCATGACCGGAAGATCGCGCACCCATTCGGCCGCCGACCGCATCGCGAGTTCCAACACGGGCTGATAGAGCCCAACATCACGAATGGCGAACTGCGTCGTATGGACGCCGACCGCCAGGCCGCCCGCACCGGCGTCGAGATAGTAGCGGGTGAGGGCGCGCTGCCGCCGCCGGTCGAGCTTACGAGCGGCATCAAGCGCGAGCGGATGCGCAGGAATTGCGACGCCCTTGCGCAATGCGGCGAGCACGTGTGGAGGCCAATTCTGCCAGCGTAATCCCATCGTCATGTCCAATTCCGTCTCGTCCGAGCGACCCCGGCGCGACGTTATGTATCTTGCAACAGGCTTACGGTGGACAGTCTGTCGCGGCGCCAATGTTGACAGGGTAGGGAGCCAATCCTATCGTTTCCGGCAATCGAGCAGCTATCACGAAGTTTCGCTGCGCGTCGAGAATTGCGAAGTCCGGCCGGCGCCCGGCATCAACCCTTGGAGTTCAGCATGCAGACCATCGCGAAATTTGCCGTCGCGGCGCTCGCGGGTGTCGCACTTGGTGCAACCCCGGCTTCGGCGCAGAAGATTACGTTCACGCTCAACTGGGTCGCGGGCGGCGATCACGCGCCTTACTTCTATGCGCAGAAGATGGGTCTCTATAAGCAGGCCGGCCTCGATGTTAATTTCGAGACCGGGCGCGGTTCGGCGATGTCGGCGCAGAAGGTCGGCGCCGGACAGTCGCAGATGGGCCTCTCCGACATGGCGGGTGTGCTGCTGTTCCGCGGCAAGGGCGCCGACAATGTCGGGCTCATGAACGTTTATGCCAATTCGCCGCAGGGCCTGTATTGGCTTAAGAGCTCGGGCATAAAGAGCGTGAAAGATCTCGTCGGCAAGAAGATCGGCAACCCGGCGGGCGACGGTGCCCGCACGATGTGGCCGGCGCTGGCGAAGAAGGCCGGAATCGACCCGAACTCCGTGACCTGGGTCAACATCGACGCCAACGCCAAGCTCAGTGCGCTCAAGGCCAAGACCATCGATGCGACCACGTCGTTCTTCAACCTGCACCACGTGTTTGCGCGTGAACTCGGCGACGACATGGGCTTCCTGGCTTGGAAGGATGCGGGCGTGAACCCGTACGGCAATTCGATCATCGCCAACGGCGCCTGGCTCAAGGCCAACCGCGACAAGGCCGACAAGTTCATCAAGATCACCCAGAAGGCGTTCGCCGATTGCGTCAAAAAGCCGGAGCCCTGCATCCAGGCGCTGGTCGATGCCAACGGAGCCCTGCTGTTCAAGAACGAGCTGCTGAACTGGCATCTCGTCACTATCCTGATGAGCGACGATACCTCGCGCAACGTCGCGCTCGGCTGGCAGGACGACAAGCGCATGGCGGACGACTACAAGCTGGTCAACGAGTATCTCAAGATGGAAAAGCCGTACGACGTGAAGACGGCCTACACCAACGAGTTCCTCGACAAGAACGTCAAGATGCCGCCGATCAATCCGCCGAAGCTGTATTGATCGCCGCGTTGCGCCGACGCAGTTGCCCATGAGGCGCTGAAAGTCTTTCTGGTCATTCCGGGGCCGTCCGCAGGACGGAACCCGAAATCCAGCTTTGCCCCAATCAATCGCAGATTAATCCAAGTTGGATTCCGGATCGCCGCTGTGCGGCGTCCGGAATGACGAGAGAGTAGTGCACGAAGACCTTCAACCAAACTCCGGACCGACCACCGCATATGTCCGGGTGGGATCATCAAAGCCAGTGGCACGACGATAGACCATGCGGGTGAGCGGCCGCTGTGTGGTGAAACCACGCTCCTCGAGCCACGAGCGAATACCGGGATGCGCGTCCGCCAAGTCGACATAGAGCGGTCCCGCGACGCCCTCGATGGCGCGGGCCAGCAATGCGCTCGCAACCGCATCATCGTCGGCAACGAGCGGGCCGAGTTGCGCGCAGGTGCGGCCGTCGCGCCCCAACAGAAAGCCGGTGAGGTTGCCGTCGCGCTTGGCGCATAGCTCGGCCGCGGGCAGCCTTCCGCGCAAGCGTGCCAGCAGTGCGCCGCGGTCGGCGCCGAACGCCGCCGCGTCGTAGTCGCGAAGCTGCGGCCAGACAGCGTCGTCGATCGGCTCGATGGTGATGTCACCTGTGTGGGTGGCCGGCAACGGCGACGGCCCACGCTCGCGTAAGGTGAAACGGTGAAAGCTCCATGTGTCCTCGAAGCCAAGGTTCCGGTAGACCTGCCGGCCGTCGGGGGTTGCGTCGAGCACCGGGACACGCCCGGCTTTCACCAGATCGTCGATGCAGCGGCGCATCAGCCGGCTCGCCAGTCCGCGGCGGCGGAATTCCTGCGTCACCAGCACCATGCTGATCCAGGCGAAGCGGTCGTGGGGTAGTGTGGCGGCGGTCGCGACCACCCGGCCGGCACCGGTGCGAACCGCATAGACCGTGCCGAGATCGAGAAAGATCTGCCAGTCGGCCGCAATCTGGTTCCAGCCGGCTTCGCGCACAAGCGCTTCGGCGTCGCCGAGTTCCTCGACGCGCAGCCTGGTTTCAGCATCGAGTGCGGGGTCAGAAGTTGCCATCGCGTGTATCGTAGTGGGTGTCCTTGCCATGGCTCGGCAGGCCGCGTGCTACCCAGTCTGCCGTCCAATCGACGAGCCGCGCTAGTGGTACGCTTGGGTAGCCGAACAGCCGCATCGCCGCAGCGGTGTTGACGAGCCACGCCTCGCGCGCCTCGACCCCGGTGAAGACCGGCGCCTTGCCAAATCGCCGGCCGAAGGTCTCCGCCAGCCAGCGGATGCTGACGGTTTCGGGTCCACTGACATTGAGCGGGCTTGTCGGCGCCGTGCAGTGGCCGAGCGCACGCAATACCATGGTGTTTGCATCGCCTTGCCAGATGACGTTGGCATGGCCGGTCGCCAGATTGATCGTCTGTCCGGTCCGCACGCGCGTCGCTACATCGTGCAGGACGCCGTAGCGCATGTCGATTGCATAGTTGAGGCGGATGAGGCGACCGGGTGTGCCGTGCGCGCGCGAGAAATACTGGAACATCGCCTCGCGGGCGACGCAGGAATTGGCGTAGGCGCCGGGCGGCGGGGTGGCCGGCGTTTCCTCTGTTGCGCCGCCGTGATCGACATTGACATACGGATAAACGCATCCGGTCGAATAGGCGACGATGCGGGAGCCGGCGAACGCCTCCGCGACTAGCGCGGGCACATGCGCGTTCATCGCCCAGGTCAGGTCTTCGCGGTCCGACGCGCCGAACTTGCGGCCCGCCATGAAGACCACATTGGGAACCTTGGGCAGTGCGTCGATCTGCGCGCGGTCGAGCAGATCGGCCGCGATGCACTCGATGCCGGACGCGACAAGCTCCTCCCGCAATCCGCTTTCGCTGAAGCGGGCCACGCCGATCACGCGCTTGCCGGGTGCGGCGCGCTTGGCAAGTCGCGCCAGGGTCGGGCCGATCTTGCCGCCGACGCCCAGCATGATGAGATCGCCTGGAACCGCTCCAAACTCGGCTGTCAACGCCGGAGAGCGGCGTCGTCATCACCTCTTCAAGGTGGCTGACGTCACGAATGCGATCCGGCAGCGCGGCGATGGTTTCGGGCATCCGTGGGGTCTCAGCCGTAGCCTGCATTGTAGTTGCCGCAAGCCTGCGCCAGCAAGAGGCCAACGCGCGCAGAGCGTGCTTGATGGCGAGCCCTACCTACCTGCTGTTGTTGGGACGGAGCGTGGGCGAGGCCCGAAGTCAGTATGCAGCCGCAAGACAAGGCCGTTGCGCGATCATACCTCGACCTGTACCGAGTTGTTGGGCTTAATGGGGCAGCAGGGATCAGCCCTGTGCGAAAAACGATGTGGGGTGCGAAGCTCCGCCGCGGAGGAGAAGCCGTTGACGAAGGTGCTCGAAGGCGTTCGGGTGATCGAGCTCAGCACGATCATCACCGCGCCGCTCGCCGGCATGATGCTCTCTGACCTCGGCGCTGACGTGCTCAAGGTCGAGCCGCCGGGCGGCGATCCGTTCCGCTATTTCCGCGGCGAGTCCTATAGCCCGAACTTCATTGCGTTCAACCGCGGCAAGAAGAGCATGATGCTCGACTTGCGCACGGACGCCGGACGCGAGGTCCTGCTCAAGCTCGTCGCGCGTGCCGACATCGTGCTGGAGAACTACCGTGCCGGGGTCATGGAGCGGCTGGGCGTCGGATGGGACGTGCTGCACGCTGCCAACCCGCGGCTGATCCACTGCTCGATTACGGGTTTCGGCACCTCCGGGCCGTACAGCGCGCGGCCGTCCTACGATAACGTGGCGCTGGCACTGAGCGGCATGGCGAGCCTGCTGCTCGATCCGGACTCGCCGCAGGTCTGCGGCCCTACCATCACCGACAATGCCAGCGGGATGTATGCCAGCTACGGCATTCTGGGCGCGCTGTACGAGCGCGAACGCACCGGCCGCGGCCGGCGGGTAGAGGTCAATATGCTGGAGGCCGCGATCGCCTTTATCCCCGATCCGTTTGCGTCGTTTACGCGGATGGGCGTCGACAACAAGCCGCTGACGCGCGTTGCCAACTCCCACTCGTTCGCCTGGCGTTGCAGCGACGGCAGGATGCTCGCCGTTCAACTCTCGTCGCTGCCGAAGTTCTGGCAGGGCTGCTGCACGGCGTTCGAGCGGCCCAAATTGATCAACGACGAGCGGTTCGCCACGCGCGATCTGCGCATCAAGAACTATGTCGAGTTGACACGGCTGCTGGGCGAAAGCATCGCGACGAAGCCGCGGGCGCACTGGATGGCCGCGCTCGAAGCCAACGACGTGCCGTTTGCGCCGGTGCACACCATCGCGGACGTGTTCGACGATCCGCAGGTGCAGCATATGCAGACCTTCTACAAGCAGCATCATCCGGTCGAGGGCGAAATTACCGGCATTCACCGGCCGGTTCTAATCGACGGCGCCCGCGAGGCTGCCGCGCTACCGCCGCCGGGGCTTGGCGAACATACCGATGAGGTTCTGGCGGAGCTTGGTTACGATCAGGACGAGATCGCCAAGCTGCGCTCGGCCTCCATCGTCTGACGACCCTCATCCCTAAAGTTTGGAACCGAGAGCAAAAGCAAGACATGAAAACCAGTACCAACCGCATCCTGACCACGCATGTCGGAAGCTTGATCAGGCCGCAGGCGTTGCAGGACATCATGCGCGCCAAGCAGGGCGGCCAGCCCTTCGATCAGGCGGGCTACGATAAGTGCCTCAAGGACTCAGTCGCCGAAGTAGTGCGGCACCAGGCCGAGATCGGCGTCGATGTCGTGAGCGACGGCGAGTTTGGCAAGGCGATCAGCTGGAACCAGTATGTGGTCGAGCGGCTGTCGGGTTTCGAACTGCGCCCGATCCCGGCCGACCACCGGCCGGGCCCCCCGGGCAACGACCGCACCCGCTTCAAGGAATTCTATGCCGAACTTGACGTGCGCGAGCCGCGGGCCAATCCGGACCTGGTCGCCTGTGTCGGGCCGGTGAAATACGTCGGCCAGGACATCGTCAAACGCGACATCGAGAACTTCAAGGCGGCGCTGCAAGGCGCCAAGGTCGAAGAGGCATTCATGCCGGTGGTAGCGCCGTCAAGCGTGCTGCCAGACCGCAAGGAGGAGTACTACAAGACCGAGGAGGAGTGGCTCACCGCCATCACCGACGCGATGCGCGTCGAGTACAAGATGATTGTCGATGCCGGATTCATCCTGCAGATCGACGATGCGCGCTTCGCCACCGCCTATGACCGCATGGTGCCGCCCGGCACCTTCCAGGACTACCGGCGCTGGCTGGAGAAGTTCGTCGAGTCGCTCAACCACGCGCTCGAAGGCATCCCGGAAGATCGCGTGCGCTATCATGTCTGCTGGGGAAGCTGGCCCGGACCGCATTGCAGCGACGTGCCGCTGCGCGATGTAGTCGACCTCATTCTCAAGGTGAAGGCCGGCGCCTATGTGATCGAGTCGGCCAACCCGCGGCACGAGCACGAGTGGCAGGTGTGGAAGGACGTCAAGCTGCCGCCTGGGCGTGTGCTGATCCCCGGCGTCATCAGCCACGCCACCAACGTGGTCGAACATCCGGAGTTGATCGCCGAGCGCACGGTGCGCTTCGCCAACTTGCTCGGGCGCGAAAACGTCATGATCGGTACCGACTGCGGCTTTGCCCAGGGCACGTTCTATCGCCGGGTGCATCCAAGCGTCATGTGGGCGAAGTTCGAGGCGCTGGTCGAGGGCGCCCGGCTCGCCTCCAAACAGCTTTGGAAATAGTAATTTGATCGCGTCACCGATATGCCCCGGCACCCGGACCCCGCTTTCGGCGGGCCCGAGTGTAGGTTCTAGCGGACATCCACGCCTTGGTGTCCCCCGATAAGTACAACTTGGATGGCTTGGCAGCCCGGACCCGACTGGCGACCGGAGACGAACAGGGGAATGGCATGCGGCATATCGACTCGTTCTGTCACTTCTTTCCGCATGCGTTGTTCGAGAGGATGTCGGAGACCAGCGGCGGCACGCGCGACATCGGCAAGCGCATGCAGGGCGTCCGAACGATTTGGGACATCGACGCACGTCTGCGCATGATGGACGAGTTCAAGGACTACACCCAGGTCCTTTCGCTCGGCCTGCCGCCGATCGAGGGTATGGTCGGACCGGACAAGGCTCCGGACTTCGCGCGGGCCGCCAATGATGGACTAGCCGAGCTTTGCGCCAAGTATCCCGACCGCTTCGCCGGCTGGGTCGGCGGGCTGCCGATGAACGATCCGGACGCGGCCGTGAAGGAGGCAGAACGCATCTTGATCCATGGCAAGGCCAACGGCCTGCAGATTCACACCAACGTCAACGGCCATTGTCTCGACGAGCCGCAGTTCTTTCCGATCTTCGAGGTCGCGGCGAAGTCGGGGAAGCCCGTGCTGCTACACCCGGCTCGCAGCGCGAGCTTTCCGGATTTCGCCGCCGAGACCAAATCGAAATACGAGATTTGGGCGATCCTCGGCTGGCCCTATGAGACCAGCGCCACCATGGCGCGCCTAATCTTTTCCGGGCTGACCACGCGGCTGCCGAACCTGAAGTTCCTCATCCATCACCTCGGGGCGATGATCCCGTTCTTTGACGCGCGTCTCGACACCGGCTGGGCGACGCTCGGCAGCCGCACCTCGGACGAGGACTACAGCGGCGTGCTGAAGACGCTGGGCAAGCCGCTGATGGATTGCTTCCGGGATTTTTACGCCGACACGGCACTGTGCGGCGGCCGAATCGGAACAGTCTGCGGGCTGGAATTCTACGGCGCTGATCACGTGCTCTTCGCCTCAGATGCGCCGTTTGGCAGCGAAGGGGGAGCGAGCTACATCCGTGAGACCACAAAGGTTATAGCGTCGCTTGATATCCCGCAGTCCGATAAGGAGAAGATCTGCTATCGAAATGCAGAGACGCTGTTCAGGCTGTCTTAGGCGCGCTGCTTGCTGCTTTGGCGGGATCGGATAAGCTGACGGTCTGACAAGGCTTACGCGGCAAGGACCTCGATTTTTTCATGTCGAAGGGCTGGGTGAAAAGCAAGATCAAGATGATCGGCTTGATCGATGCGTTGCCTGCGCAGCCGGTGGTCGCATCGATCGGTCCTATCAACGGAAGACACAGCAACGGGTTTGTCGCGGAAAGTACCTCCACATGATTGCGGTTGCGGGTGCCGAACTTGATGTGCTGGAGCGCGGGCAGGGCACTCCAATTCTCTATCTGCACGGCGGCGCCGGCGTTGCGCTCGATGTGCCGTTCATCGAGCGGATGGCAAAGGTGCGGCGCGTTATTGCGCCGTCACATCCGGGCTTCGGCAAATCGGCACTGCCGGATTGGATCGACAGCATCGACGACATCGCCCACATCTATCTTGAGTTGATGGATCGCCTGGGTCTGGCACGGGTCGACCTTGTCGGATTTTCGGTCGGCGGCTGGATCGCCGCGGAAATCGCCACGAAGGTGCCGGAGCGGCTGGTCCGGCTGGCGCTCATCGGTCCGGTCGGGGTCAAGACCGGCAGCCCGGACAAGCTCGACATCCCGGATGTCTTCGCGATGCCGCTTGATAAGCTCGACCGGCTGCGGTTCCACGATCCACGGAAAAACCCGGTCCACCTCGGTTCGATGTCTGAGGAGGAACTCAACATCGTTGCCCGCAACAGCGAAACGCTGGCGCTTCTGACCTGGGAGCCGTACATGCACAATCCCAAGCTCAAGCACCGGCTGCATCGCGTGAACGTGCCGACGATGCTCCTGCGCGGCGCGGACGACGGCATCGTGTCGGCGGAGTATCTCGAGCGCTACGCGGCTCTCATCCCAAAGGCCAAGGTCGAGACCATCGCGGAGGCAGGCCACCTGCCGCATGTCGAGCAGCTTGAGGCGACCGCCACCAAGGTTCTGAATTTCCTGCAATACTGATGACAAGATGACCGCGCGGCCCGGAGCAACCTCATCATGAAAGCCTGGCACTTCAGCGAAAACGCCTATCCGTATCTCCCGCCGGCCGACGAATACGAATTCGATCCGCGTCTCGCTACCCAATCGCATCTACGATCCGGTCAAGGGCGCCGCGCTCTACGACCGCTATATCGAGGAATGGCTGGTGGCCGAGGATGAGGGCGTGGAAATCATGCTCAACGAGCATCATCAGACCGCGACCTGCGTCGATCCCGCGGCGCCATTGGTGCTGGCGGCGCTGGCGCGACTGACCCGCAAGGCGCGGCTTCTCATTCTCGGCAACCCGGTCGCCAACCGCCGCCAGCCGGTGCGCATCGCCGAGGAGATGGCGATGGTCGACATTCTCTCCAAGGGCCGGCTCGAATGCGGTTTCGTGCGCGGCGTGCCGTACGAGGTGCTGCCGGCGAACAGCAATCCGGTGCGCATGAACGAGCGGCAATGGGAGGCGATGGACCTGATCGTCAAGGCCTGGACCACGCACGACGGGCCGGTGAGTCACGAGGGCCGCTTCTTCCATCACCGCAACATCAACATCTGGCCGCGCCCGTATCAACAGCCGCATCCGCCGATCTGGGTATCGACCACGACGCCGGGCGGCGCCGCGCGGGTGGGATCGCGGGGCTATACGCAGGCGACGTTCCTCACCGGGTTCAAGGGGACACCGGCGGTGTTCGACGCCTATCGCAAAGGCTGGCGCGAGGCTGGACGCGGGAGCGATGTGCCGATCAGCCAGTTGGCCTACGCGGCCCTCGTCTATACCGGTGAAAGCGAGGCCGAGGCGCGCGCCGGCGCCGAAAAGCTGCTGTGGTACATGACGGCGAACAAGGTGCCGCTGCATTATTGCTATCCGCCCGGCTACGTGCCGACCGCCGTCCACGCGCAAGTTCTGCGCGGCGCGGCAATCGATCAACATGCTGCGAACCGGGCGAACGCGACGGTCGACAAGGCGATCGAGGCCGGCCTCATGTTTGCGGGCACGCCCGACCAGGTCTTCGAGCAGATCAAGAAGATGTACGCCCATGTCGGCGGCTTCGGCCACTTGCTGATCATGGGCCAGGCCGGCTTCCTCGAACACGACGAGACGGTGCGCGGGATCAAGGCCTTTGCCCGCGAGGTTTATCCCCGCCTCAAGGAGGCATTTCCCGACACCGCGATCTCCGGCACGTGCGAGGAGCGCGTGGTGGCTTGAGCGGTTGGTGATCGGTTATGGCTTCCTAGCCGCCCGTGCGGCGGCTGCGCTTGGGCGAGCGGCCTCGATCGGGGCGCATATGAGACTGGGACAGAGATCATGGCAAAGATCGTGCTCGGGATGGGCGCCTCGCATGGCCCGCTGCTGGCGACGCCGCCCGAGCAGTGGGGCGGCCGCGTCGAGGCCGACCGGCGCAATCCGGCGCTGGTCTATCGCGACGGTACGTTCAAGTTCGACGAACTCGCGAAGTTGCGTGCGCATGAAAACCTGGAACAGCAGATCGAATTGCCGGTCAAGCAGAAGCGCTATGACGCCTGCCAGTACGCGATGGCCGAGATGGCGCGCGTGTTCAAGGAGACAAAGCCGGACGTCGCCATTCTGGTCGGCAACGACCAGATGGAGGTGTTCGAGGATGCCAATATCCCCGCCTTCATGGTGTGCTTTGGCGCGACGGTGGAGAACATCCCGTTCTCGGAGGAGCAGAAGAAGCAACTGCCGCCCGGCATCGAGATTGCCGAGCCTAATCATCACGGCACCACGGCCGAGACCTATCCGGGCCATCCAGCGCTTGGTCGTCACCTGATTGAAACGCTGGTGCAGCGCGACTTCGACATCGCGGCGTCGGCGCGGTTGCCGCAGTCGGCGACCTCGAACATCTCCGGGCTGCCGCACGCCTACGGCTTCATCTATCGCCGCATCATGCAGGAGAATTACGTTCCGGCAGTGCCGCTGTTCATCAACACGTTCTATCCGCCTAACCAGCCGAGCGTGCGGCGCTGCTTCGCGCTTGGCAATGCGCTGGTGGAGGCGATCGAGTCCTGGGACGCGGATGTTCGCGTTGCGGTCATTGGCTCGGGCGGGATGTCGCATTTCGTCGTGGATGAAGATCTCGACCGCGGATTTCTCGATGCCATGAAGCGCAAGGACACCGACGCTTTGATGGCGATCCCACCTTACATGTTCCGCTCCGGCTCATCCGAACTGAAGAATTGGATTCCGGTGGCTGGCGCTATGAACGAAGCCGGGCTCGACATGTCGTTCCTGGAATATCAACCGCTCTACCGCTCGGCGGCCGGGACCGGCAGCGGCATGGCGTTCGCCATCTGGCGTTGAGCCGGGCGCTCCGGGACACTCGGCCCGATCACTCTCAACGCAATGCAGAGCGGCGCGATGACGCCTGTTCAAAATCTGGCACCGCAACTAGCTTGCGGGCATCAACCAGCCACGACCGACAAACAAGCCCAAGGGAAATGCAATGAAGCTGGCAACGCAATATCTTCTCGCGCTGGCCTTCACGGGGGTAGCCGCCGGTGCTCTCTCAGGATCGTCCGCCGCTCAGGACTATCCAACCCGCGCCATCACGATGGTCGCAACCTTTCCCGCCGGCGGGCCAACCGACGGCGTCGCGCGCGTGCTCGCGCAGGAGCTGAGCGAGCGGCTCGGCCAAAAGGTCCTGGTCGAAAACCGCGGCGGCGCAGGGGGCATGATCGGAGCCTCCACCGTCGCCAAGTCGGCGCCCGACGGATATACGCTGCTCCTGACCTCTCCTGGACCGCTCGGCTACTACCGCGTGCTCTACAAGTCGCTCAACTACGATCCGGTGAAAGATTTCGCGCCGGTCGCCCTGATCGGCACCATCCCGCAGGTAATCATCGTTTCTCCGAAGCTGCCGGTGAAGACGCTGAAGGAGTTCATCGCCTACGCCAAAGCAAACCCTGGAAAGGTGAACATCGGCGACAGCGGCGTCGGCACCACGCTTCATATCCTCGCCGCGCAGATGGCGATGATGTCGGGAATGTCGATCCAGCACGTGCACTATCGCGGCGCGGCAGGCTCAGTCGCCGACGTGCTCGGCGGGCAGATCGAGGCGGCGTTGTCCGGCTTCACGGCGCCGCTCGCGAGCATGAACGTCCTGGGCGTCACATGGACGGACCGGATCAAGGTGCTGCCCAATGTGCCGACATTCCGCGAGCAGGGAATGGATATTGTGTCGGGACTCTCGCTCACCCTGGTCGCGCCGGCCAAGACGCCGCCGGCCATTATCGCGAAACTCAACGCCGCAACCAACGACTTCCTGAAAAGCGCGCGCGGCCGCGACTTCGAGACGAAATACAGTCTCCAGGTCGCCGGTGGCACGCCGGCGGCGGCGGCAGAGTTTCTGGCGGGCGAGACGGCGCGGCTCGAGCCGGTGATCCGGAAGGCGAAGATTTCCGTGGATTGAACGGTGGCGGCGCGCTGCCATCGTTTCGGCCGGTCTGGCATGGGCAGGAGCAGCCTTGCCTCCGGCTTCGGGGCTCAGTACCGCCAAATTGATCGGCCGCCGACCACGGTGGCATTGCGGGCAGGGTCGGCTGCCGGGTGCCACACGTAGGTGAGAACCGGCTGTACCGTCCAGCCGGGCATGATCTGGGCCATATAGTTGAGTTCGAGGTTGGCCTCGTAGTCGGGGATCTGGGCGGGCTCGCCGGTGAACACCGCGTGGTCGAAGGCAAACGCCCGGACGCTGTTGGAGAAGCGCGAATATAATATGCTCGCGCCGAACCGATCCTGCGGCCGGCTGGGAAACAGGCCTGCGAATACGATTCCGCCATCGACGAAGAAGTCGATCAGATTTCGATCCGACGGACTGGCGGAGATGCGGCTGAACACCGAGATGCCGCTCAGCGCGTCGCCGCCTTTCGGCCGGAACAACTGCTGCTCAATCACCGTATAGACACCCGAATTCCCCTTTCGCCTCGCCGGTACGCCGGAGCCCGCGGGATCGGCGAGCAGCGTTCCGTCATTCGCAAAGCGGTAGTCCTCGAATTCGCCAAGATGGCCCCAGGCGCCGATCTTCAGCATGGAGGCCAGTCCCACGTCGTTCTTTGCCTTGGTTTGCCATAAATTGCGCCTCTGCCATCAGGAGGGCTGGGTCTTGGAGGCGAAAATTAAGCCCGTACGGATTTCGAACTTCCTGCTCGCCGGGCCACCCGTGGCCAGCGGGATTGCCATTGAAAATGGCGAATAGGAACGATGCGTTCTTGTTCGGCGTGAACTTGAAGCGCACCCCGGGCGTCGAGAGCGGATACGCCGGTCCGCCACTCGGCAGGTTCGCAGCCGTGATGGCGGCCCAGTCGCTCTGCAGAAACATCACGCTAAGCTCGCTATAGAAGAACTCGACATCGGCGGCGAGTTGCCCGAACCGGACGCTTGCGGCGCCGTTCCAGAAGGTCTGCTCCAGCCACAATTCCGAGAGCCGGGTCGTCGGCACGGCCTCGATGGCCGCGATGGTGTTGATGCCACCGACGTAGTCGCGACGAATGCGCCCCGTGTTGTGGATCTGGAAAATGTTGGCGTAGGAAGTCAGCCCCTTTACCCCCGCGAGCTTCTCCCAATCGATCGTCAGCGCCGCCTCGAGTTTGCCCTGATCGATGGTGCCGCGCTGCAGACCGCCGCGCACATTTGACAGAACGTCATTGGTATAGATGAAGCTGTATTGCACACCATGCTCGGCCAGCCATCGCCGCGTGCCGGTGGGGTCGCCCTTGTCGGGAAGTACCTGGGCGATGGAGTCGGCCGGAATGCCGCCGGCTTCGGTCGGCCTGCCATCAACCGTCGGCGTCTCCTTCAAGACGCGACCGTTCACGACCCGAAGATCGGCGGCCACCGCCGCATCGGCCATGCTCGCCGCCATCACGATGGCGGTCCAGACCCTGGCCAAATAGTTCGGCATCGCCCCACCCACCCAAACCGTTACCGGCCGAACCACCCCGACCACACCCTTGGTGAACCAACCGGCCTCAAGGGAAATGTCCGAACGTCCTTAACCCGTTCCCACGTCATCCGACCGAGGCAGCATAATCGAATTGAAG
>CAVWOV010000044.1:0-91110 GCA_963756715.1 uncultured Alphaproteobacteria bacterium
AGCTCAAGGCATTTCGCGAAGGCCTGAATGCACTCGGTCAGGTCGAAGGCAAGTCCTTTACGATCGAAACCCGCTTCGCCGACGGCGTCCGTTCCCGTTTGCCGGCGCTGACGGAGGAACTGATACAGGACGGCGTCAGCGTGATCCTTGCGACCAGCCAGCCGTCGATCGAAGCGGCCTGGCGGGTGACGAAGTCGGTCCCGATCGTCGGCCGGATGAATGACGACCCGGTTTTGGTGGGTCTTGCCTCGTCACTGGCGCGCCCGGGCGGCAACTTCACGGGCGTCTATTCGCTTTTGGAGGGCATGACCGCCAAACGCCTGGAACTGCTGCACCAGGCCGTGCCGTCACTGCGCCGGGTGGGTGCCCTGCTCACGCTCACACACGGCCAAACGCGGCAGTGGCTGGCAGACACCGAAAAGGCCGCACAGCAATTGGGTGTCGAAATTCACGTCATGGACGTGCGCTCTGGCGATGCTCTGCCGGAGGTCTTCGCGCAAGCTGCCGCACACGGCCAACTCGACGGCCTTCTCTCGTTTCGCAATCCAATCCTGGTGACCAACGACCGGCGCGTGGTCGCGCTTTGCAACCAATACCGCCTGCCGGCGATTTTCGATGCGCGCGAATACGTAGATGCCGGCGGCTTCATGTCCTATGGGCCCAATCTCGACGCCATCTACGGTGTGCTGGCCCGCCTCGTGGACCGGATATTGAAAGGCAGAAAGCCAGGCGAGATTCCGATCGAGCAGCCGACGACATTCGAACTCGCTATCAATCGGAAGACCGCACGCGCTATCGGCATCACTTTCCCCACGTCCGTGCTCGTCAGCGCCGACATCGTGGTCGAATAGTTCGGCGGGCCTCCAACGGCTCCTGATAATCACGGGATCAGCACCATCGAGCCGGCGGATTTGCGCTGCGCGATGTCGCGATGCGCCTCGGCTGCATCGCGCAGTGCGTACGCCCGGCTGATCTCGATGCGCAACACACCACTTGCGACGAGGTCGAACAGTTCGGCCGCCGCCTCGCGCATCAGCTCAACATTGCCGGTGAGGCTGCTCAGCGCCGGGCGGCAGACCGAAAGCGAGCCGCCTTTGGCGAGCAGCAGCAGGTCGAGCGGCGGCGGATGGCCGGACGCGTTGCCGTAGTTGACCAGCATCGCGAACGGCCGCACGCAACGCAGTGACGCCATGAAGGTGTCCTTGCCGACGCCGTCGAACACCGCCGAGACGCCCTGCGGGACAATGGCTTTCACCGCTTCGGTGAAATCGGTCTCGCGATAGAGGACAGTGTGGTCGCAACCATGCGCCTGCGCGATCCGCGCCTTCTCGCTCGATCCCACGGTGCCGATCACGGTTGCGCCGAGATGCTTCGACCATTGCGTCAGAATGAGCCCGACGCCGCTCGCGGCCGCGTGGATCAGGATCGTGTCGCCGGGTTTCGGCCGGTAGACCTGATTGATGATGAGCGAGGCAGTAAAGCCCTTGACCATCATGCCGGCGGCCTGCTGGTCGGTGACGCCATCCGGCAGCCGGAGCAGGCGCTCGGCCGGAACGTTGCGCTCCTCCGCGTAGGCGCCGGTCCGTTCGAAGAACTCCGCGCTCATGCCCGCATAGGCGACGCGGTCGCCTGGCTGCAGGCCAGTGACGCCCGGTCCCACGCTCGCCACCACGCCGGCGCCTTCGTTGCCGATGATCAGCGGGAACTGCGGCGGCCGCGCGATGTAGAAGCCGCCCTGGCGGACGTTAACGTCGGAATAGTTGATGCCGATTGCGGTATGGCGGATGCGCGCCTCGCCCGCGGCCGGGGGCGGGACCTCGTGGTCCTCCCAGCGCAGAACTTCGGGGCCGCCGTTGGCATGGATGCGGATGGCTTTGGTCATGCTGATCTCAACTTCGTTGAAGGCAATGCAGGTCGCCATTTGCGCCGGGATGCTGCCTCAGCGTCCCCTCTCCCGCATGCAGGGGAGGGAGCACAGCGAGGCTGCGGAGACAAGTTGTCAGAACACCCAGAGCGAGCGGGAGGGAAACTCGAGGTGGTAGAATTCGTGCTTGAGCGGTGCGGACGCATAGGCCCGCATCGTCAGCGCGTCCTTGACGAACAAAAGCTCCCAGCGCTCGCCGATATACATCTGCGTCTTGAGCGTCATCAGCATGCGGTTCGGTCCCGGCCCGCCGCCGATCTGCATCTTCTCGATGCGGATGACGCCGGTCACGGCTTCGCCGACCAGCGCGCCGGATCGTGCGATGCCTTCGAACCGCGCTCCCATGACGTCCATCACGGCGGTGGTGTCGGCGCGCTCGACCAGCGTGCCCGCCAGTCGGTTGTTGTTGCCCATGAACTCGGCCGCGAACAGCGTCGCCGGCTCGCGGTAGAGGTCGGTCGGCAAGCCCTCCTGCTCGATCACGCCGCCATTGAGCAGCGTGATGCGGTCGGCGATCGCCATCGCCTCGATCTGGTCGTGGGTCACGATCAGCGCGGAGAGATCGAGCGATACGATAAGTTGCCGCAGCCAGGCGCGGGCCTCCTCCCTGAGCTTGGCATCAAGATTCGACAATGGCTCGTCGAGCAAAATGACGGCCGGCTCGTAGACCAGTGCACGGGCCAGCGCCACCCGCTGCTGCTGCCCGCCCGACAACTGGTGCGGATAGCGCGCGGCGAGATTGCCGAGCCCGATCTGCGTCAGTGCCTGTTCGACGCGCCGCGTAATGTCGGCAGTGCCGACTTTGCGCAGCTTGAGGCCGTAGGCGACGTTCTCGAACACGGTGCGGTGCGGCCACAGCGCGTAGGACTGAAAGACCAGACCGAGTCCGCGCGCCTCGGCCGGCAGATCGATCTTCCTCGTGCTATCGAAGAACGTCTTGTCGCCGAGCGCGATGGCGCCGCGATAGGGCGTCTCGAGCCCCGCCACAGCGCGCAGCAGCGTGGTCTTGCCGCTGCCCGACGGTCCCAGCAATGCTACCACTTTGCCGGGCGGCACCCTGACGGAGACGCCCCGGAGGATTTCAGTCTCGCCGTAACGCAGCGCGAGATCGTCGACTGTGAGGTCAGCCATGGAGACGCACTCCGAGACGGACGGCGATCGCGAGGCCGATGGCGATCATGGCCACATTGACGACCGACAGCGCGGACACCAGATCGATTGCGCCGGTGCCCCACAGCGACACCAGCAGCGAGCCGATCACCTCGGTGCCGGGGCCGAGCAGATAGATGCCGGTCGAATACTCGCGCACGAAGATCAGGAACACGAGCAGCCAACTCGCCAGCATGCCGTAGCGGATGAGCGGCACGGTCACGTCGAATTTCACCCGCATCTCGCTGGCGCCGATGGTGCGCGCGGCCTCTTCGAGTTCCGGGCCGACCTGCAGCAGTGTCCCGGACACGAGCCGCATGCCGTAGGCGAGCCAGACGATCGTGTAGGCGAGCCAGACCGAGACCAGCGTCTCCCGCAGCGGGGTGAGCGGCTTGAAGAACAGAAAGACCCACAGCATCGCCAGGCCGGCGACCAGGCCCGGCATGGCGCGCGGCAGCATCACCAGGTAGTCGGTGACGCGCGTCCAGTGCGAATTCCAGCGATGGATCGCGAGCGCGATCGCCGTATAGCAAACGACCGCGATGGCGCCGCCGATCACCCCGATGCCCAACGTATTGATCATGGCGCGGATGACGTTCGGGTATTCCAGCAGGTCGCGGTAGTGATCGAGCGTGAGGACTTCCGACAGCACAACGCCTTCGCCCCAGGTCTCGACGAACGAGCGCAGCGTGATGCCGAACAGCGGCACGATGACCGTGACGGTGAACCACAGCGCGATCACGATGAAGGCCGGCCAGCGCCAGACCCCGAGCCTGAGTGGCGCCGCACGCAATCCCTTGCCGCGTACCGAAACGTAGCGCTGCGACTGTTGCAGCAACTGCCGCTGCATGAACACCAGCGGCGCCGTGATCGCCACGATGGTCACGACCACGACCGCCATGAGCTGGTAGGACGGCACGCCGAGCTTGTTGGTGAGCTTGTAGAGATAGGTCGCCAGCACCAGCACGTTCTGCGGATCGCCCAGCACCAGCGGCAGGCCGAACAGCTCGAAGCCGAGGAAGAACACCAGCACGCCCGCGAACATGATGGCGGGAAGCACCATCGGCAGGCTGACGTCGACCGCGACCCGCAGCGGGTGGGCGCCCATCGTGCGCGCCGCCTCTTCGACGTCGCTGCCGAGCCCGCGCAACGCGGCGGCCGTATAGAGATAGACGTGCGGCACATGGGTGAACCCGGCGATCGCGATCAGCGATGGCAACGAATAGAGGTTCCACGGCACGAAACCGAGCAGGCCCTGTGCGAATGTGGAAAAGATGCCGACTGGGCCGAGCGCCACTACGTAGCCGAAGGCCACCACGACCGCCGAGACGAAAATCGGAATCAGGATCACCGGTTCGAGCCAGTCGCGGCCCGGCACGTCGGTGCGCGCGATCAGGAAGGCGAGGCCGGCGCCCAGAGGCACCGCGATCATCGTCATGCCGGATGCCAGCAGCAGCGAATTTCCGAACGCCGACCAGAACTCCGGATCGCCGAACACGAACGAATAGGCGCCAAAGCTCAACTGCGCGGTCGGCTGGAAGAACGGCCCGGTGAGGAAGCTCTGGTAGAAAACCAGCGACAACGGTGCCAGCACCGCCAGGGCGGTGAGGCCGATAACGACGTAACGGTAGAGGTTGAAGGGGATGGTCACGGCAGACCTGCAGTCGCGCATCGACGAAACGAACTCAGATGGCCGGCAACTTCGATGCGCTCCCTGTCCCGCTTGCGGCGGAGGGCTCGAAGGGGTGCCGGCGCGATCTCGTGCATGCCCCCTCCATGTCCCTCCCTCGCAAGCGGGAGAGCGGACGCTGTGGCCCGTCCGCCGGTACCGCAATGCTGATCCGACAAGATCATTAGCGGGCAGCTCCGCCCATCGATTGGACAGTTACCTACTGCCCCTTCATGGCGGCTTGCCACTGCTTGAGGAACGCCAGCCGCTTGGCCTGGTCCAGATTGGCGAGCAGCGCCTCGCTGATCGGAACCGGCCGCGCCTTGTCGCCGATCAACGCGCTGACGCCCTTGGCGGTCGCCTCGCCGGTGACATCGTCGCGCAGCGAATAGAGGTCCGCCTTGTTGGCGATGATGTTCTGCCCGCGCTTCGATACGAGATAATCGAGGAACAGCTTGGCGGCGTTGGGGTTCTTGGCCTTGGCGGAGATGAAGGCCACTCGCGAGGTGACGAGCGTGTAGTCCTTCGGCAGTGATGACGCCGAGGTTCGGCACCTTCTTCGAGCGGGCGAGCGCGTAGGAGCCGAAAATCCCGTACGCGATGGTGTGCTCGCCCGAGGTGACGCGCTCGATCATGGCGCCGGCCGAGGTGTAGAGCTTGATGCCGGTCTTGCCCATCGCCCGGAACAGCTCCCAGGCCTGCGGGTAATTCTTCACGTCCTCGTTGACGAACAGATAGCCGACGCCGGACTTTTCCGGATCGTAGGCGGTGATCTTGTTCTTGAAGGCCGCGCCCTTGGTATTGAGCAGGTTGAGCAGCGCGGGATGATCCTGCGGCACGTCGGCCGCCGGCACCAGGCGCTTGTTGTAGACGAAGGTGATCGGCTCGTAGGTCGTGCCGTAGGCCTGATTGCGCCAGACCGCCCATTTCGGCAGCGAGGGGACTTCGGGCGACGCGTAGGTCGCGGCGTTGCCGTCGGCCGCGAGCTTGACTTGCAGGTCCATGGCGGACGACCACAGCACGTCGGCGGTGCCGGAGCCGGAAGCCACCTCGGCGATGAAGCGGCTGTAGAGCTCGGTCGAGTTCATGTCGGTATAGTCGACCTTGACGCCCGGATAGAGCGTCGCGAAGTCCTTGAGCAGTGGGTTCGCCGCCGCCGCGTCGGTCGTGGAATAGACCACGATCCTGCCTTCCTTCTTGGCGGCCTCGATGACGGCGGCGTAATCGGCGGGATAGCCCGGCGGCACCTGGGCGAGCGCGGCCGTTGACCAGAATACCGCAGCCGCGATCAAGACTATCCTCGGCATGTTTCCTCCTCGCGCAGCCAGTGCGGTTTGTTTCTAGGATGAGTTGTCACGATGATAGCGCAACACCGCCGAAAAGCGAAAAGGCTCTCCGGCGCTATCGCGTGGCGGTGAGTATCCGTCAGCCGGCAAATCCACCGGCGTCGAGGAATTCCTGTTCCTCGGGCGTGATCGCGCGGCCCAGCATCGCGTTGCGATGCGGGAAACGGCCGAAGCGGCGGATGATGTCGGTGTGCTCCTCGGCATAGCGGCCGAACTCGTCCCATTCGAACTGGTGCGACCACCCGAGGCAACGCTCCTGGTCCGCCAGGTTCTCGGAATGCATGAACGGCATGTAGATGAACTTGCGGTCATCGGTGTTCATTTGCTGATCGAAGCCGCGCGCGACGGCGCGCGCGGCGACCGCGCGGGCGAGCGGATCGGCCGCATAGATGCGCGCCTTGCCGCGGAACATGTTGCGCGGAAACTGATCGAGCATGATCACCAGCGCGAGCGCGCCCTCCGGTGTCGCCTCCCAGCCGGACAGCCGGCCGTCGGCTGCGGCCTCGTAGGTCTCGAGAAAGCGCCCGGCGATCTCGGCGTCGAAGGCCGCATCCTTCTTGAACCATTTCTCCGGCCCGGCGCTGCGCCAGAACGCGAGGACGTCATCCGGCGTAATCTCATTTGGGCTTGCGTTCACGGCCAGCTCCGCCAGCCGCCGGTCATAGCCGCACCTGCCCGGCGAGAATCCAGGCATAGAGCTGCGCATCCAGGCGGACGAATGCCTTGTGGCGGGGGTCGTTGAAATAGATCGGGTCCTGGACGACGCTGGGATCGAACCCCTGCTGCACCAGATCGATCTTCTTCTGCTTGAAGGTGGCGGTGACGTCGATTTCCTCGCGGATGCGCAGGAAGACCGGCCGCGCATAGTCCGGCAGATGTTCTGCCAGATAGTCGTGGAGCGCCGTGAGGTTGAGGTTGGGCTTGGCAACCACCGCGGCCATGCCGGCGCGGCCGTCGTGGCCGGGAAACTGCACGCCGTAGACATTCGCCTCCAGGATGCCGTCGAACTGGCCCAGCGCCTCCTCGACCTCGGTGGTCGAAACATTCTCGCCCTTCCAGCGGAAGGTGTCGCCGATACGGTCGATGAAGTAGAAGTAGCCGTTGGCATCCTTGCGCATCAGGTCGCCGGTGCGGAACCAGATGTCGCCTTTCTCGAACACGTCGCGCAGGATCTTCTTGTCGGTTTCGCTTTCGGCCGCATAGCCTTCGAACCGTTGCCCCGGCTTCGAGGCATCCTTCAGGATCTTGCCGATGACCTCGCCGGATTCATCCGGGCCGCATTCGATGCAGAAGCCGAGATCGTTGCGCACCGGCTCCTGGCGCTCCACATCGAACCGCACGATCCTGGTCGGAAAGCGCAGCGCGATCCACCATGGCAGGCGGCCGACCGCGCCTTCCTTGTCCTCGAAATTGAACAGCGAGACGTTGCCCTCGGTCGCCGCGTAGAACTCGATAATTTTCGGAATCTGGAACCGGCGCTTGAACTCCGGCCAGATTTCGGGACGCAAGCCGTTGCCGCAGGCGAGCCGCAACCGGTGCATGCGTTCCTTCGGACTGGGCCGCGCATTGACGAGATAGCGGCAGAGTTCGCCGATATACTGGAACAGCGTGCAGTCCCAGCGCACGACGTCCTCCCAGAAATCGCGCACCGAAAATCGCTCGCGCAGCACGACGGCGCCGCCCCGGACCAGCACGGACCCGGTCGCCACCACGCCACCGGCGGTGTGGTACATCGGCAGGCAGTCGTACATGCGGTCGGATGCCTGCGTGTCCATGACGCCCGCGAAGGCGTGGCTCGCCAGCATCAGCCGGTAGTGGTTGACGTTGGCGGCCTTGGGCAGGCCGGTCGTACCCGACGTATAGATGAAGAGCGCGCGGTCCTCGATCGTCAGCTTGCAGCGCTCCGATTCCGTCAGGTTGTCGCCGGGCAGCGCGTCGACCTCCTGGTCGATCCGCGCATAGTTCGCACCGGTCTGGCCGTGCAGCCAGACCTTGGCATCCGCGGTGAGATGCGGGCGCGCGGTCTCCAGTGCGTCGAACAGTTCGGTGGCGACCACGATGTGCAGCGGCTTGACGACGTTGATGCAGTGCGCGAGCGCCATCCCGGTCAGGTTGGTGTTGAGCAGCGCCACCACGCCGCCGATGTGGGTGACGCCGAGCCAGAGCGCCAGGAATTCCGGCCGGTTCGGCATCATCAGGCAGATGGTGTCGCCCTTGCGGATGCCTTGCGCCAGCGCCCAGCGGGCGTAGCGGTTGGAGCGCGCGGCGAGTTCGCGGTAGCTGAAGCTCTCGCGGTCGGAGAGCAGCGCCGGCGCATCGCCGAACTTGTCGGCGAGTTCGACGATGACTTGGGGAAAGATGCGGGTCGGATGCTTCGCGATCGGCGTCGTCATCCGCAAGGTACGCAACGCCCCCCGGAGAGAGGCCGCGTCGGCGGTCAGACGCTCGATCAATCCCATGACAACTCCCGCCCGGACTGAGGGGCGACGCGCCGCCTCTGCGCGACGGAGCATCGGGCACCGCGCGGGAGGAGGCAAGGTGGCGGATGGCCCGGCGCTGGGCGGTCTGGGCGTGAGCGCGCCTAATCGAACGCGGTGTGAGGCGCTTCGGCCGGGCTGCCGGGCGCCCGGGCGGTGCCGATGACGAATACGAACGGGATGACGGCGATCGTCAGCAGCATCAGAACTTTGAAGTCGTTGGCATAGGCGATGATGACCGCCTGCTGGTTGATGAGCATCTCGATCAAGGCGCGGCCGGTGTCGGTGGTCAGGCTCAGGATCGAGCGGACATCCGGCATCGTCAGGGCATTGTTGAACGGCGTGATATACTCGACGAGGTGCGCATGCATTTCGGTGGTGGTCTCAGTGAGCTGCGCAATCATGATCGAGATGCCGATCGAACTGCCAATATTGCGCACCAAGGTCAGAATGGCGGTGCCCTCGGTGCGCAAATGGCCGGGCAGGGTGGCAAACGCCACGGTGCTCAGCGGAACGAATACCAGGCCGAGCCCGAAGCCCTGAACGACGCTCACGGTCAGGATCGTCGAGGACGAGGTATTGTTGGTGAACCCGACCATCTGGTCGAGCGTCAATGCGGCGAGCCCGAGTCCCGCGAGAACGAGCCAGCGCGCTTCGACGATCTTCATCAGCCGGCCGACGATGATCATCGCGACCAGGGTGCCGATGCCGCGCCCGGCCAGCAGCAGACCCGCGGAGAGAATGGGATACCCGATCACGTTTTGCAGAAACGGCGTCACCAAGCGCCATGGTGCCGAACAGCACGACCCCGATTGCGGCCATGAAAATGCAGCCGCCGACGAAATTGCGGTCCTTGAACAGCTCGAAGCGCACGAACGGCGTCGCCGTCGTCAGCGAATGCGCAAAGAAGTAATAGAAGCCGACCGCCGAGACGATTGCCTCCAGGATGATTTCGTTGGAGTCAAACCAGCCCACCTCCTCGCCCCGGTCGAGCATGAGTTGCAGCGATCCGATGCCGACAGCGAGCGCCAGGAAGCCAAACCAGTCGAAACGCATCTGTCCCTTCGGCTTGGTTTCGTCCATGAAAAGCATCAATCCGATCACCGTGATCACGCCGATCGGAAGATTGATGAAGAAGACCCAGTGCCAGCTATAATTGTCCGTCAGCCATGCGCCGAGCGTCGGTCCCATGATCGGGCCCAGCATGACGCCGATCCCCCAGATCGCCATCGCGGATCCACGCTCCTCGGCGGAATATGAATCGAGCAGCACCGACTGCGAGAGCGGCACCAGCGCGGCGCCGAACGCGCCCTGCAGCAGGCGGAACGTCACCATCTGTTCGATGTTCTGGGCGAGTCCGCACAGCACCGAGGCAAACGTGAAGCCGGCGGCGCAGACGACGAACAGCTTCTTGCGCCCGAACCGGTCGGCCATCCATCCGATCGGCGCCGTCATGATGGCGGACGCGACAATGTATGATGTCAGCACCCAGTTGATCTGATCCTGCGAGGCCGAGAGGCTGCCCTGCATATAGGGCAGCGCGACATTCGCGATGGTGGTGTCGAGCGCCTGCATGATGGTCGCGCTCATCGCGCAGACGGTCACCAGCGTGCGCTGCATGTTGACGCCCGACGCCGCGGTGGCGGCGGTCATTTTGGTTGCTCCGGCGCACCCTCCCGCGCGGCACTCGACCCAACGCCGAGGAGCGCCGCCAGGGAACGCCGATGGCCGGTGTCGATATCCACTGTCACGCTCATGCCGGCGCGGAGCAGCCGCAGGTTCTGGCCCTGGTCGAAGGCAATACGGACGGGCACCCGCTGGACGACTTTGACCCAGTTGCCGCTGGCATTCTGCGGCGGAAGGATCGCGAATTGCGCGCCGGTTGCCGGAAAGACCGAGGCGACGGTGCCATGAAAGGTGCGGTCCGGGAAGGCGTCGACGTCGACCGTGACCTTCTGCCCGACGCGCAGATAGGTGAGGTCGGTCTCTTTCGGGTTGGCGTCGACCCAGGGTGTGCTGTCGTTGATCACACTGAGCACCGGCGTTCCGGCGGTCACGAAGCGGCCAAGCTGGATGTTGTCGACCTGCGTGGCCGTTCCGTTGATCGGCGCTTTCAATGAGGTGTGGTCAAGGTCGCGCTGCGCTTGTTCGAGCGCGGCCTCGGCCTGTTGATAGGGCGGAAACTGCTCGATCGGCAGATCGGGCTTGCCGAGAAGCTGATTGAGCACGCTGGCGCGCTGTTGCACCGCCAGTTGGCCTTGCAGCTTCGCGGTCACCAGCCCGACGGTCGCGTTGTCGAGATCGACTTGCGATGTGACATGGCTGGCGATCAGCGTTTTCTTGCGGTCGACATCGTGCTGTTTCAACTCAATATTTTTCTGCGACAATTCGACGAGCTGATCGAATGATTGCAGATTGCTCTTGAGATTGGCGAAGTCGGTGCGGACGCTGTCAAGTTTGCTCTGCGCCTGTGTCACCGCCAGACGAAAGGGTGTCGGGTCGATCTCGAAGAGCTGATCTCCTGCGGTAACGTGCTGACCCTCGCGCACCGAGACGTGACTGATCTTGCCCGAGATGTCGGGCGTGATCAGGACCTTCTGCGCGCCCACATAGGCATTGTCGGTAGAGACGTAGCGTCCGCCGGAGAGATAGAAGACCAGTCCGGCGGTCGCCGCCATCAGCGGCAGGATGACCAGGAGGATCAGCCGCAGGTGCGCCCGCAGCCAGTCGCGCAACGTGACCTTCGGCGGTTGGGTCGCCGTCTCTTGGTCCGCGTCGGGACGAAGCTTGACGATCGTCTCAGGCATAGCGCGCATCGAGCGTCGGCGCCGGCCGTCTAACGATGGCGCGGCGCAGGTTGTCCTTGATGGTGGTCAGGTTGGCGAGCACCAGCACAACGGTGGCCGGGTCGATGTCCGCAAGGGCCACGCCCATCAGTTCGTCGCCGAGGTCGGCCAGTCGCTCCAGCAAAGGTCGCGCCTGCGGCGTCAGAAAGAGCCGTTTGACGCGCCGGTCGCTCGGGTCGGAGCGCCGCTCAATCAGGCCGTTGTCGCAAAGCCGGTCGAGCAGCCGCGTGAGCGTAATCGGCTGCAGATCGAGGATATCGGCCAGTTCCGACTGCTTCAGTCCCTCGAAGCGGTCGAGCCGGACGAGAACGGCCCATTGCGCCCGTGTCATCCCCAGGCGGGCGGCCTTCTGGTCCGCATAGGTCCGCAGTAGCCTCGCTACATCGTTGATGACAAAGGCAAAGTCTCGTTTTCGACTGTCCAAGACCGTGATTCCTCTCATAAGCAACCAATATGATAAGCTTGCTTATGAATTGAACAACCCGCCGGCTCCCCAGGTCAGAGTTGCATTCGGCGCATGGGCATTTCGGCGAACGCGACGAGGGGCACGCTCGCGTGAGCGGCACGCTCGTGTTGGGTTGACGGCCATGCCGGCAGGTTCCCGTGGCGTTCAGAAGGCTCTATAGGATCACCGGCCAGGAACCAGGAGAACGCGCGATGGCGGAAAAGAAGGTGCCGTACGAGGTCAACGGCCGGCAGTTCGAGGGCGTGATTGTCTATGACGACAGCGTCAAGGCGAAGCGCCCGGTTGTTTTCATGCAGTCCGACTGGAAGGGCGTCTGCGCCGACACGATCGCAATGGCGCGCACCATTGCCGGCAAGGATCAGGTCGTGCTGATGGCCGATATGTACGGCAAGGGCTACGGCGACAAGCCCAAGACGCGGGAGGAACTGGCGGTCGGCATGAAGGCCGTGCACAACGACCTCGCCTTCACGATCGCTTGCGGCGGCAAGGCCTACGACGCGCTGCTCGCCGAGGCGGACAAGCTCGGCATCGCCGATACCGCAAAGAAAGCCGGAATCGGGCATTGTGCGGGTGGCGGCTTCGTGCTCGAGCAGGCGCGCGCCGGCGCCGACTTCAAGGCCGTCGTGGTGTTCCACGTCACCAATCCCAACCCCGTCGTTTCAGGCACGCCCTGCAACATCAAGGGCAGGGTGCTGGCGATCCACGGCCGTGCCGATCCGGTCACGCCGAAGCCGATGATGGACGCGCTGGAGGAGGAACTCACCAAGGCCAAAGTCGACTGGCACGTCGTGACGTTCGGCCGCGGCGTGCATTCGTTCTGTGACCCGACCGCCAACAATCCCGCGGCGACGCAGTACGACGAAAAGCTCTGCCGCACGTCCTACATGCTGATGCGGGACTTCTTCGCCGAAACGCTGTGAGGCGCAGACCGCTCCGGCGCTATTCCTTGAGCGGGGTCGGGTTGGCCGATGGCGGCTCGACCCCGAAGGTGTTTGCCGTCATGCAGGTCATCGAGAAGCTGCCGATGGAGGCTACCAGCGCCACCAACGCCTCCACGCCCATGGTCTTTTCCGCGGCGGCGTAGGCTTCATCGCTGATGCCCTTGTTGGCAAGAAGGTCGCGCGCGACGGCGAAGCAGGTGCGCTCACGCGCATCGGGCAGGTCCGGCGTACCGTGTCCATTGATCGCGTCGATCACCGCCTGATCGATGCCGACGGCGAGTGAGCCGCGCACCTGCGCGAACCAGGGATACCGGGCATTCCAATGCCGGGCGACGGTGAGATTTACGATTTGCTGCTCCCGGCGCGACAACGGACCGGACGCCAGGCAGGCCCGCATGTTCTGGCTGGCCTCGAACAGTTTCGGCAGCCGGATGTAGGCGGTGTACGGCCCGCCGACGATGCCGCTCGATTGCTTGGCGGCGTCGTAGACGCGCGCCTGTTCGGCATTCATGTCGGCGCGGTCCAGGATGGCGATGCGTGTCATGCGTTCTCCCCATGATGTCATTTCGTTTGTGGGCGGGACGCTAGCACCGGCTTGCAGATCGCGCGAGCCGCAAACGGGAAGTGCCGCTGCAAAATGACGATTGGTCCATTTCGCTGGCTTTTGTTTCCTGGCTTGATGTCAACTAGAGCCAATTTCGACACACTCGCGAGCCTTGATGCGACTATGCGACGGCGAGATTTCGTTACCGGAATTGCTGGACTGGCGGTCGCGTGGCCGCTGACCGCGCGCGCGCAACAGGCCGAGCGCGTGCGACGTGTCGGCATGCTGATCGGCAGCGCAATTTCAAACTCGTCGGAATCTCAAGCCAGCTTGGACGCGTTCGTTCAGGGGCTGGCAAAATTGGGTTGGACCGAAGGTCGCAACCTCAAGATCGAGTCTCTCTCAGCCGTGGGAAATCCCGACGACGTCAAAGGATACGAAACGGAATTGGCAACCCTCGCACCTTCATTGGCCGCGCTCGCGCCGGACGTCATCTTGACTAACGGTACCCGAACCTTGGACGCGATGTTGCGGGCAACTCGAACCGTGCCAATCGTGTTCGTCAATGTGACCGACCAGGTCAACGCAGGTTTTGTCGACGGGCAAATCCGGCCTGGCGGCAATGCCACCGGCTTCACCAATTTTCAAAATGAAATCGCGGGTAAGTGGCTTGAATTGCTCAAAGACGTTGCGCCTAACGTGACGCGAGTGGGGGTTCTTCGGGATCCCTCCAAGAATGCCGGCGGTGAACAGTGGGATGCCATCCAAGCTGTGGCGCCGTCGCTCAAGATGCAAGTCATCCAGGCGGACTTAGGTCGCGAGTCTGAGATTGTGCGCGCTTTTGGGGCTTTCGCGCGTTTCCCGAACAGCGGTCTCGTCGTGACGGTGAGCACGCTGGCGACCGTTCATCGCAAGCAAATCATCGCACTTGCGGCCCAGCACAAACTACCCGCCGTCTATCCAAGAAAGCTGTTCGTGGAAGACGGCGGGTTGATGTCTTATGGAGCCGATCTCATCGAACAGTACCAGCTTGCAGCAGGCTACGTTGATCGCATCCTGCGGGGCGCAAAAACAGATGAGTTGCCGGTGCAGGCGTCGACGAAATATGAATTGGTTATTAATCTCAAGACCGCCAAAGCGCTTGGCCTGACCGTGCCACCGCAGTTGCTTGCTCGCGCAAGTGAGGTGATGGAGTAAGCGCCCATTCTACCGCCTCCCTTTAATGCATAAACTCATGGGGCTTGGACCTGGGGCGAACTCTGCTTATTTGCCGCTTATTGGCGTGAAGCGCGCGCGACTCCACCATGTTTAGTAGCCACACTGGAGCATCCGGATGAACGAGATCAGCCACGACGCGATTGGCAAAACGCCACGCCGCACATTCATCCGCCGCGTGGCAGGCGGGCTATCGCTCGGGCTCGCCGCGATGGTGACGGGCCCGGTGCAGGCCCAGCCTGTTGCACAGTCCGGCCAACCGGATTGGCCGGGCATGCTGAAGGGGCGTCATCGTCAACTCGTGGACGCCTACGCGATCAACGACGGTGCGCCGCTCGGATTCGCCTATACGTTTCTGGCGACGAACGATGCAGATTGGCGCATCCGACAAGGCTGCAACGTCGGTGCTTGTCCTGCGCCATGTCGCATTCCCGCTCGCGCTCAACGATGACATCTGGCGCAGGTACAAGATCGGTGAAGCGTTCAAGGTTCTCGATCCGCAGACCAAGGCGCCGGCGTTGCGCAATCCCTACCTGCGCCCGAAGTCCGGCGCGCTGCCTGTGGACGACATGGCGGTCGATCGTCTGCTGGCCGATGGCGTGGTGATTGGCGGCTGCAATGTCGCCCTGATGTTCCAGAGCAAGATGCTTGCGCACAATGCGGGCGTGAGCGCGGCCGAGGCGGCAAAGGAATGGGCCGCGAATGTCATCCCGGGAATCACCATCCTCCCGTCGGGCGTGTGGGGGGTCAACCGCGCGCAGGAAGCAGGCTGTACCTACTGCGCCGGAGGTTAGTGGCCCCCTCCGATGCCTGGCGCACGCTCTGGCCCGAACCGGTTTGGGCCGGCCGTTCCCCGCACGCATGCCCAATAGAGCAGGACAAGCCCCCCGATAATGGTAAGGCCGAGCAAGAGCCACCAGCCGGTCCGGTCGATGTCGTGTAGTCGACGGACCGAGACCGCGATACCTGGCAAAAGCAAAGCCAACGAGACGATGATGTCCACGACGCTGAATGCGCCCATCTCATCGCCCGGATAAAGCAGTTGATCGATGGTGCCAAACACGACGGCCACGACCGTGGCGAAGAGGGTCCAGTACCAATATTCCGAGCGGACCGCCCGGCCGGAGAAGTTCACGTAATTGCGGAAGCCCGATTTGACGGCCTCGACGAAGTTCATGATGTAGGCGCCCCACGTTCGCTTATGCGACGATGGTCACGATATCCCCGCGGCGAGATGCTGGCTAGGGCCATTCCTTGCGGCTCAAGGGCTATTCCAAACTCAGACTTTAATGCCTCGCCGTCATGCGTCGGGCGCGGCGCTCTTGAAGGCACCTCAGCGATCAAGCCCGCCAAATGGCACGAGCGGGTTGTCGACCAGCGCCGTGCGGTCCGGCTGGTCGGTCCTGGCGGCGCCCTGAAAGGCGTCGAACAGTGCCCGCACCGTCTGCGGATCGAGATCGCGGGTGATCAGCACGAGGCGCGTGCGCGTGTCCTGGTCGGGCCAATGGGGCAGCCGCACCGGCGGGTGAAGAACGTGCTGGACGCCGTGGATCACCAGCGGGCTCTGCGGGTCTTCGGCGAGCTTCACGATGCCCTTGAGGCGCAACAGGTTCGGCCCGTGCAGCGAACGCAAGAGATCGAGGAACATCTCGAACACCGAAGCCGGAATGGCGTTGTCGGCTGATCAGCGAGAACGCGCGGATGCGCGCATCGTGACGGTTGACGTCGTGGTGGTGATGGCCGTGGTCGTGACCCGTATGCCGCTCATAGGCTTCCGCCGCCAGCCAGCGGTTGACGTCGGGGATTTTGCGATCGGGGTCGTAGAGGCCGCAGCCGAGCAGCGCCTGCGGCGTTGCTTCGTTCTTCGCCGCATCGAGGATCGGCGCCGCCGGATTGAGCGCATGCAGACGCGTCAGCAGGACTTGATACGCATCGCGGCGCTCGGGCGTGTCGAGCAGGTCAGTCTTGGTCAGGACGATCCGGTCGGCGACGGCAACCTGCTTGACCGCCTCCAGGTGCTCGTCGAGCGTCGCCGCGCCGTTGACGGCGTCGACCACCGTGATGACGCCGTCGAGCCGGTAGCGCATCGCCAGGTAGGGATGCGCCATCGCGGTCTGCAGCACCGGCGCCGGGTCGGCGAGCCCGGTCGTCTCCAGCATCACGCGGCGGAAGCTGGCGCGGCCGTTGTCGAGGTCGCGCAGAAGTTGCTCCAGCGCGTCGACCAGGTCGCCACGAAGCGTACAACACAGACAACCGCTCTGAAGCAGGACGACACCGTCGCGAATCTCCCGAACCAGCAGGTGGTCGAGGCCGACTTCGCCGAATTCATTGATGATGACGGCGGTCTCGGCCAGGGCCGGGTCACCGATCAGGCGGTTGAGCAGCGAGGTTTTGCCGGCGCCGAGGAAGCCGGTCAGGACCGTGAGGGGAAGCGGTTCGGCCGGCCCGGAAGCGCGCGTGGCGGCGCCCATCATCGTGTCTGCGAGGTCTGCTGACTGCTCTTCGAGGTGGCGTCGGAGGTCTTCGGCGCAGGCTTCTTGGTCTTCGTTCGTGCTGCCGGAGCACCATCGGAATGCGCAGTCGCTTTCGACGCGCCGTCCTTGTCCTTCTCGGATGTGGACTTGGCCGCCGCCTTGCTCCCCGATTTCGATTTCGTTTTGGCCGACTTGCTTGTCTTCTTCGGCTTCACGTCGGCCGTCGTGGGGATCGGATCGCCGGGCTTGCGCGCAGGGCCGGTATAGACCACGACCGGCTGGACCATCCCCCCCTCCTGCAGCAGCGAGGCGCCCTTGGTCTTGGCGCGAAGGCTGGAGAGGAAGATGCCGTAAGGCGAATCGGGACTCTGATTGACGCCGAGCGCTTCGTCCTCGTCCTCCGTCGCCTGACGCTTGCGGTGGCTGCCGCACATCTCGTCGCGCAGATTGGGCGGCGGCTCGTTGATCGGCTGTAGCGAATCGACGGTACCGAGCGACGGCATCAGCCAGCCGAGCGCGTTGTTGCGGCTGTTGAAGCCGCGCTCCAGCAGT
The DNA here is from genome assembly GCA_963756715.1 of uncultured Alphaproteobacteria bacterium. GTDB lineage: Bacteria > Pseudomonadota > Alphaproteobacteria > Rhizobiales > Xanthobacteraceae > VAZQ01. The sequence goes on from CAVWOV010000044.1 coordinate 17,604, forward strand.
TGCGCGGCCTTCATGACGCGCGCCTGCGAGGACGATGCTCCCAGCACGACGGCGATCATCCGTTTGCCGTCGCGTGTCGCGGACGCCACGAGATTGAAGCCCGAGGCGCAGATAAAGCCGGTCTTCATGCCGTCGGCGCCCGGATAGCGGCCGATCAGCGAGTTATAGTTCCGCAGCACCGACTTCCCCATTTTGATCGCGGGGATGTGCCAGAAATAATCGTATTCGGGGAACTCGTGAATGAGCGCGCGGGCGAGGATCGCGAGATCACGCGCCGAGGTGATCTGGTCGTCAGCCGGCAGGCCGTTCGGGTTGACGAAGCTCGACTGGATCATGCCGAGGCGGCGCGCATTGGCGTTCATCTGTTCGGAAAAATTTTCGATCGAGCCGGCGACGCCTTCCGCGAGCACCACCGCCATGTCATTCGACGAGCGCACCAGCATCATCTTCAGTGCGTTTTCGATCGTGACCTGAGTGCCGACCGGAAATCCCATCTTGACCGGCTGCTGGGCCGCAGCGTTCTGCGAGACCTTGACCGCGGTGTCGAACGTGATTCGGCCTTCCTTGACCGCGCGCAGCGTCACGTAGGTCGTCATCAGCTTGGTGACAGACGCCGGATACCACTGATGTCCGGCGTTCTCGGCATGGATGACCTTGCCGGATTCCGCATCGATGACCAGCAACGCTTCCGACGATGCGCGCGTTGCCGCGAGCGCGCTTGCCGCCATAGCGACGGCCGCACATATCAGGATTCGCGAGACGCTGGATCGACAAGCATGTGACAAGAGTCGCGGTCCGCTTTGCAGAGTGCGCCTGGGAAACTCATGACAACAGACGGTGTTAAGTCTGTCCGGCGTGTTGGTGCAGGCCCGGGGCAACTGAAAGGCAAAGCACGGCGCCCCCGGCTTCCATGCGCCCCTGCCGTTCACCTGCCATTCATGCTAAAGGAAAGCGTCCAAAATTCGGCAGGTTAGGAACCTAATCTGTCGCGATTCCGGCACAACCGGCTTGAATCGTGTTCATCGCAGGAAAACAGCCATGACTGCTTGCATCGTCGGATGGGCCCATACCGCATTTGGCCGGCTCGAAGGCGAAACCGTCGAGAGCCTGATCGTGCGGGTCGCGATCGATGCGCTGGCCGACGCCGGCATCGCGCCAGGGGACGTCGACGAGATTCTGCTGGGCCATTTCAACGCCGGCTTCTCGGCGCAGGACTTTACGGCGTCGCTTGTGCTGCAGGCTTCGCCGGAGCTGCGCTTCAAACGCGCCATGCGGGTCGAGAACGCCTGCGCCACCGGATCGGCCGCGGTGCATCAGGGCATCAAGGCGATCGAAGCAAAATCCGCACGCATCGTGCTCGTCGTCGGCGCCGAGCAGATGACCACGACACCGGCGGCCGAGATCGGCAAAAATCTGCTCAAGGCCTCCTATGTGCGTGAAGAGGCCGACATCGAAGGCGGCTTTGCGGGCATCTTCGGCAAGATCGCGGGACTTTATTTCCAGCGCTGGGGCGACCAGTCGGATGCGCTGGCGCGCATCGCCGCCAAGAATCACAAAAACGGCGTCGGCAATCCTTACGCGCAAATTCGCAAAGACTTGGGCTACGAGTTCTGCCGCACCGAGAGCGAGAAGAATCCGCGCGTGGCGGGGCCGCTCAAGCGTACCGACTGCTCGCTGGTCTCCGACGGCGCCGCCGCGGTCGTGCTGGCGGACGTCGGCACGGCACTCAAGCTCGGCAAGGCGGTGGCATTCCGCGCGGCCGAGCACGTGCAGGACTTCCTGCCGATGTCGAAGCGCGACATCTTGAAGTTCGAGGGCTGCACGCAGGCCTGGCAGCGCGCGCTCGCGAGCGCCGGTGTCGCGCTACCGGATCTTTCGTTCGTCGAGACGCATGATTGTTTCACGATTGCCGAACTCATCGAGTACGAGGCGATGGGGCTCGTGCCCGAAGGGCAGGGCGCGCGCGTGGTCGCGGAAGGCTGGACCGAAAAGACCGGCCGCTTGCCGGTCAATCCATCGGGCGGGCTCAAGTCCAAGGGCCATCCGATCGGCGCGACCGGCGTGTCGATGCACGCGATCACCGCGATGCAGCTCACCGGCGCGGCCGGCGACATGCAGGTGAAGGATGCCCGCCTCGGCGGCATCTTCAATATGGGCGGCACCGCGGTTGCCAACTACGTGAGCATCCTGGAACGGATCAGGTAGCGCGGTCTTTGCATACGATTATCTTTCGATGGCCATCTGCTATGACCTCCGCCGTCATGCCCGGCCTCGCGCCGGGCATCCACGTCTTTCGTTGCCCGTCGCGAACCAAGTCGTAGATGGCCGGGACGCGCCCGGCCGTGACGAACAAGCATGCGCTCAAGTCGCAAAGAGCGTCAGCTCTCCACGAGCGGAGGAGCCTCAGCCTCCGGCCGGGCGTGCTTCGTCTCCAGCAGGAACTGCGTCCGGGCAAGCTCGGCGAAGTGACCGCCGAGCTGCACCAGTTCGTCGAACGTACCGCTCTCGATGATCCGGGCATTCTCGAACACCAGGATGCTGCCGGCGTTGCGGATGGTGGCGAGCCGGTGCGCGATCACGAAGGTGGTGCGGCCCTTCATGACCTCGGCGAGCGCGGCCTGGACCTTGGCCTCGGTGATTGCGTCGAGTGCGCTTGTTGCTTCGTCGAGAATCAGGATCGGCGGGTCCTTCAGCAGAGCCCGGGCGATCGACAGCCGCTGGCGCTCGCCGCCGGAGAACAAGCGGCCGCGCTCACCGGCCAGTGTGTCGAATCCCTGCGGCTGGCGCTCGATGACGTCCCAGACCTGCGCGCGCTCGCACGCGATCCGCATCTCCTCCTCGGTTGCGTCCGGCTTGCCGACCCGCAGGTTCTCGGCGAGCGAGCGGTTGAGCAGCAGCACCTCCTGGAACACGACACCGATGTTGCGCCGCAGCCCCGAGAGCGTAATGGCGCGAATGTCCATGCCGTCGATCTTCACCACGCCGGACTGCGGATCGAATACGCGATGCAGCAAGGCGAGCGCGGTCGACTTGCCGGCGCCCGTTGCGCCGACCAGCGCGACGGTCTGACCGGGCAGGGCAGTGAAATTGAGATCGGCAACCGCCGGCCGCTTGCCGTCGTAGGAGAATGAAACGTCCTTGAACTCGACCAGTCCGCGCATCCGGCCCGGGTCCACAGCGTCGGGACGGTCGCGCACCGTCGGAACGGTGTCGAGGACCTCGAAAAATTCCTGCAGACGCGGCGCATCCGTCACCATCCGGTTGGCAAAGTGCACCGCCTGTTCGAGCTTGCCGATCAGCAGCGTGGCGTAGCTCATGAACATCACGATCTCGCCGACCGTGGTCTCGCCTTGAGTGTAGAAATAGACGCCGAGCACCAGGATCGCCAGCATGGTCAGCGTGGTCGCCGCCCGCGTGATCACGGTTGCGAGCGCCCACCAGGCGAGCACCGGTAACTGGGCGCCGAGCACGTCGTCACCCATCTTTTTCATGCCGGCGACTTCCGACTCGACGCGGGCGAAGCTCTGCACCAGCGCGATATTGCCCAGCGTGTCGGTCGTGCGCTCGGCCACGTCGCCGTAATACTGCTCGACCGCGCCTTGCAGGCTCTCGCTCCGGCTGACGACCACGGCGATCAGCACGGTGAACACGCCGCACAATCCGATCAGCAGCAAGCCGTAACGCCAGTTGATGAACAGCGTCAGCGGCAGCAGCACGATGAGCGAGACGAGACTCGCGAAGTGTTCGCGAAAAAACGACAGCCATAGCGCCCACAGCGTGCTCGTGCCGGTCATCATCACCTTGACGAGCCGTCCCGAATGCGCGCCGGTGTAATAGCTCTGCGGAAGCTGCAGCACGTGCTCGAAGAACATGGTGCGCACGACCTGGTATTGCCGGTGGGCGAGGCGATCGGCGTGCAGCGCGACCCAGGTGCTGCAGACGATCGAGAACAGAGCGAAGCCGACCCAGGCTCCGACCAGGACCATCAGATCGTTCCACTTGAGCTCGGCGACGCGGCCCTGCGAATTTGCCAGCGTGTCGATGATGCGGCCGAACAGTATCGGCTCCACGAACATCGCTGACGCGATGGCAAAATTGGCGATCGCGAGTATCCAGCCGAGCCGGGCCTCGCGCCCGAGCAGTTCAAGCACGCGAATGTAGAGGTGAATGAATTTCATGAGGCCGACTTCGGCAAACGCAAGATACTAACTCCCCGGACGGTGCAGTTTATCCCAGCGTGTCGCAGCCGCAATGCCGCCTTCGGTATACCAAACCGTGAGTATAATATTTGCCGATTTCGATCTTGCTGACAACGTTTATTGCGGAACAGGCACAAATCCGGATTGACCGCCTGCAGGACAGACGTGAGTATACGCTCAAGTCGAATTTGAGTGCTCTTGTTTGCTTTCTTCGAGGGCCATCATCGACAGGGCGGCCAGGTTCTTCTGGCAATCAGAGTTGCTGAGGCGGCATGTTGAACATTCCGACCGACTTGATGCGAACTTTGGTGGCGGTTGTTGACCTGCGGAGCTTCACCAAGGCGGCGCAATCGTTCGGCGTAACGCAGCCGGCAGTGAGTGCGCAGATCAAGAGGCTGCAATTTCTCCTTGGCTATGAACTGCTCGACAAGAGCGCCCCGGGCGTGTGTCTGACACCGCGCGGGCAGGAGGTCGTCAACGCCGCACGGCGGATGCTGTCGATCAACGATCAGATTCTGAGCCTGAATAGTGGTGGTCCGATGCTGCAGACCTTGCGCCTCAGCATTCCGGGCGATGCCGCCGGCGCCCGCATTCCGGCGATGCTGGCCGGCTTCCGCAAGCGCTGGCCGTTTATCCGCTTTAACGTCAGCGGCGGCAGCTTCGACGAAGTTGTGCGGGGCCTCAAGCAGGGTGATCTCGACCTCGCGGTTACGGTCGGGAAGTCCGAGCCCACGATCGAAGCGCGTCATCTGTGGACCGATCAGGCGGTTTGGGTCCGCAGCGACGCGACACGGCTCGATCCGCTCGGACCGGTTCCGATCGTTTCGTTCGGTGAGGATTGCTCATGCCGCCTTATCGCGCAGCAAGCGCTCAATCGCGTTGGACGCGATTGTGAATTCGTCTACACCGCACGCAGCATTGGGAGTCTCGAAGCCGCGGTGAATGCCGGGCTTGGAGTCATGGTGCTGCCGCGCAGCCGCGTCGGGCGGACGAGCCTTTCGATCTGGCGCGACGCGCCATTGCCGGAACTGCCACACCTTTACTGCGGGGTGTTTTTGCGGGAGGGCGGCAACTGGGAGGCGCTTGAACAACTCGCCGATGAGATTGCGACGGTGCTACGTCCCAAGCTGGAAGTGACCGAAGGCGGGATGTCGCCGGCGCCTGCGGCCAGGATGTCCGGGGCCGGCTAGTTCGCTTCGTGCAGTCTATCTAACACTGCAACTGGCGTCGAACTTGCGAGCCATCGTACATTCGCGTCAGCTCGATGCGCGCGAATGTTCCAACCGTTCCTTCGGCTCGAATCGATCAAGGCCATGGAGACGATTTCGTTCGGCTCACCGCTGCAACAGTGAATATAGAGAGTCAGGTCACAGGAGATTCCGCCATGGATTGCGCCCGGTGCATTGAACATGAATGTGCCCGCCGGGCGATGACGCGCCCTGCGGTGTCATAATATGCAGCTTCCATGATGTAGACTTCTTCGCCGAGTTCCGACGCTTTTCCTACGATCTTCCATGCCTTTCCCGACGGGGCCTTATAGTCGGAAATCACGGTAAGGCCGTGGTTGTGTTTTCGCAGGACTCTACGCCATCGGCCGTAATCGCGGCCGTCTGACCATATGACGTTGTAGGTTGCGGGTTCCCAATCGCCCCGGTAGGACCTACTTCGAAGCTTTTCCAAACGGTGTCGATCATGTCCTGCTCCGCGTTGTGTTTCGTGAGTGGAGTGGATTTGACATTTGCTGCCACTTTGCCGCGAGTCCGCCAAACACGCCGTTTTCTGTTTGAGTGCTTAAAGATATGCTACGGTGACGGCCGAAGTGTCGGCGTGGAAACACGCGTCGCATGCGGTCGCCGCTTCAATGATTTCTAGGATGGCCGCGATGTCGCGCGCTTGACGATAAAAGTGACTAATTGGCCGCTATAATCCAGATGAGAATCTGAGCAGAGATCGACTGCTTCGATGGCGAAGCGCGCGGATGGGCCAGCACACATCTGCGCCCGTTCAGTGCACCTTGCGCTCGTCAAATGGCGGCAGAAACGAGGAGTCGAAAACGTCCGCCGGCTTTGGCTTGACCTTGAACGTATGGGTCAGGGCAAGTTGCCCGAGGGCTTCCTCCAGCCGCGCCGCATCGACCGCGCCGTAGCCGTCGGTTTTGACTTCCGGTGTGACGATGTTGTCCTTGATTGCCATGCGCAGGCGCGCAAGTTCGACTTCTTTTTTTGCAGGATCCTCGCGTTTGACGATCAGGTCGACGGCATCAGCGGGCCGCCGGATCGTCTCCTTCAGGCCTTTCAGGTAGGCGCTCAGGAACGCTTTGACCGCCTCCGGTTTCTCGGCGGCGAATTTGGGGTTCACGATGATGGCATTGCCGTAGAGCTTGAGGCCATAGTCCGGCATCGGCAACAGCACGATATCGTCGACCGGTACGCCGCGGTCCTTGAGGTCGACGTAGATCCGGAACGAGAAGCCAAGCGCGGCGTCAAGCTGGCCGGCGGCGAGCATTGGTGCGCGCACCGGAATCGCAATGGTCTCGATTTTTACCTTCGATGCATCGATGCCATTGAGCTTGGCGAATAGCGGCCATTCGCCAACCGTCGTGCCGTTGGGCGGAGCGCCGAGCTTCTTGCCTTCAAGCTGCTTGGGTTCGGTGATGCCGCGGCTCTTGCGCGTCACGATCGCATAGGGCGGCTTGTTGTAGACCATGAAGACCGCCTTCACCGGCACCGTGGGATTCTGTTCGCGATGTCTGATCATCGAATTGATATCGGCGAACGCCATGTCGTAGTTGCCGGACGTGACGCGCGTGATCGCCTCAAGCGGCGTGGCGGCCTCGTCGATGGTCACATCGAGCCCGGCAGCCTTGAAGTAGCCCCGCTCCTGGGGAAGGACAAACATCGCGGACGGTCCTTCGAGACGTCCATCGAGCGAAAATCGGACCCGGGTGCCGGTGGCGGGCGGGGCGTTTTGGGCGGGTGCTGGAGCGGCGACGGCAGGCTGCGCCTTGGCCGGTGCGCTCGGATTTGGTGTGGTCGGGGTCTGCGCGCCGGCCGGTACCGCGAAGGCAAATGCCAAGGCGAGCAGATGGCCGGGCCGACCGAGCCGGATCAGTTGAAGGAGGCCCATGCTACGCCGTACTCCCTTTACGCCTACGTCGGCTCCGGCAGGCCCATCGTGATTCTTGCTGATTGCAGAGAAAAGAACATGATCGCACAAAGAGCAAGGCGAGATCGCGGCTTGAACCAATCCATCACACAATTGCGAACATTTGGCGAGGCGCGGTCATCGGGGACGGCGCATTTTTCTTGCGGGCGTCGGTGCCCCCATCGCTGTTAAGACTAACGGTAACGCACGACCAAGTGAACGGTTCATGACCCACGGTGTGCCCCAAGATACGCACGCTCCCGCCGCATCGGATGCACCGGCCGGACCGGTGTTCAGCGCGCCCTATGCGCCGCCCGACGAACAGGTTGCGGCCGAACTGCTCGGCGAGGCGCGCCGCTCCGCCGCCGCCGAGGGACGCATTGATGCCGCGGCAACGCGGCTGATCGAAGGCATCCGCGCGCGGGCCGGCGGTCTCGGCGGGATCGAGGATTTCCTGCACGCCTATTCCCTGTCCACCAAGGAGGGGCTCGCGCTCATGGTGCTGGCGGAAGCCTTGCTGCGTGTGCCCGACTCCGCCACCGCCGACCGGCTGATCGAGGACAAGCTCGCGGCGGGTGACTGGTCGGCCCAGGAGGTGAGGTCGAACGCGCTGCTCGTATCGGCATCCGCCTGGACGCTCGGTATCACCGCCCGCATCATCCAGCCCGGCGAGACGCCGGACGGCATCGTCGACAGTCTGGTCAAGCGGCTCGGCGTGCCGGCGGTACGCGCCGCGACCCGTCAGGCGATGCGGCTCCTGGGCTCCCACTTCGTACTGGGGCAGACGATCGAGGAGGCGCTGCAGCGCGCCGCACGCTACCCGGGCCGGCGCTACTCCTTCGACATGCTGGGCGAAGGTGCGCGCACCGCTGCCGATGCCGGCCGCCACTTCGACGCCTATGCGCGCGCCATCGACGCCATCGGTGCGAGCGCGGGCGAGGGTGCGCTGCCGGACCGGCCGGGGATCTCGGTCAAGCTGTCCGCCCTGCATCCGCGATTCGAGGCGGTTTCTCGCGACCGAGTATGCGCCGAACTCGTACCGAGGTTGTTAGAGCTGGCGCGCCTCGCGCGTAACTTCGACCTCAACTTCACCGTCGATGCCGAGGAAGCCGACCGGCTCGAACTCTCGCTCGAGGTAATATCGGCGGTGCTGGCCGACCCATCGCTGCACACCTGGGAGGGCTTCGGGCTGGCGGTGCAGGCTTATCAGAAACGCGCGCCGGCGGTGATCGACTGGCTCGCCGAGACCGGACGCGCGTTCGGCCGCCGGCTAATGGTGCGGCTGGTCAAGGGGGCCTACTGGGACACCGAGGTCAAACGGGCGCAGGAGCGCGGCCTTGCGGACTATCCGGTTTTCACCCGTAAACCCATGACCGATCTATGCTTTGCGGTCTGTGCGCAGAAATTGCTGAGCGCGCGGCCGATTCTTTATCCGCAATTCGCCACCCACAACGCGCTCACCGTCGCGTGCGTGATCGAGGCTGCCGGCGGCGTCGCCGGCTATGAGTTCCAGCGCCTCCACGGCATGGGCGAGGTGCTCTACGACCTGCTGCTCGCCGAGCAGCCGAACGCTGCGGTGCGCGTCTATGCGCCGGTCGGCGGCCACCGCGACTTGCTCGCCTATCTGGTGCGGCGGCTCCTGGAGAATGGCGCCAATTCATCCTTTGTGTCGGTGGCGGCCGACCCGGCCGTGCCGATTGCCACAATCCTCCGGAGACCGCAAAGCTGGATCGGCGACGTCGAGCATGCACGTCATCCGAAAATTCCCTTGCCGCGCGACCTCTATGGCCCATCCCGGCGTAATTCGGCTGGTGTCGAATTCGGCGACCGGGCGAGCCTCAGCTCGCTGCTCGCGGACGTTCGCGACGCCACGGTGCCGACGCAGGCGGCGCCGCTGATCGACGGGATCTCGCGTCCCGGCGCCGAGCGGCCGGTCGTGTCGCCAATTGACGGCAGGGCAATCGGCAGCGTGCGCGAAGGCGACGATGCGGTCGCTGCGGCCGCCATGGCGGCGGCAGCGGCCGGCTTTGCCCGCTGGAGCGCGACCCCGATCGAAATCCGCGTCTTGGCGCTCGAACGCGCGAGCGACCTACTCGAAGCGCGGCGCGGCCGTCTCATTGCGCTGTTGCAGTCCGAAGGCGGCAAGACGCTCGACGACGCGGTCGCCGAGGTGCGCGAATCGGTCGACTTCTGCCGCTACTACGCGGCCGAAGCGCGGCGCTCGCTGCAACCCGAGTCGATGCCAGGACCGACCGGCGAGTCGAACGAGCTTTCGTATCGTGGGCGCGGTGTCTTCGTCTGCATCAGTCCATGGAACTTTCCGTTGGCGATCTTCCTTGGCCAGGTGAGCGCCGCGCTGGTTGCCGGCAATACGGTGGTGGCGAAGCCGGCCGAGCAGACTCCGCTGATCGCGGCGGAAGCCGTTCGCATTCTGCACGAGGCTGGCATACCGGCACATGCGCTTCATCTGGTGCCCGGCGACGGCAAGGCCGGGGCAGCGCTGGTCGCCGATCCGCGCGTCGCGGGCGTTGCGTTCACCGGCTCGACCGAAGTGGCGCGGGCGATCAACCGCGTGCTGGCGGCAAAGGAGGCACCGATCGTGCCGCTGATCGCCGAAACCGGTGGCATCAATCCGATGATCGTGGACGCCACCGCGCTACCCGAGCAGGTGACCGACGACGTCGTCACCTCGGCGTTCCGCTCGGCCGGCCAGCGCTGCTCGGCGTTGCGGCTGCTTTGTGTGCAAGAGGATGTTGCCGATCCAATCCTCGAGATGATCGCTGGCGCAGCGCAGGAACTGGTGCTCGGCGATCCGCGCGTGCCGTCGACCCATGTCGGGCCGGTGATCGATGCTGAGGCGAAGGAGAAACTCGACGGCTGGATCGCCAATATGGCCAGTCGGCGTCGCGTTCGTTTTTGCTGGGACAAGGTCCATGCGATGCCCGCGGCCGGAACCTACGTGCCGCCGGCGATCATCGCGCTAGACCGAGCATCCGATCTTAAGGAAGAGGTGTTCGGGCCAATCCTTCACGTCGTGCGCTGGCGCGCCCACGAACTCGACCGGTTGCTCGATGACATCGCCGGGAATGGCTATGGCCTTACGCTCGGTATCCACTCCCGCATCGACGCGACCGTCGAGCACATTGTGACGCGGCTTGGCAACGGAAATGTCTACGTTAACCGCAACATGATCGGCGCAGTGGTCGGCACGCAGCCGTTCGGCGGCACCGGATTGTCCGGTACCGGCCCGAAGGCCGGCGGGCCGAACTATCTGCGCCGCTTCACCAACGAGCAGGTGGTGACGATCAACACTGCCGCGGCGGGAGGAAATGCCAGTCTGCTGGCGGTGGAAGAGTAGCTTAGAGCGGGACGGTCCTGTCACACTTGCGCATATCGGTGATGCCAATGTGCGCAATGTGTCTCGTTAAGTACTGTCACGGGGCTTATGGCCCAGACATGTTGCGTCGTCGTTGCCCTCCGGCGAGTTTGGCCAAGTTTCATACGCCGGTGCGACCTCGTCGCCCGCACAGGACCACATTCGTCGGTACACTCTTCGCCAGATGGGGTTATGGTATTCGACATGAGTGATTCCCTCGATCGCCTCTATCAGGCCGTTCTTGCCGCTCAAACCGCCGATCCGGCGGTCTCGCGCACGGCCAAGTTGCTGCGTGCGGGGCGCGGGAAGATGGCCAAGAAGCTCGCCGAAGAAGCAGTCGAAGTCGTGATCGACGCCATGAACGGCCAGAACGAAGCTGTCGTGCGGGAAAGCGCCGATCTCATTTATAATCTTGTGGTGCTGTGGGTATCGGCAGGCATCAATCCGAACGATGTCTGGGCCGAGATGGATCGGCGCGAGCAGTTGTTCGGCATTGCGGAGAAGTTGCCAAAGGGGCTCGGAGTTTCAACTCCGGCTCCGTCACCGCGGCGCAAGGTCGTCGCGCTGACCCGCAACCAGGCCAGCAAGCGGCGCTGATCGGCCAGCGAACGATCGACCCTGGCCTCATGGACAATCCGAACTGGCACCGGTAAGCAGCCCGACATGCTTCGCCGTCTTTATGATTGGTGCATCGCCGCTGCCGGTAAGCCGTATGCGACCTGGCTGCTGGGCGTGATCTCGTTCGTCGAAAGCTCGTTCTTTCCGATCCCGCCGGACGTGATGCTAATCCCGATGTCACTCGCCCGCCCGGACAAGGCGTATTTCTACGCCGCCGTGTGCACGATCACGTCGGTTGCGGGCGGGGTGCTCGGGTATCTCATCGGTTCCGTGCTCTACGATTCGGTCGGTTTGTGGCTGATCCATCTCTATGGCTATGGCGACAAGGTTGAGGCGTTTCGTGAGGCCTATGCACAGTGGGGCGGGTGGATCATTCTGCTCAAAGGCCTGACGCCGATCCCCTACAAGATCGTGACGATTGCGTCGGGGTTCGCGGGCTACAACCTGCCGATGTTCATCGGCCTGTCGATCATTGCGCGCGGCGGCCGGTTTTTTCTCCTGGCATTTTTGCTCCATCGCTACGGCGCGCAGGCCCGCAGCATCATCGAAGAACGGCTGGGATTATGGGTTACGATCGGCGCGATCGTGCTCGTAGGCGGTATCATCGCCGCGATTTATTTGATCTGATCCGCGGCTGACGCTCCTCATTTCTGCCACCTGAAGGACGCAACTTCCGATTGGCTTTGCGTGGCGCGTCAATTCGGCGCATCCGTGACATGCGGGAGTCCGGCCCGTGAGTATCGGCCAGCAGGGAATATCTGGTCTTCGAGTTTCGGTGGCGGTTCCGCCCGCATTCGCGCGGCTGGGCGCGGTAGCTTGCATTTTATGCCTATCGTCCGCTGCACTCGCGCAGAATGTTCCGCCACAAAGCGCGCCGGCTACGCAGCCCCCGCCTCCTGCCGCGCAGGCGCCGCAGTCTGATCAACCAGGTTTCGTTGATGCCGTTGGCCGCTGGCTGCAGGAAGGCAAGGAGAAGATGGACTCGCAGATGAAGGGCGCCCGCGAGGCCCTCGGCGAGTTCCACGACAAGGCCCAGCAGAATGCCAAGGAGGCCGCAGGCGCCCTCGTCACCAACCCCCATATCGTCAACGGGCGCGCGCGTTGCGAGGTTGCGGCGAATGGTGCGCCCGATTGCGCGGCTGCGGCCACCACGATCTGCCACGGCAAGAGCTTCCAGGCGGGCAAAAGCGTCGCAACCCAGACCGAGGAAAAATGCCCGGCGCGGGTCCTGCTTTCGGGTCGCTCGCCCGCGGCCGGCGAATGCAAGCTCGAGACCTACGTGACCAGCGCGGTCTGCCAGTAGCGGCGGCCGGCGTGTTATGACGGCGCGCTCCCCCAAGGGGTGAAGCTCCACGGTGCAGGCGAGGGTCTCGGTGAATCTCCACACGATGTTGCTTGAGCGGGAGGCCGCCGGCCGGCCGGTGACGGTGGGCCTAATCGGCGCCGGCAAGTTCGGCACCATGTTTCTCGCCCAGGCGCGATTGACCCGGGGCATGCACATCGTCGGTGTCGCGGATCTTGATGTCCTGCGTGCGCAGACCCAGCTCCGCAGCGCCGGCTGGGACGACGAAGTGACGTCCGCGGCGTCGCTCGACGACGCACTCAAGGCGCGCCGCACCCACGTGACGCCGGATGCCGAAGCGCTGATCGCGCTGCCCGAGGTCGAGGTGATCGTCGAAGCAACCGGCATTCCGCAGGCCGGCATCCGTCACGCACTCGCGGCGATCGCGCACGGCAAGCATATCGTCATGGTCAACGTCGAGGCCGATGCGCTGGCGGGGCCACTCCTGGCGCGCAAGGCCAAGGCGGCTGGCGTGGTCTACAGCCTCGCCTGGGGCGACCAGCCGGCGCTGATCTGCGAGCATGTCGATTGGGCGCGTACCTGCGGCTTCAAGGTGATCGCTGCCGGCAAGGGCACGCGCTACGAGCCGCACTACCACAAGTCCAACCCCGACAACGTGTGGGACATCCTCGACAAATACTTGAAGATCGAGGATCGCAACTCGATCAATCCCAAGATGTTCAACAGCTTCGTCGACGGCACCAAGTCCGGCATTGAGATGACGGCGGTCTGCAACGCCACGGGCTTACTGCCGCAGAGCGACGGCCTGGGCTTCCCGCCGGCAACGCGCTTCGAGCTCGCCGACATCTGCAAGCCGAAGCACGCCGGTGGCACGCTGGAGCGCGAGGGCGTCACCGAAGTTGTTTCGTCGGTGTATCGTGACGGCCGTGACGTGCCACATCATCTCGCGCTCGGCACGTACGTGGTGTTCGAGGGGGAGAGCGACTACGCGCGCCGCTGCTTCAACGAATATGCCATGCTGCCGGATCGCAGCGGGCGGTACGCCGCGCTCTACCGGCCGATCCACATGATCGGGCTTGAGCTCGGCGTATCGGTCGCAAGCGCGGCACTGCGCAACGAACCGACCGGCGCGCCGACCGGGTTCCGCTCCGATGTCGCCGCCACCGCCAAGCGCGCGCTGAAGCAGGGCGAGATGCTGGACGGTGAGGGCGGCTTCTGCGTCTGGGGCAGGCAGGTGCCGGCGCAGCGCTCGCTCGAACAGGGCCTGCTGCCACTCGGTCTAGCGAGCGAGGTCAGGCTCAAGCGCGACCTTGCGGAAGGTGAGTACCTGCGCTGGAGCGACGTGACGTATGACGAAAACGATCCTGCGGTGAAGGTCCGCCGCGAGATGGAAGCCGCATTCGCGCGGCCGAACGCGGCGGTGTGAGCGACCGGTTTGCGGCGGCATCAATCCACGTGGGCGCCGGAATCCTTGACGACCTTGCTCAGCCGAAGGGTGTCGGCGGCGACGAGGTCTGCGAATTCCTTGGGGCTGTTGGCAACAATATTTGCTCCCAATTTGGTCAGGCGCTGCCGGACTTCCGGTTGCGCCAGAGCCTTGGCGAATTCGGCATTCAGTCGCTCGACGATCGTGCCGGGCGTTGCGGCCGGAGCGAAGACTCCAAACCAGACCTTCAACTCCAGCATCGGCGCGCTGACCTCTACGGCTGACGGGATGTCAGGAAGCAACGACGAACGCTGCCGATCCGTCACCATCAGGCCGCGAAGTTTGCCTTCCCCAATGAGCGGCGCCATGCTGCCGACGGCGCCGAAAAACAGGCCCATGCGGCCTGACATCAGGTCGGGGACGATCTGCGACGAACCGCGATAGGGTGCGTGAACGATATCGATGTGGAATCCGGACTTTAGCAGTTCGCCGAGCAGGTGCGCCCCGCTGCCGACGCCCACCGAGGCATAGGTCAGCGCTCCGGGGTTTTTCCGCGCCCATGCAACGAGCTCCGTAAATGTTTTGAATGGCCGGTCAAGGGGGACGACGAGAACGTGCGGCAATTCGACAAGCTTAATAATGGGCACGAAGTCCTTTGCGGGATTGTAAGACAGCTTGCTGTAGAGCGAGACGTTGATCGCGTGTGTGCCGATGTCGCCGATCAACAGGGTGTAGCCGTCCGGCGCGGCTTGTTTCACGACACCCGCCGCGACCTGACCGCCGCCGCCGGGCCGGTTCTCCACCACGACCGGCTGGCCGATATTTTCGGAGACCTTTGCAGCCACCAGTCGCGCCATTGTGTCGGTGACGCCGCCGGCCGCATACGGCAGGACCATGGTGATGGCACGCCGCGGAAAATCCTGCGCGCCGGCGACCGTAGAGGTAAGCGCGCAGAAAGATGCCGCCAGAAGTCGGATTCCAAATTTCTTCATGCCTGCTTTCCTCCTCTATTTTTTCTTCGATGACGCGCGGTTTCGGAAAATTAGCCAGGGATCACCGATCCAAACAAACCCGGGTCAACGCGAGAACACCGGATATTGTTGTTCTGCGCAAATCAATTGACCTGCGTCGAACTCGTTCGCGAAGCTGCCGCAACGTCATATTCGTAGAACTCACTCAATTTCAGGCCGGTCTTGTCTCCTCCCAGCCGGTGCTGAAGCGCCATTCTTATGTTTCGTTTGATCTGCGCCCATTTCGACGTCAGGTGCATTTCCTTGCCGCGTGCCCGTGCCTCCAAGACCGCGCGCCGCGTGCGCGGCAGGCGAAGCGCCTCGTATTGCCGGAGCGCCTCGTTCAGGTTGCCTGGATGCTGGGAGACCAGATCGGCGAGCGCATAACCGTCTTCAATCGCCATGCAGGCGCCTTGACCGATATGCGGCAGCATCGCGTGCGCCGCATCGCCCAACAGCGTCACGCGGCCCTTGCACCAGCTCTCAATCGGGTCCCGGTCATAGAGCGCCCATTTGTAATAGCGGTCTGAGGATCCCAGCAATCGCAGCAGCGGTTCATGCCAGCCCGCAAAGGTCTCCATGACTTCGGACCGGTCGCATTCCTGGGTCCAGGATTCTTGCGTCCATGCATCGGTCTCGACGTGAGCGACGAAATTAACGAGCGTGCCGCGACGAACCATGAAGTGGATGACGTGGCTGCGTGGCCCCATATACAAGGTGAGGTCGGTGCTGATGAGGCCGGGCGGGAACGCATCAAGCGGCACCAGGCCGCGCCAGCAAACTGACCCGGTGAAGCGTGGGGCCTCGCGGCCGAACAGGCTTTGCCGCACAACCGAGCGGATGCCGTCGGCGCCGACGATGAGATCGGCTTCGATCTCCGCGCCATCGGCAAAGTGCGCGCGCGCGCCTTTGCCGTCGGTATCGACTTCGGTGCAGCGCGTACCGAGATGAATAGCGCTGTCTGGCAATTGTTTTCGCAAGACGTCGACCAGGTCGGCGCGGTGCACCGACAGGTAAGGAGCGCCGAACTCCTTCTGGTAAACACCTTTGCGAAATACCTTGGACAGGATGTCGCCGCTGTCCCAGGCGCGGACTGTCTGGTTGTCCGATTCGAAGCCGATGGCCGCGATATGTTCATCGAGGCCGAGCGCACGAAATGCCTTGATCGCATTGGGAGAGAGCGAAACGCCAGCTCCGATCTCGGCAATCTGAGGCGATTGCTCATAGAGTTCGACCTCGACATCGCGCCGATGCAGCGCGATCGCGGCCGTCAGCCCGCCGATCCCGGCCCCCACGATGGCAATTTTTGGTTTGCGCAGCATCGACGTTTGTTCTTGTGTCGCGCGGTATCCACCAGCATATCAACCTGCTTGTCAACTGGATCACCTAGGGAGACCCATGGCACGGTGTGACCATGGCGTGCAGGTTCGTCGATAGGGTCGGCTACGTCCCGGGCAACCCGGTGATGCGGATGCCGGAACCCGTCACCTTGTGGCGGCGGTTGATGGTAATAAGCACGGATGTCAGCGCTTCGACGGCGGCGGAGTTGCGGATTGGCCCGGCATAGAGCCCGCGCATGCCGATGTCCGCGATCAGGCTGATGGCGATCTCGCAGGCGGGCTGATCGTCACCGCACACCAGCACATCGCAGTCGATGACGTGGTGAAGATCGGCAAGATGCTGCGCCGACACGTTCTGGAACGCCGATACCACGCGAGTCTGCTTGCCGAGGTGCTGCTGAATCGCCGCCACGGCGGATTGTCCCTCGGGTAGCTGCACCACGCTCACCTTGGGCGGTACGAGCGGTACGGTCGCATCGATCAGGATCTTGTTCGCGAGTTGCTCGATCACCTCGTCAACCGTTGTTCTCTGCACGGCGTAGGGCACGGTGAGAAACACGATGTCGGCCGCGCCGGCAGCCTGACGGTTGTCGGCGCCTGCGATCGACGTGCCGTCGAGTCGTGCGCTTAACTCCGCAGCGGAAGCGTGGGCCTTGTCGGCGTTGCGCGAGCCGATCGTCACCGTGTGTCCGGCGGCTGCGAGGCGCAGTGCCAGCCCGGAGCCCTGCGCCCCCGTTCCGCCCAGCACCGCGATCTTGTGGCGTTGCCCCTGCATCAGTCACCCACCACGAACAAGTCCTCGATCGGGGTGCGCTTCGGAATGAAGCGCCGCTCGATCATGTATCGCGCCCAGCGCAGATGCGCCGCGCGGCTTCTTGGAGGTTCATCCCGCGCTCCCCATGATGTTGCCGGTTGTGATGCATATCGCCGTTGGGGATGCCTTAACGTCCCCCGCGCTTCTTATCCTGCAGCGTCGAGATGTACTCGACCAGCATCAAGATCCGCGCACGCACGAGAGCTTCGGCCATCTCTTTCGAGGTGAAATTCTGGGACGTCCGGTCAGCCAAACCCTGCATGTAGATATCGCCCCACACCGGCATCTCCCGGGTGCCGTGAACCAAGGTTTGCACCCTGCCGTCGATCACGCCGTAGACCCGGGTGATCGGAAACACGCCGTTGTTCTTTTCCGACAGCTTGGTCAAATCCGCTGGGGGCTTGACGAGCGACTTGGCGACAGGGCCGTCTCCCTTGCCCGATACGCCGTGGCAGGATGCGCAGGATCGTAGAAACTCCGCGCGCCCGAGCATTTCATCCTGCTGCGCGTGCGCAACGCCAATCGTTCCGCTCGCTGTCGACGCGGCCATCAAGATTCCGCACCATATCGCTCGCATCGGCAATCTCTCGGTCGAATTGGATTTCCGTTCCGTACCGTCCGGTGAATGGTAGCGATTCTCCGGACGGTACGGAAGCCCAGCGGAGCGGCGGCTCATGCGCTAGACTAATCTAGTAACTTATCAATCTAGTGTGGCCTTGGTTCAAGAGTCCGCATTACGAACTATCGGCTCCAATGACGCGGACTTCTGAACCGCCACACTAGAGAAAACGGTTGCGTTCGTACCCCATTTGTAGATGCTTCGCGCCCGTCATGTCTTTCTTCATTCACACCGAAACCGATCTCGATGCCGGAATTGCGGGCCTTATCGACGCCGACCCGCGGTTCGGCGAAGTGCTATCGCTGGCGGGGCGGCCGCCGCTGCGCCGACGCGCCGACGGATTTGCCGGTCTCGTCTCGATCGTCGTGTCGCAGCAGCTTTCGACCGCCAGTGCCGCAGCAATTCTCGGCCGGCTCACCACGGCACTCGATCCGCTCGAGCCCGCCGCCGTATTGCGCGCGCGAACGGACAAGCTCAGGCGGGTCGGGCTCTCGGCACCGAAAATCCGCACGCTCAAGGAAATCGCGAAGGCGATCAACAAGGGCGAACTCGATCTGGCCTCGCTTGTGCACATGTCCGCCGACGAGGCGCACGCGGTGCTGATTGCGGTCCACGGCATCGGCCCATGGACTGGCGACATCTATCTTCTCGCCTGTCTCGGCCATGCGGACGCTTGGCCCGCCGGCGATCTCGCCTTGCAGGAAGCCGCCAAACTTCTCCTTGAACTGAAAACCCGCCCCACCACTAAGGAGATGGGCCCGCTTGCCGAACGCTGGCGGCCCTGGCGCGCGGTCGCGGCGCGCCTTCTCTGGTCGTATTATCGTGCGAAGAAGCAGCGCGAGGGCATCCTCGTTGCGGCTACGCGACCACCGGTCGCGCGAACAACCCCGAAAAAGCAGCGGAGGGCCTGATGGCCGCGCAACTCGACGGTCCCCGGCTCGAACCACGTTCGGGGACAGCACGACAGCTCGTCGTCTTCCTGCACGGCTATGGCGCCGACGGCAACGACCTCATCGACATTGGCCGCGCCTGGCAGGGCCTCCTGCCGCAGGCGGCCTTTGTGTCGCCGCACGCACCGGAGCCGTGTGGCCAGGCCCCCACGGGCCGACAATGGTTCCCGCTCACCATGCGCGACCCGAACGAGCGCTGGATCGGCGCCAACGCGGCCGCGCCGGCGCTCAACCAGTTTCTCGACGCTGAGCTTGCCCGCCGCAGTCTGCCACCGAGTGCGTTGTCGCTGGTCGGCTTCAGCCAGGGCACCATGATGGCGCTGCACGTAGGTTTGCGGCGCCCGGCCGCGCCGCTCGCGATCGTCGGGTATTCCGGCCTGCTGGTGGTGCCGCCCGACGCCAATCCGGAGAATCTCGCTGCGGAAATCAAGTCGCGACCGCCGGTGCTGCTGGTGCATGGCGATCAGGACGATCTCATTCCGCCGCAGGCGCTGTTTCATGCCTCGAGCGGGTTCGCCGCGCTTGGCGTGCCGGTCGAGTGGCATATCTCGCAAGGCATCGGTCACGGCATCGACCAGGAAGGCCTGCGCCACGGCGGCGAGTTCCTCGCTCGCGCCATGGCCACGATGCGATAGCCTCCGCTTCCGAAGAAGCAGCCGTCACGATTCCGCGAGAACGTGCCGGCGATCACATCCTGAATGGACGGCCACCGGCTAGATTCCGGAGCGTAGTCAACGCGCTCACGGAGAATTTCGGTGGCATCCGCATCCCCAGAACGCGTCGCGCTATCGTGGCGTCGCCTCCTCATGGTGCTTGTCATCGGCCCGAGTCTCTGCCTGTCAGTCGGCGCAACATCGCTGCTGGATCACGGGCAACCCGCGGTCCAGGCATCAAGTCAGGCCGATCGTCACCAAGACCAGAGTGCACGACCGTCGGCACCCAAGCGACTGTTCGCTCCGGGCTTTCCATCTCTTTGAATGTTGGTTCTTGCTGCCTGCAATCACCTTGCAAGCGGGGCGCTGCTCTGACAAGAAAATCGGCATGGACGCTGAAACGTTTGCGCTGATCGTCGGCGGTGGACCGGTCGGCCTTGCGGCCTCGATCGAGCTGTCTTGGCGGTCTGTTCCCCACATCCTGGTCACCGAGAAACTCGATACCGCGCAGCATCCCAAGTGCAACAACACCAATGCGCGCTCGATGGAGCATTTCCGCCGCCTCGGCATCGCGGACAAATTGCGCGCCGAGGGTTTGCCGCCCGATGTGGCCCGCGCCTCTGCTTACGTAACCCGGTTCTGCGGGCATGAGTTCGGCCGGCTGCCGCGGCCCTACTCCGATTGGCCGACGCCGGAGATTCCGAACAACGTTTCGCAGATCGTGCTCGAACAAGTGCTGCGGCGTTGCGCGGAGGGCCGGCCGGGCGCCCAGGTGCATTTTGGACACCGGCTCAGGTCGTTTGCCCTGCGCGACGATCACGTGTTCGCCGACATCGAGGACACGCAAAGCGGTGGATCCTATCGCATCAAGGCGCGCTATCTCCTCGGCATCGACGGCGCCGGCAGCCTGGTCCGCCGCACGCTCGGCGTCGGCATGACCGGCGAAGACGGGACCACCAGCCGCGCCTTCATGGGCGGCACCATGCTGTCGTTCTTCATCCGCGCGCCGACCTTGATGGCGGCAAGCAAGCGCCCGCCCACCAACATGACCTGGATCATCAACGCCGACATGCGCGCCATGATGTATTCGCAGGATGGGCGCGAAACCTGGGTCGTGCACTACCAGGTGCCGTCCAGTATCGACTGGCAGAAGGTCGACGGCCAAGCGGTGATCCGCGCGATGATCGGCGCCGACGTCCCATTCGAGATCATTTCCGGCGGGCCTTGGACTGGAGGACTCGCGCTGGTCGCCGAGCACTATCGATCCGGACCGGTGTTTCTCGCCGGCGATGCGGCGCATCTGTTCACGCCGCTTGGCGGGCTCGGCATGAACACCGGCATCGGCGATGTCATGAATTTGGGCTGGAAACTTTCCGCCGTACATCAAGGCTGGGCCGGCCCGCAATTGCTCGACAGCTACGAGACCGAGCGACGTCCGATGGGTTTGCGCAACGTGCAACTGGGCGTGCGCTGTACGCAGGTGATGGACGGCTGGGACCTATGGCCCAGCTTCGAGGATGACACCCCCGCAGCCGACGCTGCGCGCAAGACGTTCGGCGCACGGATCATGCGCGAGGATCGGCCGCAGTATCTGACGGTCGGCATCCAACTGGGCGAACGCTACGAGGGCTCGCCGATCATCTGGCCGGACGGCGAGGACGCGCCGCCCGATACCTGGGATGCTTACACGCCCATCGACCGGCCGGGCGCCCGCGCACCGCATTTCTGGCTGTCGGAAGGACGCGCCGCTTATGACGATTTCGGAACGGATTTCACCCTGCTCGATTTCGGCGCGCCCGAGGGCGCAAATGCTATCGCGGCGGCCGCGAGCACGCGCCGTATCCCGCTCAAGAAATTGCGGCCCGAAGCGTCCCGCCGGGCTTTATCACAGCAAACTCGTGCTGGTGCGGCCCGATCAGCACGTCGCCTGGCATGGTGACGCGATCACGGACGCAATGGCGGTGATCGACCGCGCGCGCGGCGCGTAGTGCGCGTCGACTCGCACTACGCTTGGCGCAAATCAATCCACGCTGATGCCTGCGGATTTGGCGATCTCCCGCCACTTGTTCGTCTCGGCCGCGATAAATGCCGAGAATTGTTCAGGCGACTCGATGGTCGGCGTCGCACCAAGTTTCTTCAATGCGGCCCGAAGGGCATCTGATTTCAAAGCGTCGTTGATGGCCGCGTTGAGCTTGGTAACAATCGGCGCGGGCGTACCGGCGGGCGCGACCACGCCGAAGAAGGCCGTCACCACATAGTCTGGCACTCCAGCCTCGATCATGGTCGGCAGATTGGGGAAGTCGGCCTGCCGCTGTCGGCTCGTCACCGCAAGAGCGCGCAACTTCCCATCCTGAATCAGTCCGCGCAGACCGGCGACGTTGTCGAACGCCAAATCGACCTGCCCCCCGAGCAGTGCGGTGATGAACCCGGAACTGCCTTTGAACTGGATCGCAACGAAATCGATGCCGGCTTTTGCTTTGAGCAGTTCGCCGGACAGGTGCGTCAGGTTTCCGGGACCGGCCGCGCCGTGATTGAGCTTGCCGGGATGGGCCTTCGCGTCGGCCACCAGATCGGCGACCGACTTCCAGCGGGCATCGGGCCGCACCACCAGCATCATGTAGGAATCCATCACCTTCGAAACGGCGGCGAAATTCTTCGCAGGATCGTAGCCGGCGCTTTTCGAGACCGCCGGGATATTGGCGAGCGTCGCGGTGTTGCCGAACAACAGCGTGTAGCCGTCAGGCTCCGCACCGGCGACCGTTCGTGCGGCGATGGCGCCGCCCGCGCCGCCACGATTCTCGACGATCACGCTCTGCCCCAGTGCGGCCGCCATCCTGTCCCCGACAAGCCGTGCGAGCACGTCGGTCGGCCCGCCGGGCCCGGCTGGCACCACCAGCTTGATCACTTTACTGGGATAGGTCTGCGCGCGTACCGCGTCCGGCGCCCCGATTGTCGCGCAGATTGCGATGAGTGTGATGATCAGAATTCGTCGCATGTGACCTCCCCAAGCCTGTTTGTCTTGTACGGAATAGAAGCGCAGGCTGTGCCCCGCGCCAAGACGCATCTTTGCCGCGCCCGCGCAAACTTCGGCAGTCAGGTCCGGGCCTGCCAACGATCCACCCGCATTGCATAAGCCTCGGAACAGGCTTCACAATTCCGTCATGCTGCCCTATACACTGGGGGCGTCATCGTGGTTCGTCGGAGAGGAGCCGAGGAGCGCTGCCTTGAACGTGCATGTTTCGCCGACCGGATTTCCGGCTCTCGTCCTCAACGCGGATTTCCGCCCGCTGAGCTATTATCCGTTGTCGCTCTGGTCATGGCAGGACGCCATCAAGGCGGTCTTTCTGGAGCGGGTGAACATCGTTGCCAACTACGACCGCGCGGTGCACAGCCCTAGCCTCGAGATCAAGCTGCCGAGCGTGGTCTCACTCAAGACCTTCGTGAAGCCGGCCACGCAGCCTGCCTTCACGCGGTTCAACGTGTTCCTGCGCGACAAGTTCAGTTGCCAGTATTGCGGCTCGCACGACGACCTGACGTTCGATCATCTGCTGCCGCGCTCGCGCGGCGGCCACACGACCTGGAGCAATGTCGTGGCGGCCTGTTCGCCATGCAATCTGCGCAAGGGCAACCTGACGATGGACGAGGCCCGGATGTGGCCATCGCAAATGCCGTTCCAGCCGAGCGTAAATCACCTGCACCGCAACGGCCGGCGCTTCCCGCCGAACTATCTGCACGACAGCTGGCTCGACTATCTCTATTGGGACACCGAGCTCGATCCGTGATCGCTGTCCGCGAAAGGAAGGCACCGCGATGGACCGAAGAAAAACTCTCGGCACGCTGACGGCTGCCTTCACTTGTCCGCGGGGGCTGAACATTCCGCGCGGCAACGCCTCGCCGGTGGAGAACAAGATCAAACTGCTGCATCCGTGGCTGCAGGAGCTGGGCTGGAGCTACGCGCGGCCGTAAGCCAACCCAATGGCGGCCACAGACCAACCGACATCAATACGCGCCGTATTCGCGGCGCTGTTCCTGGCGTTGCTGCTCGCCGCGCTCGACCAGACGATCGTCTCGACCGCGCTCCCCACCATCGTCGGCGAGATGGGCGGCCTTTCGCATCTGTCCTGGGTGGTAACGGCTTATCTGCTGACCAGCACGGTGGTCGGACCGCTCTATGGGAAATTCGGCGACCTCTATGGCCGCAAGATCGTCCTGCAGACCGCGATCGTCATCTTTCTGATCGGCTCTGCGCTGTGTGGACTGTCGCAGAACCTGTTGCAGCTCATCCTGTTCCGCGCCCTTCAGGGCATCGGTGGCGGCGGCCTGATCGTAACGACGGTCGCGCTCATTGGCGATCTCATCCCGCCCCGCGAACGCGGGCGGTACCAGGGCTTGTTCGGGGCGGTGTTCGGTCTCGCCACCATCATCGGGCCGCTGCTCGGCGGATTCTTCGTCGACCATCTCACTTGGCGATGGATTTTCTACATCAACCTGCCGACCGGCGCGTTGGCGCTCGTCGTGATCGCGGCAGTGCTGCACACGCCGTCAATCCGGCGTCAGCATGTCGTCGACTACCTTGGGGCCGCCCTGCTATCGGCGACGCTCACCGGTGTCATCCTGTTCACGAGCCTGGGTGGAACGACGTTTCCCTGGCAATCCGGCCTCATCCTCGGCCTGATCGCCGTCAGCGCGCTTTGCACGATCGCCTTCGTCATCGTCGAGACGCGGGCGCATGAACCGATCCTGCCGCTCAGCCTGTTCCGCAATCACACCTTCACGATTGCCAGCACAATCGGTCTGATCGTCGGCCTGTCGTTGTTCGGCTCCGTCACCTACCTGCCGATTTATCTGCAAGTCGTGAAAGGCGAAAGTCCGACTGCATCCGGGCTGCAACTGATGCCGATGATGTTCGGCATGCTGGTGACTTCGATTGGCAGCGGCCGGCTCATCACGCGCTGGGGACACTACAAGCCGTTCCCGATCGCCGGCACCGCGCTGATGACCGTGGGTTTGGCGCTGCTATCGCGGATTTCGGTGGAGGTCGGTGTTTGGCAGACATCGGCCAATGCGCTGTTGCTGGGCCTCGGCATGGGCATGGTGATGCAGGTGCTCGTGCTCGCCGTCCAGAACAGCGTCGACTACGACAACCTCGGTGTCGCCACGTCGGCGACAACGCTGTTCCGCTCGGTTGGCGGCGCGCTCGGGGTCGCGCTCTTCGGCGCGATCTTCGTCAACGGACTGCATGCCGAGCTCGCCAGTCAGCTGCCGCCCGGCACGGTCATGCCGTCCGCCGCTGATGCCGAGGCCATCGCGGCGCTGTCGCCTGCGGTTCGTGCCACCTACCTCGACGCTGTGGTGGTAGCGCTCCGGCCAATATTTATCGTCGCCGCCGCAGTCTCGGCGGTCGGCTTTGCGCTGGCCTGGTTCCTGCGCGAGATGCCGCTGCGGGGCGGTCCTGTAGCTCCCGGCATGGGCGAAAGTTTCGCGATGCCTCGTGACGCCACCTCCTTGGCGGAGCTTGAGCGCATCGTCGG
Source organism: uncultured Alphaproteobacteria bacterium (assembly GCA_963756715.1). Classification (GTDB taxonomy): domain Bacteria; phylum Pseudomonadota; class Alphaproteobacteria; order Rhizobiales; family Xanthobacteraceae; genus VAZQ01. Next base: position 42,587 of record CAVWOV010000044.1, read on the forward strand.
CGTATTGATGGCAAATGAAAACCGATGGCGCGTCTACGCCGACATCGCCGAGCGCGCCAAGCTCGATTTGTCGGCCCCGCAGATGTGGGTGTTGGCGCGCCTCGGTGAACGCGAACCGCTCACCGCGGCCGCGCTCAGCGCGGAACTGCAAATCCCACTGCACGATTTGGAGCGGCCGCTGAACGAGCTGCGTAAGCGCGGCATCGCGGAAACGAGCGCGACCGGAAACCTGCAGCTCACGGCCGCTGGCGCGCAGATGTATGGCCGCCTGCTCGCCGCGCGACGCGAAGGATTGGCCGCTTTGCTTGCGCGCTGGCAACCCGAACAGCACCCCGACGTACTGGCGTTGATCAACCGCCTGGCGGCCGCGCTCGTGCGCGACCTGCCGCCGCCGCAGCCGAGTTGAGCAGTAACGCGCTGCCCCGATCATTCGATCGCTTCCGCCGAGCGCTGGGGCGATGTCATCCGCGCAGCCAACATCAAGCTGGATTAGCTACGACGAGCTTGATCGCAAACTTGCCGGCGCTTCGGACAGGTCAGGCCGCCGCGTGGACGCGCCGTTCGCCTATGACGCCCCACACCGCAATGGCGGCGAGCGTAAGCGAAATCAGCGCGTTGTAGCCGGCAAGCGACAGGCCGAGAAAGCGCCAGGCCGCCTGGTCGCAGCGCACAACACTCATGGTCTGCAATGTGTTCGCGAGGTTGCTGGCCGTTCCGAGATTGTCGAGCGCGCCGGAGCAGTCGGTCGGACCCTGCCACCATTTCCACTCGATGCCGGAATGGTAAACTCCGAGATAGGCGTTCCACAGCATCCCGGCGGCGATCACCGCGAGCGCGGCGATCAGCACCTTGCGGGCGGCCCCCACCTGATCGCCCAAGACGACCATCACGGCGAGCGGAATGGCAAAATAATAGGCGTAGCGCTGCTCGAGGCAGAGCGGGCACGGCTTGAGCCCCAATGCGAATTGGAAGTACCAGGCACCCACGAATGGCCGCGGAGCCGACCACCGCGATTGCGATCGCCGCCGACACGAGCGGGCGGGCGCGGATCATGCTGGTCATGGGCTCGGGCATTGATATCGCTCGCAATTCAGGTCTTGCTGCCGCCATATATGGCAGCAAAGACGGCAATGGTAAGGGCGTTGACGGTCGGTGCATCACCGCTATAGTCCGCCCGCCTGCCCCTGTGGCGGAATTGGTAGACGCGCCAGACTCAAAATCTGGTGGTGGCAACACCGTGCTGGTTCGATTCCGGCCAGGGGCACCAAGATTCATCTGCGGACTGCGTCAATTGGGGCTGGCGGTTAAGCGACGGCAACCGGCGAGCGTCACGAACCTCTGACGCGCGCACCCCAGCCCAGCCACGATAGCGTGAAGAGGCCAATCCGGACGCAACTTCTTCATAATCGTTGCGTTGACTGCGCCGAGGGTGAAATGGCGCGGATGTCAATTTCCAGGTTCTTTGCTTGGCATCGGAGAGGCCGGAAGCTACCAGCCGGCAACGCCGCGGCCTCCGCGGGACTTCCTTCCTCACGGCGCGCCGTTCCTTCCTCGCAATTCGCTCTTCGCGTTTTCGCCGCCGCCATGATGGCAGCGTTAGGGGTTGTCGCCCTGCTGGCGAACCCCGCCGTGGCGCAGCGGAATGCGCCGACGCTTCGGAACCTGGACACGTCGCGCAAATTTGACAGCGCACCGGAAGCGCGCGCGCAGCGGCTGCGGACGGTCCGCAACTGGGGTTACTGGCTGAGTTCATTCGCGATCAATGACGTTGTCGCGGCGCCGCATGACCTGTTGGTGGTCGACAATGGCGTGTCCGCCAATCGCCGCTTTATGCGCCAGCGCACGCACGATGAGGTGGCGCGCATGAAGCAGCGCCCCAACGGCAGCCGACGCCTCCTGCTCGCCTATCTGTCGCTCGGCGAAGCTGAGCGCTACCGCGCCTACTGGCGGCCGGAATGGTACGACCGCAACAAGAAGCCGACTTGGCTCGGCCCCGCGAACCCGGAATGGGACGGCAACTACTTCGTCCAATACTGGGCGCCCGAGTGGCAGGCGCTGATGTTCGGCAAGCCGGAAAGCTACCTCGACATCATCATGGCGCAGGGCTTTGACGGCGTTTATCTCGACCGTGCCGACGCATTCTCCTACTGGGAGAAGACGCGTCCGTCGGCGCAGAAAGACATGGCGCTGTTCCTGCGGCGTCTCTCGGCCTATGCGCGGCAGCGCAACCCGGAATTTTTGATCGTCATGCAGAACGCAGAGGAACTGCTCGACGATGCGAAGGTGCTGGACAGTATTGACGGCATCGCCAAGGAGGACCTGTTCTTCGGGGTCGGCAAGCCGGAGACCCCGAACGAACCTGAGGATGTGGCATTCTCGCTCAAGCAGTTACGAGTGGCGCGCGACGCCGGGCGCAAAGTGCTGGTCGTCGAATATTTGAGCGACCCGGCCAAGATAACTGCGGCCGGAAAGCAGATCGCGAATGAAGGCTTCCTGCCCTATTTCGCTCCGCGTCTGCTCGATTGCCTCAACCCGCCGGCCGTTCCGCTGCCCACAGGGACATATCCCCAGTTTCCCTGCCATTAGCCCTGATACCTCCTGTCACTTGGCACGATGACGCCAATTGTGCTCTGTCACGGCGTCTTTCATCACAAGGACGGGACCTCCCATGTCGCCGCTTGGCCTGCCGACCGTCATGCTGCCGGCGCCGGACACGGTCGATCTCGTGACGACGTATGACGTAGTGATCGTCGGCTCAGGCGCGGCCGGTGGCATGGCGGCGCACGCACTCACCGGCCACGGTTTGAACGTGCTGATGCTGGAGGCTGGACAGCAGGTCGATTTCGAGGAAGAGGTCCGCTCGATGGAGTGGCCCTATCACCATCCGCGCCGCGGCAAGCTCGCGCCCGACACCTACGTCCTCGACGAAAGCGACTACAGGCGGCTCAAGCCGCCCTATGCGCAGAGCCTGGGCCGCTACACCAACGTCATGAGCTGGCAGCAGCTTGGCGAGGGACCGGACTACACCAAGAAGTTCTTCGTCAACGAGAAGGAGCATCCCTACACGGGCACCAATTTTTCCTGGGTGCGCTCGCGCGCGCTCGGCGGCAAGACCAACGTGTGGGGACGCCTGGCGCTGCGGCTTTCCGACTATGACTTCAAGGCGGCGAGCCGCGACGGTTATGGCGACGACTGGCCGATCGGCTACGACGATGTCGCGCCTTATTACGATCGCGTCGATCGCTACCTCGGTATCTCGGGCGTCACCGAAAATCTTCCCTGGTTGCCGGATTCGATCTACCAGCGTCCGATCAGGCTCAACCCGGCCGAGGTGCACATGCGCGGCGTGCTGGCCGACAAGAAGGGCTGGGTGGTGACCCCGTTCCGCCTCGGGGTCACGACCGAAGGGCTCGCGCACAACAAGTACCGCTCGCGCTGCTTCGGCCGCGGCGCCTGCTACCGCCGGGTCGGCGGCTGCGACATTCACGCCGCGTTCGATTCGCCGACCGGGCTGATCTATCCGGCCTGGGACACCGGGCGGCTGGCGGTGCGCACCAACGCCACCGTGCACCAGGTGCTCATGGACCCCAACACCGGCAAAGCCAGGGGCGTCGCCTTCTTCGATACCGCAACCCGGAAATCCTACGAGGCCAAGGCCAAGGTCGTGGTGCTGGCCGCCTCAACGCTCGAGTCGACGCGGCTGCTGATGCTGTCGAAGTCGCGCCAGCATCCCAACGGACTGGCAAATTCGTCCGGCCATCTCGGGCACAATCTCTGCGAGCACGTGCTCGGGCCGCGCGTCCACGGCATCTTCAAGGACCGGGTTGGCGCTGCGCGGCACAACGACGACGGCAGGCCGGGCGGCTTCTACGTCCCGCGTTTCCGCAACCTCGACGCCAAGTCAAAAGGCAAGGACTTCATCCGCGGCTACGGCCTCGAGGGTTCGAGCGGACAGGAGATGTTTCCCGAGGATGCGATGAAACTCCCGGGCTACGGGCAGGCGTACAAGAAGAAGGTGCGCGATCACGCCGGCGCATTTCTCTACATGTACGGACTCGGCGAGGTGCTGCCGCGCTATGAGAACAAGGTCGATCTCGACCCCAAGGTGAAGGATGCGTTCGGCATCCCGGTGCTGCGCTTCTCCTACAAGTACAGCGACAACGAGAAGAAGATGTGCGCCGACATGGCGACCAGCATGGAGGAGGCATTCGCAGCATCGGGCTTCGAGATCACGCGGGTCGACCGCGAGCCGCTGACCGAGGGCTCGTCGGTTCACGAACTCGGTACGGCGCGGATGGGAAACGACCCGAAGACCTCCGTGCTCAATTCCTTCCAGCAGACCCACGACGTGAAGAACCTGTTCGTAGTCGACGGCGCGGGCTTCGTGTCGGCCGCTTGCCAGAATCCGACCTGGACCATCATGGCGCTGTGCTGGCGCAGTTGCGATTACCTCGCCGGCGAACTCAAGCGGGGCGATCTGTAATGCGGGACGCAACGATATGAGCGGCGACGCGATCACGCGGCGGCAGGCTATCCTGGCGGCGAGCGCCGCCGCGGCGGCTGCCGCGTTGCCTGACGCGGCGCTGGCGCAAGCCAAGAAGCTAACGAGTCCGGCCGCGCTGCCAGCCGGCAAGTTTCTCAATGCGCGCGAGCTTGCGATCCTCGATGAAGTCGCCGAATTGATCATTCCTGCCGACGACAAATCCGGTGGCGCCCGCGCGGCCAAATGCGCCGCCTACATCGATGCCCGACTTGCCGAGAGCATCGATCCGCTCTGGCGGCAGAGCTGGAAGGACGACCTTGCGGAGATCGACGAGATCGCTGCGCAGATGTTTGGCCGATCGATTCTCGAAGCATCGCCGGCCGAGCGCGCGAAGCTGATGGATCGGATCTCGAAGAACGAAGGAAAGCCGGTCGAGAACGTCGAGAGTTCCTTCGGCACCATCAAATGGTGGGTCGCGGAGGCGTACTACACGTCGCAAATCGGCATCCAGGATGAGTTGAAGTACCAGGGCAACAGCTACATCGACGACTTCATCGGCACCGATGTGTCGCACAAGGATCAGCTCTAGTCCGGAGCAAGCACGAGCCGCTTGAACGCGTGGCCTCGCCAGCAGGAGATGCGCATGAGCCAAAGCGAGATCGACGCGGTTCGTGCGCTGCTAAGCGCAAAGCCGCGGCCGGTTGGATGGGCGGAGCGGCGTGCGCGGCTCGATGAGGTCGGCTCGGTCTGGCCAGTAGCCGGCGACGTCACGCTCGAAGCCGTCGACCTCGACGGCGTGTCGGGCGAGTTCTCAATCGTCCCTGGCAGCGACGCGTCGCGCGTCCTGATGTTCTTTCACGGCGGCGGCTATTGCTCCGGCTCGATCCTGAGCCACCGTCGGTTGGTAACCGAAGCCGGCCGGGCCGCCGGCATGCGGACGCTTGCGGTGGGATACCGACTGGCCCCCGAGCATCCCTTCCCGGCGGCCCTCGACGATGCGCTCGGCGCGTGGCGCTATCTCAGAGCGAACGGAATCAACGCCGCGCACGTCGCCGTCGGCGGCGACAGCGCGGGCGGCGGGCTGACGCTGGCGCTCATCGCTTCGCTGCGCGACGCCGGACAGGAATTACCCGGTTGCGCCTGGCTGCTGTCGCCCTGGACCGACCTGACCATGTCAGGCGACACGCTGGCGACCAAGGAAGCGGTCGATCCGATTATTCACAAGCCCTATCTCGGCGAGCTTGCTGACGCGTATCTCCCCACCGGAATGGCCCGCAATGACCCGCGAGTCTCGGCGCTCTACGCCAACCTGCGGGGGCTGCCGCCGGTGCTCATCCAGGTGGGATCGTCCGAAACACTGCTGGCGGATTCGACTCGCTTTGCCGCCGCGGCCGGCGCCGCCGAAGTGCCGGTGACGTTGGAGATCTGGCCGCACATGATCCATGCCTGGCCGATGTGGAATGCGCATCTGAAGCCCGGACGCCGCGCGCTCGCCAGCGCCGGCGCGTTCATCCGCCGTCATCTTTGAGACATCGCGCTTGCACGCCGGATGGGGCGCCACCCGCGGCGGCACGCGGGATGGCTGCGCCGCGGCATGGCATCCACGCCGGGTCGGCGCTGGTCAGCCGGGCATTTCTTGGCTAGATCATCGCCAGCACTCGGGAGGCGATATGAGCGACGAACGCGTTCAACGCGGCAAAAAAATCCGCGAGCAGGTTCTGGGCGCGGCGCATGCCGCCCGCGGCGCCAAGAACCGCACCGACTTCAACGCGGACTTCCAGGACTTCCTGATGGAATATGCCTGGGGTTCGATATGGGCTCGGCCCGGCCTTGATTTCAAAACCCGCAGCATGATCACCATCGCGACGCTAGTCGGCATGGGCAAACTCGACGAACTGAAGCTGCACTTTCGGGCCACCCGAAACACCGGCGTCTCGCGCGACGAGGTCAAGGAAATCCTGATGCATTCGGCGATCTATGCGGGCGTTCCGGCGGCTTTCGGCGCCTTCCAGGTGGCGGCGCAGATTTTCGACGAAATGGACAAGGAAACCACATCCCCTGCGAAAACCTGAGCGTGGCGTGGTTGCGCGCCGGACGTTCGAATTGTGCGCGCCACGGTAGCCGCTCCTCCAAGCCGGACCACGATCCCGATGACCGCGTACATGATTGCCGAGATCGATGTGAGCGACCCGGGCGCCTACGAACGCTACAAGACCCTGGCGGCCGAAACCTTCGCCCAGTACGGCGGCCGCTATGTCGCACGCGGCGGCCGTGCCATCTCGCTGGAAGGTGATGCTCCCAGGCGCATCGTCGTGGTCGAGTTCGACAGCGTCGAAGCGGCCAAGCGCTGGCACCGGTCGGCGGAATATCAGGCGGCGCTGCAACTGCGCGAGGCCGCATCGACCGGCCGGCTGTATGTGGTCGAAGGGCTTGGATGATGACTCCGGGCCAGAAAGACACCCTATGAAGCTTTCGATCGCTTCCCTCGGCGCAGAACCGGGTCCGCGCTTTCTTGAACAGGTTAAGCTCGCCGAATTGCTCGGCTTTCATGCCTTCTTCCACAACGACAAGAAGTGGGCGCGCGAGGTGTTCTCGCGACTAGGCGCCGCGACCCAGTGCACGACCAAACTCGGGCTCGGCACCAGCGTGGTTGATCCCTATACGCGCCATGCGGCGCTGTTGGCGCAGGCGACTGCAACGCTCGCCGAAATGGCGCCGGGGCGCTTCCGCGTGATCATGGGATCGGGCAGTCATTTCGAGACGCTGCCCGGCTATAGCAGTCCCAAGCCGGTCGCCGGGCTGCGTGAGGCCGCGGACCTGATGCAGCGGCTGTGGCGCGGCGAGAAGGTCACGCTCGACGGCGAGGTGGTGCGGTTCAAGGACGGCGCGCTCGACTGGAAGCCGGCCGTCATCCCACCGCTCTATATTGCAAGCCGGGGGCCGCAGATCCTCAAGCTCGCCGGGCAGGTCGCCGACGGCGTTTTGATCGGCAGTTTTGCGACGCCGACCGGAATCGCCTATGCGAAAGAGCACATCCTACCGGGCCTCGAGGCCGCCAAGCGCGAGTTGAAGGACATCCGGCTGTGCTCCTGGCTCTATGTTTCGGTGCTCGACCACGAGGACGATCCGATTCCGGAAGGCGTGCGCCGGGGCGTGAGCTTCGCGTTCTGGAGCAGCCGCAAGGTACTCGGCGAGATGGCCGACAAGCTCGCGCCTGACGTGACCAAGGAATTCCGCGCCTTCGTGCGAGAAGCGCCGCATGAGTGGTCGCCGCCGATCATGGATGAGTTGCGCCGCCTGATCCCGCGCGGGATCATCGACAGCTTGGCGCTGGTCGGTACCGCGCCGCAGATCGTCGCGCGGCTCAAGGCGCTGGCGAGCGCAGGCATTCAGGAGGTGGTGATCTGGCCCTTCCCCCTGCAGGGGCAGGACACCGAGGATTTCATGTTCAAGCTCGCGAAGGACGTACTGCCGCATTTTTCCGAGCGGCCGACGCGAGCGGCTTGAGCAGCCGAATGCCGCCATGCCGGTGACCCTGACACCAATCCCGAATATTCCGATGCTGCGTCCAGGCGACGACCTCGCATCGGCATTGATTTCGGCATGCTCGGCGAGCACGCTCGTGCCGATGGATGGCGACATTCTGGTGGTGGCGCAGAAGATCGTGTCGAAATGCGAGGGACGCTATGTCGACCTCGCGACGGTGCAGCCATCGGAAAATGCGCAACGGCTGGCCGCAGAGGTCGACAAAGACCCTCGCCTGGTCGAAGTCATCCTACGCGAATCGCGCTCGGTTGTGCGTCACCGGCCGGGCGTACTGATTGTCGAGCATCGGCTGGGATTCATCATGGCGAATGCCGGCGTCGATCGCTCCAACATCGATCCGTCGGCCGGCTCGGAGCCCGTGCTGCTGCTGCCGGAAAGCCCCGACGCGTCAGCCGAAACGTTGCGCACGCGCCTCACCGCGCATTTCCGCCAGTCGCTCGCCGTCATTATCAGCGATAGCTGGGGCCGTGCCTGGCGGCGCGGCACGGTCGGCGTGGCGCTCGGCGCCGCCGGCTTGCCGGCGCTGATGGACATGCGCGGGCACCCCGATCTTTACGGCCGCGAATTGCGCGTGACGCAAACCGGCTTTGCCGACGAGATTGCCGCCGCGGCGTCACTGCTCATGGGCGAAGCGGACGAAGCGCAGCCAGCGATCTGGGTACGCGGGCTCACCTGGTCCGGCGGTGAAACTTCGGCCGCCAGCCTGATCCGTTCCGCCGCCGAGGACCTGTTCCGTTGAACGATGCCGCAAGGCCCCGCGTGGTCGCACTCTCCGGCGGCGTTGGTGGCGCCAAGCTTGCGCTTGGGCTCAGCCGCGTCCTGCCGCCCGGCGACCTGGTGGTGGTCGCCAACACCGCGGACGATTTCGAACACCTTGGGCTGTCGATCTCGCCCGACGTCGACACCCTGATGTACGTATTGGCCGGCCTCGACGATACGGCGCGCGGCTGGGGCCGACGCGACGAGACCTGGACGTTCATGTCGTCGCTTGTCGCACTCGGCGGCGAGACCTGGTTTCAACTTGGCGATGGCGACCTCGCCACGCACATCGAACGTACGCGGCGGCTCGCCGCGGGTGAGACCCTGTCGGCGATCACCGACGATTTCTGCCGCCGCCTGAACATCGCAACCCGCATTCTGCCGATGAGCGACGACAAGGTGCGCACCCGGCTGCGTACCACCGAGGGCTGGCTCGACTTCCAGGATTACTTCGTGCGGCGGCGCTGCGAGCCAGTCGATTTCCGAATTGGCGTATGACGGAGCGCAGGCCTCCCGCGCCAATCCGGACGTGCTCGCCGCACTGCGCGACGCCCGATTGCGCGCGGTCGTAATCTGCCCCTCCAATCCATTCGTCAGCATCGAGCCGATCCTGGCCATTCCCGGAATGCGCGAAGCTATCGCGACCTGCGCGGCCCCGGTGGTTGCAGTTTCGCCGATTATCGGCGGGCGCGCCGTCAAAGGCCCAACCGCGAAACTGATGTCGGAGCTTGGGATGCCGGCAACCGCAACCGCGGTAGCACGCCGCTATGCCGATCTCATCGATGGCTATGTGGTCGACCACGCAGACGCGGCATGCTGCCCTGAGCTTGGCATTCATGCGACGATAGCGCATACGCTGATGCTGACGCTTGAGGATCGTGACATGTTGGCCCGCGATGTACTCGCCACCGCCGACCGGCTGTCGGAGGCGCGGGGATGAGTGGCAGGTTTTGCGCTGTGGTGCCCTTCAAGGGAACCGCACAGGCGAAGCAGCGCCTCGCGCCTGCACTGTCGTCCGCGCAGCGGCAAGAGCTCGCATTCGCGATGCTGCAGGACGTGCTGCAGACCCTGGCGGCGGTTCCGGAACTCGCCGGCATCGTGCTGGTCAGCGTCGACCCTGCGGCGGCAGCGCTGGCGGCAAAATTTGGCGCGCTGGTCTCGCTCGCGCAGGCATGCGACGGCCATACCGCGGCCGTGGTGGGAGCCGCACATCGGCTGGCCGGCGAACGCCTCGGCCTGCTGACCGTGCCGGGCGACATCCCGCTGGTCGAACCGCACGACATTCGCGAGCTTCTGGCCGCGCAGCGAGCGGCGCCAGCCTTCACGATCGTGCCGGCGCGCGATCAGATGGGCTCCAATGCGATCCTGTGCTCGCCAGCCGATGCGGTGCCGCTGCGCTTTGGCGACAACAGTTTCTTTCCGCATCTTGCGGCAGCCCAGGCACGCGGCATCGAGCCGCAAGTCATCCACTTGCCGCGCGTCGCGCTCGACATCGACACGCCGGACGATCTGTCGCTGTTGCTGGCGGCGCCGTCGCGCACGCACGCGCGGGCGTTGCTCGACCGCTGGGGAATTCGTGCGGATCGTCTTGCAGCCGAATCCGAAAAGGCCGCTGTATGAAACGCACGCAGGCTTTGCTGGATCACGCAATCGTCGGCGGGACTTTGCCGGACAGCGAAGCGATGACGCTTGCCGATTGCGCCGCCCTCCAAGCGCTTATGGAGGCCGCCGCCGCGATCCGCGACCGCGGCCATGGCGCACGTGTTTCCTATTCGCGCAAGGTCTTCATTCCGCTCACCAAACTCTGCCGCGACAGTTGCCATTACTGCACGTTCGCGCATCCGCCGCGCCGCAACGAGACCGCTTATCTCTCTGCCGAAGAAGTGCTGACGATTGCGCGCGACGGCGCCAAGGCAGGCTGCAAGGAAGCGCTGTTCACGCTCGGCGACAAGCCCGAATTGCGCTACCGCTCGGCGCGCACCGAGCTTGAGCGGCTCGGTCACGCCAGCACGATCGCCTATCTCGCCGCCATGGCCAGGCTCGTTTTCGACCAGACCGGGCTGCTGCCGCATCTCAATCCGGGCGTTATGGCGGCCGAGGAAATTGCGCTGTTGCGAGATGTGTCGGTATCGCAAGGCCTGATGCTGGAAACCACGGCCGAGCGGCTGTCGCGCCGCGGCGGGCCTCATTTCGGCTCGCCCGACAAGTTGCCAAACGTGCGCCTCGACACCATCCGGGCTGCCGGCGAGGCCGCGGTGCCGTTTACGTCAGGCATCCTGATCGGCATCGGCGAAACCCGGCGTGAACGCATCGAAGCGCTGCTGGCGCTGCGCAATCTGCATGCGCGCCACGGTCATGTGCAGGAAATCATCGTTCAGAATTTCCGCGCCAAGGCCGGCACCCGCATGGCGCAGGCCGCGGAGCCGTCGCTCGACGAGCACCTGTGGACCATCGCGATGGCCCGCATCCTGTTCGGCTCGGCGATGAACATCCAGGCGCCGCCCAATCTCGCCGCCGGCGCCTTGCCGCGCCTGATCGCGGCGGGCATCAACGACTGGGGCGGCGTGTCGCCGGTGACGCCCGATCACGTCAATCCCGAACGGCCATGGCCGGCGCTCGACCGGCTCGCGGCCGCGACCGCGGATGCCGGCAAGGTGCTTGTCGAGCGGCTCGCGGTCTACTCGAATTTCGTCGTGCACAAAGAACGCTGGATCGCGCCTGCGTTGCGCGCCCAGTTGTTGCGCATGGCCGACGCGGAAGGTTTCGCTCGCACCAACTCCTGGACGCCGGGTGCCGACGTGACCCCCCCAAAGATGCCTGCGGTTGGTCCTCGTGCCGGACTGCTGATGCCGATCCTTGATCGCGCACTCGCTGGCGATGAATTGAGCGAAGCCGAACTGACGACGCTATTTGCCGCGCGCGGAAAAAGTTTTCAGGAAGTGTGCGCGGCGGCGGATGCTCTGCGAGCTGAAACCTCCGGCCACCCCGTGAGCTACGTGGTCACTCGCAACATCAACTACACTAATGTGTGCGCCTATCGCTGCACGTTCTGCGCCTTCTCCAAGGGCAAGACGCACGAACATCTGCGCGGTCGCCCCTATGATCTGGCGCTGGACGAGATCGTCCGCCGCTGCCAGGAGGCTTGGCAGCGCGGCGCGACCGAAGTCTGCCTGCAAGGCGGCATCCATCCGCGCTATACCGGCGATACCTATCTGACAATCTGCCGCGCCATCAAAGCGGCGCTCCCAAACCTTCACGTCCACGCATTCTCGCCACTCGAAGTGTCTCAGGGCGCTGCAACGCTCGGCGTGCACGTGCCGGAGTTTCTGGCCCGGCTGAAAGACGCCGGGCTCGCCTCGCTGCCCGGGACGGCCGCCGAAATCCTCGATGACGAGGTCCGCGCGGTGATCTGCCCCGACAAGGTCACGACGGAGCAATGGCTCGCGGTGATCGAAGCCGCGCACCGCCTCGGATTGCGCACAACCGCGACGATCATGTTCGGCCATGTGGACGCCCCGCACCACTGGGCACGCCATCTGCTGCACATCCGACGGCTGCAGGATCGCACCGGTGGATTCACCGAATTCGTGCCGCTGCCGTTCGTGCCGATGGAAGCGCCCATGCAGTTGCGCGGGCAGAGCCGCTTCGGACCGACCTATCGCGAAGCCATCCTGATGCACGCCGTGGCACGGCTTGCGCTCCATCCGCTCATCCCCAACATCCAGACCTCATGGGTGAAGATGGGGCCGGCGGGTGCGGCCGCCTGTCTCAATGCCGGGGCGAACGATCTCGGCGGCACGCTCATGAACGAAAGCATTACGCGCGCGGCCGGCGCGACGCACGGGCAGGAGATGCCCCCTGAAGCGATGGAACAGCTGATCCGCTCGATCCGCCGCGAGCCGTGGCAGCGCACGACGTTGTACGCTGAAGCGCCCGCCGACCGCATCGACGCGTCATTCGACGCACCGCCGCTCATGCAGCCGATCGAAACGCCTGCTACGAAGGGGACGCCGGTGCAAACACCGGAATCGACAGACTTTCGTCCACGGCCTCGAATGCGATCCGCACAGCAAGACCAACTGTAAGCTTTGCGTTGTCGACGTCGACCACGTTGCTGAGCATGATCGGGCCCTCGTCGAGTTCGATCAGCGCGACGTTGTACGGCACCTTGCCTTCCCAGGCGGGGTGGTAGGCGCGGTGAAACACCACGAAGGAAAACACCTTGCCTTGTCCGCTCACGGCCTGCCATTCCGTCGCGCGTGACAGGCAATCCGGGCAGACGATCGCCGCCGGATAGCGCAGGCGCCCGCAATGTCCACAGCGCTGCATCAACAGTTCGCCGCGCCGGCAACCGTCCCAGAACGGACGATTTACGTCGTTGATCGTCGGGCGGATCGGCGTGGCTTTCGTCGGGGCTTTGGGCGTCTCGCTCATGATCAATGTCCGAGAATGAGGCAGCTTGCAGTGTTGAGCGTCATCCCGCGTCCGGTGACGAGGCAGAGTTCGGCGTCCTTCACCTGCCGCTCGCCGCCTTCGCCGCGCAACTGCCGCACGCCCTCGACGATGTGCAGCCAGCCCTGCATGTACGATTCGGAGAGGTTGCCGCCCGCGGTATTGATCGGCAATTCGCCGCCGAAGGTGATCCGCCTGCCGCCCTCGACGAACGCGCCGGCCTCGCCCTGCTTGCAGAACCCGGCATGCTCCAGCCAGAACAGCACCGCGACGGTGAAATTATCGTAGAGTTGCGCCACGTCGATGTCGCCCGGCGCGACGCCGGCCATGCGATACGCATCCGCCACACAATCCTGCTGGTGCGGCAGGTACCACCATTCCCGCGCACGCAGATTTGCAGTGGTGTGCCCCTGCCCCATGCCCCAGATCGACACCGGCCGCTTGGCACAGTCGCGCGCCCGCTCGGGCGAGGTGACGATCACGCAGACCGCGCCATCGCTGATGAGACAGCAATCGAGCAGGCGCAGCGGATCGACGATCAGCCGCGAGTTCTGATGGTCGTCGATGGTGATCGGCTCGCGCATGATCGCATTGGGGTTCATCGCGGCGTGCTTGCGGCACGTCACTGCGATCCAGCCAAGATGCTCAGAGCGCGAGCCGTAAAGCGCCATGTGACGGCGGAAACCCATGGCACTGTTGGCGGCATTGCCGAACATGCCCCAGACGCCCCACGAGTCGTCGCCGCCAGCCGCCGCCGAAAAGCGCGAGCCGCCGGTGCGGGCGGTATCGGCGAAGATGCAGGCGACCGTCTTGGCCATGCCGGTCGCAATCGCCATCGCGGCGATCTGCACCAGCGCGCCGCCGGTCGCGCCGCCCATCGTCAGGCTGCCGGTGAAACGTGGGTTGATGCCGACGAGTTCGCCGACATTGAGATAATTCTTCGAACCCTCCGGCGACGTCGTCCCCGGCATCGTGAGCAGGCCGTCAATCTCGCCTTTGTCGATACCGCTGTCCTCCAGTGCCAGGCGCAGCGCCTCGGCCGCCAGCGACAGCGGCGTCTCGTCGGGCAATTTGCCCTGCCGCGTCGCTCCTACTCCCACAATCGCCGCGCGCCGCCACGCCATGTCATTTCCCCTTGAATACCGGTGCGCGCTTTTCGCGGAAGGCCGCGCGGCCTTCGTTGCGGTCCTCGGTGTACGCGAGTTCGTTGAACAGCGTCCGCTCGAAATCCAGATTTTCGACGACGTGCATCCCCGCCGCCACGCGCATGGCGCGCTTCGCGGCGATTACTGCGAGCGGCGCGTTGCGCGCGATGCTTTCGGCGATGGCGCGCGCGGCGTCCAGAAGCTGCTCGGGCTCCCACAGCTCCGACACCAGGCCGGCTGCAAGCGCCCGCGCGGCATCGATCGGCTCACCCGTCAGGAGCATACGCGCGGCGAGCGTCGGCCCGACCACCGGCGAGATGCGCTGTGTGCCGCCGCTTCCGGGCATGCTGCCGATGCGCACCTCCGGCAGCGCAAAGCGCGCCACGGATCGACGCGATGCGGATGTCGCAAGCGAGCGCGATTTCGAGGCCACCGCCATAGGCCAGTCCGTTGATCGCCGCGATGATCGGCTTGGAGAACTGATCGAGCGGCTCGACGATGCGCGGGCGGTTTGCCTCGGGCGGAATCATGATCGCCTGAAGATCGCCGCCCGACGAGAACGCCTTGCCAGCCCCCGTCAGGATCACCGCGCGCACCCCGGGGTCGGTGTCGAAGCCCGCAAACGCGGCGGTCAGTTCGGCGCGCACCTCGTCGTTTATGGCGTTGAGCTTGTCAGGCCGGTTGAGGGTGACCTGCGCGACGCCGGCGGCAATGTGAAGTTCGATCGTGTTCAATAGAATACCTTCTCGTCGATCAGGCGTTGACATTCGGTCTCGTCGAGGCCGAGCAGCGTGGTTGCCACCTCGATGGTATGCTGGCCGAGCAGCGGCGGCGGGCCGACCGGCGCGCGTTCCCCGCCAACGGTGAGGAAGGGCGGCTTGTTGACCAGCACCGATCCCATCTCCCGGTGCGGGACGTTGCTCCAATAGCCGCGCGCCGCAAGCTGGGCGTCTTGCGTCACATCGGCGCTCGTTGCCACCGCCGACGCCGCTACGCCGTGGGCCTGCAATAGTCCTACCAAGTCCGATACCGAATATCGGCTGGTTTCCTGCGCAAGCCTGCGCTCGATCTCGTCCTCGCGCTGCGTGCGGCCCGCAACGGTCGTCAAATCGGCATCGCGCATCCATTCGGGCGAACCGATCGCATCCGCGAGCCGCTGCCACTGCGCATCGCCGGTGACCTCGATCGCGCACCATGCGTCCTCGTCGATACAGGGAAAGACACCGCGCGGCACCGCGCCGGGACGGCGATTGCCGTTGACCTGCGGCAGCGTGCCATTCGCCGACCATGCGAGAATGTGCGGACCGAGCATGTTCACGGTCAATTCGATCTGCGCGAGCTCGACATATTGGCCCTCGCCCGTACGCGCGCGATGAAACGCTGCTGCCAGGACAGCCACCAGCGCATGTCCCGGATTGGGCACATGATCTGGATAGTGAGTTCCGGTGCCGATCGGCGCGCGGCCGGGCTTGCCCGCCATGTTGACCAAACCGCACAGCGCCGCGATGGTCGAGCCGAAGCCGATATAGTTGCGATGCGGCCCACGCGATCCCTGCATCGGCATGGCGAGATAGATGATCGACGGATTGACAGCGGCAATCTGCTGATACCCAAGACCCCACTTGTCCATTACGCCCGGTCGAAAATTGTTGCTCACGATTGAACACTGCTGTGCCAGCCGAAGCGCGATGTCGCGCGCTTCCGGCTGCGTCATGTTGAGGGCGATGCTCTTCTTGCTGGTATTGCGCGAGGCGAAGTAACCCGAGCCTTCGAGCGGCGCCGCGCCCGGCTTGTGCGGCGGCGAGAGCCGCAGGTTGTCGGGATGGGCACGCAATTCGACCTTGATCACCTCGGCGCCGAGATCGGCCAGAATGCGGGTGACGAAGGCGCCGGCGCCAACCCAGCAGAAGTCCAGAATGCGGAGGCCGTCGAGCCGCATGGTGCTCTCAAACCCGGCCCGCATCGGCAGCCTTGCCGAAACGGTCTTCGGCGCGGCGCGTCTCGGCACGCAATATCTCGTCGGTGTGCGCGCCAAATCGCGGTGCGGTGCCTTGGCGGCGGGCGGGCGTGCCCGCCAGACGATAGGGCGGGCCCGGGAAGGTCATGTCCTTGTTTAATGTTGGATCGAATTGCTGTTGGAAGTATCCGTTCGCCGCCAGTTGCGGGTCCGCAATCACGTCGGCCACGGTATTGACCGGAGCGATTGCGATCTGCCGGGCCTGCCCCTCGCGATAAAGCTCCAGCTTTGAGCGTGTTGCGCAGAACGCGCCGAAGATCTCCGCAAAGCGTGCAACACCTTCGGCAGACTGGCGGAACTTGAAATCCCGCCAGTGCGGCTCGAGCAGCACGGCACCATCCGGCGTGTTTGACTCGGCGACCCATTGCGTGAGCGCGACGAAGGCCCGTGCGGTCCCGAGGCGACCGGCGACGACGCTGACGTAGCCGTCCTTGCAGGGATACACGCCGGTGCCGGCTTCGCGCGCGCCTTCGCCATGCCGGCGCCGCACGCGACGATTGATCGCCCATTCGCCGACGGCGTCTTCGAGTGCGAAAGCGACGCACTCTTGCCCAGAGACATCGAGCCACTGGCCCGTTCCGGTTCGCGTCCGTTCGTACAGCGCGGCCAGCGCTGCAACCGCGCCATAGATGCCCGAGGCCAGCATCGCCTGCTCGCCCTGGATCGCGAGTGGTTCGGTGTCACGATAGCCGCCGAGCGACAGCAACCCGCCGGCGGCGAGCACCGTCAAATCCGTTCCGGCGTGTCCGGCGCGTGGCCCAGCCAGGCCAAACGGCGAGATCGAGACTAGGATGAGGCCGGGATTGCGTACCCGGATAAGGTCCAACCCGATGCCCGTGTCGGCTAGGCCGGAGGGCTCCGGCGTTTCGATCACCACATCGCTTTCCGCCGCAAGCTCGACAAGGTGGGCGCGGCCCTCTTCGCTGGCGAGATCAAGCGCAATGCTGCGCTTGCCGGAGTCGAGAAACGCATGAGCGAAGCTGAACATCTCCCCGCCTGGCACACGCTGCAACGGCGCAAGCGTACGTACCGGCGAACCGCCCAGCGGCTCGACCCGCACCACATCGGCGCCGAGATCGGCTAGCAGCCGTCCCGCATAGGCCGAATAGTTCGTAGTCAGATCCAGCACGCGGATGTCCGCGAGCGCCGCCGGAGCGACTTCCGGGACTGCCATCAATCGGCCCCATCCAGTTTCAACAGGAAGGCGTCCCACCGGTTCATCAGGTCGTCGTGCAGGCTGTAACGCTCCAGGGCGCTTGTCCCCTTGTCGGCCGCGACGCCATTGAGCAGCGCGTTGGCGACCGCCATCGGCGCGACCATCGAATTCTGCATGCCGCTGCCGGCCGAAGCGGCGACGACGACAATGTCGGCAATCTGGCCAACCGCAGAGATCGGCGTGTCGGTAACGGCAATAACCTTGGTCTGGTGCTCCTTGGCCCACACCACAACACGGTGTGTCGCCGCCGAATAACGCGGAAATGTAAATGCGACGACGCAGTCCTCCGATTTGATCTCCGCGATCCGGAAGGTCGCGAAAGCATCGTTTGCCGACAGCAGCGTGACGTCGCTGCGGAGCCGGTCAAGGATCACCGCAAAATATTGCGCGACCGGAAAGGTCGAAAACCCGGCGACCACATAGACCCGGCGGGCACGTGCAAGAACGTTGATGGCGCGGCCGAACGTGTCGGGATTGACGTTCTCGATCGTGTAATGGAGGTTTTGCCAATCGTGGCTGAGCGAAGCGCCGAAGCTGGTGCCGCCGAGATGCGCTCCTCCTTTGTGCTCGCTGATCGGGTTGCCGGTACGCGCAAGCTGGCCGCGCACCATTGCCCGCATCCGCTCCTGCAGGTCGGGAAAGCCGTTGAGGCCGAGCCGGTAGGTGAAGCGCACAATGGTCGATGGATTGACGTCAAGCTGTGCTGCCATCTGGTCAACGGTCGAAAACGCCACCGTCTGCGGATTCTCAACGATGAATTCGGCGATGCGTTTCTGCGACTGCGTGAGCCGGTCGTAACTGCGGCGCAACTCTTCGATCACGTCGCCCGAACTGACGGCCTGAATCTTTGCCTCGTTTGTCTCAGCTTTCCGCGTCGCCATGTCGTCGTCCCCGATGAGGCGGCCGTTCAACCGTCTGCATTCCGCAGCAGATTGTAACTCGGATAAGACTTCGCCCACTTGTCCGGATACGCGCGGTCGATGCCCTTGGTGAAATAGCTGCCAACCGAAAGATCGATCGGCACATCGATCACCCACGGCCGTCGGCTGGCAAACGCGGTGCTGAGCGCGCCCGCCAATGCGCCGGGATCATCGACCCGTACGCCCTCGGCGCCGTAGGCATGCGCCAGCGCGACGTAATCCGGGTTGTAGCGTTCGCCGGTGTCCTTACGGCGGAAATGACACCAAGGATGCGAGCGCGAGTAGCTTCGCTCCATGCCTTTGCGTTCAATTCCAAGCTCGTAGTTGTTGAGAATGACCCAGATCGCCGGCAGGTCGTATTCCACCGCGGTCGCGACGATCTGCGAGGTCATGTTGAAGGCGCCATCGCCGACCAGTGCGATGCCGGGCCGGCCGTCGGCCGCGAGCGCGCCCGGAATGCCGGAAGACGCCCAGCCCATCTCGGCCATGCCGGGAGCAATCTGCCAGGCGCCGGGCGATCGTGATCTTCATATAGGCTTCGGCGTATTGCGTGACATCGCCGATATCGATGTAGACGCGGCCGTCCTTTGGCAGAGCGCGGCCAACTTCATGCACAAGGCGCGCCGGATGCGTCGGCGCAGCGCTGGCCGTCTGCAGCGGGAGGATTTCCTCCTCCCATTCGGCGCGGAAGCCCTGCGTGCGCTCGATCCAGTCCTGATGCTTGCGGTTGCCGGTTCCGCCGCTCGCAGCCGCGAGGTCTTCGAGGAAGAGCTTGGCGTCGCTGACCAGCCCGAGTTCGACCGGGAAATTGCGGCCGACTTCCTGGTAGTCGAGATCGACTTGCACGATCTTGGTGTGCGAAAGATCGTAGATCGACCCCTGGCGCCAGTTGGCGGTGTGGTTGTCGGAGAAGCGCGCGCCGACGCCGATGACAAGATCGGCTTCGCGGCTCGCACGGGCCGCGCAGACGAAGCCCGAGCGGCCAAGCGTGCCGATCGAGAGCGGGTGATCCTCCGGCAGCATGCCCTTTGCGGGCAGTGTCGTGGCGGTCGGAATGTTGAGCTTTTCGGCCGCCGCCTTGAGTGCATCGGCGGCGCCGGAGCGCACCACACCGCCGCCGGCCAGCAGCAGCGGCCGCTCGGCCTCGGCGATCATCCGGGCAATGCGCTCGACATTCTGCCCGTCGGCGCGTGGACGGTTGGCCAGCGGCGCACGTGCGCCGGGTGCCTCGATCTCGCCCTCCACCATGGCAAGCTGGATGTCGTAGGGGACCTCGACGAAAACCGGGCCGGGCCGGCCGGACGTCGCGGTCTTCATCGCATAGTTGAGAATCTCAATCGTGGTGTCGGGGCGGACCAGCATCCACGTCCCCTTGCACACCGGGCGGAAGATGCTCTGGGCGTCTTCGAAGCCGTGATAGAATATCTCCTGCATGCCGGCCTTGCCGAGGAAGTGCGTCGTCGAACCTCCGGCGATGATCAGTACCGGCGATGATTCGTGCATGGCGCTGGCGCAGGCGCCGACCGCGTTGAGCAGGCCCGGCCCCTTCGAGACGATGACCGGCGCGACCCGTCCGCTGACGCGGTGATAAAGGTCGGCCATGTGCACCGCGTGAGATTCGTGCTTGGCCTGAATGCCTTCGATCTTCGGCTTGTCGGTCAAGGCATCGAGGAATGGCCAGACCGCGCCGCCCGCGTAGCCGAAATAGTGCTTGAATCCCGCCACCTCGAACCACTGGGCGATCGCATCGACCACGCGCATTGTTTTTTGCTCCTTGACGGCCTCAGGCGGGCGCCGGAATGTTTGCAACAAAATTCGTTGCAGTCAACGAAAGCCTGCCCAACGCCCCCGCGGGCGCTGAGCGGGCAGCAAAATCGCAGCTACAGCACAGGAAGGCGATCCAATGAGCCGCACGGTCCTGGCTGCACTCGTCTTTGCGTTGGGCCTCTTCGCATCGAATTTCCCGGCAGGCGCGCAAGTCTGGCCGGCCAAGCCGGCGCACATCGTCGTACCGTGGCCGCTTGGCGGCAGCGCCGACATGATCGCCGGAGCCCCGCGGAACTTGTGACCAACACCCGGTGGGCGTTCTCCCGCCCGGCAAAGCTGCCGGGCGATATGGTTCAACAGCTCAATCGCGAGATCAACCAGGCGCTCGGTTCGGATCGCGTGCGAAAGAAGCTGGAGCACGAGGCGATCGAGACGGAAATGTCGCCCGAGCAGTTCACCCGATTTATCGCAAGCGAAATCGCCAAGTGGGGCCCGCTCGCGAAGGCCGCGATCTTGCCCCGGCGATCCGGCAACTAGGCTAGTGTCCTTCGATTCCGACGTTCGCAAACGAGAGTGCCGCACAATGATGCGAACGTCGGAATCGGTACACTAGCCAACAACCGACGCCGATGCCGCAACCCGCCTTCCGCTTCGCGCCCAGTCCGAACGGCTATCTGCACCTCGGTCATGCACGCTCGGCGCTCGTCAATTTCGAGATGGCGCGCGCGTCGGGTGGGCAGTTCCTGCTGCGGATCGAGGACATCGATGCAGCGCGCTGCCGGCCGGAATTCGAGCAGGCGATCTACCAGGACTTGGCGTGGCTCGGGCTCACCTGGGAGCAGCCGGTGCGGCGCCAGAGCAGGCACTTCGACGACTACCGAGCTGCGTTGGCCAGGCTCGATGCCCTGCGCCTCGCCTACCCGGCGTTCGAGAGCCGCGGCGAAATCGCCCGGCTGGTGGCCGCGCGCGAGACGCAGACGCCCTGGCCGCGCGATCCCGACGGCGCACCGCTCTATCCGGGAGACGCAAGAGGCCTGAGCCCCGCTGAGCGGGCGCGGCGCATCGCGGCGGGTAATCCGTACGCGCTTCGCCTCGACATGGCCGCTGCGCTGGCTCGTGCCGGCGCGGTCGCCTGGATCGAGACCGGCAGTGGTCCGGCCGGCGAGACCGGAAGTGTTGTGGCGAACCCCGCGGCCTGGGGAGACGTGGTGCTGGCGCGCAAAGAGATGCCGACCAGCTATCACCTTGCCGTGGTGGTCGACGATGCCCGCCAGGGCGTCACCCATGTGGTGCGTGGTCAGGATTTGTTCTGGTCGACCAGCGTCCACCGGCTGTTGCAGGTGCTGCTCGATCTGCCTGCACCGCTCTACCACCATCATGGCCTGATTCTGGATGCCGACGGCCGGAAGCTGTCGAAATCGACCCGCGCGACCTCGCTGCGGGCACTGCGCCAGGGTGGAGCGACACCGGCCGACATCAGGCGGATGGTCGCTCTGGCTTGAGCGCGGGCACCGAAGGGCCTATCTCCACAGGCGGCCACGCGGGAAGGCGGCCTAGTGCCCTGTTTCCGAAGTTCGTGATACGTCGCAGCCCACTCTGACACGAACTTCGGAAACAAAGGGGCACTAGCAAGCCTATGATTCTAGTGCCGCTTATCGATTTGAAGTTCCTGATCGAGTTTGCTGCAAGCGGTGTAGGAACTTCAAATCGGCGGCACTAGTCCGGTCGGGGGTGCGATGGCAAAGTCGAAAGCGACGAAATCCGTCGCGAGACGCAAGCGGCGGACAAAGGAACGTCCTCGGCGGCCTGCGGCGCAACGCAGCAAAGCGGTGCCCGTGCCGAACGCGCGCGCGATCGAAGCGACCCTCGCGGACCTTGCCCACGACATCCGGACGCCGCTCACCGGCATCTTGGCGCTCGGTGAACTGCTGGCGACGTCCGAGCTTGATGCACGCGAGCGGGGCTGGGCGAATGCAATCAAGACCACGGCCGAACACCTCGCCATGCTCACCTCGCTGATCATCGACGCCGCCCGTGCGGAGGCGAAAGGGCTCGTGCTGCGGCGCGAGCTTGTCCGGCCGCATCGGCTGGCCGAGGCGGTCGCTGCCATGCTTGCCGGCCGCGCCGAAACCAAGGGCCTCACGTCGCAAGCCGATATCGCCGCCGACCTGCCGGATGCGGTGATCGGCGATCCGTTGCGGCTGCGGGCGGCGCTCGAAAATCTCATCGATAACGCGGTGAAGTTCACCGATCGCGGCAGCGTACGGTTCGACGCGGCCTGCGGGAAGGCGGCACGCGGAAAGGTGCGGTTGGTGTTCACAGTCACCGACAGCGGCATCGGGCTCACCGTCGCCGAAATCCGGCGGTTGTTCCGGCCCTATGCGCAGGCGAACGAGAAAGTCGCGCGTCACTACGGCGGCGCCGGGCTCGGGCTCGCCTTCGTCAAGCGCATCGCCAAAGCAATGGGTGGCGATCTCACGGTCGCCAGCGAGCCGGGAGGCGGCAGCCGCTTCCGGCTGACCGCAGTGGTTGACGAGGTGAAGGTCGCGGACGCGGCGAGACTAGGCGGTCCGGTTTCGGCAGCGCGTCACGCGCCATTGCGTCCACTCCATATTCTATGCGTCGATGACAATCCCTATGGCCGCGTGGTGCTCAACACCATCCTCACCGAGTTGGGGCATCGCGCTGATTTCGTCGGAACCGGCGAGGCAGCAGTCGAGACGATTGCGCTGACTCGTTACGACGCGGTGCTGATGGACGTGACATTGCCGGGCATCGACGGCCTCGAGGCGACGCGCCGCATCCGCGCGCTTACCGGCACCGCAGGCCGGGTGCCGGTCATCGGAATCTCAGGCCGCGCCAACGCCGCCGACGATGCCAGCGGCCGCGCCGCCGGAATGGACGGTTATCTCACCAAACCGCTGAGCCCGAGCGCGCTTACCGCTGCGCTCGAACCGCTTACAGCGCAGTAGCGCGCGTCTTTCGCTAGTGGAGTGGATTTGACGTTCGCTACCCGCCTCGCCGCGAGCCCACGAAGCGAACGTCAAATCCAAAACTCCACTAGTAGCTTATAGTTGCTAGTGGTCCTTTGATTCTAACATTCGCAAAATAGGCCGCCGAAAAGGGGTGCGAATGTTAGAATCGGACCAACAGATTGGCGACACCGTTGCGTTCGTATTCGTAATCGTGCCGCGCCTTGCGTCCTGGCTTCGCGAGGATCGGCGCGCGGGTCTCGATGATGAGCTGCTTCGAGGTCTCGTCGAGACACACGACGGGACGTTCGGGATCGCGCGGCCGCTGGTAAACTTCCAGCACGTCTTCCATGTTGGCGACAAAGGCTGAGCTGGCGTCCGGCGGAATCACCCACTGCTGCTTGAGGTGCGGTTTGAGACTGTTTTTTTAAGCGTCCGCCCGATGGTGTTGTCGCTGGTTTTCCCGACGATGTAGAGTTCGACGACCTTCTCCTCAAGCAGGCGCAGGCTCCATCTGGCGTAGCCTCCGGGGCCGGCGAGCAGGCTAGCGCAATCAATTTCGCTTCCGCCACGCCGTCGAAAATCCGGGGCGGGGCAGAGTTTGGATTGTATTTGCGGGTCAGGACCGCCTCGAACCCCTCCTCGACCAGTTGCCGCCTTGTCCGCTCAATATTGGCGATGCTGGTTCCAGCGCCCCGGCGATCGCGTTGATTTCGTGGGCGAGGAATTCGCTTGTCGCGCGATCCGCCGGCGATCCAGAGATTGCGAATCGCGATGCACGCTTAGTTCGGATTCGGCCATGATCGAGCTAACTGCCGTGCTTGGGCGTGATAATGCCATTCGAAGCGCTCGACGAGCCGGCGGGCCTCAAGCGGCGGAAGGAAGGCTTCGTAAGAGCGATGCGGGCTTGTGGATGTTGAAGATTGTCCTGCACCAGACACGATCTTCGCCGACGTCGAAGGAAAATGCGTGTCGGACAAATCCCTGAGTAGGTTGGCATAATCGATGGCAGTATGTCAGGTCGGTCACTTTCACATGCCGCCAACCTTCCAGCGGCGCGAACACCATGAACAGATTGGCGACACCGTTGCGTTCGTATTCGTAATCGTGCCGCGCCTTGCGTCCTGGCTTCGCGAGGATCGGCGCGCGGGTCTCGATGATCAGCTGCTTCGAGGTCTCGTCGAGACACACGACGGGACGTTCGGGATCGCGCGGCCGCTGGTAAACTTCCAGCACGTCTTCCATGTTGGCGACAAAGGCCGCGCTGGCGTCCGGCGGAATCACCCACTGCTGCTTGAGGTGCGGTTTGAGACTGTTTTTTTAAGCGTCCGCCCGATGGTGTTGTCGCTGGTTTTCCCGACGATGTTGAGTTCGACGACCTTCTCCTCGAGCAGGCGCAGGCTCCATCTGGCGTAGCCCTCCGGGGCCGGCGAGCAGGCTAGCGCAATCAATTTCGCTTCCGCCACGCCGTCGAAAATCCGGGGCGGGGCAGAGTTTGGATTGTATTTGCGGGTCAGGACCGCCTCGAACCCCTCCTCGACCAGTTGCCGCCTTGTCCGCTCAATATTGGCGATGCTGGTGTCCAGCGCCCCGGCGATCGCGCTGTCGCTCCAGCCTTCGCCCGCACCCGCCACGTCCGCCTTCAAGAGGATGCGCGCCTTCGTCAGCAGCTGCGCCGAGCGCTTGCCGGAGCGGATCAAATCATTGAGTTGATCGCGCTCCTCCGCACTCAACCTGACCACGTATTTCTTGACGGCGATCTCTTTCCCGGCCACGAATCACCTCCATCGCTGGCTTGCGGCGACAGAGATTCAGAAAGTCCCGTCACGATCAATGACGAGGGCGACTAGCCTTAGTCGCAGTACGGACCGACCGGGACGCCCTCGATATCATACCGGAAGAAGTTAGATCCGCAGGTCCGCGGGTTGCCGGTCCGCCGGCCGTCATAGGACGACGGGTCAGGCCGGGACCTCGCCCGTCCCGTCGTGTATTGTTGATTGCCGTAAGGTTGATCGTAATTTTGATACTGCCTGTACGTGTTCTTCTTGCTGCGCGTATCGGCGGACAGCGGTGATATCGTTGCCGCGATGAGCGCCACAGTGGCGAATGCTGTAAGTCCCTTGTTGAGCATCGTTACCTCCTGAACTGTGGCGCTTGACGATGCCAAGCCACCTTATTGGCGAGCCTCTCCGGCATATGGGGTTCCTGGCATCGGGCCTCAAGGCATGACGCATTCATGCGCAAACGCTGCCGGCCTGCCGCGGGCCAATATCGGTGATTATTCCGGTCGCCGCCTCAACCGCAGAATGCGGTTGCAATCATCCGGCGCGCAAGATGACATGGCGCATACCAAGGAGCGCATACCAAGGAGCGGAGTGGAAATGGCCGAACCGGCAGTGAATGAGCAGACCGCAAAGTCTTTCGAGGCCCCGCGGGTGACGGCGGCGCAACTCGCGGGGTTTACTAAGCGCGCATTCGAGGCCGCCGGGCTCCCAGCCGCCGATGCCGAGATCGTTGCCGGCCTGATGGTCGAGGCCGATCTGCGCGGCTCTGACACCCATGGCGTGATCCGCCTGCCGATCAACATCAAGCGGCTTAAGGCCGGCGGCAACAATCCGCGCCCCAATATCCGGCTGGTGCAGGACAAGCCCGCGAGTGCGCTGGTCGACGGCGACAACGGCATTGGGCACTTGGTCATGCGATTTGCGACACAGACCGCGATCGAGAAGGCGAAAAAGCAGGGCGTCGCCTGGGTCGGTGCGCGCATGAGCAATCACGCCGGTCCGGCCGCGCTCTACGCCACCATGCCGCTCGCACACGACATGATCGGAATCTACCTCGCGGTTGGCAGCAACAATCATCTGCCGCCGTGGGGCGCGATGGAAAATCTGCTCGGCACCAATCCGATCGCGATCGCGGTTCCGGCGGGCGACGAACCGCCGATCGTGCTCGACATGGCGCCGACCGTCGCGGCCTTCGGCAAGGTGCGGCTCAAGGCGCAACGCGGCGAGGAGATGCCGGTTGGTTGGATGATCGACCGCGAGGGTAAGCCGCTCACCGATGCCAAGCGGATGGACGAGGGGCTGCTGGTGCCGATCGGCGAATACAAAGGCTACGGCCTCAGCCTGGTGATCGGGCTTCTGGCCGGCACGCTCAATCGCGCGGCGTTCGGACAGGACGTGGTTGATTTCACCAAGGATGTCGGCAAGGCCACGAACACCGGGCACGCCATCGTGGCGCTGTCAGTTGAATCGTTCATGCCGGTGGCGCAGTTCAAGAGCGCGGTTGACGAGGCGGTGCGCGCGATGCGGGGGGCGGAGCGGCTGCCGGGCGTCGAGCGCATCTGGCTGCCGGGCGAACAAAGCCATCTCAAGCAGCAGGATCGCTTGAAGAACGGCATCCCGATGCCCAAGCCGCTGCGCGACAGCCTCGACGCGGTGGCGCGTGATCTGGGCATCGCGCCGTTGGGGTAAAAGCGACGTAGCATGCGATGAGTTGAGTATTTATCACCGAGCGACATATTCAGTTCGGGCATGACATCGGAACGAGATGCGGCGTTAATGACTCAAACCAATCCCGTCGGGCTCATCGGCCTTGGTCTGCTCGGACAGGCGCTGGCGCATCGGTTGACCGGTGCCGGTCTTCGCGGTTGCCGGCTTCGATATCGATCCGGACAAGACGACGAAGCTCGTCGAACTCGGCGGTCAGCCGGCTCACTCCATCTCCGACCTGGCGCAACGCTGCGCACCGATCGTTCTTGCCGTATTCAGCACCGACCAGGTCGAGGACGTGGTCGAACGCGAACTGCTGCCGGTGCTGGGTGACGGATCAAACACGATCGTGCTGTGCGCCAGCACTTGCGATCCCGACCGTATCGCCGCGCTTAATGCGCGCGTCGAACCGCGCGGGCTACGTCTCCTGGAGACGCCGATCTCCGGTTCGAGCGGGCAGGTGGCGCGCGGTGAGGGCGTCGGCCTGATCGGGGGCGATCCGAACTATCGCGGCAGAGGTTGAACCGATCCTGCGTGCGTTGTTTCCCACTTACTTCCACATCGGCAAGGTCGGCGATGGCGGACGCGCCAAGCTCGCTATCAATCTCATCCTGGGCCTCAACCGCGTAGCATTGGCCGAGGGACTTACGTTCGCGCAGCGGCTCGGGCTCGATCCCGCAGCGTTCCTCGATGTGGCCCGCAAATCGGCCGCCTATTCGCAGGTCATGGATGTCAAAGGCGCGAAAATGGTGGATCGCGACTTCACGCCCGAAGGCCGCGTTACGCAACATCTCAAAGACGTCCACCTGATGCTGGAACAGGCCGAACGCATCGGTCAGAAGCTGCCGGCGCTCGAAGTGCATGCCGACGTACTCGAAGCCTGCGTGCGGCATGGCGAAGGCGACTTGGACAACAGCATCGTCGTCGAAGAAATTCGCAGGCGGACGAAGCCAACGACGTGAGGTTGCGGGAAGGAGCCGTCGCGCTTCGAAGCGCCGCCTTGTGCCCGTGCTTGTCGGGGGCATCGACGTCTTTCGATATTTCGTAGCAAAGTACATGAATGGCTGGAACAAGCCCGGCAATGATGAGCGAAAGTTCGACGCATGACTGATGGCGAAGTGCATTACACTCGCGAAGGTGAGATCGCGACCGTGATCTTCGACAGGCCGGCGGCGCGCAACGCCATGACCTGGAAGATGTACGAGCAGCTTGGAGAGATCTGTATCCGCATCCGCAACGACGAGGGACTTCGCGTCGCGGTGTTTCGCGGCGCGGGCGGCAAGGCCTTCATCGCCGGCACCGACATTGCGCAGTTCCAGGCCTTTCGCTCTGGCGAGGACGGCCTCGCCTATGAGGAGAAGATGGAGGGCTACATCGCGAGTCTCGAGACGCTGCCGCTGCCGACGCTCGCGGTGATCGAAGGGTTCGCGATCGGCGGTGGACTTGCGATTGCGGCGGCCTGCGATCTGCGCATCGCAACCCCGCCCTCGCGGTTCGGCGTGCCAATCGCGCGCACGCTCGGCAATTGCCTGTCGGTGGCGAACTACGCGCGCCTGGTCGCTGGGTTCGGCGCCTCGCGTGCGAAACGCATGCTGCTGCTTGCCGAAAATCTCCCTGCGGAGGAAGCGCTGGCGGCCGGTTTCCTCAGCGAGATCGTCGAACCCGCGAGCCTCGATCAGCGGGTCACCGAAATCGCCGATCGCCTCGCGCACCACGCGCCGATCACCATGCGGGTGACCAAGGAGGCGATCCGCCGCATTCTTCAGACCGGCCTGCCGGACGGTGGCGACCTGGTGCGCGCCAGCTACGGCAGCGATGATTTCCGCTTGGGCGTGCGAGCGTTTGTCGAAAAGCGCACCGCGGTTTGGACGGGTAAGTGACGAAGCACGGACGCGCCTCCCCATCCGGGCGGGCCGGGCTTGAGGGCTTCCGGCTGTAGCCGGCGAGATGAGGCATCGCGGCATCGCCGTGGATCGTCCGGGGTTGGGCTCCCCGCCGGCGTAGAACTGATGCCTTGCGGCGATGGCGGATATCGATTTTGGAACGGAGCGCGGGGCGCGGGATTAACAACAAGAGGGAAGGGCACTGCAGGTCTCATGGAGAGAACGCGTGAACGATTGCAATCTCCCTCGCGGTCTCATCGAGAAGCGGTTGCAGGATGCGATTGATGAACTGCGCGCGGATATCGTGCGGGTCGAATTGTGGGCCTACGCGCTGCAGGCGTTCGCCGAGCCGATTCCGGACTATGTTTCGGACTGGAAATTCACGCTCAAGCGGTCGTTGAAAAGCACGCAGAAAGGCGCCTGATTCGGCTCTCTCGCGGGCGCCCCAAAAAGGTCGCTCCCGGCCTTGAAATTCGATTAAAAACAACTACTTAAAGCTCGCACTTTGCGCTGTACGGCACTTCGTTTTCGTGTCACACCAAACCCACGTAGCATTGCCGATTCCGCAGTCGATTCGAAGGACGTCCATGGCCGAACCCGCCCGCCAAACCCCGCGTCTCGATACCGACTACGATGCGGAGTCGATCAAGGTCCTGAAGGGACTGGACGCGGTGCGCAAGCGGCCGGGCATGTATATCGGCGACACCGACGACGGTTCCGGCCTCCATCACATGGTGTACGAGGCCGTGGACAACGCCATCGACGAGGCGCTCGCGGGTCATGCCAAGGAGGTTGCCGTCACGCTCAATCCGGACGGTTCCTGCACGGTGCGCGACGACGGCCGCGGCATCCCGGTCGACATCCACAAGGGCGAAGGCATCTCGGCGGCCGAGGTCATCATGACCCAGCTCCATGCTGGCGGGAAATTCGACCAGAACTCCTACAAGGTTTCCGGCGGCCTGCACGGCGTCGGCGTCTCGGTGGTGAATGCGCTCTCGACCTGGCTCAAGCTCACCATCTGGCGCGACGGCAAAGAGCATTTCATCGAGTTTCATGACGGCGATGCGGTCGCTCCGCTCGCGGTGGTGGGTGATTCCGAGGGCAAGCGCGGCACGGAAGTGACATTTCTGCCGAGCCCCAAGACGTTCACGATGACGGAGTTCGACTTCGCGACGCTGGAGCATCGGCTGCGCGAGCTCGCCTTCCTCAATTCGGGCGTGCTGATCGTGCTGGCGGACCAGCGTCATGCGGTCGAGAAGCGCGAAGAGCTGCGCTACGAGGGTGGCGTCGAGGCGTTCGTACGGTACATCGACCGCAACAAAGCGCCGCTCATTCCGGCACCAATCATGTTGCAGGCCGAGCGCGACGGCGTGAGCGTGGAATGTGCGCTGTGGTGGAACGACGGCTATCACGAGACCGTGCTGTGCTTCACCAACAACATCCCGCAGCGCGACGGCGGCACGCATCTTGCCGGTTTCCGCGGGGCACTCACCCGCCAGGTCACCGGCTACGCCGAAAAGGGTGGCGCCGCCCAGAAGGAAAAGGTCGCGCTCACCGGCGACGATTGCCGCGAGGGCTTGACCGCGGTGCTTTCCTGCAAAGTGCCGGACCCGAAATTCTCCTCGCAGACCAAGGACAAGCTGGTCTCCTCCGAGGTGCGGCCGGTGGTCGAGGGCGTGGTCAATGACGCGCTGAAGGCGTGGTTTGAGGAGCACCCCTCCGAGGCCAAGATCATTGTTGGCAAAGTGGTTCAGGCCGCGGCCGCGCGCGAAGCCGCGCGCAAGGCCCGCGAGTTGACCCGGCGCAAGGGCGCACTCGATATCTCGTCCCTGCCCGGCAAGCTGGCCGACTGCCAGGAGCGCGATCCGGCGAAATCCGAGCTGTTCATCGTCGAGGGTGACTCGGCCGGCGGCTCCGCCAAGCAGGGCCGCAACCGCGAGTTCCAGGCCGTGCTGCCGCTGCGCGGCAAGATTCTCAACGTCGAGCGCGTTCGCTTCGACAAGATGCTGTCGTCTGAGCAGATCGGAACGCTGATCATGGCGCTCGGCACCGGCATTGGGCACGACGAGTTCTCGCCCGACAAGCTCCGCTACCACAAGATCATCATCATGACGGATGCCGATGTTGACGGCTCGCATATCCGCACGCTGCTCTTGACCTTCTTCTACCGGCAGATGCGCGAGATCATCGACCGCGGTCATCTCTTCATCGCGCAGCCGCCGCTCTACAAGGTCTCGCGCGGCAAATCCGAGCAGTATCTCAAGGACGAGCGCGCGCTGGAAGACTTTCTCATCGACACCGGGCTTGAGGATTCCGTGCTGCGTCTCGCGAACGGCGAAGAGCGCGCCGGCGACGACCTGCGATCCTTGGTCGAACAGGCGCGCGCTGTGCGCGGCGTCCTGAACGGATTGCACAGCCGCTACAATCGTCAGGTGATCGAGCAGGCCGCGATCGCGGGCGTGCTTCATGCCGACGTCTTTACCGATGAGCAGAAGGCTACCGCCGCTGCGCAATACATCGCCCGGCGTCTCGACGCGCTCTCCGAGGAAACGGAGCGCGGCTGGCAGGGGCGTTTCGCCGAGGGCGAAGGCTTCCAATTCGAGCGCACCGTTCGCGGCGTCAAAGAAGTTGCCGTCATCGATCCGGCGCTGCTCGGCTCGGCCGATGCGCGCAAGCTCGACGAACATGCGGCGACGCTGCAGGCGATCTACCCGAAGCAAGGCCTGCTGCGACGCAAGGACGAGCAGTGGCCGATCCATGGCCCGGTCAGCCTATTCGAGCAGGTGACAGCGGCCGGCCGCAAGGGATTGTCGCTGCAGCGCTACAAGGGACTGGGCGAGATGAATCCGGACCAGCTTTGGGAAACCACGCTCGACACCAACGCGCGCTCGCTGCTGCAGGTCAACGTCAAGGAACTTGATGAGGCGGACGACCTCTTCACCAAGTTGATGGGCGACGTGGTCGAGCCGCGCCGTGAATTCATCCAGGAGAACGCGCTCTACGCCAGCGTGGATGTGTAGGGGGCGCGCGTTCGACCGGGTCAGCCGCGCGGCCGGTCGGAATCTGCCAGCAGCGAATGCAGCTGCGCCACCACCGCGGCGCCTTCGCCGATTGCGCCGCCGACCCGCTTGACCGAGTCCGCGCGCACGTCGCCCACCGCAAACACACCCGGGATGTTCGACTCCAATGGCAGCGGACGATGTGCAGCGCGGTCCGCGTGCAGGCCGCCCGGAGCAATCCCGGCGCCGGTCTGCACAAAACCCTGCGCATCCGTGACGACGCCGCAGCCGTTCAGCCAGCCGGTGGCCGGATCCGCGCCGATGAACAAAAACAAGTTGCGGATCGCCTTCTCCTGCTCCGCGCCGGTCTTGTTGTTCTGCCAGCGCACGCGCTCCAACTGCCCCTCGGTAGTTCCCGACAAGGCGACGATTTCGGTGTGCGGCAGGAGTTCGATGTTGGGCGCGGCCCCGATGCGGTCGATCAGATAGCGCGACATGCTGGCCGCGAGGCCCGGTCCGCGCACCAGCATCCAGACCTTGCGGGCAAATCCGGCGAGGAATACGACGGCTTGGCCAGCGGAATTGCCGCCGCCGACCAACACAACCTCTTCATCGCGGCACATGCGCGCCTCGATCGGCGAGACCCAATATCTGACGCCGCGGCCCTCGAATTCTTCGAGATGCGGAATGCCGGGCCGGCGATAGCGTGCGCCGGTGGCGACGACCACGGTCGCCGCCTGCACCCGCCGGCCATCCGCCAGTTCCAGCGCCAGCGGCCGCTCGTTGCAATTAAGCCGCACGACCTCGCTGGGGATCGCCATCTCGGCCCCGAACTTCTGCGCCTGCACGAAGGCGCGACCTGTCAGTGCCTGCCCTGAGATGCCGGTGGGGAATCCGAGATAGTTCTCGATGCGGGCGCTCGCGCCGGCTTGCCCGCCAAAAGCGTACGTGTCGAAGACAATCGTGCGCAGTCCCTCGGACGCCGCGTAAACCGCCGTCGCGAGCCCGGCGGGTCCACCGCCGACGATCGCGACGTCGTAGATCCGATCGGGATGATCGTGATGGATCATTCCGAGACATTGCGCGAGTTCCACCTCGCGCGGATTCCTGAGGATCGCCCCATTCGGACAAATGGCGAGCGGCAGTTCGTCAGGCCGCGGCAGGTAGCGCTCGACAATCGCCGCGGCCTCGCGGTCTTCCGCCGGATCGAGCAGTTGATGCGGATAGCCGTTGCGGGTGAGGAACCCCTGCAGGCGCACGACATCCGCGCTGCCTGCGGACCCGATCAAGGCTGGACCGCCGGCGCCAAACTCGATCAGTGCGACCCGGCGCAGGATCAGGGCCCGCATAATCCGCTCGCCCAGTTCGGCTTCGGCGATCACCAGCGACCGCACGCCCTCGGGCGGAATGACCAGCGCTTCCACGTCGGTGATCGCATGCACGTCGACCAATATCGGCCCGCCGGACAACTGACCAACCTCGGCGATGAAGTCGCCCGGCCCTTCTTCGACAATGGGAGCAAGATGCCCGAGCGGATCGCGCCGCGTAACCGATACAGAACCGGAAACGAACGCAAACATGCCGGGTGAAATCTCGCCGGTGGCAAGCAGGCGTTCGCCTGCGCGGTAACGCCGAACGGTGCCGAAGCGGCGCAGCCGCTCGATCTCCTCCGCGCTGAGCTTCGGAAACATCTGCTCGCGGCGGGTATCGATGGTCGCCATCGTTGATTCCCTGCCGCGACAGCGAAACGTCAGTGGCCGTTGGCCCAGGTCGACGCCTTGCGCCGCACTCGTCGGTCTTCTGCCAATACGCCTGCCAGCCGTGGGTGGGGCCGATGCCGTCGATGGCGGCTGGGCCGGTGAGGCGTTCGGCGGACGTCGGGTCGAGCACCATTAAGGGTTTCCCGCCCTTGTTGGCGGCCTCGATGGCGGTGCGGAGGATGCGCCGGTAGGCGCTGATCGCCTTGTCGGACTGGCCGAGATGCTCGCGGGTCCGGTTCTGGATCGCGCCCATCGATTCGCAGGCCCACTGGTCGTGCACATTGATGTCGGCGCCCATGCCCGTATAGGTCGTGTGCTCCTGCTCGTGCGGATCGAAGCCGTAGTCGTTGCTCTTGTTCTTGCGCGGGATGTAGTGCGGCAGTTCGTAGAGTTGCAGGCGCTGGCGCCGCATCTCGTCCTTGTCGACTGGCGCGCCGAAGCTGGTGAAGATCGCGTACCAGTAATGTCGGGTGTCGTCGATTGGCACGTGCCATTGCGTGATCGTCATCTCGCTCGACATCGGAATCACGAAGGCATGCGGGAATACCAGATTGGTGACGCGCACATGCGTGCTGGCGTCGCTGATCTTCCGCAAGGTGATGACGCGCATGCCGTAGTCGGTCGGCTCGACCTCGATTTGCGGGCGCGGATGCTCACGCATGATCCTGGTCATCGGCATGTCGGAGTCGATCGAATGATCGCGGAACAGCTTGCCGTAACCCTGCGACATGTCCTCGTCCTCGAAGAAGCGGTGCAGAAACGAGGTATGCGCCGGATCGATGCCGACTTCGAGCGACTGCAGCCAGTTGCAGTCGATCATGCCCTTGAACGCGAAGGTGTGGGTCGCGGGCGCGACGAAGCAGTCGAAGTGCGGCAGCGCGGGCGGCTCGCCGCCGCCCATATACGCGAACAGGATGCCGCTCTTCTCGACCACCGGGTAGGCCTTCTGACGGATGTTGGCGCACATTCGGCTGCCTTCCGGCTCGGCCGGCGTCTCCAGGCACTGGCCGGTGACGTCGAACAGCCAGCCGTGGAATGCGCAGCGCAGCCCGCCGTTCTCCAGCCGGCCATAGGCCAGATCGGTACCGCGATGCGGGCAGCCGCGCTCAATCAAGCCGTAGCGGCCCTGGTCGTCGCGGAACATCACGAGGTCTTCGCCGAGCAGGCGCACCGGCTTGACCGGCCGGTTGCCGGCGAACTCATCGACGAGCGCGGCGGGCTGCCAGTAGCGCCGCATC
The DNA here is from genome assembly GCA_963756715.1 of uncultured Alphaproteobacteria bacterium. Classification (GTDB taxonomy): domain Bacteria; phylum Pseudomonadota; class Alphaproteobacteria; order Rhizobiales; family Xanthobacteraceae; genus VAZQ01. The sequence goes on from CAVWOV010000044.1 coordinate 77,235, forward strand.
AGCACGCCCGCCGGCGCATCGGGTCCGGTCCGGGTGATCAGATCATTCTGCTCGGCGCTCAGCATGGGATTGTTCCGTCTCGTCTGCCTGCGACTGAGCGGGATTTTACCGGACGATTGGGCCAGCGAGCTAGCCTAGCCGCCGGGGGAACCTGCTCGCCCCTCCTGGCGTTATTTCATGTCAGGCACATGGGAGAAAGACAATGCACAAAGAGGACGGACATCCGGTTGAATCTGCCGTCGAAGCCCGCGCCGGCTATCTCGATCATCCTGTGCTGGTCGTGCTCTGCGTGAGCACGATTGTTGCGGCGCTGGCGCTCGGAGCGGTATGGATCGGGATCACGATGATGGGCTCCGGAACGATTTAGGGCTGCTGCAGTGGAGCCGCGGGCCACTTCGCTACGGAAAGCGACCGACCGTTAGGAGTGCATCGGCAGGCGGCGGACGCTGGTAACCTCGCTGCCGGTTGCGCGAATACGGGCAATTGCTTCGGCGATACTCTCGACACCGACCGCCATGTGACGCGTAGCATTGGCATGCACGAGCGTCGCCTCGTCGCGGACGATGGCCATGTGGCCTTTCCAGAAAATGAGATCGCCGCGTCGCAATTGATCGACCTCTTGCGGGCGCGTAATAGCGTTGCCGAGTGCGTGCTCCTGCATGTCGGTGTCGCGCGGGCAGGGGATACCGCAAGCGGTGAGCGCAAGCTGGGACAGCCCTGAGCAATCGATGCCGAGGCTCGTTTTGCCTCCCCACAAATAAGGTGTGCCGACAAACCGTTCCGCGACTGCCACGAAATCGGTCTCCCGGGCCTCAACTGGCGCGAGATGAAGGACCGGCACATGACCGCCGCCGGCGATCGTCGCGAAGGTCTCGTCGGCGCGTGTGACGGCAAGCTGACAACCGAAGGAAAGAGCCTCCATTGGGGGAAGTTTGATCGAAGGACCCGGATATACGAACGTGCGCAACGCGGAGACTTTGTGGGTCAGAGGAGCGCCCGTCGCGCACAGCGTGCTAGCGGGCAGAAATCCAACGTAACCGTCGGCGTCGAGCTGTCCCCATGCCCAGCCGTCCTCGCTGACGTCGTAAATCATGACCTGCTCGCCCTTCAGCGCCTCGGTCAAAAGCTCGGCATCGTGCGACGGTGACTTGCGCACGGGAGCTTGTGGGGCGCCAATTTCGAACGGTTGGCCGTCAACAAACCGCTTGGCTTCGACGACGCCGGCAAGCTGTTTGGCCGCAAGGTCGCGTCGCGCCGGAGTGATGCGCGGGTCGAGCCCGGCGATTTTCGCCGTGTACTGAACTTCGGCCGGTTGCGCGCGCGCCGCAAGCGGCCAGGCGACAATGCCGCCCAGCAGCGCCACGAATTCGCGCCGCCTGATCCGGTCGAATTGCATCCTCTCCCCCGAACCGGAAACCGCCACCGCGATCCCGGTATGAGGGTGGGCCGTGTCCCCGCCCACCCTGCAACTTGAAGGTCAGCCTCGCGGCGGCCGGCGCCGTTCGTGGAACCAGGCGCGATACTCGCTCATCTTCGAGCGTTGCGACTGCGGCGCATGCCGCTTGCACGTCGCCGCCTCGTCGCTCTTCTCCGGCGCGCCCCAGCGCAACTCGACGCAGTCGTTGACGTTGTACGCCATCTCAAGCTTCGCGACGCGGTCGACCACGTCCTTCATCGAAAGCGTCCACGCTGACCCGTCGCTACGCGTATAGGCGAACTTGCGCGAGGCGAGCTCTGCGGCCAGCACACCCTCGAGCTCGGCCTTTACGTCCGCGACGCTCTTGTTCTTCGGCATGGCGTAGCGGTCGGTCCGACGCGCGACGCGCTCCGGAAACAGGCGCACCACATCGATCGCGATCAGGAGACGCAAATCGCGAGACGGCGTTGCGAAATCTTCCCATGCGCCGGTGGTTTCGAAGATCGACGCACCATCCGGCATGGACGCGTCACCCTTGCCGCTGTTGAGGAACTTGCGGCCGTTTTCGACCGAGGTCACGCGCGCGTTCACCTGCTCCTCGAGCGAAGTGATCGCCTCCTTCATGGCGCCCAAGGGATCGAGCGGCTCCGGCGACATCACGTCATCCATGCGATCGTAGAACTCTTCGATCTTGAGCTTCGACTGATCGAGCGAAAAATCGCCGTAGTCTTCATTCTTCGCGATCTCGTCGTTGGTCAGCCGCCGCAGGTTCCCGTTCTTGTCGCTCACGATCGGCCGGAATCGCTTGAAGCCCGGGCTGCCGAGCGCAGGATTGTCGGCGAACAGGAAGTTGCCGCGCCAGAACCGCTTGCGCGCGACCGTTCCGTCAGGCTGCGCGTCAACGGCGAGGAAGACGCCGGCCGTTCCGTCGGTCTGCGGCACGCGCCGTGCAAGCACCAGGATGTGGCCGTACGGATCGGCGTACACGGTACCGGGGCGCAGCACGTCATCGTTGAGCGGCACCGGATAGTAGTCGGTGTTATTGTCGGTCGCGCGCGTGCGCCCCGATCCGGAATGGACGCCGTCGGCGACAGTCTGGCGCACATAATACCCGAAGCCCGGAACCAGCCCCGACGGCCGCCGCGACGCCGGTCTCGCCGGCGGCGGGACTGATTGGCCGACCATCCCGAACACGGCGGACGCGGTCTTCTGTTCGGGCGGAGCAGGTGGCGGTTCCTCATGCTGAATGTTCCACCACGAGTGGCAAGTCGGCGGCTGGCCGCCGCCGCCGCGCGTGCACTTCGAGTAGCCGAACGGCAGACCCATCTTGAACGCGAAATAGGCACGCAAGAAGTACGGCAGGTCGGCGCAGTCGGGCCGGATGAGAAGCTTCATCGAGTCTTCGTTGAGACCCAGATGGTTGAACAGGAAATTGCGCGATTCATCGCGCAACCCGACATGCAGCGCCGGCCACGACAGCGTGGCATCGAGCGGCGCATCGAACAGCTTCTCGATCCAAGCGGAATATAGGTTTTCGGTCTCGCGATTCCACTTGTTGCGGATCGGCCAGATGCTGCCCGACGTCGCGTGCGGCGGCGCCGGTCGATCGGCGCGAACGGCAATCTCGCGCGTGATCGTGCGCACATTCGGCCGGCGCGTTGGCGCGGGCGAGCTTGGCCTGCCACTTCCCGGCGGCCGGCTTCGCGACTTCGGCAAACCAGAAATACGGCGGGCCGCCGTGCCGGTCGCGCGACGTAGCAGCGATTTTTCCATCAGGTGCGATTAGCGAAAGTTCGCCTTCGATCGGCTTCTCGGCGGCGAACACGACCCGCAAGGGCGCGCCCTTCCAGGGCGTCAATGGTGACGGCAGGACCGCAAGCTCGGCAGCGTCTTCACACTTGCCAGATGGAGTTTGGGCCTTCGACTCGACGGCCGAGTAAAGGAAAGCGAAAGGTGCGCCTGCGATCAGCAACAATGCCGTCGCGGCAGCATTCAACCTGCGTGCTAGGAACAATGATCCCCCCTTTCTGCAGACTCCCCTGACCGCAAAAGAAACAATATTGCGAGAGCTTTGGCTGAATGATGGCGAAGCCGGTCGCCGAGCGCATTTATCGGCTCAAACCGTTGGTTCGGCCGACGGATCCCGCGCGTTGGAACCCCTGAAAACCTATCCGCAGCAAGCATTTAAGGGGCAGCGGCCTGAACATACCGCCTAATGCGCCAGCAGCACTTGGCGGCAGGCCGCCGGCAGCTCGGACATTTTCGGTCCGGCGCGTGGAACCGACGGCTTGGTGTCCAGTCTCGGGTTATGCTCCGCCTTGCCGAGCCAGGGAGCGAGGTCCTTCTTGCCGCAGCCGTCGCTCGCCGGTCGCGGCGGCTGCGACTTGCAGTCGGTCTCGCCGGCCGGGCAGCCGAGGCGGACGTGGAAGTGCCAGTCGTGGCCCCACCACGGCTGCACCTTGCTCAGCCAAGCGCGGTCGCTGCCCGCGTCGCGACACAGCGCCTTCTTGATGGCGGCATTCACAAAGATGCGTGTCACGGCCGGGTCCTCGGCCGCGGCCTTGATCAGCGCGACGTGGGCCGGCGTCCAAACCTTGGGATCGACGTCCTGGCGGTCTTCGGCGACGACCATTGTCGCCATCATCGGTCTCCCGCTCCTCGCGCCGAGAGTTCATGGTCGGGCATCTGCGTAAGCCAGATATCCGACATCGAGACCGACCTGATGGCTGGCGTGCCCGGCGAGCAATGGGCCGCCGCGGGGTTGCGACATGTCGCCGACAAGGAGCCCGCGCCAGCCGGTCTTCGGCGCCTGATCGGCCAGCCGCTCCAGGAATGCCACCAAGTCAGGATGGCCCCAGTTGCGGTTGCGCGACAGCCGCATCACTTGCCAAGTCTTGCCATTGACCGGCAACGCGACCGCACCGGCAAGACAGCCCTTGGAGTAGAAACCAATGGAGTGCGCCTCCATCGGCGCAGGCGTCGACTGGCGAGCAAACAGCTCCTTGGCTCGTATTTTTAGACTTTCCGGATGAGCGATCGGCGGCAAAGGCTGAGGATGCAGCGTCCCGATGTCCTGCGCGTGCCCGGTGCAAACCGGCGAGAAAGCGATGGCGCATACCAGAAGGGCGGCCCACAGCGCGGACGGCGCCCGTAGGCTGTTGGATTGCTGCATCGGTGCGCCGGCGGCCGAGCGCGCCAGAGGCATCGGAATCGCAACGATTTCCCGCTCATCGAATTGCATCGATCGAGCCCCAATTAATGCCCCGGCAGCACCTGGACCTTGGGCGTTGTCGGCAGGCTGGTCTTCGATGTGATCAGCGAGGGAACCTCGCTCATCTCCACCGTCCAGTTCTGCTTTGCGCGCTCCAGGAAACGGTGGAGCGTGAATGTACTGAAATAGTGCATCGGAATCATGAGCGGCGCCTTAAGCGCCGTCAAGACCTCGATCATGCCTTCGAGATCGAGTGTCATATTACCGTCGACCGGCACGAACACGATATCCACCCGGCCGATCTCATCGAGCTGCTGCTGGTTCAGCGTGTGATGCAGGTGGCCGAGGTGAGCGATGCAAAGGTTGGCCATCTCGTAGATGAAGATCGAATTGCCGTGCCGCTCAGTGCCGCCGGTCATCCAGTTGCGGATGTTGGTCGGCACGTTGCGCACCCGCACATCTTTGAATTGGACATCATGGCGCGCAGGCTGCTCGGGCGTCGGTCCCCAGCCGCGCAGCACGTACTTGATCGCCGGATCGGGATGATCGGTGAAGTGCGAGGTGTGTGCGTGGTTCATCGTGACGATGTCGGGCAGCACCGGCGTGCGGACATAGTCGTTGTAATCGGTGCCGATGCGCACGAGCTGCGGGCTCTCGATCAGGAAGGTCGAATGCCCCGCATAGGTGATGCGCACCTGATCCGGTGCGAGTGCGACCCGCAGCGCGGCCGGAATCAGGCGGGGTCGGTTCGAGGCGATCAGCCCCGGACAGTTCGCCGTCATTTCGGGCTTGGCGGCCGGCGGGGCCTGTATCCGTTCGAACGCCGCAAGATCGGCGACCGGCAGCGCCAGGACCATGGCGGATGCAGCCAGCATGGCGGCAAGCATCGCTCGAAAAAGAAACACCAGACCGGACATTTGGCGGTTCCTTCTGCGTCGGCCAGTCATCGCCACGACGGCGAACCTTCGCGGCGCAGCAAAATGTGCCACGGAATGGGGCGCGGCGCCATCGCGCTTGCGCTGTAAATCAATGCAGTCAGGCGGCGCCCGGGGACGCCGCCTGAGGAAAAATCGGGCAGGAACCGCGTGTAACCGTCGCGGTTACCGCGGCGGGACGATTAGCCCTTTCGACGTCACCACGACCCAGCGGCCGTCTTGCTTGCGGATCGCGTCGACCCGGCCGAGACCCGGCACCATATCGCCCTGGTCTACCTCGATGAGACCCATGCGGCCTTCAATGTATGCGGTGCCGCGATGAACGTCGCGCAAGACCCATCCGTCGACAATTCCGGTTTTGGGCGGCGGCGGCGTAATCGAGCCGGTAACGTCGGCGCGCGACACGACCGCTTCGGCGCGCCTCATCCGGTCGAGCGATTCGACCGCCTTGGTCAGCTTCGATACGGGCTCGGCCTGCGTCCGCTCGATGCGCTCGACCCGCTCGCCGATCCGGGTGAATTGCTGGCTCGCGCTACGGTGGCCGGCATCGATATTGGTCTTCAGGGCGGCCAGCTCGACGCGGGCCTGCACCACCTGTTCCTTCAAGGCGTTGAGTTCCTCAAGGCCGAACTTTGGTGGTGCGAGCGATGCCACCGGGGTCGATTTCGCAATGCCGACGGCGATGACAGCGCCGAGCATTGCGCCGAAACCGGCCGCTCCGGCGAGCGAGGCCACCATCACGGTGAAGGGGCTGACCCGCCGGCGTGGCTCGGCATCGGCCGGCTCACTGGCCATCTTGTGGGCCGCCGCGCTGACCGCCGGCTCAGCCTCGATACTCTCGTCCGCTCTGGTGTCGGGCTTGGTTTCCTCGCGCGGCGGCGGGGTAAAGCGGGGGATGGAGGCGATGCCGGACAGTGCGATCCGGGGCATGTCTTTCGCCGGCGCCGCCTCGATCTTGAGCGCCTCGATCGCGGCCATCGCGATCTTGGTGGGCTCGCCGGCGGTATCGATCATGCTCGGCACCATGGACGGCGCCTCGCCGGACGGCACCAGCGTCGACCCCGCCTGCTCCCTGATATCGTCAACACACTCGTGCATGCCCATTTCAAATCCCCAATTCGCCGTTCACGAATTGGAAACGACTCCGGTTACCATTTGGTTACGATTTGCCGGGCGAGCCTCAACACCGCGCTCCGCCGTGACAATTTTGGTAAGAGAACGGTTACGCGAAAAGCGGCTCACACACCGAGGTAGCGGTGCTGGATCTCGTGCGCGGCCGCAAGCTCGCGCGAACTGCCGGTCCACACCACGTTGCCCCGCTCGATCAGATAGTGGCGGTCGGCAATGCGGATCAGCGCTTCGACGTTCTTGTCGATCACCAGGATCGACTGGCCCGACGCCTTGAGGCGCGTCAGGCACTGCCAGATCTCCGTCCGGATGAGCGGCGCCAAACCTTCGGTTGCCTCGTCGAGGATGAGCAGGCGTGGATTGGTCATCAGCGCCCGGCCGATCGCCAGCATCTGCTGCTCGCCGCCGGAAAGCTGGTTCGCCATGTTGCCGGTGCGTTCGGCGAGCCGCGGAAACAGTTCGCACACCTTGTCTAGCGTCCACGGTTCGCCCGACCCGCTACGATTGGCGGCGGTCGCCACCAGATTCTCGCGTACGCTGAGATTTGGGAAGACTTGGCGGCCTTCTGGCACCAGCCCGATGCCGAGCTGCGCCACCCGGTAGGCCGGCAGGCCCCTGATCTGCTTGCCGGCAAACTGAATGACGCCGGCGCGGGCCTGCGTAAGCCCCATGATCGAGCGCACCGTCGTCGTCTTGCCCATGCCGTTGCGGCCCATCAGGGTCACCATTTCGCCGGCGGCGATAGCGAGCGAAAGGCCAAACAGCACCTGGCTCAGGCCGTAACACGTCTCGATGCCCTCGACCTCAAGCAGAGCGGAGTTAGCCATGACCCACCTCAGCCATCGGCTGCTTCCTGTTCGCCCAGATAGGCCTCCCTGACCTCCTGGTTGGCGCGGATGTCGTCCGGTGTGCCGGATGCGATCACCCGGCCGTAGACCAGCACGGTGATCCGGTCGGCCAGCGCAAACACCGCCTCCATATCGTGCTCGATCAGCAGAATAGTCAGTTCCTGTTTGAGTTCGCGCAGCGTCGCGACGACGCGGGTGGTTTCCTCCGGACCCATCCCGGCCATCGGCTCATCCAGCATCAGCATGCGCGGCCGGGTCGCGAGCGCCATTGCGATCTCGATCTGCCGGTGTTCGCCATGGCTGAGGCTGGAGACCAGCACGTCGCCGCGCGCACTCAGGCCGACGCGTGCCAGCGCCGCACGTGCAGGCTCGCGCAGCTCCGCCTCGCGCCTCGCGTCCCGCCAGAAGCGGAAGGAATGGCCGCTGTGCGCCTGGACGGCGAGCGCCACATTGTCGAGTGCGGTGAAGTCGGGAAACAGCGAGGTGATCTGGAACGAACGCGCCAGCCCGCGCTGGCTGCGCCGGTAGGCCGGCAGGCCGGTGATGTCGCGCCCGCCGAAGCGGATGCGGCCGGTGTCCGGCACGATCTCGCCGCATAATTGGCCGATGAGCGTGGTCTTGCCCGCGCCGTTCGGCCCGATGATGGCATGAAGTTCGCCGGTCGGGACGTCGAGCGTGATCGCGTCCGACGCCACCACGCCGCCGAAGCGTTTGCTCAAGCCTTCGACCTGCAACATCGCGTCAGCCACGGCCCACCTTTGCGAGAAATCCATCGATGCCGCCGCGCGCGAACAGCACCACCAGCAGAAACAGCGGACCCAGCACGATCTGCCAGTATTCCGCCACGCGGACGGCCTGGTCGCCCAGGAACGGGTCGAGCAGCACGCGGATGCCGGCCGGCAGCGCTTCTTCGAGCACCAGCAGCGCAACCGCGCCCATCAGCGGGCCGAACGAGGAGGCCATGCCGCCGAGCACCACCATCACGATCAGGTCGCCCGAGCGCGTCCAGTGCATGGTCGCGGGACTGATGAATTCGGTGTGATTGGCCAGCAACGCGCCGGCGAGCCCGCACATCGTGCCGGCGATGACGAAGCAGGCGAGGCGGTAGCGGTAGGTCGGGAAGCCGATGGCGCGCATGCGCCGGTCGTTCGAGCGGGCGCCCTGGATGACCATGCCGAAGCGCGAGTTCACCAGCCGCCAGGTGAAGTAGATGGCGGCGAGCAGCAGGACGAGACAGAGGTAATAGAACTGCACCCGGTCGCTGAGATTGATGAGGCCGCCGAACTGGCTCCGCGTGCGGATGGTCAGGCCGTCGTCGCCGCCGTAACGGTCGAGGCCGATGGCCACGTAATACACCATCTGCGCGAACGCGAGCGTGATCATGATGAAATAAACGCCGCGCGTGCGCAGCGAGAGCGCGCCGACGCCGAGCGCGAACAGGCCCGACACCAAGAGCGCGAACGGCCACTGCACCAGCCCGGAGGTGATGCCCTCCTTCGCCAGGATGCCGACCGCATAGCCGCCGATCCCCAGATAGGCCGCGTGGCCGAAGCTCACCATGCCGCCGTAGCCCATGATCAGGTTCAGGCTGACGGCCGCGAGCGCGAGAATCACGATGCGCGTGAACAGCGTCAGCAGAAACGGGCTTTCCTCCACCCGGGTGTAGACCGGCAGCAGGAAGAGGGCGAGCAGCATCGCGGCAATGACGACGTTGCGGGGGGTGATCAGGTCTTTCATTTGGTTGCCGCGGGAAAGAGCCCTTCCGGCCGCACCACCAGAACCACCGCCATCAACACGTAGATCAGCATCGACGAGAGTGCCGGCCCGAGACTTGAGGCGGCGCTGTAGCTCAGGAATTCCCGCAGCAGGTCCGGCAGGAACGCGCGGCCGATCGTGTCGATCAGGCCGACGATGATGGCGGCGACGAACGCGCCGCGGATCGAGCCGATGCCGCCGATGATGATGACGACGAATGCCAGGATGAGGATGTTCTCCCCCATGCCGATCTGCACGGTCAGAATCGGCGCCTGCATCAGGCCGGCGAAACCGGCGAGCGCTGCGCCGAGCCCGAACACCAGCGTATAGAGCAGCTTGATGTTGACGCCGAGCGCACCGACCATCTCGCGGTTGGAGGCGCCGGCCCGGATCAGCATGCCGATGCGCGTGCGCATGACCAGGATGTAGAGAAAGAGAGCGACGGCGAGCGTCGCCAGGATGATCACCAGCCGGTAGAGCGGATAATAGACGCCCGGCAGCACCTGGACCGCGGTCAGCATCTGGCTCGGCAGTGGCAACGTCATGCCCGCCGGCCCCCAGACCAGCCGCACCAGTTCATTGAAGAACAGCAGCAGTCCGAAGGTGCCGAGCACATGATCGAGATGGTCGCGGCCGTACAAGGGCCTGATCGCGATCACCTCGACCGCCATGCCGACCACGAGCGTCGCCAGCAGCGCAAGCGCCGCGCCGGCAATGAAGCTTCCGGTCAGAGCCGCGAAGGTCGCGGCAAAATAGGCGCCGATCATGTAGAGCGAGCCGTGCGCCAGGTTCACCAGATCCATGATGCCGAAGATCAGGGTCAGGCCGGCCGCCAGCAGGAACAGCAGCATACCCAACTGGATGCCGTTGAGACATTGCTCAATGAAATACAGCATCGGTCCGGTCTCGCGGCTTCACTTCCAGGAAAAGCCCTTGCGGGACTGCATCTTCAGGGACACCACCCTGCAATAGGCGGGCTTGCAAGAAGGAGGCCGCAATCATCCCCAAAATAAAGGACGGCAGGAGCGGGTGCGCTCGGCTGCCGTCCCAACAGTTTTACCTGGAGATCACTTCATGTGGCACTTGTCGTGGTGCTTGTCCTGGTCGTTCTCCACGATGGTGGCGACAGTCTTGAGCACGTAGTCGTTGCCTTGTTTGACCACGTCCTGCAGATAGAAATTCTGGATCGGGATGTGGTTGGGGCCGAACTTGAAGTTGCCGCGCACCGACTTGAAATCGGCCTTTTCCATCGCCTTGCGCAGATCGTCCTTCTTGCTCACGTCGCCTTTGACCGCCTTGAGCCCGCTGTCGATCAGCATCGCGGCATCGTAGGTTTGCGAGCCGTAGAACGATGGCGAGAGCTTGTACTTGGCCTTGTAGTCGGCGACGTACTTCTTGTTGGCGTCGTTCGGCAGGTCGTTCACCCACTGCTGCGCGCCCGGAATGCCTACCGCCAGGTCCTTCAGCCGCGGGATCGACAGCTCGTCGATGGTGAACGCGGTGTAGAGCGGGATCTGGCCCTTGAGGCCGGACTGAGCGTATTGGGTGACGAACTGGATGCCGGCGCCGCCCGGATAGAACGCGAAGATCGCGTCCGGCTTGGCGGCGCGCGCCTTGGACAATTCAGCCGAGAAGTCGAGCTGGTCGGGCCAGCGGGTCAGCTCGCGGCCGACGATCTTGCCCTTGAAGGTCGCCGCGACGCCTTCCAGCATGTCCTTGCCGGCGGCGTAGTTCGGACCGATCAGGAAGGCGCTCTTGACGCCTTTCTGGTTCATGTAGAGGCCGACAGCCTGCGGCGTCTGGTCGTTGTTCCAGGAGGTCGAGAACACGTAGGGCGAGCACAATTCGCCGGCGAGCTGCGAGGCGCCCGCGTTGGTCACCACCGTGAAGGTCTTGGAATCGACCAGCGGCTTGAGCGAGGCGAGCAGCACGTTCGACCAGATGTAGCCGACGACGAAGTCGACCTTGTCGGACTGGATCAGCTTTTCGGTCTTCTGCTTGCCGATCTCGGGCTTGAAGCCGTCGTCCTCGTAGATGACTTCGACCGGCAGGCCGCCAAGCTTGCGGCCGAGATGATCGAGCGCCAGCTCGAACGAATTGCGCATGTCGTTGCCGATCGCCGCGACCGGGCCGCTGAAGGTGGAAATAAAGCCAATTTTGATGGTCTTTTGCTGCGGCATGGCCGGTGCCACGCCCATCAGCAGGAGCGCAGCCGTACCAAACAGGAGTTTCTTCATGTCGTTCGTCCTCCGGAGAAAGTTATTAGAGCTGGCGCGATCTTAGTGGATCGGTTCCAGCGCCAAAAGACCTCCTGCCCGTGACGTTTGGCCCTTTTTCGGGGCCGGCCCGACCACGCCCTGGACCGGCGCCGAACCGCGCAGGTGCGGCAACTTGCCTTGCCGGGGGCGCGGCAGTAAAGCATCCAAGCGGCCGCGTTATTGCGCCGATTGCGAGAATCCCCATGCACGAATTGACGGGCCGAACACATTGGCACGAGCCTTCCGGCAACAGCCGTGCCGGCTTCGGCGAGTTTGGCCGGCCGAAGACACCCTACGACCTGTTCATGGAGACGGAAGGGGTTCCGATCTTCCGCGACATCGGCGTCAGCAAGGTCCAGAACCTGCCGATGACGCCCTGGAAGCGCATGGGCGGCAAGGGCAGCTACATCCAGTTGCACGGCACCGAGGGCAAATGGGGCTGCTACGTCGTCGAAGTGCCGGGGGCCGGCGCGCTTAATGCCGAGAAGCATCTTTACGAAGAGATCTACTACGTGGTCGAGGGCCGCGGCTCCACCGAAGTCTGGCTCGACAACGACTCCAAGCGCCACGTGTTCGAATGGCAGAAGGGCTCGCTGTTCTCGATCCCGGTGAATGCCTGGCACCGCATCGTCAACGCGAGTTCTGCGCCCGCGCTGCTGCTCGCCGGCACCACGGCGCCCAACCTGATGAACCTGATCAATAATACGGGCGCGATCTTCGATTGCCCGTATCAATTCCGCGACCGCTTCTCGGGCGCCGACGACTTCTACAAATACAGGGACGACATCGAGCCGGACCCGGTACGCGGGCTTGCCATGCGCCGCACCAACTTCGTCCCCGATATCGTCAATTGCGACCTGCCGCTCGACAACCGGCGCTCGCCTGGCTGGCGGCGGGTCGAGCCGTTCATGACCGGCAATACCTTCTATCTCTGGATCGGCCAGCACGAGAACGGCCGTTACTCCAAGGCGCACGCGCACACCTCGGCGGCAGTGCTGATCTGCCTCAAGGGCAAGGGCTACACCTACACCTGGCCGGAACGCTACGGCGTCAACCCCTGGAAGGACGGCCACGCCGACAAGATCAAGCGGGTCGACTACGAGCCGGTCGGCATGGTGTCGGCGGCGCCAGGCGGCGCGCGCTGGTTCCATCAGCACTTCGGCGCCTCGAAAGACCCGCTGCGGCTGACCGCCTGGTTCGGGCCGCACAATCCCGGCCGCGAACCGGGCCCGCCCGGCGAGAAGCACACCGACTACACCGCCATGGATATTCCGGAAGGCGGCTCGGCCATCCCGTACTGGATGGAAGACCCGTTCATCAGCCAGGAATACGAGACGAAGCTCAAGGCCGAGGGCGTGCAAAGCCGGATGGAGCCGGAATTCTACAAGAAGGGCGCCGTCGTGCCGAAATTCGCCGGCGCGTGACCAGAAGGTCGACCGGGTAATACGATGAACTATCAAGACATTATCACGATCGAGCCGGGCAAACGCGGTGGTCGCCCCTGCGTTCGCGGCATGCGGATTGCGGTGAGCGATGTTCTTGGGTGGCTCGCTGCGGGGACGTCGCATGCGGACATTCTGAGCGACTATCCGGAATTGACCGAAGACGACATACGGGCGTGCTTGGCCTATGCCGCCGATCGCGAGCGCCGACTGTCGACCGCCGCGAAATGAAGCTCTTGTTCGATCAGAACTTGAGCTTCAAACTCTGCCGACGACTGACCGACGTGTTTCCCGGATCCTCACAAGTCCGCTTGCTCGGGCTGGCTGAAGCCGACGATCGCACAATCTGGCGGCACGCCGGCGCTGGCGGATATGTCCTTGTATCGCTCGATGCCGACTTCTCAGAAATGGCCGGCTTGCTCGGCGCGCCACCCAAGGTGATCTGGCTTCGTTGCGGGAATCAACCGACTGCAGCAATCGAAGACTTGTTGCGCGGCCACTCCGAATTGATCACCGCGTTCGAGAATGACGCATCGGCCTGTCTTGAAATCTATTAGGCGATCGACCTTGGAGCCCGCCGCGAATGACTGATGTAGAGCCGGAAGAGGGCCGGGTTTTCTTTTCGTCGACTGGCCGCTCGCTCGTCGACGAAGACGAGATCGTCGTCCTGAGCGTTGGCGTCGACATTGGCTCGTCGACGTCACACTTAGTGTTCTCGCGCATCGTGCTGGAGCGCCTCGACAGCCGCTACGTGGTGTCGAGCCGCGAGGCGTTCTACCAGTCCGACATTCTGCTCACGCCCTATTCGGCCGCCGAGGACATCGACGCCGACGCGCTCGGCGCCTTCATCCAGCGTCAATACCAGAATGCCAACATCGATCC
>CAVWOV010000045.1:0-146460 GCA_963756715.1 uncultured Alphaproteobacteria bacterium
GGGCGCCAGGACTCGAACCTGGGAATGGCGGAATCAAAATCCGCTGCCTTACCGCTTGGCTACGCCCCATCAGGCGGCAGCTTGACCACCGCCGCAGCGCGCGGACCATAGCGGCGCCCCGGGGCCCAAGCAACGCCCGCGGTTGCGCCGCATCCGGCGGATCGGACCGTATCCGGCCGGGTCCGATTGACCCGGGGGACACCAGGGCTAGATTAGCCCCTGTCGGCACGTCGCGTTGTTGGGGCCGAGCGGCGCACCCGCAGCCAGCGTGATCGCTCCCACCCAGTGAAAACACCAGCGGCCAGAGAGAGCGTCATGACCTATCGGGCCCCGGTTGCCGACATCAAATCTGCGCTCGACCATGCGGCCGGCTTTGCGTCGGCGCGGAGCGAGGGCCTCTATGGCGACCTCGCGGACGACGTGATCGAGGCCGTGCTGGAGGAGGCCGGCCGCTTCGCGAGCGAAGTCATCGCCCCCCTCAACACCGTCGGGGATCGCCAGGGCGCAACATTCGACGCCGGCTGCGTCCACATGCCGGCCGGCTGGAAGGACGCCTACCGCGCCTGGGCGCAAGCCGGCTGGAATGGCCTGGCCTCGCCGGCGCAATGGGGTGGCCAGGACCTGCCGCAAGCTGTCAACGCCGCATGCGTGGAGATGTGGAACTCGGCCGCGATGGCGTTCGGCCTCGGGCCGGTGTTGACGATGGCGGGCGTCGATGCGCTCGCGGCGCATGGCAGCGACGAACTCCAGCGCAGCTATCTGCCGAAGCTCGTCTCCGGCGAGTGGATGGGGACGATGCAACTCACCGAGCCGCAGGCCGGCTCCGATGTCGGCGCATTGCGCACCAGGGCCGACCGCGCCGGTGACGGCAGCTATCGCATCACCGGCCAGAAAATCTTCATCACCTACGGCGAGCATGAACTCACCGACAACATCATCCACTTCGTGCTGGCGCGGCTGCCGGACGCACCGCCCGGGACCAAGGGCATTTCGCTGTTCCTGGTGCCGAAATTCCTGCTGAGGCCGGACGGCTCGCCGGGCGAGCGCAACGACGTGCGCGCACACTCGATCGAGCACAAGCTCGGCATCCATGCCTCGCCGACCTGCACGATGGTGTTCGGCGACAACGGCGGTGCCGTCGGCTACCTCATCGGCGAGGAAAATCGCGGCATGGCCTGCATGTTCACGATGATGAACCGGGCACGTCTCGCGGTCGCGCTGCAGGGGGTCGCCATCGCCGAGCGCGCCACCCAGCAGGCGCTGGCCTATGCGCACGAACGCAAGCAGGGCCGCGCAAGCGGTACAACTGACGGACCAAGCCCCATCATCGCGCATCCCGACGTCAAGCGCATGCTGCTCACCATGCGCTCGCTCACACGCGCGGCCCGCGCGATCTGCTACGCCACTGCAGTTGCGCTCGATCGCGCCGAACGAGGCTCCGACGACGCGGCGCGCAAAGCGGCGCACGAGCGCGCCTCACTGCTCACGCCGGTCGCCAAGGCATTCTCGACCGACATCGGCATCGAAGTCGCCTCCCTCGGCATCCAGGTCCACGGCGGCATGGGCTACATCGAGGAGACCGGCGCTGCGCAGCATTACCGCGACTCGCGGATCGCCGCGATCTACGAAGGCACCAACGGCATCCAGGCCATCGACCTCGTGACCCGCAAACTGCCGATGTCCGGTGGCGCGGCGGTGAATGCCTATATCGGTGAACTGCGGCATACGGTCGAAGCGATCAATGTCGCAAATGGCGCGGCCTTCGGCTGGACCAGCGTGCGGCTCGAGGAGGCGGTCGACAGCCTGGAACGCGCCACAAATTGGCTGCTCAGCCGGCAGCAGAACGACCCGGACACGATCCTGGCGGGAGCGACGCCCTATCTGCGGCTGTTCGCCGTCGCCGCAGGCAGCGCGATGCTGGCCGAGGAAGCGCTCGCGGCTGTACGGTCGGGCGGAAACCACGACGATGCTGCCGGGCGAGTCGCGATCGCGCGCTTTTTCGCCGAGAATATTGCGGTGACGGCGAGCGGGCTTGAACGCATCGTCTTCGAAAGCGCAGACAGCGTGAACGGTGCGGATGCGGCGCTTGCGTAACGTACTCGCGGCAGATGCGCGACAACAACGGGCGATGACAGATCATGTCGCTTAACGGCCATACACTCTTTATCACCGGCGCGTCGCGCGGGATCGGGCTCGCCATTGCGCTGCGGGCCGCGCGGGACGGCGCCAACATCGCGATCGCCGCCAAGACTGAAAAGCCACATCCCAAGCTGGCGGGTACGATCTTCACCGCCGCCGACGAGATCGTCAGAGCCGGCGGCCGGGCCTTGCCCCTTGTCGTGGATGTGCGCGACGAGGCCCAGGTAAGATCCGCAATCGAGCGCACCGTGGAGACCTTCGGTGGCATCGACATCGTGGTCAACAATGCGAGCGCGGTGTCGCGCACACCGGTCGTCGAAACCGATATGCGACGCTTCGACCTCATGTATCAGGTCAACACCCGCGGCACCTTCCTGGTGTCGAAATATGCGATCCCGCATCTCGCCAACGCCAGGAACCCGCACATCCTGATGAACTCCCCGCCGCTCGACATGCGGGAGAAATGGTTTGCCGGGTCCACCGGTTATTCGATCGCCAAATACGGCATGAGCCTGGTGGTGCTCGGTCTCGCGGGCGAATTGCGGGAGCAAGGCATCGCGGTGAACGCGCTGTGGCCACGGACGACGATCGCGACTGCGGCGATCAAGAACCTGCTCGGCGGCGACCGGGTGATGCAGATGTCGCGCACGCCCGAGATCATGGCGGACGCCGCCTATCTGATCTTCCAGAAGCCGGCAAAGAGCTTTACCGGGAACTTCCTGATCGATGACAGCTTTCTCGCCGCCGAGGGCATCGCCGATTTCGAGAAGTATCGCGTGCAACCCGGCACCCCGCTCGCTCCCACGTTCTTTGTGCCGGACGACCCTCCCCCACCGCCCGGCGTAACGCTGGCAGCGAGCCGCTGGGAATGAGTGGCTTCCAGCGCGATCGATGGTTATATCGAACGTGATGGTGCCATTAATTCTTGGATCGCTTGATGACGACGTTGCTGATCACCCATCCGGCCTGCCTCGACCATCTGACGCCGCCCGGCCATCCGGAACGGCCGGACCGGCTGCGGGCGGTTGCGCGCGCGCTCGAACAGGAGCAGTTCCAGAATTTGGCACGCGTGGAGGCGCCCGCCGCGACGCTTGAGTCGATCTCACTCTGCCACCCCATGGATTACATCACCGCCATTCGCGACGCGACGCCCAAGCAGGGCCTGGTGCAGATCGACGCCGATACCTCGATGTCGCCGGGAAGTTTCGAGGCGGCGCTGCGTGCAGCCGGTGGCGCGACTTATGCGGTCGACGAGGTCATGGGCAAGAAGGCCGCTAACGCCTTTGTCGCTACCCGGCCGCCCGGCCACCACGCCGAGACCGCTCGACCGATGGGCTTCTGCTTGTTCAACAATGTTGCGATTGCGGCGCGTCATGCGCAGAAGCACCACGGTGCGGAGCACGTCGCCATCGTCGATTTCGACGTGCATCACGGCAACGGCTCCCAGGAAATTTTCTGGGCCGATCCGACGGTGATGTACTGTTCGACCCATCAGATGCCGCTCTATCCGGGCACCGGTGCGGTCAATGAGCGCGGCGAACACGACACCGTCGTCAACGCGCCGCTACGGGCCGGCGATGGCGGCGAGCGGTTTCGCGAGGCCTTCGAGTCCTCGATCCTGCCGCGGTTGCGGAATTTCGCGCCCGACCTGATTGTGATCTCGGCCGGCTTCGACGCCCACATGCGCGATCCGCTCGCCAATCTGCAACTACAGGAGGCGGATTTCCGCTGGGTGACCCAGAAGCTGATGGACGTCGCCGACCACAGTGCAAGCGGCCGCGTCGTTTCGTTGCTTGAAGGCGGGTATGACCTTGAAGGACTGGCGAATTCGGCGGCCGCGCATGTCACCGCGCTGATGCACGGCTGAGCCCGCACTGACATTCGTCATTCGCTACGCTATATAGCAATGACTCGCGCATCTGGACCGACCCGCACCATGGCCGACAATTCCCATTCCGATGTCCAACGTCTGCCCTTTGAAAAAGCGATCGAGGAACTCGAATCGATCGTGAAGCGCCTCGAAGAGGGCAAGGTACCGCTGGAGGAGTCGGTCGCCATCTACGAGCGCGGCGAAGTGCTCAAACGGCGCTGCGAAGAGCTGTTGCGCCAGGCGGAGGCGCGGGTCGAGAAGATTACCCTTGATGCCACGGGAAAGCCGAGCGGGACCGAACCGCTCGATGTCGGGTAAGCTTCGTCGCTTGGCACGGACTGCTTCAGCCTGCACCCGGTAGCCCGGCAGAGCGCCTTGAGTCCTCAAAGCGCTCCACGGCGCTGTTTCCCGCATTCACTCGACAACGGGCGGGTGACACACGGGAGTGGCGTACCGCAGGATCGGCCGCGCGCAGCTAATGCCACACGAACCGACAAGGAGTCGCAAATGAGTTTCTCTCCCGACAAGGATCCGGCGCCGGGCGACGCGCGCGCTGCCGACGCCATTGACCTCGTGGTGGTGCCGCGCAGCGTCGATCTCGGGCATTTCTCGGTTCGCCGCGCGCTGCCGCACGTCAACCGGCGCATGGTCGGCCCGTTCATCTTCTTCGACCATTTTGGACCGGCGGAGTTCCGCGCCGGTGACGGGATCGACGTGCGCCCGCACCCGCATATCGGGCTCGCCACGGTCACATTCCTCTATGACGGCGAGATCGTGCATCGCGACAGCCTGGGCAGCGACGTGCCGATCCGGCCCGGCGAGGTCAACTGGATGACGGCGGGCCGCGGCATCGTCCACTCCGAGCGCACGGCACCCGATCACCGCGCTGGCGGCGAGCCGCTGCATGGCCTGCAGCTTTGGGTGGCGTTGCCGCAGGCCCATGAGGAGATCGAGGCGAGCTTCGCCCACCATGCGGCCGATGAACTTCCGATCGTGAGCGCGGAGGGCAAGACCATCCGCGTCGTCACCGGCAATCTCTACGGGGTGCGCTCGCCGGTGCCGACGCTGCACGACACAATTTTTGCCGATGCCCAGATCGCCGCCGGCGCCGTGCTGCCCATCGATGCCGAGACCGAAGAACGCGCGATCTATATCGTCTCCGGCGAGATCGAGATTGCGGGCGACCGGTTCGCCGCCGGCAAACTGCTGATCCTGCGTCCCGGCGACGCCATCAGCGTGAGCGCACCGGTCGATGCCCGCGTCGTTCTGGTCGGCGGCGCCGCGATGGATGGCCCGCGCCACATCTGGTGGAACTTCGTGTCCTCGCGCAAGGAGCGCATCGACCAGGCCAAGGCCGACTGGAAGCAGGGCCGCTTTGACAGCGTGCCGGGCGACGAGAAAGAGTTCATTCCGCTGCCGGAGTGAGCGTCGGCAACGGCGGTGAAAGGCGTCAGCCAGCCGGCCGGCTCACGCGTCGTGCGGCTTGCTGCCCATCCACGGATGTTCGGCGATGTCGAACACGGTGCCGTCCGGCCCCTTGAACTTGATCTCGAAGAAGCCTTTGCCGTGGCCCTTGTCCTTGCCCATGAAGCATTCGGCGCCGAGGGACTCCAGTTCGGCGGTGGCCTTGTCGGCATCGTCGACCAGGATGCCAAAGTGGTGCACGCCGGTAAAATCCATGCCCTTACCAATCTGATCGGTCTTGAACTTGAGCACCGCGATGTTGAGTGTGCCATCGCTGAGGAAATATCCGGTGGCGAGCGGGCTCGTCGGACTGGTTTCGCCGATCTGTTCGAAGCCGAACGCCTTCTTGTAGAACTCCGCCGTCGCCTTGGGGTCGTTGGTCGCGATCGCGATGTGCCGCAGTTTGTGCATGTCCGCCGTCCTGCCGTTTCGACCGGGATTGGTGTTGCTTGCCTTCAGCTTAGACGCCTCCGGCACCGCCGTCCATTTCTTCGTCCGGCGATGAATGCAACCGAACCCCGCCTGATCAAAGTGGTACCGCGGACGAGCCGTCGCTCCTCAGCCGGATCGTGCCGGTTCGGCTCGAATCGGGTTACGCTGCGCTCGTCCACACCAAGGCCCTGACGCAATGGCCGCCAAGCGCCCGCCTTCGCTCGACCGCATCGACATCCGCATTCTCGCGGCGCTGCAACGCGACGGCCGCATGACCAACCAGAAGCTCGCCGAGATGGTGGCGCTTTCCCCGCGCGCGAGCCTTGAGCGGGTGCGGCGGCTCGAAGCGGCCGGGGTCATCAGTGGCTACCAGGCGGTGGTTGAGCTGCGCGAGCTCACGCGGCCGGTCAACGTGTTCGTCGAGATCGTGCTGGAGAAGCAAGCCAACCGCCGCCGCTTCGAGAA
The DNA here is from genome assembly GCA_963756715.1 of uncultured Alphaproteobacteria bacterium. Classification (GTDB taxonomy): domain Bacteria; phylum Pseudomonadota; class Alphaproteobacteria; order Rhizobiales; family Xanthobacteraceae; genus VAZQ01. Next base: position 6,371 of record CAVWOV010000045.1, read on the forward strand.
GCGTATCGGCGCGCTCGATGAAGTGGTCGAGTGCTGGGAGGTGAGCGGCAACGTCGACTACGTGGCGCGCTTCGTCTGCGCCGACATGGTCGCCTACGAGGAGATCACCGCCGCACTCCTCGACGATACCTCACTCGGTGTCGCGCGCGTCGTCAGCCATGTGGCGCTGCGGCCGGTGCGCCGCTTCGGCGGCTATCCGGAAAGCCTGCTGTCGCGGAAGACCTGATTGTCGGGCGTGCGTGCGGGCTTCCGTCGCCAGACCGATGGGGCTACGCCCTACGCCCGTTCAGTATTTGCTGCATCCGCTGCGGCGTCACCGGAAGCTGGGTCACCGCGCCCGGAATGCCGATGGCGTCGTCAATCGCGGAGGCGATCGCGGCGCCGACGCCGGTGACGCCGCTCTCGCCCGCGCCCTTGATGCCGAGCGGGTTGAGCGGGCTGGTGTAGTCCTCGCGCAGCATCACTTCGATCTCCGGCGTCTCGCGCACGGTCGGCAGCAGATAGTCGGCGAAGGTCGTCGCCAGTGGGTCGCCACGTTCGTTGTAGGTGAATTCCTCGTAGAGTGCGCCGCCGAGCCCCTGGGCAAAGCCGCCGACGATCTGCCCCTCCACCAGCGCCGGATTGATCGCGCGGCCGATGTCGTAGGCGATCACAAACCGCTCGACCGTGACGCCGCCAGTGTCGCGGTCGACCTTCACGACGGCAAGGTGGATGCCGTAGGGATAGACTTGGTGCTTGGTGTGAAACCAGCCGTCGACGGACAGCCCGGGCGCGCGTTCGCCCCGCGTCTTTGAGGCCGGCGCAAGATGCACGGCGATCTCGCCGAGCGTCATTGAGGGGCCGGACGGCTGGTCCTTTCGGATAACCCTTCCGTCGACGATGTCGAGCGTGTCGGGCGGCTGTTGCATCAGTTCGCCAGCCATATCGAGCGCCTTGGCGCGCAATCTCAGCGCGCCATTATGCGTTGCTGACGCCGTCATCACGGTGGCGCGTGAAGCGTGCGCGCCGATGCCGAACTCGATGCGGTCGGTCTGGCCGTGCGTGACGCGGATGCGCTTGTAGTCCGTGCCGATGCCATCGGCGCAGACCTGCGCCATCACGGTTTCAAAACCCTGCCCGAGGGAAGCGCCGCCGGTAATCAGTTCGACCATGCCCGACGTGTCGACCTCGATGCGAACGCCATCGGACGGACCAAGCCCGCTCTTCTCGACGAACATCGCAAGCCCGGCGCCGACCGCCTCGCCATTGGCGCGGCGGCGTGCGACATCGGCCTTGACCTTCTCCCAGCCGGTCTCGGCGATCACCCGGTCGAGGAGCCCGTTATAGTCGCCGGAGTCGTGCTCGATCTCCTCGCCCAATGCTTCGAGCGGCCGGTGATAGGGCATCTCCTCCTTGGTGATGGCGTTGCGGCGGCGCACGTCGTTCGGATCGATCCCGAGCTTGTGCCCGATCGCGTCGATCAGCCGCTCGCGCACGAAGGTGGTTTCGTAACGGCCGGGCGCGCGATAGGTCGCGGCCGGCGTCTTGTTGGTGAGCCGGAAATGGCCGACCGAACGGTAGGCCGGAATGCGGTACGGCCCGGGCAGGATGCCGGCGGTCATATGCACAACGCGGGCCGCATGGGTGCGGATATAGCCGCCCTGGTCGTGGAAGTACTCGTCGTCGATCGCGAGAATTTGGCCGTCATGATCGACACCGGCGCGGATGCGATGCAACTGCTGGCGCGAGTGGTTAGCGGTGATCAGGTGCTCGCGGCGGTCCTCGATCCACTTCACCGGCCGGTTGAGCCGCATGGCGGCGACACAGACCAGCACGTCCTCGGGATAAAGCTCGCCGCGGATGCCGAAGCCGCCGCCGGTATGCCCCTCGTGCACATGAATCGAGGACGGCGGCCGCTTGAGCATCAGCGAGAGCAGTTCGCGAATGCGATGCGGCACCTTGGCGGCGCCATGCAACTCCAAAATATCGCGCGAGGCATCGTATCGGCCGATGGCGCCGCGGGTCTCCAGCGGCACGCCGGAATGGCGGCCAATGGCAAGCTCGAGCTCGACAGTGACGGGAGCGTCGCGCAGCGCCAGCCTCGACGTCGCCGTATCCTTGGCGGATGATGTCGGCCTCGGTTGTGCGGCCGGGAAGGAATTCGACCGGCGACGCCGCCGCGTCGAGCACCACCGGCAATTCCTCGATCTCGACGGTGACGAGATCGGCGGCGTCCTCCGCCACATACGGATCGACCGCGAACACCGCCGCGACCGGATCGCCGACGAAGCGTACGCGGCCGGTCGCCAACACCGGCTGGCGATAGGGCTCGAGCTTCTCAATGCGGCCTTCGCGGAAATCGATCGGCGGCACGTCGGCGATGTCGTCCGCCGTCCAAACCGCGACCACGCCGGGCAGCGCACGGGCTTCGGTGGTATCGATCGCAACGATGTTTCCGTGCGCATGATTTGAGCGGACGAGCCGCATGCAGAGCTGATGCGGGAACGCGATGTCGCCAGCGAAGCGGCCGCGGCCGCGGACCAGCGGCGGATCTTCCAGCCGTTCGACCGACTGGCCGATCCACTTCATGCGGCAGCCCGTTCGAGCGCACGGCGCGTCACCGTGCCGACGAGGTCGCGGCGATACTCGGCGCTGGTGGTCGCGTCTTCGAGCGGATCGACCGCAGCCGCGGCGGCAGCGGCCGCGGCAACAAAAGCCTCCCGGCCCGGCGGCTTGCCGGTCAGCAACGCCTCGGCCTCCGCCATCCGGCGCGGCTGCGGCTCAGCGCCGCCGACGCCGACGCGCGGATCGGCGATCACGCCATTGACGACGCGGTAGGTGACGAGCGCCATGCCGAGCGCGAAGTCGCCGGCGCGGCGGTTGAACTCGTAGAAGCCGAAGCGGGTATCGGGCGGCAGGACGGGCAGCCGCACCTCCGTCAGCAGTTCGTCTTCCGCGAGCGCCGTCGTCATGATGCCCTGGAAATAGTCGCGCGCCGGGATGCGCCGCTCACCGCGCACGCTCTTCGCCACCATCTCGGCATCGAGCGTCGCCGCCACCAGGCACCATTCGGAGGCCGGATCGGCGTGCGCCACGCTGCCGCAGAACGTGCCGCGGGTGCGGATCGGATAATGCGCGATGTGGCGCACCACCGTGGCGAGCAGGTCGCCGAGCGGTCCCTCCACGACCGGACGCTGAAATGCCGCATGACGCACGCAAGCGCCGATCGCGAGCTTGTCGCCATCGACCGCCAGCCGCTTGAGCGACTCGACGCCGTTGATGTCGACGAGATGGGCCGGACGCGACAGCCGGAACGCCATGATCGGCACCAAGCTCTGCCCGCCGGCCAGGATGCGGCCGTCGTCGGGCGCAACTTCGGCCAGCGTTTCCACCGCCTCATCCACGGTCTTGGGCGCGTGATAGCGAAATGGCGCAGGCTTCATCGTGTCTCACCGCAGATGCGGTGCATGCCGAAGCGAGGACGGGCAATCATTGCAGGATTTGTCCCATATTTGGGAATTTGCGCTTTTTTTGATTGATGCATAGTCATTGGTATAAGTAAAGAAGCAGACCGAGGCTCGCCGCAGATGAAGCCACCGCCCTTCAGCTATCATGATCCGCAGACGGTCGACGAGGCCGTGGCGCTGCTTGGCCGGCTTGAGAACGCCAAGCTCCTCGCGGGCGGGCAATCGCTGATGCCGATGCTCAACTTCCGGTTCGTACAGCCCGACAACATCATCGATCTCAACCGCATCGCTGACCTCTCCTACATTCGCGAAGACGGCGGCGCACTCGCCATCGGCGCCATGACGCGTCAGCGCGATCTCGAATTCTCCGACGTGGTGCGGGCGCGCTGGCCGATCATTCACGAGGCGCTGCTACAGGTCGGTCACCGGCAGACCCGCAATCGCGGCACCATCGGCGGCTCGCTGTGCCATCTCGACCCGGCGGCCGAGCTCGTGACGCTGGCATGCGGGCACGATGCGACCGTGACGGTGGCCGGGCCGAGCGGGCAGAGGCACATTGCCTTCGCGGACTTTCCGGTCGCCTATATGACGCCGGCAATTGAACTCAACGAAATGCTGATCGCGATTTCATTTCCCCCATGGGCGCCGGGCCACGGCTACGCCTTCGTCGAATTCTCCCGCCGTCATGGCGATTTCGCCATCACGTCGGCGGCCGCACTGCTGGAAGGCGACGCGGCCGGAAAAATCACGCGCGCCTCGGTCACGCTCGGCGGCATGGGCACTGCACCGGTCCGCGCGCGTGAGCTGGAGCAGGCCATCACCGGACAGACTCCCGCGGGCGACCTGTTCCGCGAGGCTTGCGAGAGCTGCCGCACGTTCGAGGCGATGGACGACGTGCATGCGCCGGCCTCCTACCGCCAGCATCTCGCCACCGTACTGTCGCGCCGCGCACTGGAGAAGGCCTACGCCCGCCTGCGCGGTACTGAACCCCGTCACGCCGCGCACTAGGAACATCATGGGTATTCACTTGACCAAGATGTGCGCCACTGCAGATGCGGCACACTCGGTGCGCTCCCTCTCCCCGTTGGGGGAGAGGGTTGGGGTGAGGGGGTTGCAGACATTTCGAGAGACCGTAACCCCTCACCCCAGCCCTCTCCCTATGGGAGAGGGAGCAGACCGCCTGCGCGGCTCAAGCTTTGATCGTCAGGTGCAACCTCATGGGTGAAAAGCGCAAGATCGCGCTGACCGTGAATGGCAAGCGCTACGAGGAGGAGGTTGAGGTCCGCTGGACGCTCGCCGACTTCCTGCGTCACCAGATCAATCTCACCGGCACCCATCTCGGCTGCGAGCATGGTGTCTGCGGCGCCTGTACCATCCTGCTCGATGGCCGCTCGGCGCGCTCGTGCCTGATGCTCGCCGTGCAGGCGAACGGCCACGAGATTCTCACCGTGGAGGGCATCGCGCCCTCGGCCACCGAGCTGCATCCGCTGCAGCAGGCGTTCCACGAGCATCACGGCCTGCAGTGCGGCTTCTGCACGCCCGGCATGCTGACCACACTGCTCGAATTCCTGCGCGACAACCCGGACCCGACCGAACAGGAGGTGCGGATCGCAATCTCCGGCAACCTGTGCCGCTGCACCGGCTACCAGAACATCGTGGTCGCGGCGCTCGACGCTGCGAAGCAATTGCGAAAAGCGAAAATCGGAAGCGGTCAGTAAACGAACACGCAATCGCCCGGCAACCGCGGTGGGCTCCCCTCCCCCTTGTGAGGAGGGGCCGGGGGTGGCGGCTTTCGTTTGCGCAGATATCAGCGGCCGCACCCCGCCCGAAGATGGCCAAGGAACTATGGGCGCGCGCCCTGAAAGGATCGCAGGCGGTGGCGCTGATGCGCGACCTGCTGGCCCGGACCGACGAGCCGCAACGGCGGTAACGGAGCGCGTTACAGCATTTCCGATTCAGGCGGAATCGATCCACTCTCCGTTCGTCCCGCGAAAGCGGGGACCCAGGTATCATAACTTCTGGTGCTTTGCGCTAGGTCCCCGCTTTCGCGGGGACGAACGGGGATGGTCCGTGCGCCCGTTCAAACGGGACAAACTCTATACGCTACCCACGCAGCCATGAGACTACACGCCCACCGACGCGGCCATGAGCGTGTCGGTCTCCATGTCCTGATCGCGCACCGCGCCGATCAGTTCGGTGACCTTCTTGATGCCGCGCTCGTCGCACCAGGCCGCGAGGTCGTCGATGATCTGGACCAGCGCGGTCGGATTGCGGAAGCCCGCATAGCCGATGCCGACCGCGCTCGCGCCCGCCAGCATGTACTCGACCACGTCCTCGGCCTTGGTGACGCCGCCGATGCCGATGATCGGAATCTTCACCTGCTTGGCGACCTGGTAGACCATCCGCAGCACGATCGGCTTCAGCGCCGGCGACACCAGCCCGCCGAACTTGTTGCCCAGCGCCGGACGGAAATTGTCGGTCCTGATCTTCAGCGACAGGAACGTGTTGGCGATCACCAGCGCATCGGCGCCGGCGTCTTCGGCGGCGAGCGCGATCGAGACGATGTCGCCGGCGTTGGGCGACAGCTTCACCCACAGCGGCTTCGTGGTCTTGGCCCGGATCGCCGTGATGCAGTCGCGGGTATAGTCCTCGTGCATCGCGAAGTTGCCGCCGCTGGAATTGCGGGTCGGGCAGGAGATATTGGCCTCGATCACGTCGACGTCCGGCACGCTCAGCTCTTCGGCGAGCGCGGCGAAATCCTCGATGCTCTCCGACGACACGCTGACCACCAGCGGCGGCTTGAACTTGGCGTATTCGGGGACGATGTGCTCGATGAAATAGTCGATGCCTTTGCCCGGCAGGCCGATCGACTGGATGATCCCGGCCTCGGTCTCGGCCATGCGCGGCGTCGGATTGCCGAGCCGCGGCTCGCGGCAGATGGTCTTGGCGACCAGCGCGCCGAGCCGGTTGAGGTCGATGACGTCGTTGTATTCCCACGAGAACGCGCCGGAGGCCGGCTGCACCGGGTTCTGCAGCGTGATGTCGCCGATCTTGACCGTGAGGTCTACCATCCGACGGCCTCCTGCATGTTGAACACCGGGCCTTCGCGGCAGACGCGCTTGAGCACGCGCTTGCCGTCGACCTCGAAGGTGCGCACGCACACGTAGCAGGCGCCGAATCCGCAGACCATGATCTGCTCCACCGCGACCTGGCCCGGGATGCCGTGCGTCTTGCCGAGCCGCTGCATCAGCTTCAGCAGCCGGTTTGAGCCACAGGTGAAGAATGCGTCGGCCTTGCCGGCCGCGATCAGGCCCTCGACGATCGGCTCGACATTCTCGACCGCGCTGGTGTTGTCGCTGTCGAGCACCGTGACGGTCGTGGCGCCGAGCCCCTCGAACAGCTCCTTCGACATCACGACGCCGGGATTGCGCGCGCTGAGGATCGCGGTCACGCCGACCTGATGCTCGGCCGCGAGTTGCGACAGCGGCGCCAGCGTCGCCAGGCCGACGCCGCGGCCGAGCACGACGATGTTCTTCCAGTCCGGCTGCAGCGTGAAGCCGACGCCGAGCGGGCCGGCGAGATTGAATTCGTCGCCGGGCGCCAGCATCGCCATGCCGCGGGTGCCCCGCCCTTCGCACTTGTAGAGAAACTCGACATGGCCGGCGTCCTTGTCGACGCGATAGACGCTCATCGGCCGGCGCATCCAGACCTCGGCGCCGTCCGGCGACGGGCACAGCAGGTGAAACATCTGCCCGGCCTCGGCCTTCAGCGCATGCGGATGCACCTGCAGGATCAGGTGCTTGTATTCGCCATTGACCCACTGGTTGGACACGACGGTGCCGATGAACTCGGCCACCAGCCGTTGCGGATAGGGGTCGGCGTCGCCGATGCGCAGCGCCGAATTGGTGTAGTTGGCGTTCTGGTCGAGGGGGGTCATCAATCGATCGATCTCACAGCCGCAAGCCGCTCTCGTGCACGAGCCGGTCTCGTGCGCAAGCGGGTCCCGTGCAAGAGCCGGGCCTTCGGCTCCACTATGCCGCGCTTCTGCCGGCTGGCGTACTGGCCCTGTGTATAGGCAGGGCCAACTGATGTGTCAATTTTGGTACGGTGCCCGCCAGCGGCTTTTCGGCGTCATCCACGGGATTACCGGCCGTACAGCAGGGTCAGATTTATCCTGTGATTTTCATACCCTGATGCGAATTTCGGGCGATCCGAGTGGTGGAACAGGCGCGACCGGAACAGCACCGCCCGGTTCTGCCGGTAAGGCACGACCAGGCGGCTTCCGGCATTTTTCTCCAAAAATGTTACAATGCGCTCCTGGTCGGCGTCGTAGTCCCTGATCTGCCAATCGTCGGGCGGCGGCGTGAGCGACACCACCAGGCCGCCGCTCGCCGGGTCGAGGTTGGCCTCCGTCGGCGTCACCCAGAAATTGAGGCTGACGGCGGCATCGTCGGCGTGGACGTCGACCGCCGACTGCTCGCGCAGGCCTTTGAACACCCAGGCCTGCGTCAGCGGATGCGGCCCGAGAATGCCGGGGAAGGCGCTGCCGGAGTTCATCGGCGATCTGCAGAACGAGCGGACAGGCGAGCCCGTCTTCCAGGTAGGACGCGACGAACCCGTCGATATGCGAGAAGTCGTGCCAGATCGTGCTTTCCAGCAGGAACCGCCGCAGCGAATCGAGTGCCTGCGGGGTGAGCAGGTCGTCGACAGCGACCGCCCCCTGCTCCTCGAACCGGGCGCTCAGAGCAGGCCCGATCCGGCCGTTCGGCGACGGCGCGGCCCGCGACCTCGGGCGCGGCGCGCAGATGGATCGGGGTGTTGTAGTCCTCGCCCAGCGCGTCGATCTGCGCTTGCGACAACGGCGCCACCTGATCGCCGACCTGCTCGGCGACTGCGCGATAACTGCGCGCCAGAAGCTCAAAGCGCAGGCGCTGCCGTGTCCGCTGCGAGAGATGGAGAAACTGCTCGGCATCATGCTCGAGCTTGAGGCGCGCCGCAGTGGTCAGCGATGTCAGCGCGATGGCGGTGCGGTCATCGCCGCGCCGCAACTCGTAGGTCCGCGCGAAGTGATCGAGCGCCCGCCCGCGCTCGCCCTGTGCCAGCCACAGGAAACCCAAGCGCGCGATGCGCCTCGTGATGCTCCGGCTCGAGCGTCGCGGCACGCCCGAAAGACGTGATCGCCGCCGGCGTGTCGCCGAGCGCCAACAGCGCGAGGGCACGATTGTAGTGGGCCGAGACGAAGCCGGAGTCCGCTCGCAGCGCCTCGTCGAAACAGCCGATGGCCTCACGGTGACGGCCCTGGGCCGCGATCGCGGCACCGAGGTTGTGCGTCACCATGGGATCGCCCGGGACCACGGCGAGGGCCGCCCGATAGCCGCTCTCAGCCTCCGCCAGCCGCCCAGCCTGGAAATGGGCCGTGGCCTCGGCAACAAGCCTGCGGAATTCGGCGGATATCTGCTTCGCCAACGGGACGCTCCTGGAGGATTATCTATCCGAACCGGTGTGCAAAAAATGGAAAAAATTTTGATTTTGGCACACCACGCCGTTACAAACGGCCCGAAGATCAATGCCGCCGGGCCGGTGCCCAGCTTCGCCCCTTGGCCGCCGGGTGATAATGATGCCGGCCTCGCCGCTCCCGTCCGGCCGGAGGAACAGGCTTTCATGACCACGCGCATCACCATCCGCAAGCCGGACGACTGGCACCTGCATGTGCGCGACGGCGAGATGCTCAAGGCCGTGATGCCTTATACGGCGCGCCACTTCGGCCGCGCCATCCTGATGCCGAACCTGATCCCGCCGGTCACCACCACCAAGGACGCGATCGCCTACCGCGAACGCGCGCTGGCGGCGCGGCCGGCGGGCTCGACCTTCCAGCCGCTGATGACCTGCTACCTCACCGACGACACCGATCCGGACGACGTCGAGCGCGGCTTCCGCGAGGGCGTCTTCACCGGCGTGAAACTTTACCCCGCCAACGCCACCACCAATTCGGCCGGCGGCGTCACCGATTACAAGAAGATCATGCGCGTGCTCGAGCGCATGGAAAAGATCGACATGCCGTTCCTGATGCACGGCGAGGATGTCGATCCCGAGATCGACATCTTCGACCGCGAGGCGATGTTCATCGAGCGCTACCTGTCGAAATGGGTGCGGCAATTCCCCGGCCTGCGCTTCATCCTGGAGCACCTGTCGTCGAAGGACGGCGTCGATTTCGTGCGGAGCGCGGCGCCCCAGGTCGGCGGCACGATCACGCCCTACCACATGGTGCTGACCCGCACCGACTGGCTCGGCTGGGGGCTCAAGCCCTACATGTACTGCATGCCGGTGATCAAAACCGCCAAGGACCGCGACGCGCTGCGCAAGGCCGCGACCTCGGGCGAGGCCTGCTATTTCCTCGGCACCGACTCGGCGCCGCACCCTTACGCCAAGAAGGTCTCGGTGAACGGCATTCCGGGGCTGTTCAACGCGCCGGTGGCGATCGAGACCTACGCCAAGGTGTTCGAGCAGGAAGGCGCGCTCGACAAGCTCGAAGCCTTCGCGGCGCTCAACGGCGCCCGGCATTACCGCCTGCCGCCCAACGAGGAGCGGATCACGCTGGAAAAGGTCGCCTGGACGGCGCCCGAGGAGATCAAGGTCGAGGGGCCGGACGAGAAGGCCCTGGTCTACCGGGGTGGCGAAACCATCGAGTGGAAGGTTGTGCCTAACTGAATTATGCGCTTGTCATGCCGGGCAAGGCAGGCGACGGGTCCGTGACGACTGACGGCTGAGGTGCCGCAAGGAAGAATGCCATGTCACTAGGCGCAGGCTTTTCCGACAAGAAGGCGATCGCCGAGCAGACCGCCAAGATGTTTCTGGAGGTCGAGGCGGTCCGCTTCATGCAGGACAAGCCGTTCATCTTCACCTCCGGATGGGCGAGCCCGGTCTACATCGATTGCCGCCGGCTGATCTCGTTTCCGCGCGTGCGCCAGATCCTGATCGACTTCGGCGCCACCACCATCCTGCGCGACGCCGGCGTCGAGCAGTTCGACTCGGTCGCCGGCGGCGAGACCGCCGGCATCCCGTTCGCCGCCTGGATGGCCGACCGGCTGATGCTGCCGATGCAATACGTGCGCAAGAAACCGAAAGGCTTCGGCCGCAACGCCCAGATCGAGGGGCACCTGATCGAGGGCCAGCGCGTGCTGCTGGTCGAGGACCTCACCACCGACGGCCGCAGCAAGGTCAATTTCTGCAAGGCATTGCGCGACGCCGGCGCCAAGGTCGAGCACTGTTTCGTGCTGTTCTTCTACGACATCTATCCCGAGGGCCGCACCATCCTGTCCGATCTCGGCGTCACGCTGCACAATCTCGCGTCGTGGTGGGACATCCTGGCGGTCGCCAAGGCGAGCAACAAGTTCGACCCAAAGACGCTTACGGAGGTCGAGAAATTCATGCACGACCCGGCGGGCTGGTCGAAGGCGCACGGCGGCGTCTCGGCCGTCGCGGCGGAGTGAAGCGACGAAGCGGGCTATGCTGTTTCGTCATTCCGGCCGAGCGAAGCGAGAGCCGGAATCCATCTCCACGATCTTGTCTGAGAACCCACAATCTGTGTTTATGGATTTCGGGCGCCGGCCTGCGACCGGCCCCGGAATGACGCAAGAACCGTGGTGACGCGCGGGTAAACGGGGAATTTCGGAATGGCTGACGTAGCGGATGTGATCGTGGTCGGTGGCGGCAACGCGGCGTTCTGCGCGGCGCTCGCGGCCCAGGAGCAAGGCGCCAAGGTGCTGATGCTCGAGGCCGCGCCGGAAGACGAGTCGGGCGGCAACAGCCGCTACACCGCGGGTTCGGTGCGCGTGGTCTACAATGGCGTCGACGACATCAAGGCGCTGGTTCCCGACCTCACCCCGCAGGAAATCGCCGAGACCGATTTCGGCACCTACACGGCGGAAAAATTCTTCGACGACATGGCGCTGGTGACGCAGAACCGCGCCGACCCCGATTTGGTCGAACTGCTCGTTACCAAGAGCTTCGAAACGTTCTGCTGGCTGCGCGATAAGGGCATTCGCTTCATCCCGATCTACGGCCGGCAGGCATTCAAGATCGACGGCAAGTTTAAATTCTGGGGCGGCCTGACCGTCGAGGCGGTCGGCGGCGGGCCCGGGCTCGTCAAGATGGAGACCGAGGCGGCACAGAAGCGCGGTATCGAGATCCGCTACGCCACCCGTGCGCTCAGTCTCCTGTTCGACGGTGTGCGCGTGTCCGGTGTGCGCGTGCGCCACGACAACGTGGAGAGCGATTTACACGCCAAGGCCGTCGTGCTCGCCTGCGGCGGCTTCGAAGCCAATTCCGAGTGGCGCACGCGCTATCTCGGGCCCGGCTGGGACCTCGCCAAAGTGCGCGGCACCCGCTTCAACACCGGTGACGGCATCCGCATGGCGACCGACATCGGCGCCTCGACACGCGGCAACTGGTCGGGCTGTCACGCCGTGCAGTGGGAAATGAACGCGCCGGAGTTCGGCGACCTCGCGGTCGGCGACCAGTTCCAGAAGCACTCCTATCCGTTCTGCGTGCTGGTCAATGCCAACGGCAAGCGCTTCGTCGACGAGGGCGCCGACTTCCGCAACTACACCTATGCGAAGTACGGCCGCGTCGTGCTCGAACAGCCGGGCCAGTTCGCCTGGCAGGTGTTCGACGCCAAGGTCAAACACATGCAGCGCGACGAATACCGCATCCGCCAGGTCACCAAGGTGACGGCTGACACGCTGGAGGAATTTGCCGAAAAGCTCGACGGCGTGAATGCCGAACAGTTTCTCAAGACCATCGCCGAGTACAACGCCGCGGTGAAGAAGGACGTGCCGTTCAATCCCAACGTCAAGGACGGCCGCCGCACCACCGGGCTCGCGATCGACAAGAGCAACTGGGCGAACACCGTCGATACGCCGCCGTACGAGGGATATGCGGTGACCTGCGGCATCTCGTTTACCTTCGGCGGCCTGCGTACCAACACCGACGGCGAGGTGCTCAACACCGACTACCAGCCTATCCGGGGGCTTTATGCGGCGGGCGAACTGGTCGGCGGCATCTTCTATTTCAATTATCCGGGCGGCTCGGGCCTCACGTCAGGCGCGGTGTTCGGCAAGATCGCCGGTACTTCGGCGGCGCAAGCCGGCAAGAATTGAACTGCATGCTGCGTCGTAGTGCGCGGTGCTGATGTGAAATCGCGTCCGCGCCACAACGTCCCCTCCCCCCTTGAGGGGGAGGGTCGGGAGGGGGGTGGCGGTTAGTTCAGGACTCGCGACTACCCCCCTCCCCACCCCTCCCCCTCAAGGGGGGAGGGAGCAGACCGCCGCAGCGGCAACAGCATCGCCGAAGCTGGAAAGTTAGCCCGAGTTTGCCCATGACCACACAGGCTTTACCGAAATCGCGCAGCACCCCCGCCGATCCGAGCCGGCTCACCGCCGCCGAAATCGTACGCGCGACCACCGCGGGCGAGATCACCTGCGAGGCGGTGACCCGTGCCTGCCTCGACCGCATCGGCGCGCGCGAGAGCGTCGTTCACGCCTGGGCGAACATCGACCCCGAACTCGCGCTCGCGCAGGCGCGCGCGCTCGATCGCGGGCAGAACCGCGGCCCGCTCTATGGCGTGCCGATCGGCGTGAAGGACATCATCGACACCTTCGATCAACCGACCGAGATGGGCTCGCCGATCTATCGCGGTCATCGGCCGGCCGCCGACGCCGCGTGCGTCGCCTTGGTGCGGGCGGCTGGTGCGGTCATCCTCGGCAAGACCGTCACCTGCGAATTCGCCGGCATGCAGCCCGGCAACACCACCAATCCACACGCCCCGGAGCACACGCCCGGCGGCTCGTCGAGCGGATCGGGTGCGGCGGTGGCCGACCGGATGGTGCCGGTGGCATTCGGCACGCAGACCGGCGGCTCGGTGCTGCGGCCCGCCGCCTATTGCGGCGTGTTCGGCTTCAAGCCGACGTTCGGCGCCTTCAACCGGCGTGGCGTGTTTCCGGCGGCCGAGAGCCTCGACACGCTCGGACTGATCGCGCGCTCGCTCGACGACATCGAACTCTTGAGCGACGTTCTGGAATTGCGCCCCTCGGCGCGGCCGGTAGCGCTGACTCGCGCGCCGCGCGTCGGGCTCTGCCGGACGGCGTTGTGGGCGGCGGCACAACCCGAGAGCGTCACCGCCATCGAGGACGCGGCCGCGCGCCTCGGCAAGGCCGGTGCCCACGTGCGCGAGGTTACCCTGCCGGCTGAATTTTCCGGTCTACGGGAGGCTGCGCGCGAGACCATCAACAACTATGAGCGCGCCGCCGCCATGGCGCACGAATGGAACACGCAGCGCGACCTGATCAGCGAGCGGCTGCGGAAGAGGATCGAGCTTGGACGCGCGACGCCGCATGCGGAGTATGTCGCGGCGCTTCAACTTGGCGAAACCTGCCGCGCCCGCTTCGATGAAGTCTTTGGCGACTGTGACGTTTTGCTTACGCCTGCGGTCCACGGCGAAGCGCCGCGCGGGCTTGCTGAAACCGGAGATCCTGGTTTTCAGGCGATCTGGACGATCCTGCATGTGCCGACGCTGACGCTGCCGACTCATCGGGGCCCCAACGGCATGCCGGTCGGTATTCAGCTCATCACGCAGCGCCACGAGGACCGCCGGCTATTCGCCTGTGCTCGCTGGGTCTGGCAGGAACTCGGTGCGGCCGGCATGATTGGCTATCAGGGTTAGACGGGAACCGCATGGAATTCGACAATTCGTTCGAGGTACCCCTGCCGCCGGCGGAAGCATGGAAGGTGCTGCTCGACATCGAGCGTATCGCCCCTTGCATGCCGGGCGCGGAGCTGACCGAGGTGGTCGACAAGACCACCTACAAGGGGCGCATCTCCGTGCGGCTCGGCCCGGTGGCGCTGACCTTCGCCGGTACCGTCAAGTTCGACGAGATTGACGACACCAACTTTAGGGCCCGCATCTCGGCCCAGGGCACCGATGCCAAGGGCCGCGGCGGCGCCAACGCGACCTCGGAATTCCGGCTGGAACCGGCGGGCGACGGCAGCAAGGTGCTGGTCCACAGCAATCTCACGCTGTCGGGCTCGGTCGCGCAGTACGGCCGCGGCGTCGGCATCATCCAGGCGACCGCCGCGCAGCTCATGAACCAGTTTGCCAAGTGCCTGAAGGATAAATTCGGGCAACAGCGTGTGGCCGCACCGCCGCTCGTTCCCGACGGCATGTCGCCAATGCCGCCGCCGGCCGCGAAGCCGTCGCAGACGCTTCCGCCGCTCCCTGCGCCGCCGGCGGCGCCAATTTCGGGCTTCGCGCTGATGGCGCGCGTGATCTGGAACGCGATCACGGGGCTGTTCCGGCGCTCTTAGCGGCTATTCTTTCAGCGCCACGTCGCGCGTGCGGCGGATGATCGGCGTCGCCACCACCACCAGGAGGCCAACGGCGACGAGCAGGAACGCCAGGCTGATCGGCTCCTCGATGAACACCATCGGATCGCCGCGCGAGATCAGCAAAGCCCGCCGCAGGTTCTCCTCCATCATCGGACCGAGCACGAATCCGAGAATGAGCGGCGCCGGCTCACAGTCGAGCTTGAGCGCGATGTATCCAAAGATCGAAAAGAACGCCATCACGTAGAGATCGAACGGCTTGCTGTTGATGGTGTAGGCGCCGATGCAGCAGAACACGATGATCGACGGAAACATCAGCCGGTACGGCACCCGCAGCAGCTTCACCCACAGACCCACCAGCGGCAGGTTCAGCACCACCAGCATCAGATTGCCGATCCACATCGAGGCGATCAGCCCCCAGAACAGGCCGGGGCGATCGGTCATCACCCGCGGGCCGGGCGCGATGCCGTGGATCATGAGCGCGCCGATCATCATCGCCATGGTCGGGTTGCCGGGGATGCCGAGCGTCAGCATCGGAATGAACGAAGTCTGCGCACCCGCATTGTTGGCGGCCTCGGGCGCTGCAACGCCGCGGATGTCGCCATGGCCGAAGGTGCGCGGCGGCGCGGCGACGTTCTTTTCCAGCGTATAGGCGGCGAAGGCGGCGAGCAGCGCGCCGCCTCCGGGCAGCACGCCCAGGATCGCGCCGAGGCCGGTACCGCGGAGGATCGAGCCGATGCAGTGCCGCAGGTCCGCGCCGCTGGGCCACACCCGCCCCACCGGCGCGGACACGATGCTGGATTTGTAGCCCTGCTCCAGATTGTAGGCGACCTCGGCGATGCCATAGACCGCCATCGAGAGCGCGACGAATTCGATGCCGTCCGCGAGCCCGCTCAGGCCGAAGTCGAAGCGCCGGACCGCCGAATTGACGTCGGTGCCCGACAGCCCGAGCAACAGGCCGAGCACCATCATGGCGATTGCCTTGACGAGCGATCCGCGCGCCAGCACGACCGCGGCGATCAGGCCGCACACCATCAGCGAGAAGTATTCCGCCGGCCCGAATTCCAGCGCGATGGCGGCGAGTGGCGGCGCCGCGAACGCGATGACCAGCGTCGAGACGCAGCCCGCAAAGAACGAGCCGATCGCCGCGATGCCGAGTGCCGGACCAGCGCGGCCCTGCAGCGCCATCTGGTGCCCGTCGATGATTGTAACGACCGACGACGCCTCGCCCGGGATGCTCACCAGGATCGCGGTGGTCGAGCCGCCGTATTGCGCGCCGTAGTAAATGCCGGCCAGCAGGATCAGCGCCGATTCCGGGCTCAGCGTGAACGAGATCGGCAGCAGCATCGCCACGGTCGTCACCGGACCGATGCCGGGGAGCACGCCGATCACGGTACCGAGCAGCACGCCGATAAAGCAGTAGGCGATGTTCTGGACCGTCAGCGCCACCGCAAATCCAAGACCGAGATTGGACAGCACCTCCATCGGCTACAGGCTCGGCCAGATTGCGAGCGGCAGGCCCAACAGGTAGGCGAAGACCCCGACGGAAAAGACGATCAGGGCGATCGAGAGGGCGACGGCCTCGATGAGGCGAAATCCCGGTCCGGCCCAGGCGGTCACGACGGTCAAGACAAACAGCGCGAGCACGACACCGAGCGGTTCGATCATGACCCCGAACAGGCATACCGCCACCGCGATGATGGCGATCGGCAGGATGTGAATAGGCGGCATCGGCTCGCCATCGCGCGCCAGCGACCGGCCGATCAGGATCAGTCCGAGCAGGCCGAGCACGATGCCGAGCCAGAGCGGGAAATAGCCGGGGCCCATCTTGCCGGCGGTTCCGAACGAGTATCCCCGCGCGGCCAGGATGGCGACCGCGGCAAAGCCACAGAACATCACGCCCGACCAGAAATCCTTTGGCGCGCGAACCTGCATGCTCCCCCTCACACCACTGCGCGATCAAACCGGCTGACATTCGCGGCGTCAATGGTGCCGCGACGATGTAGCATGCGTTGCGCCCGCCAATCTGGATCGCCTTCGCACGATCCTCTACATTACATTCCGCGAACATTCACTCGCACAGCAGGTCGTTGATGGCTCCCGGTTTTATCGAACAGCACGGTCTCTGGTCGGACGACCAGCGGCGGCATGCCGAGGAGCTCAAGTACCGGGTCGAAAAAGACGACATCAAGCTCGTGCGCGTCGCCTGGGCTGATCCGCATGGTGCGTCGCGGGCAAAGGCCGTCACGGTGCCGGCGTTCATCGCCGCGCTCAAGACCGGCTACAACATCAACGTCGCCACCACGACGCTCGATTCCGCCAACGCCCGCACCTTCTCGTCGTTCACGCGCGGCGGCGGAATGGGCATCGACGAAATGACCGGCTCGCCCAATCTCACCATCGTTCCCGATCCAGGGACGTTCCGCGTGCTGCCCTGGGCGCCGGGCGTCGCCTGGGTGCTGTGCGATGAATATTTCACCAGCGGCGTGCCGTTTCATTTCTCGCCGCGGCATCTGTTACGCAAGCAGATCAAGCGGCTTGCCGACAGGGGAATGGGCTGCATCGTCGGGCTGGAGATCGAGTGGTACCTGCTGCGGATCGCCGACGAACATCTGACCGACGAGCACACCGGCATTCCGGGCCTGCGCCCGCGGCCGATCGAGACGGCGCCCGCCGAACCCGGCTTTTCCTATCATTCCGAATCCAACATGGACTTGATGCAGCCGGTGCTGTCGGCGCTCGCCGATTCGTTTGAGAAGATCAGGCTGCCGCTGCGGTCGATCGAAAACGAATGGGGACCGGGCCAACTCGAATGCACGTTCGCCGCGCGGCCCGCGCTTGAAGCCGCCGATCACGCGCTGCTGTTTCGCACTGCGACGCGGCAGATCTGCCGCCGCATGGGCTACCTCGCGACCTTCATGTGCCGGCCGGCGCTCAAGAGCTACTATTCGAGCGGCTGGCATCTGCATCAATCGGTCATCGATGCCGCCAGCGGTCGAAACCTGTTCATGCCGGAGCAGGCGCATGAGCCGCTATCGCCGCTCGGCCGAAACTATCTGGGCGGGCTCATGAAGCACGCCACGCCGTGTACGGTGTTCGGCACGCCGACCGTCAACGGCTACCGGCGCTACCGGCCGAACTCGCTGGCGCCTGACCGCGCGACCTGGTGCCAGGACCATCGCGGCGTCATGGTGCGGGTGCTGGGTGCGCCCGGCGATGCGGCCACCCGGCTGGAAAACCGGGTCGGAGAACCGGCCGCCAATCCCTATCTCTACATCGCGTCGCAGATCGCCGCCGGTATCGACGGCATCGACAACAAGCTCGATCCCGGCGCACCGGATGACGATCCCTACACGGCCGACCGGCCGCGCCTGCCCCAGACCTTGCCGGATGCGCTCGCCGCACTGGAGCAGGCCGCGCTATTCCGCCAGGAGTTCGGCGACGTATTCATCGACTATTACCTCAAGACTCAAGCGCAATGAAGCCGGACGGTTCGAAAAATGGCTGGCGGACACGGACGCGACGGGTCCGGGCGACGAGACCACCGCCTGGGAGCAGAACGAATATTTCGATTTCTTCTGAGTGCACGGACCCAATACGCCGCAGTGGCAGCGATACCGCTCCATCCGGGCGACGGCCCTGACACTACTCAAGTCGATCATGCCCGGCCCTGACCCGGCCATCCCGCTTAGGAAGGCACGGTGCACTCCTGAATGGATGCCGGGACAAGCCCGGCATGACGACGGCGAATCGCCTACACCTTCTTCTTCCAGGTCTCGGTGCCCTTGGAGCCGCGATCCGTGCGACGCAGCCAGTTGCCGGAGAGCGAACCATCGGGATTGATGGTCATCAGCGCAATCACCGTTCGGCCCTTGATCGCGTAGGCCACCGCCAGGACATTGTCGACAAGCTGGCCGACGCCAACGAATGTGCCGTCGTCCCAATCGAATTCGAGCGCGCCCGACGGCGCCATCGAGATGGCGACGATCTTGGTCCCGTTATACGGCACGCCGTCAGGATCGGTGCCGGTCACCGTGTAGGAGCCGACGAGAGCGACCTTGGTCTGGTCGAGCGTCAGCTTGGCCTCCTCGGCTTCCTGCCGCAGGGACTCGACCGCCTCCGCGTTCTTGACGAACGTCGCCGAAATGCCCCAGCCGCCAAGCGCTCCAACCGCGACCAATGCAGTCGCCAGGATGCCGGCCTTCTTGTGCTGGCTGATCGCCACAAAGGAATTCGACAGTCCAATATTGATCGACATGCTACCTGCCTCCTGAGAATCTGAATGCGTCCGCAGTCCGCGTTCGCGGACGGCCACCTCTTTGAGGCGGCCTGAATAGAGGCGACCTGGCCGGCACGATGTGACGGCGATCACTCGGATTCGCTTTCAGCGCAGGGCGTGCAATCGAGGCGAAAACGCCCAGTTTAGGGCGGTATTTGCGGAATTTCTTGAATTCTGCAACCGAGCGGGCTGCGCCATGAGACATGGAGAGTTCACGTCCTCATGCTTCCCGGTATAATGAGCAGGAAACGCTCGCGCCGACGCCGGAACGCGTCCGAAGGACGGTTGCCATGCTCGAAAAACTCCCGCGATCTCCCGGCCGGAACGAGGGGCCGATCGACGCCTACGACTGGGACGACCTGGTCCAGGAGGATCGGGTCCACCGCCTGATCTACACCGATCCGGCGATCTTCGCCGCCGAGATGACCCGCATCTTCGGAGCGGTGTGGGTCTACCTCGGCCACGAGAGCCAGATCCCCAAGAACGATGACTACATCACCACGCGCCTCGGGCTGCGTCCGATCATTCTGCTGCGCGATTCCCACGGCAAAATCCGCGCTTTGTTCAACCGCTGCACCCATCGCGGCACCACGCTCTGCCGCAAGGAAAAAGGGTCGGCGTTCATGTTCGTCTGCCCGTACCACGGCTGGAGCTATCTCAACACCGGCAAGCTGCGCGCAGTGCCGTGGCCGGACGGCTATGCGTGCGACTTCAAGGACGAGAAATTCAACGTGGCGCAGGTGCCGCGGGTCGACAGCTATCGCGGCTTCATCTTCGGCACGCTCAATCTCGATGCGCCGCCGCTGCTCGACTATCTCGGCCCCATCACCAAGCCGATCGACGAGTGGCTCGACCGCCAGCCCAACGGCAAGGTCGCGGTCTGCGAGGCGAACCGGCTCAAATACAAAGGCAACTGGAAGCTTGCGTACGATAATTCCGGCGACGGCTATCACGTCGTGTTCTCGCACCGCTCGCTCTTGGAAATGGAGAACCGGCTGGCCGACGAGGCCAACAAAGGCATGTCGTATTACAAGGGCTCGCCGGATTCGAAGGCGATGTACATGGCCTATATGGGCAACGGCCATCACTTCAAGGACAAGCGGCCGAACATCGAAAAGCGCGCCGGCGGATTATGGGCGGTCGAAGGCCCGGCGCCCGGCACCGAGCACTATCAAGACGACCTCCGCCGGCGCTACGGCGCGAAGGCGGAGGAAATATTGGACCTCGCGTCGTCAGAACCTGTCAACATCAACGTATTCCCGAATTTCTCGCTGCTCGGCAACCACATTCAAGTGTTCGAGCCAGTGTCGGTCGATGAGACCAATGTCACCTGGTACGGCACTGCCGTCGTCGACGATGACAATACGCTCGACGGCGCGGTCAACGAGATCAACGCGCTGCGAATGCGCACGCAGGAGCAATTTCCGAATTTCGGCGAGGTCGACGATCTCGCCAATTTCGAGGAAATACAACGCGGCTTAGCCTGCCTGGAGGACGAATGGGTCTACATGCACCGTGGAATGGATATTCCCGGCCGCGTGAAGACTGACGCCCACGGCATCATCACCGCACCAGCGACCGACGAAGCCTTCATGCGTGAATACATCCGCTACTGGAAAGAGTTGATGAAGACGACGCCCAACATCGCGGTGCAGCGTGAGCCGTGAGGCCGAACATGCGGCTCTCTCCGTTCGTGCCCGCGAAAGCGGGCATCCAGAATCGTCGACTTCCAGTTTGCAAGGGCAAGTAAGCTGGGTCCCCGCTTGCGCGGGGACGAACGGAAGCGACGGATGCCAGGGATAACCATGCAGACCATCCGCGACCCGTCGCTCACGTCGCACTATGTCACCGAAGCGTTCTACCAATCCCTGGTCGACGACTTCGCCGACTGGCAGCGCGACGATCTGGCGATCGCCGATCCCGCCGAGCGCGACTGCTTCCGCATGCTGGTCGAGCGCGAGGCGCGGCTGCTCGACCGGCTCGATTTCGACAATTGGCTCATGATGTACGTACCCGAGTGCATTTACTGGGTGCCGGGGACGCCGGACGCCGGCGACCCGCGGCGCGAGATCGCCATCTCGTTCGACGACCGCCGCCGCATGGAGGACCGCATCTACCGGCTGCGCACCGGCTATGCCTGGTCGCAGGCGCCGAAGTCTCGCACAGTGCGCATGATCTCGAACGTCGAGGTTTTTGCCGCGGCCAGGCAGCCTGACGCCCGGATGGTCCGGTCGAACTTCCTGATCAGCGAATTCCGGCAGGATGGTACGCGCTACCTGACCGGATGGTGCGGCCACCGCTTCGTCGAGACACAGGGCCGCTGGCTGATCGAGACCCGGCAGGTCAACCTCATCGACTGCGACCAGAACCTGCGCAACCCGAGCATCGTGATCTGATGCACTCAACTTCGCGGCTCCCCTGGTCAGTGCACCATCGCGCGGCTTGGCGCTCTGCTCCCTCTCCCATAAGGGAGAGGGATGGGGTGAGGGGTTACGGTCTATCGAAGGAGCTATGGTAAGCCCCCTCACCCCAACCCTCTCCCCAAGTGGGGAGAGGGGGCGCACCACCGCCGCGGCACGCGTCGGCAATCTATATCTTGGGAGCAAGAAGCAATGCCCGCGACCGCGCTCGACTCGCTGATCTTCCGCGACATCTTCTCGACGCCGGAGATGCGGCAGGTGTTCTCCGACGAACAGCGCACCGCGTATTATCTGGAGATTGAGGCGGCGCTGGCGCGCGCGCAAGGCAAGCTCGGGATCATCCCCGAGAGACGCCATGCACGAGATCGTCAGCAAGTGCCGGATCGAGAACATTGATCTTGCCCGCCTCAAGCAGCAGACCGAGCGCATCGGCTATCCGATCCTCGGCGTGGTGCAGCAGATCGTCGGCCTGTGCAAGGACGGGCTCGGCGAATGGTGCCACTGGGGCGCGACCACGCAGGACATCACCGACACCGCGGCCATCCTGCAAATTCGCGCCGCGCTCGACCTGGTCGAGAAGGACATGGAGGCGATCGCCGGCTCGCTCGCCGATCTATCGCGCAAATACCGCGACACGCCGATGGCCGGCCGCAGCAATCTGCAGCAGGCGGTGCCGCTGACGTTCGGCTTCAAGATGGCGGCGCTGCTTGCCGCCATGCAGCGCCACCGCGAGCGACTGGCGCAGATTGCGCCCGCGCGTGCTGGTCGGCGAATTCGGCGGCGCGGTCGGCAACCTGGCCTCGCTCGGCACCCGCGGCCTCGAGGTGCAGGAAGCGCTCTGTCGCGAACTCGGTCTCGGTCAGCCGGAGATCGCCTGGCACACCGTGCGCGACCGCATCGGCGAGGTCGGCTGTTTCCTCGGGCTTGTCACCGGTACACTCGGCAAGATTTCGATGGACGTAAAGCTCCTGATGCAGACCGAAGTCGCCGAAGTCTACGAGCCATTCCACGAGGGCCGCGGCTCCTCCAGCACCATGCCGCAGAAGCGCAATCCGATTGCCTCGCTCTACATCCATTCGACCGCCGCGCTGGTGCGCCAGCACGTCGCCGCGCTGCTGGAGGCAGCCGTCGCCGACCACGAACGATCGACCGGCCCCTGGGAAATCGAGTGGATTTCGCTGCCCGAAATCTTCCTGCTGTCGTCGGGCGCGCTGTCGCAGACCAAGCTCATGGTGGCCGGGCTTGAAGTCGACGCCGCGCGCATGCGGGCCAATCTCGACATGACGCTGGGCATGATTGTATCCGAGGCGGTCATGATGGGTCTCGGCCCATATCTTGGGCGCCAGCGCGCCCACGACCTGGTCTACGACATCTGCCGCAAAGTGGCCGCGACCGGAACGCCGCTGGTCGAACTTCTGGCGGCAGAACCCGATATCTCGTCCCATCTCACGCGACAGCAGCTTGACCAGATGTGCGATCCGGCGAAGTACCTCGGGCTGTCGGGCGAGATGGTGGATCGGGTGCTCGCCCTCGAAAGCGGCAAGACCGCGCGCGCACGCGGCTGAGCGCAACGATCTGTCCGTTTCGGTGGTCGAGGAGCTTTGTTGACGGCTTCCGCCAGGACGCATAGTCGTGGCATAATTGGGCCGCAAAATCGTCATTGGTACGCGTGATCATGCCCCGAAATTCGCTGACTCGTCTTCTTGTCGCCGCCCTGGTGCTGACCGTCTCGGTCGGGCTATCAGTCTCCGTGAGCGCGCGCGAATTTCGCGTTGCCGATACCCAGGCGGAAGACTATCCGACCGTCCAGGCGCTGCTGTACATGGCACGCCTCATCGAACAACGAACCGGTGGCCGGCATCGGATCCACGTCTTTCACTCCCGCCAGCTTGGCGAGGAGAAAGAAACCATCGAACAGACTCGCGCCGGCGCAATCGACCTCAATCGGACCAATGTGGCTCCAATCGGCTCGCTGGTGCCGGCCGCAAACGTACTGGCGCTGCCCTTTCTGTTTCGATCGTTCGATCACCTGCACAAGGTGCTCGATCATGAGATCGGCGACGAGATCCTGGCGAGCTTCCAGCGGCAAGGCTTTATCGGCCTGACCTTCTACGATTCGGGCGCACGCTCGATCTACAACAGCGTGCGGCCGGTGCGCTCGCTCGCGGACATGAAAGGCCTGCGCATCCGTGTGCAGCAATCCGACCTGATGTTCAGCATGATCCGCGCACTCGGCGCCGAACCGATTGAGCTTCCCTATGGCCAGGTGCTGACCGGCTTGCAGACAAAACTGATCGACGGTGCGGAAAACAATTGGCCGTCCTACGTCACCACCGGTCACTACAAGATCGCCCCCTACTATACCTTGACAGAACACACGATGGGGCCCGAGGTTCTCGTCATGTCGACGCGGGCTTGGGCCAGCCTTACGGACGAAGACAAGGTCATTTTTCGCGCCGCCGCCCGCGAATCGAGCGCCCACATGCGCGGGCTTTGGAACGGGCTTGAAGAGACTTCGCGCCAGCAGGCGCGCGCGAACGGCAACACGATCATTGAGACTTTCGATCGAAAGCCCTTCGAAAAAGCAATGAACGCGATCCATACGAAATTGGTGACAGACCCGGACATGATCGATTTGATCGAACGCATTCGCAAGGTTCAGTGAGTTTCAGAATTGGTCGCAATTCATCCAGAGCAAACCGCAAGGCCGGGCTTGAAGCCGCGGCGGAGCATTGACCTGGAGGCCGAAAGCGTTGTCCGATCGCTGCCCGTCCGGTGGCGCCTGCTGGCGATCGCAGCGTTAAATGCCGCCGTTGCGGTGTTGCTCGCCGCCCTCATCTGGAACGGCGCGAACGTCCTGAGCCGCGCTTGGGACGACGTCAGAAAGGTCCGTGAATCCGACAAGCTATTGGTCTCGCTCGGAAGCGAGGCGGGCCACCTTCAGAATCTCATCCATCGTTACATTAACCAGCCGAGCCCGGAGGTCTTCACCGAGATCCTGCGGCTGCACGGCGAAGTCCTGAGCACGCTGCGCAATCGCGGCGCCATCGACCCGATCCTTTCCAGCTCCGCCGACGAACTGCGCGCCGTCACCGAGCGATTCCTGCTCGGGTTTAGTGAAGTACGCGAGGTCCAGACCACCATCGAGCACACCTACGAGGCCGAGGTGCTCAAGCCCGCCAAGGAAATGGCCGGCCTCTACGCGATCATCGAGGGCGCCATCGGCAAGCGGGACGCCCTGCTCTGGCCGTCGCTCGGTAAGTCGCGCGAAGCGTTCACATCGGGTCTCGTGGCCGCCAATGCCTATTATCTGGCACTGGCCGCCGATGCCGCCGACGAGGCCCGCCGGAACATCGCCACGGTCGAGCAGACCATTCCGGTCATGATCGACCTGGCGGAGAACGACTTGCAACGCGCCGCGCTTCGCGCCCTGGCACAGCGGGCGACCGCGTTTCGTGAGGGTTTAAAGTCGCTGAGCGAGCAGTTTACGGCGCGGGGGAACCTGTTGCGGACCGCGATCGACGATAACCAGGCGGCCATGATCGACGTGATCAACAAACTGTCGGGTCAAATGACGCTGCGCGAGTTGGAGGCGCAAGGCAGCTTCGACCACACCCTCGCGGACATCTATCAGAACGTCGCGCTTGTCGCCGTCGTGTTTTTGACGCTGATCCTCGTCTTCGGCGTGTTGGTGGCGCGCAGTATCAGCCTGCCGCTCAAAGAAATCATGGACGCGATGCACGCCGTCGTCGCCGAGAAATACGACCTCGTGATCCGTGGCACGAAAGCGCGCGACGAGATCGGCGAGATGGCACGCGCGCTCGAGGTGTTCCGCGAGAACGCGATCGCCAAGCGCAAGGCGGAGAACGAGTTGCGCGCCTCGAAGGAAAGCGCCGAAACCGCGCTAACGGATCTGCGAGAAGCGCAGCAGAATCTGATCGCCGCCGAAAAGCTTGCCGCGCTCGGCGGACTTGTTGCTGGCGTCGCGCACGAGGTGAACAATCCAATCGGCATCAGTCTAACGGTCGCATCGAGTTTCGCTCGCCGCTGCGACGATTTCAGCCGCGAAGTCAGTTCAGGGCCGCTCCGGCGCTCGCGACTGGACGAATTCCTGGAAGGCGGGCGCGACGCGGCGAACCAATTGGTGGTCAATCTACAGCGCGCAGGCGAGCTTGTTCAATCGTTCAAGCAGGTTGCGGTCGATCGCAGCCACGCGGAGCGGCGGCAGTTCGACCTCAAGGAATCGACCGACCAGATCATCGCCAGCCTGCGGCCGGTACTCAAGAAGTCCCAGATCACGCTCACGGTCGACATGCCACCTGGCGTGATCATGGACAGCTATCCGGGGTCCTACGGGCAAGTTCTGACAAACCTGTTTCTCAACAGCGTCATCCACGCGTTCCCCGACGGCCGCGATGGTCACGTGATTATCGAAGCGCGAGAAGTGGACGATGAGAGCGTAGAAATCTTCGTGTCCGACGACGGCGTTGGCATGAGCGAGGAAACGCAGCGGCGTGCACTCGATCCATTCTTTACCACGCGCCGGAATGAGGGCGGAACCGGCCTTGGGCTTCACATCATCTTCAATCTTGTCACGCAGCAGTTGGGAGGCCGGCTGACGTTCGAATCGAAGCTGGGCTGGGGGACACGCTTTCGCATTGCGTTGCCGCGGGTCGCCCCCGGCGATTCGCCGCCGATGCAAGCCGACATCAACAACGGATCAAGTACATGGCCGAGCCAGACGACTTCGTCCACCTGATCGACGATTCGGACGCCGCGGCGCCGGCGGAGGATGGGCCGCGTTGGAAGATCGGCGTCATCGACGACGAGCCGGCCGTGCATGACGGAACGCGTTTCGCGCTCGCCGACTACAAATTGAACGGCCAGGGGATCAACATCGTCTCGGCCTATTCGGCCGCCGAAGGCCGCGAACTGATGCGCGCCAATCCGGACATCGCCGTCGTGCTGCTCGACGTCATCATGGAGAGCGACACCGCCGGGCTAGAGTTGGTCGAGTTCATCCGCAAGGATCTGAAGAACGAGACGGTTCGCATCATCCTTCGCACCGGGCAACCGGGCCAGGCGCCGGAGCGGCGCGTCATCGTCGATTACGACATCAACGACTACAAGGCCAAGACCGAACTCACCGCCGACAAGCTATTCACTGCGCTGACTGCGTCGCTGCGTAGCTATCAGCAGCTTCAGCGCATGGTCGAGACCCGCCGCGGTCTGGAGATCATCATCGAGGCCGCCGGCACGCTGTTCGATTTCAAATCGATGCAACGGCTGGCCGAAGGCGTTCTGACCCAGATCGCATCGCTGCTCAACGTGAGCTGCGCCGGTATTCTCGTGCTGCGCGAGGCGCAGAATTCGCACGAGATATTCTCCGTGCTGGCGGGTTCTGGCTGCTATAGCCGCTTCATCGGCACCGACGTATCGACGCTGATCGAGCATGACCTCAAGTCGCTTGTTCAGGAGGCGTTCACGCGCCGCCATCATGAGTTTTCCGAGCGACGCTCGGTCCTTTACATCCGGACGATGAGCGGACGTGAGGTCGTGGTGGTGCTGGAAGCGCCGCGACACCTCTCCGAAACCGATCGGGCGCTGGTCGAGATTTTCTGCAGCCGCCTGTCGATCGCCTTCGACAACGTCATTCTTTACGAACAGCTGCAGGAATCCAATGCCCGGCTGGAGGAACGGGTCAGCCAGCGCACGCAGGACCTGATGTCGGCGAATCGGCGGCTGGCAGCGCAATGGTCGCGCCTGCGCCAGGCCAACACGTTCAAGAGCGAGATCCTCGGCACCGTCGCGCACGATCTGAAGAATCCGTTGGCGGTGATCCTGGGCCGAACGGAAATTTTGAAGGAAATGATCGGCGCGGTCAGCACGTCCGATAACAACGTGCAGGCGCAGATCGACTATATTCGCAATGCCGCCAATCAACTCACCGGGATGGTGGATGACCTGGTGTCGGATGCGATGGCCGACGCGCTCGATATTACGGTGCGGCGCGAGGCCATCGACCTCGCCTTGCTGGTCGAGGAGGTGGCCGAGGCCAACCGGCCACTGGCGGAACGCAAGAACCAAACTATTACGGTCACGGCGCCACGCGATCATACCGCGATGTGCGACGCCGACCGGATGCGGGATGCGATCGATAACCTGGTCAGCAACGCCGTCAAGTACAGTCCGCTCGGCGGCGCGATCGACCTCCTCGTCGGGCGCGATGGCGATAGCATCAGCATCCAGGTCCGGGATCAGGGAGCCGGACTGTCGCCCGAGGATATTTCGCGCTTGTTCGGGCGCTTCCAGCGGCTTTCGGCCAAGCCGACAGCCGGCGAGACCTCCACCGGACTCGGCCTATCGATCGTCAAACGCATTGTCGACCTGCACGGCGGCCGCATCACGGTCGAAAGCGCCGGAAGCGGACATGGTGCGACGTTCAAGATGACATTGCCGGTAGCATGAGCCAGACACAGCACATTGTGGTCGTCGATGACGAGCAGCCGGCCCGCGAGATGGTTGGCGATTACCTGCGTATGCATGGCTTCAGCGTGAGCCTGTGCGATGGCGGCAAGAGCCTGCGTACCACCATCGCCGAGCAGAAACCGGACCTGATCGTGCTCGATCTCAACATGCCGGAGGAGGACGGTTTGTCGATCATCCGCGACCTCAAGACGCGGATGAACATCCCGGTCATCATGCTGACCGCGACCGCCAGCGCGATCGATCGCGTGGTCGGCCTGGAACTGGGCGCCGATGATTATCTCGCCAAGCCTTGCGAGTTGCGGGAACTCCTGGCCCGCATCCGGGTGGTTTTGAGACGCAGCGCGGGCGGCGGCCAGCAGCCCGTGCCGCAGCCCGCCCCCGCGGCCGATCCGCAGGTCCGAGACACCAAACTGGTCCGGTTTGGGACCAAATGGCTGGATCAGGATGCCCAGGTGCTGCGCGATGAGGAGGGCCACGAGCACCCCCTCACGGCCTCGGAATATGGGCTGCTGAAGGTATTCGCCGCCAATCCACGGCGGGTCCTGTCGCGGGATCGCCTGCTGGAACTCGCCAATGCGCGCGATGCGGAGGCGTTCGACCGGGCAATTGACCTGCGGATCATGCGCATCCGGCGCAAAATCGAACCGAACCCCTCCCACCCTTCGGTCATCCGAACGGTTCGTGGCGGGGGCTATGTTTTCTCCCCAGGCGGCGAAACACCGTAGCAATGTGTTGCGTGTTCGACGCATCTCGACGAAACATTTAAGGTATTTTATTACCATTTATTTCGTCGACCGCGCCCGGACGAAACAAACGGTCCCAGAACGAAACCATTTTCCATGGGCGACGTAACATCCAGGCAACAGGGGACTGTTACGAAGCGACCCAAGGGCAAGTTGATAGGGGATCGTCATGCAAACCGGATACGCACTGCGCGATATTGCTTCGACGCGTGCAAGGGCTTCGGTTCAGGAAACCACCGACGAAGCACTCATCGGTTCGATCGCCGATGGCGACAAGCGCGCCATGCAGGTTCTTTACGCGCGGCACAATGTGCGCGTGTACCGCTTCATCGTCCGCCTCACTGGCAATACGTCGCTGGCCGAAGACCTCGTGAGTGAGGTGTTCCTGGACGTGTGGCGTCAGGCCGACGCGTTCGAGGCGAAGTGCCAAGTTTCGACCTGGCTGCTCGCGATCGCTCGCTACAAGGCGCTCTCGGCGCTCCGCCGCCGGTCGGACGATCAGCTCGACGACAAGGTCGCGGCCACGATCGTGGACCCCTCCGACAACGCGGAGACCATCGTGTACCACAAGGACCGCAGCGCGATGGTCCAGAAGTGCCTGATGCAGCTTTCGCCGGCGCACCGTGAGGTGATCGACCTCGTGTACTATCACGAGAAGTCGGTTGAAGAAGTCGCCAAGATCGTCGGCGTGCCGGCAGCGACCGTCAAGACCCGCATGTTCTATGCGCGCAACAAGCTGCAGGAGCTGCTCAAGCAGTCCGGAATGTACGCGCTCGCTTCGTAACGAGAACCCAAGTCCGTTCCCCCGGACGCAACCTCCAACTCGTTACCAAAGCGCGCAAAGTCAAGAAGTCAAACACCCATGACAAGGCTACGCGGGCCGAGCACCAAGTGCTCGGCCCGCTATAATTTTGTGCCCAGGTATGATCCGCTCAGGGGGCTCGCCGGAACGGCCCGCGGCGCCAGAAGCCGGAAATGACCGCGGCTGCAAGCAGAAGCCCGGCCAGCGGGATCACGATCAGAAACGCCCCGATCACAAAAACCAGGACAAATGCCGCAATCGCCGCAACGACGAGCCCCAGCAGCACGAAGCCGAACGGACCGACTTTCGCGACGTAGACCCGATGGACGCCATCCTGCTCGCCGGCGGACCAATTTTGCGGCCGGTTCCGGCGCGCCCGCAATGCCGGATCGCCCGGGGGAATGATTTCCGGCTCAACACGCGGCGCCTCGCCTTTCGGGGTCGGTCGCTGGTCCATGATGTCGCCTCACGGGGTTGCCTCGGACAGAGGATATGTAGGGACGCGTAAAGACCACGACAACCGCGAAGAGAGAAGCTCGCCAGGAGCTTGCAGGACAATGACCAACGCACTGCGCTAAAAGCTCGTCCAGACCGGCCAGGTGCTGGTAAGCGAGGATCAAGGCGATTATGTCGCGGGCCATATTACCGCGAGACTGCTCGACGATCCGCCCTATCAAGATCCAAATTGCGCCTATTGCGGCCACAGCTTGCGGGCATAGTCGATGAGCGCCTCGCTCACCGCCCTAGGCTGCTCCACAATCACCGCATGGCTCGCGTGCTTGATGACCACGACCGTGACGCGGTCGGCGAATTTCGCCTTGTAAATGTTCGCGTCCTCGACATGCGCCAGCGGATCGTGCGCCGGCTGCACGTAGAGGATCGGCGCCTGACCGGCCGCGAAGTCCTCTTCCCGCGAAGTGCGGTCACCTGCGGCACGCTCGGCCGCCAGCACGTCGGGATACCATCCCTGAAGCCAGACGCGCGGGTCGTTGCCCGGTGCAAAGAACGCGAACTGCAGGGCCTTGATGCGCTCCTCATCCGGTAGCGCCGGATTGGCGCTGTCGCGGATCGCTTCGCGAACCTGCGGCGTGCTCGGAGCCTTGCCGATATTGGCCGCGACCAGGGCAACCGCCGTGACCAGTTCTGGCCGGTCGGTGGCGAGCATGCGCGCCACCCGGTTGCCGAACGCGTGGCCGACGACGAACGCAGGCCCCTTCTTCTCGTGCTCGATCACGGCCGCCACGTCGGCCGCATAATCATGCAGATTGATTCCCGTCAGCGGCGCAACGCTCTGGCCAATCCCGCGCGGCTGCGGCCGTACCACCCGGAAACCGGCATCGACGAGCCGCGCCGCGATGGCGTCGAAATCAGCCGCGCTGCGGCCGAGCGAGGGCAGCAGAACGATGACCGGCCCGTCACCTTGCGCCAGGACCTCAATGCGCCCATCACCGTTTTGAATGATAGTGCGGGTCAACGTCATACCCGGCTGCGCGGCAATCCCCGCGCTCCCGGATGCAAGCACTGTAGCGCAGCCTACAATCAGGCGCAGAAACAGATTCATCGTTCGCCTCTCTCCACTCAGTGCATCGTCGCAGACTGACGCCGATGTTGCAAAGTGAGTTTCGTTGACGAAGCCAGGAATCACTCTAAGCAGTCAAGCATGACACGATGGACGTGATTCGCAATGGAATCGACATGGTGACGATCGGTATCCCCGATGATTATGCGGACATGGTCCGCACACTGCCCTCGTTCCAGAAGGTGGCCGGGCACCCGGTGTCGATCTGGACCGATGCGGCACGCGATGTCGACGAACTCGCGGATCGGCTCAAGGACGTCGAAGCGCTGGTGCTCATTCGCGAGCGCACGCCGATCTCGGCCTGCGCTGCTGGCGCGCCTTCCCAAACTGAAGATGATCTCCATCAGCGGGCCCTATCCGAATGTCGACCTTGCGGCCTGCAGCGCGCACGGCGTGATGCTCTGCGCGTCGGCCAACCGTCCGACGCTCGCCACGCCGGAACTGACCTGGGCACTCGTCATGGCGGCGACGCGCCGTATCCCGCAGGAGATCGAGCGGCTCAAGAGCGGCGGCTGGCAAGGCCGTATCGGTGGGATGCTGCACAACCGCACGCTCGGGGTTGCGGGATTCGGCCGGATCGGCAAAGTCGTCGCAGGTTACGGCCGCGCATTTGGCATGCGGGTGCTGGTATGGTCGCGCGAACGCGGCCAAGACGAAGCGCGCACGCTCGGCTACGAGGTCGCCACCAGCAAGGTCGCGTTGTTCGCAGAGGCCGACGTGCTGACGCTGCATCTGCGGCTCACGCGCGAGACGCGCGGCTTCGTCACCCGCGGCGACCTCGCGCGCATGAAGCCCGATGCGCTCTTCGTTAACACCAGCCGCGCCGAACTGGTCGAACCAGGCGCGCTGGTCGATGCGCTTAAGGCAGGGCGTCCGGGCTCCGCGGCGGTCGACGTATTCGAGCACGAACCCGTGCTCGGCGCCAGCGACCCGTTGCTGCAGCTTCCGAACGCGCTTTGTACGCCGCATCTCGGCTTCGTCGCGCGCGAGCCGATGGACGAATATTTCGCCGACCAGTTCGAGCGTGTGCTCGCCTTCGAGCGCGGCGCGCCGATCAACGTGGTCAATGCCGAAGCAATCGCGAAAGCGGGCAACGGGGACTGATGTCGCCGACGAAGCGGGCGAACGACATCGTTGCCCGACGCCTGGGTTCGGCCCTCGGCCGGCTCGGCGTAAACCCGATGCCCGATACCCACATTTTCCTGCGAACGAAGCATTCATGGCTGGCCGGGACAGGCCGGCCATGACGAACCTGGTGGAAGCTCCGGCATGCCTGGTGAGGACCGGCGTGCTTTCTTTTCGTAGAACCGATAGATAAACCGGGCGGAAATCAGCGCGGCGATTGAACCATGTCCCATCCTGATCGATTCCTGCTCGCCGGCGTGATGGGCGATCCTGTGATGCATTCGCGCTCACCGGCGCTGTTTGCCTATTGGTTCGAGAAGTATCAGCTCACCGGAAGTTACCTGCCATTCGCGATCAAGCCCGCCGGCTTGCGAGCGGCCTTGCGTGCGCTTCCGGCGCTCGGCTTCGCAGGCTGCAACCTGACCATCCCCCACAAAGAGGCGGCGCTCGATATCGTCGACAGCGTCGATCCGGTGGCACGACGGATCGGCGCGATGAACTGCGTGGTTGTCGCACCCGACGGATCGCTCGCCGGTTTCAACCACGATGCCTTCGGCTACATCGAGGGCGTGCGCGAAGCGAAGCCCGGGTGGCGCGCCGATGCCGGCCCGATCGTGGTGATCGGCGCGGGCGGCAGCACGCGGGCCATCGTGGTCGGACTGATCGACTGCGGCGCGCGCGAGATAAAAGTGGCGAACCGCACGCTGGCACGGGCACAGGTGCTGGAGCGCGACTTCCGCGGTCCGGTCAAGGCGGTTCCGTGGGACGATCGACATATGGCGCTGGAAGGCGCCGCCATGCTGGTCAACACCACAAGCCAAGGCATGGCCGGACAGCCGCCGCTCGATCTCGCGCTCGACACACTGCCAACCGACGCGCTGGTTTCGGACATCATTTACATTCCGCGCGCGACGCCGCTCATTGCCTCTGCCCAAGCGCGCGGTAATCCGACCGTCAACGGGCTGGGCATGCTGCTTCATCAGGCACGGCCCGCCTTCAAAGCCTGGTTCGGATTCATGCCCGAGGCCACACCTGAACTGCGCGCCAGGATCGAGGCGACGACCTGATGCGCCGCACCCGAGCTTGATCGCCAGATACCGGTGATGAAGACGACCGGATTCAAGATGTAGTGAACTAATTTCTGGCCAACGTCGTTCGTCACGCTTGGCATCCCGGTCCCGCCGTCGGCGGGCCCGAGTGTAAACGCTTGTGCCGGACATCCACATCTCTATACCCTCTCGAACAGACGACGGTCGTGGCCGGGACAAGCTCGGCCGGACGGTTGATTGCGTTACCGCAGCAAAGGCAATCCATGGCTCGCGTTCCCCTGATCCAAGAGCAGGACCATCCCGAGATGGCGGAGGTCATGCAGAAATACGCCGCCGGCCGGCGCGGCAAACTCATCAACATCTACCGCATGCTGCTCAACAGTCCGGCGCTGGCCGAAAGCTGGTTCAATCATTCGAATGCGATCCGCTGGAAGACAGCGCTCGACGGCCGCCTGCGTGAGATCGTCATCATCCGCCTCGGTCACCTTGTCGGCTCGGACTACGTACTGCGCCAGCATGTGCCGTTGCTGGCGCTCGCCGACGGCCTCACGCTGGAGGAATGCGACGCGCTTGCCGACTGGCACAGCACCAAGCTGTTCAGCGAGAAAGAACGCGCGGTGCTGGCCTATGCCGACACGATGACGCGCGAGATCAAGGTGCCGGACGCGGTGTTTGCCGAGGTGAAGCGCCATTTCGACGACCGCCAGATCGTTGAATTGACTGTTCTGATCGGCAGCTACAACATGAATGCGCGCGTATTGACGGCCCTCGAGCTCGACCTCGAACCGATCGCGCCCTGACCGCCCCGGAGCTTTCATCGTGTTGTTGACCAAAGGTCCGGGGCTCGACGAGATCGACCGTGAGATCGCGATCCGGGCCGCGGCGTTCGGAATGCGCATCCTCTATCACCAGCGCACGCGCCTGCCGGAGGACGAGGAGCGCGAGTTGCGCGCGACCTACGTGTCCCTCGCCGAACTGCTGTGCGAAAGCGACTGGGTTGTTCCGCAGCTACCAGTGGGAGCGGCAGCCAAGGGACTGATCGACCGCACGTGCGCTGCTCAAGGTGCTGAAGTCGGGCCGCCTCGGTGGCTTCGCGCTCGATCCGTTGTACGAACTGCCAGGCCGCGCCAACGACGAACTGTTGAAGTTCGACAATGTCGTGATGTCGCCTCACATCGAGGTCCAGCGGCACATATCAACGCACTCAATGATCTTGCCGACATGATAGAAGGCGTCTCAAAGGCCATGGCAGAGCAGAAGCAGCAGCAGAAGCAGCAGCAATGAGCAGGGCTTTTCGCTTCCATGCGACCGGCGGACCCGAGGTCCTCCGCTTCGAGGAGGTCGATGTCGGCGAGCCCGGGCCGGGGCAGGTGCGGATGCGCAACCGCGCGGTCGCGGTCAATTACCGCGATGTGCTGCAGCGCAGCGGCATCCACGCGGTCAAATCCTTTCCCGCGCCGATCGGGCTCGAAAGCGCCGGCGTGATCGAAGCGATCGGCCCGGACGTCACAGGCTTCAAGGCCGGCGATCGGGTCGCCTACGCATCCGCACCGGAGGGCTCCTATGCCGAACAGCGCATCGTCTCCGCCGCGCGGCTGATCCCGCTGCCCGACAATATCGACGAGCGCACCGCCGCCGCGATGATGATCCGCGGCATGACGGCGCGCATGCTGTTGCGCGAGGCCTACGTGGTGAAGCCTGGCGACACCATCCTGATCCACGCCGCCGCCGGCGGCGTCGGCCTGATCGTGTGCCAATGGGCGAAGCACCTCGGTGCCACCGTGATCGGCACGGTGAGCAGCGACGACAAGGCCGCGATCGCACGCGCTCACGGCTGCGATCATCCGATCGTCTATACCCGTGAGGATTTCGCCGCGCGGGTGCGCGAGATCACCGGCGGCGATGGACTGCCGGTGGTCTACGACTCGATCGGCAAGGCGACGTTCGAGCAATCGCTTACCTGCCTGCACCGGCGCGGATACATGTGTTCGTTCGGCGAAGCGTCCGGCGATCCCGCCCCGATGCCGCCGCGGCGCCTCGGCCAACTCGGATCGATCTATCTGACGCACCCGAGCATATCGAATTTCGTTGTCACGCGCGCCGAGTTGCTGGCCGCCGCCAACGACCTGTTCGCGATGGTCGGCGGCGGCAAGATCAGAATCGAGGTCAGCCGGGAATATGCACTGCAAGATGCCGCCCGCGCACACGCCGATATCGAGGCGCGCAAGACCACCGGCTCGATCGTGCTTGTGGTGTGATCTCGAATCGCATCGTGCCCGGCGCTATTCTTCGCGCGTCAATCACAGCAATGGCGTTGCGCCTGCCCAAGCAGGGTCACGAGCTTCGACCTTCTTTTCAATGCCCGGTCGCCATTGCGGCGAGTTTCGCAGGGATCGGGATGCATCGCATTTCCGCGCCAGGCCACGTGCATGTCGGGCCGCAGCAGCAACAGATCGTAGCCGTAGATGTCGCGTGGCGCGGCGTCCGGAATATCCAGCACCTGCAGTGGCGCACCGATCGCCGCGAACGCCCGTGCGAGCGGGCTCGCGTCCGCGCGCGTGCCGCCGAGCCGCAGCAGCGTATAACCGTGGCCGTAGCCGATGCGATCCTGCATCGCGGTGCCGTCATCGAGCCAGACGTGCGGCAGCCGCGCGCCCGGCCAGGTGGTCGGCAGATACTCCATGAACTTATGCTCCGGCCCCTCCCCCGGCTCGGCGGCGATCAGCGGCGAACCGACATAGCGATAGCCGAGTTCGGCACCGATCATGTCGCTCGCCTTGCGCTGCTCGACATCGGCAAGGCGGGCGAAGGCCTCACGCGCCGCCAGTCCCTCGGGCGTGTTCTCGCGGATAAGCGGCGTATAGGCGCCGCGCCACTTGCGCCGTCCGACCGTGGCATGACGGGATGCCGCGACATTGCGCGCGCCAATCTGCCGCCGCTCGGTCTCGTAGGACGCCAGCAGCCCCGGGCCGCCCCATCCGGCGAGCGCACCGGCGAGCTTCCACGACAGGTCGATGGCGTCGCCGACGCCGCTGTTCATGCCGAGCCCGCCGGTCGGGATCACGAGATGCACCGCATCGCCGGCAAGGAACACCCGGCCTTCGCCGTAGCGGTCAGCCAGCAGCAGGTTCTGCTTCCACATGCCGGCGTTGATCATCTCGTAAGGGAGCGGCATGGCGATGGTCTTCTCGAACATCGGCTTCATTTCGGCTTCGCTCTCGACGATCGAGTGCAAGGTGAAATGCCGCGTCGAGTCCTGCACGATCAGTTGCGTCGCGCGGTCGTCCGCCACGTGGTAGTGCCGGCCCTTGCCGATCGGGATGCGCTCGTAGAGATCGTCGCAGCGAAACAGCGCCTGGCAGAGCTGCAGCAGTTGATCGCCCTGCAGCGCGATGCCGAGCTGCTTGCGCACCGTACTGGTGCCCCCATCGCAGCCCACGAGGTACTGCGCGGTGATCTCGGACGTGGCGCCGCCAGTATCCCGCATGGTCGCGGTGACACCATTCTGGTCCTGCGTGAACGACAGCAGCTCGTGGCCGTAGCGCACTGAAAGCGCCGGCATCGTCTCGGCGATCGACTTGAGCAACGGTTCGAGAGTGTATTGTGAGATGAGCTGATAGGGCTCGAGCGGCAGCGAACCGTCGGTGCACGCGGCGATGCGCGCCTTGGCCTCGGCCACCGAAGGATGCACGTGATGCACCAGCGGCGGATCAGCAAGCGAGAACACGATGAATATATCCATCGGGCAGCTCGCCGGCAGTCCGGCGGCGCGCACGCGCTCGGCGATGCCCATGCGGCGGTAGATTTCCATGGAGCGCGCGTTGCACCGCTCCATCTTAGGCAGGAAGGCCGGCGCCTCCTTCTGCTCCACGAGCGTACAGCGCACGCCGCGCAGCGCGAGATCGATGGCGAGTGTCAGACCGGTCGGGCCGCCACCGACGACGAGAACTTGCGTATCCATGTCATTCTTCAATCACAGCAGGCTCGAACTCCGCAAGCTCCGTCCCCTCCTGCACGAATTCTCCGACCGCGCATTTCAGCGCTTTAAGCCGGCCGTCGGCGGGCGCGCGAAGGGTATGCTCCATCTTCATGGCCTCGATGACGATGAGCGGCGCTCCGCGCGCCACATCGGTTTCCGGCTCGACGAGGATGCGCGTCACATTCCCCGGCATCGGCGCAACGATTCGGCTGGCGGCGTCGATTTGCTGCAGATCGGCGGCAAACGGGTCGATCCAATGGAGATTGAGCACGCCATGCGGCGTCGCCAGTTCCAGATCACGGCCGTCCCAGGCGGCGGATGCGGTGACCGCTTCACCACCCAGCACAACCTCGAGTGCGCCATCGCCGCCGGCCGTGTATCGGAACGACTTGCGGACGCCGCCAAGCTCCACCGTCAATCCGGCGCGCTCGTACCGGATCAAAACGTCGGCGCGCTCCGAACCGAAGCGAAAACTCAACCGGCGGCTCCGCGTTCCGGCCAGCATCCACCCGTCACGGCGGTCCCAGGGCGACGCCGGCGCAACTCCTTCGATTTCCTCCGCTCGTCCCCGCCAAGGCGGGGACCCAGAGTCCCATACACCGACTGCGTGGCCATGGGTTCCCGTTTGCGCGGGAACGAACGGGGATGCCGGCGTTTCGCGCAGCAGAACCGCGGCCGCTGCAGCAGCGAGATCGGGCGGCGAGAGTGGCGCTGGTCTTGTGAGGGCGCCGAGGTCGCGCTCGATCAACCCGGTATCCATCTCGCCTTGGCGCACCAGCGGATAGCCCACCAACGCCATCAGGAACGCGATGTTGGTGGTCACACCGGTGACCTGGAATTGGCCGAGCGATTGGATCATGCGATCAAGCGCCGCGCGACGGTCCGGCGCCCACACGATCAGCTTTGCGAGCAGGGCATCGTAGTATGGCGTCACCGCGTCACCGGCACGGAAGCCGGTATCGACGCGAACACCCTCGCCCTGCGGCTCACGCCATTTGCGGATGATCCCGGTCGACGGCAGGAACCCCTTCGCGGCATCTTCCGCGTAGACGCGCGCCTCGATCGCGTGACCCTTGGCATTCACCTCATCCTGCGCCAGCGGCAGCTTCTCGCCGAAGGCGACGCGCAATTGCCACTCGACGAGATCGAGGCCGGTGATCATCTCGGTCACCGGATGTTCGACCTGCAGCCGGGTATTCATCTCGATGAAATAGAAGCGCTCCTCGTCGGCGATGAACTCCACCGTTCCGGCGTTGACGTAGCCGACCGCATCGGCCGCGGTCCGCGCCGCAGCACTCATCGCATCGCGCCGTTGCGGCGTGAGCGCGACGGCGGGTGCCTCCTCGATCACCTTCTGATGGCGGCGCTGCAAGGTGCATTCGCGCTCGAACAGCGAAACGACGTTGCCGAAGCTGTCGCCGAAAATCTGCACTTCGATGTGACGCGGCCGCGCGACATATTTCTCGATCAGCACATGATCGTCGCCGAACGCCGACAACGCCTCACGCTTGGCCGAGGCAACCGCCTCCGCGAGTTCGTCCTCGCCCGCGACCTCGCGCATGCCACGTCCGCCACCGCCGGCCGATGCCTTGACCAGCACCGGATAACCGATGCGTCTCGCTTCCGATCGCAACGTCGCAATGTCCTGCGTCGGCGCCGTGATAGCCCGGCACGATCGGGACGTTCGAGGTTTCCATCAGCGCCTTGGCGGCTGATTTCGAGCCCATCAACCGCATGGTCTTGGCAGACGGACCGACGAAGACGAGCCCGGCGGACTCACACGCCTCTGCAAAGTCGGCATTCTCCGACAGGAAGCCGTAGCCCGGATGAATGGCCTGCGCTCCTGTCGCCCGCGCCGCTTCGATGATGGCGTCGGCGCGCAGATAGCTGTCGCGCGCGGGCGGCGGACCGATGCGCACCGCTTCGTCGGCGAGCGCGACATGCAAGGCGTCGCGGTCGGCGTCGGAATACACCGCAACGGTCTTGAGGTTCATGCGCTTGGCCGTGCGCATGATCCGGCAGGCGATCTCGCCGCGATTGGCGATTAGCAGCTTGTCGAATGGGCGCGTCATGAACGCACCTCGCAGCGCGCCATCTCGGATTTACAAAGTGCAGGCTCGGACTCACAAAACGCGGGCGGTGCTTCCTCTCCCCTCCCCCCATGAGCGAAGCGAATGGTGGGGAGGGGTCGGGGGTGGGGGGCGCCTCCGCCGTCAGCAAGAAAGATGCCCCCCACCCCGGCTCGCTCCGCTCGATAGCCGATGCTTTGCATCGGCGTCCTTAGCGCTAAGAACGGCGGCCGAAGGCCGCCTACGCCCTCCCCACCGCTTCGCGGGGGGAGGGTAATGCGCGGCGAGCGTCTCCCAGACACAAACACCATTACATCCTGAAAATGCCGAAGCGCGTCGGCGCGGGCGGCGGCGCGTTCTGGCCGGCGGAGAGCGCGAGGCCGAGCACCGTGCGGGTGTCGGCCGGGTCGATGATCCCGTCGTCCCAGATACGCGCGGTGGCGTAGTAGGGATGGCCCTGCCTTTCGTATTGCTCACGGATCGGCGCCTTGAATTTCTCGTCGTCGGCGGCCGTCCACGTGCCGCCCTTGGCCTCGACCGCCTCCTGTCGTAGCAGCCCGAGCACCGAGGCCGCCTGCTCGCCACCCATCACCGAGATGCGCGCGTTCGGCCACATCCAGAGAAAGCGCGGCGCATAGGCGCGCCCGCACATGCCGTAATTGCCGGCGCCGTGGCTGCCGCCGATGATCACGGTGTACTTCGGCACGTTGGTGGTGGCGACCGCCGTTACCATCTTGGCGCCGTCCTTGGCGATGCCGCCCGCTTCGTACTTCTTGCCGACCATGAAGCCGGTGATGTTCTGCAGAAACAGCAGCGGAATGTTGCGCTGGCTCGCCAGCTCGATGAAATGCGTGCCTTTGAGCGCACTCTCGCTGAACAGGATGCCGTTGTTGGCGAGAATGGCGACC
Organism: uncultured Alphaproteobacteria bacterium; assembly: GCA_963756715.1. Classification (GTDB taxonomy): domain Bacteria; phylum Pseudomonadota; class Alphaproteobacteria; order Rhizobiales; family Xanthobacteraceae; genus VAZQ01. The sequence goes on from CAVWOV010000045.1 coordinate 46,638, forward strand.
GGGTAGCCGTGGATGTGCGCAAAGCCGCAGACCAGCGTGGTGCCATAGAGCGCCTTGAACTCGTCGAACTCGGAAGCATCGACAATACGCGCGATGACGTCATGCACGTCGTACGGCGTGCGGGTATCGGCCGGCACAATGCCGTAAAGCTCGTCAGCCGGATACAGCGGCTCGCGCGGCGGCCGCAGCTCCAGATAAGGCCGCTTCACCCGGTTGAGATTGCCGACGATGCGACGCGCGATGCCGAGCGCATGCGGATCGTTCGCCGCATAATAGTCGGTGACGCCGGAGTGGCGGCTGTGCACGTCGGCACCGCCCAGTTCCTCCGCCGTCACCTCCTCGCCGGTTGCGGCCTTCACGAGCGGCGGCCCGGCGAGGAAGATCGTGCCCTGATGGCGCACAATGATGCTCTCGTCCGACATCGCCGGCACATAGGCGCCGCCCGCCGTGCACGAGCCCATCACGGCGGCGATCTGCGGAATGCCGAGCGACGACATTTTCGCCTGGTTGTAGAAGATGCGGCCGAAGTGGTTGACGTCCGGAAAAACCTCGTCCTGCAGCGGCAGGAATGCGCCGCCGGAATCGACCAGATAGATGCACGGCAGATGGTTCTCGCGCGCGATCTCCTGGGCGCGCAGATGCTTCTTCACCGTCATCGGATAGTAGGTGCCGCCCTTGATGGTGGCGTCGTTGGCGACCACCATGCATTCGCGGCCGCTGATCCGGCCGATGCCGGTGATGATGCCGGCCGACGGCACATCGCCGCCGTACATGCCGTGCGCGGCGAGCGCGGAGAGTTCCAGGAACGGCGAACCGGGGTCGAGCAGTAGGTCGACGCGCTCGCGCGGCAGCAGTTTGCCGCGGGAGGTGTGCCGCTCGCGCGCCTCCGCGCTGCCGCCCTGCATCGCTTCGTCGAGCTTGGCGCGCAGGTCGTGCGACCAGCGCCTTCATCGCCGCGGCGTTGCGCGCGAATTCGGGCGAATGCGGGTCGACGGTGGGAGGGAGAGCGGTCATGGACTTGTGCCGCAATGGCGGTCGGCTCCCTCTCCCTTTGGGAGAGGGCGTGGGGTGAGGGGTTACGGTCTCTCGATAAACCCGGTCCCCCTCACCCCAGCCCTCTCCCCTTCGGGGAGAGGGAGCGCACCGAGCTTGTCGCACGGTTGTCGAATCAATCATGCGCTCACCGTGTCTTGTTGAACAGTTCGCGGCCGATCAGCATGCGGCGGATTTCGCTGGTGCCGGCGCCGATCTCGTAAAGCTTGGCATCGCGCAGGTAGCGGCCGACCGGATATTCGTTGGTGTAGCCATTGCCGCCAAGAAGCTGGATCGCATCGAGCGCGAGCTTGGTGGCGTTCTCGGCCGCGTAGAGGATGGCGCCGGCGGCATCCTCGCGCGTGGTCTCGGCGCGGTCGCAGGCCTTGGCCACCGAATAGACGTAGGCCTTGCAGGCGTTCATCGTGACGTACATGTCGGCGAGCTTGGCCTGTACGAGCTGAAATTCGCCGATCGGACTTCCGAACTGTTTGCGCTCGTGGACGTAGGGCATCACCGCGTCGACGCAGGCCTGCATCAGGCCGAGCGGGCCGGCCGCCAGCACGACGCGCTCGTAGTCGAGGCCCGGACATCAGGATTTTCACCCCGCCGCCGACGTCGCCCAGCACGTTCTCGCTCGGCACCTCGCAATCCTGGAACACCAGTTCGCAGGTGTCGGAGCCGCGCATGCCGAGCTTGTCGAGCTTTTGCGCGGTGGAGAAGCCCTTGAAGCCCTTCTCGATCAGGAACGCCGTAATGCCGCGCGGTCCCGCATCCGGATCGGTCTTGGCATAGACCACCAGCGTCTCGGCCTCCGGGCCGTTGGTGATCCACATCTTGCTGCCGTTGAGAATGTAGCGGTCGCCCTTCTTCTCGGCGCGGGTCTTCATCGACACCACGTCGGAGCCGGCGCCGGGCTCCGACATCGCCAACGCACCGACGTGCTCGCCGGAGATCAGCTTGGGCAGATAGTTGCGCTTCTGCGCGTCGGTGCCGTTGCGCCTGATTTGATTGACGCAGAGGTTGGAATGCGCGCCGTAAGACAGCCCGACCGAGCCCGAGGCGCGCGAGATCTCCTCCATGGCGACGCAGTGCTCCAGATAGCCGAGCCCCGCCCCGCCCCACTCCTCCTCGACGGTGATGCCGTGGACGCCAAGGGCGCCGAGTTCGGGCCAAAGGTCGCGCGGAAACGTGTTGCTCTTGTCGATCTCGTCGGCGCGCGGCGCGATCTTGTCGGCGGCGAAACCGCGCACGCTCTCGCGCAGCATGTCGGCGGTCTCACCGAGATCAAAGTTGAAGCCGCGCACATCGTTGACGAGCATTTGCGATCATTCCTTCGCAAAGCCGATTCAAGGGCCTCGTTCGATTAATGCACGTCCCGGATTGGCCACGCAAGCTGGCGGCCCGAAGGAGTATTCCGTCCTGTCGCCCTCGATTGGAGAAATCGAAACCGTTCAACCTGTCGCCGCGCCGGCGATCGCCTCAAGCACCGCAAGGGCCTCGGTCACGCCGTCCGATTCACCTTTCTCGAAATCCTGCTCGACCCGGCCCATGGTGTTGGTGACATGCGCGAGGCAAAGAACGCGCAAGCCGCGCGCGCGCCCCAACGTATAGAGCGCGGCGGCTTCCATCTCGACTGCCAGCACGCCCTTCGATTGTGCGGCGGTGATCGCCTCGGCGGTCTCGCGAAACGGCGCGTCCGTGGTCCAGCTTGAACCGACGGTCGCCCGCAGCCCTCTCGCCGCGAGTGCATCGCGCGCCATTACGACGAGCGCCGGATCGGCATCGGCGTACTCCGCCGGTGCGGCATAGTGATAGCTCGTGCCTTCATCCCGCAGCGCGCGGTCGATGATGACGAAGTATGGCGGCGGGCCGGCGGCGGTGATCTGCCCCGCCGAGGTGACGCTGACCAGCAGACGGCAACCGCTCGCAAATAACTCCTCAGCCACCAGCACGGCGAAGGGCGCGCCGACCGCGCAGCCGATAATGCCAACGATCTGTCCGCCGAGCGTGAAGGTATCGAGCTCGGTGTGATAGCAGGGCCAGCCATCGAACCGCCGGGCGTCGTCGTTGCGCCTGAGCGCGCGGACGATGTCGCCATCGGGATCGAGGATGCACATCGGCGGAACGTCGACGGCGGGCAGGCCTTTTTGCCGCCGTGCCTCCCGCAGCAGCGCGGCCGGCGCGAAGACCGACGGCGCGGATGGATTTTTGTTGGTGAGGATGGGCGGCATAATAATGGCGCACCCGCTAGGCCGGCAGCGTGAGACGCTTGCGGCCGTAAAGTTCCTGCCAGGCTTCTACGTCCTCCGACATGGTCTGCGCGGTCGCAATCAGCATTTCGGCGGTTTCTTCCAGATCGATCCTGCGGCCTTCGGCCGTCCGGTAATCCTGCGCGAGCTTGTCGAGCGCGGCGAGCATCGCTTCCGACCGCTCTTCCGAGCCCTCGAAATCGCCCTGCACGCGAATGCCGGCCAGCGCCGCACCGAGTGCCGGCAGTCCAGCGGCCAGAAAGGTCACCCACGGCTTGACGCACAGGAGGGGTGCTTCAAGGCAAGCCCCATGCATCGCCGTGACCGGTGTGGCGATCCCCAACATCCGCTCGACCCCATAACCGATGAGAAACAACAGCAAGATAACAAACGTGGCCGAGAAGCACCCGACGCCGAGCCGGTGCAGTTTATGGTCGATCGTGTGCGCAGTCTTGCAGTTTGCCCGGTGGTAGGCGAGTTGCCCGTCATCACCTTCGATTTCGAACGCGAGGGTCGCGTTCAGGAGCCGCCATTGGTAGGTGCCATCGAACGTGGCGTTGGGAAGCCCGATTTCCCGCATAGTCGCGCGGATGTACCAGAGAATCCAGGACGGCTCGCGCGGTTCGGCCCCCGACGGCGCGGCGTGGATATGGCCGAATTCGCTGACGAACGACAGGAAGCGGCCATGACGCAGGCTTTCCGCCAGCGCGCGGTAATCCAGCCAGCGCTCGTGCCAGAGCCGGCGCCGCCCGATCAGCACCATCGCGAGGATTACGCCGATCACCAAGAGTTCCAGCACGACGAGCCCGACCTTTGCGCGCAACGGGTCATGGCTGCCGTCGAAGAACAATCCACCAAGCGCAATGAAGACTGCGATCGCCGACAGCAGGTAGGCCGAGACATACGCACTGCGATAGAGATGCGAGAAATGGACCGCGAGCGTGTCGGCCCAGATATATCGCGGCAACAGGACGTCTCTCAGCTTCCGCCGCAGGTTGTCGGCCTCCGGGGTCGCGGAAATGAAAGCGTCCCACTCGCGCCGGCGCGCCTCGAACGCCGGCGCATGGATCACCGGCCGCGGCCATTGCCGGCAGGCAACCCGCTTGAGCAGGTCAAAGGCGGAAAAATAGAAGCGGCTTCGCCAGCGTTCGTTGAGGAAGCGCTTCAGACAATCCCGCGCCGATCCGCGCGTATCGCCGCTCGATGCCGGAGCCGGCGCGGCAAAGATCGGTACGAGTGCATGGGCTAAAGGACCGTCGGTGCAGTCGGCGTCCGGCGCTACCGGATTGCCCGTCGCATCGAAGCCGGTGATGATCCGGGGAGGCCGATCCTCAGCGGTCGAAACCCAGACGACAGGAATCCCGCCGTCGAATGCCTCGCGGGCAATCGCACCGGTGCCGCCCGGTTGCGGCGCCTCGCCATCCCACACCGCGATTAAAACGTCGACCTGCCGGAGCAGATAGCCGCCCGCATCGGCATAGGACTTATTCCGATCGCCTGATCGTGGCGCGGGCAATTGCGTGATGGTCGTTGCCTTCTTCAGTCCGTCCAGCAACGCGCTGCTCACATCACGACCGTCATCGGCGGCCGACTGCTGAAAGTCCTTGAGATACTCATCCAGCGGAAACGGCAGTAGCGCCTCGATCTGCCATCCCGACGGACAGGCCGCGACCGCCATCAGGTCGGCGCCTTCAGCGAAGCCGCAGACCAATCGGACCGCCGCGGGCTCGCCTGCGTAGACGCCAGCATTGTCCCGCAGGATGTCCGCCGCTGCCTCCTCGACCGCCTGAAACACGAGCGGCAACTGCCGCTCGACGCGCGCCACCGCGTTCCCGCTCAGCTTGTTAGGCCGGTGCCCGGTGATGCCGACGCGCACGGTGAGGTGCGGCTTGGGCGGATGATCCGATTTGGGGGCAAGTGAATTCATGACATGCGCACCCCCGATCGGAGGCTTCCCATCCTGCTGGAAATTCATCCGAACAACAAGTCCGGCGCCCGCGCTACGTGGTGCGAGACGCCCAATCCGGTCCAGATTAGAGTGCGCAGCCCGCACATCTCCCCGCTTGCCTCGTATCGTCCCAGGATTGAGCACATAATGAAAATCAGTAGCGTCGAGGCGATTCATATCGCCGTTCCCTACCGCTACGGCGGTCTGTCGGACACCGACCCGCGCTGGCGCACGATGGATACCTGCCTCATCAAGGTGACGACCGATGAGGGCCTCTTCGGCTGGGGCGAGGGCTTCGGGCTCGGCACCTGCGCAACGACAAGATTTGCGTTCGCCAATCTGGTGCAGCCACTCGCGATTGGCCGCGATGCTCGCGACATCGGCGGCCTGATGGGGGAGTTGCAACGCAAGCTCTCCAATTCAGCCCGCAATGGGCCGGTCGCCTTTGCGCTGTCCGGCCTCGATATCGCCCTGTGGGACATCGCCGGAAAGGTCGCCGGTCAGCCGCTCTATCGCATGCTAGGCGGCGAGCCCAAGGAGCGCGTGCCGGTCTATGCGAGCCTGCTGCGCTACGGCAAGGCCGACCTCGTCGAGCGCAACGCAGCGCGCGCGCTGGAGCAGGGCTACCTGCGCGTCAAGCTGCACGAGATCACCGAGCCCGAAGTGGCAGCGGCGCGCCGCGCCATCGGCCCCCACATCGACCTGATGGTTGACACCAACTGCCCGTGGACTCCCGACGAAGCGGTCGCGATGGCGAAACGCATGGCCCCCCACAACCTGCTCTGGCTGGAAGAGCCGGTCTGGCCGCCCGAGGACTACGACGGCTTGGCGCGGGTACGGACTGAAGGCGGCGTCGCGGTGGCGGCCGGCGAGAGTGGCTGCACGATGGCGGACTTCGAGGCGCTGATCGGGCGCGCGAAGGTCGACTATGTGCAGCCGAGTGTCGCCAAGATCGGCGGCATCACCGCGATGAAGCAAGTCATCGCGCTGGCGCAGGCGAACGGCACCAAGGTCGCACCGCATTCGCCGTATTTTGGGCCGGGCTTCGTCGCGGCGATCCACATCTGCGCATCGCTGCCCGGCGAGGTGCCGGTCGAACGGTTCTACTGCGATCTCGAAGCGTCGCCGCTCGGCGATCAAGTCGAGGCCGCGGACGGCTTCATGCGGCTGCCAAATGGCCCGGGTCTTGGCCTTGACGTTGATGAAGCGGTGATCGCCCGCTACCGTGTCGGCTGACCGCTGCAACCCGGGCAAGCCAATATGAGCATCGCGCGCTTTCAATCACTCGCCCACTGGGGCGCCTTCACGGCGCTGGTCGAGGATGGACGCCTCGTCGGCTGCGAGCCGTTTGCACGCGATCCGGCGCCGTCCGACATGCTCAAGTCGATGCCCGAAATGGTGCATTCGCCGCTGCGCATTGCCCGGCCGGCGATCCGCGACGGCTGGCGCGAAGGCCGCCCGCGCACCGGCAACGACACCTTCCACGAAGTATCCTGGGACGAGGCGCTGGATACCGTCGCACGCGAGTTGACGCGAGTGCGCAGGGACCACGGCGACAAGGCGGTCTTCGGCGGCTCCTACGGCTGGTCGTCCGCCGGACGTGTGCACCATGCCCGCACGCTGGTGCGGCGATTTCTGTTCCAGGGCGGCGGCTGCACCGACCAGGTCGGCAATTACAGCTTCGGCGCGGCCTTCTTCCTCTTGCCGCGCATCATCGGTTCGCTCGGCCCAGTGACGGGCCGCGTCACCGACTGGCCGTCGATTATCAAGCACGGCAAGCTCATCATCGCATTCGGTGGACTGGCGCTGAAGAACAGCCAGGTAACGCCGGGCGGCGGTGGCGTGCATACCCTCGAAAGCTGGCTGCGGCAGGCGAAGGCCGCCGGCATCGAGTTCGTGTCGGTAAGCCCGCTCAAGTCCGACACGCCGGAATTTCTCGGCGCGCGCTGGATTCCGATCCGGCCCAACACCGATACCGCCATGATGCTGGCGATGGCGCACACGCTCGTCAGTCGAGGGCCGTCACGACGAGGCCTTCATGGCAAGCCATTGCCACGGCTTCGAGGATTTCCGCCAATACCTGCTCGGCAGCGACGGAGTAGCGAAAGACGCCGATTGGGCCGCAGCTATCACCGGCATTCCCGCCGATACTATCCGCGAACTCGCACGCCATGCCGCGGACGTGCGCAGCATGATCACCTGCGCGTGGTCGCTGCAGCGCGCCCACCACGGCGAGCAGCCGTTCTGGGCGGCGATCGCACTCGCCTCGATGCTGGGCGGCGTTGGACTTCCGGGCGGCGGCTTCGCTTTCGGTCATGGCTCGGCGAATGGCGTCGGCATGCCGCGCATCAACATTCCGGCGCCGGAGATGCCGATGCCGGCGAACCCGGCGAAATCCGTGATCCCGGTCGCGCGTATTGCCGACATGCTGCTCGATCCAGGTGGCGCCTACGAATTCAACGGCCGGCACGAAACCTATCCGGACGTGCGGCTGGTCTACTGGGCGGGCGGCAATCCGTTCCACCACCACCAGGACCTCAACCGGCTGCGGCGCGCGTGGCAGAGGCCCGAGACCATCGTGGTGCACGAAAGCTGGTGGAATCCGACCGCGCGTCACGCCGACATCGTGCTGCCGGCGACTACGCCGCTGGAGCGCAACGACATCGGCGGTTCGTCGCGCGATCCGTTCGTGTTCGCCATGCACCGCGCCCTCGATCCGGTGCATGAAGCGCGGAACGATTTCGACATCTTCCGTGCGCTGGCGCGGCGGCTCGGCTACGAGCAGGCCTTCACCGAGGGCCGCGAAGAGATGGGCTGGGTGCAGTGGGTCTACGACACCATGCGCACCGCCGCCGAGAAGCAAGGCGTGACGCTGCCCGGTTTCCAGCAGTTCTGGGCCGAGGGCTTTGTCGAGATGCCGCCGCCCGAACGCGACTTCGTGCTGTACGAGGATTTCCGGCGCGACCCGGAGAAGCATCCACTCAACACGCCGTCGCGGCGCATCGAGATTTCGTCCGACGCTATTGCCGGTTTCGGCTATGACGACTGTCCGGCGCACCCGGCGTGGTTCGCACCGGCGGAATGGCTCGGCGGCGAGACGGTGGCGCAATGGCCGATCCACCTCGTGACCCACCAGCCGGCTTCCAAACTGCATAGCCAGATGGATCCCGGCCCGGTGTCGCGCGCCGCCAAGATCGCGGGGCGCGAGCCGGTCCGCATCCATCCGGCGGACGCCGCGCAGCGTGGTATTGCCGACGGCGATGTGGTGCGGGTATTCAACGGCCGTGGCGCGTGCCTGGCGGCGGCAGTCGTCGATGCGAACGTGATGCCGCAGGTCGCCGTCATGGCGACCGGGGCCTGGTTCGATCCGGCCGGCGAGCCGGGCGAGCCCGAGCGGCACGGCAACCCCAACGTGCTCACCCTCGACATCGGCACGTCGCGGCTGGCGCAGGGGCCGAGCGCGCTCACCGCCCTGGTCGAGATCGAGCGCTACGCCGCGCCCGCCCCGCCGGTCCGCGCCTTCGCGCCGCCGAGACTCGTGGCGGCGGGCTAGACTTTCACGAATTGCGAGGCTCGCGCGCGCCTCGTCCTCCCCCAGAGAGGGGGGGTCGACAGCAGCGAAGTGTCGGGTGGGGCATCTAGCGCCGCATGACCCCCACCCCACCCCTCCCCCGCAAGGGGGAGGGAGCAGACCTGAGTTCGCAGCCCGCACTGTCATTCACACGCTCGGTCGTGGTACCATCCGCGCAAATTCGCCAGTGGAGATCAGAATGTCGCAGAAGCTGCTGACTGGTTCGTTCGTCGCGATGATTACCCCGTTCAACAAGGACGGGACGGTGGACTTTGAGGCGTTCCGCACGCTGCTCAAGTTCCAGGAAAGTCATGGCACTTCGGCAGTGCTGATCATGGGCTCGACCGGCGAAGCGTCAATGCTTTCGCCTGAAGAAAAGAAGAAGATCATCGTCGAGACCGCGAAGATGAAGACGGCGAAGATGCCGATCTTCTTCGGCTGCACCGGCAACAACACCGAATCGACCATCGCGAGCGTGCGGTTCGCCAAGGACAACGGCGCCGACGGCGCGATCCTCGCCGCGCCCGCCTATATCTGTGCGCCGGAAGACGACATCGAGCGCTTCTTCCTCGACGTCGCGGACGCCACCGACCTGCCGCTCGGCATCTACAACAACCCGCCGCGGGTGAAGAGCGACCTGCACTGGGATCATCTGCTGCGCATCTTCAAGCATCCGAACTATGTGGTGCATAAGGAATCGACGGCACGCGTCGGCCAGGTCGCGCAAGTGCTGGCCGGCAAGCCGAACGTCGCGGTGATGTGCTGCGACAGCCCCAACCTTGGCCTCGTGGTGCCGACCATGTCGCTCGGCGGGCACGGCACCGCCAACATGACCGGCAACATCGCACCGCGCGAACTGGCGACGATCTCGACGCCGTGGATAAGTTACGCCGAGGCGGAGAACTTCAAGAAGGCCTATCTCGGCACGCTGCCGCTCCTGCATTTCACCTACTCGGCGATCAATCCGGTCGCGGTGAAGTCGCTGATGAAGGCGATCGGGCTGCCGGCCGGCGACCTGCGCAAGCCGCTCACGAATCTGGCCGGTGACGCGCTCGCCAAGGGCATCCGCATCGTTCAGGACCTCGGGCTCGACAAGACCTACGGCTATAAGGTGAAGGCGATCTCCGCCGTCGCGGCGTAGTGCAATCTCTCCGTTCGTCCCCGCGAAGGCGGGGACCCAGATCGCAGGCACCGAGCGTGCGGCCCTGGGTCCCCGCCTTCGCGGGGACGAACGGAGTATGGTGCGAATTTCGCGCTCAACACTTAATCGCCAACGTAACCAGCATGGACCTCGGCATTCGCGGAAGAAAGGCGCTGCTCGTCGGCGCCTCAAGGGGCCTCGGCAAGGCCTGCGCGCTAGCACTCGCGCAGGAAGGCGTCGACATCACCATCCTGGCGCGCAGGCGGGACGTGCTGGAGACAACAGCCGCGGAAATCGCGGCCGCCACCGGCGTCAAGGTGACGACCGTGGCTGGTGACGTCACCACCAAAGAGGGTCGTGCTGCCGCACTCGAAGCCTGCCCCACTCCCGACATCCTGCTTAACAACGCCGATGGCCGCGCGCCTGGCGATTTTCGCGACTGGTCGCGTGAGGACTGGATCGACGCGCTCGACGTGATGATGCTGTCGCACATCGAGATGATGCGGCTTACGGTCGACGGCATGATGGCACGCGGCTTCGGCCGCATCCTCAACATCGTCTCGCGCAGCGTGAAGATTCCGCAGGCCGAGCTTGGCTTGTCGAACGGCGCCCGCTCCGGCCTGGTCGGCTTTGCGGGCGGGCTGGCGCGACAAACCGTCGCTCACAACGTCACCATCAACAACCTACTTCCCGGTATCTTCGACAGCGACGCCCAACGCGAGCACATCCGCGGTATGCTGCCCGAGACCGGCAAGACGTTCGACGAGGTGTGGCAGGCGCGCGCCGCCGGGAACCCGGCAAGACGTTACGGCCGGCCTCCGGAGCTTGGCGCTTATTGCGCCTTTCTTTGTTCGGCACATGCTGGTTTCGTTACCGGCCAGAACCTTCTGATTGACGGAGGAAGTTACCCGGGGACGTTCTGAACCCGAGCCAGAGAGGATCCAACCCGTGAAACGTGCATTGTCTCTTGCATTGTCTCTTGCCTTGGCGATTGCCCTCCCCGGGCTCGCCCCGGCAGCCGCCTTCGCCCAAGCCTACCCCTCGCGCACTGTCACCGTCGTCGTGCCGTTCCCGGCCGGCGGCTCGGTCGATGGTGTCGCCCGCATCCTGGTGCAGAAGCTCAACGAGACCGTCGGCCAGCACTTCATCGTCGAGAATCGCGCCGGCGGCGCGTCCGGCATCGTCGGCGCCAATATGGTCGCCAAGTCGCCGCCCGACGGCTACACGCTGCTGGAAACCGCATCCGTCCACGTCATCAATCCGCTGCTCTACAAGAATGTCCCTTACAACGTCGTCACCGACTTCACACCGATCATGCTGCTCGCAGTCGGGCCGCTGATCGTCAGCACGCCGCCGAACGTGCCGGCCAATAATCTGAAAGAGCTGTTCGATCTGGTCCGCAAGGACCCAAAGAAGTACACGTTCGGTACCACCAGCATCGGCTCCGCCAGTCATCTGGCGATCGAACTGCTCAAGCGCGAAGCCAAGCTCGATACGCTGGTCGTGCCCTACAAGGGAACGGCGCCAGCGTTGACCGATCTCATGAGCGGGCAGATCCAGTTGCTCGCCGATCCGATGCTGTCGTCGCTGCCGCTGGCGCAGGGCAAGAAGACCAAGGCGCTCGCCATCACCAGCCTCAAGCGCGTGCCGTCGGCACCTGAGATTCCGACGGTCGAGGAGTCGGCCGGCTTCAAGGGTTTCGAGTTCGTCTCGTGGTACGGATTGTGGGCGCCGAAGAACTTGCCAGCCGACATCTCGAAGAAGCTTCAGGCTGATGTCGCCAAGGTGCTGGCGCTGCCCGAGATGAAGGAGCGGCTCGCCAAGCTCGGCTTCGAAGCCAAGGGCGGCACCGCCGAGGACTTCAAGAACTACATGGCCGCCGAGATGGCGAAATACGAAAAGATCATAAAGGACGCCAACATCAAGGTGCAGTGACGCGGGCGGCATCCGCCCGAACCTGGCGCCTCGCCGGGATCATTCGTGGCGATTCGTCACCGGCAGGCGCTCGATCGCGCGCAAGCCGGGCCGCCTGCGCCATCGGATATCCGCGGGATCGATGGCCAATTCGAGATTGGGCCAGCGCTTGAACAGCGCCTTGATGGCGCACTTGCCTTCCAGGCGGGCAAGCTGATGACCGAGGCAGAAATGGATGCCGGCACCGAACGCGATGTGGCGGTTCGGCCGGCGATTGAGATTGATCTGCTCAGGGTGTTCGTTGGCCGCCGGGTCCATGTTGGCGGCCGCCAACATCGCCATCACCATATCGTTCCGCATCAGGCGGACCCCGCATAATTCCATGTCGGACCTCACGAAGCGCGGCTTGGAGAACTGGACAGGCGAGATGAAGCGCAGGAATTCCTCGACTGCCAGGTCCAGCCGGCTCCAGTCCTCCGCGAGCCACTGGCGCAACGGCGGGTTTTTCAACAGCTCGAGGATTGAGCCGCTGATCAGGTGTGTCGTGGTTTCGTGCCCGGCGAAAAGCAGCAGAAAAACCGTCGACAGAATTTCATCGCGGCTGATGCGCCCGCTCTCGCGCTCCACCCGCACCAGCTCGGCGATGAAGTCCTTCGCCGCCGGTCGCACGGGCGGTTTCGAGATGCTTCGCCAAGTAGCGCTTCATCGCCAGGAGCGCCGGGAACATTGACAGAAATCCAACGGCACTCCTGACGTTCGTGACGTTGCCCGCCCATGACATGAAAATCGAGCGATCCGCGAGCGGCAGGCCGAGCAATTCGCAGATCACCGAGAGCGGCAACTTGCGGGCATAACGATCGATGAGGTCGGCCGGGCTCCCTTCCGCGAACAGTTCGCCGGCAAGCTGGTCGGAAATCGCCATGATGCGAGGCTCCATTCCGAGAACCGCGCGCCGGCGGAACGCTTCATCGACCACTTCCCGCAGCCGCGTGTGGTCCGGCTCGTCGGTCGTGAGCATGTTGTTGGCCAGCACACGAATGAACGCCGGCATCCACCATCGCATCCCGGCAACCCGGCCGCCGTCCTTGCGCAGCGTGAACGCGGCGCTGTCCTTCAGCACATGGCCGGCGGCCTCTTGCGTGGTGGTGATCCAGGTCCTGCCGACGATTGGAAATCGCGCCGCCACGACCGGGCCGGACGCCCGCAGCGATTCGATCGCCGACGCCGGATTGCGGAGATAATCCGGACTGGTGAAATCGATTTGTGGCGTCATGACGAGCCCTTCTGCAATTCACGAAGACTGCGCGTACCGGGCGCTACGACGTGACTAACGCCGTTATCGGGTCAAATTTAGGTATTGCTTGCGTCCCCGGCCGCGGAATGATGGCCTACACGCCGGCCTGAGCGATCAATTGCGCGCGCAGCACCTTGCCATAATGCGAGCGCGGCAGGCTCGAGACGAACCGCACTGCGCGCGGCTTCTTGAACGAAGCGAGTCGCGCCCGGCAATGCTCCACCACGTCGTGTTCACCGACCGACATGCCGGGCTTGACCACCACAAAGGCGGTGACCGCCTCACCCCACTCGGCATCGGGCAGACCGATGACCGCGACTTCGGCGATCGCTGGGTGCAGCAAAATCACATCCTCGACCTCCTTCGGGACGATGGTGCTGGCGCCCGACCGGATCACATCTTTGAGCCGGCCGACGATGGAGAGGAAGCCGTCCGCTTCGAACTGGCCGATGTCGCCGGTATGAAGCCAGCCGTCGCGCAGCGCGGCACCGGTCGCGGCTTCATCCTGCCAGTAGCCCGCCATGACGTTGCTGCCGCGGATCAGCACTTCGCCCGATCGGTCGGTGCCTTCCTCCGCGCCGTCGAGCCGGACCTCATAACCGGACAGCACACGTCCGACCGACTGCATGAGCCGGTCTCGCCGTTCGGCGTCCGCCGCCAGCGTGCGCGGCGGCATATAGCAGGTGACGGGCGCTTCGGTGAGGCCATAGAGCACGCCGATCTTCGGACCTAGAGCATCCAGGGCGCGCCCGAACATTCCGGGCGGAATGCGTGAGCCACCGACATAGATCGCCTGCAACCGGTCGAGCCGTGCATCGCCCTTCGGCAAATGATCGAGACAGCGCACGAGCTGCGTCGGTACCAGCGACGTACGCGTCGCACCGGTTTCCGAAACGACCGCGGCGAACCGCTCGGGATCGAACCGGCGTAAGACCACCGTCGCGCCGGCGAACAGGTGCGACATGAGGATGACCTGCGCAATCGGCCAGAGCGGACGGACGTTGAGAAAAATCGCATCGCTGGTGACCTCGAAGCCCTTGGCGGTGGCGTCGGCGACAGCGAGCAGATTGCGGTGCCGCAGCATGACGGCCTTCGGTGCCCCGGTCGTTCCGCCGCTGAAATTGAGCGTGGCAAGCGCCTCGCCGTCAGCCGCCGAAGGCGGCTGTTCGGAGGCTCGTTCGAGCAGTTCCTCGTAGTCGAGGCCCACGCCGCCGCCGACAGCAATGACATGGCTCAGGCCCTCAACCTCATCCACCAATCCATCAAGCGGGCCCGCAAACGATGCGTGGGTGACGAGCGCACGAGCACCGGCATGCCGCAATAGTGCTACGATATCCGCGCGAGTCAGCCGCGGATCGAGCGGCACCCGCACGAAGCCCGCCGCCATGATGCCGTAGTCTGCTTCGAGATATTCGCGAATGTCGGGCATCAACAGAGCAACGCGATCGCCGCCGACGAGCCCAAGCCCGCGTAGCGCGTTACCGACGCGCGCGATGCGCGCATGAAACTGCCGATAGCTCCACGCGCCGGCATCGTCAACGATAGCGGTGCGGTCGGCGTGCAGCGCCGCAAGCTCGCTCAATCTCGCGCCGATCGTCATGTCACCAGCCGTGCAGCACGACACGGCCAGTCACAGCGCGCTGCTCCATCAGCGCGTGACCGTCCGCCGCCTGCGGAAACGGCAGGATGCGACCGATGAACGGCTTCACCGCGCCGGTAGCGAGGAGATGAAGTGCCACGTGTACGTCATTGAACGTCGCGTTGCCGGAACCGGCGATGCGAATACGTCGCATGATGACGAGTCCCGGATCGATCTCGACCGGCTTCGCGCCGATATTCCCGAGCACCACCACGGTCGCGAGTTGCGCGGCCGAGCGCAGGCTCTCGCCGAACGTGCCGGTGACGACGTTTTCCAGGATCACGTCGGCGCCCTGCTTGGCGGTCAGCCGCCACACCTCGGCGCTGAATTTCAGGTCCGGGCTGATGATGATCTCGTCGGCTCCGGCTCGCCGGATGCACATCGGTTTTGTCGCCGGAACTCGTGACCGCGATCACCCGCGCCTGCACGCTCTTGGCGACCTGGATCTGGTGCAGGCCGAGCCCGCCGCCCGCGCCGGTGATCAGCACCGTATCGCCCGGACCGGTCTGCGCCACGCCGAGCGCAGAGCGCACGCTGGTGCCGACCGGGCAGACCGCAAGCGCCGCCGCCGTCAGGTCGAGCCCATCCGGCACCCGGATCGCATTGCGTGCCGGCACACAGGCGAATTCCGCATAGCCGCCGCTGCCATGCTCGCCGAGCACGCGGCTGTTGCGGCAGAGATCCTGCCGGCCGCCGAGACAGTGGCGGCAGTTGCCGCAGAACAATCGCTGATAGAGCACGACATGCTCGCCGACGCGGTCGGGCGCAACATTGACCCCGGCCTCGACAATCTCGCCCGCGATCTCATGGCCGAGGATGCGGCCCGGCTTGCCGGGAATCCGGCCGGAGCGGGAGAGCACATCGTGGTAGCAGATGCCGGCAGTATGAATGCGCACCAGCACATCGTCCGCGCCGGCTTGCGGCCTCTCGACTTCGGTCGCTTGCAGAACATCCGGACCGCCGAAGTCGCGGAACGTGACGGCTTTCATCGGGGCCATGGGCTCAACTTCTCGTGTGAGGACGAATGCGATCGCGCAATCACGCGCGGCCGGTGAAGGCCGCGGCGCCTTGCTTGTAGTCGTCCTTGGTCTCGACGAAAGCCCGAGCAGATTCGATTTCCGTGCTCTCGGCCGCGCTGAGGCGCCGCGCGAAGGTGGCGAGGCGCTTGGTCGCCTGCACGGCGGCGGGCGAGTAGCTGGCGATCTTCTCGGCCCAGGCCAGCGCCTCGGCCCGCACGTCGTCGACCACCGCATTGATGAGGCGCATCTGCAAGGCTTCGTCGGCTGTGATGTTGCGGGCGAGCAGCAGCATCTCCATCGCCTGCACGCTGGGGATGACCAGCGGGAGGTGGAGCGCGCTCACCGCCGAGATCATGCCGTGCTTCACCTCCGGATAGCCGAGCACTGCATCCTTGGCGGCAAGCCGCAGGTCGCAATGCAGGGCGAGGCTCATACCCATGCCGACGCAATAGCCGTTGAGCGCCGCGATCACCGGCTTATCGAGCGGAATACCAACGCCCGGGATCGCCCGCTTGAGCGTCTCGGTCGTGACCATGCGGCCGGTGCGGTTGATCTCCTTGATGTCGGAACCGGCGCAAAACGCCCTGCCGCCCGCGCCCATCAGCACGGCGACGCGCACTTGCGGGTCGTCCGATATTTCCTGCCAGATGTCGCCCAGCCGCTCCTTGGCGGGCACATCGAGCGCGTTGAGCACCTGCGGCCGGTTGAGCGTGACGATCGCGACCCCGTCCGCGCGCTTTTCCAGCAGAACCGACATTTCATCTCCATCGCGGCCGCAAGATGGGCCATAAGCGGCGCCCCGACGCCTAGCATTGCGTAACTTTATTTGCTTTCCTCCGCCCGGTCATCCGCCCGGTTTTCATGCCTCCATCCCGCCCCGCATCATGCTCGACATCTTCAATCATTTCGTGCCCAAGCCCTACCTCGACCGGCTGGCCGACCTCATTCCGGGCCAGCCTGCAGTGACCGCCTTTCCGCGCATCAAGGCGCTGTGGGACGTGGATGCCCGGCGTGCGCTGCTTGATGAGTTCGACGGACTGCAGCAGGTGCTCTCGCTCGCCAACCCGCCGCTCGAACTGGTCGCGCCGCCCGACCAGTCGCCGGACCTCGCGCGGCTGGCGAATGACTCACTCGCCGAAACCTGCCGCCGGTATCCCGATCATTTTCCGACCTTCATCGCTTCGCTGCCGATGAACAATGTCGCGGCCACGCTCACCGAAATCGACCGCGCGGTGGGCGATCTTGGCGCCCGCGGCATCCAGGTCTTCACCAACGTCGCCGGCAAGCCGCTGTCGGCGCCGGAATTCCGGCCGATCTTCCAGCGCATGGCGCAGCATGATCTGCCGGTCTGGATTCATCCTATGCGCGGGCCGAATTTCCCGGACTATGCGAGCGAACAGGCGTCCGAGAACGAAATCTGGTTCATGTTCGGCTGGCCTTACGAGACGACGGCCTGCCTGACCCGGCTGATCTATTCAGGTCTGCTCGACGAGTTGCCGGACTTGAAGATCATCACGCATCACATGGGCGGCATGATCCCGTTCTTTCATGGCAAGATCAGCCTGACCTTCAGCCAGATATTCTATGGCACATCCGAGCGCGGCCCGCTGGCCGAGAAGGCCGGCCTCAAGCAGCAGCCGGTCGACTATTTCAAAATGCTCTATGCCGATACCGCACTTGGCGAAGTCGCACCGACCCGCTGCGGCCACGACTTCTTCGGCACCAATAAGTGCGTGTTCGCGACCGATGCACCGTTCGACGCCGAGCAGGGCCATGCGTTGATCCGCAAGACCATCGACGCGGTGAACGCGCTGGAGATTTCGACGACGGAGAAGGATGCGATCTTTCAGGGGAATGCGAAAAAGCTGTTGCGGCTCTGACGGTGCCGGACTCCCCTCCCCCCGCGAGCGAAGCGAGTGGTGGGGAGGGGTCGGGGGTGGGGGGATGTATCGCGACACACCATAAATGCCCCACCCCGGCGCTCACGCGCCGACCCTCCCCACCGCTTCGCGGGGGGAGGGTAAGAAGGCGGCCAGACCTCACCGGAAAAATGGACAACTCGATGCGAACCGAGAACATCAAGGTCAAGCTGCGTGACGGCGAGATGGGCGCCTATGTCGCCTACCCGGACAAAACGCCGGCCGGCGCCGTCATCGCGATCATGGAAATCTGGGGCGTCAACGACACCATGCGCGCCCATGCGCATGAATTCGCCGAAGCCGGCTTCATTTGCCTCGTACCCGACCTGTTCTGGCGGCAGGAGCCCGGCGTCGAGCTAAGCGACCACAATCCCGAGCACGTCAAGAAGGCGTTCGACCTGTACTACGAGTTCGACTACGACCTCGGCGTGCAGGACATGGAGGACATCCGGCAGTTCCTGAAGACGCTGCCCGGCTGCAACGGCAAGGTCGGCGCGGTCGGCTACTGCCTCGGCGGCAAGCTCTGCTACCTGATGTGCTGCCGCACCGACATCGATTGTGCGGTTGCCTACTACGGCACCTACATCGAACACCGCATCAAGGAGGCGAAGAACCTGCATCGGCCATTCGTGCTGCACATGGCGATGAAAGACCGCTGGGTGCAGGCGGAGGTGAACGACCTCCTGGAGCGGCGGTTGTCGCCTAACCCCCTCGTCACCATCCACAAGTATCCCGGCGCCGATCATGCCTTCGCGCGCCACGGCGGCAAGACCTACTCGAAACCGGAAGCGGACCGGGCACTTGCGCTCACCGTTGATTTCTTCAAAAAATACCTCGGCGGCACGTGAGATTGTCGCGGGTCTGGAACTTGCCGTGCTGATCGGCGAAACTACCCCATGGCCTTGCCGCTACCCAAGGAGGACCACAATGGCCTACGATCTCGACCAATTCATCTCGGACTGCCGCACCATTCTGTCGCGTGACCCCGGAACCGCCGGCCGGGAGGAGGTTCGCGTCCGTCTCGAGCGGTTACTCGGCAATCAGGAATTTCTACGCGAATACTGCAGCGACGAGGTCCCGCGTGGCCTAAAGGTACTCTACGACGACCCCGATCTCGGCTTCCAGGTGCTCGCCCATATCAACGACAAAGCGCGCAAGTCGCCGCCACACGACCACGGTGACTCCTGGGCGATCTACGGCCAAGCCACGCTTTACACCGACATGATCGAATGGGAACGCCTGGACAGTGGCGACGACCCGGAGCATGCCGAACTCAAACCGGCCAAGACCTATCGTCTGATGCCGGGTCACGCCGGCATCTATCAGGATGGAAAAATCCACTCGATCGACTATCCGGACCATTCGCGCTTCATCCGCGTCACCGGCACCAACCTCGACAACATCCAGCGGGTGCGATTCGATCTGGCGTCCGGCAAGGTCGAGCAGATGACGCCGCAGCGGGCGACGTAATCGCATTTTTCCGAAAATGGTCCGACAGTTGCTCCTCTCTCCCTCGGGGAGGGACGCAGTCACTGTTGCGGCACCAATGAGGCCCACATGTTGACAAAGACTGCCGCGAAGCCGGTCAGCGCCGCTGACGTCAAGGCCATGCTGCTCGACGGCCGAGAGCTCGCGCTTATCGACGTACGCGAAGAGCTGATCTATTCGCGGTCGCATCTGTTGTGGGCACGCTCGATTCCCCTCAGCCGGCTGGAATTGCGGTTCGCCAACATGGTGCCACGCAAATCGACCCGCATCGTGCTGGTCGACGACAACGACGGTTTGGCCGAGCGCGCCGCGGCGGTTCTCGGCCGCGCCGGCTACACCGACCTCCACGTGCTGGACGGCGGCATCGCCGCATGGGAGGCCGCCGGCTACGAGCTGTTTTCCGGCGTGAATGTGCCGAGCAAGGCGTTCGGCGAGTTTGTCGAGCATGACAGCGGCACGCCCAGCATCTCGGCGGACGAACTTGCGCAGCTCATTCGCGAGCGCGCCGACATCGTCGTGCTCGACAGCCGGCCGTTCGACGAATATTCGCGCGTCTCGATCCCGACCGGAATCAACGTGCCGGGCGCCGAGCTGGTGCTGCGGGCGCGCGACCTGGCGCCCTCGCCCGAGACTACAGTCGTGGTCAATTGCGCGGGACGCACCCGCAGCATCATCGGCGCGCAGTCGCTGATCAATGCCGGCCTGCCGAACAAGGTGGTGGCGCTGCGCAACGGAACCATGGGCTTCACGCTCGCCGGTCACACCTGTGAGAGCGGCAAGGACCAGCGAGCGCCGCTGCCGTCCGCGGATGGCCTCGCCTGGGCCAAATCGGCGGCTGCCGAGGTGGCGCGCCGCTATGGCGTCAGCCGCATCGATCGCGCGACGCTCGAACGTTTTCGCGCCGAAGCGCACGATCGCACGCTCTATCTCTTGGACGTGCGCGACCCGCCGGAATACGCGGCCGGTCATATCGCCGGCGCGCTGTCCGCGCCG
Source organism: uncultured Alphaproteobacteria bacterium (assembly GCA_963756715.1). Taxonomy (GTDB): domain Bacteria; phylum Pseudomonadota; class Alphaproteobacteria; order Rhizobiales; family Xanthobacteraceae; genus VAZQ01. The sequence continues at coordinate 66,848 of CAVWOV010000045.1, forward strand.
GGCGGACAGCTCGTGCAGGCGACCGACCAATATGTCGGCACACTCGGCGCCCGCATCGTCCTGGTCGATGACGCGCAGGTGCGCGCCGCGATGACGGCCTCATGGCTGCGGCAGATGGGATACCGTGATGTCTTCGTGCTGGCCGAAGCCGGCAGCGAAACCGGCCTCCCGTCGCCGCCCGTGCTAGCCGACGAGCCAGCCACCGAACGGCAAATTGACAGCGCGCAGCTCGCCGATCTGCTGGCGCGCGGCGAAGCCACCGTGATCGACCTGTCGCTCAGCCGCGAATACCACAAAGGCCATATCCCGGGCGCGTGGTTCGCAATCCGCTCCCGCCTCGCCCAATCGCTGCCGAAGGTTCCTATCCAAGGCGCGCTGGTGCTCACCTCCGAAGACGGCACCCTGGCCCGGCTCGCGACGGCGGAAGCGACTGCGCTCGTGAATGCCCAGGTGAGCTGTCTCGCGGGCGGCAATGCTGCATGGAAGGCTGCCGGCCAGCCGCTTTCGACCGAAGCCCGGATGGCGGACGATCCAGTCGATACGTGGCTTAAGCCATACGAGCGCGCGAAGAACACGCGCGAAGCAATGGACGAATACCTGAAATGGGAAGTGGACCTGCTGCCCGGCATCGCACGTGACGGCACCGCCAACTTCGCGCAGTTCAAGTCTTCGGCCGCGATCGGCTAATGCGCCCTTGATCCTTTGCGGGAGTAAGGTTTCGACAACGACGGTCGGTGTTTTGGCCCGGTCGTACCGACTGCACGACGCCGAAATCAAGCAGCAAGGACAATGCAATGAAGACACTCGTCGAGATGACGGTCGAGAACGGCGTCGCAATCGTGGCCCTCGACCGTCCAGAGGTCCGCAACGCCATCGATGACGCGCTGCGCAACGAGTTCATCGCCGCGCTCGAACGCGCCGCCGCGGACGATGCTGTGCGCGCGGTGGTCCTGACCGGCAAGGGGAAGGCTTTCTGCGCGGGCGGCGACATTTCCGGGATGAAGGAACGGCTGAAGGCGCCTGCCGGTCAAGTGGCATTCAACGGCTGGCGACGGCAGGGACAGACGCACAGGAGCGTCGCGCTGTTGCACAGCCTGCCGAAGCCGGTCATCGCGGCGGTCAATGGCGCGGCAGCCGGCCTCGGTTGCGACATGGCTCTCGCGTGCGACTTCATCGTCGCCTCCGAACAAGCGATCTTCACCATGAGTTTCGTCAAACGCGGCCTCGTCTCCGACGGCGGCGGCATGTACTTCCTGCCACGCCGGGTCGGTCTGGCGCGTGCCAAGGAATTGATTTTTACCGGTCGCACGGTGGACGCGAACGAAGCGCTCGCCATCGGGCTCGCCGATCGCGTCGTCCCTGCCGAGGCGCTGATCGCCGATGCGGCCGCCTGGGCGAGCGAACTGAGCCAAGGCTCCCAGGCCTCGATCGCCTTGTCCAAGGCGATCCTTAATCGCACGTTCGAAACGCCAGAGGAGCAGGTATTCGCACTCGGCCGCGAGGCGCAGGCCGTGTGTTACACGACAGCCGAGCATCAGGAATCGGTCCACGCCTTCCTCAATAAGACCAGCCGCTGAAACACCGCGTTCGACCGCAATCACAGAAAGATTCGATGAACCACGACATCCTCATTCGCAACGGCCGCGTCTTTGATGGCAGCGGCAGCGCGGGCACTGTGCAGGACATCGCCATCGCAGATGGCCGCATCGCAGCCATCGGCAGCGCACTGCCCGGCGAAGCGGAGAAGATCATCGATGCCGAGGGCCTCGCCGTCGCGCCGGGCTTCATCGACATCAAGACCCATTCCGACTTCACGCTGCCGATCAATCCCAAGGCGGAAAGCAAAGTCCGCCAAGGCGTGACCACCGAGATCATCGGCCATTGCGGATTCTCGGTCGCGCCATGTCTTGCCGGCAAGGTCGAGCTGCTGCGCGACTATCTCAGCCCGAGCGCGCCGTGGCTACCGTTCCGCGAGACCAGCTTCCGCGATTACCTCGACACCTTTCCGGCCACCGCCGTGAACGCCGGAATGCTGGTCGGCCACAATACGCTCCGCCTGATGGTCATGGGGATGGAGCCGGGACCGCCCTCGCCCGCGCAGCTCAAGCGGATGATCGAACTGCTGGAGGAAGGGCTCGACGCCGGCGCACTCGGACTGTCGTCCGGACTTTTCACCACGCCCGGCTCCTATGCCAAGCCTGACGAGATGATCGCACTTTGCCAGATCGTGAAGCGCCATAACGCCGGATATTTCACCCACTTGCGCGATGAGTCGAACAACGTCCTGGAGGCGGTCGAAGAAGCGATTGCGATTGCCGAAACCTGCGGCGTTCACGTCGAGATCGTGCATTTCAAATGCTCGGGCGTGGACAACTGGGGCAAGACCGCTCGCGCACTCGATATGATCGCCCAGGCCCGCGCGCGCGGCCTCGACATCGACTGCGACGCCTACCCGTACACGGCGGGCAGCAACCCGCTCAAGAACCTGCTGCCGCAATGGGTGCAGGCCGGCGGCGTGCCAGCGATGCTGGAACGTCTGGCCCACCAGGACACGCGCACGCGCATCCGCGACGATATCGCGCGCGACGGACTTAACAACTGGGGCCGCATCGAGTTCGTGGGAGGCGGTGCAGATTTCGGTCTCACCGAATCTGCCGCAATTCGCCGGCAGGACCATCGCACAGCTTGCAGCGGATCGCGGCCAGGATCCGATCGATACGTTCTGCGACTATCTGCTCGACGATAAGGGCGCGACCCGTGTGCTGGTGACGTCGATCTCCGAGCAAGACGTGCGCGATCTCATGCGGTCCCCGCGCGCGCTGGTCGGCTCCGACGGCAATTGCGTCGCGACCTACGGCACCGTCAGCCAGGGTATGCCGCACCCGCGGTTTTACGGAACATTCCCGCGACGTCATCGGTCACTATGTGGGCGAGCTCGGCGTACTGCCGCTCGAGCTCGCGATCCACAAGATGACCGGCGCAACGGCGCGGGCGCTCAAGCTTGCCGATCGCGGGCTGCTGCAGCTGGGCTACCGCGCCGACATCGCGATCTTCGACGCCGCCGATTTCAAGGATCGTGCGACCTACGCCGACCCGCACCAGTATCCGAGCGGCGCGCGCACCACCGTTGTGGTGAACGGCGAAATCGTCGTCGAGAACGCAGCGCACACTGGCGCCTTGCCAGGCAAGGTGCTACGCCGGGAGCGGGATGGCACCGTGAGCTGACGGACTATCCCGCCGATGTCGCCGGCTTGCGCGGCGCCTGCTGAATCCGTCGCCACACCTGTTCCGGCGTCAGCGGCATGTCGAAATCGTCGATGCCGAGCGCGCCGAGCGCATCCAGTGCCGCGCTCACCACCGCGGCGGGCGAACCGATGGCGCCCAACTCACCGCAACCCTTGGCGCCGAGCGGATTGTGCGTGCAGGGCTGGCCCTCGTCGCACTCGGTAACGAACGGCGGCAGATCGTCCGCGCGGGCGATGGCATAATCCATGAACGAGCCGGAGACGAGTTGCCCGCCGCCGTCATAGGCGCAGTTCTCCAGCAAGGCCTGGCCGAGCCCGAGCGACAGGCCGCCGTGAATTTGGCCGTCCACAATCAGCGGATTGATGACCGTGCCGATATCATCGACCGCCCAGAAGCCGATCAGCTCGATCCGCCCGGTGTCGGGATCGATCTCCAGCTCGCACACGTGCGCGCCGTTGCTAAAGGCGAAATTCGGCGGATCGTAAACGGCGGTGTCCTGCAGTCCCGGCTCGACCGTCTCGAGCGGAAAATTGTGCGGCACATAGGCGGCGCGGGCGACATCCGCGAACGAAACTCGCCGGTCGGTGCCCGCGACTGTAAACGAGCCGTCGGCAAACTCCACGTCGCCCGCAGCCGCTTCCAGCAGATGCGCGGCAATCAGCTTGCCCTTGGCGACGATCTTGCCGGCGGCATGATCGAGTGCGCTGCCGCCGATCGCGATCGAGCGCGAGCCGAAGGTGCCGGTTCCGTGCGGCACCTCGTCGGTGTCGCCTTCCACAATCGTGATCTGGTCGACCGGTATGCCCAATCGCGACGACAGGATTTGCGCAAACGTCGTGGCGTGCCCCTGGCCGTGATTATGCGTGCCGAGTGCGGCACGAACCGCGCCGTCAGGCTCGACGCGGATCGAAGCGGCCTCGTAGAAGCCAACGCGAGCGCCGAGCATGCCGGCGAACCGCGAGGGCGCAACGCCCGAGGATTCGACGTAGCACGCGATGCCGATCCCGCGCAGCCGGCCGCGCCGGGCGGCCTCCGCTCGCCGCCTGGCAAATCCGTCATAGTCGGCAAGCGTGAGCGCGCGGGCGAAGATCTTCGGGAAGTCGCCGCAGTCGTAGGTCGGCCCGATCGGCGTCTTGTACGGCATGGCAGTGGGCGGAATGAGATTACGCCGGCGGATTTCGGCGCGGTCGAGCCCGAGCTTTTGCGCCGCCCGGTCGGCGAGCCGCTCCAGCACGTAGCAGGCCTCCGGCCGGCCGGCGCCGCGAAACGCATCGGTCGGCGCGGTGTTAGTGAAGATGCCGGTAGTCTCGACGAAGATCGCCGGCGTCAGATAGCCGCCCGCGAACAACGCGCTGTAGATCACGCCCGGAATGTTGGCGCCGAAGGTCGAGACGTAAGCGCCGAGATTGGCGAAGGTCTGCACGTGCAGGGCGAGGAACCGGCCGTCGGCATCGAGCGCCAGTTCAGCGTGGGTGACATGATCGCGCGCCTGGTTGTCCGCGACGAATCCTTCCGCCCGCGTCCCCACCCAGCGAACCGGACGGCGCAACTGCCGCGCCGCCCAGGTGACGATACCTTCCTCGGGATAGAGCTTGCCCTTATAGCCAAAGCCGCCCCCGACATCCGGTGAAATGACACGCAACGCGCTTTCCGGAATGCCGAGTTGTTCCGCGACCGCGCGGCGGATGTGATGCGGCGCCTGGGTGGAGCTGTAGAGCGTGAGCTTGTCGGTCACCGGATCGAGGGTCGCGATGGCCGCGCGTGGTTCGATCGCCGCGCCGATCAGCCGGTTGTTGATGAGATCGATAGAGACTAAGTGCGCCGGTGACTGGAACGCCGCGCGCACCGCGGCTTCGTCGCCGCGCACCGAACGGAAGCAGACGTTGCCGGGGGCGACCGTATGCAGTTGCGGCGCACCGGGCGCCTGCGCGGTCCGCACATCCGTGACGGCCGCGAGCGGCTCGTAGTCCACGACGACGCGCTCGGCCGCGTCCGTCGCCTGCAGCAAGCTGTCGGCGATCACCGCGGCGACCGGCTCTCCGACGTGGCGGACGGCGCCGCGAGCGAGCGCATAGCGCGGGGGCTCGGCCATCGGCGAGCCATCGCGCGAACGCAGCACCCAGAGCGGCCGCATGCGCTCCATGCCGTCCGCCGCCATGTCGGCGCCGGTGAACACCGCCACGACGCCGGGAGATGCACGCGCTGCGGCGGTGTCGATCTTGCGAATTCGTGCATGCGCATGCGGCGATCGGACGATGACGCAGGCCAGAGCACTTGGAAGATCAATGTCCGCGACGAAGCGCCCGCGTCCGAGCAGGAACCGGCGATCCTCGACGCGGCGCAATGGAGCGCCGATGCCCTGGTAGTTGGGTTTCCTTGCCGGCGGAGTCGTCATTCGACGCATCACCCTTTTTGTCATTCTGGGCCCGCGCGAAGCGCGGGAGCCCGGAATCCAAATTGATCGGCGAGATGGATTCTGGGCCTGGCGCTGCGGGCCGCTTCGGAATGACGAACGCTCTACTGAAACTCCTCGCGCACCAGATCGAGCCGCTCGAACGCCGATTTGTCCGACACCATGAACAGATCGGCATCGCCGCCGAGCGCTTCGTGGCACGCGAACGTCCAGTGCGGAACGGTGAAGACGTCGTGCTGCGACCATTCGAAAGTCTGGTCCGCGATGGTCGAGCGGCCCTCCCCGGACACGACGAGGCAGATCATGTTGTAAGTGGCGCGCTTGGTGCGCGTCGGCACATCCTTCGTCAGTCGCGCGGCGTAGCAATCCAGCGTCGGCATGACGGCGCCGCCGGTCGCCGGATTGACGTAGCGGATCGTCCTCATGCCGTCGGCGCCCGAGGGCGCGGATGCGAGCAGGCGGCGCGTCGCTTCGCCGGGATAACGGTACTTCGGCGAGTTGACCGCGCTCGACGTTGCACCCTCCGCCACCAGACCGGCCTCCGCCCACAGCCGCTCCTCGCCTTCGTCGACCTGCCAGAACTCGTTGTTGCCCGGATCACCCGGCTCGAAGAAATGGGCATCGACAGCCCGGATGAGCGGCATGTTGGCGGCATCGAACCAGATGATGCGATGATCGCTTTCGTTGATGTGACCGTGCCAGCACATCGGCGGCGTCAGGATCAGGTCGCCCGCCTTCATCTCGCAGCGCCGGCCGTTGACGATGGTGGCGGCGCCATCGGCGCGGGTGGCAAAGCGGATCGCCGCGCCGGTGTGCCGGTGCGGGCGCGCGCGGTCGCCCGGCTCCAGCACCGTGAAGGCGGCGAGCAGCGTGCTGGTCGTGGTGGTGTCGTCGCCGAAGGCCGGATGCGCCATGATCAGTGCGCGGCGCTCGATGTCGTTGATCGACACCTCTCCCACCGAACGATGCAGGAACGGCTCGATGTCGCGCCAGCGCCAGATGAACGGCGCATCCTTGGCCTGCGGCTTGATCGGTGTGATCCGCTGATAGCGGTCCCACAGCGGATGCAGGTTCTTCGCTTCCAGTTCGGAGACGAAGCTCGTTTGCGCTGGTGTCGCCACTGTCACGCTCCTACCGAGTCTGGCGGAAGTAGGGCTTGTGCTTGATCCGCAGGAGGACGATCGGGCTCGCCATCAGCGCCGCGCCGATCAGGAACGAGCCGGCGATCGCCCCCGTGCTCAGCGCGCCCTCGGCGGCGGCCTGCCGATAGCACGCGATGCCGACCGGATAGAACAGCACCACCGCGGTGAATACGCCGGGTGAGTAGCGCCCTCGCATTACGATCATCGGCAGCACGTGGAAGAACGTCGCGTTGATCAGCATCAACGCCGGAAACCCGAGTGCGATCACCGGCCAGGCCGTCAAATTCGCCGCAACGATGCCGAGGACGACGACGATTGCGTTGGTGACGTAGAAATCGCTCCACTCGACCGGCAGTCCGAGCGCGTCGCGAGCCCAGTCCCGCCAGTCGAGTTCATACTCCTCGAGCATGTGGATCGCGTAGCACGCGGTCGCGAGCCAGAGGAGCTCGGTCAGCGTCATGATCAGGTCTTCGGCAGCTTGGAGTCGACGTTCGACGGATCGATGATGACGTGCTTGATGAACACGCGCGGCTCGACCTTGTCGCCCTTGAGGAAAGAGGCGAGCACATCGACGCCAAGCCTGCCCCACAGCACCGGATTGAGCTCGACCGTCATCGCCAAGTTCTGCTCCTTCACGGCGCGCAACGCCGGCGGCACGCCGTTCATGCCGGTGACGATGGTCTTGCCCTTGCGGTTGCTGGCATTCACCGCCTGCATGGCGCCGAGCGCCACATCGTCGTTCGCCGCATAGATCGCCGCGAGGTCGGGATGCGCCACCAGAGCGTCTTCCGCCTGCTTGAGACCACGCTCGCGCGTGAGCGGCCCGTCATGCTTGATCACGATCTGGATCCCGGGATACTTCGCCATCACCTCGGCATAGCCTTCGCCAAGATTCCGGAAGGTGGGCGCACCGCTCGGACCGAGCAGCAGCGCAACCTTGCCCTTACCGTTGAGGCGCTTGGCGGTCCACTCGGCGATGTCGCGGCCGATCTGCTTCTCATCCATCGCCACATGGATGGTCTGGTTCTTCGAGGTCGAGCCGCGCGCCACCGAGACAATCGGAATCTTCGCGGCTGCAGCCGCGTCGTAGGCGGCGTTGACTCCGACGGCGTCGATCGGCGAGATCAAAATGCCTTTCACCCCGCGCGCGATCAGGTCCTGCACGCCGTTGATCTGCTTGAGTTTGTCCTCGTTGGCGGAGACCGTCGCGACGTCCCAGCCGAGTTCCTGGGCGCGGGCGCGGATGCCGCGCAGCATCGCGATGTAGAACGGGTTGTCGTCCTGGGCGAGTGACACGCCGATCGTCGTCTTGCCCTGCCCGATTGCAGCCGGGGAAAGGGCGAACGCTGCCGGAAGGACGAGCGCCGCGGCAAGCGCGGCCATGCGAAGCTTGAACATACCGATCACTCCTGTGTCAGTGTTGCGAGCGTAACCTTTCGGCAGCGGCGGCCGCAATGATCACGGCGCCGATGGCGACCCGTTGCCAATAGGAATCGACGTTCAGCAGGTTGAGCGCATTGCCGAGCACGATCATGATAAAGACACCGATAACACTCTTATAGAGCGTGCCCTCGCCGCCCTGCAGCGCCGCCCCGCCCAGCACGACCGCGGCGATCGCGGTCAGTTCGTAAAACTCTCCGGCCGTCGGCTGCCCGGACTGCAGCCGCGCCGCGAGCATGACGCCCGCCACACCGGCGAGCGCGCCGCACCAGACGTAGGTTGAGGCTATCACGCGGCGCACCGGAATGCCCGAGAGATACGCCGCCTCGCGGCCGCCGCCAGTCGCATAAACGCGCCGGCCATACGGCGTCGCTTGCATCACGAAGGACAACACGGCGAGCAAAATGGCCGGAACCCACACGAGATAGTGGATACCAAGGAAGCGGTCCGAACCGAATGCGACGAAAGCGCCGGGCAGCCCGCTCTCGCCCGACACCGGCGCGCCGCCAGTGATGATGAACACGACACCTCGAACCAGCACCATGGTGCCGAGCGTCGTGATGAAGGGATTGACGTTGAGCCAGGCAATGATCACGCCGTTGGCCAGCCCAACGGCGGCGCCAGCCGCGATTCCGGCCACCACGCCGGCGGCGATCCCCGCATGCAGCATCACCATGCTGGCGACGCAGCCCGCGAGCGCCGCAGTCGAACCGACCGAGAGATCGAAGCCGCCGCCGACGATCACGAACGTCATCCCTATGGCGATCACCGCCATGATCGAGGACTGCACCAGGATGTTGGTAAGATTGAGCGGTGAGAGAAAGCGCGGCGTCAGAAGCGCCGTCACCGCACACAAGACGATCAGCGATATCAACGGCACCTGGCCGGCGAGCTTCGATCGGAACAGTTCTGTCATGTTAACCGCCGATCGCCACGCGGAGTTCTCGGCTCGTCCAGGCCCTTGCCGCGATCAAGGGAACTCGCGATCCGCCCCTGCCGCACCGCAAGCACGCTGTCGCACACGCGTGCAAGCTCGTCGAGATCGCTTGAATTGACCAGCACGCCGCCGCCACGGGCGACGAAATCGCCGATCAAATTATGAATTTGGAGTCTTGGCCGCCACGTCGATCCCTTGCGTGGGCTCTTCAAGCAACAACACCCCAACGCGGCGAACCAGCCATTTCGCCAGGATCACCTTCTGCTGATTGCCGCCGGAGAGTGCGGCGGCCTTCAGTTCCGGCCGCCGCGGCCGGATGTCGATGAGGTCCATCATCTCCTTCACGATGCGATCGCCGGCCAGTGCGTCGAGCCAACCCATGCGGGATAACGCATCCAGATTGGGCAGCAGAATGTTGTCGCGGACCGACTGGTTCATCACCAGGCCGAGGCGACGCTCTCCCGGCACCATGCCGATGCCGAGCTTGATCGCGTCCGCCGGGCTTGCGACCCGGTGTTCGCGATCGCGCACCTTCACGGCGCTCGGTTCTGCGACGCCGAACAGGCGGCGCATGATCCGATCCGTCCCGCTGCCGAGCAGGCCCGCGAGACCCACGATTTCGCGCGCATGGACGCGCAATGTCGAGACGCCGTCGGGCTCGGCAGCCAGGAGCAGATCGCCGCGTGGAGCCGGCACGGTGATGGCTTCGTCGGCGGCCCGCCCGGTCATCGCCGTCACCAGATCGCCGACCGCGAACTTGCCACGGGTGCTGACCGCCGTGACCTTGCCGTCGCGCAGGACGGTGCAACGATCTGCCAGTGACACCACTTCGTCGAGCCGATGCGAGATGTAAATGATGGCGGTGCCTTGCGCCTTCATGCGATCGAGCACGGCAAAGAGCCGGTCAATTTCGCGCTTTTCCAGCGCGGCGGTTGGCTCGTCAAGAATGAAGATTCGGCAACGCCGCCGTAGCGCCTTGGCGATTGCGACGAGCTGGCGCTCAGCAAAAGAGAGCTGCGCCACCGGCCGGTCGAGATTTGGATTGAAATCGAGCTGCTTCAGGACCGCGCGCGCCTCAGCCCGCATGCGCGGGCGGTTTACCATTTGCAGCGGGCCAAGGCTGCGGACCGGTAGATCGCCGAGCGCGATGTTTTCGGCAACCGACAGCGCTGGAACCAGGCGCAGCTCTTGCGGGATGGTGACAAGGCCGCCGGCGATGGCATCGTGCGGCGATGCAAAACGGCAAGGTTTGCCGTCGACCGTGATGTTGCCCCGGTCGGGGCGGTACACGCCGCCCAGAATGCGGATGAGCGTCGACTTGCCGGCGCCGTTTTCGCCAACGACAGCATGAAGTTCGCCGAAAGCGACGTCAAAATCGACGTTGTCGAGCGCGACCGTCGCGCCGAACTGCTTGCTAAGATTTTCGGCGCGGGCCGCGGCGTGGGTCATGCAATCGTCGTTCGGCCATCAAGAGGATCGCGACGGTCTCATTTACCGCGCCACAAACGCAACCTGCATCTTGTCATCGGTGAATTTGCCGCGGTCGATGATGACATCATTGTCGAGCGCGACCGTGCAATCGCGCATTGGCACGTCGTAATGGCCCTTGGTGGTCCGCTTGCCGCCACCCTGCGAGTTCGGACCGGTGGAGAACAGAAAGTTCCCGGCGAAGCAGCGCGCGCCGGCATGATGGCGGGTCGGATCGGCGCCGTTGAGCGCGAGCGCGTCCCAGCGGCCTTGCGGATTGAGCCCCCAGCCGAGGTGCGAGATGGCGTGGCCGTCCATGTCGTCGGCATGGGCCTTGTTGCCGTCGAGCCAGTCGCTCATCAGCTTGGCGTCGAGCCCGCCCTCGATTTTGCGGATGAACCCATCGCGGATGTCGAGCCGGACCTCGTCCTGCACGTAACGGCAATAGGGCAGCACGACGATATCGCCCGGCGCAAACACCACCGTGCCGTTCGCGGTAGATTCGTTCGGGAACGTGTGGACGTGGCCCGCGCCCCAGTGGTCGAAACGGCCCTTCGATTCGGCATAGCCGTACTGGATCATCGTCGGGTATTCGCCGAGCTGCACCGCGAGGTCGGTGCCGCCAGGACGCGTGATGCGCATGGTCTTGGCGCGCTCGAGCCGTTTGCCCGCATATGTCACGGCTTCCTTCAAGCCGGGCGGCGTCATGAGCATTTCGAGCTCATCCGGCCCATCGATGATCATGAGCACGCGGGTGCCGGCGTCGCGCGCGTCCTTGAGCCAGCGCGTGAACAGCGGGATGTGCAAGCACACCAGCATGTCGGCCGCCTTGATGGCATCGAGCGTGCCCTTGCAGCGCCCGACGGTCTCGACCCCGACCTTGGTCCAGGACGGCATGGCGTTGACGCACATCTCATAGACGTCTGCACCGAAATCTTCCGCCGCCGCGAACGCCGCGGAGACGTAATCACGCCGCGCGCCGAGATCGCTGAGCAGCACGATGGTCTCGCCCTTCTGCACGTTGCAGAGCTCGAATTCCTTGCGGAACAGCATCGCGAGCTTGGCGTAATTCATCGTTTCATGCATCGACTTGCTCCGTCATCAAGCTGCGCATCCGGTGCGCTCCGCTCCCCCTTGTGGGGAGGGGTTGGGGGTGGGGGTCCGAGATTGATGCACCGTCGCCACACGCGCTACCCCCCTCCGCGACCCTCCCCCACAAGGGGGAGGGAGCGGAGAGAGCGCGACAAGCGGGGGCGAGGGTCTTACGCATGCAAGCCTTCTCGATCGCAGTTACCGCCCGGCGCAGCTACTCTGCGGCTTCCCGCCACGTGTCGCCATGGCCGCGCGGCTTGGCCTTCAGCCGAAGTTCCCTCAGCTCCTCGCGGTCGCGCGCGCTGTTGCGGAAGCTCTGGTCCTTGCCGGCGAGATATTGCGGCGGGCAGTGGACCGCGGGCGCGCCGTACCAGGCCGCCGCCCGCATGGTGAAATACGGGTCGACCAGATGTGGACGGGCGAGCGCGACGAGGTCGGCACGGCCGGCCGCGATGATGGTGTTGACCTGGTCGGCGGTCGTGATGGCGCCAACGCACATGGTGGCGAGCCCAGCCTCGTTACGAATCTGCTCGGAGAACGGGGTCTGGAACATGCGGCCGAACACCGGTTTCGCATCCGCGGTGGTCTGCCCGGTCGAAACATCGATCAGATCGCAGCCGGCCTCCTGGAATAATTTCGCCACCTCGACCGCATCGTCGCCGCTGAGACCGCCGTCCGCCCAGTCGGTCGCCGAGATTCGCACCGACATCGGCTTCTCGTCAGACCACGCGGCACGCATGGCGCGGAACACTTCGAGGGGAAACCGCATGCGATTGTCGAGCGGCCCGCCATACTCGTCGCGGCGATGGTTGGTCAGCGGCGAGATGAAGCTCGCCAGCAGATAGCCGTGGGCCGCGTGCATTTCGACCATGTCGAAGCCGGCACGGTCGGCGCGCTTCACCGCCTGCACGAAGTCGGCGATCACCTGCTCCATGTCAGCCCGCGTCATCTCCCGCGGCACCGCGCTATTTGGAAAATACGGCAGCGGCGACGCCGAGATGATCGGCCAGGCGCCCTGCTCCAGCGGCTCGTCGATGCCTTCCCACATCAGCTTGGTGGCGCCCTTTCGTCCGGCGTGGCCGAGTTGCATGCAGAATTGGGTCTTCGACTGCGCATGGACGAAATCGACGATGCGCTTCCAGGCCGCCTCGTGCGCATCGCTGTACATGCCGGCGCAGCCCGGCGTAATGCGCGCATCCTTCGACACGTCGGTCATTTCGGTGAACATCAGCCCGGCGCCGCCGATCGCGCGCGAGCCGTAGTGCACGAGATGCCAGTCGGCCGGCATGCCGTCGGCCGACGAATATTGGCACATCGGCGACACCACCGCGCGATTCTCCAGCGTCATGCCACGTAGCCGGAACGGCTGAAACATCGGCGCGACCGGCTTCGTCGTGTCGATGTCGAAACCGAGCGCCTTGGTGTCGCGCGCGACGACCTTGTCAGCCTCCTTGACGAACTCCGGCGCGCGCAGCGCCAGATTGTCGTAGGTGATGGCCTTGGAGCGCGTCATCAGCCCGAACGCAAAGCGCGTCGGGTCCATGTTCCAGAACCGGTTGACGTGTTCGAACCAGACCAGCGACACGTCGGCGGAGTGCTGCGTCTTCTCTACTTCCTCGCGCCGTTGCGTCTCGAAGTGTGCTAGCGCCTTTTTGACATCGCGGCCACCGGTCGCTCGAAATGCTTCGTAGAGTGCGATCCCGTCCTCCATGGCGAGCTTGGTGCCGGAGCCGATCGAAAAATGCGCTGTCGCCTTGGCGTCGCCCAGGAGCACGATGTTGTCGTGTACCCAGCGTTCGCAACGGATGGTCGGGAAGTTCCGCCAGATCGAACGGTTGGTGATGACCGGATGGCCCTGCAACTCTTCGGCGAACAGCGTTTCGACGAAGCGCGCGGACTGTTGCTCATCAAGCTTGTCGAGACCGGCACGCGCGAAGGTCTGCGGGTCGCATTCGATGATCCAGGTCGAACGCCCCGGCTGGTATTGATAGCAGTGCGCGATGAAGATGCCGTGCTCGGTCTCGCGGAAGAAGAACGTGAAGGCGTCGAACGGCCGCGTCGAACCCATCCAGACGAATTTATTCGGCCGCAGGTCGATGGTGGGGCGGAAATGCTCCTCGAAGGCTTCGCGCACCCGCGAATTGATGCCGTCGGCGCCGACGACCAGGTCGGCGCCGCGGATATTCGGCGCGGTCGGCGAGACGTCGGCCTGATACTTGAGCTGGACGCCGAGCGAGCGGGCGCGCCGGCCAAGGATCTTCAAAAGCGTTGAGCGCGGGCTGCCGCAAAATCCGTTGCCGCCGATGCGGTGCGTCGTGCCGCGAAAATGAATCTCGATGTCGTCCCAATAGGCGAAGTGGCCGATGATGGCGCGATAGCTCTCGCGATCGTAGGCCTCGAACCGGTCGAGGGTCTGGTCGGAGAACACGACCCCGAAGCCGAAGGTGTCGTCGGGCCGGTTGCGCTCGAAGACCGTGATGTCGGTCTGCGGCCACGCCTTCTTCATCAGGATCGCGTAGTAGAGGCCGGCCGGACCTCCCCCGATGACGTGAACCTTCATGCGCGCCTCCACAGGGCTGCGACAGGGTACTTGAAGCCTCTAAATTTTAAGCTTAAAATAATTTTCCGACAAGAGGCAAATCGATGGCCTTGCAAGGACGGCACGCTCTCGTCACCGGCGGCGGACGCGGCATCGGCCGCGCGGTTGCGGCCGCTTTGACCCGTGCGGGCGCCGCCGTGACGGTGATGGGCCGTGGCGAAGCGCCACTGCGGGAGGCCGTCACGGCCGGCGACGCCGCGGGCTTCGTCGTTGCCGACGTCACCGACGCCGAAGCGGTCGAGCGCGGCGTCAAGTCGGCGGCCGCGGCGCGCGGTCCGATCGACATCCTGATCGCGAACGCGGGTGCGGCCGAAAGCGCGCCGTTCATGAAGACCGATCCGGATTCGTTTCGTCGCCTGTTCGACGTCAACGTGATGGGTACGGTGCATGCGATTCGCACGGTGCTGGAAGGCATGATTGCGCGCGGCTTCGGGCGGATCGTGGCGATCTCCTCCACTGCCGGATTGCGCGGCGGGGCCTACATCACCGCTTATGCCGCGTCGAAGCACGCGTTGAATGGATTGGTGAGTTCGCTCGCACTTGAAACGGTGAAGCAAGGCGTGACCGTGAATGCGGTCTGCCCGACCTATGTCGATACCGACATGGCGCGTACCGCGGTCGACTACGTCGTGAAAAAAACCGGCCGCACCCCCGAACAGGCGCTGGCTGGAATTCTCAAGGATCTGCCGCTCGGCCGCCTCGTGCGGCCCGAGGAAGTTGCCGCGGCCGTTGTCTATCTCTGTTCGCCGGACGCCGCGGCGGTCACCGGCACGACGCTCGCGGTCGCGGGCGGGGAGATGTGATGCGCTGAACTCGATCCTTTGCAGACTTGATAAAGGAGCAAGGCGGCGCCGTCTCCCCTCCCCCCGCGCAGCGAAGTGGAGCGGTGGGGAGGGGTCGGGGGTGGGGGGCAATCGTTCGCTCTCCACTAGCGCCACCCCGGCTGTTCGCTTCGCTCGCGTCGCTGACCCTCCCCACCGCTGCGCGGGAGAGGGTAGAGTCTGCAACGACGCGGTAATGGTTTCCCCATGATGGAAGACCGCACGATCCCGCTCGACGCCGAGACCAAGGTCGCCGAACGGCCGAACGACCACAAGACCGAGTTGCGGCTGTGGCTGCGCCTGCTCACCTGCACGACGCTGATCGAAGGCGAAGTACGCCGGCGGTTGCGCGCACAATTCGACGTCACGCTGCCGCGCTTCGATCTGCTCGCGCAGCTCGATCGCGCGCCGAACGGCATGACGCTCGGCGAACTGTCGCAGCGCATGATGGTGACGAACGGCAACATCACCGGCCTGGTCGACCGGCTCGAAGATCAGGGCTTGGTCAAACGGCGCCCGTCCCCCAGCGACCGCCGGGTGCAGTACGTCGGCCTCACGCCGGACGGTCAAAAGGCGTTCCGCACCATGGCGCGCACCAACGCCGACTGGGTCGCCGAAATATTCGCCGAGCTATCGGGCGACGATATCGACGACCTGATGGGCGTTCTCGCTAAGACCAAAGCATCCGCCCGCAAGGCCATCGGCAATGGAGGCGCCCGATGAGCGCCGCCAATCCGGTGACTCTTCCGCTGTCGGGCTATCGCGGCCACCACATCCGGTTCACGACGAACGGCAAGGTGGCGACCATCACGCTCGACCGCCCCGACAAGAAGAATCCTCTCACCTTCGAGAGCTATGCCGAAATCGTCGATCTGTTCCGCGCCGCCGGCAAGGACAAGAGCATCAAGGCATTCGTCGTCACCGGCGCTGGCGGCAATTTCTGTTCCGGCGGCGACGTGTTCGAGATCATCGAGCCGCTGGTCAAGATGCCGACCGCGGAGCTGCTCGACTTCACCCGCATGACCGGCGAGGTCGTCAAGACGATGCGCGCCTGCCCGCAGCCGATCGTCGCGGCGATCGACGGCGTGTGCGCGGGCGCGGGCGCTATCATCGCCATGGCGTCCGACATCCGTATCGGGACTTCTGCCGCCAAAGTGGCGTTCCTATTCAATCGCGTGGGCCTGGCTGGCTGCGACATGGGCGCCTGCGCCATCCTGCCGCGCATCATCGGCCAGGGGCGTGCCGCGGAGCTTCTCTATACGGGAAGGGTTCTTAGCGGCGAGGAAGCCGAGCGGATCGGATTCTTCAATCGGCTCGCCGCGCCAGACGCGGTTCTGCCACAGGCCCAGGAGCTGGCGGTCGAACTGGCGACGGGACCGACGTTCGCCAACGCCATGACCAAGCGCATGCTGGAAATGGAATGGGCGATGTCGGTCGAGACCGCTATTGAGGCGGAGGCGGTCGCGCAGGCTCTTTGCATGGAGACGGAAGATTTCGCGCGCGCGTTCCACGCCTTCGCGGCGAAGCAAAAGCCGGTGTTCGAGGGCAATTGAGATGAACCTCCTTCAGCATTGGCACTCTCTCTTCGCCTCTCCCCGCTTGCGGGGAGAGGTCGGATCGCGAAGCGATCCGGGTGAGGGGCTTCTCTCGTCGAAACACCCCCTCACCCGTCTCGCGGCTACGCCGCTCGCCACCCTCTCCCCGCAGGCGGGGCGAGGGTTCGGAGAGACCATACTCGAGTCTCAACGAAACGTTGAGCTGGCCTTTCTTTGACGACGGCCACCGCCGTTTCGCCGAAGCACTCGCGCGCTGGGCCGACGCGGTGTTGCCGTCGCTGCCACATGACGATGTCGATGCCGCCTGCCGCGCCCGCGTCAGAGCGCTGGGAGATGCTGGCTTCCTCAAGGCCGCCGTGCCGTCGGAATACGGCGGACTGCATCCGCGGCTCGACGTCCGCACGCTCTGCCTTGCGCGCGAAATCCTGGGATTCCGCGACGGCCTCTCCGACTTTGCCTTCGCGATGCAGGGACTCGGAACGGGCTCGATCTCGCTCTACGGCTCGGCAGAGCTGAAGTCACGCTATCTGCCGCCGGTGCGCGACGGCCGCGCGATCGCGGCGTTCGCCTTGTCCGAACCGGAGGCCGGCTCCGACGTGGCCGCACTTGCGACCACCATAACGCCGGATGGTCCGGCGCATGTCCGCATCGACGGCAGCAAGACCTGGATCTCCAACGGCGGCATTGCGGATCACTACGTCGTGTTCGGCCGCAGCGGTGAAGCACCAGGTGCCAAAGGACTTTCGGCCTACGTGGTCGATACTGCGACGCCCGGTTTGCGCGTGGCCGAGCGCATCGAGGTGATTGCCCCGCACCCGCTCGCGACATTGGAATTCGACGGTGTACGCGTGCCGATTACGCAGCGGCTCGGCCAACCGGGCGACGGCTTCAAGGTCGCGATGGCGACGCTCGATATCTTCCGCTCGACGGTTGGTGCCGCCGCGCTCGGCTTCGCACGCCGGGCGCTGCATGAAACCGTCGAGCGCGCCGCCACGCGCAAGCTGTTCGGTGCGCCGCTCGGCGATCTGCAGCTGACGCAGGCAGCCATCGCCGACAGCGCGAGCGAGGTCGATGCCGCCGCCCTCCTGGTCTACCGCGCCGCCTGGACCAAGGATGTCGGTGCGACTGGTTCTGGCGCAGCGCGGGTAACGCGCGAAGCCGCAATGGCAAAGATGTTCGCGACCGAAGCGGCGCAGCGCGTGATTGATCGCGCCGTACAGTTGTTCGGCGGGCTCGGCGTCACCAAGGGCGTCAAGGTCGAGGAGCTATACCGGGAAATCCGCGCGCTGCGAATCTACGAGGGCGCGACCGAAGTGCAGAAGATCGTGATCGCGCGGGAGCTGTTGCGGAATAGACCCGCAAAGCCGGCGCTCGCCGCAGAATAGTGGCGGCGACACGCGGCACGGACTCGGAGCTCTTTGTGCGTGGTGATGGACTTTTGCAAGGCCGGCTTTTGCAGACACGAGGAGCGACAGCCATGATCCCGTCGGCGCATCTCGACACCTTCACGCGCGACAACCTGCCGCCGCAATCGCAATGGCCCGCGTTCGTGTTCGGGCTGCCGGAGCTGCGGTATCCCGACCGCCTGAACTGCGTCACCGAATTGCTCGACCGCTGGATCGCGTCTGGCGACGGCGACCGCCCCTGCCTTATCTCGCCAACGGAATCGCTCACGTATGCGCAACTCGGCGAGCGCGTGAACCGCATCGCCAATGTGCTGACGCCGCGATCTCGGGCTGCGTGCCCGGCAATCGGGTGCTGCTGCGCGCGCCCAACAGCCCGATGATGGTCGCGGCCTATCTCGCAGTCATCAAGGCCGGCGGCGTCGTGGTCGCGACCATGCCGCTGCTGCGCGCCAAGGAAATCGCCTACCCGCTCAGCAAGGCCAAGATTGGACTCGCACTGTGCGATCACCGGCTCGCCGACGAAATGGAGAAGGCGCGGACACTTGCGCCGGAACTCGGCCGCATCGTCTATTGGGGCGACGGCTCAGCCGACAGCCTCGAAGCGCTGATGCAACAGCCCGGCTACGAGAATTTCGCCGCTTGCGATACCGCCAACGACGACGTTTGCCTGATCGGCTTCACCTCCGGCACCACCGGCGAGCCAAAAGGCACGATGCATTTCCATCGCGACATGCTGGCGACCTGCGACAGCTACGGCCATCATGTGTTGCGCCCGCAGGCCGCGGACCGCTTCATCGGTTCGCCGCCGCTCGCCTTCACGTTCGGGCTCGGCGGACTGGTGCTGTTTCCATTGCGCGTTGGCGCATCGACCGTGCTGCTCGAAAAGGCTACGCCGGACGACCTGCTCGCCGCCATCGCCCGCCATCGCGCCACGATCTGCTTCACGGCGCCGACGGCCTATCGCGCGATGCTCGGAAAACTCGCCGAACACGACATCTCCTCGCTGCGCAAGCCGGTCTCCGCCGGCGAGGCGCTGCCGAAGGCGACCTTCGAGGCCTGGCTGGCGGCGACCGGCCAAAAGATCCTCGACGGCATCGGCGCGACCGAAATGCTGCATATCTTCATCGGCTCGCCGCAGGAGGACATCCGTCCCGGCGCGACCGGCCGACCGGTGCCCGGCTACGAAGCCCGCGTGGTCGACGACGATGGCTGCGAACTGCCGGCTGGCACGGTCGGCAAGCTCGCGGTCCGCGGGCCGACCGGCTGCCGCTATCTCGCCGACCAGCGCCAGGCGCAATATGTGCGCGACGGCTGGAACATCACCGGCGACACCTACCTCATGGATGAGGACGGCTACTTCTGGTATCAGGCGCGCTCGGACGATATGATCGTCTCGTCGGGCTACAACATCGCCGGACCGGAGGTCGAATCCGCGCTGCTCGCGCATCCCGCCGTGGCTGAATGCGGCGTGGTCGGCGCACCCGACGAAGATCGCGGCCAGATCGTCAAGGCCTACGTGGTGCTGCGCCCCGGCTATGCGGGCGATGCGGCGGTGACGAAGGTCCTGCAGGACTTCGTCAAGGAGACAATCGCACCTTACAAGTATCCGCGCGCCATCGAATACGTGACCGGGCTGCCGCGTACGCAGACCGGCAAGCTGCAGCGCTTCGAACTGCGCCGCATGGCTAGTACACCATCCGCCCGCAAACTCGCATCCTGAGCCGATTCAAGGAACGCACCAATGACGACCGCAAAGCCATTGCCGATACCAAACCTGTTCGACGACAGCCACGAGCTTCCGCGCACCTTGCATCCGCGCAGTTGGCCGCGCCCGGCCGGTTATGCCAACGGCATGAGCGCGAGGGGCCGCATCATCGTCACCGGCGGTATGATCGGCTGCGACGTGATGGAGAACGTGGTCGACGGCTTCGTTCCGCAGGTAAGGCTCGCGCTTTTCAACATCCGCGCGGTGCTGGCGGAAGGCGGCGCCGAACCGGAACACATCGTGCGGCTCACATGGTACGTGGTCGACATGGCCGAGTATCGCGCAAGCCGCCGCGAACTCGGCCGCGCCTACCGCGAAGCGATCGGCGCACACTACCCGGCGATGGCCGTCGTCGGCGTCAAGGAATTGTTCGAGCCCAAGGCACGCGTCGAGATCGAAGCTACCGCGGTGGTGCCGTAAGCTATTCCGGCTTAATTTTGCGTAGCGCCATACACAGCGGCGAGACGTCGATCATGATCCAGCACGGTTTGCAACAGCACCTGGGCCCCCCTCGCGCACTGCTCTTTCGACGTGAATTCTTCTTCGTTGTGGCTGATGCCTTTAAGGCAGGGAACAAAGATCATCGATGCGGGGGCAACGTTCGCAACATAGGCAGCGTCATGTTGCGCACCGGAGATGATGTCGAGCGCAGAATACCCACACATAGCCACGGCGTTGCGAACCGACTTGATGCAATCTTCGTCAAAAACGAGAGGGGCTCGTTCCCAGATTCGCTCAAGGGATAACTCAAGATTGCAGTCGTTGGATATCGATTTGGCCGCCGAACTGAGTTGCTGCTCCATTTCATCAAGTACTATCTCGTACGGATGACGCATATCCACCGTAAAGAACACTTTTCCGGGAATGACATTCCGCGAATTCGGGCTCACGTCAATCAAGCCGACCGTCGCGACGGCATGTGGCGAATGGGCAAGCGCGATCTTGTCGACCTCCTCGATCGCGCGTGCGGCTCCGACCAAGGCGTTACGGCGGCCAATCATTGGCGTCGAGCCGGTATGCGCATCTTGCCCGGTCAATGTCAGTTCGAACCAACGTACACCCTGTACGCCGGTAACGACTCCAATGTCCTTGGCCTCCCGTTCGAGGATGGGGCCTTGTTCGATGTGCAGCTCAAAAAAGGCCGAAAACCTGCGAGTGCCACAGCGCTCGGATCCCTGATAGCCGATCTCCTTGAGCGCATCGCGAAATTTGATCCCGCTACGATCCTCTCGCAAAAATGCCCAATCGCGATCAAACGCGCCTGCATAAACACCGGACGCGATCAGCGCCGGTGCAAATCGCGAGCCTTCCTCGTTGGTCCAGTTGATGACCTCAATCGGTGCGAAGGTTTCGTATTCGGCGGCTTGCAGCGTACGCAGGACTTCGAGCGCCGCGAGCACACCCAGTGCGCCGTCAAACTTACCGCCGGTTGGCTGGGTATCCAGGTGGCTGCCGAACGCAATTGGCGGGATGTCGTCACGCTGACCACGACGGTGAGCATACATCACGCCCATGTCGTCCACCGCTAACGCACATCCGAGCGCTTCGGTTTTGGACTTGAACCAGTCGCGCACATCACGATCCTGCTCGGAGAGTGTGAGCCGGCAGATTCCTCCTTTCGACGTGGCGCCAAATTTAGCCGTCTCCATCAGGGTATCCCACAATCGCTCGCCGTTTACAGCGAGGTTGTTGCCACGGCTGAATTTCTCTGTCATCGCCGGCGCCAGACCTCTTGGACATGAAGCCAATGGCTTACCGTGGGCAACAATTGATGTCCAACTCTCATCGCCGATCACGTCTCGAATTTCGCCAAACGGTCAATCGGCGCGTTGGCCGCGGGCGGAAAATGACCGCATCTGCTATGCAGATCATAAATCAGCGCATGCCAATCCGATAAGTTCTAGGCGAACTATTTCGCCAGACGATTCCGTTCGCTATAAAATCCTGACGACGTGCTCGCTACGGTCGACCAGCAACAGGCTACTTCCGAAATCTTCGCTCTGCTTCTGAGACAACGGAGTTATGTATGACAATGGTCGGGTGGAATTTTCGGGAAGGACAGCGCATATTCCGCCCCGCTCTTTGCCACCGGTCACTACTCGTAACAATGAACTCAGAACAATGAATAGCGAACAAAAGGAACTTGTTTTTCCGTTTTCGGTTGCGCCGGAGCCAGGCAAAGTCATCGAGGTTGCCCCAGGGATCCTTTGGGCACGCATGCCGCTTCCCTTCCGGCTCAATCATGTGAACGTCTATCTCATTGATGACGGCGACGGTTGGGCCGTGCTCGATACGGGGATTGGCGACGACGCAACGCGTGGCGCTTGGGAAGCGCTTCTTGCAGGGCCCTTAAACGACGTGCGACTGACACGCCTTATTGTGACGCATTTCCATCCCGACCATATCGGTCTCGCCGGCTGGCTTTCACAACGGTTCGACCTGCCTTTGCTGACAAGTCAGACTTCCTATCTCGGATGCCTCAATATTTCGCTCAGCCCCGGCGCACTCGATGCTAAGCCATATCGCGAGTTCTATTTGCGTCACGGTCTTGATGCGGAGACAACAGGAGTTGTAACCACGCGTGGACATGAGTACCTGAAGATGGTGACCGGTCTGCCCCCCACTTTCAGGCGGCTCGTGGCCGGGGACACATTGAAACTCGGCGAAGCGGACATTCTCGGTTCACACCGGCGATGGCCACGCGCCTGAACAGGTGATGCTCTGTCGCAAGGAAGAAAAGTTGTTTCTTTCTGCCGATCAGGTGCTCGCTAAAATATCGCCCAATGTCAGTGTGTGGGCAGTCGATCCGGAAGGTGATCCACTCGGTCTCTATCTGCGTTCACTGACGAACTTAAGAACCACGCTTGTCGCGGATTCCCTGGTGTTGCCAGGTCATCAGCTTCCGTTCTACGGGCTGCATACGCGAATCGACGAGCTAATCGAACATCACAAACGACGTTGCGCGGCGGTCGCTGATGCCTGCCGCAATGCGCCAAAATCGGCGGCGGAAATCGTTCCAGTCCTTTTCCATCTACCTCTTGATCCTCATCAGATGAGTTTCGCCTTTAGTGAGGTTTTGGCGCATGTCAATTTCATGTTGAGGCAAGGCGATTTGGTTTGGGTCGAACCCAGAAATGGTGTTCAGCAAGTGATTGCGGCCTAAGGCAGATGCGAGAAATGTCGCGCGCGTGCGTCCAAATATCTTTTCGCGTCGGTCAGCCGATTGGACTACTTCAGCAAGCGAAATGATCTGCTTCTGTGAGCGTGGAGCAGCCCGTCCATGGCGAGTTTGCAACTCCTCGCTGAAACGGATTAGCTCGGACCGTTCGAGCCGGGCGGCCCGTGCCGCGCCGATCGACATCGGTCACGCAGATACGAATCTCAGCGTTACTACGCCACCGACACGATCGTGAAGATTGTCGTGCGTTATTGGGCAACCGATGTCGGTGATTTGCCCCACTCCGATGTGCAGATCGAAGCGATAAGCTGACATTACGGCCGAGAGATGCAACGCGTCGGCGCAAGCGCCGCGTCCAACGCCGCATCATGCCGATGAACCTCCTGCCGCTGCACAAAGGACAGGACCGGCGGCTCAATTATGAGCCTTGCTAACAAAAATACATCATGTATTTTAATGCCCGCACAGACGCCGCAGCGGGATCCTATGAACCTGACGGGTAAGTCCGTTTCCGAGTTGCAGGGGGCGCTGGAATCGCTCCGAAGTGCTTCGATTCCCGGGCTTTTTGCCGAGCGCGTCAGGGACGAGCCCAGCCATATCGCGGTGCGCTATAAGCGCGGCGGCGTCTTTCGCGAGCTCACCTGGACCGGCTATCGCGAGGAGGTCCGCACCACGGCCGCGGGTCTCCTGCAGTGCGGCCTCGAGCCGGGCGCGCGCATGGCCATCATGGGCGATGTCTGCATCGAATATCTGCTGGCGGACCTCGCGGCGACCTTCGTCGGCGCTATTCCCTGCGGCATTTATCCGACGAGCTCGCCGGAGGAAGTCGCCTATGTGCTCCGCCTTGTCGGCGCACGCATTTTTGTCGCCGAGGACCAGGAGCATCTCGACCGGCTGCTCGATGCCGAGGCGCGGGAGAACGCCCCGCTGGTCGACAAGATCATTATCTGCGACGAGCACGCGCTATTTCTCTATGACGACCCGCGCATCGAATTGTTCAAGTCGGTCGTGCAGAAAGGCCGCGAACGAACTCAGGCGAGCGCCCGGGTGGCCGAACTCGAGTCGAAGGTGCGTTTCGACGACACCAG
Source organism: uncultured Alphaproteobacteria bacterium (assembly GCA_963756715.1). Classification (GTDB taxonomy): domain Bacteria; phylum Pseudomonadota; class Alphaproteobacteria; order Rhizobiales; family Xanthobacteraceae; genus VAZQ01. The sequence continues at coordinate 90,998 of CAVWOV010000045.1, forward strand.
CGCGATCATCTTCACCTCCGGCACGACCGGCTTTCCGAAGGCGGCCTATCGCACGCAGAGCGCCGATATCATCGGTTTCGGCCTGAGCTTCCTCGAAGTGATGCCGGAGATGCGCGAACGTCCGCACCGCGTGGTCTGCCAGTTGCCGCTGGCCCACGGCATGGGACGGGCGGTCGCAATTTACGCCCCGTTACTCGCAAGCATCGTTCCACATATCGGAGAGCGCAACCAGAGCCTGCCATCGCTCATGAACGAGGTGCGCCCAACCTATGTGATGGGCGTGCCGCGCACCTGGGAAAAAATCGTCGCCCATGTCCAGGTCGCGGTCGACGGGGCGAGCCCTGTGGCGCGTACGGCGTTCTCGCTTGCGACCTCGCTCGGCAAGAGGCACCTGCGCCGGATCTGGGAAACCGGCGCGCCCGCTTGGCACCTTCAGATACTCTATTGGCCGGTCTGGGTCGCGGTACTCTGGCCGGCGCTCCACAAAATGGGACTGACCTATGCGTCCGGCGCCTGCTCCGGCGGCGCGCCGTTGCCGCCGGTCGTGCATGAGACTTTGGAGGCCTGGGGCGTACCGGTGCGCGACATGTTCGGCATGACCGAAACTGGCGGGATCGGCGCGCAGACCGGCAAGTGGCCGGCGCCGGAATTGGCGATTTTGCCGATGACCGCGTGCGACGTCCGTCTCTCGCCGGACGGCGAGATTTGCCTGCGCAGCCCCGGCAACGTCATCGGTTATTGGAACGACGAGGCGGCAAGCAAGGCCCTGCTCGATTCGGACGCCTACGTGCATTCCGGCGACATCGCGACCGTCCTGCCGAATGGTGCGTTCCGCATCGTCGACCGCAAGAAGGATATCCTGATCACCAGCGGCGGCAAGAACATCGCGCCTGCGGCGGTGGAGAATGCGTTGCGTTGCAGCGCCTATATCAGTGAGGTCATCGTGTTCGGCGACCAGCGCAAATATGTCAGCGCACTGATCGAGATCGATTTCGAAAATGTCGCGCAATGGGCGCGCAATAATCACATTCCGTACACGGGCTATATGAGCCTCTCGCAGAACGAGCGCGTCATCAAGCTCATCACCCGTGAAATCGAGCAGCTCAACGAGCGTCTGGCGCGTGTCGAGCAGGTCAAGAAATTCCGCATCCTGCCGAAAGAGCTCGTTCCCGAAGATGGTGACACCACGCCCACACGCAAAGTGAAGCGCGCCCATGCCTACAAGCTGTTCGGCCACATCGTCGATGAAATGTATGACGAAGACGGCCTCAAAGCCGCGGGTTAGTTCACTGGCATCCATAGAGCGGAGATGAACATGAATCGAGTCTCAGGCTTGGCCGCTGTCCCGGTGGTGATCGGCGCGGTCTTGATGCTGTCGGCGGCGACAGCGCAGGAGAAGGTCTACAAGGTCGGCTATATCGCGGATCTGTCCGGACCGATGCAAGACAATTACGGCCCGATTGTCGAGGGCTTTGAATATTACGTGAAGGAGCTCAACTCGCGGGGCGGGGTCAAGGGCATACCCGTCAAGGTCTCGGTGCGGGACGACGGACTCGATGCAACCAAAGCCGCATCCAACGCGCTTGAGCTTGCAACGTCGGAGGGCGTCAACAGCATCTGGGGGATGAGCAACACGCGGACCCACCTCGCAGTATATCAGACCGCCGCGCGCAACCAGGTTCCGGCATTGGCAATGTTCAGCGGCGTCAAGGAGGTCCTGCCGCCGAAACCGCTGCCCTACGCATACTCCGTTGGACACGTCTTCGAGGTCGCCGGCGAAATCTCCGGCAAGCTCGCGGCGAAAATGCTGAACGGAAAGGGCAAGATGATCTGCAACAGCATCGAGGCGCCCGGCGGGGTTGCTGCGTGCCAATATGCCGAGGGAGCGGCCGCCGCCGGCGGCCTGGAAACCGGAACGGTTCTGTTCCCGCCAACCGTCACCGAATTCGGCGCGATCGCGCAGCGCATGATCTCGATGAACCCGACAATCGTCGTCGCGCACGCGGGTTCAGGTCAGAATGTCGGGCTTATCAAGGCGCTGCGCGGCGCTGGCTTCAACGGCCCGATACTACTCGGCTCCCACGGGCTCAACGAAACGCCGCTGATCAATGCGCTGCAGGGTATCGGATCGCTCGACAAGTTGCAGATCGTCAGCCGCTTCGCCTCACCCGACAGCCCCGGCAAGGACATCGACGAGGTCCGCGCCGCGGCGAAGAAGTACGGCAAGACAACGCCGATTTCGACCACCACCATTATGGGCTGGTCGCTCGCCAAGGTGATGGACGCTTCGCTGAGCGCGTGCGGCTATCCTTGTCCCGGCAGCAAGCTCAACGGCGTGTTGGAAAATCTGAAGGTGGAAATGGGGACCCTGATGGGCGGCCCGGTGCATTTCACGCCGACCGATCACTATGGCACCACGTGGTGGCGCGTCTTCCAGTACGATCAGAAGGAGAAGAAATTCCTCCCGGCCTCGGAGTGGCTGGAGGCGTCGTCGACCCCGATACTGCGCAAGAAGTGACCTTAGTCACTGCCGCGCACGACTGGAGGAGCCTGTGGCATCGCTTGTTCTGACAGTCGTTGCTAGCTGGGGGATTTATGCCCTGTTGGGAATGGGCATCGTGCTGGTCTACCGCACGAGCCGCATTCTCAACATCGCGGGCGGCGAGCTTGCGATCTTCGTCGGTTACGTGGCCGCTACCGCGATCGAGCATGGCTTGCCGTTTCCCGTTGCGGTTCCGGTCGCAATGGGGTCGGCGATGATGTTGGGATTCGCAATTTTTTGGTTCACCATCCGGCGCGTCATGGGCCAGCCGCCGCACGTCGGTCTCATGCTGACCGTCGGCATTGGCACCATTCTCAACGGTCTCATGATCGTATTCTTCGGCGGCGGCATGACCGCGGTGCCGACCGGCTTGCCGGGCTTCACCACCATCGGCTCAAGCCGCCTGCCGACCCCCGACGTGGTTGCCGCGGTTGGCGCCTGGCTGTCGATTGCGGCGATCGCGATCATCTATCGGGTGACCAATCTCGGTCTGCAGATGCGCGCCGTCGCCGAGCGCGTCATGCTCAGCGCCCAGCGCGGCCTCAACGTCGACCGGACGGTGGCTTTGAGCTGGGTGATTGGCGTGTTAGCCGCCGGCCTCGCCGGAATATTGCATGGCGAGCGCTCGTTCGTCGCCCTGTCGGCAACCGTGATCGGCATCAGCGCGCTGATCGCCTGCCTCATCGGCGGAATGGATAGCCTGAAAGGCGTCATCGTCGCCGCGTTTATCGTCGCGCTGACCGAAAGCATCACCGCGCTTTATATCGACCCCCGCTATGTTCTTATCGCGCCAGTCGCCATCCTGCTGGTCATCCTGGTGGTGCGGCCATGGGGATTGTTCGGCACGGTCGAAGAATTCAGGCGCGTATGATGTGGCAGGCTTATTCGGCACGCACTCCGTCGTCCCTGCCGACCAGCATGGGACGGACCATCGCGCTGCGCCGCGGCCGCGCGCAATGGCTGACTGTTATGCTGGGCGCCCTCGCGCTGCTCGTTCTGCCGCAACTGCTCTCGGTGTTTTGGATCCATCTGGTGAATGGCTGTCTGCTCGCCGTCATCGGTGCCGTAGCGCTCAACATCCTGACCGGCAACGCCCGGCTCGTCTCGCTCGGCCAGGCTGCATTCCTCGGGATCGGAGCCTTTGCCGCCGGCCTGCTTCAGCGCGCCTATGATGTGCCATTTCCGGTCGCGCTCGCCGCCGCCATCGTCGCCGGCGGGGCGGTGGGCTTCGTGGTCGCGCTGCTATCGCTTCGTCTGCGTGCCCTCTACGTCGCGGTCACCACGCTGGTGCTACACTTCACGGTCACGACGACATTCTCATTCGTCCAGGCCGTGTTTCTTGATTCCTCTGGCATTCTTCTCCCGCTGCCGAGTCTTGGCTTCATGACGCTGCAGACGCCGATGCAGTGGTACTACTTCCTGCTGGCAATAGCGGCATTGGTCGTGGTCGGCGCGCTCAACGTCCTGCGCAGCTATATCGGCCGCCGCTGGATCGCGGTCGGTGAGCATGATGTCGCCGCCGAGGCGCTCGGCGTACCCGTGCCCTGGGCCAAGCTTTCGGTGTTCACGGCCACGTCCGCCGTCACGGGGTTCGCCGGTGCGCTCGCCGCTTACTACATCGGTACGGTGTCCTTTGAGAGCTATAATTTCGGGCTCGCGATCACTTATCTCGCGATGATTATCGTGGGCGGCGTTGGATCGGTGCTTGGATCGGTGTTTGGTGCGGTGTTCATCACCTTGCTGCCATTTGTGCTCGACCAGTTCTTCCTGCTGCTCGATCTGAGGATCCGCCCCAACATCCTGGCCGGTATCCATCAGATTGCCTTCGGCTCTTTGATCGTCGCCTTCCTGCTGTTTGAGCCGCGCGGCCTTGCCGAAATCTGGCACCGCCTCCGGTCGGCCGCCGCCGACTGGCCATTCCGCTATCGCAACGCGAGCCGGAGCGCACGATGACTCCGCTGCTCGAGGTCGAAGGTCTTGAGGTGGTCTACGGGCACGCGATCCGGGCCATCCAGGGGGTCTCGTTCTCAGTCGGAGCGGGCCAGATCGTCGGCCTCGTCGGCCTCAACGGCGCCGGCAAGACCACCACAATCCGCGCCATCTCGGGCTTTCTGCCGACCGAGAACGTCCGCATCACCGATGGACGCATGCGATTTGCCGGAGTGTCGATCCGCGGCTTGCGCCCTTACCAAGCCGCGCAACTCGGAATAGCCGTGGTGCCCGAGCGTGACAAGGTATTCGACACGTTGACGGTGCGGGAGAATCTGGAGATTGCCCTGGTCGGCGCCGCCACGCACCGCGAAGGTGACGGCCGTTGCAACCACTACCGCAGCATTGACGATATTTTCGACCTGTTCGAGCCGCTGGCGCGGCGCGCCCGCCAGGACGCGATCTTTCTGTCGGGCGGCGAACGGCAGATTCTCAGCCATCGGCGCCTGCCTGCTGTCGTCTCCCCGCCTGCTTATCGTCGATGAAGCCTCGCTCGGCCTAGCGCCGATCATGCGCCGGCAGGTGCTTGATACGCTGGCTCGGCTCAACGCCCAATTTGGCTTGACGGTGCTGATCGTCGATCAGGATGTCGGCGGCGTACTGTCCATTGCCAACCATGGCTACATCTTGGAGAACGGCCGCATCGTCTTCGCCGGCCCGCGCGAGCAATTGCTTCAGCACGGCGATGTGAAGGAATTCTATCTCGGTCAGAAGGAAGAGCGCGAACGCGGCTATCGCGACGTGAAGCAGTACCGCCGCATTCGCCGCTGGCATTGAGCGTATGGAACGTATCATCGAAATCGACGGCCTGTCGCTCGGCTTTGGCGGCTTGCAGGTGTTGCGCAACGTGCGGCTTGACGCCCTGCGCGGCAAGGTGACGGCGCTGATTGGACCGAACGGCGCCGGCAAGACCGCATTGCTCAATTGCATCAGCGGCATCTACCGGCCGCAGAGCGGCCGTATCAATTTCGACGGCACGGATCTCGTCGGCCGCAATCCCGAGCAGGTCGCGCGCCTCGGCATCGCCCGCAGCTTCCAGAATCTCGAGCTGTTTCCCTCGTTGACCGTACTGGAGAACCTGCTGGTCGCGCGCGACAGCCAATTCCGCGGCGGCGTACTCGGCGCGGCCGTGTTTTTCGGGCCGGCCCGACGCCGCGAGATCGCCCAGCGCGAGGCGGCCGAACGGGTCATCGATTTCTTCGAACTGTGGTCGCTGCGCCATGTCCGCGCGCATGATCTGCCCTACGGCCAACAGAAGATCGTCGGATTTGCTCGCGCGATGGCGGCGGACCCGAAGCTGCTACTACTCGACGAACCGGGCAGCGGTCTCACCCGCGACGAGAAGGAGGATCTCGCGCGATTCATCCTGCGGCTGCGGTTCGACTGGCAGGTGTCCATCCTGTGGATCGAGCATGACTTGCAGATGGTCAGCGACCTCGCCGATCGCGTGCACGTGCTCAATCTCGGCGAATGCATCGCCAGCGGCACGCCGGATGAGGTCAAGCGCGTGCCGGCGGTCATCAACGCCTATGTGGGCGACGAGCCGATCGCCGCGGCTAAGCCCCTCCATGCGGCGGTGCGTTGACGGCGCAACCGCGTCAATGCGGCGACGGATTGCGATGGTGGAAGCGGCGCCACCAGGAGACTCGCGGGGCACCCGCGGTCGCGGCAATCAATTGGCGGAAGAACAAGGCGATGACCGCGCGCGCGGCAGCGTCGAGCATACGTCCGCCGACCGCAGCAACCTTGCCTGACATCGCGATGTCGTAATCGTAGTCGGCACGCGTACCTTCCGGCACCGCCGTCAGCCGGATATGCCCGGTGCCGCCCGCGGTGCCGAGGGCACCAATCAAACGGCCTTCCAGCGTGGCGGCATGCGGCGGATCGAGTTCGGATAGCCGAACCGTTGCGTTGAACCGCCCGCGCACTGGACCAGCGCCTAGCGAAACCTCGGCGCGATAGGCGTTCGGGCCGGTCACATCGAGGCTGTGGCAGCCGGGAATGACCCGCCGCAGCAACGCCGGATCCTGAAGCATCGCGAACACCCGTTCGCGCGATTCCGGAACGATCACCGTGTCGGTGCCGGTCAGCGATAGACCGCCGCGCGCTGGAATAATGGTGCTTCGGGGCGGCATTTCTTCGCCATGGAGCCATTCCGCGACCCGGGACGGTCGGAGCGGCAAGCGGATGTCGCCGCGGCCGAGTGCGTCGGCCACCGCGTTGGCGACGCAAACCGGCGTGCTGGTGGTATTGCCCTCCGACACGCCCTTGGCTCCGAACGCCGTCCACGGCGACTTGTTCGCGACCGCCGGGTGCATGCTGATGATGCGCGGCATCTCGTGCGCAGTGCCGACGATGTAGTCCGCGAACGTCCCGGAAAGAAAGCTGCCGTCGTCGCCGTAAGCGAATTCCTCGCAGAGTGCGGTGTTCAGTCCATAGGCGAACGAGCCGCCGACTTGCCCGGCGGCGATGCCCGGGTTCAGAATCGTGCCGCAATCGTGCATCGTGACGTATTTGTCGATGCGGATCTCGGCGGTATCAGGATCAATCTCGATGCCGCAGAAATCGAAGCCGAAGCCGTACACCGCCATCGAGTTGATCTGGTTGTCCTCGGTCGTTGCCGTGAGTTGCGGCGGCGACCATTGCACGGTCTCGCGCAATCCGGGCGGCATGTCCGGCGGAAGGGTGCCGGGCGACCAATGTGCTTCGCCGGCGACGCGATAGAACGAAACGGCATTGTCCGGGTTGTCCCGCGCGAAAATCTTGCCGCTGGCGAATTCCAGTTCGCCGGGCGGTACATTGAGGCGCGCAGCCGCGATCCGGGCGAGCTTGTCGCGAACCTTGACGGCCGCCATGTCGGCAACTGTGCTGCAGATCGGTCCGAAGCGGCAGGCATAGTTGCCGGCCGCGATCGACCAACCGTCCTTCTGGGTGTCGAGCTCGAGATTGACGGCGATCTGTTCGGGCCTGAGACCGAGCCGCTGCGCGACGATCTGTGCCAGCACGGTGCGATGGCCCTGGCCCTGCGGCACCGAATCACCGGTCACGGTGACGGCACCGAGCGGATCGACCGCAACGGTCGCCGTGCCGACTGCCCCGTTCTTCGGACCGATCGCGCGTCGCTCTTCCGGCGTCTTTACGGTCGCAATGTAGCCCATGTTCGATTGTCCGGGATCAATCACGGCGGCGTAGCCGATGCCGTAGATTTTGCCCTGTACACGCGCGGCGTCCCGGCGCTGCTTCAAATCCTTCAGGCCGCCAAGATCGACCGCTTCGTCGATCGCGGCTTGGTAGTTTCCCGAGTCGTAGAGCCCGCCGCCGGGCGTTCGGTAGGGAAATGCATTGGCTGGGATGAGATTGCGGCGAATAACGTCGAGCGGATCGTACCCGAGTTCCACCGCTATCCGATGCATCATCCGTTCGAGCGCAAAATGAATTTGCGGCGCGCCAAAGCCGCGCACCGCACCGGTCGGCGTCTTGTTGGTCATCACGACGTCGATCTTCTCCTGCACCGCCGGGATGGCATAGGCGCCTGTACAGAAGGCGTGTGAGCGAATCGTCGGTGCTGGCATCGGCGCCCGCAGATAGGCGCCATGGTCGTCCCAATGGTGATAGCGGATCGCCAGCACGCGGCCGTCGCCGTCATACGCGGCTTTGACCTCGCACGTCCGGTTGGCAATCGAATTCGCCGCGGCGAGATGTTCGAGCCGGTCCTCGATCCATTTCACCGGACGCTTTGCCACGCGCGCGGCAACACACATCAGGACGATCGGCACATACATGACGAGCTTGACACCGAACGACCCGCCCGATTGCGGCGGCACCCGCAGGCGCATCTTGTTGCTCGCCACGCGTAGTGCCCGCGCCATCACGGCATGCATCGAGAAAGGGCCCTGGAAATTAGCGACGACCTCGTACCCGTCCTCCTCGCAGAGATACTCCGCAATGAGCGCGAACCCCTCTATCGGGGGAATCGAATTGCGCGGGAAATGCACAGTGAGCGTGGTCGTGTGTGGTGCATTGGCAAAAGCGCCTGACACATCGCCGTGGACGTAATCACGGGCTACCACCACATTGGAGCCGACCTTCGGATGCAGCACCGGAGCATCGGGACCCGCCGCGATCACCGGATCGACCACGGCCGGAAGCGGGCGATAGTCGACCTTGATGAGTTCAAGCGCGTCCTCGGCAAGATAGCGGTCGGAGGCGAGCACGACCGCCACCGGTTCGCCGACGAAGCGGACGCGATCGGTCGCAAGACCATAATATTCAAGCGGCGTGGTCAGGCCGATGATGAAGGGATCGGTCAGCGCCAGGATGTCGTCTCGCGTAATGATCGCGACAACGCCGGGCGCCTCCCTCGCCTCGTCCGCGTCAATCGAAACGATGTCGGCGTGCGGATGCGGCGAGCGCAGGACCGCCGCCTGCAGTGTCCCCGGCTTGACCGGAAGATCGTCGACGAAGCGCGCGCGCCCGCGCAGCAAGGCGGGATCTTCCAGCCGCAGTACTGGCTTTCCGACCAAGCTGTCTTTCTGCATCGTCGCCATTACGCCCCTCTTTCATTGCGTTCGCGTTATGCCGAAGACAAAGATTCAATGTCGCAGATCACGCCGGAGAATTCGTCCATCGCGTCGATCAGACAATCCCACAGGTATCCGGCGCTCGCGCTGTCGGCGAGGATCGAGAACGCAACAGCGTTGCCGATATCGTGGCGAATGACGATGGCCGAGAGGCGCGCGACGCTTGTCTGCGCGACCGATCCATCGGGAAAGCTCTGCACCGCAAGATCGACCCCGCAAAGCTTCGCGAACATGCGTGGCGCGTCGGCCCCGGCGACGGCAAACCAGCAATGGCTGTCCCAGCGCGGCACCGGATAGCAAGTGCCGAGGCCCTCCGGCGGGAGTGCTTCAATCGGCGCTTGGAGCGCCGCTTGGCCGTCCGGCACCGGTGTAAGAACGAGTGCCTCGCCGGGCGACAGCCGCGCGATCAGCGAACCGTCGCGTTGCCGTTCCGCCGCATTGTCGCGCGCGGGGACGCCGGCGCCCTGCCGACCGAGCCACGCCAATGCATCGCGGCCCTTTATGCCCCAGCGGGGTATGAGCGACAGATCGGCAAGCTTCAACGCGGTGCCGCCGATGATAGCGCCGCGCCGCCGGCATGCGGCGTCGAACGAAGCTTCGCCGCTGGTCTGAGGACGCGTTCATGCCCGCTGCCGTTCGTTGCCGGGATCGTAGAACGGCCAAGCCACCACGCGCGCCGTGACCAGTTGGCCGCCATCAACCCGAATGGTGAAAACCGATCCCATTGCCGCTTGATGCGGCCGCACATACGCAAGCCCGATAACGCGGCCAACGGCCGCCGACCGCACACAGGAGGTGACATGACCGGCGATCTCGCTACCCTCGATCACCAAGTGACATTCCTTCGGGATGACGTCCTGCCCTTCGGTCATGAAGCCAACCAGCTTGCGCGTGACGCCGCGCTGGCGGTGCGCGGCGAGCGCCGCCCCGCCGACGAAGAACGGCTTGGCCTGACCAGATCCGCCCATGCCGATTTCGAGGGGATTGGTCAGGCCATCGGTATCCTGACCGACGATCACGTGCCCCTTTTCGAGCCGCAGCACCCGTTGCGCCTCGACGCCGAAGCGCATCAGTCCCCACTGCGCGCCGGCTTCCAGCAAACGGTCCCAGAGGTATTCGCCGCATCCCGACGGGATGTGGATTTCGTAGCCCAGTTCGCCGACGAAGCCGACCCGCATGATCCGGGCAGCAATGTCGGCGACGTGTCCGGTTCGCACGCCCATATAGGGAAATGCCGCCGTTGCGAGATCGACGTCGTGGCAGAGCGCCGCCAGGATGGCGCGGCTGTCGGGACCGGCGAGATTGACCGCCGCATAGGCCGACGTGACTTGCGCGATGTCGATGTCGAGCTGCCATTGGGCGTTCCAGAAATACATCGAGCGGACGACGGCCTCGACGCCTGACGTCGTCGCTGTGACGAAAAAATGCGCATCGGCGAGACGGCAAATGACGCCGTCGTCGATGACCGCGCCGGTCGTGTCGGTCATCAGTGCGTAGCGCGCGCGGCCGACCGGCTGCTTGAGATGGCCGGTAAAATACATCCGGTTGAGGAATTCGGCGGCGTCCGGCCCACGAACCTCGATCTTGCCGAGGGTCGACACGTCGATCAGCCCGGCCTTCGCGTGCACGGCCGCGACCTCGGCGGCGATGGCCGCCGCCGCACGGTCCTTGGTTCCATAATAGGCCGGCCGCAACCAGGTCCCCGCCGGCATCATTTGCGCGCCGGCCTCGATATGGCGGTAATGCATCGCGGACCGGCGCACGGGATCAAAGCTTCGGCCGGCCAGAACACCGAAGCTCTCGCCGGAAAATGGCGGCCGCGCCGTCGTGGTGCCGATCTCCGCCTCGGTCCGACCGAGCGCGCGCGCGGCGAGGCGGATCGTATTGGCCGCCGAGTGTTTGCCCTGCGACGGGCCCATGCCGGTGGTGGAATAGCGCTTGATAAGCTGAATGTCCTCGAAGCCCGAGGCGACGCTGTCCTCGATGTCGGCCACCGTCAGGTCTTCATCAAAATCGACGAAGTCCTTGCCCTTGCGATGCGGATAGATCGGCCATGGATGCGAGACGGCGTTGGCGTCTGCCTGGATTGAGCGCGTGCCTTGATCGCCTCTTCCGACCTGCGCCGCATCGGCGAGAGCGGCGTCGAGATTGAAAATCTGGTTTGCGGCGCCGACGATCGCGACGTCGTTCGGCAAGCCCTCGGCGCGATGCATCGCGGTTTGGGCATCGTAGAGCAGCCGTGCACCAATATGGCCCGCGAGCGCGAGGTTGGGGGCGAAGCCGGCGGACACACATAGGAGATCGCAGCCGATGGTCTCGATCGGATCAAACGCTCGGCCGTCCTCTTGCAGTTTCGCAACGCGAACCCCTCGTAGCTGACGGCGGCCGAGCGCCTCGGTCACCGCCATCCCGGATTCGACGCGGATGTGCCGCTCCAAAACGGCGGCGCAGAGCGAGCCATCGAGATTGTGAAGCCGCAGATCGATGACTGCCGCCACCGTGACACCGGCATCGAGAAGATCGAGCACGACGCCGTAGCCATAATCGTTTGCCGTCAGTACGACGGCACGGGTGCCGGGGCGCACCCCATAGAGCCGGATCAGCCGCTGCGCCGCCGAGCCGTACATGACGCCCGGCAGATCGTTGTTGCGAAAGACCACGGGCTGTTCCAACGCGCCGGTGGCCAGCACCACGCGATCGGCCCGCAATTTGTAAAGGCGCCGGTCCTGCACGATCGCGAGCCAGTTCTCGGCGAACAAGCCTTCGCATCGTGCGTCGGTCAGCGTCGTCACGTTTGGTAGGCCCGCGAGACGGGACATCAGCAGGTCGCGTTCGGTAGCGGCGCGTTGGCCGGCCGCGTCATAACGCGCATAGTTCAGCGAACCGCCCAGCGCCTGATTGTCGTCGATAATGATGACACGCTTGCCGTCCTGGGCGGCCGCGATCGCGGCACTCAAGCCGGCTGGACCGCCGCCGACCACCGCTACATCCGCGAACAAGTAGGCCTTGTCGTAGTAGCCATGATGGCCGTTCTCATCGATACGGCCGATACCCGCCATGCGGCGAATGACCGGTTCCCAGAATCGCCAGGCTCCCTGCGGCCGGAAGAAGGCTCGATAATAGAAGCCGACCGGAAAGAAGCGGCCAAACGCTCCCATCCAGGCATTCCAGTCGAACGCGAGCGAGCCAAGAAAGTTCTGTCCGCGAACGTGTTCGCCACCCTTCAACACATATCGTTCGGCCAGAACGTTCGGTACGCCATCAACGTTGACTAGCGTGTTGGCTTCGCAACCGGCGAGGCTGACAATGCCGCGCGGACGGTGATACTTGAACGAGCGCGAGAGCAGCGTAATGCCGTTCGCCGCCAGCGCACTTGCGATGCTGTCGCCGGAAAATCCGGCGAAGCGGCGGCCGTCGAAGGTAAACTCCAGCGGCTTCGTCCGATCGAGAAACTCTCCGGGCTCAGCCGGCAGGCGAAACGGCGCCGCATGCGTCATGGCGCCGGACCTCGCTCGATCGGCCGCGCAAGCCGCGGATCGCCGATGCGGTAGGTCGCCAGAATTTCGTCGTCGCGGGTGTCGCGATCGACGACGAAGACGAAGTTGGTGGCGATGTGGATCCACCATTCCCGCACCAGGCCGGCGGGATTGCGCTCGAGAAAGACATAGTCGGCCCACGCCACCGTATCGGCGTCCGGCCCAGGCGATGCCTTGACCTCCCCGAGACAGGCGAATTCCGAGATATTGCGCCGACCGTTCAGGGGGCATTCGAGGGTCTTCACGGCGTCCCCCCTTAGTGCCCAACGGACGCGGCACCGCGTTCGCCGATCTGGACGAAGCGGCTGAAGCGATCGAGCGCGAACGGCGCGATCAACTCCGGCGGCCGGCCCGTGGCGATGGTTTCCGCCATCCGCTTGCCGCACACCGGCGTCGCCTTGAATCCCCACGTCCCCCAGCCGGCATCGATGTAGTAGTTCTCGACCGGCGTCAGTCCCATGACCGGGCTGAAATCCGGCGTCATGTCGGCGATTCCGGCCCACTGCCGCATCACTTTCGCTTCGGCAAGGAAAGGAAACAGCTCAAGCATGTGAGCCATCAGCCCCTCCTTGAATTCGAGAGTCGAGCGCGAGCTGTACAGCGGATAAGGGTCGGTCGCGCCGCCCATCACCAGTTCGCCGCGCGAGCTTTGCGAGATGTAGACGTGCAGGCTGCCCGAGACGATGATCGGGTCGAGAAACGGCTTGAGTGGCTGCGACACGCAGGCCTGCAACGGCACAGTCCGGATCGGCAGCCGGAAGCCCGCCAGCGCTGCAACGCGCGAACTCGAGCCGGCAACGGCTTGCAAGATGCGGTTAGCGTGAACCGGCCCTTTCGTCGTCTCGACGCCGACTGCGCGATTGCCCGACTTGATCAATCCGGTCACCTCGGTACCGACATGGATCTCGACGCCGAGCCGCGCCGCGGCGGCGGCGTAACCCCACGCGACGGCATCGTGCCGAACGATCGCGCCGGGTGGATGATAGAGCGCACCAAGAATCGGAAAGCGCACATCGTCGGACAGATTGAGCTGCGGGCAGATCCGCCGGATCTCGTCGGGACCGATCAGTTCGGACTCGACGCCGAGATGCTTGTTCACTTCGGCGCGCCACCGCGAGGTGCGGATCGCGGCATCGGTGTGCGCGAGCGTCAGGTGCCCGCGCTCGGAGTACATGATGTTGAAATCGAGCTCATCGCTCAGGTTGCGAAACAGCGAGACAGATTCGGCGTAGAATGCCACGCCTTCGGGCGTCAGATAGTTCGAGCGGACGATCGCGGTGTTGCGCGCGGTGTTGCCGCCGGCAAGATAGCCGCGTTCAAGCACAGCGACGTTGCGGATGCCGTGATTCTTAGCGAGGTAATATGCTGTGGCCAGGCCGTGCCCGCCGCCGCCGATGATGACGACATCATAGTTGCGCGCGAGCGGGCTCGGCCGCGGCAAGACACGCGGATGGCTTGCCCTTGCGCCGGAACCCTTCTCTGAGCAGACCTAACGGCATGGCGCGGCGGAGTTCCCGGTAGCTCGATTAATATACACAGAGTATATTATGGGAGAACGGTTTTCAAATGCCGCGGTGGCCTTGGTCGAGGCAGGTGGCGGGTGTTAGGAGCGAGATATGGCACGGGCTGGCAAGGAGCGGAAGATCCGTCGCGGGCGCAAACGGTCCGCCGCGTCGCCAACTGCTGGCGTACGCGAGGCCGGCACCGCGTCGAGCCCGGCGGAGCGCTCGCCGCCATGGCGCATTGGCCGGCCCAAAGGAATCGGCACACAGCGCGTCTACGCCGAAGTCCGCGAGGACATCATCGGCCTGCGACTGCAGCCTGGCGCGGATTTGGACGAGGCGAGCCTCGAGGAGCGCTTCGGTGTCTCGCGCACGCCGGTGCGGGAAGCCCTGATTCGGCTGGCCTCGGAAGGCTTGATCTTCCTGCTGCCGAACCGCGGCGCGCGCGTTTCCCACATCGATATCAGCGACGTGCCGCAACTGTTCGAGGCGCTCGACCTGTGCCAGCGCGCGACCATCCGCTGGGCGGCGGAGCGCCGCACGCCCGAGGACGTCGCGGAGTTGCGCCTGATGAACGCGCAGTTCTTCGATGCCGCTAAGAACGGCGACTTCGACCGTATGGGCGAAGCCAACAAGCAGTTTCATATGATTATCGGGCGCACCTGCGGCAACCGATATTTTGAAAGCCTCTATTCGTCGCTGCTGACAGTGAGCCTGCGGCTGGCGCGCACCGCATTCGCCTCTGCGCCGCGCACCGACGAGGCGCACGAGGGCTATTACATGGAGGTCGTGCGCCAGCATGACCTGATGATCGACGCCGTCGAGAACAAGAATGCCGACGAGGCCGAGACGCTTGCCCGCATTCACACCGAGCTCTTCCGCGAGCGGATCAACCGCTACCTGAACAGCAATCTCGCCGACGGCGTCGCGCTCGGAGCAAGCCGCTAACCCGGGTCAGCGAGGCCGAAGCCGCACGCATTGAGATGCCAGCGCATGATGCGCTCGACTTCATCCGGCTGCTCAATTTGCAGGAGATGACCGGCGCCCTTTACCGGCACGACAGCAATGCCGAATTCGGCATGTAGAGCTTTGCTGACGAGGCCAGGCGGATCGGCATCCGGCGCGTCGTAGTCGCTGCTGATAACGAACAATCGCTCTGCGGAAGACGGCAATGCCGTCCAAGCCGGTGAATTTGAATTCTGCAAATAGATATCGGCCTCGAACGCGGGTGGGCAGACCAGTGCGACCTGCCCTTCGACGGTCGGCCGCGTGATCGCACTCGCCATCAATTCGGCGGCACCTGGAACCCATCGGCTCATGCGACGTGTGCCCTTGAAGTAACTGGCCAGCGCATCAACGCTTTCGAATGTTTCGCGCCGCTGATTCGACCAGGCGCTCAACGCAAATTCGAAGTTGCGCGCGGTCGAATGAAGCGCGTGGCTAGGCGGCGGAGCGAGCGGCGGATCGAACAGGATTAACCGGTCCCATCTCGCTCCGAACTTCAACGCGTGGATTAGACTGACGGTAGTCGAGAGAGAATGAAAGGCACCCGCGGTCTTACGCTTCCCGAATTCCGATTCGACCGCGCGCCAGATGGTTTCCATGTCGTCCGCCATCTGGGCCTGCGTGTGGTTCTCGGCATCGGACCGGGAGTTCCAGCCATGATTGCGCTGGTCGTAGACGATGACATCGCAGTCGCGCAGAAAGCGACCCCAGAGCGGATAATAGGCATCGATCGCAAAACCATTGCCGTGTGACATCATCAGCCGGGGCCCGGCGGCGTTTCCGTGGCGGCGCACGCGAATGACCGCGCCATCGGACATCGGCAGATTGAGGATCGCGAGCGGCTCGGGGAGTTGAAATTCCACAGGGACGGGGTCTTGATCGGTGAGCGGTGGGAAGGCGTCTTGTTACTCGGCCGCACGCGGAACGTCATACCAGCGTTCGACGTAGTCCCGGGTGAATTTTCCGCTCCTGCGATCGGTGCCAAGGGCCTGGCTGCTTCGTTCGGACGGCGGGCCGTAACCGCCGGCTCCGGGCGATTCAATGACGATCGTCTCGCCCTTGCGCACCTGGATGCCGGAAGGCTTGGTCGTGAGTATCTGTTCGCTGCCTTCAGCCGTAACATGCAGAAAGTGCCCCGAGGCGCCGTCGCCGCCGCCGAAGATGCCCCATGGTCGATGGGTGGAGCGTTCGATAGCGCCGCTGAACATGCACGCGTGGTCGACCGGACGGATGGCGCGGCGCAAGCCCATACCGCCGCGAAACTGGCCGGGGCCGCCCGAGTTGTCGATCAGGCCATAGCTCTCGACCAGAAGCGGATACTCCATCTCGATCGATTCAACGGGCAGATTGGACGTATTGGTGATGTGCACCTGCACGCCATCGGTACCGTCCTTCTCGGCCCGGCCGCCGAATCCGCCACCTAGCGTCTCCAGATAAACGTAATGCGCCTTGGTGCGCGGGTCGATACCGGAAAATACCGCGGTCGTGTTTGCGCCGTTCGCCGCGCCGACGACTTGGGCCGGCAGCGCGGCCGCCAGCGCGCCGATGATCACATCGACGATGCGCTGGCAGGTGTTGGCGCGGGCGGCGACCGGCGCGGGAAATGTGGCGTTCAGCAGCGAGCCAGGTTCCGCGACAATCTCGGGCAGATCGAGCATGCCCTGGTTGTTCGGCATATCGGGATCGAGCAGAGCTTTCAGCGTGTAGCAGACCGCAGCCTGCGTCGCGTTGATCGTGACATTGATGTTGCCGGTCACCTGCTTCGATGTGCCGGCAAAATCGAAACGGACGCGGCCGTCGTTGGTAACATCGATACGCACCTTGATCGGGATATCCAGCGTACCCATGCCGTCGTCATCCATCACGTCGGAGAACGAATACGACCCCGACGGAATGGTCGCGACCGCGGCCCGCATTCGGCTGGCGGTGCGTTCGATGATCTGCGTCAAACGTCGCAAGCATGGTCTGGGTCTTGTAAGCATTGAATATTTCGTGCAGCCGCCGCTCACCCAAGCGGCAGGCGGCGACCTGCGCGAAATAATCGCCGCGGCGCTCCTGCGGCACCCGAACATTGAGCAGAATGAGCTTGAGCAGGTCCTCTTGTAACTTGCCGCTGCGAAAGAGCTTGATTACGGGCAGACGCAAGCCTTCCTGATAGATTTCAGACATCCCGCCGGCCATGCTGCCCGGCACCATCCCGCCAACATCAGCATGATGCGCGATGTTGCAGATGAAGCCAACGAGCGTACCTCGATGGAACACCGGTGCGGCCATGTTGATGTCGGGCAGGTGAGTGCCGCCCGCGACGTGCGGATCGTTGGCGATGAAGATATCGCCTTCGCGGATGTCACCGGCGAACTCCGTGATCAGCTTCTGCATCAGGCCGGTCATGGAAGCGATGTGAATGGGCAACGAGGCCTCCGCCTGCGTGATCAGGCGGCCGTCAGCATCGCAAATCGCGGTCGAATGATCGCGCCGCTCCTTGATGTTGGTCGAGTACGCGCTCTTCATCAACGCAATGAAGGTCTCGTCCGAAATGGACCGCAGGCCGTTGGCGATGATTTCGACGGTGATGGGATCAATCGTCTTTCGCCGCTTCATGATGGAACCTTCACATGCAGGTTGCCGGCCTCGTCGACGCGCAGTTTGTCGCCGGGATAAAGCACGGTCGTCGAATCGAATTGCTCGACGATGGCCGGCCCCGCAATGCTCTGGCCGGGGCGCAGTTCGGCCCGGACATAGACCGGCACGTTCAACGGCCTCGCGCGGGTGAACCAGACGCGCCGGTGGTCGCTGGCCTTGGGCCGCGTCGATGTTTTGCGTTCGACTTTCGGTGACGCGATCCGGGTCAGCACCGCGCTCGCGGTCAGGCGCACGTTGATCAACTCGATCGGATCCGTATCGCTGTGGAAGCCGTAGTATTGGTCGTGCACGGCAAAGAACCGCGTGCGGAGCTTGGCAGCGTTGCCGAAGTCGGGGAGCCGCCCCCCGGCGGCGACGCCACCCGGCACGGCCAGTTCGAAATTCTGTCCGACATAGCGCATGTCCAGCGACACGCTTATCCTGCGGTCGGCCGGGGCGACCGACTCGACCGCGAACCAGGCATCTGCGTCGACCTTCAGGCGTTCGAGGATGTCGCGCAGCCGGGTGAGATTGTCTTGCTCCAGCCGAACGCGCACGGAGCGAACGATGTCGTGCTTGAGGTCAGATGCGATCAGCCCCTGAGCGCACAGGATTCCAGGCGCAGCCGGTACTACGAATTGCGAAATGCTGAGCGCCCGGGCGACTTCGCTCCCGTGCAGCGGGCCCGCGCCACCGAACGGCAGCAGGCAGTAGTGGCGCGGATCGTGGCCGCGCTCGACCGAAACCGTCCGGATGGCACGCACCATGTTGGCCGCTACGATTTCGATGATGCCCAGCGCGGTCCGCTGGATGGTGAAGCCAAGGCGCTCGGCAATCGGCTTGATCGCGACGCGCGCTGCCTCCGGATCGAGCGGCATGCGCCCACCAATCAGGCCTTTCGCCGAGAGGCGGCCCAGCACGAGATTGGCATCCGTCACCGTCGCTTCGGTTCCGCCTTTTCCGTAACAGGCGGGGCCGGGATGCGCGCCGGCGCTCAAGGGGCCGACCTTCAGCAGATCGTCGCGGTCGAACCAGGCGATCGAGCCGCCGCCCGCACCCACCGTATGGATGTCGACCATCGGCAGCCGGACCGGAAACCCAGCCACTGCCCGATCGAAGCTGAGGCCGAACTCATAGTTGCGGATCAAGGCGACGTCGGCGCTAGTGCCTCCCATATCAAGCGTGATGATATTCGGTTGCTTGGCCGACCGGGCGCTCTGAATGCCGCCGACTGCGCCAGCCGCCGGCCCCGACAATGCCGTCCGTACCGGAAAACGGCGCGCGGTGTCGATCGACATCAGGCCACCACTGCTCTGGTAGATGCCGACTTTCGCAGCGGGAGCGTCCTCGGTAAGCCGCTTCTCGAGATAAGACAAATACCGGCCCATGACCGGCTGCAGATAGGCGTTGAGCACGGCGGTCGAGAACCGCTCGTATTCGCGGAACTCAGGTTGCACTTCCGAGGACAGCGAAATCATCATCCCATTTGTGCCGTGCGCGAGCGCCTCGCCGACCTTGCGCTCGTGTGCATCGTCCATAAACGAAAATAGCAGGCACACCGCACAAGCTTCCGCGCCGGATGCTTTCACCGCCGCAACCGCCTGCTGCAAGCTCGGTTCATCGAGCGGGACCAGAACCTTTGGGCCGTCCGTGATTCGTTCGGCGATTTCGAACCGGCGCTCACGCGGAACGAGTGGTTCAGGATTGTCGAGTTGAAAAGAATATAAGTGCGGGCGGGTCTGGCGGCCGATTTCAAGAAGGTCCCGGAACCCTCGGGTGGTGATCACTGCGACGCTGGCGCCCTTGCGCTGGATCAGCGCATTGGTCGCTACGGTCGTCCCGTGGCACAGGCGAGAGATGTCTTTGGTATCGATCCCGAAGCTCTCGCACATCTCGCGCAAGCCGTCGGCGATCGCCGCCGCCGGGTTGTGCGGCGTCGAGGGGATCTTGAACAGGCGCGTGATGCGCGCGTGTGGGTCGTAGGCAAAAAAGTCCGTAAATGTGCCGCCGACGTCGACGCCTACCAGCCAGCTCACCGCGAAAGATCCCAGGTTGCTAGTTTTATACAACGAGTATATTAAGAGATGCCGCAAGCGTGGCAGCAGGTCAAGACGTGTTGATTCCGCGCTTCGCCGCCGGTTCTGATGGGTGCCCGCAGGTGGGTCGGTTGATCTGATAGATGCTGCATAAACGGTCCGATCTTGCCGAGCCGGGCGCTTCCACGGCGTCGGAAACTCGCAGGGTTTATGTCGGTGAGCGCGTCCTGCGCGTCGAGAATCCGCCCCTGCTGCGCGGGCGCGGACAATTCATCGACGATCTGGCGACCAAGCCGGGAACGCTGCATGTCGCGTTTCTGCGCTCGCCTCACCCCCATGCCGAGATCGTCTCCGTCGACACGCGTGACGCTTTGGCGTGCCCCGGCGTGCAAGCGGTGGTGACCGGCCGGGACGTCGCCTCACTGACTGATCCGCTGATCGTCGGTTTTGCCACGGCGATGCGCTATTACGGCATCGCGGTGGACCGCGCGCGCTATGTCGGCGAGCCGGTTGCTGTCGTATGTGCGGCAACCCGCTACCTTGCCGAAGACGCGCTCGACCATATCCGGGTTGAGTACCGGCCGCTTCCGGCGGTGGTCGATCCAGTCATGGCCGCCGGCGCCGATGCGCCGGTTCTGCATCCCGATGTCGGCTCGAACGTCGTCTCCTACCGTGAGTTCCGGCATGGCAACACCGACAAGGCGTTCGCGCTGGCCAAGCGGCAAAGCGAGATCTCGATCACCTACCCGCGCAACTCAATCACGCCGATCGAGGGCTATGCGGTCATCGCCGAGCACCTTCCCGATGGCGGCGGTTACGACGTGCTGTCGAACTTCCAGGGTCCGTTTTCGCTTCATCCGGTGATGGCACGCGCCTTGCGCATACCTGGAAGCCGGCTGCGTCATCGCAGCCCGGCGAATTCCGGCGGCAGCTTCGGATCGAAGCTCGCGCTGTTTCCCTATATCGTCGTGCTCTGCATCTGCTCGAGGCTGGCCGGCCGCCCCGTAAAATGGATCGAAGACCGGCTCGAACATCTCTCGGCGTCGAGCGCGGCGCCGAATCGTGTCACGCGTATTCAGGCCGCCTACGACGACGATGGCGTCGTCAGCGCGTTGCGCCTGACCCATTGGGACGACCACGGCGCCTACCTGCGCGCACCAATGCCGGCACCGATCTATCGGATGCACGGACTGTCCACCAACGCCTACCGCATCGGCAGCGTCGACGTCTTTAACCACATCATCGTCACGAACAAATGCCCGACCGGAGCGGTTCGCGGCTTCGGTGGACCGCAGCTCTACTTCGCGATCGAGCGGATGATGCACACGATCGCGACCGAATTGAACGTCGATCCGCTCGATCTCATCCGCCGCAATCTCATTCCGGCGGGGTCGTTTCCCTATCGTGCGCCGGCAGGTGCGCTGATCGATTCCGGCGATTACCAGCGGGTCGTCGAGGACACCGTGCAAAAAGGCGCGCTCGACGAACTCAAGGCGAGGCGCGACCGCGCACGGCGCGAGGGCAAGCTCTACGGTATCGGCTATTCGGTCTGCGTCGAGCCGAGCCAATCCAACATGGGCTACATATCGACACTGAAAACGGGGATCGAGCGCGAGCGCTCCGGCCAGAAGGACGGCGCTGTCGCGGCGGCGACCATCAACATCGATCCGCTCGGCGCGGTCAGCGTCGTCGCCAATTCAGTGCCGCAGGGTCAGGGCCATCAGACCGCGCTCGCGCAAATCGTTGCCGACCAGTTCGGCCTGCGGATCGCGGACGTCGTGGTCAATCTCGAAATCGACACTCAGAAGGACGGCTGGTCGATCGCCGCCGGCAATTATTCGTGCCGGTTCGCGCCGGCGACGGTGAGCGCAACGCATCTCGCCGCGGTCCGGCTGCGCGAGAAGCTTGCCCGCATTGCAGCGCCTTCGCTCAACGTGCCGCCGGAAAAGATCGAGTTCGCCGGCGGCAAGGTCTTCGCCCGCGACAATCCCGACAACGCCATCAGTCTGCATCGCGTGGCCGGCCAGGCGCACTGGTCGCCGGCGAGCCTGCCGGATGGCATGGCGCCCGCGCTGCGCGAGAGCGTGACCTGGAGCGCGCCGGAACTGACGCCGACCACCGCGCAGGACGAGATCAACACGTCCCTCGCCTACGGGTTCGGGTTCGATTTCTGCGGGATCGAGATCGACCGCGACACTGGCCAGATCCGGGTCGACAAGTACGTCACCAGCCACGATTGCGGAACCATTCTCAATCCCGGACTTGCAGATGGACAGATCCACGGCTCGTTTGCCGCCGCCATTGGCGCGTCGCTTTACGAGGAATTCGTCTATGGCGAGGACGGCAGCTTCCTGTCCGGGACCTTCGCCGACTATCTCGTCGCCAGCGCGGCAGAGATGCCGAAGCTCGACCTGCTGCACCCCGTTGCATCGCCGTCGCCGTTCACGCGGCTTGGGGCCAAAGGCATCGCGGAAGGCAACCAGTACAGCACGCCGGTCTGCCTGGCCAACGCCGTCGCCGATGCACTCGGGCGCGGCGACATCATGGTGCCGCTGCGGCCGGCACGGGTCCTGGAATGGCTCGCGGATGACGAAACCCCGCCACGAGCGGGTCCGGCGCGGCTCGCGACCCAAGGCGCCGGCCTTCACGGCAGCGGATCAGTCATGGTGCAAAGTGACCCGGCCACTGCCTGGTCGGCGTTACTGAGCGAAGACAAGTTGCGACAAGCCATTCCCGGCTGCCGCAGCCTCACCCGCACCGGCGCCAATCAGTATGCGGCGTCTGTCGTGCTTGGCGTCGGTCCGGTACGCGGCAGCTTCGATGCGAAGGTCGGGCTGTTCGAACTCGACGAACCGCGATCGGCCGTCCTTCGGGGCGACCTCTCCGGCGCGCTTGGCGCAGCGTCGGGCGAAGGCCGCTTGACACTGTCGCCGCTCCAGGGCGGCTGTCGTATCGATTACCGCTACGACATTCATCTCACCGGGCGTGTTGCGATGATCGGCGGCCGCATGATCGACGGGGCGGCGCGTGCTCTGATTGGCGAGTTTTTCCGGCGCTTCGCGATCTCGCTTGGCGGCGGATCAAACGCTTTGCCAGAGTCTTCGCGGTTCCGGCGCATTGCACGATTCTTTGGAGCGGGGCGATGAAACCAGCCAGCTTCGACTATGCCTATTGCGACACGCCGGATGAGGCGCTGGCCCTGCTGGCAGAGCACGGCGAAGAGGCACGTGTCATCGCCGGCGGACAGTCGCTGATGGCGATGCTCAACATGCGCCTCACCCGGCCATCGATGCTTGTTGACATCGCGGGGCTCGACCCCCTGCGCTATATCAAGGAGAGTGCGAGCCACGTCGAGATCGGCGCCACCACAACGCAGGCCGAACTGGAGGCGTGGCCGGGAATTGCCAAAAAGTTGCCGCTCGTCGCCGCGGCGCTCCCGCATATCGGCCATTTCCAGACACGCCATCGCGGCACCGTCTGCGGCTCGCTCTGTCACGCCGATCCGAGCTCTGAGCTGCCGCTCTGTCTGGCCACCCTGGGTGGCGACGTTGTGCTGCGGTCGCGCCGCAAGCAGCGTGTGGTCGGAGCCGCAGATTTTCAGCTCGGGCTGCTCTCCACTGCCAGGCAATCCGAAGAACTGATGGTGGCCGCGCGCTATCCGGTGAGCCGTCCGGGCTTCGGTTACGCATTCCGGGAGATTTCACGCCGTCACGGCGATTTTGCCATCGTCGCGCTGGCGGCAGTGGCAGGCGGCGGCAAGATCAAGCTTGGCGTCGGCGGCGTCGCCGACAAGCCGACAGTCCGTGAGTGGAACGTCCTCGATGATATTGAGCTGTCCGACGCCCTCAACGACTTCGCCTGGGAGCTGGGAGGCAGTGACGACATCCATGCGACTGCACGATACCGCCGCGAGATGGTTCGCCGGCTTGGACGGCAGGTGATCAAGGAGGCGCAACGATGCGGCTCATGAAACAGGGCGAGCGCCATCGCGTTCGCTTCACGCTCAACGGCGAGCCGGTCGAGGGCTTCGCCGAGCCACGCATGCTGCTTACGGACTTCATCCGCCACGAAATTGGCGCCACAGGAACGCACGTCGGCTGCGAGCACGGTATCTGCGGCGCTTGCACCATCCGCGTCGACGGCAAGGCAGTGCGAGGCTGTTTGATGCTCGCCGCGCAGGCTGAGGGCAAGCGCATCGAAACGATCGAAGGCCTCGCAGCGAAGGACGGCTCGCTGTCCACCCTGCAATTGGCGTTCCATCGCAACTTTGCACTTCAATGCGGGTACTGCACGCCGGGTTTCCTAATGACACTGGCGGACTATCTGGAGCAGCACGCCGATCCGACGGAAGCGGATATCCGCATGGCGCTGAGCGGAAATCTCTGCCGTTGCACCGGCTATGCGGAAATCGTCGATGCGGCTCTCGAAGCCGCCAAGGAAATGCGGGCCCCGCCGGCCCGAAAGTAGGAGATCGAGATGCGCGCTCTGGTGGTTCATGAATTCGGTCCGCTGCCGTCCCATCGGGTTGAGGATTGGGCCGATCCGAAGATCGGCGACCACGACGTGCTGATCGACGTCAAGGCGATCGGATTGAACTTTCCCGATACCCTCATGCTGCAGGGCAAGTATCAGACCCGTCCCGACCGGCCCTTCGTGCCGGGTCGCGATGCTTCAGGCATCGTGCTTGCGACCGGTCCGAAGGTCACGCGCGTCAAGACAGGCGATCGCGTCATCGCGCAGGTCACGACCGGCGCGTTCGCCGAACGGCTGGCGGCGCCCGAGACGAGGTGCTTCCGGATGCCGGATGCCATGGATTTCGTGACCGGCGCCGGCATGGTCACCATCTACAATACGGCTTACGTGGCGGTGGTGATCCGCGGCCCGATCAAGCACGGCGACACCGCGCTGGTGACCGGCGCCTCTGGCGGCGTCGGGCTCGCCGCCGTTCAAATCGCACGCGCCAAAGGCGCCCGCGTGCTCGCCGGCGTGACCTCGGAGGAAAAAGGAAAGGTGGCACTCGCGAGCGGTGCCGAGGCCATCGTCGATCTCACCATGCCGGATCTGCGCGAAAGCTTGCGGCAGCAGGTCTTCGCCTTGACCAACGATCGCGGCGTCGACGTCGTCTTCGATCCGGTCGGCGGCGACGTCTTCGACGCCGCACTCCGTGCGCTCGCGTATGCCGGACGCATGGTCATTATCGGCTTCGCCTCCGGGCGCATTCCTGAGGTGAAAGGCCACTATGTCCTGCTGAAGAACATCTCAATTGTCGGCGCTCCGCTCGACATCCATTTCAAGATGGAACCGAAGGTGATGGACGCCGCCGTGGCCGACCTCTTCCAGATGTACGAGGAAGGGCAGATCAAGCCTGAAATCATGGCGACCTATCCCCTCGATAATATTCACAAGGCCATGGACCTGATCGTTGCCCGCAAAGTCATCGGCAAGATCGTGCTGACCACGTCCCGCGCATGAGGCCCGGCGGCGGGCTCACATCAAATCGATCATCAGCGGATTATTACGTCGGCCGCGCTTGAACTCACCGAGCCGCTGCGCGGCATAAGGATGTTCCAGCGATTTAAGGATGTTCTGGCACTCGTACTCGGTGCATTCCTCAAGCGAGCGGCGCCAGCCTTCGTGGAACGTTTCCTTGACGTAGGCCTGCAGGTGCGTCGGTCCGTCGGCGAGTTGCTTGGCGATCTTGGCGACGTTGCTGGCGAACTCGTCGTTCTTATACATGCGGTTGCAGATTTCCCACTCGACTGCTTCGGCGGCCGTGAGCGTGCGGTTGGTCAGCATCAACTCCATTGCACGGCGAAATCCGACGATCCTGGCCAGCGAATAGCTCGATCCACCGTCATTGGCGACGCCGTTCGCCATCCATGAGGCGAAAAATTTAGCGTTCTCGTTGCACACCGCTATGTCGCTCGCCAGCACGATCCCGAGCCCGCCGCCGACCGCGATCCCGTTCACCGCGGCCAGCACCGGCTTTGGCAGCCGGACAATTCGATGCAGCATCTGATGCCACCACATCGCGACCTCGCGGAAACCGGCGCGCAGTTCTTCGCGGTCGTCGAGGTTGTAGCCTTTCAAGTTGACACCGGCGCAGAAAGCATCGCCTTTGCCGGTCAGTACCACCGCTCCAACATCGCTGCGGTCCTCGCAGGTGCCGAGCGCCGTAAACAGCGCGGCCAACGCTTCGATGTTGAGGGAATTCTTCGCTTCCGGCCGGTTGATCGTGATCGTGGCCACGCCATCGACGATATCGAGAAGAATCGGGGGGCTGTCGCTCATCGAGGCCGTCCTTTCGTAGCGATTGCATTTTAATACTTCGTGTATATTATTGCTGGGCGCGCGGTTGCAACAGGTATTCCTCGTGGCTCGCATCGAGCTTTTTCACTTCTGGGATTCGTTCTGCTCGTTCAAGGTCCGCATCTGCCTTGAGGAAAAGGGGCTGCCGTGGACCGGGCACTACGTCGATCTGATGGCCTTCGAAAACCTCACGCCGGCCTACTTGGCGGTGAACAGGAAAGCAGTCGTCCCGACATTGGTTCACGGCGGCAGCCTCATTCCGGAATCCTCAATCATCAACGAATTTCTTGACGATCGCTATCCCGAACCGGGTTTGCGGCCGGCGGACCCACTGGCGCGGGCGCGCATGCGCTATTGGGTCAAGATTGAGGAAGATGAACTGTTCACGGCGGTGCGGCCGGCTTCGCTGAACCTGATGATGAAGCAAGCGTTCGCGCGATATTCCGAGGCCGATCTCGACCGCCTGTTGTCGGGCCATCCGCGACCGCATTTGATCCCGACACTGAAGAAGATGTTTCTGGATCCGCCCGATCCGAAGGCGATCGATCAATCGCGGAAATCTCTGCGCGCTACTTTAACGAAGATGGACAAGGAATTGACGGCGACAGGTCCCTGGCTCGCTGGAGCGACGTATTCGCTTGCCGATATCGCCGCCGCGCCTGCGATCGACAGGATACAACGCCTCAACATGTCGGATTTGTGGGATAGCTTGCCGGCGGTAAAAGACTGGGTCGCGCGGATCACGGGCCGGCCGGCATATCAGAGGGCTTCGCCGCCCAATCAGTTCCGCATGCCGGCTCCCGCGACATGAACGAATGAGAAATGCAATCCAACCGCGTCCGCGAAAGCGAATTTTCGCGGGCGATCTAAATGCCGAGCGGGCTCTGCGTGGCGCTGCATCGCCCGCAAAGAAGATTCACGAACGATAGCGGGGAGCCCTGTCACGACGATCACTTTCAAGCGCGCCGCGCCGACGCGAAGCGCTTCTGACCATCTCGCCCCATCAACGGATACCATCTCGCCCCATCAAGGGATCGAGTCACTTCTCGCTAACGGCGTCGACGCTCGCCGTTATGTCAAATGGCCGCTGCGCCCTTCGCGCTCGGCGCGGCTTCCGCCAACGTGATCCAGATTGGCAGGCGCAATGCGCTACTCTCATTGCGCGCTACGCGTTGTAGGAACCGAAACTTATGGGCAACGCCACCAGGGTAAAGATCAGCTTTCGTCGTCAACTGCATCGAGAAACATCTGCGGCACCCGAAACGGTAACCGTCTTGGTTGCATAGCAGTAGAACCGACGACAACCGTAGCCGCGTCCCGCCCTAGAAAGAAACACTCCCTCGCAAGTTTAGGTCCATGTAGGGAGTGTCGTCCCGACGCCGGTTGAGCACCCCCTCCTTTGTTTCCATAGGCTTGCAATGGGTAGCAAACCTTCTTGTGTATTAGATTGGCAGCAGCGATGAGTTCATCTTTGAATTGTTGGAAAAGCGGGTCGGCACTAACAAGCATCACAGAACAGGCACCGTCACGAGCAAATTCCCGGAATGTATCTCTAAGAGCTTCTCTAAACCGGTTGCGGTCGACCTTCCCGGCGGTTGAGTAGTCCGCGGTGTCAAGCAGGAAAAGTCTTCCCGGTGGATTTATTTCCAACCACTGCCTTTGCTCCGCATGAGCCATTGCTGAGGACGGGTTCGACAAGAAACAAATCTGGCTTGCTGGTATATTCAGCTCACGAGTGAGATAATTAAATCTCTCGGCATTCCGCGCTACAGTATCCAGATTGATACCTCCGCAGGCCCATGGTGACTCGGATATCTCGGGGGTCAGGTCGCCCAAAACACACATGAACTTCGTACCGTCGGCAGTGGCCTTTGAAGCAAGAACTCGTGCGACGATATTCCCTCCGAAACTAACGATTAGATTAGGCTTCGGATTTAATGCCAAAAGCCTGTCAGCCGCAGCTTCCAGTAAGCCACGATCGTAGCCGATGTCGACTTCGGGTACGAACTCCCAAGCATGACCAAGTCCCAATCGGAATGCGCGTTCGACCGGCCTATTCGTGAATTCAATGCTTGAGAGAATTCCAATCCTTGGGGGGGCCGCTACGGCTGCTGCCGCCTCCACCGCCCTCGCCGCACGCGGAGGTTCGACCGTCAAACTTAATACCGTTTCAGCGGGCCCCTCGTCTGCGTCAAAAACCTCCACGTCCATGCTACCCAAAACGCCGGTCATTTCAGCCGTAATAGCCATTGTCAGCGTTAGCTGGTCCAGGGACGGGGTGCAAATAGGTCGATGAGTGCGGTCAACCTTTGCAAAGCATTTGTTAGTGAGGTGCTCGCCGTGGATTACGCGAGGACCAGCGGTGTTCTGAGTAATCTTGTCATCGTTTAATCGGGTTATGACGGGACGAGGCATCGAAGTGACCCTCTATTTCTCTGATGATGTGTACGAGATTCGGAAAAAAGCAGGCGCCGAATTTCTTACGCGCTGCACCCACACCCGCATCCGCACGAGTGCACATCCTTGTCGTTCCAGCGCGGATGCTCCTTGTTCGGATAGAGCCGCCAGCCCAGCACGAAGTGTGAGCCGTTCTTGTCGCTGTTCTTCTTCGCGCGCATCGCTTTGGCGATCATCGCGGCGAGGTCGCGGTTGGCCTTGTAGCCGCACTTGTCGGTAGCCTGAACGTGCTTGGCGTCGGTCTTCACGCCGGGTAGCGGCGTGCGTCCTTTGCCGAGCGATGTCTTGCGTGCTCCGGTCTTCAGTTTGGCGCGTGTCATCTTCGGGTGAATCTCAGGCATTGGCCGTGCCTCCTATTGAGGGTTGCGTTCACCGTGCAGGCTCACCGTGCGGGCTCGCCGCACAGACTCTTGGAAATTTCTTCTTGGGGTCACCGGCGAGGCCCGCCGGTTGCTCTCCGTCGTTGCTCTTGGGCAGGGGATCAGGGTCCCCACAGTCTCCGGAACAAGCCGATACAACTAAAAGCATACTACATCTGCAGCAAGGTACAATAAGAATCGAAGTTCGGCCGGCGTCCAGCATAGAGGTCAGCAATTTGCAGCGCCGTCACCAAGCCATTTACATCGTACACGGACGTCGACCGGATCACCTCCGCGGTTGCGCGTCGTCACAGCTCGCCGATGGCGAAAAGCGCCGCGAGGGATGATCTGCATCAAAGGCGCGCCAGCGCCGAGCGGTAAAAATAAAATTAAATTCGCTTGAGCGCTACCGGCCAAATGCTGACCTTGGTGCAATATCTGGGCGAATGATCTGACGCCAAAATTTGCAAGGGCGCAAGTTTCGTCCAGCATTTTCGCCTAGAGTCAATCAGTTCGACCCGGCAGGCTCCAACCCCATGTCAATCCGGTCCCGATCGACTATAATGCGGCCAACGGCTTTCTCTTCTGACCGATAACACTTGGCGCTCCCATGATCCGGCGCGGCTTTCTGAAAATCCTAGGTGGAGCCGCGGCCTGGCCGCTGGCGGCCCGCGCTCAGCAACCCGCCATGCCCATCGTCGGATTTCTAAACAGCGGTTCGCCGCGCGCGTTTGCTGGCCTGACAGGTGCATTTCGTGAAGGCCTGCAGCAACAGGGCTTCCTTCACGGTAACAACGTCCAGATCGAAGACCGTTGGGCCGAGGGACGCTACGAAGATCTGCCGAAGCTGGCGGCAGACTTGGTGCAGCGTGGCGTCAAGCTGATTGTCGCGACCGGCGGCGTGGTCTCAGCGCAAGCGGCCAAAAGGGCCACGACATCGATCCCGATTGTCTTCGTCGTAGGCTTTGATCCCGTCAAGCTTGGTCTTGTCGAAAGCTTCAACGCGCCCGGAGGCAATGCCACGGGCGTCAATATCTTCACGACCGAACTGGCGATAAAGCGGCTGGAACTGCTGAAAGATTTGCTGCCGCGGATCGACAACGTCGCCATCCTGGTGAACCCCGGCTCGGTAACGACCGACATCGAAATCGACGAATCGCGGAAAGCCGCACACCAGTTCGATCTCAAGTTTCGCGTGTTCGAGGCAAGAACAGAAAGCGATTTGGAAACAGCCTTTCAACAGGCCGCGCAAAATCATACTGGCGCGCTGCTTGTCAGCGCCGATTCCTTCTTTACCGCACGCCGAACACTCATCGTTGCGCTTGCCGGACGCTTCGCGCTGCCGGCGATGTATCCGCTGCCGGTCTATGTCGATGCGGGTGGACTCGTGAGCTATGGACCGAGCCTCTCGTGGGCGTATCGTCAGGTCGGCATCTACGCCGGTCGCATCCTGAAAGGCGCCAAACCGACCGAACTCCCGGTCCAGCTCCCGACGGAATTCGAGCTTGCTCTCAATCTGAAGGCTGCGAAGGCGCTGAGTGTGACCATACCGACGTCGACACTCATCCGTGCCAGTCATGTGGTGGAATAACGGACAACGCACCCATTCGCAGAACGGGTCGAGCGCCGCATCAACAGATGCGACTGCCCTGCGGTCTGAGGATTTACGATACCCTTTCGGATCGCTCAGACTACGGATTGCATTCGCATTGATATTGGATTTGTCGCGGAATTCCCGACGAGATAGCAGTCGTCACCTCGCCGGCAGGTTCTTCATGTAGTTGATCAGGAATGCCCTGACTTCCGGCTTCACGGTGAGCGCGCCCTGAGCAATCTTCGGCGTGTCCGGCGAGGCTTGCCATAGCGGCACGAAGCCGAACGCTTTGTTTGCTTCCTCCGCATAGGCCTTGTCGCTGTTGACGCGCGTGATGCCGGCGCGCAGCGCCTCGACCGCCGCGGATGGCGCACCGGGCGGCATGACGATCACGCGCTGGATGATCCCGTCGGCGCTGATGATCGCCTTGTAGATCTCCCAATACTGTCCCGACGGCATGGTGCCTTTGAGCTTTTGATAAAGCTCGTGGTACTGCAGAATTGGTAATCCTTTCACGGCGTCCGGCACGAAGAAGTCTTTGCCGTCGAAGCCGGCGTCGTAGAAGATCGGAATGGCTTGCCCGGTCTTCACCATGCTGGGCTCGACGACGCCGCGGTAGCTGGGCGGCGATTCCGAGAAAAAATTGATCTCGCCGCGCTGAAACGCGAGCCTTGCCGACGGGCTGGAGCGATAGCCGGTGACGTATTTGAACGGAATGCCCAGCATGTCCATGGCGAGCCGCAGGCGGATGTCCTTCGGCGTGTCGACACTGAGGCCGCCGACGATGAGGCCTTTCGCCTTCATGATATCGGTCGGCTGCTTCATCCCCGGTTCGATGTCGGTACGCGCGAAATGCACCGTTGTTCCCGGTTGCATCGCCACGAAGGCGTAGCTCTTGAAATCGACGCGGAAGCGCGACGGATCCAGCGCGTAGATGAAGGCGGTGCCGGTGAAATAGCCCGCCATGGTGCCGTCGCGCGGCGCCACTTCGCCCAGATACTTCGCGCCGACGACGCCGCCGGCACCCTCCATGTTCTGGATGACAATGCCCGGCGCACCGTCGATGTGCTTGGCAAGATACTTGGCGAATAGCCGCCCCTCAATGTCGGTCGGTCCGCCCGCCGCGAAGTTGATCAGGATGGTCAGGCGCTTGCCCTTGAAAAACGGATTATCAGCATGGGCGCCGGTGGCGAACGAGATCGCCGCGAGAGCGAGCACGATGACCGCACGCAATGGTGTCAAGGATAGCCTCCCGATGTTTTGTTTTGCGCAAGCTTACGCGCCTTGCCGCCAAGGCGAAAGTGCGATCGGCGAGCCCCCACAGTCTCGAAGCGAGATGATCCAGCCGGATGCCGGCCATCCTAGCGCGATAAAATCCGGGAGTCATTCCGTGGAGAATGGCGATGGGTTTGCTGCGCGTCGCCCCATCCCCACAAAGTCCGCAACAGCGTTACTTCACGGGCGGCAAACTCAGCGCCTTGTCGACCAGCCCGGTGGCGCGCTTGAAGTCGTAGTTGCGGAACACGTTCTGCTTCACCAGGAACGAAGCGCCGCCGTAGAATTTTTCGTATTGCTGGTGGCGGCTGCCGAACTCCGAACCGATGAAGTCCCAGATCAGCCGCAACAGCGCGACGCGGCTTTTCGCGGAGGTGCCGGCGCCCTGCATGTAGCGTTCGATGTCGGGCGCGGTCTGCGGGTTCTCGAAATCGGCAAGCGAGGACGGCACCGTGAAGAACGCGCCGCCGGCGAGTTCGCGGATCATCTCCAGCATGCGGCCGTTGAACTCCGACTGCAGCGCCATCGCGGCGTAGAGGGTGGCCTTCGACGGCCACAGCACGCCGTCAGCGTCGATCGGAGCGGTCACCTCGTGCGACAGCAATAGTCCCTCGTAGATCGTGACGATCGAGGCAAGCTCGCCCATCATGACCTGCACCGCCGGATTGGCGATGTTGCCGGTCGTCTCGTTGAGCTTCTGCGCCAGCCCCGCCATGAAGCGCAGCTTGGTGACGTAACGGGTCTGCGCTTGATGATTGCCATAGAGATGCGACGGCGTCTGCCACCACTGGTCGCGCGAGGCTTCGAGGTTGCGGTAGATGAAGACGTGCTCCCAGGGCACGAACACGTTGTCGAACACCACGTAATTGTCGGTCTCGTCAAAGCGGCTCGACAGTGGATAGTCGAACGAGCTGGTAGCATTGAGCGCGAACGGCCGGCGCGGGTAGAGCTTCACGCCCGGCGCGTTGACCGGCACGCAGAGGCAGTTGGCGTAGTTCTCGTCGCCCGGCTGCAGCGGATGGATGCAACTCAGGTGGATGACGTCAGAGATTGCGGCGCCGGTGGCGAGCTGTTGCGCGCCCGAAATCACGATGCCGTCGTCGCGCTCTTTCACCACGCCGGCATAGAGCGCCGGATCGCTCTGCTTGTGCGCGGGCTTGCTGCGGTCGATCTGCGGCGGCACGATCGCGTAGCTGGCGTAGACGTGGTTGTCGCGCATGTGTTCGTAATAGGCGACGACGTTGTCGGCGAAGTTCTGCCCGCCTTTGGCGAGCACGGAAGGCGTCGCGGCGTAGCCGGCAAAAAAGCCCGCGACGTGATCGGGCGTGCGGCCCATCAGCCCGAAGGTGGATTCCGCCCAGGTCTCGGAAAAGAGCCGCCGCGCGCGCAGGTCGGCGTGATTGTGCGGAATCTGCCAGGCGCGCCAAACCGGTGCATGCGTTTTCGGCGACGTGAAGGTCATGCGTTCGCGGTTTTCCGGCGCAGCCGCAATGTCGTAGAGCCGCGCGATCGAGCGCGCCGCCTCGCGGAACGCCGGATGCGTGCTGACGTCTTTGACCTTTTCGCCGTCGACGAACACCTGCCGGCCGTCGTTGAGCGACCGCAAATACTCGGCGCCGGTTCGCATCGCGCCGGATTCGGCCGGACGGGCGGTTTGCGCTTCTGCTGCTTGGACGGTCATCACGGGCCTCCACCTGATACCTTCGGTATATAGCTACATTATGTAGCTATATTTTGGAGCAAAGGTCAATTAGTTTCGATCCAGGATGGATTCGAGGATTGGCGATGGCGGCGCAGGACACGACGAAGACCCGGACGCATTCCGGCGGGCGGGACAAGCCGCAGCGGCGCGGCAAGGCATTCGCGCCGCCGGCGACCGTTACGCTGCCGGCGATGCTGTCGGCGGACGGCAGCGACGTCGCGTTCCGCGAGACACTCTACCTGATGATCTATGCCTTCGGCCGGCTGACGTCGTACCGCGAGGCGTTCGGGCGGCATCTCGGACTCACGGCCTCGCAGTTCCTGGTGCTGATCGGCACCGCCTACCGGCAGGGCCACGACGGCGTCTCGGTCCGCGCGCTCGCCGACCATACACAGCTTGCCGCTACGCACGTCACCACCGAGGTTGGCCGGCTGATCGAGCAGGGCCTGCTGACGAAATCCGCGAACCCCCAAGACCGGCGCGGCGTGCTGGTGCGGCTCACGCCGCACGGCGAAGCCGCGGTCCGCGACGTCAATCCACTGCTGCGCCAGGTCAACGACTGCCTGTTCCGCAACATTTCGCGCGAGGAGTTCGCCGTGGTGGCGCGGTTTCTCTCGACATTCGCGCTCAACACGGAAAATGCGATGGCGGTGATCCGCCGCGCCGACCGCGAGCGCGCCGCGCGCGGGTGATGGCCGATACATCTCCGTTCGTCCCCGCGAAGCGGGACCCAGCCCCCTATACCGAATGGTGGCCCTGGGTTCCCGCTTTCGCGGGAACGAACGAAGATAGACGTTCCCTCGTCAAGTATGAGAGTGCGATCACGCGCCGGCGCGGATCATCGCCACCAGCTTCGCAGGCATGATCGGCGTCTGCGCGATGCGGACGCCGAACGGTTGCAGCGCATCCTCGATCGCCGAAATGATCGCGGCGGCGGTCGGGATGGTGCTGACCTCGCCCGCGCCCTTGGCGCCGAGCGGATTGAGCGGCGACGGCGTCTGTTTGAACAGCGTGGTCATCATCGGCACTTCGGTCGCGCCCGGCAGGAGATAATCCGCAAACGTGGTGGTCACCGGTTGACCGCTCTCGTCGTAGCCCATCCATTCCAGCAGCGCGTTACCGAGGCCGTGCGCGATGCCGCCCTGCACCTGGCCCTCGACCAGCATCGGATTGATCAGCGTGCCGGAGTCCTGCATTGCCACGTAGTTGATCACGCGCACCGCGCCGGTCTCGATGTCGACCTCGACCTCGGCGGCGTGGCAGGCGTTCGCATAGGCGAGCGCATCGGTGCGCCAGTTGACGTTGGCCTCGAGGCCCGGCTCGACGTCGGGCGGATAGCCGTAGCCCGGTGCGCCCTTGAGAATGCGGGAGAGTTCGGCGAGCTTGACCGACAGGCCGGGCGCGCCGACCACACGCACCTCGCCGTCTACGAGTTCGAGATCGTGCTCCGCGGCTTCCAGCACATGGCTCGCCAGCTTCTTTGCCTTGCCGGCAACCGCGCGCGCGGCGAGCAGCACGGAGGAGCCGGCCGTCACGGTCTGGCGGCTCGCGAACGCGCCGAGACCAAGCGAGATGCCGCCGGTGTCGCCCGGCACGACGGTGATGTCTTCAGGCCTCAATCCGAGTTCGCCGGCGCAGATCTGCGCCAGCACCGTGCCGAGGCCCTGGCCGAGCGCGGCCGCGCCGGTGTGGACCGTAACGCGGCCGGTGTTCGACACCCGCACCAGCCCGGACTCGAACGGTCCGCGACCGGTGCCCTTGATGCCGTTGGCGAGCCCGATGCCGATGTAGCGGCCCTGCGCGCGCGCCGCCGCCTGGCGCTGCGGGAAGTCATGCCATCCGGCGGCCGCCAGCACCTCGGCCTGGCAGGCCGGATAGTCGCCGCTGTCGTATTGCATCGAGGCGCCGGAGCGCGCCTTGAGCGGCTTGGTGTAGGGCATCTTCTCGGGCGGGATGAGATTGCGGCGGCGGACTTCGGCGCGATCGAGCTTGAGTTCGCGCGCGACGCGGTCCATCAGCCGTTCCATCGCGAACGCCGCCTGCGGGTAGCCCGCGCCGCGTACTGACGACACCGGACACTTGTTGGTCGCGGCAACATTCACGTCCATCGCCAGCGCCGGCACCATGTAGGGCCCGCTCATCATCGACGCCGAGTTGTACGGGATGTTCACGTCCTGCAGCGCGTAGGCGCCGAGATCGTGCAGCAGGCTGCCGCGGATGCCGAGCACCTTGCCGTCTGCATCGACCGCGATGTCGAGCGACCAATACTGGTCGCGTTCCTGCGCGGCGTTGCTGAAATGCTCGCGGCGGTCCTCCACCCACTTGATCGAGCGTCCAAGCAGCTTCGCCGCCGCCACCACGGCAATGTCCTCAGGATAGACGCAGAGCTTCGGGCCGAAGCCACCGCCGACATCGGGCGTCGCGACGCGCAGCCGGCTTTCGTCAAGGCCCAGCAGCGCGGTCAGTGACTGGAACAGATCGTGCGCCTTCTGGGTCGAGGCCCACACCATCATCGAGTCGTCACTGGCGCGGTATTCGGCGAGGATGCCGCGGCCCTCGATCGGATGGGCGGCGCCGCGATGTTGCCAGAGGTCCTCGTGGAAGACATGCGCGGCCTTGGCGAAGGCCGCACCGGCATCGCCAAACGCGACCTTGAGATTGGCGATGATGTTGCTGTTAAGCTCGCGGCGAACGGCGGGCGCGTTGGGCACGCCCGCGAGGCGGCAATCGGACACCGCGTCGAGCACGTCGTAGTCGACCGCGACCGTGGCAACGGCGTCCTCGGCGAGATAGCGGCTGTCGGCGACCACGATCGCGATCGTCTCGCCGACGTAGGAGGCCTCGCCATCGGCGAGCGCGAACGACCACAGCTTGTCGAGCGCCGTGCCGGAATTGGAATGGCGCAGCATCCTGCGCTGGACCAGCACCGGCGCAAGATCGTCGAGCGTCAGCACCGCGTGCACGCCGGGCAGCGCCAGCGCGTCGCGCGCATCGATCTGACGGATCAGCGCATGCGGATGCGGGCTGCGCACGAACGCGGCATGCAGTACGCCGGGCAGCGCGATGTCGTCGAGATAGCGGCCCTTGCCGGTGAGCAGCGGCCGGTCTTCACGCCGTGGCAAGCTCGCGCCGATCATGACGCTGCTCCGATGGCGTCGCGCGAATCGGCAATGCCGCGCGGTCTCCCCTCCCCCCGCGAAGCGGTGGGGAGGGGTCGGGGGTGGGGGGCGTCCGTGAACTCGCCGAACGTCCCCCACCCCGCTCGCTACGCTCGCGACCCTCCCCACCGCTTCGCGGGGGGAGGGTAAGATGCGGCTCGACTGGCGGAAGAAACGAAAATCTGACAACTCGACCATGCTGCTAATTCGCGATCGCCTTGGCGGCCTTGGCGACCACGTCCTTCGGCGTGGCGTAAAGCTCGGCCAGAAGCTTGTCGAGCGCCGCGCCGGTCACCGGATTGACGTCGATCTTCATCTTCTGCGCTTCGGCCAGGAATTCCGGGTCCTTCATGGTGGCGTCGAACGCCGCGATCAGCGCAGCCTTGCGGTCGGCCGGAATGCCGGGCGGCGCCGCGAACGGCCGCGCCATCTGCTGGGCGGCGATAATCAGCTTCAGAACCTGAAGCTTCTCCGTATCCTTGGTCATATCCATCACCAGCGGAACGTCGCCAAGCTCAGGTTCCTTGCGGAATGCCGACTGCACCAGGATGTTGATCTTCTTGTCGCGGTACCAGGCGGCGTGACGGGTCTTGATCGTGCTCCAGGACAAGCCGCACAGCCCGTCGACCTCGCCGCGCTCCATCGCGAGCGAGATTTCGTTGGTGCCCGGATAGCCGGCGACGAGCTTCACCGGCGCGCCGAACACGCTCTTGAACAGCCGCGCAAAGATGTCGGGCTCCGAACTCGGGCCCTGGCCGCCGAGCGTCACCGGCTTCACCAAAAAGTCGGCCCAGGTCTTCACCGGCGAGGTGTGCCAGGTGACGCAGGTGGAGACGTCGTCGGTCACGCTGCCGATCCAGGAGAACTTGGTGCCGTCGAAGGTGGCGCCGCTCTCCAGCAGCGGATTGATGCCGGTCGTGCGTGCGAACGTGCCGAACACGCTGCCGTCCTTGGGCGCGGCCGCGTAGAGGAAGCTCGCCGCGCGCAGGCTGCCGGCGCCCGCCATGTTCTGCGGGATGATGGTCGGGTGACCCGGGAATGTGCTTGCCGATATAGCGCGCAAGATGCCGCGCATAGAGGTCGTAGCCGCCGCCCGCCGAAAATCCGATCAGCAGGTTGACGTTCTTGCCCTTGTAGAACTCCTCGACGCTTTGCGCGGCGGCGGGTTGGATGAGAACCAACATCGCGACGGCGGCAAGACAAAATGCCGGTGCCGACGTGAAGCTCTCTCCCGTTCGTCCCCGCGAAAGCGGGGACCCAGGCTTGCAACTCGAAGAGCTGGATTCCCGCTTACGCGGGAATGAACGGAGTTTGCGGATGATTCGGAGCATGAGGGCTCGTCCTATTGGATAGGAATGAGCTATTGCGTCGGAAAAAGCTTGGGAAACTTCGCGCGGAGCTGCCGGCGCAGGTCGGCGCTGACATCGACCGTGACCGGGAACGTGCCCTTGAGCTTCTTGTCGTACGGAATGCAGGCATCGATCAGGATCCGGTTGTTGAAGTTGCCGGGCAGGAACAGCGGATCGCGCTTCGACGCCCACGCCTTCTGGATCATGTCGATGTCGGTGAGCGGATCGAAGCGGGTGCACATCGCCCACAGCACCTGATCGAGATCGCCGGCGTCGATGTCCTCGTCGACCACCACGGTCCACTTGCCCGCATAGGCGCCGCCCTGGCAGGCCGCCGCGATGTGCAGCGCCTGCCGCGCATGGCCGGGATAGCGCTGCTTGATCTGGATGGCGGTGAAGCGCGTCGCCGGTCCGGCTTCGTGATTCCAGACGCCGAGCACTTCGGGGACGCCGCAGGCATCGAGCGCGCGCCAGATCTGCGACGCGCCCGCGATGCCCTTCAGCAGGCCGGTCTCGTCCACCGGCTTGTGCTGCGGCGCGCAGGTGAGGATCGGGTCGTTGCGGTAGAGCACCGTCTTCACGTTCACGTAGGGCCGCGCCTGGGTGTCGTCGGAGTAGTAGCCCATCCATTCGCCGAACGGCCCTTCGGGCTTCACCTGTCCGGGAACGGTCTCGCCTTCGATCGCGATCTCGCAGTCGGCCGGGATCGGGAAGCCCGTATAACGGCCCGCGCACGACGTCGATCGGCTCGCCGCGCAGAGCCGCCCGCGATATCGATCTCGCTCACTTCCGGCAACGGGCTCGACGACAGCATGAACAAGAGCGGGTCCTGGCCGCACAGGATCACGACCTTCATCGGCTGGCCGCGCTCGAAGTTCTTGTCGCGATGGATGCGGCCGTGCTTGCCCTCGGTGATCTGGCAGCCGACCGTCTTGCCGTCATAGACCTGCAGCGATAGGCGCCGAGATTGAACCAGCCGGTGTCGGGGTCCTGCGTCATCACGCAGTCGGCGGTGCCGATGAAGCGTGCGGTGTCCTTCTCGTGGTGGCGCGGCACCGGAAATTTCAGCACGTCGATGGCGTCGCCTTCCATGACGTTCTCGAAGATCGGCCCGTCGTTGACGAAGCGCGGCGGCAGCGGCTTCAGCTCCTGCATGCGGGCGTGATACTTCTGCACGATGTCGGCCTTGCGCTCGTAGTCGAGCGGCAGGCCGAGCGTCAGCGCGATGCGCCGCACCGACGAGAGCTGGCCGTAAAGCGTGCGGTAGCCCGCGGGGTAGCCGGGCACATTGTCGAACAGGATCGCGGGCGCGGTGCCGCCGCTCTTCTCGGTGAGCATGTGGGTGAGCGCGCCCATCTCGACGTCCCAGCTCGCGCCGTCGACCTTCTTGAGTTCGCCGAGCTTGTCGACCTGGTCGAGCCAGCCGCGCAGCCCGCGATATTGCATGCGCGATTTCGAGGCGGATTCGGCGACGGCCATGTGTTTCTCCAATTCTGTGGCGTCGATCATCTATAGCGCCGGGCCCCTGGGCGGCAAAGACAGATAGCGGCAAGCAGTTATGTCTTCGGCAACACATGCGCCCACTTGGCGCGGATGCGGGCGTCGAGTTCGCTGGCTGGAGCGCGCCACGATCGGGAAGGTGTCGCGCCGCTTCCACGGCTTGCAGGCGTCGATCACCACCCGCGCGTTGCGCGGATCGTCGGTGCCGTAGGCCATCGGGTCGAGCACCGTGCTCCAGCAGCCGCGCAAAGTCTCAAGTCCTTCCCGCGGATCAAACCGCGTGCACATCGCCCACACCACCTGGTCCATGTCGGCCGGATCGATGTCGTCGTCGACCACCACCACGAAGCGGTTGGCGTAGGCGCCGGCGTGGCACTGCGAGGCGATCAGCCCGGCCTGCTTGGCGTGGCCGCCATACTGCTGCTTGATCGCGACCGTGAGCCAGAGCCGGCTGCCGCCCGCCGCATGCGCCCACACGCCTTTCACCTCCGGCACGCCGGCGGCTTCAAGCTGGTTCCAGACCGCGCCGGAGCGGTAGGTGCCGCGATAGAACGAGTCGTCGTCGGGCGGCACGCCCGGGATGGCGCCGAGCAGCACCGGATCGTTGCGGTGCATGAAGGTCTCGATGCGGATCGCCGGCTCCTTCTTGTGGCCGCCCGCGTAGTAGCCGGTCCATTCGCCGAGCGGCCCTTCGTCGAGCAGGTCGTCCGGATGGACGAAGCCCTCGAACGCGATCTCCGCATGGGCCGGAATCGGCAGGCCGGTGCGCGGCCCCTCGATCACCTCGACCGGCTCGCCGATCAAGCCGCCGACAACGTCGTATTCATTCTTGCCGTAGGGAATTTCGAGCCCCGCCACCATGAACAGCGCCGGGTGCATGCCACACACCACCGCGACCGGGCACGGCTCGCCGCGCTCGTGGTAACGGCGCTTGATGAGATCGCCGTGCTTGCCCTTGGAGCACATCACGGTCGCGACGTTCGGCCCCTGCGACTGCACCCGGTAGGCGCCGTAGTTGATCCAGCCGGTGTCCGGATCGCGCATGATCACCATGTCGCCGGTGCCGATGTAGTAGCCGCCGTCGTGCTCGTGCCAGCGCGGCGTCGGAATCCTGGTGATGTCGATGTCCTTGCCGGTGTGGACGTTCTCCAGGAGCGGGCCGGACTTGACCACCGCGGGCGGGATGTTGCGCGCCTCCTTCATGTATTTGCGCCAGTAGGAGACGAGTTCGACCGCCGAGCCGTCGGCCGGAAGGCCAAGCGTGAGATTGATCCGCCGCACCGAGGTGAGGATGTTCGCCAGGATGCGGTGGCCGCGCGGGATAGCCCGGGATGTCGTCGAACAGCACCGCCTTGTTGCCCATCTTGCGCATGTAGAGATCGACGATGCCGCCGATCTCCGCCTCGCGCTCGGCGCCGGCGATCTCCTGCACCTCGTCCGCCGCCCGCAGCGCCTCGATCCAGGCCCGCAGGTCCTGCCTGGGCCTCGCCGCTGACGCCGCCGCGCCCGACGCTTTCTTGGATGCACGCTTGGTGCTGCGGATGTCGGCAATGGTCATCGGGCACTCCTTGATGGCTGCTCGACGATCACTTTAGCAGGCCGAAGCGGTCTTGCCTCCTGGTCCGTTGTGGCCGCGCGGTGTTTGAGGCTTCCGACCTTCTCGCCTCCCGGTTTCAAGCCTCACGAACTACTCGTCGCGTGGTGGCGACTCTCTCCTCCGTTCGTGCCCGCGAAAGCGGGCATCCAGGCTTCTTCTTTTGCTGCGCTTCGCGCGCTGGGTCCCCGCTTCCGCGGGGACGAACGGAGAGAGAGAGAGATGCGCGGAGCGCACGAACGGAGAGAAAGAATGCGCGTCGGGCGACCACGGCGTTATTCACCCGTCATGCGCGCAAAGCGTCGCCGCCCGGGGGCTGGCATTTCGGGCACCGGGCGTGCCCTTTCCGTGTGCTCCCCGAAAATGAGGGGAGCGGAGCGCCGACAGGCGCATCCAGACTAATCGCAGCTTGCGAGGCCAGCCCGTGGCGCGGTGCGCGCTGAGTGAACAGCGCGCTCGCCTCTCGGCGCTCCACTGGTGACGATCGCCCTCGCCTCCGTGAGACGAGAACCGGCGTCGGGCCGCGCTTTGCGGTGAGGGCTTGGACCTCATCCGTCAGCGAGCTCCTCGCAGGCGGGCCGTAGTACCCAGCCGGGCGGAGCCCCGACGCCGCCCGGGTGCCGTGCGTGCGAGGCACGGCGCGCAGGCGCCACACCAGACCGAAGCCTCGCGGCCTCAGTCATCGACGGGGGTTGGCGGGCAGACTTTGCGGCCCGGAGGCCGCATCTCCGGCCCCAACCCAAGCGGATGCCGGGCTCGCCCGGTATCCGCCAAGATCACCGGCGCACTCGCGCCGGCACTTCGTCGATCCGCTCCACCTCAAGACGCCTCATGAAGCGCCCCTCGATGAGCGGGGTACGGGAAGATAGGCGCATATTAGGAATAAAGTCAAGACGTGGCCAATCGCCTCCATGCTGGATAACTGGATAAAATGTGACTGAGCTTCGCCTAATCCCCCACGAATTCGCGGCCTGCACCCAACTTCATGTTCATCGGAGAGATCGGACACATGTCCTACGTCGGTACTGCAAAGCTCCTGTCCGCCCGATTTGAGAACTATCTTGCGGCCATGGTCCGGCCAATTCCTGAAGAGCGGATAGTCGCCGGACTTATACAGTCATTCTACACTTGGTTTTTTGCAATTATTCGAAATGCGTTCATCTGTGGCGTTTTGCGCTATCTCGCAGATGTGAGTAAAAGTCCAACGTTGCAAACATTGGCCGATGTGGCCTATTTCGTGCTCGCAGCTTATTGCTTATCGTATATCAATATGTGGGTTCTGACTCCGTTTCATTTCGTCAAGCACAAGCGACTTGGGTTCTTGCTCGACGGCTTGGTGACACTAATCGTTCTCTTGGCGCTCTGGTACGCGATCTTGTGGGGAATACCGTTTGCTATCAGCGAAATCGCCAGCGGACACGCTGCGTCTCACAATGCTTCATAGAATTCCTCCGCTCTCTCTTCATGCCGTAGTCCGTAGCAAATAACCGGATCCGGGCAGCCTGCCACAATACAAATAAAGCCGCATGGCGCTCGCTCTGCGGGAGTCTCCGCATCAAGATGCGGCGGGTTACGCTCGGGCCGACGCGCTTTACGCGTTGGCGCATCGGGTGAGCACCGCTCGGAATAACCACCATCGCGTGGGGCGCGGCGCGCGCAGGTTGCCACGGTTCCTTTCGGCGCGGACCTTGGATACAATGCTCGCTGCGAAGGATATCTTTTCGCGAGACCCGGCTATGCGAATGTCACGGCGATCCCTGCTGCGCGATGCGGCAGGCGCCGCCCTTGCGGCCACCCTGCCTCGGACAGCCGCGGCGACCGAACGCACGGCCTTGCTGATGCAGAGCCGGCAGATCGAGGTCGGCGGCAAGGCGGCGACCCGGTACAAAGTCTCGCAGCCGTCGGGTGCTTTCGGTCTCGTCCTGAACGAAGGCGATGCGTTCAATGTGCGACTGGAGAATCGTCTGCCGGTGACGGCCGGACTGCACTGGCACGGAATGACCGAGCCGTGGCGCCAGGACGGTGTGCCTTATCTCTCCGGCCCGCCGCTCGCGCCTGGGGCGGCGCGCGACTACCAGTTTCCCGGGATTCCGCCTGGGACGCGCTGGATGCATTCGCA
This sequence comes from uncultured Alphaproteobacteria bacterium, assembly GCA_963756715.1. Lineage (GTDB taxonomy): Bacteria > Pseudomonadota > Alphaproteobacteria > Rhizobiales > Xanthobacteraceae > VAZQ01. The sequence goes on from CAVWOV010000045.1 coordinate 134,226, forward strand.
CTTCGGTCTCGAAGAGCAGAACCTCCTCGCCGCCCCGCTGATCATTCGCGAGACCAGCGCCATCCGCCAGAACCTGCAGGAGATCATCGTCTTCCTGGAAGACTTTGCGTGGACGAGCCCGAACGAGATCTTTGAGCGGCTGCGCAACCGGCCAGCGATGAGCATGACCGAACGTCCGGCCGCGGCGGCTCCCGACCTCAACGACGTCGACTACGACGCCTACCTCGCCAACGACCGGACGCTTGACGATCCCGACGTGATCCAGGTCGAGCGCAACGCCGAGGTACGTCTGCGCGTCATCAATGCCAGCGCGTCGAGCAACTTCACCGTCGATCTCGGCAACCTCCAGGGCACACTGGTGACCGTCGACGGTAATCCGATCGTGCCTTTCACCGCGCGGCGGTTTCCGATCGCGATCGCGCAACGCGCGGACATCATCCTGCGCGTGCCCGCCGACGGCGCCGCCGTGCCAATCCTGGCGATGGGCGAAGGCCGGCGGCTGCGGGCCGGCATCATCCTGCAGCCGCGCGGCGCGACGATCGCGAAGATCGCCGCCAACGCCAATGAGCCGGGACCGCAGGTCGCCCTCGCGCAGGAGTTGCTCATCAAGGCGAGCGCGCCGCTGCCGGCCAAGGCGCCGGACCGTTCAATTCCCGTCGAGCTGACCGGCAACATGATGGCGTACTCTTGGGAGATGCCGATCCATGGCGTATTGGGAATGCCAGCCACGGCGGATCGCGGCGAGCAAGTCGAACTCGTATTCAGCAATAAGACGATGATGTCGCATCCCATGCACCTGCATGGGCACGTCTTCCAGGTCACGCAGATCAATGAGCAGAGGATCGATGGCGCGATCCGCGACACCATCCTGGTGCCGCCGAAGGCGACAGTGAAGGTCGTCTTCGACGCGGACAATCCGGGCCTGTGGGCCTTTCACTGCCATAACCTCTACCACATGGCGGCCGGCATGTTTTCAACGCTGGTCTATCGCGGCTAACTCACGTCGCGAATTGACGCATAGTCCGCCGTCGCAAAAGCGGCGGGTTACGCCTTCGGCTAACCCGCCCTACAGACTCGGCATCTCGGCATAAAGCGGCTGCATCCCCACCGCCGTTTCTGTCGTGCCACCCCCTCCCCGCCGCCGAAACGGCCGTCCGGGCGCGTGTCTTCCGCCACCGCCGTCAGCACCGCTGCCCTACATTCTCACATAAGGAGCAGTGTGCCATGAACGCCATCGACCGCAGCCTTTATCGCGACACCCGCAGCGACCAGCGGGCGATCGAACTCGAAAACCGCTATGCGGCGCCGAACTACGCGCCGCTGCCCGTCGTGCTGACGCGCGGCGAGGGTTCGTACCTCTGGGACACCGAAGGCAAGCGCTACGTCGACATGATGAGCGCCTATTCGGCCGTGAGCGTCGGCCACGCCCATCCGCGCATCCTCGCGGCGCTGACCGCGCAGGCGAACCGCCTCGCGGTGCCGTCGCGCGCCTATTACAGCGACCAGCTCGGGCCGTTCCTCGCCGAAATCTGCCGGCTCACCGGGCTCGATGCCGTGGTGCCGATGAACACCGGCGCCGAGGCGGTCGAGACCGCCGTGAAGGCGGCGCGCCGCTGGGGCTATCGCGTCAAGGGCATCGCCAAGGACAAGGCCGAGATCATCGTCGCGGCCGGCAATTTCCACGGCCGCACCACCACCGTCACCTCGTTCTCCACCGAGGCGGATTACCGCGACGGCTTCGGCCCGTTCACGCCGGGCTTCAAGGCGGTGCCGTTCGGCGACCTCGACGCCGTCGAGCGCGCGATCACGCCTGAGACCGCGGCGGTGCTGATCGAGCCGATCCAGGGCGAGGCCGGCATCATCGTGCCGCCCGACGGCTATCCTGAAGGGCCTGCGCCGCATCTGCGACGAGAACAACGTGCTGCTCATCCTCGACGAGGTGCAGTCGGGCCTCGGCCGCACCGGCAAGTGGTTCGCCTATGAGCACGAGGGCATCCGGCCGGACGGGCTCATTCTCGGCAAGGCGCTGGGCGGCGGCGTGCTGCCGGTCTCGGCTTTCGTCGGCAAGCACGAACTGATGAACGTGTTCACGCCGGGCTCGCACGGCTCGACCTTCGGCGGCAATCCGCTCGCGGCGGCGGTCGGGCTCGAGGCGCTGTGCGTGCTCCGCGACGAGAAGCTCATCGAGAAGAGCCGCATCGACGGCGCCTACATGCTCAAGCGCCTGCGCGCGATCGAGAGCCCGGCGCTCAAGGACGTGCGCGGCCGCGGCCTGTGGGCCGGCGCCGAGATCAACCCGGAGATCGCCACCGCGCGTGAGGCCTGCGAGCGGCTGCTTGCCAAGGGCGTGCTGTCGAAGGAGACCCACCACACCGTGGTGCGGCTGGCGCCGCCGCTGACGATCGCGCGCGCCGATCTCGACTTCGCGCTCGACCGCTTCGAGGAGGTCGTGCGCGAGCTGGATGCTGCCAAGCGGCGTGCGGCATAGAGCGGGTGTCATGTTGATGAACACGCACCCTATTTCCGTTCGTTCCCGCGAAAGCGGGGACCCAGAATTGCGAGCGCCGAGTGTGTGGCTCTGGGTCCCCGCCTCCGCGGGGACGAACGGAGAGAGAAACGCCGCAACGCGCACAACCTGAAAACAAGAAAGGCTTCCGGAGCACCGCCATGATCCCGATCCGACCCAGCGCCCGCCTGTTGATGTGCCGGCCGGAGCATTTCGCGGTCAGCTACACCATCAATCCGTGGATGGAGCCCGATGCCTGGGCGCGCGACGCCAGCGTGCATAGCGCGGCGGCGCACCGCGAGTGGACCGCGCTCTACCGCAAGTTCCTGGAACTCGGCGCGGCGATTGAACTGGTGCCGGCCGCACCCGGCGTGCCCGATCTGGTGTTCACCGCCAACGCCGCCGTGGTGCTCGACCGCAAGGTGCTGCTGGCGCGCTTCCGTCATCCGGAGCGCCAGGGCGAGGAGCCGTATTTCGAGGCCGCGTTCCGTGCACTCAAGGCGCGCGGCTTCATTGACAGCGTGCAGCAACTGCCGGACGGCGTGGTGCTCGAAGGCGCCGGCGACTGCGTGTTCGACCAGACCCGCAACATGTTCTGGCTGGGCTTTGGCCAGCGCTCCGATGCCTCCGCGCAGCGCGCCGTCGAGGAGACGTTCGGCGTCAAGGTCACGGCGCTCGAACTCGCCGACCCGCGCTTCTATCACATGGACACCGCGCTTTCGCCGCTGCCGCGTGGCGAGGTGATGTACGTGCCCGACGCTTTCACGCCGGCCGGCCGCAACGTCATCCGCGATTTCGTGCCACGCGCAAAGCGCATCGAGATCGGCATCGATGATGCTTCGAAGCTTGCCGCCAATGCGGTCTGCCTCGGCGACACGCTGGTGATGGGAAGCTGTAGCGACCGCCTCCGCGGCACGCTCGAAGAGCGCGGCTATCAGGTGGCGACCACGCCCTTGCGTTCTTTCCTGAAGAGCGGCGGTTCGGCCTTCTGCCTGACGCTGCGGCTCGACCGCCAGTCAAAGCCAACACGCAGCTTCGTCGATCAGGCCGCGGTGGCGTAGCATTCGACCAAAGTCGTACGCGCCCGATGCGCCATACTGCAGCGCGGCAACATCGTGCGCTCCGTCCACTGGGCGAAAAATCTCCGCTAACAACCCGGCGATTTTGATTTAAGCTTGCGTCCAGTACGGACGTGAAGCCGAAGCGCGCCGTCCCTTTCGATCAACGGCGATGTCATAAAACCGGCGGCGTCCGAGCGGGAACCCAAGGGAGGATCCTTATGCTCGCAGGCAAGCTCAATCGCCGTCGATTCCTCAAGACCACCGCCGCCTCGACCGCTGTGCTGGCGATGCCGTTCGTCCGGCATTCCTATGCGGCCGGCAAATTGTCGCTCGGCCTCTGGGACCATTGGGTGCCGGGCGCCAACAAGGCGTCGACGGAACTGTGCAAGGAGTGGGGTGAGAAAAACAAGGTCGACGTTTCGATCGACTACATCACCTCGCAGGGCAACAAGAACCTTCTGACCATCGCGGCCGAAGCGCAGGCGCGCTCCGGGCATGACATCTTCCAGTTCCCGACCTGGCAGCCCGCCGACCACGCCAACCGGCTGGTGCCGGTCGACGACATCATGGCCGAGTTGATCAAGCTCAACGGCAAGGTCAACCCGACCGTCGAATATCTCGCCAAGTCCACCGGCCGCTGGGTCGCGGTGCCCGCTGCCGTCGGCAGCCAGATCAAGGGACCGTGCTCGCGCATCGACCTGATGAAGAGCCTGGCAGGCGTCGACGTGCAGGCAATGTACCCGGCGGGCTCGCCGCCGAAGGCGGACGCCTGGACGCTCGACGCGCTGCTCAAGGCGGCGGAAGCCTGCCACAAGGGCGGCCATCCGATCGGTATCGGGCTCGGCGGGACCGAGGACAATGTCGATACCGCGGGCGCGATCTTCCTGTCGTTCGGCGCGCAGCTTGTCGACGCCAAGGGCAACATCTCGGTGAAGACCGATGCGGTGCGGCAGGCGCTCGAATACTACAAGAAGCTCGGCCAGTGGCTGCCGCCCGATGCGCCCGCCTGGGACAACGCTTCCAACAACAAGTATCTGGTGTCCGGCAAAGGTTCGATGATCATGAACCCGCCGAGCGCCTGGGCGGTCGCCAAGCGCGATGCGCCGAAGGTCGCCGAGCAGCTCTGGACCCACGGCATGCCGTCCGGCCCGAAGGGACGCTACGCGCCGTTCCTGCCCTACTTCTACGGCATCTGGAGCTTCAGCAAGAACCAGTCGGCGGCCAAGAGCCTGCTGGTCCATCTTTCTCAGCCCAAGGCCATCGAAAAGATGGTCGAGGCCAGCGCCGGCTACGACCTGCCGGCATTCGAGAAGCTGACCACGCTCAAGGTCTGGGCCGAGGAAGGCCCGCCCAAGGGCACGCTCTATCACTACCCGAACCCGCACAATCACCAGATCCTGTCGGTCGCCGCGCAACCGGCACCGCCGAAGATCGCGGTGCAGATCTATACGCAAGCGATCCAGACCAAGATGGTGGTGCGCTTCATGCAGGGCGAGCCGTTGGAGAAGACCCTCGCCTGGGCCGAGAGCGAGGTCGAAGGCTACATGCGGACCTGAGCGCTCGCGTCGCCGGCAGGTGCCGCACCCTCGAGTTCAGGTGCCCGCATAGCGGGCATTAGGTCCATCGAGGTCGGTACCTGCTCACCTCTCCCTCTCAAGGGGAGAGGGAGCGCACTGCCGCTGTCGAGAGACGTAACCTCATGGCGAGGTGAACGCATGGTCGACGCAACACTCCAGCCAGATCGAGCGGTGATCGCCGCGCCTGCGGCGGGGCCCGCACGCCGGCGCTCCGCGCTGCGCCGGATGATGGCGCGCAAGTCGAGCATTGCGTTCCTGATGACGCTGCCGCTCATCCTGCTGGTCGCCTTGCTGGTGATCTATCCGGCGCTCTATTCGGTCCACCTCGCGACGCTGAACAAGTCGATGGAGCGGTTCGTCGGCCTGGGAAACTTCTACTTCCTGTTCAAGCGCGAAACATTCTGGATGGTGGTGAAGCAGTCCTGCATCTTCGCCATCACCGCGGTGATTTTCAAAGCGCTGATCGGCTTCATCGTCGCGCACTTCGTCCACAACATCCCCAACAGGGGCCAGCGCAAATGGCGCGGCATGCTGCTGGTGCCGTGGGTGATCCCGCCGGCGATGAGCACGCTCGCCTGGCTGTGGCTGTTCGATCCATCCTACAGCGCGTTCAACTGGGTGCTGGCGCTGTTCAATATCGGCCCGATCCCGTGGACCGGCGACGCCAACTGGGCCCGCTTCTCGGTGATCCTGGTCAACATCTGGATCGGCGCGCCGTTCTTCATGATCATGTATCTCGCCGCACTCAAATCGGTGCCGGAGCAACTCTACGAAGCGGCCGCGATCGACGGCGCCAACTGGTGGCAGCGCATCTGGTACGTGACCTTGCCGATGATGCGCAACATCATGGCGATCACGGCGCTGTTCTCGCTCATCGTCACGTTCGCCAACTTCGACATCGTGCGCATTCTCACCGCCGGCGGCCCGATCGACCGCACCCATGTGTTCGCCACCTGGGCATTCTGGGTCGGGATCCAGGGCAACGACATTCCGCTCGGCGCCGCGGTTTCGCTGTTCATGGTGCCGATCCTCGCGGTGGCGGCGATCTTCATCCTGCGCGACGTCAACCGCCGGGCCGGAGAGATGTCATGACGGCTACCGCGATGTGCATTCACTCTCTCCGTTCGTCCCCGCGAAAGCGGGGACCCAGAATCGCGAGCACCGAGTGTGTGGCTCTGGGTCCCCGCCTCCGCGGGGACGAGCGGAAGGAGTACGCACCATGACCGCCGCATCGCTCCCAGCCGACGCGGCGCCTGTTCATCGCACGAGGTACGGCAGCATGAGCCGCGACCGGCGCTGGGCGCTGCGCTGGTCGTATTTCTTCCTCGTCCTGTTCGCGATCTTCTTCCTGATGCCGCCGGTCTATATGCTGATCACCTCGCTTAAGAGCAGCGCGGAAATTTCGGCGGCGACCAATCCATGGTGGGTCAATCATCCGACGCTCGCCAACTATATCGAGCTGCTGACCTCTTCGACCTACCTCACATTCTTCCGCAACTCGGCGCTGGTCTCGATCTTCGTGGTGACGATCACGATGCTGATCAGTGTGCCGGCGGCCTTCGCGTTGTCGCGTATGCGGTTCTGGGGTTCGGCCACGCTGGCGACCGGCATCTTTCTCACCTACCTCATTCCGGAGACGCTGCTGTTCATTCCGCTGTTCAAGATGTTCGCCGTGTTCAACGAGTGGACGGACATCCAGTTGATGAACCGCTGGTGGGTGCTGCTCATCGTCTATCCGACGCTCACAGTGCCGTTCTGCACCTGGATCATGATCGGCTATTTCGCCTCGATCCCGAAGGAGCTCGACGAGGCGGCGCTGATGGACGGCGCCAACTACCGCCAGATTCTCACTCACGTCTTCATCCCGGTGGCGCTGCCCGGCCTGATTGCGGCGACCATCTTCGCCTTCACGGTATCGTGGGCGCAGTTCCTCTATCCGCTCGCCTTCACCACCTCGGCCGATCAACTGGTGCTGCCGGTCGGCATCATCACCACGCTGATCAAGGGCGACGTGTTCAACTGGGGGCAGATCATGACCGGGGCGCTCCTTGGCGCCGCGCCGCCGCTGATCATCTACGCCTTCCTGATGGACTACTACATCGCCGGCCTCACCGCCGGCGCCACCAAGGGGTAGAATCCAAGAGGCGAGACGCAGATGCAAAGTCGCGCGGCACGCTTGGTCTGTTCCCCTCCCCCTTGTGGGGAGGGGTTAGGGGTGGGGACTTTGCATCGGTGCGCGAAGACCCCCGCCCCAACCCTCCCCCACAAGGGGGGAGGGAGCGCACCACCCGCGCGGCACATCAAGCGGCACTCGATACAGGGTTGAGTCATGGCGCAGGTCTCGCTCCGCAAAGTGGTCAAGCGCTTCGGCGATGTCGACGCCGTGCGCGGCGTCGATCTCGACATCGCCGACAAGGAGTTTGTCGTGCTGGTCGGGCCGTCTGGCTGCGGCAAGTCGACGACGCTGCGGATGATCGCCGGCCTGGAGGACATCAGCGACGGCGAGATCAGCGTCGACGGCACCGTGGTCAACGACGTGCCGCCGAAGGATCGCGACATGGCGATGGTGTTTCAGAACTACGCGCTCTACCCGCACATGACGGTGTACGAGAACATGTCGTTCGGGCTGCGCCTGAAGCGCTATCCCAAACCCGAAATCGCACAGCGGGTGCAGGAGGCGGCACGCATCCTCGACATCACCGAACTGCTCGACCGCAAGCCGCGGCAGCTCTCCGGCGGCCAGCGCCAGCGCGTCGCCATGGGCCGCGCGATCGTGCGTAATCCGAAGGTCTTCCTGTTCGACGAGCCGCTGTCGAACCTCGATGCCAAGCTGCGCGTGCAGATGCGCACCGAGATCAAGCGCGTGCACCAGAAGGTGCGCACCACGACGGTCTACGTCACCCATGACCAGGTCGAGGCTATGACCCTGGCGGACCGGGTCGTGGTGATGAATCGCGGCACCATCGAGCAGATTGGCGCGCCGAACGATCTTTATCACGCGCCGTTGACGCGCTTTGTTGCGGGCTTCATCGGCTCCCCGGCGATGAACTTCATTCCGTGCCGGCTCGATCAATCGGGCGATGCGCTGATCGTCCGCCTGAGCGGCGACATCACGCTGGCGGTGCCGCCGTCACGCAATGCGCGCTACCGTCCGCATGCCGGCCGCACCGGCCTGATCTTTGGGCTTCGTCCGGAGCACTTGACCGAGGCCAGGCCGAACGGCGAGCACAATCTCGGAATGATCAACGCGGTGGTCGAGGTGAGTGAGCCGATGGGCATGGAAACATTGATCTACTGCACCATTGCGGACACCGAAGTGTGCGCCCGTGTCAGCCCCAATGCGGGTGCGCGCGAGGGCGTGCGCATGAAGCTCGCAGCGCATCTCGACAACATGCATCTGATCGACGACGCCGGGCGGGTGCTTTAGCGGCGATCCATCCGCTTGTCATTGCCGCGCTTGCCCCGGCAATCTATCCTCTATCGAGAAATGATTTTCGACGGACCCGGGGTCAAGCTCGGGCATGAGATCGAATCAATCCGGGGAGAGACATCCAGTGAAGCTCGTATTGTTTCAAACTGCCGGCAAAAGCGACATCCTGCCAGGCGTGCTCACCGACCGCGGCGTGGTCAGCATCGCCGACGCGGTGAAGGTCTCCTACACGCCCCAACTCACCATGCAGGGCATCATCGACGAGTTTGAGCGCCTCAAGCCTGCGCTCACCCGGCTTGCAGCGGACGGCAAGGCCCTCCCCCTCGACACCGTGCGGCTGCGCCCGCCGCTGCCGCGGCCAGGGAAGATCCTCGCCTGCATCGCCAACTACTGGGAGCATGCCCAGCGCGAGGCCCGCCCGCTCAATATGTTCATGAAGAATCCGGACGCCGTGGTCGGGCCGGGCGACACCATCATGCTGCCGGAATACACCGTGCCGTGGATTTTCATGCACGAGGCCGAACTGGCGATCGTGATCAAGGGTCCGGCCAAGATGGTGAAGGCCGACAACTGGCGCAGCGCAGTGTTCGGCTACACCTCGATGATCGACGTGTCGGCGCGCGAGCAGGGCCGCCGCACCTGGCCGGCGACGCCGCTGACGAGCTGGCTCGGCAAGTCTTTCGACACCTTCGCGCCGATCGGGCCCTGCATCACTACGGCGGACGAGATCGAGAACCCGAACGACCTGATCGTGCGGTTCTGGAACGACGGGCAATTGCGCCATAACTACAACACCGACGACATGGAGCACCGCGTGCCGGCGCTGATCGAATTCGCCACCACGGTGATGACCATGAACTCCGGCGACCTGATCGCCTGCGGCACCAATCACGAGGGTCTCGGCGCATTGCAGGACGGCGAGATGGTCGAGATCGAGATTGAGAAGATCGGCCGCATGAAGCTTTCAAGGTTTCCGATCCGCTCAAGCGCACCTGGGAACGAGGCGTCTACATGGGCGTCGATTCGACCAATTTGGACGCGGTGAAGCGGCATCGGCCGCAGGGTGGGCCGACGGCAACGGGTGCGATTTAGCGGAATCGTCTCGTGCGCCATATCCCTTGCTAGAACGGGATGATTTAGGTTGAGGCAGTTGCTGCGCTGCCGGTGCGCTCCCTCCCCTTCAAAAGGGGAGGGTCGGGGTGGGGATCAAACGGGTGCGTCGATTTGATCCCCACCCGGCTCGCCATAGCGCGTCGAAGACGCGCGTGAACGCGCTTTCGGCTCGCCGACCTCGCCTTTTCAAGGGGAGGTGACCGAACTCGTTGCGCCGGTTCCCCGCTCAATTTGCAGAAACTGAATCACTCACCAACTCCGCTACGCGCTCGCCGAACGCCTGCGTGCCAAGCGGTCCGCCGAGGTCGCGGGTGCGCCATTCGGGCCGGGCAATGGCGCGATCGAGCGCGGCCTCGATCGCGGCCGCGGCCTTGATGAAACGATCGTCGCCACGCCGCTCGCCGAGCCAGGCGAGCAGCATCGCGCCCGAGCCGATCAGTGAGGCCGGATTGGCAACATCCTGCCCGGCGATGTCGGGCGCCGAGCCGTGCTGGGCCTGCGCCACCGCATAATCCGCACCGGCATTGAGGGAAGCCGCCAGTCCCAGGCTGCCGGCGATCTCGGAGGCGAGATCGGAGAGAATGTCGCCGAACATGTTGGTGGTGACGATCACGTCGAACGCGCCGGCATCGCGCACCAGCAGCGCCGCCATGGCGTCGATGATCCTCTCCTCGTATTCGACCTGCGGATAGCGCGCCGCGACTGCTCGCGCACAATCGAGAAACAGCCCGTCAGACATCCGCAGTACGTTCGCCTTGTGCACCGCCGTCACCTTCCGGCGGCGCTGCATCGCGAGCGCGAAGGCGGTTTCCGCGATACGGGTCGAGCCGGCGCGGCTGATCTTGCGCACCGACAGGGCGAGATCAGGGGTCGGCATGAACTCGCCGGAGCCCTGGAACATGTTGCGGTCGGCATAGAAGCCTTCGGTATTCTCGCGTGCCACCACGAGATCGACCGGCGATCCACAGCGCGGCGGAAAGCCGCCCCGGCTCCGCGCCGGGCGGATGTTGGCATAGAGATCGAGCCGCTTGCGCAATTCGCCCGAGGGATTGAGCCCACCCTGCGCAAACGGCGGATAGTCGTTGTGCGACACCGGTCCCAGGATCACGCCATCGGCCGAACGCGCCGCCGCTTCGGCGGCCTCCGGGAATGTGGTGCCTTGCGCTCGCAACGCCGCGAAGCCGATAACCGATGCGGTGAACGACAGCCCGAGCCCGAAGGCACGATCCGCCTCGCGCAGCACCGCAAGGGTCGCCGCCGTAATCTCGGGCCCGATACCATCGCCTTCCATCGCGACGATGCGGACGGATTGATCTGCCATGCGTGCCTCCCCTGCAGAACAGCAAGCCTAGCAAGCGCCCGGCTGGTTGACGACGGCGCGGCGGGATGAGCATCATGCCCGCCCCGCCCCCTTCCCTCCTCACGCGCGAGCCGGCCGCCATGACGCAGCACCAGAAACTCGACCCCTCGACCATCCACGACACACCGGCCCAGGTGAGCGACTTTCTCAACCTGCATGAGATCGTCGCCAAGGCGCGCCAAAACCTGAATCAAAACGACTGGGACTACATCGTTGGCGGAGCGGAGTCCGAGACGACGCTGCGGCGCAACCGCATGGCGCTGGAGACCCTCGCGTTCCGCCCACGCATCCTGCGTGACGTCAGCAACGTCGATGCCTCGACCACGCAGTTCGGCCGCAAGATGCGGCTGCCGCTGATCTTCGCGCCGGTCGGCTCGCTCGAAAGTTTCCATGCCGCAGGCGCGGCGTCGGTCGTGCGCGCCGCCGGGCAGTTCGGGGTCGGGCATATGCTGAGTTCGGTCTGCGATCCGGGGCTCGAAGAGCTTGCGGAGATCGCGCCCGACGCGCTGCGGCTCTACCAGCTCTACGTGCGCGGCGACGCCGACTGGGTGGACGACCATGTCGAGCGCGCGATCAAACACGGCTATTCGGCCTTCGCGCTCACGGTCGACACCGCGCACTACAGCCGGCGCGAGCGCGACATCGCCAAGCGCTTCGTCACCGCCGGACGCCGGCGGGTGCAGAACCGCATCCATCAATCCGCCCTCGACTGGAAGACAGTCGAGCGCATCAAGACGAAGTTCAAGATCCCGCTCGCCATCAAGGGCATCGCCACCGGCGAGGACGCCCGGATCGCGGTCGAGCACGGGGTCGAGTGGGTCTACGTGTCGAACCATGGCGGGCGCCAGCTCGACCACGGCCGCGGCTCGGTCGACGTGCTGCCGGAGGTGGCCGATGCCGTCGGCGGCCGCGCCAAGGTGATCGTCGACGGCTCGATCTGCCGTGGCTCCGACGTCGTGAAGGCGATCGCGGCCGGCGCCGACCTCGTCGCCATGGGCCGCATGCAATGCTTCGGACTCGGCGCGGCGGGCGAAGCCGGCGTGCTGCGATTGCTCGAACTGCTGGAGGACGAGGTTCAGCGCTCGATGGGGCTGCTTGGCGTCGCGAAAATCTCCGACCTCAACCGCTCCTACCTGCATCCCGCCGCGGCGACACAGTTTCCGCACGCGCTCAGCGCGTTCAATCTGC
>CAVWOV010000046.1:0-32154 GCA_963756715.1 uncultured Alphaproteobacteria bacterium
ACACATCGAGCGTGCTGGGCGCGAAAATTTCCGGCAGAGCGACGGGGCGCGCGCTCAGCCCCTGTTCGTGCACGTATTGCGCGACGGTTTCCAGCACCGGCCGAGCGGCCGTGAAGCCATATGCCAGCGGGTCATTGGCGGCGAGCGTCTGCCTGACGCCACCGTCGAGCAGCCCCGTTTCAAAGTACCAGTGCAGATAGGATCCGCCGTATTGCGCGATCTCCGCTTTGGCGGCGACAAAGGCGGAATAGAGATTGAGTGCGATCCACGGATGCTGCTCCAGCAGCGCGCGGCGGATCACCACGGTGTGATTGATCGGAAAGAGCCCGGTCTTGGCGTAATAGCGGCGGCCCTCGGCGGCGGGATCGGGAAACAGATAATGCGTCACGTTTGAAACATCGACCGTGCTGCGGTCGACGAGGTTCTTCTCCGGCAGATAGTGGATCGAGCCATCGAGCTCGCCGCGCACCAGCATCTCGCCCATGTTGGTGGTCGGCGGGATCTGGTGGACCCGCACGCCCTCCGGCGCGGTAAAGCCGGTCGCGCCGCCGTGGCTCTTGTCAGGATTGCGCTCCATGAACCATTCGATCTCGCGCGGATGCACGCCGAATTCGTGCTGCAGCGCGCCGCGCGACCAGATCGCCCAGGTCTGCTGATATTCCGGCACGCCGATCCGTTTGCCGCGCAGTCCGGCGGGCGTCGTGATCCCCAAATCGTTGCGCACGATAATGCTGGTGTGGAAAAACCGTCGCATCGTGAAGACCGGGATCGCCACCCAGCGGGTATCGCCGCGCGATGTGGCGATGATGAGCGACGACATCGACATTTCGGAGATGTCGAATTCGGCGAAGCGCAACTGCCGCCAGAACATCTCGGACGGGTGGATCATGGTCGGCAGGAGTTGGATGCCCTGCGGCACCATCCGCCCTTCCAGCAGCGGCCGCGTGCGCTCGTTGTCGGATAGCGCGATGCTCAATTGGAGATGGGATGAGGTCATTGATTTCCTTGATGGCTGCCGATCCGCCCTCATCCTGAGGAGCGTGCGAAGCGCGCGTCTCGAAGGAGGGCGCGGCCACGGTCGGGCGGCCTCGTGCTTCGAGACGCCCGCACAACGCAACCAAGTGTACGCAGGCTGCGCCTGTTATGGTGCGGGCTCCTCAGCATGAGGCCGGGAGAGATCGACTACGCCGCCCCTGGCAGCTTCACGTAGACGCGGTTGTCCTGCACACGCACATCGACAGCCCGCAGACGGTATTTCGAATCGCCGCAGTGCCGGCCGGATTCGATGTCGAACTCCCAGCCGTGCCAGGGGCAGACGATGTTCTGCTTCTTGGAAAAGCGCAGGCCGCGGCTGGTCTGGTCGGGCGCCAGTTCCTCTTCGACGCGCGGGATCACCTTCCCCTGGCAGACCGGCCCGCCATCATGCGGGCAATAGTTCTCGTAGGCGACCAGGCGGTCGCCCTGCCGGAAGATGCCGAACTCGAAGCTGTCGACCTTCAGCACGCGGTAGTTGCCTTCGGCGAACTCGCTGAATTCGCCCACCATAATCTCGCTCATCGCTTCACCCCATTCGCTCCGGCGTTTTCTAGCGTTTCTTGGACCATTGCGGTCATTCATTTTGTGCGCGGCGGTACCACATCTGCAGATCGAAGAAGTTGAGGTCGGCGGCGCGCATCATGGCGCAGATCGCCGTCACCGCCTCGGTGGCGTTCACCGGCCGTTCGCCGAATGGTGGCAGTTCCTGTGCACGGTCTTCCGCCTTCGCCGCATAAAGCCGCACCGCGGCCGAAAGCACCCGCTGCAGGTTCGCATCGGTAACGGCATCCGGGGTGCCGCCGCGCAATGCCTCTTCGGCCGCCGCGCAGAACGCCGCGCCGGTGGCGTCATCAAGAATGGCAGGCACCGTCACTCCGCCGGCTCAGCGACGGGCTGCGGCTGCACCGGCGCCCTGATGCCGGTCTTGTGCGCCGGCACGTCGAGCCCGAACAGCTTGGCGGCGGAGAGACCCAGGATGTTGCGCTTGGACTGCTCGTTGAGGAACGGCAGCTTGGTGATCGAGGTCGGCGCGTCGAAATCCCAGTGCGGCCAGTCCGACGCATAGAGCAATTGCGTGTCGGCGTGGATCGCCTCGAACGTCGCCTGCGTCAGCTTCAGGTTGCTGCGTTCGAGCGGCTGGCTGGTGTAGTACATCTCCTGCATGTATTCGCTCGGCTTGCGCTTGAGCAGCGGGCACTCCGACGTGCGCATCATGTATTCGCAGTCAAGCCGCTGCATGATGAACGGAATCCACGCCAGCCCCAACTCGATCCAGATCACCTTGAGCTTGGGAAAACGCTCCGGAATACCGTTGAGCACCCAGTTGGTCATATGGACCATGTTGAAGTGGGCGAACGACAGCGCATGCATGCCGATGAAGCGATTGATCTGCGCGAACGACGGGTCCGACCAGGTGAACCCGGCATGGAAGCCGAGCGGCATGCCGGTGTCCTGCAGCGCCGCATAGAGCCGCATGTAGGAATTGTGCCAGACCGGCTTGTGGCGCGTCGAGGTGACGGTGAAGCCGACAACGCCCGGCTTGCCGGCGAACTCCTCGACGCACTCGACGCAGGCATCTGGATCGTTGAACGGCAGGTAGAGCAGTGCCACCTGACGCGGGTCCTGCGGAAGAATCTTCTCGACCAGCCAGCGGTTATAGGCCTGCGCCAGCGCCACCTCGACATCGATCTGCGGGTGCATGCCGAGCGAGAGCATCGGCGTCGGGAAGATGACCATATGGTCGATGCCCATCGCATCCATGGCCCGCTGGGTGAGTTGGACCTGGCGATGCAGGCCGGGCGGCGTCGGCTCGGCCTGGCGCTGTTGATGCGGAATGCGCCCGGCGACATCCTGGTAGAGCGGACCGTTGGCGTTCAACAGCCCGGGCGGCGAGCCGCCGCGGTCGCGGAACGATTCAGCGATATAGCGCAGCACGTCGTTGTCGATGCGGTCGGTGATCTCGGACCAGAACGCCGTTTCGTTGACGTGCGCGTCAACGTCGACAATGAACCAGTCCTTGAGCTTTTCGGTCTGCTGCGCCGCTTTGGCGAGGTAGTCGCGGGTATCGGTGCGGGTCGAGATCTTCTCAAGCTCGGTAATCCGAGGCGGCGTCTCGCGGATATTCATGTTTCCACCCTTGATCGGGGAATCGGCGGACTTCGTCCGTTTGCTGTTCTTGTGCCCACTTTATGGGGGCGTCTGTCCCTGCGCAACGGCCTGCATGACATTCGCCGATGGCAGACTGTGGCTTTTGCCGCACGTCATGGCAAAGTTTTTGCGCGCTCGGAATTGGGCACAAAAACTCCGCAATCGTTGTCTGCGAACCGCGTGTGACCTTATTGAAACATTTGGCAAAATTGGCCACGCGGAGCACTCAGTTTAGGCCGCTTTCGGTTGGCTCCGGTTCCACCCCCGAGTAGTTTCGACAACCAATGTCGCGGCGCGTAGGGGCGGAGTTGCAGGATGCTCGCCGGCATATGCCGACTTCTGGCGGTCTTGGCGATGGTCGGCGTTTCCGCCGCGGCCAGCGCGCAAGTGATTCCGCCGAGCGAACTGCCCGGCCGCGAGCGCGAGCGCTTCACCACTTATCCAACGGTGCCATCACAGCCGGCGGGATCACCCACGGTTGGGCTGCCGAGCGCCGCGCCGCCGCCCGGCGCCGCAAACGTGTACATCGTCATCCGCGACGTGCAGATCAGCGGATCGACCGTCTACTCGCGGGATGAGCTTGCGCAGTACTATGCCGAATTCGTCGGCCGCCGGGTGCCGCTGACCGCGGTCTACGAGATCGCCAAACGCATCACCGACCGCTACGGCGCCGACGGTTACGTGCTGTCGCGCGCCAACCTCCTGTCGCAGACGCTCGATCCGGCTGGCGCCGTCGTGCAGTTGCGGGTGGTCGAGGGCTATGTCGACAAGGTCATCTGGCCGATTGAACTGTCGAAATACTGGAATCTGTTTTCTGAGTACGCCGCCAAGATCACCGCCGAGCGGCCGTCGAACCTGTTCACCATCCAGCGCTACCTGCTGCTTGCCGGTGACCTGCCGGGCTTGCGGCTGAAGAACCGGCTGGTGCCGTCGAAGACACATCCGGGCGCTGCGACGCTGATCGTCGAAGCCACCGAGAAGCCGGTCGACGCGATGGCGCGCATCGACAACCTCGGCAACTCGGCGCGCGGTCCGCTGCAGTTTCTCGGCAGCGCGAGCTTCAAGAATCCGTTCCGCATCCACGATGCCTGGACGTTCACCTACGCGGGGACCTATCAGACCAAGGAATTGCAATACGTCTCGGGCAACTATCGCCAGGTGCTCAACAGCGAAGGCCTATCCTTTTACACGTTCGGCGCCTACGGCTGGGGCCGGCCAGGAGTCATCGAACTTGAGGCCATCAATTACCGCACCAAGAGCCTGGTGTTCGAAACCGGTCTGACCCAGCCATTCGTGCGTTCGCGCGAGCGCAACGTCAGCCTCACCGCGCTCTACTTCCAGTCGGACGATCAAAGCGACCTGATCTACGCCCCGACCAACCCGCTGCCGACCTTCGACCGGCTGCGCGGCTTCCGCCTGCGGCTCGAAGCCGACTGGGTCGATCCCTGGAGCGGCGTCAACCAGTTCTACGGCGTGTTCAGCCAGGGCATCCACGGGCTCGGCAGCACCAACAACGATGATATTTTCGCGTCGCGGTTCTACGGCCGCGTCGACTTCACCAAGTTCGAGGCGACCTATGCGCGCCTGCAGTCGCTCGGCGGCGGCTACTCGTTGTTCGTCGCGGCGCTCGGACAGTATGCGGGCACGCCGCTGCTGTATCCCGAGGTCTGCGGCTATGGCGGGCGGGTGTTCGGCCGCGCCTATGACCCCTCGCAGTTGATTGGCGATCACTGCGCCGAGATCCTCGGCGAATTGCGGTATGACGTCCATCTGTCGAGCCCGATACTGACCCAGATGCAATTTTATCTCTATGCGGATCAGGCTTGGCTCCGTAGTATTGCCCCATTCACAGGCGGTATAGCGCCTGGGGTAATCGTGGGACCCTTTGGGACGGTCTCGAATACGTTTGGCAACGTCAACGCAGCGTCGGCCGGGGGTGGACTTCGGCTTGGTTGGCTCAATGCCGTTACTGCGGACCTTTACGCCGTCAAGGCGATCGAGGGACCGCGGGACGATTGGCGGTTCCGATTTATCGTGACCAGCCGCTATTGAGGGACGCTGACATGACCCAATTCGCGCGTAATTTCATCCGGACGACCGCGGCCCTGCTGGCGGCAATGCTGCTGCTGGCAACCGTGATGGCGCCCAAACCGGCCGAGGCGCAGGGCTGTGAATTCGCGAATTGCTACCGACCCCGGCCCCCGATGCCCGGTTCGCGTCCGGATACGGCGCCGCAAACTGGCATCCTGCAAAATCTCACCGACCCGACCATTATCAATATTCTGCCGGGCGAGGTGGTCAACCGCGACGCGATCAACCGGCCGCCGTCGCAGCCGAACATTCAGATCCTCGGACAGACCGGGCCGAACGGCCAGAACCCACCCGGTAATCCTCCGGGCATTACGCGCATCAACGGGATGCCGCCGGCGGGTGAAAACCGCTTCGTCCCGGACCAGGTCCTGGTGTACAGCCGCGGACCCTTGTCGCAGCAGGTCCTCGACCAGATCGCCGCGCTCGGCGTGACGCTGATCGAGCAGCAAAGCCTGACGATCGTCGGCTTCTACAGCTACCTGTTCCGGATCAACGACGTCAGCACGACTTCGGTGCGCGACGCCATCCGGCTGATCCAGGGTTTGGCGCTTGCCAATGTGCCGCTGATCCAGCCGAACTATCTGTTCCTGACGGCCCAACAGGCTCCTGCCCCGTCTCCTGCTCCAGCTTCCGCCAGTCAGACCGCGCAGGAAGGCGATCCGGCGCAATACATCGTGGAGAAACTGAAGCTCCCCGAAGCGCATCGCCTGGTGAAAGGCAACAACGTCGTGATCGCGGTGATCGACTCGGAGATCGACGCCAACCACCCCGACCTCGCGGGCGTGGTGGCGCAGCGCTTCAGCACGGTCGCGCCCGAGAAGCCGCATCCGCACGGCACCGGCATGGCCGGCGCCATCGCGTCGCATCAGAAGCTCATCGGGATTGCGCCGAATGCCCGCCTGCTCGCCGTGCACGCCTTCTCCAGCAAGGCGGCGACAGCCGAGAGCACCACGTTCCAGATACTCAAGGGCATCGACTGGTCGGTGGCGCAAGGCGCCCGTATCATCAACATGAGTTTCGCTGGGCCGCGCGACCCATCGATGGAGCGCGCGCTCAAGGCGGCCTACGACCGCAACGTGGTGCTGGTGGCCGCCGCCGGCAACGCCGGTCCCAAGTCGCCGCCGCTGTTTCCGGGCGCCGATCCGAACGTGATCGCCGTCACGGCGACCGACGTCGACAACAAGCTGTTTCCGGGCGCCAACCGCGGCAAGTACGTGGCGGTTGCCGCGCCCGGCGTCGACATCCTGGTGCCGGCACCGGAAGGCACCTATCAGTTGACCACCGGCACCTCGGTGGCCTCCGCCGAGGTGAGCGGCGTCGTGGCGCTCATGTTGGAGCGTAATCCGCGGCTCCGGCCAGCCGACGTCCGCCGCATCCTCACCAGGACGGCGCAACGGCTCGGCACCGCAGCGCGCGACAACAACTTCGGCTCCGGCCTCGTCGATCCGCTCAAGGCGATCGCGGCGGCCGGACCACCGCGCGTCAGCAGCGCCGCACCGCGGCGCTGACCTTTGCTTTCCGAGGGGAACACCCCACACGCCCGCTGAATTCTGGATCGCGGGACCGGGAGGAATTTGGGCATCGGCGCGGCTCATTCCCGCGTCGTGCGAATGCGCGACCACGTTGCCAGCGCCGCACCTTCAGCTTGACGCACGCGTTGATCTGTCATTCGAACCGCATTCATCGAGGGCATGCAAACCAACCTTCTCATGATCGGCGTCGCGGCGATCGTTGTCGCCTTCACCCTGCGGCCTCGTTTGATCCGCTCGCCCCTCTGGCGCGCCACGGTGACACCCCTGGCGTCGATTATCGGCTCAGGCTTTCTCGTTGCAGGGCCGATCCTCGCGCATGCCGCCGGGAATTGGGCATGGGCCGCAATGCTGGCCCTCTGTCTGGTGGGATATCTGTTCGGTGCTGCAATTCGCAGGAACATCTTTTTGTAGAGCCCATGCTTGAGGGCAGCGCGCCTCGCGCAATTGCGGTTATGGAGCGAGGTTCCGAATTCTCACTGGCGTTCGCCTATTTTATCTCCGTTGCCTATTACCTCAATCTGTTCGCGTCTTTTGCGCTGCGCGGAGGCAACATTATCGACCCGACGCTAACGCGCCTCATTTCGTCAGCGGTCATCGTCACGCTTGGGGTGGTTGGTGCAGTTCGCGGGCTTCACGCATTGGAGAACATCGAAGAGGGCGCCGTCGGCATCAAGCTTGGTCTGATCGCGGGGCTGCTCGCGGGGCTGGCATTTTCAATCGCAATGGCAGCCATCAGCGGCACGTTCGAATTGGCGAAATTTTCGCACCCAGTGGGAATGCAAGAGATCGGCATTCTTCTCGGGCTGATCATTCTGGTCCAGGGATTCGAAACGTCGCGGTACCTCGGCGCCGCATACGACAGAGCGACGCGTGTTAAGACAATGCGCTATGCGCAATGGTTGTCGAGCGCGATCTATCTCGTGTTCATTCTGTTGGTTACACCCTACTTCAGCGGCAAGCTTCCAGAAAAAGGGGGCGAGACGAGCATCATCGACATGCTCGCGTCACTTGGAACGGCAGTCACCCCGCTCATCATCGTTATGGCTGTTGCTTCGCAATTGTCGGCGGCCGTTGCGGACATGAATGGCGCCAGCGGATTGCTGGCGGGGGCCACCACCCAACGCGTTTCGGTTCGCGGCGGTTACGTTGCGATCGCTGCCGTAGCACTCACCATCACCTGGACCGCAAGCATCTATGATATCATCGTATACGCGTCCAAAGCCTTTGTCGCGTACTATGCTTTGCAATGCGCTCTCGCGGCATTCGTCGCTGCCCGTCCAGGCGAAGGTCGAAGCCCACCGCACGCGATCCTGTTTGCTTTCGGCGTCGTTCTTTCGATTTTGGTTCTGATCCTGGGCATTCCGGTTGATGCCGGATAGACCCCGCACAACGCATATTGCGGCTAGTGTCAGGCGTCAGGCTCGAAGCGGAAGTCTGCACCCTTGCGCGTGAGATATCCGAAACCCGGAAAATCCATATGCGCGCCACCGACCCGCAGCTTGTCGGCCGCGATCCGGTCGAACATGCGCTTGCGCGTCGCGCCCGCGGCCTGGGGATCGACGTCGAACACCAGCCCGGTGTCAGGACGCGGAATTTGAATACTCGCGAGATGCACGAGATCGCCCCAGATCAGCAGGCTCTCGCTGCCGGACTGCAGGAGCCAGCCGGTGTGCCCCGGCGTGTGACCGTTCTGCAGGATCGCGGACACACCCGGCACCGCCTCGCCATCACGCACGGTGCGCATGCGCGCCCGGTAAGGCGCGGTCGTGACCCGCGTTTTGGCGATGTTGCGGCGGATGCGCTCGTCGGGCGCCGTCAACTCGTCACGGTCGAGCCAGAAGCGTGCCTCCTCCTCGTGCAGAATGACCTCCGCATTGGGAAAGATCGCGTTGCCGGCGTCGTCGACCAGACCATTGGAATGATCAGGATGCAGGTGGGTGAGAAAGATCGTGCCGATCGCCTCCGGCGCAACGCCGATCGCACGGAGATTGTCCGGCAGCTTGCCGAGCGTCGGCCCCATCGTGTTGCCTGAGCCGACGTCGATCAGCGCATAGCCGTCCTTGAGCTTGAGCAGGAATGCATTCACCGAAATATGCACCGGCTCGCCGACCTTCTTGCCCGCGAGTTGCTCTTTCTCGGCGCGCTCCAGCTTGAGCACCACATCGAGCGAGGTCTGCAGCACGCCGTCGCTGAGCGTCGTGACCTCGATGTCGCCGACCTGTTTTGTTTCTGCGGACATGAATCGGATCAACTCCCTGACGGTCGGACGGACGTGACGTCCCACGGCTTGCTGCCAGCTCCCCGGACATTAGCGAAGTCTGCCGGCAGGCGCCACTTGACGCCCTCTGGGCTGCGACATGGACGATGTTGCCCCGCCGTGCCGTGCGGCGCTATCGTGCATCTGCGGACAAAAAGAATTGGCGGGCGCAAGCCCAGCCGGACAGGAAGGCGGGAGGATGCGGCCACGACCCCATTTGGCGGCGGGCATTTGTTTAATTGCGCTCGCGCTCCTGTCCGGACGCGCGACGGCGCAAGACTATCCCAGTCGGACCGTGACGATCGTCGCGCCCTCTGCGCCGGGCGGCATGTACAGCATCCTCGCCCGCCTGATCGGCAGCAAACTCGAGCAGCGCTACGGGAAATCGTTCATCGTCGAGAACCGGCCGGGCGCGAGTTCGATAACCGGCGCGGTCTCGGTCGCCCGCTCGGCGCCCGATGGATATACCCTGATGGTCGCGACAAGTTCGACCATGGCGACCAACGTCTCGCTGCACAAGAACCTGCCTTACAATCCGCTCACGGACTTCATCCCGGTCGTGCTGATCGCACGGACGCCAGAGGTTCTGCTGGTCAATGCGGCACTGCCGGTTCATTCGATCGGCGATCTCGCCAAACTCGCGCAATCGACGCCCGGCGGCCTGACATTCGGATCGGCGGGGCCCGGAACCGCCCAGCACCTGAACGGCGAACTCCTCAAATTGGCGCTCGGCGTTCCGATGCGACACGTCCCATACAAGGGCATTCAGCCGGCGCTCAACGACCTTGCGGGCGGCCATATCGCGATGATGTCGTCGCCGATTCCGGTCGCACTTCCGCTCGTCGATGCCGGCAAAGTG
Organism: uncultured Alphaproteobacteria bacterium; assembly: GCA_963756715.1. Taxonomy (GTDB): domain Bacteria; phylum Pseudomonadota; class Alphaproteobacteria; order Rhizobiales; family Xanthobacteraceae; genus VAZQ01. The sequence continues at coordinate 9,923 of CAVWOV010000046.1, forward strand.
CGCATGCTCGGCGTCACCACCAGAGAGCGCGTCGGTGCGATCCCGAATGTGCCCGCGCTCGCCGAGGTCGGCGTGCCTGGCTTTGACGCGCCGTCGTGGTTCATGCTCGTCGCACCCGCGAAATCGCCGCGCGCGATTATCGATAAGCTCAACGCCGATCTGCGCGTGATCCTGAACGAGGCCGATGTGCGGGACGAGTTTATTCGGCGGCAGGGATTGATCCCTGTCGACTCGCCCGCGCCGGACCAGCTCCGGCGTTTCGTCGAGAGCGAGATTGCGCGCTTCGGCGAGATCGTTCGCAAGGCCGGCCTTTCCGCGACGCAATAACAACGCTCACCCCAAGGAGTTTCGAATGCAATCGCCCGTTTCCAATCCTCGATCACTTGCTGCAATTCTCCTGCTTGCAGGCGGGATTTTCGTAGCCGCGCTTTCAACGGCAGGCGCGCAGTCCTGGCCGAACCGCATCATCACGCTCGTGGTGCCGTTCCCGGCCGGAGGGCCGAGCGACGTGATCGCCCGCGCGATGGCTGCCGATCTGACCGCGAAGCTCGGCCAGCAGGTTGTGGTCGAGAACCGCGCCGGCGCCGCCGGTAATGTGGGCTTTGCGGCCGTCGCCAAGGCCGCGCCGGACGGCTACACGGTGCTTCTTGGCACCACCAGCGTGGTCAACAATCGGTTCATATATCGCAATCTGTCGTTCGACACCGACCGCGACCTCGCTCCCATCGCGTTGATCTCCAAGACGCCGATTGTGTTCGCGGCCCATCCATCGACCGGGATCAAGACGCTCGCGGATTTGATCGCCCGCGCCAAAGCCAATCCCGGCAAGCTCAATTACGGCTCGCCCGGCCACGGCACTGCCGCGCACATCACGGCCGAGCTGTTGCAAAGCATCGCCGGGTTCAAGATCACGCACGTACCGTACAAAGGCTCGTCGCCGATGATCACCGATCTGCTGGGTGGCCAGATCGAACTCGGCGCCGATTTATTGCCGTCGCAGATCCCTCAGCTCAAGGCCGGCAAGTATAACGGTCTCGCGCTGACCAGCCTGACACGTTCCGCTCAACTGCCCGATCTGCCGACGGTTGCGGAGAGTGGCTATCCGGGCTTCGAGGCGTCGTCCTGGAATGCGCTGCTGGCCCCAACCGGTACGCCGCCCGAGGTCATCGGCAAGCTGAACACCCTCGTCAACGCCTACCTCAAGAGCGACAAAGGGCGCGCGGACCTCGCCAAGTTCGGCATGGAGGCGGGCGGCGGTACGCCTGCCGACTTCAAGAGCTTCATGGCGAGCGAAGCCGCCAAGTGGGGGCCGATCATCAAGGCAGCGAAAATCACGAGAGACTAAGGCCGCGCCGCCACGCCGAGGCAAACGAGGAGATTGATAATGACGATGCTGTTGCGCGGCTTACTGTTGCTGCCGCTTTTCTTTGGTGGAGCACTTGATCGTGCGGCCGCACAGGCCTCGGACTATCCGAGCCGGCAAGTGATATTCGTCGTGCCGTTTGCGGCCGGCGGAGTGACCAGCCTGTTCGCACGGCTGCTCGGCCAGAAACTGGAGCAGCGCCTCGGTAAGCCGTTCGTGGTCGAGAACCGGCCGGGTGGCGGCGGGGCGACCGCAGCCGCAGCCGTCGCACACGCGCCGCCCGACGGCTACACCATCATGATGGCGTCGAGCACGGTGCTGGCGATCAACAGCTCGATGCGCAAGAACCTGCCCTACGACCCGAAGCAGGATCTGGCGCCGATCGCGCTCCTGGCGCGTGTGCCGTTCGTGCTGCTGGTCAACCCGGCGCTGCCGATCCACTCGGTCGCAGACCTGGTGCGAATGGCGAAGGAGAAGCCCGGCACGTTCTCGTTCGGTACGCCCGGCCCCGGCACCTTCCATCACCTCAATGCCGAGATGTTCAAGAGCATCTTCGGGCTGCAACTCGTGCACGTCCCGTACAAGGGATCGGCGCCGGCACTCAATGATCTCGTTGGCGGCCACATCCAGATGATGTTCTGCGACCTGCCGCCCGCGTTGGCGCTTATTCAAAGCGGCAAGGTGCGCGCGCTTGGGGTGACGACGGCACAACGGGTGCCTGCGGCGCCCGACCTGCCGCCGCTTGCCGAGGTCGGTATTCCCGGCTTCGACACCTCCTCCTGGCACACCGTCACGACCGGCGCCCATGTCCCCAAGCCGATTATCGACAAGCTCGCCGGCAATATCCGCGAGATCATGGCCGACAAGTCTATCGTGGACGTGCTGGTGCGGGACGGCACGATCCCGCAGATCAGCCCGTCTCCCGACGAGATGAAGAATTTCGTCGCGGGCGAAACCGCGCGCTGGGGCAAGATCATCCACGACGCCGGGCTTACGCATACGCAGTAATGCGCGGCCGACGGTCAGACGCGGCCGCCGACACCCTTGCCTTGCAACGCCCCGCCGATCTCGTCGAGGGTGGCGGGATCGTCGATCGTCGCCGGCAGCGACCACGGCTCGCCATCGGCGATCTTCTTCATCGTGCCACGCAGGATTTTTCCCGACCGCGTCTTGGGCAGACGCGCCACCGCAATCGCAAGTTTGAACGCCGCCACCGGCCCGATCTTCTCGCGCACCAGCGCCACGCACTCCTGTTCGATCTCGCCCACCGGACGGTTCACCCCGGCCTTGAGCACGATGAAGCCGCACGGCACCTCGCCCTTGAGCGTGTCCGCAATGCCGATCACCGCGCATTCGGCGACGTCCTTGTGGCCGGCGAGAACCTCTTCCATGCCGCCGGTCGAGAGCCGGTGGCCGGCGACATTGATGATGTCGTCGGTGCGGCTCATGATGTAGAGGTAGCCGTCGTCGTCCTTGAAGCCGGCGTCCGCGGTTTTGTAGAAACCCGGAAACTCGTCGAGATAGCTCTCGCGCATGCGTTCGTCCGCTTGCCACAGCGTCGGCAGGCATGACGGCGGCAGCGGCAGCTTGACGACGATCGAACCCATCTGGTTCGCGGCCACCGCCTTGCATTGCTCATCGACGATCCGCACGTCATAGCCCGGCATCGCGACCGTCGGCGAGCCGTGCTTCACCGGCAGTTGTCCAAGTCCGACCGGATTGCCGGCGATCGCCCAGCCGGTTTCGGTCTGCCACCAATGATCGATCACCGGCACCTTGAGCATCTGCTCGGCCCATTCCACCGTGGGCGGATCGGCGCGCTCGCCGGCGAGAAACAGCGTGCGGAATTTCGACAGATCGTATTGCGCCAGCAGCTTGCCCTGCGGGTCGTCCTTCTTGATCGCGCGGAACGCTGTCGGCGCGGTGAACATGGCGACGCAGCCATGCTCGGAAATAACACGCCAGAATGCGCCGGCATCGGGCGTGCCGACCGGCTTGCCTTCGTAGAGGATCGTGGTGCAGCCGTGGAACAGCGGCGCATAGACGATATAGCTGTGGCCCACCACCCAGCCGATGTCGGACGCCGCCCAGTACACCTCTCCGGGATTGACGCCGTAGAGGTATTGCATCGACCATTTCAGCGCGACCATGTGGCCGCCGTTGTCGCGCACCACGCCCTTGGGCCGTCCGGTCGTGCCGGACGTGTAGAGAATGTAGAGCGGATCGGTAGCGGCGACCGGCACGCAGTCCCAGACTGACTTTGCCCAGACGAGCGCATGGTCGCGCGCCGCCGCCCAGTCGTGATCACGACCCGCGACCATCGTGGCTTCGGCCTGCGGCCGTTGCAGGATGAGGCAAGCGTCGGGCTTGTGCGACGACAGTTCGATCGCCTCGTCGAGCAGCGGCTTGTATTTGACGATACGCCCGGGCTCGATCCCGCAACTCGCGGACAAAATGACCGTCGGCTTGCAATCCTCGATGCGGGTCGCAAGTTCTTTGGCGGCAAATCCGCCGAACACCACGGAATGGATTGCCCCGATGCGCGCGCAAGCGAGCATCGCGATCACCGCCTCCGGCACCATCGGCATGTAGAGAATGACGCGATCGCCCTTGGCGACACCGAGGTCGCGCAGAATACCGGCCAGCACCTGGGTTTCGGTGAGCAGCCGGTCGTACGTGATGGTGATCTTTTTCTCCGCCAGCGGCGAATCGTAGATGATCGCCGGTTGTGGGCCGCGTCCGGCGTTCACATGGCGGTCGACGGCGTTCCAGCAGGTATTGCAGACGCCGCCGACGAACCAGCGGCCGTAGACGCCCATGTTGGGATCGAACACCTTTGTGGCGGGCTCGATCCAGTCGATCGCCTGCGCCGCCTCCCCCCAGAAGCCTTCCGGATCGCGCAAGCTGCGCGCATAAAGCTCGTGATAGCGGCTCGTGCGGGCATCCATGGCGCGTATCCTCGGGATCGGCTGTTCTCTTGCTGCGGGCATTGTGAGCGCGTGCAGCATCTTTGCAAGCCGCACCACCCAGTCAACCCGACCATGCGTCAAAAGGCTGGCGCGCGGTGGCCCCGTGCGCTTTGATCCACATCACCTCCTTCGGGCGCTTCGCCCGCTCTCCCTGCCGGGAACTAGTGATAACGAGTCCTTTTGGTTCCGACGCTTGTAAGCGTGTGTCCTGCAGAGGGATACAAGCGTCAGAACCGGGACACTCGTGATCACCGATCCGCTGTTCTATCTGGTCGCCGCGATTGCGGTGATCCTTCTCGGCCTCTCCAAAGGGGGCTTCTTCGGTCTTGGCGTGATGGGTCTGCCGTTGATGTCGCTCTACGTGCCGCCACTAAAGGCAGCGGCGATCCTGATCCCGGTCGTGATCGCGCAAGACATGCTGACGGTCTGGACTTACCGCCACACCTGGAGCGGCTGGAATCTGAAAGTCATGCTGCCCGGCATGGCGACCGGGATTGTCCTCGGCGCGTTGTTCGCCGCCTCGCTCAGCTCCGCCCATATCCGGCTGGCCATCGGCCTGATCGCGGCCGCGTTCGTCCTGCGCCATTGGCTCAGCACCCGCTTCGAGCGCATGAGGTTGAAGCCCAACGCCTTTACGGGCGTGCTGTTCGGGGCGATCGGCGGCTTCACGACGCTGCTCGCGAATGCCGGCGGGCCAGCGTGGCAAATCCATCTGCTGCCGCAGGGCCTCGACAAATTCACCTATGCGGGCACGGTGACGATCCTGTTCGCGTTCAGCAATGTCTTGAAGCTGCCGGCCTACGGCGTGCTCGGCCAATTGACCGCCGATAATCTTGACGACTGGCGCATTGCTGCTGCCGGTGGCAATTGCGGCGAACTATGCCGGGCTATGGCTGGTGCGCCGCATCCCGACGGAGGCGTTTTTCCGCATCGCCTATGTGCTGATGTTCCTGATCGCCGTCGAACTCATCCGCGGCTCGCTCACCGAGCTGTGGCAGTCCTGAGCACGCTCGTCCGCCATGCAGAAAACCGGGTGGCGCGCGGCGGCATCCCAGCCCTATATCCGCCTGCCGGTCCCTCCCCCACCCTCCGACATGACCATCATCACCGATCCGCTGTTCTACATGCTTGCGATTCCGGCGATTGTCGCGCTCGGGATCGGCAAAGGCGGATTTGCGGGCGCCGGCATGATCTCGACACCCCTGCTCGCGCTCGTGATTCCGCCGCTGCAGGCCGCCGCCATCCTGCTGCCAATTCTGCTTTGCCAGGACGCGATCTCGGCGTGGGTCTACCGCCACAGATGGAGCGCCTGGAACCTCAAGGTGCTGCTGCCCGGCGCGGTCGTGGGTGTTGCCGCGGCCTGGGTGTTCGCCGCCTATGTGCCCACTGCCTACGTGGAGATCGCGATCGGCATCATCGGCATGGGCTTCGTGCTGTGGTCGTGGTTTGCGCGTGTGCCTAAAGAGCCGCGCCGGCCGAGCGTGCCGATGGGCATGATCTGGGGCTCGCTCGCGGGCTTCACCTCGACCATCATCCAGGTCGGCGCCCCGCCCTATCAGGTGCACATCCTGCCGCAGCGGCTCGACAAGTTCACGCTGATCGGCACCACCGTGATCTTCTTTGGCCTCGTCAACGTCATGAAGGTCGTGCCCTACTTTGCGCTCGGCCAGTTCTCGACCGCCACGCTCGGGACCTCGCTGGTGTTGCTGCCGCTGGCGATCGGCACCAATTTTTTCGGCCTCTGGCTCGCACGGCGCGTGCCGGGCGCGCAGTTCTACAAGATCGCTTACGTCCTGGTGTTCGTCATTTCGATCGCGCTGATCTCGCAGGGCACGCACGAAATCCTCAAGCATTGACCCGGCACATCGTCTAATTGCCGTGAATCATGTCGACGTCGACGAAGACCTGATTCCGACCGATCACACGTGCCGGAAGCATTTCGGCCCGGACTAGCGCCAGGACTCGATTGCTCGCGCCCCTCCCCATTCGCTAGGCTGCGCCCAGGTGAGGAACGCCATGGCGCAAAGCCCCTACGACACCGGTCTCGACCGTAACCCGGCGAATTTCCAGCCGCTGACCCCGCTGTCGTTCCTGGAGCGCTCCGCCTCGGTGTTCCCCGACCAGACCGCGGTCATCCATGGACCCTTGCGGCGCAGCTACCGCGAGTTCTATGCGCGGACGCGGCGCCTCGCGTCAGCGCTGCGTCAGCGCGGGATCGGCCGCGGCGACACGGTCTCGGCCGTGCTCGCCAACACGCCCGCGATGCTCGAATGCCACTACGGCGTGCCAATGACGGGCGGCGTACTCAACACCATCAACACCCGGCTCGATGCCGCCGTGATCGCATTCCAGTTCGATCACGCCGAAACCAAAGTGCTCATCACCGACCGCGAATTCTCCAAGGTAGTGAAGGAGGCGCTGCGGCTCGCCAAGGTGAGGCCGCTGGTGATCGATTACGACGATCCCGAGTTTGGCGGCGACGGCGAACGATTGGGGACGGTCGAATACGAAGATTTCATCGCCGGCGGCGATCCGGAATTCGCCTGGCAGATGCCGGACGACGAGTGGGACGCGATCGCGCTCAACTACACGTCGGGGACCACCGGCGATCCGAAGGGCGTGGTCTACCACCACCGCGGCGCTTATCTGCTGGCGATCGGCAACGTGCTCACCGGCAGCATGCGCAAGCATCCGGTCTATCTCTGGACCCTGCCGATGTTTCATTGCAACGGCTGGTGCTTCCCGTGGACGATCTCGGTCGTTGCTGGCACGCATGTCTGTCTGCGGGCGGTGCGGGCGCGCGCGATGTACGACGCCATCGCGGAACACAAGGTCACGCACCTGTGCGGCGCGCCGATCGTGATGGCGACGCTGCTCAATGCGCCGGCCGATGAAAAGAAGGCGCTGCCGCACGTGGTCGAGTTCTTTACCGCGGCCGCGCCGCCGCCGGAAGCTGTGCTAGCCGCCATGCGGGAGGCGGGCTTCAATGTCACGCACGTGTATGGCCTGACCGAAACCTACGGTCCCGCCACCGTCAACGAATGGCAGCAAGTTTGGGACACGCTGCCGCCTGCCGAGCAGGCGGCGAAGAAAGCGCGGCAGGGCGTGCGCTACGTGCCGCTCGAAGCGCTCGACGTACGCGATCCGCAGACCCTCGCACCGGTGCCGCACGACGGCGAGACCATCGGCGAGGTGATGTTCCGCGGCAACGTGGTGATGAAGGGCTATCTCAAGAACCAAGTGGCGACCGAGACGGCGTTCGAGGGCGGATGGTTTCATTCCGGCGATCTCGGCGTGATGTATCCGGACGGTTATGTTCAGCTCAAGGATCGCTCCAAGGACATCATCATTTCGGGCGGCGAGAACATCTCGTCGATCGAAGTGGAGGACGCGCTCTACAAGCATCCCGCCGTGCAGGCCGCCGCTGTGGTGGCGAAGCCCGACGACAAGTGGGGCGAGACGCCATGCGCATTCGTCGAGATCAAGCCGGGCCACATGGCCACAACCGAGGAACTGGTCGCCTGGTGCCGCACGCATCTCGCGGGCTTCAAGTGCCCGCGCTATGTGGTGTTCGCCGAGCTGCCGAAGACCAGTACCGGGAAGGTGCAGAAATTCAAGCTGCGCGAGATGGCGAAGGCGGTGTGATGGCGTCCCCGCGACGCTTCGCCGCCGCGAACTGGTTGCCGAGCGTCAGTCATTAGCCTAGCTTTTTTGCAGGAGTCCGACTTCTCATTGCAGCAGGGTTGTCATGTCCATCACCCACGGTTCTTTGTCGGCCAAGCCAGCACCAATTCGTTACCTCGCATTTGCAGTCGCGCTCAGCGCGATGCTTGCCGCCGCGCCCGCGGGCGCCGCAGATTTCTACGCCGGCAAGTCGATCGACCTCCTGATCGGCGCCGCTCCAGCGGGCGGCTACGACATCTACGGACGCGTGGTCGCGCGCCATCTTGCGCGCCATATCCCGGGGCAGCCGAGCATCGTGGTGAAGAACATGCCGGGCGCCGGCAGCGCGCGCGCCGCGGGTTTCATCAGCACGGTTGCGCCCAAGGACGGCACCGTCATCGCCGGCATCATGCCGGGCGCCATCATGGGACCGCTGCTCGACCCGAAAGGCGACACGCTGTTCGATCCGACCAAGGTGTTTTACATCGGCACCGCCAACAGCGGCACTCGCGTCTGCGTCACCAACCGCGATTCCAAAATCAAGACGTTCGACGATGCGCTCACCCAGAAGGGCGTGTTCGGCGGCGTGTCATCCAACGATTCGACCCGCGACTACGGCTATATGCACAAGCGGACCTCCGGCGCGAAGTACGATCTCGTCACCGGCTATCGCGGCACCGCCGACATCGGTCTGGCGATGGAACGCGGCGAGATCGAGGGCGCCTGCGGCTGGGACTGGTCGAGCTTCAAGTCGCAGCGGCCCGACTGGATCCGCGATCACAAGGTCAACGTCATCCTGCAGGACGCGCTCGAGCCGAACGAGGAACTCACCCGCATGGGCGTGCCTTCGGTCTGGAAATACGTGACCGGCGACAACCGCAAGATTGTCGAGCTGATCATCAGTCAGCAGGTCTTTCAGCGGTCGTATATCGCGCCGCCCGGCACGCCGCCGGAACAGCTCGCGGTGCTGCGCACCGCCTTCGATGCGACCATGGCGGACAAGGCGTTCCTGGAGGAAGCCGCGAAGCTGCGCGTCGACATCCTGCCGCTCTCCGGCGGCAAGGTGCAGGACCTGGTGCAGAAGCTCTACGCCACACCGAAAGACATCGTCGAACAGGCGCGACGGGCGATTAACCCGTAGGGCTTTCGGCCGATCACGACCGCCACGTCCTCGGCCGAGCACCCTTCGCGCCGCTTCTCCGCCGCTTTGGCTGGTCCCATAGCCCCTCTGCCGGGCGGGCCGCCGAAGGAGCGAGACGTCGTCATCGGCGCCCGGCCTGGACGGCCGGAACTACGTCGCCCGAAACAAAACCTAACTCATTTGATATTATTACGATATTTATCTATCAAGATATATCTTGCAATATATCTCTATATGATCTATCTGAAGATATATCTTCAACAAAGAGAGAGTACGACATGTTCGGTATGAGACACTTCGATTCACACGGCGGGGGCCAATGGGCGACCGGCCGTCACGGCCGCGGACGGCACCGTCACGGCTTTGGCTTCGGCGGCCGCCACGGCACCGGCGGCGACGACATGATGCGCGCACGGCGGATGCTGGCGCAGGGCGACCTGCGGCTGATCGCGCTGGCGCTGATCGCCGAGCAACCGCGCCACGGCTACGAGATCATCAAGCTCCTGGAGGAGAAGACCGGGGGCTGGTACGCGCCGAGCCCCGGCATGGTGTACCCGACGCTGACCTACCTCGAGGAAGCCGGCCACGTCACCGCGCAGACTGAGGGCGCCAAGAAGCTCTATACGATCACCGACGAAGGCAAAGCGTATCTCGACGAGAACCGCACCTTCGTGGATGCGGTGCTTGAGCGCCTCACCGTCATCGGCGAGAAGATCGCGCGCATGCGACGCCGCCTCGACGACGAGGAAAGCGACGCCCGCCACGACGATACCCTGCCGCGCTCGATCAAGGGCGCGTTCCAGGATCTGAGCGAAGCCGTGCGCGACCTGCTCAAGCACGACCGGGAGGCGAAGGGCCGCATCATCGACGTCATCGATCGTGCGACCAGCGAGCTGCGCAGCAAGGAATGAGTTGTCTCGCGTCATTGCCGGGCTTGACCCGGCAATCCATCTCGTTGCGAATAAGATGATCTGGCGGGCCGAGCCCGCCAGCAACTGGTGCCAAGCTCCGGCCTGCGCATTCGCAACAGGACAACGGCCATGCAGAGCAAACCGACCTGGAAACAATTGCTGGCGCGCAGCGAGCCGCTGTTGCTGCCGGGCGCCCATGACGCGCTGTCGGCGCGGCTGATCGAGCGTGCCGGCTTCGACGCCTATGTGATCGGCGGCTACGCGCTGGTCGGTTCGCGTTACGCGCTGCCCGACCTCGGTCTCGTCGCCTTCGGCGAAATGAGCGCCGGTATGCGCGATATTATTTCAGCATCACGGCTGCCGGTGCTGGTCGATTGCGACGACGGCTATGGCGACGCCAAGAATGCCGCGCGCACGATTCAGGGTTACGAGGCGATGGGCGTCTCGGCGATCTTCATGGAAGATCAGAAAGCGCCCAAGCGCTGCGGCCACATGGCCGGCAAGGATGTAATCGATGCCGACGTGATGGTGTCAAAACTGCGGGCCGCCGTGGCGGCACGGCAGAACCCGGACACGTTCATCATCGCCCGCACCGATGCGCGTGCCGTCTACGACCTCGATGAAGCGCTGCGCCGCGCCGAGCTTTATCTCAAGGCCGGCGCCGACGGCCTGTTTATCGAAGCGCCGCGGACGCTGGAGGAATTGGAGCGCGTCGGCCGGGCGTTCCAGGGCGTGCCGCAACTCGCCAACATGGTGGAGGGTGGCGGGATGACGCCAGTTCTGCCGCCGGATGAGCTGTTTCGACTTGGCTTTGCGATGGTGGCGTATCCCACCTCGTTGATCTTCCACGTGGCCCGCACCATCGAGAACGCGCTCGCCCAACTCAAGTCCGGCAGGCCGGCGCGTCAGACCGAGGTGGTCGACTTCGAGGCCTTCAAGGACATCACGGACTATGCGCGCTGGGCTGAGATCGAACAGCAGGCCGCAGCGGTGAAATCGCGATGATCAGATTAGGGACGATCAGCGCGTTTCCTGGCGGGCCCGATGAACGGAGCGCTTTCCTTTAACGGAGCGCTTTCCTTTGACGAGCAATTTTCTTGCAGCTTCAAAAGACAAAGCAACCCGAAGCCGCTCCTGCGAGCGGTCGGGTTGCCAGCTCAACGCCCAAACGGTCAAATGCGCTTAAACGCGCTTAGTGGAAAGACGGATCATGCTGAAGGCGGTTGATCTCGTCCTTCACCAGCAACTTGCGACGCTTCAATTCCACGATCGTAAGATCGTCGATCGACGGGTGGGCGCGCGCCTCATTGAGTTCAGCTTCCAGCGCGCTATGCCGTCGTTGTAGCTCCGAAAGATGCGTTTCGATGGACATATTGGATGGTCTCCCAGTCAGTTCACCTGACCGATATAATTTACACCAATCCGGCCGCAAGGCGAAGTAGGTTTTGATTGTGCAACGCAGCAATCCCCGCTTTGCCTAATGAACTCCGCGCACCGGACTTGAACCGATGGGGGCAAAAAGGGGATAGTTTCCCGAGTTTTGGCGCCCCCCGGGTGGGCGAAGGCAGCCGGACCATCGAATCAGCGGCGGGAATGACCAAAGAGGAAGAACAGGATTTCCGGGAGCAGTTGGCCCGACTGCAGCAGGAGCACCGCGACCTCGACGCCGCAATCACGGCGCTCCAGGACTCGCCGGGGTCCGACATGCTGCAGGTCCAGCGGTTGAAGAAGCGCAAGCTCTATCTGCGCGACCGCATCACCTTCATCGAGGATCAGCTTACCCCCGACATCATCGCGTGAGGGCTTCTGACGAGCCCTCGCTTAGCGCTTTGTTCGATTTGCGGCCGCCCGCGGTCGTCACGGCCGGGCATCATCGCGGAGATGAGCGGGCATCATTGTGGCTTGATCCCCGCTTGGCGGATCACCTTGCTCCACCGCTCGGTCTCCTCTTTCTTCAACCGGGCCATGTCCTCAGGAGAACCGCCGGCCGCCATGAGATTGAGCGCGCGAAACTTCGCCTTGGTTTCGGGCTCATTGATGATGTCGTTGATGGTCTTATTCAGCTTGGCGATGATCGGGCGCGGCGTTTTCGGCGGCGCGCTGATGGCGTTCCAGGTATCCGAAATGAAATTGGGCAGGCCGAGTTCGTTCAGCGTCGGGATGTCCGGCATGATCTCCAGCCGCTTGTCGGTCGCGACCGCGAGAATCCTGGCCTTGCCGGCGTCGTGGAGTTTGTGCGCGGACGAGAGTTCCATGAAGATCAGATCGACGTGGCCGGCCACGATGTCGTTCAGCGCGGGCCCGGTACCGCGATAGGGCACATGCAACATGTTGGTGCCGGTCACCGACTTGAACAACTCGGCCGTGAAATGCGAGGTGGTGCCCGGCCCCTGCGAGGCGAAGGTGACCTTGCCGGGGTTCGCCTTCACGTAATCGATAAACTCTTTTGCGGTCTTCGCCGGGAAGTCTTTCCGGACCAGCAGCACGTTTGGAAACTTCGACATCACCGCGACCGGCTCGAGCGCGGCCGGATCGAAGTTGAGCTTCTTGTAGAGCGCGACGTTGCTGGTGATCGGCGATGGCTGCGAGGCCAGCAGCGTGTAGCCGTCAGGCTCCGCCGTATAGACCGCCTCGGCTCCGAGGTTGCCGCCGGCGCCGCCGCGGTTCTCGATCACGAACGGCTGTCCGAGACGCTGCTGCAATCCCGCCGCAAAAATTCTCGTGACCGTGTCGACGCCGCCGCCGGCCGGCACGCTCACCACGATCTTGACCGGCCGGTTGGGGTAGTCCGCCCCGGGAGCCGGCTGGGCCTGCGCCGTCAGTCCCGTGATCATCCAACCGGCGCTTGCCAGCAGAGCCAGATATTTCAACATCAATGTCTCCTACCCAGAAGCCTATTAAAGGAGCGGTTATTCCGCCGTTCCAAGCTCGCGGCGAAGGTCACACCGCTCCGGTGCAGGTAACAGCCGCCAGCCCGCTTGTCACGGGCCGCGTCCTGGGATGGAGATGGATCAGTCCGCGGCCCGGCTACGGCCCCGTGCCGCCTTGCGCGCATACATCGCGGCGTCGGCACGTTCGAGCACGGAAGCGGGCGTATCGAGCGGAAGCAAAGGCGCGGAACCGACCGATGCGCCGATCGACAGCCGCGTCCCTGCGTGCGTTGCCGTGGTGCGGGCGATGGCGGCTTCGACGGCTTCCGCCTTGGCCTGCGCATCGGCCGCGGTCAGGTTCCACAGCAGCACGACAAACTCATCGCCGCCAAGCCGCGCCACGAGGTCCGAGGCGCGCACCTGGCGGGCGATCACCATTGCGACCGCCTTGAGGACCGCATCGCCTGCCGCATGACCGTAGCTGTCGTTGATCGTCTTGAAGCGGTCGAGATCGGCATACAGCAGCGCGGCGCTGGTACCGTAGCGCTTCAGATAGGCCAGCGCGCGCTTGAGCTCGCGTTCGAAGCCGCGCCGATTGAGCGTCTCGGTCAACGGATCGGTGTCAGCGCGCGCCGCAAGCGCCGTGATCTCGCTGCGCGCCGCCGCAAGCTCCAGCTCAAGCCGTTCGACCTCGGCGGCAAGCCGCATCGCCGCCGCGCGCGTCGGCGGGGTGGCCGTGTCGGAAAATTCGGCCGGCGAACGGACACGGCGTTCGGGCGCTTTCGCACGCGGCCGGGCGGGCGCAGTGTCAGCTTTGACCGGCCTGCCCTGCCGGGTTTCGTTCTTCGGCATTGCGCCCTCGCGAATCGCACGACGAGAATAACGGCGACGCTTTGCCGGTCAAATTTCCATGGGCCGCACGCTGGCGAAATCCACTCGCTTTTCACGAGCCGCTCACAGTAGCATCGCTCATCAAGCGTCCGGCCGATGCAGGCCGTGTGCAGCAACCAGTTGCACGCATCGGAACGGAACCACTGGCTTCGGGAGGAAGTTCAATGCAACGAGTTGCCATGCTGTCCTGGCTTGCGCTTCTGGCATGCGGCATTTCCACCGCCGCCGTCGCGCAAACCGCTGGCGATTACCCGCAACGCAACGTCACGTTTCTCTGTCCGTTCCCGGCCGGTGGAGGCACCGACCTGCTGACCCGGATGCTCGCGCACGAGCTGCAGGACAAGCTCAAGCGGACGGTCATCGTCGAGAACCGGCCGGGCGCCGGCACGATCGTCGCCGCGCAGGCGGCCGCCCGGGCCGCGCCGGACGGTCATACGATCTTCATCGCACCGGTCACGACATTGGCGATCGGACCCAGCGTGTACAAGTCCTTGCCCTACGACACCGTGAAGGACTTCGCGCCCATCGCGCTGGTCGGCTCGTCGCAGTTTGCATTGATCGGTAATCCGGCACTGGGCGCCAAATCGCTCCCCGAACTGATTGCGCTGATCAAGAGCAAGAATGGCCAGATGAGCTACGCCTCGTCGGGCGCTTCGACCCCGCACCACCTGTTCATGGAGATGTTCCTCAAGATGATCGGCGGGAAAGCGCAGCACGTGCCCTATCGTGGCAGCGCTGCGGCGCTGACCGACGTCATCTCCGGTCAAATCCCGTTCATGGTCATCGATCTGGCGGTCGCCATCCCGGCGATCAAAGCCGGCAAGGTGCATGCATTCGGCGTGACATCGGCCGCTCGGGTCGAGGCAATGCCGGATCTGCCGACGATCGCCGAAGCCGGGCTGCCGGGCTACGGCGCCGCCGGCTGGTTCTCGGTGGTCGCGCCCGCCGGCACCCCGCGCCCGATCATCGACAAGCTGAACGGAATTCTGGTGGCGTTCATCCATCGTCCCGAAACGCAGGACAAGATGAACGCCCTCGCCATCACGCCGCTGACCAGCACGCCGGACGAACTCGACGGCTTTCATCCCAACCGAGATCAAGAAGTGGGCCCAGGTGGTCAAGGACGCCGGTATCACGCCGCAGTAAAATCTCTGTCGTCCCCGCGAAAGCGGGGACCCAGACTTCCGACGCTCCAATATAGGTCCCTCGCTTTCGCGGGGACGACACTGAGGTTGCCGCACGCGGCGGGCGTTACGCCCTTGCTGGACGCCGCCTAAACCAGCTCCGCAACGCCGACATAAACCGCATACGCTTCTGCCGCATCAACTCGATCGCCATCAGCGCGGCCGGCGTGACGATCAGCGTGAGCGCGGTCGCAAAGCCCAAGCCGAACACGATCGCGGTCGAGAGGCTGATCCACCACTGCGTCGCCGGGGCGCCGATGGTGATCTCGCGCGACAGGAACTCGATGTTCATGCCGAACGCGATCGGCAGCACGCCGAGGATCGCCGTCACAGCGGTGAGCACCACCGGCCGCGCACGCTCGCGGCAGGTCTCCAGGATGGCGTCATAGGCTTCGACGCCTTCGCTTCTCAGCCGGTCATAGGTGTCGATCAGCACGATATTGTTGTTCACGATCACGCCCGCGTTGGCGATCACGCCGATACCGGTCATCACCACGCCGAACGGCTGGCCCATGATCAGGAGACCGAGCATGACGCCGAAGGTCGACAGGATCACCGCGCTGAGCACAAGGCCGACCGACGTCAGCTTGTTGAACTGCGCCAGCAGGATCGCAAAGATCAAAAAGATCGCGGTGCCGAACGCTTTCATCAGAAATGCGCCAGCCTTGGCGCGTTCTTCATCCTCGCCCTTGAGCTTGAAGGTGACGCCAGCGCCGAGATCGGCCTTGGCGAGTTCGGCGGTGATCTCCTGCTGAACCTTGGCCGCCTGCACGCCTTCCGCAAGATTGGCGGTGACGGTCATGACGCGGTTGGCATTGACGCGGTTGATATAGCCGACGCGCGGCGCCGGCACGCGCTGCACAAAGTTTCCGATCGGAACGTGCCCGGCAGGCGTCTGGATGCGCAGATCGTCGATCTGATCGAGGCTGCGGCGGTCGGGCGGGAAACGCACCAGGATGTCGACCGACTTGTCGCTGTCGACCGGACGGTATTCGGTCGCCTTCAGGCCGTTGGTGACGAGCTGGATCGCGCTGCCGACCGTATTGACGCCCGCGCTGTATTTCGCCGCTTCCGACTTGTCGACTTCGATCTTCCAGTCGATGCCAGGAAGCGGCTGACCGTCGTCGAGGTCGCGGAGGTCGTTGCGCGCGGCAAGGATCGCAGTGACCTTCTTCGCCGCCTCCGGCAAGGCATGCGGATCGAGCGCGCCGAGCTGCACCTGGACCGGCTTGCCGGTCGCTGGACCGCCGCGCGGCGCCGTCACCTCGACCAAGATGCCGGGGATGTCGGCGGTCTTCGCCCGGATGCCGTCCATGATCTCGTGGGCCGGCGGCCGCGTCCGCCAATCGGCAAACTCGAACTGGATGACGCCGACGGTATCCTCGGTAATTTCGCTCGCGCCGCGCGGCTGCTCGCCCACACGGGTGTAGACCGTCTTGACGCCGTCGAACGTCAGCACGTGCTTCTCGACCTCGCCGATCAGCCGGTTCTTTTCGTCGAGCGAGAGATTGCCGCGCGCGTGGACGATGACCTGGCCGTAGTCGGGCTCGACACTCGGGAAGAACTCGACGCCGCGGCCATACTTGCCGTAGGCGACCTGCACGGCAATCAGCAGAAACGCGGCGAGCGCCAGCGTGAGGCCGGGACGACGCAGCGCGAAGCGCACGGTGCGCATGTACGGGCCGGTGTCCTTCGCCCGCTCATTGTGCACCAGCGCGGACGCCTTGCCGAGCAGCGCCCCCAGGGTCGGTGTGAAGAACAGCGCCACCGCGAGCGACGCGGATAGGGTAGCGATCAGCGTGATCGGCAGATATTTCATGAACTGCCCGACCACGCCCGGCCAGAACAGCAGCGGCGAAAACGCCGCGATCCGGGTCAGCGTGGCGGCGATCACCGGGCCGGACATGCGCTTGGCGGCGAGTGAATAGGCCTCCTTCGGCGGCATGCCCTCGGCCATCCGCCGCTCGGCGAATTCCGAAACGATGATGGCGTCGTCGACCAGCATCCCGACCGCGAGGATGAGCGAGAACAGCACCACGATGTTCACGGTCAGACCGGCAAGTTGCAGGCCCAGCACGCCGGCCAGAAACGACGCCGGAATCGCGATACCGATGAACAGCGAAGAGCGGAACCCGAGTGCGAACAGAATCACGATGACGACCAGCAGCACGCCGGTCGCGACCGAATTCTGCAGATCGCCCAGCATCTGCCGGATGACCTTCGACTTGTCCTGGGTGAAGGTCACATGAACGGAATCAGGCCAGGTCTTCTGCAACTGGTTGACGACGTACTTCACCGCATCGACCGTCTCGATCAGGTTGGCGCCGGTTCGCTTCGATACCTCGATCGTCATCGCCGAACGGCCGTTGACCCGCGTGACCGAGGTGGCGTCCTTGAAAGTCGGCTTCACCTGCGCGATGTCCGCCAGCGTGACGGTGGCGTTCGCGGTCGACACCATCGGAATATTCAGGATGTCCTGCGGCTTCTCGAACAGCGACGGCACCTTGACGGCAAAGCGGCCGCTCTCGCCCTCGAGCGAACCGGCGGCAATCAGTGTGTTGAACGACTGGGTGATGGAGCCGAGCTGATCAATCGACAGGCCGTAGCTCTTGATCAAGGTCGGATCGAGAATGATTTCGACGGCCTCGTCGCGGGCGCCGCGCAGTTCGGCGGACAGCACGCCCGGCGCCTGCTCGATGGCGTTCTTCGCGCCGCGCGCAATGCGCAGCAGCGTGCGCTCCGGCACGTCGCCCGACAGTCCGACCACCAGCACCGGGTAGAGCGAGAGATTGACCTCCAGCACTTGCGGCTCGTCGACATCGCGCGGCAAGTCATGCTTGGCGGTATCGACCTTGGCGCGCACATCCGCCAGCGCCGACTTGGAATCGAACCCCGCCTCGAATTCGAGCAACACGAAGCCGCCGCCCTCGAACGCGGTCGAGCGCATCTCCTTGACGTTGCCGACCGACTTGAGCTGGGTCTCGACCGGCCGCAGCAACAGCCGCTCCGCATCCTCGGGGCTGATGCCGCGCTGCGAGAGCTGCACGTAGATGATCGGAATCTTGACGTCCGGCTCCGACTCCTTCGGGATGGTCACATAGGCGACCAGACCCGCGGCCAGCAGGAAGAACAGCGTGGCGATCGTCAGCCGCGCGTGAGTGATGGCGTAGTCGATAAAGCCTGACATCTCACTGTTGGTCTCTTGAACGAATTTCGCCCCTGAGGCGGAAATTCTGCTACGCCGTCGCGGTCAGTTCGACCGCCGGGATCGCATCGACCTTCTGCCCCTCACGGACGAAATCCTGCCCTTGCACGATCACCCGCGTGCCATCCGCGATGCCGCTGACCCACATGTAGGTTTGCTCGTCTTCGACAATCGACACCGGCACGAAGCCGACAATTCCCTCATCACTGACGTTTCGCACGCCGATCTCGCCGGCCGACGAATAGGTCAGCGACGAGCGGGGCACGTGCGTCGCCGAGACCCGCGCCAGCGGAATCGAAACTTCGGCGGTGATGCCGTCGGGAATTGCCGCGTCGGCATTCGGCAACTCGATTTCGACCCGGTACGTACGCGTGGTCGCGCTCGCCGACTTGGACACGAAGCGGATGCGGCCGCTGGCGATCTCACCGGTTACCAGCCGCACTTTCGCGTAGTCACCGACCTTGATGCCGGCGAGCTTGCGTTCGGCAACTTCGACCACAGCCAGCATGGGATCGAACGAGAGGAGGGAGGCGATATCCTTGCCCGAGAAGGAGAACGACGCCTGCCCGACCTCGACCGCCAAATCCACGATGACACCCGCCCAGGGCGCGCGCACGACACCGCGTTCGCGCTCGGCGAGCGCCAATGCTACATTCGCCTCCGCGATCCTGAGCTGCGCCTCGAGATTCACGCCTTCAAGCCGCGGAATGGTGCCGTTCGCGAGAAGGCCGCGTTTGGCCTCCAGCTCGGTCCGGCGCTGAGTACGAAGCGACTGCGCCTGTACCACCTGGGCTTCGCGCGCCTCGTCGGAGAGGATCGCGATGATGTCGCCGGCCTTGACCCGCGAGCCGCGTTTCACCCGAACCTCCTTTACCTCGCCGTTGGCGCGGGAGTTGATGACGACCCGCTTGTCCGCCTCGGTGCGGCCCGAGAGTACCAACTTGCGGCTATGCGGGACGATGTGGGTTTCGCTGACCGCGACGCGAAACAGCTTCTTCGCCTCGCTTTCATTGCTGCGGATGGCGGCGCGGCTTTCGGCCGATTCGTGCGGCAGGAAATGGCCGGATGCGATCCAAGCCACCGCGGCGGCGACCAGACCGACGGCGGTGATACGGCTTCCCTTCATGGGGAGCTCTCCTTGTGAAGTTGAGATTGTGGTTTGCTCTCGGCCACGCTGCGCGGACGGCTGCGCAGCATGTGCCGAGTGATGTCCATGAAGATCGGCAGCATGGCCTTGGGATCGAAATCGGGATCGAGCGCGCGGCGCCACCAGACGCCGTCGGCAATGACCATCAGCATGGTCACGACGCCGTCGAGATCGATGTCGTCAGGGACGTCGCCGCGTGTCACGGCAGCCCGCAGCAGATCGACGAGCCATTTCCGCACGTCCGCATCGAACGCGCGGGAGATGCGGGCGATCTCCGGGTTGCGGCGCGCCTCCGCCATGACTTCGGTGCAGAGCAGGACCTGCTCGCTCGGCCGCACCGCGAAGTGCTGATGCGCCAAAGCCTCCAGCACCACGAACACGCCTTGCGACAGGTCGGCGCTGGCAAATTGCGCTCCGACTTCGGCCCGATCGCGCTCGGCGATGCCCGCAATCAGCGCTTCTTTCGAAGGAAAGTAGCGGTAAAGGTTGCCCGGGCTCATCCCGGCCTCGGCGCAGATATCCTGCATGGACGCGCCATGAAAGCCCGAGCGCACAAAGCAGCGCTGCGCGGCGGCGAGAATCTCCGCGCGGCGGTCGGATTGAAGCTGCGCATTGGCACGGCGCATGGAGACCCCCCTTCTCGCAGCGCAACATTAATATGCGAATGAACGTTCGCTCGCGGAAATGGCCGTTCTGTGGCACGGCTGAGGCACATTCGCCGCAGGGCCGGGGAAATTTAGTGGCCGGGGCCGGGACGGCCGCCCCTCGATATGGCCGCCGTCCCCAGGGGAAGTTGCCAACGGCCGGGCCGCAACCTTGTAACCCTCTGGACCGGCCTTATAATCAGTCGCTTCCTTTTTGCGGCCATTTCGAGGGGCTGATGGCGGGGAAGCCAATTGCGATCATCATGGGCAGCCAGTCCGACTGGGCGACCATGAAATACGCCGCCGAGACGCTGGACGCGCTTGCGGTCGGCTATGAGTCGCTGATCGTCTCCGCCCATCGCACCCCCGACCGGTTGTTCAAGTTCGGCAAATCCGCCCGCAAGAAGGGCTTTAAGGTCGTGATCGCCGGTGCCGGCGGCGCCGCGCACCTGCCCGGAATGACCGCCTCCCTGACCCCGCTGCCGGTGTTCGGCGTGCCGATGAACACCCACGCGCTCGAAGGCAAGGACAGCCTGTTGTCGATCATGCAGATGCCGGCCGGCATTCCGGTCGGCACGCTCGCCATCGGCAAGCCGGGCGCAATCAATGCGGCGCTGCTCGCCGCCGCGGTGCTCGCGCTCTCCGATGCCCGGCTCGCAAAGCGCCTCGATGCATGGCGAGCGGCGCAGACCCAATCCGTCGCCAGCCGCCCGAAGGACTGAGACTGAGGTGCTGAAGCCCGACGCGACCATCGGCATTCTCGGCGGCGGCCAGCTCGGCCGCATGCTGGCGCTGGCGGCTGCCCGCCTTGGCTTCAAGTGCCATGTCTTCGCGCCGAGCCCGGACGCACCGGCGTTCGACGTGGTGCACCGGGTAACGACAGCCGACTATACCGACACCAGCGCGCTCGACCGGTTTGCCGCCGACGTCGACGTGGTGACCTACGAGTTCGAAAACGTGCCGGCCGAGACCGCGACCTTTCTGTCGTCCAGCAAGCCGGTCGTACCCGATCCGAAAGTGCTGGCGATTACCCAGGACCGCGCGGTCGAGAAGGAATTCATCGAGAGCCTCGGCATCCCCGTCACGCCATTCGCGCGCGTCGATGCCGGCGATCAGATCGCAGCCGCGCTCGACCGGGTCGGCCGGCCGGCGGTGCTGAAGACTCGGCGCTTCGGCTACGACGGCAAGGGGCAGGCGACGATCCGCAACGGCACCGACCTCGACGCCGCATGGCGCGAGATCGGCGGCCAGCCCGCGATCCTCGAAGCCTTCATTGCGTTCGAGCGCGAAGTCTCGGTCGTCGCGGCGCGCGCGGCATCGGGCGAGATCGAATGCTTCGAACTGACCGAGAACGAGCACCACGATCACATCCTCAAGACATCGCGCGTTCCGGCCAATGTTCCGGCTGCGGTCGCTGCAGAAGCCCGCCGCATCGCTGAAACGATCGCGAGCGCGTTCAACTATGTCGGCGTGCTGGCGGTCGAGATGTTCGTTGTGCCGTCGTCGAACGGACCGCAGTTGCTGGTCAACGAGATCGCACCGCGCGTGCACAATTCCGGCCATTGGACCATCGACGGCGCGTCGGTCTCGCAGTTCGAGCAGCACATCCGCGCGGTGGCCGGCTGGCCGCTCGCCAAGCCGTCGCGCCGTGGCCGTGTGGAGATGACCAACCTGATTGGCGCGGAGGTCGACGACTATGCCAAATGGCTCTCCGTACCAGGCACGAGCGTCCATCTCTACGGCAAGGCGCATGCGCGCCCTGGACGCAAGATGGGGCACGTGACGCGCGTGTTCGACGAATGACGTCGCACAAATTGCGTTGCGATGAATGGTTCCAAATATTCTCAGCGCTCAGAATGAATTGAAGGATGAACTGCATTTAATGATTTACACTTGAACGTCACGTCGGCTCAGACGTTTTCATGACAGAAATCAAGAGGAGGTACTCATGAAGAACGCGCTGATATCTGCCGTTGCGGCTGTGGCGTTGACCGCAGCCTTGCCCCCCGCAAGCGCCAGTGCACGGCCTAGCGGCGGGCGCCAGGGGGCGGAGGTCGTCACTGGAGCGGCGGACATCATTGGAGTGGCGGCCATGCTGCACGCGGCTGGCGCGGCCACGGCTACCGGCATTATGGCGGACCCGGTATCACGTTCGGATTCGCAGCGCCCTACGCATATGCATATGGGGGCAGTTGCTATCGTGCGCGCCGCGTTCGACGCCGTGGGGCTGGCGGTTCCGGCGCG
>CAVWOV010000047.1:0-61853 GCA_963756715.1 uncultured Alphaproteobacteria bacterium
GCGGACCGCCCGGATCCGCGCTTTTTTTTCGGCTGCTTGGGCGGTATCCTCCGGTGTGGCGTGCGTAACCGGGACCGAGTTGATGAACCGGCGGCAAGACGGGCCAAGAGTGCCAGTTCAGTGCGCTCTCGTAACGGTCGCTGTGGCGCTAACAGGCTGCGCTAACGGGGCGCTCACACCACCGACGCAACCGCAACCGAGGAAGCGTTCTTCGCCAGTTCGCCCGCCAATATCGCGTCTTTAACCGATGTGGTGGTGCGGAACCCGAAAGATCCGCAGGCCTTCAACGTCCGCGGCGCGGTTTTCGGGCAGGCCGGAAAAAACGAAGAGGCGCTCGCCGACTTCAACAAGGCCATCAGCCTCGATCCGAACTATGCCCAGGCCTACGCCAACCGCGCGTTGGTCTACCGCCACACCCGCCGGCTCGATCTCGCGCTCGCCGACTACAACAAGGCAGTCGCGATCGATGCGGGCTACGCCGCCGCCTATCTGGGCCGCGGCCTCGTTCATCGGCAGAAAGGCCAGTTGATCCGGGCGCTGCAGGACTTCAACAAGGCCATCGCGCTGCAGCCGAATGTTGCGCAGAACCATTACAATCGCGGCCTGCTCTATCAGAGCCAGCGCCAGCATCAATTTGCGATCGACGATTTCTCGACCGCGATCGGGCTTTCGCCGCAGGAGGTTGATCCGCTGATCGCGCGCGGCTTGAGCTATATCGCGGTGAATGACCTCAAGGCGGCGGCGAGCGATCTCGACCAGGCGGCGTTGATGGAACAGCAGAACGCCCATGCCTGGATGAGCCGGGCGCTCGCCTACGAGCGGCTCGGCGATCGCAACAAGGCGGCCGGTTCGTACGCCCAGGCGATGAAGATCCGGCCGGATTACGCGCCCGCCCGCGATGGCTTCGCCCGCGTCGGCGGCCAGACCGGAACGGCCTACAAGACCTTCGATTGATTTCTAGCCGGTTGGGCGCCGGTTGATTCCGCACGGTCGGACGTCCCGCCTGGTTCAGCCGCGGCGCTGCTGAGCGAACTCTCACATTTAGCCCTGACCACCCGCATTCTCGGGCCCGCGGCCCCGGCGAAATTCAGCTGATCGCGAGGGCTTCGGCGGTTTCCGTCTACGGATAATTTATGCCACGTTTGCGAAGTATTAATAATGTCAGCACCAGCAAACTGCTGGGCGAGAGGGGAACGATGGATCAGTCAGACAACATGGACATCATTTTCCGCTGCCCGCCCGAGCTCGACAATATTTTGCCGCGCCCGTTGCCGGCGGTGCTGGGACTGCCGGAATGGTTCAAGTCGATGCCGCACAAGGCCTTCAATGAACTCCTGCAAGACGACCAATTGACCGTCAAGAAATGCCCGCCGTTCATCGATGCGATGACGTCGGGCTTCCTCATGCTGCTGGTGGCCGACCTCAAGGTCGAAAACGGCGAATTCTCCTGGGATCGCGATGTGCCTGCGGGCGACCTTAATTGCTACGCGCGTTCGCCGATCGATTTTCACGACAATGTTCAGGTCGCCGGGACGCCGCTCTTTGACGACGATCGCTTCATCATCAAATTCAACAACTACTGGACCATCGAACTGCCGCCCGGCTATTCGCTGCTGGTCACCCATCCGATCAACCGGCACGATCTACCGTTCGTCACCCTCACCGGCCTGGTTGACGCCGACCGCTATCGCGACAATTTCATTCACTTTCCGGCGCGCTGGCGCGATCCCGATTTCAATGGCTGCTTGCCGGCAGGCACGCCGGTCGCCCAGTGCCTGCCGCTCAAGCGCAACCGCTGGGTCCACAAGTTCGGCACCATCACGGGCGACGACGCCGACCGGATGCAGGCGACGACCGACGCGCTCAAGGAGGGCTACGGGCACTATCGGCGGACGTTTCGTGTCCCCAAGCACTGAACTCCACGTCCGGCGTATTTGCGCTGGTATCCTAAAAGGAAACCGGCAGGCTTTGTGTTTTGGACATGATGTAAGCGGGTTGGAGCGACGCGAACGCCGAACCTGCCGCGCCGGGCCAGGCCGGTCGCAACAGCTTGGCGGCGCTGCTGGGCTTGAGCCAAAATCGTCCTCGTCCTGATGTGACCAGGATCTTCAGCGCCATCGCGTACGCCTGTGGAAACTGTTGGATCGCGCTGCGCAGCGCGGCCAACCCTTCATCCCAGCGTTGCAGTTCCAGCAGGCAGGTGCCTAACGTCAGTCGCGTCTGGAATTTGTTCGGGTCCTGCGCCACCGCCTGCTGCAGACGCTGAACCGCGCGGGCGTATTCACCTTCCAGCATCATCACCGTCCCCATGCCGAAGAGCGCGCCCGGGTGGCTGGGTTGATTCGCAAGCGCGCGTGCGAATGCGAGCTTGGCGCTGTCGCGATCCGCTCGCTTCAGGAAGATGTCGCCCAGAAGAATCGATAGCTCGACCGAATTCGGGTTCATCGCGAGCCCTCTCTTGAGCACGCCTTCCGCCTCCCTGTCCCGCCGCATCGACACGAGCCGCGAGCCGAGTTCGTAGAACGCGTGCTCGAAAGGCGGTTGCCGCGTGACCGCGCGCTCAAGCCAGACCAGTGCGTCGGCCGGCCGGCCGCTCTGGTCGAGCGCAATGCCGAGATTGGTTTCGGCGATAGGATCGCCTTGGCGTGCGGCCGCTTCGAGTGGGGCAATTGCGTCCTGCGGCCGCTGCTGGGCCAGCAGCGCGCGGCCCAGGACATGCTGTCCGGTGAGCGACCTCGGATCCTTCGCCAGGACCTCGCGGATGATGCGTTCTGCGTCGATCGGCCGGCCGCGCTGAATCGCCTCCATCGCATGCGTGATCGCTTCATCCGCCGCGGCTTTCGCCGCTTTGCCGAACTTTTTCATTTTGGCCTCCCGGCCCAGGTCGCCTAACGCTCACCTCGTGGGGCGTTTCGCTCGTGTAAAAATTTTATATGACCGTAATGGGGAGGGTGAGCGAAATTTTACATAGGGCGTAACCGTCCCCCCTCCCGCCCCGAAAGCGCTGCGGAGTGGTCGTTCTCCCAATGCCCCCTTTCTCCAATCGCGCGATCGATGTTTGATGGGGCTCGCGAGGCGCCAGACCTCGAAATCGGCCAAGGGGAGGCACGCATGAAGCGCAGCACCGATCGGATTCTAACCACCCACGTGGGCAGCCTGATCCGGCCGGAGCGGCTGCGCCCGTTCCTGCACGCCAAGGAGGCGGGCCAGACCTTCGACCAGTCCGCCTACGCCATGTGTCTCAAGGAATGCGTCGCCGAGGTGGTGCGTCAGCAGGCCGAGATCGGTCTCGACGTCATCAGCGACGGCGAGTTCGGCAAGGCGATCAGTTGGGCGCAATACGCACTGTTCCGCCTGGGCGGCTTCGAGCGCCGTCCGTTCAAACCGAATGCCGGCAACCCGTTCACCCGCGGCGCCGACCGCACGCGGTTTGCGGAGTTCTATGCCGATCTCGATTCCCGCGACAAGGTCGAGACGGTCTTGGATTCGGTTTGTGTCGGCCCCATCACCTATACCGGGCAGGCCGAGTTGCAACTCGACATCGACAACTTCAAATCGGCGCTTAGCCAGGCGAAGGTGACGGAGGGTTTCCTGCCGGTGGCGGCGCCGGCGAGCGTCATTCCCGACCGCAAGAACGAGTATTACAAGAACGCCGACGACCTGCAGCAGGCGATCGGCGACGCCATGCGCACCGAATACAAGATGATCATCGACGCCGGCCTGCTGGTGCAACTCGACGATGCCCGCGCCGCCGTCAGCTATGACCGGATGGTCCCGCCCAAGACCCTCAAAGACTACCGCACATGGCTCGGCAAGCAGGTCGAGATCATCAACTACGCCATCAAGGGCCTGCCGCGCGACAAAATCCGCTACCACATCTGCTGGGGAAGCTGGCCGGGCCCGCACTCGACCGATGTGGCCTTCGGCGACATCGCCGATCTGGTGCTCAAGGTGCGCGCCGGCGCCTATTCGATCGAGGCCGCGAACCCGCGCCATGAGCACGAATGGACGGTGTGGGAGAAGCGCAAGCTGCCCGCCGACACCGTGCTCATTCCGGGCGTCATCAGCCACGCCACCAACATCGTCGAGCATCCCGAGTTGGTGTCGCAGCGCATCGTGCGGCTGGCCAATCTCGTCGGCCGCGAGAACGTCATTGCCTCGACGGATTGCGGCTTCGCACAGGTCACGTATTTCGCGCGCGTTCATCCGCAGATCATGTGGGCGAAGCTCGAATCGCTGGTGCAGGGCGCCGCACGCGCCAGCAAGCTGCTCTGGCCGCGGGCGAAAGCGCGCCGGCCGGCGGCCAAGCGCAAGGCCGTGAAACGCCCGGCGGCGAAGCGTCCGGCCAAACGCCGCGCTGCCGGGTAGATCACTCGGCCGGCAGACTGCCCGCGATGAACTCCCTGGCCACCTCGTCCGCGCCATGGGCGTTGAGATCGAGATGTCCGGCGCCCGGGAACCGCACGAATTTTTTCGGCGCTTTGATCATCGCATAAAGCCGCTCGCCCAAAGCGATCGGTACGACCTGATCGGCATCGCCGTGCATCACCAATACCGGCACCGTCACCTTGCCGATCCGCAGGTCCGATCGGAACTGATCCTTCATCAACAGCCGCACCGGCACGTACCAGTACCGCGCCGCGCCGATGTCGACCGTCGAAGTAAACGGCGACTGCAGGATAACCCGCCCGACCGGCTTCTCCGCCGCGAGCGCGACCGCCACGCCGGTGCCGAGCGATTCGCCCCACAGCACGATGCGATCCGGCGGATAGCGCGCGGCCGCGAACGCATAGGCGGTTTCGGCGTCGGTAATCAGGCCCGCCTCGGTCGGGCTGCCGGTCGAGCCGCCGTAGCCGCGGTAGCTCAGCGCCACCAGACCGGTGCCGTCGGCGGTGATTGCGCGGAAGCGATCCGTCCGATGCGCCAGCGCCCCGCCATTGCCATGGAGATAGAGCACCACCGGCTCGTCACCGCGCGGCGGCACATGCCAGATGATGACCCGCTCGCCGTCAGGCGTGTCGAGCACGACTTCCTCGGCCTGCGCCAAGCCGGCCGCGGCGGGTGTCGTCCGAAAGCTCTCGGGGAAATACTGCATCGCGCGCTGGGTCACGTAGAGCAGCCCGACGAATTCCGCCGTAGCCGACCAGCGCGACGATGAGGAACCATTTCAACATCGGCCTGTGGTAGCACAGGCATTGTGACGGATTGGAGTTCGACGTGTTGATCCGCCCTTCCCGGACCGGAGATGACGACGGCATCTGGCACGTGATCGAACCGGCGATCCGTGCCGGCGAGACCTATCCGCTACCGCGCGACCTCACCAGGGACGACGCCCTCGCCTACTGGCGCTCGCCGCCGCACGAGGTTTTCGTCGCCGAGGATGGCGGCAATGTTGTCGGCACGTATTATCTGCGCGCCAACAACCGGGGCGGCGGCGCGCACGTCGCCAACTGCGGCTATATCGTCGTGCCCACCGCCATGGGGCGAGGCGTGGCACGCGCCATGTGCCTGCATTCGCTCGACCAGGCGAGAGCGCGGGGCTTTCGCGCCATGCAGTTCAATTTCGTGATCAGCACGAACGAGCGGGCCGTCCGGCTCTGGCAGAACCTCGGTTTCGAGATCGCCGGCCGCCTGCCCGAGGCATTCGAGCATCCACGGCTGGGCTTCGTCGATGCCTTCGTGATGGTCCGGATGCTCTAAGCGCTCACCTCTGGGACGCTGGCCAGGCCCGCGGAGCGACGCCTGACTACATCCCCTTGACGATGCTCTCCGACATCTTCTTGGCGTCGCCGAGCAGCATCATGGTGTTGTCGCGATAGAACAGCGGATTGTCGATGCCCGCATAGCCTGAGGCCAGCGAGCGCTTGACGAACATCACGGTGCCGGCCTTCCACACCTGCAGCACCGGCATGCCGTAGATCGGCGAGGTCTTGTCGTCTTCGGCAGCCGGATTGGTGACGTCGTTGGCGCCGATCACGAACGCGATATCGGCCTGGGCGAATTCCGAATTGATGTCCTCAAGCTCGAACACTTCGTCGTAGGGCACGTTGGCCTCCGCCAGCAGCACGTTCATGTGACCGGGCATGCGGCCCGCCACCGGATGGATGGCGTATTTCACCTCGACGCCTTCCTTCTTGAGATGGTCGGCCATTTCTCGAAGGGCATGTTGCGCCTGCGCCACCGCCATGCCGTAACCCGGCACGATGATGACCTTGGAGGCGTTCTTCATGATGTAGGCGGCGTCCTCAGCCGAGCCGATCTTCACCGGCCGCTGCTCCGCGCCGGCCGCCGGGCCCGCCACTTCACCGCCGAAGCCGCCGAGGATCACCGCGAAGAAGTTGCGGTTCATGCCCTTGCACATGATGTAGGACAGGATCGCGCCCGACGAGCCGACCAGCGCACCGGTTACGATCAACGCCGGGTTACCAAGCGTGAAGCCGATACCGGCCGCCGCCCATCCCGAATATGAATTGAGCATCGAGATCACGACCGGCATATCGGCGCCGCCGATCGGAATGATGATGAGCGCGCCGAACGCGAAAGAAGCGAGCGCGAGCAGCCAGAACGCCAAATGACTTTCGCTGCGCGCGAACCAGACAATCAGCAGGACGATCGCGATGGCGAGCGCGATGTTGATGACGTGCCGCGCCGGCAGCATGATCGGCGCGCCGCTCATGCGGCCAGAGAGCTTGAGGAACGCGATGATCGAGCCGGTGAACGTGATGGCGCCGATGGCGACGCCGAGCGACATTTCGACGAGGCTCGCGCCGTGGATATGGCCGACGGTGCCGATGTCGAAGGCGGCGGGCGCATAAAGCGCACCGGCCGCCACCAGCACCGCCGCCATGCCGACCAGCGAATGGAAGGCGGCGACCAGCTCCGGCATCGACGTCATCGGCACCTTGCGGGCGATCACCGCGCCGATGCTGCCGCCGATCGCGATCCCGACGATGACCAGCGCCCAGGCGCCGAAACCTGCCGGCGGATGGTAGGCGAGCGTAGTGACGATCGCGATCGCCATGCCGATCATACCGAACAGGTTGCCCTGCCGGCTGGTTTCCGGCGACGACAGGCCGCGCAGCGCCAGGATGAACAGGACACCCGCAACGAGATACAGCAACGCGGCGAGGTTGGCGGTCATGGTCTTGCCTCATGGCAGGACGCGCTCCCTCTTCCCGCTTGCGGGGAGAGGGTTGGGGTGAGGGGGTATAGCTCCCGGAGAGTCCCCCTCACCCGGTTCGCTTCGCTCGCCGACCTCTCCCCGCAAGCGGGGAGAGGTGAAGAACAGCGCACCGCACGGGAAGACATGCTGCTTCTCATCACGTCACTTCTTTTTCTTCTGGTACATGCCGAGCATGCGCTGCGTGACCAGAAAGCCGCCGAAGATGTTGACCGAGGCGAAGATCAGCGCGACGAAGCCGAGGGTGCGCGCCCAGACCGGTCCGGCATCATTGCCCACCAGCGCGACACCGACCGCCAGCAGCGCCCCGACCACGATCACCGAGGAGATCGCGTTGGTCACCGACATCAGCGGCGTGTGCAGGGCCGGTGTCACTGACCACACCACGTAATAGCCGACGAAAATCGCCAGCACGAAGATCGAGAACCGGAACATGAACGGATCGACCGCACCGCCGGTCGCCGCATGCGTGGCCGCGCCGGTCGCCACCGCAACAATGTCGAGCGGGGCACCTTCGGCGTGAGCCTGCTGGATGAAAGCGAATGAAAGGCTCGGTAGAAAATCGAACACCGCTTCGCCTCCTAGCGCTGAATGCCCAAATCGTTGTTAGAGCGAAGGCTCGCGCTACACGGCGCGCTCATGTTCACGCCGCGCTCTTCGGCGCGAAACTCGGATGAATGACGGCGCCGTCGCGCGTAAGCGCGGTCGCCTTGACGATCTCGTCGTCCCATTTGACCGCGAGCGCCTTTTCCTTCTTGTCCACCAGGATTTCGAGAAACGTATAGAGGTTCTTGGCATAGAGCGCCGACGCCGACGCCGGGAGCCGGCCCGCCACGTTCAAATGCCCGACGATCTTCACACCGTCGACGATCGCAACCTCGCCCGGCCGTGCGCCCTCGACATTGCCGCCGCGCTCGACCGCAAGATCGACGATCACCGAGCCGGGCCGCATCGACGCCACCATCTCCTTCGAGACCAGCCGCGGTGCCGGGCGCCCGGGAATGAGCGCGGTGGTGATGACGATGTCCTGCTTCTTGATGTGGTCGGCGATGAGCGCGGCCTGCTTCGCCTGGTACTCTTTCGACATTTCCTTGGCGTAGCCGGCGGCGGTCTCGGCCTGCTTGAATTCGTCGTCCTCGACCGCGATGAACTTGGCGCCGAGGCTCTGCACCTGCTCCTTCACGGCCGGACGCACGTCGGTCGCCGTCACGATGCCGCCGAGCCGGCGCGCGGTCGCGATGGCCTGGAGCCCGGCGACACCGACGCCCATGACAAAGACCTTCGCGGCCGGCACCGTGCCGGCGGCCGTCATCATCATCGGCAGCGCGCGGCCGTACTCGGCGCTGGCATCGATCACCGCCCGATAGCCGGCGAGATTGGCCTGGCTCGACAGCACATCCATCGACTGCGCGCGGGTAATCCGCGGCATCAATTCCATCGCGAAGGCGGTGATGCCAGCATCCGCCATCGTCTTCAGCGCGGCCTCTTGGCCGTAGGGGTCCATGATGGCGAAGACCAGCGCGCCCTTCTTGTAATTTACAAGGTCGGCCGTGGCTGGCCGGCGGACTTTGAGCACCACATCGGCGTCTTTGACGGCGTCGGCGCTCACGACCGCGCCCGCGGCGGTGTATTCGTCATCGGGAATGCCGGATTTCGCGCCCGCACCGGGCTCGACCATGACGTCGGCGCCGAGCGCCTGCATTTTCTTGACGGTCTCAGGCGTCGCGGAGACCCGGTCTTCGCTTGGATCGATTTCACGCGCTACGGCGATGCGCATCCACCCGTCTCCTCATGACCGGCGACGACGGTCGCGCCCGTTCAGCCGCCGGCGGTGAGCGCGAGCGCGATGAGCGAAAGCACCACCATGCCCATGCTGGGGCCCCTCGCCCCGGTCATCAGGCCGTGCACGGCGACCAGGGATGCCACGACGAAGATCGCGAACGCAACCAGCCAGTGATGCGCGACCGCCCCGATGGCCAACCCGATGACGATGTTGACGACGTGGCAGCTCCCGACAAAGGCCAGATGAACGAAGCGCTCGTAGGTCTGCTCATGTGCCGGAAGGTCATTGCCTTCCGCGGTCGCGTATTCGACTTGCCCGTGGTCGGCCATCAAAGTCCTCCAGCCAGCTCATGCAGTCCCGTCGGGCGGGGCTTAGCGCAATTGCGGCGGAAGGGCAACGGCGGCGGTTCCAAAGCATCCTTTTTCGGCCGGCAAGGCCCGAAACGGGATTCCGCGTGCCCAACAACTTTCGCAACGAGCCGTATGAAGGGCGTGACGCTAGTCGGCGCGCGCCATCGGAAGTGGGCAGGCCGTGCCGCGACTACTCCCTCAGCATCGCGACGTGTTCACGCTTGATGTTCGTGACCTTGGCGACACCGGCCAGCATCATGGTGGCCTTCATCTCGGCGGTGATGTGGGCATAGACGCTGCGCACGCCGGGCGTGCCGCCGGCGATCAGGCCCCAGAGCACGGGCCGGCCGAGCGCCACCACGGTCGCACCGAGCGCGAGCGCCTTGAACACGTCGATCCCGCGCCGGATGCCGCTGTCGAAGATGATCGGGACCTTGCCCTGGACCACGTCGGCGGCGGGCCGCAGCATCGATATCGCACCCGGGACGCCGTCGAGCAGTCGCCCGCCGCTGTTCGACACCCAGATGGCGCCGGCGCCTGCTGCGATCGACTGGCGGATGTCCTCGGCCTGCACGACACCCTTCACGACGACCGGCAGACCGGACGCTTCGCGCAAGAAGCCGATGTCACTGTAACTCAGATCGCGCTTGAAGTTGCGGAACGTGCCGCGGCCGCCAAGCGCGGGGTCGTGGTTGCCTTGCGTCAGCCCCGGTGGCTGGAAGCTGCCCAGGCGGACATATTCGTCCGCCTGGTTGGGGCCGGGTCCATCGGCCGTCAACACGATCGCGGTGAATCCCGCCGCCCGCGCACGCTGCACCAGCCAGCGGTTAATCTCCATGTCGCGGTTCATGAAGATCTGGAACCACTTCGGAGCCGGTGTCGCCTTCGCGATGTCCTCCAGCGGTTTGTTCGCGGCACCGGACGATACATAGAGCGTGCCGGCGAGGCCGGTGCCGCCCGCGGTCGCGACCTCGGCGTTGACGTGGAACATACCGTGGCTTCCCATCGGACAGGTGATGATCGGAATCGGCAGGTCGTGTTCCAGTAGCTTGGTGCGCAGGTCGATCGCGTCCGCGCTGATCCCCTGCAGCCGCCGCGGCATGATCGGGTAGTCGTTGAATGCGCGCCGGTTCTCACGATACGTCACACCGTCGCCGGCCGGTCCCATGAACGCAAACCGGTGGGCGGAAATGAGTTTGCGCGCCTGCCGCTTCCAGCAGGTCGAAATTGACGATCTTGAGCTCGCGATAGGCATTGCTCGCAGGGTCGATCTCAGCCGGTGGAACCGGGTTCGACTCGGCGGGAACCGCGGCCGAATGGCCTGCCGCAGCAAGGGCGGCGCCGACACCGACGGCTTTCATCAGATCGCGTCGCGACGTGGTCATGACGTCCTCCCGCAGGAATTTCGCGGGAGCTTCGCGGGATGGTTCCGCGCTGTCAACGCGACCGATCGCGCTACGCCGGGCACCAATTTTCCGACGATGCAACCACAACGGAATGGAACCGGCGCGGTTGCCGCAATTCGCCATTTGCTCGCACAAAAATCATGCTATCCCGTCTCGCATGTGCCCCTCATCTGATCAGGGCGAGCCTATGGTGGAACGCCGTCCGGGCGACGACGAGTTGGCGCCCAACCTTACGGAGCGCGCCCTCCAACTGCGGATTCGCCAGCAGGAGATCCTTGCCGAACTGGGGGTTTTTTGCCTGCAGGGCGTCGGAATTCAGCGAACTGCTGGACCGCACCGCGCAACTGACCGCCGACGCGCTGGAGGCGGACTACTGCAAGGTGATGCAGCATGTTCCGTCCGAAAATCGACTGCTGGTCGTTGCCGGCGTCGGCTGGGACCCCGGCGTCGTCGGTAACGCCAGCGTCGGCGCGGACCTCGCGTCCCCGGCCGGATACGCCTTGCATACCGGCAAGCCGGTGATTTCCAACCACCTCGAGAACGAGGAAAGGTTCCGGACCCCGGAGTTGTTGATCGAGCATGGCATCCGCCGGGCGATGAACGTCATCCTGCAAGGTGACGGCACGCCGTTCGGCGTTCTTGAGGTCGACAGCCGGTCGGAGGGCGAGTTCGGCCGAGCATGATCTGGCGTTTCTCCAAGGTGCGGCGAACATTCTGGGAATGGCGATCGAACGGCAGCGATACGAACGCAACCTGAAGGCGGCGCTCGATCGTCATCAGGTGCTGCTCAAGGAGATCAATCACCGCGTCAAGAACAGCCTGCAGGTCGTGATCAGCATGTTGCAACTGCAGGCAAAGTCGGCCGGCGATCCCGTCCTCAGCGCGCGGCTCACCGAGGCGTCGACCCGCGTGTCCGCCATCGGGCATGCCTATGAGCGGCTCGCCTACGATGTCGACACCGAGCAGATCAACCTGACCACCTATCTGCAGGAAGTGCTCAAGGACCTGGAAAGCGCGGTCGCGCCTTGCAAACTTCAATTCGATGCGCCGCAGGGAATTGGACTTGCGGCCGACCGCGCTATCCTGGTGGCGCTGATCGTCAACGAACTCGTGACCAACGCATCCAAGTATGCCTACCCGGACCGTCTCGGGTGAAACGATCTGGGTGGAGCTTGCGAAGGACGGCGATGACGCCGTCGTGGTGACGGTCGGTGACGAGGCGTTGGTCTGCCGGCCGGGATCACGCCGACGAAGAGCAGGAGTCTCGGGATGCGCCTGGTCAACGCGCTGGTGACGCAATTGGATGCGCGACTGACGCAGGCCTCGCGCGACGCCGGCACGGAATTTGTGATCCATATTCCGCTGGCAAGGAAACTGGCGTCAACATAACGGCCGCAGCGCCAGCCTCGTGCGCCGCGCTTGATGAGAGCCTCCGAAGGCCTCGCGATTTCACCGCGACTGTGATGACTTCGGTTTCCACTCGCGCGCCAGTTTCTGCGCCTGCGCGATCTCCTCCCGCGACATGTCACGCGCCACCAGATCGCGATTGTTGACGGCGGAGGTCCGGCCGCTCGAATTGGCCTCAGAGAACCGCGAAGCCGCGAGATTGAACCACAGATGCGCCTGGACCTTGTCCTGCGGCAAACCCTTGCCGTTCCAGTACATGATGCCGAGGTTGAACTGCGCCCGCGGATTGTTCCGGTCAGCGGCCAGGCGATACCATTTCGCGGCCTCGACGAAATCCTGCGGGACTCCGCGGCCCTCGTAATAGAGTCGCGCAAGATGCGCCGGCGCATCCGGATCGCCTAGCTCGATCGCGCGGCGGAACCATTTTTGCGCTTCAGCCTCGTCGCGCGGGACATCCCGGCCAAGGTAGTAGATCAGCCCCAGGAGGTTTTGGGCGCGCGGGTCGTCCCGCTCGGCCAGCGGACGCGCAATGCGCAGCGCGGTTTCGACATCGTCGGCTTCATAGGCCTTGTAGGCCGCATCGGTTCCGGTCGCCGGATCTGCGGTATCGACCGACGGAAAGGCATGCAGCAGGCGGTCGCGGTTGACGACGAGCGCGAAGCCCAGCGCAACAACCAGGACGGCAATCATCGTGCCCCACGTGGGCTCGCCAAATCGGCCGATCACGCGCGACCGGGGCGCCGGCGGGAGGCGGGGCATTGCCCGGCGGCCGATACCGGGATGTTCACGCGCCGCATGCTGGCGACGACCAGATAACCGACGCCGGCGACAAAGAGCGCATAGAGCGGCGAGGATCGCGAACAACTCCCACATGTCGAGATTTGGCCTTCCTGGCTGAGGTTCTCCAGTTCGGCACGGCGTCCTTCGCCGACGATCGAAACCAACAAGGGCATCCTGTCGCCCGCGCTGGCGAGGCCTTCGCGCAGCTTGCCGACATCGACCGTCGCCTTGGATGTCGCATCCTCGACAATCTCGGCGCCCGACAGGATCGGTTCGAAATACGACTCAAGCGCCGGGACGGTGTTCAATTTGGCGGCCGACCGTGCGGCGTCGACGAATTCTTTGGCCGATGATTTGACGGTTTCTTCCGGCAAGGCCGTGGTCTGCGAGGCGACAAGCGTTGCATATTTGTGGCTCGCGGACGCATCTCTCACGAGGCGTTCGAGGTCGATATACGTCGTGTTGTTTCGCAGCAGGTCGCGCTGCTGATCTGCAAGCGACTGGTATTTTATCGCAAAGATGGCAAAGCCGCACAGCGCCAGCGCGATCAGTAACGCGATCCATTTCGAAATCGGATTCATTCATTCTCCCGCCGGCAAGCCGGTGCTTCGCTCGATCGCAGGCCCGGGCAAGTCGGCTTTTCGCCTTCTAATGCGAGCGGTTATTGCGAGGCTCTCGCGGCCGGCACGGGGAAATACCTGATCGAAGAGACTACTTGATCATCGGGTGCATTACCATCCGGCGCGATTCCGCCCGATCACTTGGGATCACTATGCTGCGATGACACGAGCGATCCGGCAATCCGACCGTCCTTCCCTCATCGACCCTAGACGTCGCCGGCCGACAATCCGCCCAGCACCAGGCGGATGACCCGGCGCTCGGCTTCCGGATCGCGCGGCCGTTCCCGCACGAGATGCGGATGATGAAAGCGCGCCGTCGCGTCGAGCACCGCGGCCGCCGCATCGTCGGCGTTCTTGACGCGAAACTCCTTGCTGGCGATGCCGTCAGCGATGATGGCGCCGAGCTGCCGGTGCAATTCGGCGATATGAGCCGACACCACGTCATGCGCCGCTTCGGCAATGGCACGGTAGGATTCGAACAGCTCGCGATCGTCGGTGACCTTGCGCCGCTTGATCGCGAACAACTGCGTCAGCCAGGCTTCCAGGCGTTTGGCGGCGTTGCCTTGCCGCGCCGCGATGGCCTTGAGCGGCGACGAGACCGCAACTAACCATCGTTCCGCAACGGCATCGAACAACGCATCCTTGCTGGCAAAATAGCGGTAAACCGCCGCATGGCTGATGCCGAGTGCGCGCGCCACGTCGACCACGCCGGTCTTCGCCGGACCGTGCCGGCGAAGCTGATCGACGGCCGCGTCGAGAATGCGGGTGCGCGTATCGCTCGGCTCATCCTTGCCGGCGGAAACCTGCGATCTTGCCTGCGCCATGCCTCCTTATGAGGCCATTCGCCGTTCGCTGTCGAGCGTCGTCATGAACTGCGCGGGATAACGCTCGCCGGCCACCTGGGACGCCGGTATCGCCGCCTCGATGCGCGCCAGGTCAGTCGCGGTCAGCGTGAGTGCCGAGGCCGCGAGGCTGTCGGCGAGTTGCGTGCGCCGGCGCGCGCCGATCAGCGGGACGATATCGTCGCCGCGCGACATGACCCACGCGGTCGCCAGCTGCGAGACGGTCGCGCCCTTGTCGCGGGCGACCGCTTCCAGCGCGGCCACCAGCGCAAGATTGTGCCTCAGGTTCTCGCCCTGGAACCGTGGCAGATGGGCCCGGAATCCGCCCGCCGCCTTGGCCGCACCGCCGATCAAGCCCCGCGACAGGATGCCGTACGCCGTCAGACCGATCCCCCGCTCGCGCAGCGCCGGCAGGATTTCGGCTTCGACGCCGCGGCTCATCAGCGAGTACTCGATCTGCAGGTCGCAGATCGGATGCGTCGCGTGCGCGCGGCGGATGGTCTCGACGCCGACTTCCGACAGGCCGATATGGCGGACATAACCGGCCTTCACGAGGCCGGCCAACGTGCCGACCACGTCTTCGATCGGCACCGCCGGATCGAGACGCGAGGGACGGTAGATGTCGATATAATCCGTGCCGAGCCGCTTGAGCGAATAGGCGAGCGCAGTCTTGATCGCATTGGGACGAAGATCGAAGCCGAGAAATTGCCCGTCCGGGCTGCGCTGGGCGCCGAACTTGACGCTCAGCAGATAGCGATCGCGCGGCACATCGCGCAGCGTCGAGGCGATCAGCATCTCGTTGTGGCCCATGCCGTAGAAATCGCCGGTGTCGAGCAGCGTGACCCCGGCATCGAGCGCGGCCTTGATGGTGGCGGCACTCTCACTCGTGTCGGCGGGCCCGTACAAGTCCGACATGGCCATGCAGCCGAGGCCGACGGCGGAGACCACCGGGCCGGCTTGTCCGAGGCGAAACTGTTTCATCATCGAAGCTCCCATGATGCCTGAATTCTGGAAGCAGGATGATGCATCAAGTTACAAATGTCAATATTCGTAATCTCAATATTGAAATCTATCGCGACGCCAATGACTTCCGCGGTCCCGAGCGCCCCGCCGCCATCGCCAACGCGTCATGTCGCCAGTTCGCCGAGACCGGCCGCGGTGAGCGCTTCGTTCTGCCGCCGGGTGACGCGCGCGATCGAAAAGTCCGCGATCGCCTCGTCGAACAACTTATGGAAATTCAGTTCCGCGCCGAGATGCAGGAACACCGCACCAAGCCCGATCGCCGCGCGGTCCATGAACACGAACTCCCGCGGCACCGTGACCGGCCCGCGCTGCTTGAGCGCCTGGTGCACCCGGAACGCTTCACGCCGGCCATATTCGCCGGGCTTCACGCCGTCCGCCAAAGTGCGCACGCGGTCCTCCAGCAACGGGCCGTAGATGAATCGCGCCCAGATGTTGAGAATGTCGATCAGTTCGCGCGAGAGCCGCTTGAAGCCCCAGGTCTCGTAGGCATGCACCACAAGATCGTGATCGTCGGTGCGCAGGCCGTTATAGAGATCGACCACGCCCTGCACGAATTTCGGCGGGAAGATGCGGATGCAGCCGTAGTCGAGCAGGTTGATGCCGGCCGGCTTGCGGCGGCTGCCGCTGCCCTCCGCGAACACGCTGTAGTTGCCGAGATGCGGATCGCCATGGATCACGCCGAAGCGGCTGAACGACCACCACCACGCCATGAACATCGCCTTGCCGATGCGGTTGCGGGTGGCGAGATCGTCGCCCTTGTGGTCGAGCAGGCGGCGGCCCTCGAGCCAGTCGAGCGTGAGCAGCCGGCCGGTCGATAGTTCCGGCCACACCTTGGGCACGCGGATCACGTCGATGCCGTCGAGCATCGCGCGGTAGAGCGCCACGTGCTTGGCCTCGCGCCGGTAATCGAGCTCTTCGCGGATGCGGGCGCCGATCTCCTTGGCGATCTCGGTGGTGTCGATCACCGGATCCATGCGGCGATGGATGGCGAAGATGAGCTGGAGCTGCTTGAGGTCGGCTTCGACCGCGGACTGCATGTCCGGGTATTGCAGCTTGCAGGCAAGCTCCGCGCCGTCATGCGAGCGCGCGCGGTGGACCTGACCGAGCGACGCGGCGGCGGCGGGGTGATGCTCGAAACTCGCGAACTTGTCCTCCCACCCGGCGCCGAGTTCCGCCGCCATGCGCCGCTTGACGAATGCCCAGCCCATCGGCGGCGCATCGCTCTGCAGCTTCATCAGCTCGGCAGCGTATTCCGACGGCAGCGCGTCCGGGATGGTGGCCATGAGCTGCGCCACCTTCATGATCGGACCCTTGAGGCCGCCGAGCGCGGCCGCAAGTTCCATCGCGCTTCTGCCGCGATCGAGATTGAAACCGAACAGCCGCGAGCCGGCGATGCGTGCGGCGACGCCGCCCACATTGGCGCCGACGCGCGCATAGCGCGCCGCACGGGCGGAGAAACGGTTGGCTTCGCGGTCGTTGGGGCTCATGGACGATGAAGCATAGTGCATCGTTCAGGCCGCCGGCCAATTGTCTCTGATCCAGCGCGCGAGGCTTTCTTCGCTCACCTCGCCGGCGGCGACACCAAGTATCATGGCGGTTGCTTGTTCAGGCGGCACGTCAAATTCAACTCCATTCAGCCCCAGGAAGACGATCATGGATGCGAAGGCCGCTCGCTTGTTGCCATCGACGAACGGATGATTGCGCGCGAGCCCGAAGGCGTAGGCGGCCGCCAGCGCAGCGAGATCGCTCTCGCCGTACGAAAACTTGTTGACTGGACGCCCCAGAGCGGATTCCAGCATTCCGAGATCGCGGATGCCATCAGCGCCGCCAAAGAGCGCCAGTTGCTCGGCGTGCACATCAAGAACGATATTGGTGTCGAGCCATTCCGGCTCGCTCATTCGGCCAACGCCTTGTAGGTATCGGCGTATTTCCTGAATGAGCGGCGCGCAATCTCCATCGCCTTAGCGTGCTTGGGGTCGTACGGACTCAGTCTGATGCCACGCTCGGTCTGCTCGATGACATAAAGCTTGTCACCCTCCTTGAGCTTGAGGCGGGCCAGCAGCTCTTTCGGCAGAATGAGCCCAACTGAATTGCCGATCTTCTTGATCTGGAGAGTGTAGCCTTCGACTTGCAGATCGCGGGGCAACTCGTTCATTGCGGACTCCATCGCGTTATACAAATTGTATAACACGATATCCGTTTCCGTTCAACATATGTTTTACGGACGATAGCGCGTTGGTCCGATTGAACAAATCACCCCAACCCCTCCAGCTCCCCGATCATCCGCTCGATCACGCCGAGGCCGCCCTGCCAGAATGACGG
The DNA here is from genome assembly GCA_963756715.1 of uncultured Alphaproteobacteria bacterium. Lineage (GTDB taxonomy): Bacteria > Pseudomonadota > Alphaproteobacteria > Rhizobiales > Xanthobacteraceae > VAZQ01. The sequence continues at coordinate 17,714 of CAVWOV010000047.1, forward strand.
GTCGCGGGCATCGAGCCCGAACGGCTTGAGCAGTTCGGAGTGATGCTTGGTGCCGCCGGCCGACAGCATCGCCAGGTAGCGCTCGGCGAAGCCTTCGGCCGAATGCTCGTAGACCGCATAGAGCGAGTTCACCAGGCAATCACCGAACGCATACGCGTAGACATAGAACGGCGAATGCACGAAGTGCGGGATGTACGCCCAGAACGTCTCGTAGCCCGGCTTGAGCTCGATCGCGGGGCCTAGGCTGTCGTGCTGCACCTCCATCCAGAGCGCGCAGATCTTCTCGGCGGTGAGTTCGCCATTGCGCCGCTCGGTATGGAGCTTGCGCTCGAAGCTGTAGAACGCGACCTGCCGGACCACCGTGTTGATCATGTCTTCGACCTTGGCGGCGAGCATGGCCTTGCGCTGGGTCTTGTCGACATTCGCGAGCAGCTTCTTGAAGGTCAGCATCTCGCCGAACACGCTCGCGGTTTCGGCGAGCGTCAACGGGGTCGGCGCCATCAGCGCGCCGTTCGGCGCCGCCAATACCTGGTGAACGCCGTGGCCGAGCTCGTGCGCCAGCGTCATCACGTCGCGCGGCTTGCCCTGGTAGTTGAGCAGCACGTAGGGGTGCGCGGACGGCACGGTCGGGTGCGCGAACGCGCCCGGCGCCTTGCCGGGACGCACCGGCGCGTCGATCCAGTTGCGGGCGAAGAAGCGCTCCGCGATCGACGCCATCTCGGGCGAGAACGCGCCATAGGCGGTGAGCACCGTCGCCTGCGCGTCGGCCCACGCGATGGTGCGGGTGGGAACCTTCGGCAACGGCGCATTGCGGTCCCAGTGCGGCAGCCGCTTCTTGCCGAACCAGTGCGCTTTCAGCTTGTAATAGCGATGCGAGAGCTTCGGATAGGCCGCCTGCACGGCCGAGACCAGCGCATCCACCACCTCGGGCTCGACGCGGTTCGCCAGATGGCGCGACGCCGCGACGTCGTTGAAGCCGCGCCAGCGGTCGGAAATCTCCTTGTCCTTGGCGAGCGTGTTGGTGATCAGCGCGAACGTGCGCAGGTGCTCCTTGAAGGTCTTGGCGAGCGCGTTCGACGCCGCCTTGCGGGTGTCAGCCTTGGGGTCCTGCATCAGGCTCAGCGTCGGCTCGATCGCCAGCGACTTACCTTTCACCTTGAAGCGCAGGCCCGCGATGGTCTCGTCGAACAGCCGGTTCCAGGCCGAATAGGTCGTCACCGACTTCTCGTGGAACAGTTCCTCGATGCGGTCCTCGAGCTGATAGGGCTTCTCCTTGCGAATGTCCTCAATCCAAGGCCGGTAGTGGCCGAGCGCCGGGTCCGCCATCGCGGCTTCGAGCTTGGCGTCATCGAGCCGGTTGAGTTCGAGCTGGAAGAACAGCAGATGGATCGACGCCGCCGTGATCCGCTCCTGCACGTCGCCGTAGAATTTCGCGCGCGCCGGATCGACCGTGTTGCCCGCGTGCACGAGGCCCGCGAACGAGCCGATCCGTCCGAGCAGATCGTCGAGCGCTTCGTAGCGCTTCACCGCTTCGGCAAGCTTCGCCCCGGCGTCGGGCTCATCCGCGATGGCGGCAAGCTTGCCCTTGTAGGCCTGCTCGAAGGCAAGACTCTCGGCGTCACCGCGATCGAGATCGTGTTTGATCCGTGGATCGTCGATCCCGGCATAGAGATCGGCCAGGTTCCATTCCGGCAAGCGCTCAGCGCTGCGGCGCGCGCGCGGCTTCGCGGCGCGCGCGGTCGTGCGTTTGGTACGTGCAGGCATGCGATGATGGCCCTCTCTATCTCTCGAACAACCGATAATACGCGACGGCCGGATTGATGCCCATCACGAATTAGAGCGTCAATTCTGATGTTACGGTCCAGTCACCGGCTTCGGCATGTCCGACGCTGCGGTCAGGCCTGCCATACCGCCGCGGCGGCTGCTCGTCATCGCCCTGTGGGCGAGTCGTGGTGCACGACGCGCGACGACTCAGCCTCGTGTGAAGGTCACGCTGGTGACGCACAATCCGATTTACGTGTGAGAGAGATCAGATCAGGCCTGCGAAGCGGGCGGCGAGGCGGCCAGTCCATGTTGGTGGGCCTTCGCCAGCAGACGCTTCTCGCAGCGCAAGATTACCGCCGGGATCGCCAGCACGATCACCGCCGCCGCGACGCTCGTAGCGATGGCGGCCGGCGACGCGAGTTTCATCACGACGCCGCCAAACATATAGGCCGCGAGACCGTAGCCGGTGATCCACGCGGCGGCCGCGGTCCAACTGGACAAATAGAAGCTGCGCTGCGCCATGCAGTGGGTGCCGGCGAGGACTGCGGCAATGTTGCGCAGAAACGGCAGAAAGCGCGCGACGAACACGAAGCGACCGCCGTAGCGCTGAAACAGCCACCGGCCGATCTTGATGCGTTCTTCGGTCAACCCGAAATGGACGCCATACCGGTCCAGCAGCAGCGGGCCGTAGGTCCGGCCGATCCAGAAGCCGACGATTTCACCGCAGATCGCCGCGAGGATTCCGACCCCGATCAGCATCCGTATATCGAGACCATTGCTGGCGGCAAACAGGCCTGCGGTGATCAGCGCAGCTTCGGCCGGCAACGGAAATCCGATGCTCTCGAGCGCAATGAACGCAGCTACCAGCCAAATGCCGTATGTCGCCACGAAATGGGTCACGCCCGCATCTCCCCGTACCCCGAAACTATACGTGGGCACCATTGTGTGGCGCTGGTTAGGCAAACGCAGTAATTCAATTCACCACGCGTTAAGAATGTTCCGCGGTGTGACCCGCAGGTCACGCGGTGCCCTGGGGATGCGTCATTACGCCGTGTCCAATCAACGCCACCGCGCACACGCCGCGCTGCCATCATGACGCCGCGCTAACGCCGCATTAAGCAAACTCGTCCACACTGACCCATATCGGAACACAGTTACGGCGAGCGACGGCGATCGTGTTCTAGTGCCTCTGCAATATCGATTCCCCCAGTAGCGTCCGCGTTGCGTATAGTTGCGTACAAAAGGTTGCGTACATGAGTGAGCGTGTTCTGATCGTCGATGACGATCCCGTCGCCCGCCGACTTCTCGACAACATGCTGCGCAAGTCCGGCTATGAGCCGGTGACCGCCGAAGGCGGCGATGCGGCCGCCGCGCTGCTCACCGGACCTGACGGTGCGAAGATCGACGCGGTCGTGCTCGATCTCGTCATGCCCGACCTCGACGGCATGGGCGTGCTGGCCAAGATGCGCGACGCCGGGCTCAACATCCCCGTCATCGTGCAGACCGCGCACGGCGGCATCGACAATGTCGTCAACGCCATGCGGGCCGGTGCGGCCGACTTCGTGGTCAAGCCGGTCGGCGCCGAGCGCCTGCACGTGTCGCTGCGCAATGCGCTGGCGACCCGCGCGCTCGAAAGCGAACTCGCCCGCATCAAGCACAGCCGTGCCGGCACGCTCACCTTCAAGGACATCGTCACCAAGAGCGCGCGCATGTACGGCGTGTTGCGCACGGCCGAAAAGGCTGCCACGTCGAACATTCCAGTATTGATCGAGGGCCAGTCGGGCGTCGGCAAGGAGTTGATCGCGCGCGCCATCCACGGCGCCGGCGAGCGACGGACGAGACCGTTCGTCGCGGTCAATTGCGGTGCGATCCCGGACAATCTCGTCGAATCGATTCTGTTCGGCCATGAGAAGGGCGCATTCACCGGCGCGACCGACCGGCATACCGGCAAGTTCGTCGAAGCCATTGGTGGCACACTGTTTCTCGACGAGGTGGGCGAGCTTCCGCTGGCCGCGCAGGTGAAGCTCTTGCGCGCCATTCAGGAGGGCGAGGTCGAGCCGGTCGGCGCCAAGAAGCCCGTCAAGGTGGACGTCCGCATCATCTCGGCGACCAACCGCGATCTGATCGCCGACGTGAAGTCCGGCCGCTTCCGCGAAGACTTGTTTTACCGGCTGCACGTCTACCCGATTACCGTGCCGCCGCTGGTCGAACGCCCCGAGGACATTCCCGAATTGACGCGGCATTTCCTCGCACGCTTCGCGGCCGAGGAAGGTAAGCGCGTGCCGCGCATCAGCGCCGAAGCGGTCGCGCTGCTCAACGGCTACCGTTGGCCGGGCAACGTGCGGCAGTTGGAAAACGCGGCGTTCCGCGCGGTCGTGCTGGCTGACAGCGACGAGATCGGCATCTCGGAGTTTCCGCAGATCGTCGCGCAGATCTCCGGGCATGGCCACGCCACAACCGTGGCGCCGGACCTTCCGATGCACGATTCGGACGCCGACGCACGGTCTTCGTCAGAAAATGACATGGTGCCGATCGAAAAAATCAGCATTGCCCCGATCGCGCCGTACGCAAGCCTCGCTTTGCTCGATTCAAACGGCGAGGTTCGGGCGTTGGAGGATGTCGAAGCCGAGGTCATCCGGTTCGCGATCGCACATTACCGCGGCCAAATGTCCGAGGTCGCGCGGCGTTTGCGCATCGGGCGATCGACGCTCTACCGCAAGCTCGATGTGCTGGGAGAGAACGAGGAAGAGAGCGAAAATCGCGTGGCCATCGAGTGACACCGCGCGAAAATTGACCTCAAGAACGCGCAAGCCGTTGTAGGCGGGTAACAGCGCGCCAAAAATGGCCCCATTCACCCCCGAGAGTGGCTGCGACCCGTTGCTTCGTTTCGCAAATTCAAGTCAGGTCAGTGCGGGCGGCAGCAGTGGGTCTTAACGTCGGGGCGCTCGTCTGGGGACGGCTTTCCGCCAAAGTTCGGGGAGAATTCCATGAGCGGCGTCCGTTACGATCGCATTCTGGCCAGCACGGCCTTGGCTTTGGTGCTGGCGGCGCCGGTTGGCGCCGCGCGCGCCCAACACGTGTCAGCGGGCGCGCTAGTAGCGACGGTACCCACCTCGGACTCTAAGGCCGCAACATCGGACGACGCGCTACGCCCGAACCTGCCAGCCGAAATCGTTCCGGCGACCGGTGAAAGCCAGGGGGCCACCACCACAGACAGCGCGACCAAGCCGGCCGAGGCTGCGCCGGACGCCAATTCAACCGGGACGATCACTCCGAGCGGGACTGCCACCACGACGCCGGTGCCCGCAACCGCTGCGCCCGAGGCCACGCAAGCGACGACCGGGCAACCCGCGGACGCCACCACCCCGGTTGTTGCCGCCGATCCGCTGGCTTCGCTCGATCCCGCCGACCGGGCCATCGCCGAAAAGGTGCGCGATCTGTTCAGCGCCAAGGCCGACAAGATTTTTGCCAACAAGAAAGAGCGGGCCGCCGTCGAGGCCTTTTATAACAGCCGCAATCTTGCACCGCTGTGGTTCGACAAGGGCATCGAGACCGCGCGCAGCAAGGCCGTCGCGGTGCGCCTGAAGGCTGCCGACACCGATGGCCTCGACGCCGCCGACTACAAGCTGCCGAATCTTGCCAGCCTGTCCGATGCGGACGCTCAGGCCGAAGCCGAGCTGAAATTCACCCAGACCGTGCTCACCTACGCCCGCCACGTTCAGGCCGGCCGCTTCCCCTATACCCGCATCAGCCGCAACAACGTCGAACTGCCGCAGGCGCCGCCCGAAGTCGCCGATGTGCTCACCAAAATTGCCGATGCCGCCGACGCCGCCAAGGCGCTCGATGCCTTCAGCCCGCCGCAGCCCGCGTATCAGAAGCTGAAGGCGGCGCTCGCGGATCTGCGCGGCCAGAACAACGGCGAACGCAAGCAAATCGCCGAAGGTCCGGTGCTCAAATTCGTCAGCAACAAACCGATGGAAGATGCGCGCGTGCCGATGCTGCGTGAGCGTCTTGAAATCGCGGGCGACCCGTCCAGTTTGCAGTATGACGCCGATCTCGCCGAAGCGGTGAAGAAGTTCCAGAAGGCAAGCGGCTTGTCGGACGACGGAATTCTCGGCAACAAAACCGTCGAAGCGCTCAACGGGCCCGGAAAGAGCGGGAAGATCGACATCATCCTCGCCAACATGGAACGCTGGCGCTGGTATCCGCGCGATCTCGGCAATGCCTATTCGATGGTCAATCAGCCGGATTTCACCCTGAAGGTGGTCAAGGACGGCGCGACGCTGTGGACCACGCGGGTCGTGATCGGCAGCCCCGAAAAGCCGACGCCGCTGCTGACCGAGACGATGAAATACATCACCGTCAACCCGACCTGGAACGTGCCGCCGTCGATCGTGAACAACGAGTATTTGCCGGCGCTGCGGCAGGATCCCACGGTGCTGGCGCGCATGGGACTGCGGGTGAGCTACAACCGCGACGGCAGCATCCACATCTCGCAGCCGCCGGGCGAAGCCAATGCGCTGGGCCGGCTCCGATTCAACTTCCCCAATCGCTTCCTGGTCTATCAGCACGATACGAACGAGAAGCATTATTTCGCGCGTGACGTCCGCGCCTACAGCCACGGCTGCATGCGGGTGCAGGACCCGGCGAAGTACGCCGAAGTCATTCTGAGCCTGGCCCGGCCGCAGGATGGCTACACCGCGGACCGGATCAAGAAGATGTACGGTACCGCCGAGACCGACATCAAGTTCTCGACGCCGATCCCGGTGCATCTGACCTATCAGAGCGCCTTCGTGGATGACGGCGGCAAGCTGCAGTTCCGCCGCGACGTCTATGGACTTGATGGCCGCATGATCGCGGCGCTCAAAGCCGAGCGCGGAGTGGTCGAGCCGCAGCAGGAGCGGGCGAAGGAAGTCGCATCGAGACTCGTCGGGTCAGCGGCGGACGCAATCGCGCACCGTGTCATTCTTCGAGCAGTTGTTCGGCGGGGGCCAAGCCTTCCGGCCGTCGCCGCCGCGCCGCGTCTCGCGCTGATCGCGAAAACGAATCACCTGAACGGGCGCCGTTCTCGACCGGACGGCGCCCGTTAACTATTTAAGCCCGTTGTTCGCATTGCGGCAATTTTTTGCCATAGTCCCCTGTCACCCTTCGGTTATCGGGGGGGATTGGGTGAGCCAGCTTTAGTGTTAACCCTTCCCTAATTAACACTGCGTTAGCCATGTTCGTCGCGGCTGGGGAGCTGTGGCGGGCCTTGGTGTTCGACCTCAGCGGCACCTGCCAGGGCGAGAACGGCTGACGCAATTAATAAGGGTTGGCACGTGACCGTCAAAGTCGCGCTTTCGAATCCTGGACGTTCGATCCGTGCCGGCTATCGCTGCAGCATTGCGGCACTCGTGCTGTTCTTCGGCTGCGGAGCGCTGCAGACCGCCGCTGCGGATGGCGAGACCCGCACCATCTCCTTCCATCACATTCACACCAACGAAGACCTGACCGTCACCTACAAGGTGAATGGCCGGTACGACGAGGAAGCCCTCAAGAAGATCAATCTCGTCCTGCGCGACTGGCGCGAGGCAGAGCCGATCAAGATGGACCCCCATCTGATCGATCTTCTCTGGGAGGTGCACCACGAGACCGGCTCACGCGAACCGATCTGGGTGGTCTGCGGCTATCGCTCGCCGAAGACCAACTCGATGCTGCGCGGCCGTTCGCGCGGCGTCGCCCAGCACAGCCAGCACATGCTGGGCAAAGCTGTCGACTTCTTCATTCCGGGCGTGAAGATCGAAGAGCTGCGCGCCGCCGGCCTGCGCGCCCAGCGCGGCGGTGTCGGCTTCTATCCCACCTCGGGATCGCCGTTCGTGCATCTCGATACCGGCAACGTGCGCCACTGGCCGCGTATGCCTGAGGCCCAGCTCGCGAAGGTGCTGTCGAAGGGGCAACTTGCCAGCGCCCACGCATCGGATGATCGCGCGGTCAAACGCGTGATGGTGGCGCAAGCCGGCAGCCCGCCGTCGTTCCTGAGCAAGCTGTTCGGCGGCGGCGAGGCGCCCGAAGGCGACGCCGAGGCGGCGGCCGCGACCTCGGCCAAACCCGCGAAAGCGGCGCCCGCACCCAAGAATTCGCCCAAGATCGCACGCGCCGCGATGGCCGCACGCGCGTCCGCCAAGCCGGTGGCAGTCGCCGCCGCAAACGTCCCGATGCCGCCGGCGAAGCCGGTGCGCGTCGCGACCGTCCAGACTGCGGCGGCGAAACCGGTTCCGGCCAAGCCCGCGAGCTACGAGATCGCGTCCGCCACGTCGACGCCGGTCAAGCTTGCGAGCTACCAGGTCGCATCGGCCGGCTCGGTACCGGTCAAATCCGGCAGCTATCAGGTCGCCGACGCGACCGCTGCGCCGGCGCGCCCCGCGCAGGCCGCGAGCCTCGTGGCGCACGACAGCGCGCTGCCTTCGGCGAATGCGGTGATCAACGATCGCGGCTATTGGCAGGGACTGCCCAGTGCCGAGCCGGTGAACGCCGCACGAACCACCGTCGCCCGCTCGAAGCCGGCAACGCGGCCCTCGGCCGCCGTGGCGACCGCGAATGCCGCACCGTGGCCACTGACCAATCGGGGCGGCGACCGGACGCCGCCGGTCGGCGCCCTGTCGTATGCGGAGCAGCCGGCGTCCCTGACATCGCGCGCCAATACCTTGAGCGCCGGGCATGTGAATTCCGCTTCGGTCGCCAGCTCCGGCATCGCAACGGCTGCGGTCAGCCCCGCGGACGATGCGCCCGCGGTCCCGGCGCAGCGCAAGGGCCCGGATGTCGTGCAGGTCGGCGATCGTTTCAACGATCCCTGGGTGCGCGCCATGATGCTGAGCCCAAGCGCACAAAGTTTCCTTCGCACCACCCTTTACGGCCTGCAGGATTTCCGCACGCTGGGGCCGATGTTCATCAAGCCGAGTTCGGTGGTCATCGTGAAGTTCACCGCGGACCCGACCAACGGCCTGAGCACCACGAAATTTAGCGGCGGCGCGGTCGCCTTCACGCCGACCCTCAGCTTCATCCCGCGGACCGCCTCGCTGCGGTAGCCTCTGCTGCGCCCGGATTGAAGCGCTCTCTCCGTTCGTGCCCGCGATAGGCGAAGGCGGGCATCCAGGTTTATCGTGCGCTTCGCGCGCTGGGTCCCCGCCTTCGCGGGGACGAACGGCGGAGAGGACGCAATTCAACCCGAGAGAGTCCAGTACGAATTCCGACTTTTTGATACGATCAACTGACGAGCATGCCGAGCGCGTGCATGTAGGTTTCGAGAATAGCCTCGTGCTCCTTGCGTTCGTCGATGTCCTGCTTGCGCAGTTTCACGATCGTGCGCAGCGCCTTGACGTCGAAGCCGGTCGCCTTGGCCTCCGCGTAGACATCGCGAATATCGTCCGAGATCGTCTTCTTTTCTTCTTCCAGCCGCTCGACGCGCTCCACGAAGGCTTTGAGGTGATCCTTCGCAAAGCTGGTCGAGGGCTCGTCTTCTTGTTTCAGCGCCGCGGCAGTCGCCATCGAAACCTCCTCCAGAGACTCACTACGAGTAGCCTGAGAGGAGAGGTTTCGGGAGCGCGGCGGCCGAGGTCAAGGCAAGCCGCCAGTCATCCACAGCCGTACACAGCGCAGAAAAATTCAGTGCTTGTGGGCCTTGTCGAACTGCGCCTGCTGGTCCTTGGAAGCTTCCTGCTGATTCTTCGCCTTCCACTCTTCATAACGGCATGCCGTAGATCGCCTCGCGGCTCTGATCCTTGGTCATCGGCACGCCTTGCGCGTCGGCCGCCTCCTTCATCCAGTTCGACAGGCAGTTGCGGCAGAAGCCGGCCAGATTCATCAAATCGATATTCTGGACATCGGTGCGCTCGCGCAGGTGCTCCACGAGATGCCGGAACGCGGCGGCTTCGAGTTCGGTGCGGGTCTTGTCGTCCAATGCCATCGGCGTCCTCCTTGCAAATAAAAGGTCACGAATCTCGCTCGATAGATAAGCGACGCAAAATGCTCTTTCCAGCGGGTGCCAAACGCCGGCAATTCCCGATTCGTCTATCTGGATACCATTTTACAGAAACCTCAAGTGTTGCCGAGTTAACACAGCTTTTGGAAGCGCAATTCGTTAGAACAATCCCAATGAAGCTGCGGGGCGCCGGGGCGGGGTCCCGAGTTCAACAAACGGGGAGCATCAAAATGCGCGTACGTTCACTTCTTTTGGCGACGGTTTCGACCATTGTCCTTGCGGGATCGGCTTCTGCCGCCGACTTGGCGTTCAAGGCGGCGCCGCCGCCGGTCGTCGTCTCGAACTGGACTGGTTTCTACGTCGGTGGCTCGGTCGGCGCCGCGTGGCACCACGCCTATACCGACCTCAGCGATCCGTGGGCCGATGATGGCTACGGCTCACACGAAAAGCAGTCGTCGAAGCTCGGCCTCATTGCGGGCGGCCAGATCGGCTACAATTTTCAGTTTCGCCGGTTCGTGTTCGGCGTCGAGGCCGACCTGAGCTACGTCGGCACCAACCGCAGCACCACCTTCGCCTGGGTTGACTCGGGCGAAACCGCGACCCTGACGAACGATGCCAAGGCACTTGCCACCGTGCGTGCGCGCTTCGGCTTCGACATCGCGGACGGCACTTTGCTCTACGGCACCGCCGGCGTTGGCTGGCTCAAGACCGAGAACAACCTCGAACGTTAACGCACTCAGCGGCGGCGTTCCGAAGGGCGGCAACTACGCCGCCACCAAGTGGACCCCGGCCTTCGTGGCTGGCGCCGGCATCGAGCAGATGGTCGGCCAGCACTGGTCGGTACGCGGTGAATTCCTCTGGGTCGCGGCGGACACCGTCACCGCTCCGATCACCGACTTCAACTACTTCACTGCGTCGACCGCGGTGCGGTACGACAGCAGGATGTCGATCTGGCGGCTTGGGGCGAACTACCGTTTCTGATCGACTATCGTTCGACAGAACCAAATCTCACAAGAGGCGCACCCCTCGCGGGTTGCGCCTCTTCTCTTATAATGATCGCAGACATCCGGGCCGACATCACGGAACTGCATGATCATGGCTCTCACGACGTTCTCGCCTTTTCCGGGAAATTCAGCCTGACGCGCCCGCGATCTACTTTCCGGATGCGCAGGCTGAGCGCCGAGCACATACGCGCAGTTCCGCGGAACTTGATCGCGCAAACGATCCGGCGCCTGCATGGCGGCCGGGTTCGCCAAAGGCGATATCGTCGCGCTCGAACTGTCCGAACGAATTCCTGCATGCGTTGCTGCTGGTGGCCTGCGCCAGGATCGGCGTCGCCACCGTGTCCGGAAGCCCGTCGACCGTGCAGGCTCATGTGCCGGTGAAAGCGCTGTTTCGCGACCGCGACCTGCCGGCCGCTGGACCATCCATTCCGATCGTCAGCGTCGATGAAAGCTGGTCCCGGGTCGACGACGAACCCGGATCCACCGTCTTGAGTCCTGTCTTGGATCTGGCCGAACCGGACGCTGACGATCTCTGCCGCATCATGCTGACCTCGGGCAGCACCGGGCAGCCCAAGGGCGTGGCGCTGACCTACCGCATGGTGCAGGAGCGCATCGACGCATTCCCGAATGTGTTCGGCAGCGAGTTCGCGGAATATCGCGGCCTCATGTGCGGCATGCGGCTGAGTTCGTCGCTTGGCTATGCGTTCCTGTTCTACAGCTTGGCGCGGGGCGGCCTGTTCTGTTCTGACAGCACCGACTTCGACAAGATCGTCGGCGCCATCTCGCGATTCGGCCTGCAGGCGCTGATCACGACCCCGTTCACGCTCGCCGAACTCATTGCCCGCTGCGAGCAGGACGCCAACGTACGCTTCCCGCGCCTGCCGCTTGGTTCTGACAGCCGGGAGCCTGGCGTCCCCTCAGCTCACGCGGCGGGTCCGCGACCTGCTGTGCGACCGCCTGATCGTGTTCTACGGGACCACGGAGACCGGCGTGATCTCGACCGCCGAGGGCGATTTCGCGGTCGGGGATGTCGGCACGTCCGTCGCCGCGAGACGGGTGGACATCGTCGACGCCGACGGCCGCAAGGTGCCGGACGGCGAACTCGGGACGATCCGGATTCGCGCGGCGTCGGGCGCCCTTCCCTACTTCGATCTCTCGGATTGGAAGCAGAAGACGCCGAAGGAGTCTTTCTCCCCAGGCGATGTCGGATTGATTAATTCGCTAGGCCACCTGGTGATTCATGGCCGCGAGGACAACGTCATCAATATCGGCGGCACCAAGACGACATTCGAACTGCTGGAGCAGTCAATCCTGGCGGCGCCCGGCGTGCGGGACTGCGGCGTCGTCTGCCGGCGCGATCCTCTCGGCATCGATCGCATCACCGCGGTTCTGGTGATGGACCCGTTTTGGGATCAGGCGAGATTCCTGTCCTATTGCGAGGCCAACATCATCCGCGATTTCCTGCCCTCCAAATTCGTCCTGGCGACGCAGATCCAGCGCAACCGCAACAACAAAATCGATCGCGAGGCGCTCGCCAAATTGGCCTGATTGGTCAAGCAAATACTAACCGGAACGCGAGACACTGGGGCTCGCATCCGAATCGAGGCGCGGTCCACCCTGCAGAACCTCCAGCTTCTGCCCTATCAAGCCCGGTGCATCCGTAGGCATGGCCGCCGATGACGGCCTCGCCTCGCGCATTTCTGGAGGAGCTGTTCCGGACCGCGGTTGCTGCCGCGCACCCTTCCAATTGCCTCGCGCCGCACCTGCCGGCGCCGCCGCAGTCGGGGCGGCTGATCATTCTCGCCGCCGGCAAGGCGGCGGCCTCCATGGCTGAAGCCGCCGAACACCACTACCTCGATGACTGCGCGCTGCCACCCGATCGCATGACCGGCCTCGCCGTCACACGGCATGGGTACACGCGGCCGCTGCGTGTGGTGCGCCTGATCGAGGCCGGCCATCCGGTCCCCGACGCCGCCGGGCTTGCGGCAGCCCTCGATACCCTGGCGCTGGCGGATTCCGCCGGGCCCGATGATCTCGTCCTGGCGTTGATCTCTGGCGGCGCATCGGCGAACTGGATCGCGCCGGCCGCCGGGCTGTCGCTCGTGGAGAAGCAGGCCGTGACGCGGTCGTTGCTGCGCTCGGGCGCCGGCGATCACCGAGATGAACACGCTGCGCAAGCATCTCTCCCGCATCAAGGGCGGGCGGCTCGCCGAGCGCGCCTTTCCGGCGCGGCTCGTCACCGTCGCCATCTCGGATGTGCCGGGAGACGATCCGGCGGTGATCGGCTCGGGTCCGACCGTGCCCGATCCCACCACGCTTGCGGATGCCCGCGCCATCATCGAGCGTTACCGGCTCGACGTGCCGGAAGCCGTGCGCCGCGCGCTGTCCGACCCGGCGAACGAAACCCCCAAGCCGGGCGATGCGGCGTTCGCCGCAACGTCCTTTGCGCTCGCCGCACGGCCGGCGGAGGTGTTTCGCACCGTCGAGGCGGCGGTGCGCGGCGGCGGGTTACGAACCCATCCTGCTCGGCACGGCGCTGGAAGGCGAAGCCCGTGACATCGCGATGACGCATGCGCAACTCGCCCGTGACTTCTGCGCGGCCGGCCGCCGCGCCGTGATCCTGTCGGGCGGCGAACTGACCGTCACGGTGCGCGGCAAGGGCCGCGGCGGCCCGAACCAGGAATATGCGCTGGCGCTCGCGCTCGCGCTCGGCGGCACGCCAGGCATCGCGGCGCTCGCCGCCGACACCGATGGTACTGACGGGGGCGCCGGGTCGGCCGACGACCCGGCCGGGGCGTTCATCGACGATACCACCCTCGCCCGGGCCGCCCGGCTTGGCCTCGATCCGGCCGTCTTTCTTGCCGACAACAATTCGACCGAATTCTTCGACCAAACTTGACGGGGAACTTGTTGGCACCCGGGCCGACATACACAACGTCAATGATTTCAGGGCTATCCTCGTTGACAGACAGTGTCGCAGTGATGCAACTTGGAAATTCACGCGATATCCGGTCGGGTTGAGGTCCGGCTTGTGGGTGGGGATCAGGCACTATGACGCACCGATTTGGCACCGCACCCATTCGCCGGAGCTGGCTCTGGCTGCTGGTGGGCGCGCCATTGGCCGCCTCGACGCTGCTGGCCTCGGAGCCGGCAAAAGCCGACTTCCGGCTGTGCAACAATACCTCGAGCCGCATCGGCATCGCGATCGGCTACAAGGAAAATGAAACCTGGACCACCGAGGGCTGGTGGAATATCGCCTCACGCAGTTGCGAAACGATTCTGCGCGGCGGACTGGTCGCCCGCTTCTATTACATCTATGCGGTCGACTATGACCGCGGCGGCGAATGGTCCGGACAAGCTTACATGTGCTCGCGCGAGAAGGAATTCACCATCAAGGGCACCGAGGATTGCCTGGCGCGCGGTTTCGACCGCACCGGCTACTTCGAGGTCGATACCGGCGATCAGCCGTCCTGGACCGTGCAGTTGACCGAATCGGCCGACCAGGCGCCGATGACGCCGCTGCAGTCGCGCATTCCGATGGTCCCGACGCCGCCGGGCGGCGCCAAGCAACCCATCACGCCGCCGCCGTCACGAAGCCGTAACTGATGCGACGTCTACGCCGGACGAAGATCGTCGCCACCCTCGGCCCGGCGTCCTCCGACAAGACCGCGATCGGAAACCTGTTCCGCGCGGGCGCCGACGTCTTCCGCATCAACATGAGCCACACCACGCATGCCCGCATGCGCGAACTGGTGGCGGCGATCCGCGCGGTCGAGGCCGAGCACAATCGCCCGATCGGCATCCTGGTCGATCTGCAGGGGCCGAAGCTGCGCGTCGGCAGTTTCGCCGCTGGACCCGCAATGCTGGTCAAGGGCGAAAGCTTCGTGCTGGATGCCGATCCGGCACCCGGCGATACCAAACGCGTGCACCTGCCGCACCCGGAAATCATCGCCGCGGTCGCGCCCGGCCACTCGCTGCTGCTCGACGACGGCAAGATCCGGTTGACCGCCACCGAGGTCGGCCAGGGTCGCATCGTCACCCGGGTCGAGGTCGGCGGCAAACTGTCCGACCGCAAGGGCGTGAGCCTGCCCGACACCGTGGTGCCGTTCTCGGCGCTCACCGAAAAGGACCGCTCCGATCTCGACGCCGCGCTCGACACCGGCATCGACTGGATTGCGCTGTCATTCGTGCAGCGGCCGGAAGACATCGCGGAGGCGAAGAAGATCACGCGCGGCCGCGCCGCCGTGATGGCCAAGATCGAAAAGCCCCAGGCGGTCAACCGGCTCGACGAAATCCTCGACCTGACCGATGCGCTGATGGTGGCGCGCGGCGATCTCGGCGTCGAGATGCCGCTCGAAAAAGTGCCGGGCGTGCAGAAGCAGATGACGCGCTCGTCCCGACGCGCCGGCAAGCCGGTCGTGGTCGCGACACAGATGCTCGAATCCATGATCACCGCGCCGGTGCCGACGCGCGCGGAGGTGTCCGACGTTGCGACCGCGATCTTCGAGGGCGCCGACGCGGTGATGCTGTCGGCGGAATCGGCCGCCGGGCAGTATCCGGTCGAAGCCGTCGCCACCATGAACCGCATCGCCGAAGAGGTGGAAAGCGATCCGCTCTACGGCACCATCATCCACTCCCAGCGGACCGAGCCCGAGGCCACCGGCGCCGACGCCATCGCGGCGGCCGCGCGCGGCATCGCCGACACGCTCGATCTCTCCGCCGTGGTGTGCTGGACGTTCTCCGGTTCGACCGCCTTGCGCGTGGCACGCGAACGTCCGACGTCGCCGATCGTGGCGATCTCGCCCAAGCTCACCACCGGGCGGCGGCTGTCGCTGGTGTGGGGTGTGCATTGCATCGTCGCGGAGGACGCTCAAAGCCTCGACGATATGGTCGAGCGCGCCTGCCGGCTCGCCTTCAAGGACGGTTTTGCCAAGACCGGACAGCGCGTGATCATCGTGGCGGGCGTGCCGTTGGGCACACCCGGCGCCACCAACATGCTGCGGATTGCATTCGTCGGCGCCGAGGCCGCGCGAGAGTGACCGCGGCTTGACGCGAAGTTACGCGCCGGTCTCCCTCGCCGCCCTAACCGCCAGCCTCGCTTGCCGCACCGGTCGAGCGCGCGATCACCGCGTCGATCGCCTTTGCGAGCTTGGCGGCCGATGCGGGATGCACGCCATCACCGCGCGGCGCGAACGACACCACCGGATCGCCATGCCGCGCCGCCACCTCGCGCACCGCCGCCCGCGCACTCGGGATCGCCGGGAGAATCCAGATTGTGCGTTTGGCACGCCCGCGGATGCGCTCGAGATTCGACCGCAGGTTCGGTTCGTTCGGATCGTTGCTGCCGGCCGAGACGATATTGATCTCCGCGGCCGGATCGACCCGCGCAATCACCGCGCCCGACGGAATGCCGATCTTCGCGTTGAGCTTGCAGCCGTGCAGATATTGCGCGGCCTCGAGCGCAATGCTGTCGCCGACGAGCGCGCAGGAGTGCCCGCCGTCGCGGGCGGCGGGGCTCGCCGCCGTGGTCGCGAGAAGCAGCGAAAGAGCAATGAGCGGTCGCGGCATTATCATACCTAAATCCTTGTATTGTTGAGAGAATTGGCAGGGGGATAACGCCCGATGGCTACAATGGTTGCACTGCAATATGGCGGTGCTTAATTACCACTCCGACGAGCACGCTGATCGTCGGAACCCCTCGGCTGGGCGCACGAAACCGCGCGTTCGCGCAACTGTCGCTTTGATGAATTGCAGACGCGCTCTCCGCGCGTCACACCCTCGACGCCAGCCTGCGCGACTTAGCGCACGCGCATGCGGGCGATTGGTTTCAGCCCGCGAACAGCCGTTCTACCAGGCGCCGCGCCAGCACGCCGGCGACGCGGCGGCGATAGTGGCCGGGCGTGAAGGTCGTCTTCATCGCCATGACCTGATCGCGGACGAGCGCGTCGAGTCCCTTGAAGACCTGCTCGTCGAGCGGACCGCCGCAGAGTTCCGCGGCGCCCGCGAGCAGCACCGGGCGCGGGTTGGTGCCGGTGAACGCAACCCGCAGGTCGGCGAGCGTCTCACCCTCGCGACGCAACGCGACCGCAACGCCGGCGACCGGATATTCGATCGAGCGGCGGATGCGGAGCTTGTCGTACCCGGATCGCAGGCCGGGCGTGTTGGTTGCACGCACGGCCGCGACGAATTCGCCCGGACGCAGCGCGAGAAAGAATTTGCCGTCGCCCATGGTCTCGGTCACCGGCACGTCTTGGCGCGCGTGACCGATATAGAGGCTCGCGAGCGGGACCGTGCGCCGGCCATGCGGCCCGGCAAGTTCGACCTCGGCGCCGAGCGTCAGCAGCGCGGGCGCGAGATCGCCGCTGTAGGTCGCAAAGCAGACGCCGCGGCTCTTGGGCGCGACGTGGCAAATCTCGCCGGTGGTCTTGAGGCAATGCTGATTGGCCGCGCGCCACCATTCGCTCTGATTGTAGTAGATGCAGCGGGTGTCGAGGCAGAGATTGCCGCCGACGGTGCCCATGTGACGGTGCGTCGGCCCGGCGATGTGCGCGGCCGCCTGCGCGACCACCGGATGGTGTTCGATGACGGCCGGATGTTCGGCCAGTTCGGCGAGCGTGACGGACGCGCCGATGTCCAGCGAGTGTGCATCGGCCTTGATCGTACGCAACTCGGCGACGCGGTTCATGTCGATCAGCACCGGCGGCGCGACGATGCCGCGCCGGATGTTGACGACGAGATCGGTGCCGCCACCGAGCAACTGGCTCGCCGGATGCGCAGCCCGCGCCGCGATCACGTCGTCGAGCGTCGTGGCATTGACGATTTGAAACTCGGGCAGCGCATCCATCACGCGCCTCCGTGTTGCGACCGTCGTCGCGCCGTTTGCGCACCAACCATGCGTCGAACACCGCTCTGCTCCCTCCCCCCTTGAGGGGGAGGGTTGGGGGAGGGGGGTGGTTGAGAGTCCCGCGCTTGCCGCCACCCCCCTCCCGACCGCGCTTAGCGCGGTCGACCTCCCCCTCAAGGGGGGAGGTGATTCGCGGCGATGTCGTGCATCGATCATTACATGTGTCCGGCGTTGCGACCGTTGCCCCTCGCCTCGGCGCGCTGGCGCTTTTCAAGCGCGGCGAAGACGCGGTCGGGCGTCACCGGCAGGTCGTTGAAGCGCAATCCGATGGCATCGGCGATGGCGTTAGTGAGCGCCGGCAGGAACGCGGCGAGCGACCCCTCACCTGCCTCTTTCGCACCAAAAGGCCCGTTCGGATCGTTGCTCTCGACGATGCCGACGTCGATGGGCGGCGAATCCTCAATGGTCGGCACCCGGTAGTCGAGCATGTTGCCGGTGAGCATCAGGCCCTCGTGATAGGCCACCTCCTCGCTCATCGCCTGGCCCATGCCCATCCAGACCGAGCCCTGCACCTGACCCTCGACCGAAAGCCGGTTGAGCGCCTTGCCGCAGTCGTGCGCCACCCAGACCTTGTCGACGGTAACGACGCCGGTCTCGTCGTCGACCGACACCTCCACCACCTGCGCCGAATAGCTGTAGCCCATGGTGCCGCCTATCGCCGACCCGCGATATTTCTTGCCCCCGTGCGAATCCGGGATGGTCGAATAGTTGCCGGTCACCGTGATGGTGCCGGTGTCCCGCAAGGCTTCCGTCACGACCTCCTGGAAGGTCGCGCCCTTGTCCTGCGCACCGGCGCGGTAAAGCTCGCCCAGACATTCGATGTCCTCGGGCCGCGCTTCAAGCTTGCGGGCGGCCGCGGCGGTGAGCACGCGTTTGAGATTTTGCGCGGCGTCGATCGCCGCGTTGCCGACCATGAAGGTGACGCGCGACGAGTACGAGCCGTTGTCCTTCGGCACCACCTCGCTGTCGCCGGTGATGACGCGGACGCGGCCCATGTCGAGGCCGAGCACTTCGGCCACCGCCTGCACCAGGATGGTCGACGAGCCCTGGCCGATGTCGGCCGCGCCCGACAGCACCACCACCGAACCGTCGAAGTCGAGTTTGATCTTCACCGTCGCGTGCGGCTCGCCGGTCCAGTTCACCGGCTTGGAGGCGCCCGAGATGTAGTGCGAGCAGGCGAAGCCCAGCCCCTTGCGCATACCATTGCCGCCTGCAAGCTTGCCGCGGCGTTCATGCCAGCCACTCGCGCGCTCGACCCAGTCGACGCAGTCCGGCAGGCCGTAGCTCGCCACCATCAGGTCGTTGTCCGTGAAGGTCGGACGCGCGCCGGGCATGGGAAGATAATTTGCGCGCCGCACCGCGATCGGATCGAGCCCGAGCTCTGTGCGCCATCTCGTCCAGCAAGCTCTCGAATGCGAACCGCACGTCCACGGTGCCATGGCCACGAAACGCGCCGCACGGCGGCGTGTTGGTGAGCACGCGCCGGCCGACATACTTGACGTTGTTCAGATCGTAGATCGCGTACAGCATCGAACCGGCATACAGGATCGTCACCACGCCGTAACCGGAATGCGCGCCGCCGCGCTGATCGCATTCGCATTCGACCGCCGTGATGCGGCCGTCGCGGCGCATGCCGATCTTGAGCCGGATGTCGGTTTCCGGCCGGCCGCGGTGGGTGATGAAGGTCTCCTCGCGGTTGACCACGGTGCGCACGCAGCCGCCCGCCTTGCGGGCGAGCAGCGCGGTGATCAGTTCGACGTTCAGCGTTTCGGTGCGGCAGCCGAAGCCGCCGCCGACATGCGGCTTGATCACGCGGATGCGCGACATGTCCATGTCGAGAATCTGCGCCAGCATCAGGTGCACATAGTACGGCACCTGCGTCGAGGCCTGCACCGTCATGCGGTCGCGCTCGGCGTCGTAGTCGGCGACCGCGGCGTGCATCTCCATCTGGTTCTGGCAGACTTCGGCGCAGTTGTAGCTGCCGTCGCGCACCAGATCGGCCTGCGCGAAGCCGTCCGCGACGCTGCCCAAGCTCGAACAGTACGTCGCGCTCGATGTTGCCGGGCTTCTTGGCGTGCAGCGCCACGGCATCGGGCGCGAGCGCGTCCTTGGCGGTGTAGTAGGCCGGGCAGTTCGCGAACCTTCAGCCTGATCAGTTCGACCGCTTTCTTCGCCGTGGCGTCATCGACCGCTGCGACCGCCGCCACCGGCTCGCCGCGATAGCGCACCTTGTCGCGGGCCAGCGGATGCTCGCTGCGCGCGATCGGCAGCACGCCGAAGGTCTTGTCGCAGTCGGCGCCGGTGACGATCGCCTTCACGCCCGGCAGCTTCGCAGCCGCCGAAATGTCGACCTCGAGAATCTCGCCGTGCGAATAGGGACTGCGGAAGATGCGGCCCGCCAGCATGCCGGGCTGCAGAATGTCGGCGGTGTACTTGGCGCGGCCCGACACTTTCTCGGGTCCGTCGACCAGCGGCACGTAGTCGCCGATGTTATGCGCCGGCACGACCTCGTTCATGGCTGCGCGCTCCGCACTCCGTCCCCCTTGTGGGGGAGGGTCGTCGCCATGGACCCGCAGCATCCATCACGGGAGTCCGCGTGCAGTAGCACTGCACCGCCTCGATGATCTTCACATAGCCGGTGCAGCGGCAGATGTTGCTGCCGAGTGCCGCGCGGATGTCGTCCGCGGTCGGACGCGGATTGCGCCGCAGCAATCCGGCCGACGCCATGATGAAGCCGGGCGTGCAGTAGCCACATTGCGCGCCGAGCTTTTCGTGGAACCCGCGCTGCACGGCGGAGAGCCGGCCGTCGGTTCCCAGCGCCTCGACGGTATCGACGCGCCGGCCATCGACCGTGGCTGCAAGCGTGAGGCACGAAAGGCGCGACTGATCGTCAACCAGAACCGTGCATGCGCCACATTCGCCGCCGTCGCATCCCGTTTTTGTACCGGTCAGGCCAACGACTTCCCGCAAATAATCCAGCAGCAGCAGATTATCAGGCACCGCATCAACGCGGCGGCGACCGTTGAGCGTGAGGTCGAGAACGCGTGCCATGCGCGCTCCAATATCAACATTCGCCCCCTCGTTCAAATCGGAAGCCGGAGCGACTTGCGCAACCCCGGCAAGCCAACAAGCCCAGCCAGCCAGAAGTCATGTCGGCCTGCGCACACGGCGCGGCCGGTAGGCTCCCGGGCACCTTGACCGGCCCGGGCATGCGCAGAATAATTCCAAGCAAATCATGAGGGCACGCGATGACACAGGCAAACGGGCTCGACGCCGCGCTGGTCGCAAGCAAGAAAAAAATGGTCAGCGGGACCTATCTGCGCAACGCCTGGTACGTGGCGGCGTGGTCGGACGATCTCGTCGACGGCCAGTTGCTGCCCCGCACGTTCATGCAGGAGCCGGTCGTGCTCTACCGCAAGGCTGACGGCAACGTCGCCGCGCTGCAGGACCGCTGCCCGCACCGGTTCGCCCCGCTGCACATGGGCAAGATCGTCGGCGGCGACCGCCTGCAATGCCCTTATCACGGGCTGGAATTCGATCCCTCCGGCGCTTGCGCGTTGAACCCGCACGGCACCAAGAACATTCCGCCGCGCGCCCGGGTGCGCAGCTATCCGGTCACCGAGAAGCACAAGGCGATCTGGATCTGGATGGGCGATCAGCCGGCGGATCCCGCCAAGGTGCCGGACTACAGCGTGCTCGATAATGTTCCCGAGATGCACGCGACCAAGCGCGACCGGCTGACGATCAAAGCCAACTACGAGCTGATCGTCGACAATCTGCTCGACCTGAGCCACACCAGCTACCTGCACGACGGCATTCTGGGCAACTCGGAGACCGTCGAATCCGACATCACGGTCGAGCAGGACGGCAACGACGTGGTCGTCGGACGGCACGCCGGCGGCGTGACCGCGCCGGGACTGTTCGCCACCTTCATGCCGTCAAATCACGGCCCGGTCGACAAGTTCAGCAGCATGCGGTGGATGCCGCCCAGCAACCTGCGTCTGGTGACCGGCATCTGCATGCCTGGCGCCGTCCCCGAAAGCGGCACCGGCTATCACGCCATCCACATGCTGACGCCGGAGAGCGACCGGACCACGCATTATTTTTTCACCGCCGTGCGCTTCAACGTGATGACGCCGGACGACGAGATGAACAAGAAGATTCAGGACAAGATATCGACCATGCGCCGCTTCGCATTCGAGGAGCAGGACGCGCCGGTCATCGAGGCGCAGCAGGAGGTCATCGACGCCTCGCTCACGCCGGTCGATCCGGTTCTGCTGGCGATCGACGTCGGTCCGGTGCGCTACAAGCAGATTCTTCAGAAGCTGATCGGCGCCGAGCGGGCGCAGTAGCGTCCCTGCTGCGCGCGCACGTCATCATTACTTCTTGCTCGACGTCATCGTCCAGCCGGTATCGTTGATGTCGAAGATGATGCCGTTCGGGTCCTTGAACTTGCGTTCGAAACCCTCGTCGCCTTCTTCGCCGAGATCGAAGAAGAACTGCCCGCCGGCGCCTTCGATCTCGGTCTGCCCTTCCTTCAGGTCATCGACCTGAAACCCGAAGTGGTGGACGCCGACGAAATCCTGCGGGTCCTTGAGGCCCGAACCGACTTCGCTCTTGTATTGCAGCAACGCCAGATTGACCTCGCCATCGCTCATATAGATGCGCTTTGCGGTCGGCCCCTCGGACATCTCCGAGCGGCTGAGCCCAAGTGCTTTCTGATAAAAGTCGGCGGTCTTTTCGAGGTCCTTGACCACGAGCGCGATGTGCCGGATGCGGGCCATGGCGATTGTTCTCCAATGATTGGCGGCCGTTCACCGGCCCCTCACGATTCATAGAGTCGCAGTCATCGCGAAGCAAGGCAGGGGCCCGAACTCCCTCTCTCCGTTCGTCCCCGCGGCGGCGGGGACCCAGAAGTCCTGATCGACATCGACCATGAGAAGTACCGGCTCCCCGCTTGTGCGGGAATGAATGGAGCGCCCGGAGCGCCTGACAACTCAATGGCCTTCTTCATCTTCGGCGACTTCCCTGGTCGCTCTGTGACGACCATCACGGCGCCGCGCCTGTCTCGCGTGCAAGGTGCGGTGAGAAATCAACAGGGCCAAGGAGACAAGCCGTGTCGCGCCAATGCAATGCAAGTGTTTGCCTGCCGATCGCGTTGGCGGCGGCGTTTCTGGCTCTACCGTCGGCTTCGAGCAGCGCAGAAACGATCAAAGCGAAAGACGTGTATTACGGGACGACTGTGCGCAAAGAGAACTGCGACGAAACACGCAGCTTCGTATGGGTTACCGCGTACGGGCGCGGCTTCTGCATACGCTATTACATGTCGCAAGCCGGCGGCTCTGGAAACCGGCCCGTCGTTTATCTCAGCGGCGACAAGCCGACGGCCCTCTTTCAGGCAGACGAGAATAGCAGCTTTGTCCGGCGACTCTTCATTTGGATCGTTGATCGCGCCTATCAGCAAGTCTCTGGAACGAAGTCGCGGGACGAGAGTACGGATAAATTGATGGCCCGCGCTGACGAAATTTCCCGCACGACCCAGACAACGTCTATCTATCTCGCCCGAATGGGACTTGACGGATCATCGGGGTATCATCGTCAGCGCAGGACAGTGCTCGAATTGCACGTCATGAATGCAGCATTGGATGCGCTTAAACGCCGTCTATGGGTTTGACGGATTTCACCTGATCGGTCAATCCGGCGGTTCGACATTGATCGGCGCGATCTTGGCGCTTCGCAATGATATCGGATGCGCGGTGCCAGGCTCAGGAGGGCTCGCGCGCCTTAGAAAGCGGAACGTGAACGATGCCGCCATGAAGTGGCTCGACCCAAGCAAAACGATACCTGACATCGTTCGCAACGGATCGAAAATCCTGGTCGTCACCGACCCCAAAGACAAAATCGTGACGCGAAAACATCAGGATACATTCGTCAAGCTTTTCGGCAAGGCTGGCGGCCACATCAGCTCAGTTCTATGTGCATGCGCCAGACAAGAAGCATCATCACGTTACGGACTTCACACTTTTTGTTGCAAAAGGCTGCGTCGCCAAAGAGAGCGAGGAGAAAATAGCGGACTAATCTGAAGAAGCCAGGTTTCAGACCTCGTGAGAGCCAGGCGGGCGATGCGAAGAGCTTCCCGGCATTCATCCCGTTCCGGGACCACCGAAGACTGATGTGACCCGGTGCAGTAGCCGAAGGGCGCAATAAGCGATGCGCATTGCGCCATCGAACGGGAGGTTGCCGACGTCACCGAATTGGCTGACAGCCCGATGCGGCACCAACCGGCGGCCCTCGCCAGATGTCCGAGCCGGTGCGGCGCAATGCGCTTCGCTTATTGCGCCCTACTGCTGGTGATTGAGAGAGGGAATCGAGCTGGATTGACTCCCACCCGGTTTGCTTCGCAAACCGACCTCCCCCTTTCAAGGGGTGGTAATCCGCGGCATCGGCGAGGACTACCGTGAGCGCAGTCACTCCGCGGCGGTCTGACGCAATCCGAGTTCGCGCAGCGAGCGGTCGATCCACTGGCGCGTGACCTTTTCCTGCACGCCGTTCTGGCCGAGCCGGGCGCGCAGACTGGCGAAGTCCACGCGGTCGAGGTCCTGATCCTGATTGAAGCAGGAGAACACCACGCTCTCGACGCCCGTTGCCGGATCGCGATGCACCTGCAGACATTGCGCGCAGATCTCTTTCATCATGCACTGCATCGGCGAGTTGATCGAAGCAATCGCCGTGTGGCCGGGCTTGAGGTGCGGCGCGAGAATGCCGTGACGCGCGCGCGCAACCGCCGCCATCATGCCGTCGGAACCGATGGCGATCACGCGGTCGACTTCGCCAAGCGGGATCGGCTGCGGTCCAAGCCGGCCGGCGCCGTAAGCATCGATCGCCGCCACGATATTGCCGACGAACGCGCCGTCGCCGGGACGCGTGGCGCCGAAAGCCCGGCGCCTCGTCGCAGCACCACACAATCGCGTCAGCGGCGCGCTCGATCTCCTCGACCTTGTAGCGGTCGATGGCGCGCTTGTAGCCCGCGAAGTAGATGACGCGGCTGCCGTTGGCGCGCAGCGCCTGCCCGATCGAGAACAGCACCGCGTTGCCGAGCCCGCCGCCGATCAGCAGCACGGTCTCGCCTGCCGGCGTTTCGGTCGCCTGTCCGGTCGGTCCCATCAGGATCACCGGCTCACCGGGTTCCAGTAGCGCACAGAGGTCGGACGACCCGCCCATTTCCAGCACAATGGTCGAGAGCAGGCCCTGTTCGCGGTCGACCGAGGCGCCGGTGAGCGCGAGCCCCTCCATGGCCAAGCGCGTGCCATCGGCATGGGGTGACAGCGTCTCGAAGTTCTGCAGCCGGTAGAACTGTCCCGGCTCGAACGCACGCGCCGCCATCGGGGCGCGAACCACAACCTCCACGATGGTCGGCGTCAGCCGGTTGACGGCGTGCACGGTCGCGCGCAGTTCGTCATCAAGCCGCGCCAGGAGTGCATCGGCAGAGATGTCGGATGGCCGCTGCCGTGCCAGCGTCCGGCTGACGACCGGATAGCCCTGCTTGGCACTCGCCATCGCCTTGACGACGTTGCCGGCGAACGACGGATGCAGGTCGCCGAAGAAGCTGATCGCGCGGCCGTCGGGCGCAACGCTCATCAGCACCTGCGCGGCCGACGGCTTGGTCACCCGTTCGGGCGCGACCTTCTGGCCGCTCTCGTCGAACGCCTGGAAGTACTTGCCGTCGATCAAAACGTGCGCGGGGTCTTCGCGGCCCAGCACGGTGTTTGGCTGCGTGCCGGCCGCGACCAGAATGGTGCGCGCGGGCAGCACGAGATCGCGCGGCGGTGCGCCCGGGTTGATGTCGGCCTCTGCCAGCGAAGCGACCCGCAGCGCGCGCACGCAACCGTACTGATCGAGCAGCGCTTCCTCGGGGGTGAGACGCTCCGCGAAGTTGATCCCCTCCTCCAGCGCCTTGGCGACTTCCTCGTGGTTCAGCGTATAGCTCGGCGCGTCGACGAGCCGCCGCCGGTAGACGATGGTGGCGCCGCCCCAGCCGCGCAGCAGTTCGATGAAATTAGGCGCGCGGCCTTCACGCTTCGCAATCTCGCGCTCGGCCCGGACCTTGCGTGCGTGGTCGAGAAACTCCGCCGCGACCTCGGCCTCCTGCGCGCTCCAACCGGCGTGGACAGCGGCTTCGCCTCGGTCCGCCACTAACGCTTCGTGGCGGCTGAGAAATTTCTCGACCTGCAGCGGATAGTAGGCCAGCGCTTCGGTCGCGGTGTCGATCGCCGTGAGGCCGCCGCCAATGACAACGACCGGCAGCCGCACCTGCAGATTGGCGACGCTGTCGGTCTTGCCGGCGCCGGTGAGTTGCAGCGCCATGAGGAAGTCGGACGCCTGCCGGATGCCGGGCGCGAGTCCGTTCTTCATCGGCACGATGGTGGGGCGGCCGGCGCCCGCGCACAGCGCGATGTGATCGAAGCCGAGCGCAAACGCGCTGTCGATCGTCAGCGTGCCGCCGAACCGCACGCCGCCGAACATCTTGAATTCGTTCCGCCGCTCCAGCAGCAGCCGGATGAGCTTCAGGAAGTTCTTGTCCCAGCGCACCGTGATGCCGTATTCGGCGACGCCGCCGAAGCCCGCCATGACGCGGGCGCCGAGATCCTCCTTCAATTCCGCACTGTCGCGGATCGGACGGAACGGAACCCGCGCGCCGGTCGGTTCGACGCCGGAAATATCGGCGGCCAGCGGCTCGATCTTGAGCCCGTCGATCGCCACGACCGTGTGGCCGTCATTCATCAGGTGGTGTGCGAGCGTGAAGCCCGCGGGGCCGAGGCCGACGACGAGAATCTTGCGCCCGGTCGCGGGCTTCGGCAGCGGGCGGCGGATGTTGAGCGGGTTCCAGCGCGTCAGCAGCGAATAGATTTCGAAGCCAAACGGCAGCGCCAGCACGTCCTTGAGCACGCGGGTCTCGACCTGCGGAATGTCGACCGGCTCCTGCTTCTGATAGATGCAGGCCTTCATGCAGTCGTTGCAGATGCGGTGGCCGGTGGCGGCGCACATCGGGTTGTCGACGATCGCGATGGCGAGCGCGCCGACGGTGTGGCCCTGCGTCTCGACCAGATTCATCTCGGAGATTTTTTCGTCGAGCGGGCAGCCAGCGAGCACGACACCGAACGGGCTCTTCTTGAACTCGCCGGATTTTTCCTTGAGGCCCTTCGAGCAGGAATCCTTGCCCTGGTTGTGGCACCAGATGCAGTAGTTGGCGTTGATCGAGCGCGCCGGTAAGATCCGCACCCTGATCGGTCAGCGCGAAGCCGTCGCGCGCACGGCGATGCGCGGCCGGCAGCTTCAGCATGGTGACGCCGTCGATCACCTCGGTCTCGACCGGCACCAGATGCTGCGGATCGACCTTGTGGGGAATCTTGAACAGCATGCCGCCCTTGTGGGCGTGCTGGCCCTCCGGCGTGTGCGTCGCCCAGGCGGCATAACGGGCGGCGACGTCAAGCGCGGCCGCGTTCT
This sequence comes from uncultured Alphaproteobacteria bacterium, assembly GCA_963756715.1. GTDB lineage: Bacteria > Pseudomonadota > Alphaproteobacteria > Rhizobiales > Xanthobacteraceae > VAZQ01. The sequence goes on from CAVWOV010000047.1 coordinate 44,847, forward strand.
CGGCCTCGGCCAGCATCCAGCGCTCGACCGCAATGGCGAAATTGAGTTCGGTCAGTTCGCCGCCGAGCAGCGCCTCGAGTTCGCGCCGAAGCGTGCCGTTCGGGTTGAGCGCCGCGGCTTGTTCGGGCGGATATTTCTTCGCCGCACGGCGCTGCACGAACAGTCGCTTCACGGTATAGAGCGGCGCCAGCGCGTCGTGGCGGCGCTTGAGCTCGGCCATCTCGGGGCCGATGCCGAACAGCTCGGCGATGAAGTCTTCGAGCTCGGGGGCGAGCGCGATGATCAGCTCGGACTCCGGCTTGCCGGCAAGTTCGTCGGGCGCCGCGCGCGCCGCCATCAGCCGGTCGTGCAATTCGAGATTGCGCTCCTTGAGAGATGCAACAAAACGGGCGTCCAGCCGGACGAGCCCGTCACGCGAATAGAAGTCGCCGAATTCGAGGCCGAAGCCGGGGGCGAAACGCTGAGCCATCAACCGTACAAGCCCTCAAATTGCAGAAGTCGCCGACGACTCCGGCAGGTTGGCCGGAGGCCAATCTAACCGGCCTCGCCCTCGCCAGACCCGCAATAAATTTGCCGGATGGCCGGATTAGTTGGCCTGAAACCGCCCGATCACTGGAACCGTCCGATCACTTCGGCCGGGATCGGCAGGCCGCGCAACCGGGTGGCATCATCCGGGTCCTGCGCCGCCCAGACCCGCGTTTCGCTGCCCTCGACGGCGAGTTCGCCGTCGATCGAGATGCGGTGCTGCACGTCGAAGCTGGTGCGCCCGAACCTGCTGATTTCAGACGTGATTTCGGCGATGTCGTTGAACTTGGCGGGGCGCATGAAGCGCGCCTTGGCGTCCACCAGCGGAATGCCGATGATGCCATACGTCTTCGCCAGATCGCCGGGCCGTACGCCGAGCGCCGCCTCGAACAGCAGCCAGGAACTCCAGTCGAAGAACTCGAAAAACCGGCTGTTGAACACGATGCCGGCGGGATCGCAGTGTCCCCACTCGATCGGGAACTGCCTGCAGTAGACGAAGGTGCCCATGCGCCGCCCAATTCTCTTCTGGACGGCGTTTAAGGGGGAAATCCGATCCTGCGCAAGCGTTTATGTGGGGCCGTCGCAGGAACAAACTGCGATGGCGCCCCGCGCATCAGGCGAGGTGCACTCCACGCACCACACGGGCGCCCAAGATCACGTTTAGTATTTGCTAAGGTTAATTTTGATTTAAAATGATTATCGTTAATAAATTAATCCAATGACACAATAAAATATGAGAGTAAATTCAGATATTTATCGATAGATACCAGACGTTTACCATATAATTACCAGCCGATTATGTATCATGTGGCCAAAACATCACCTTCTTTCGCATCACGGCGCGTAGAAGCCTCGGATCACATTCCGAGGAGGGGTCAAACATGAGAAAACTGTTGCTCGGTACTGCGGCGCTCGCGGCCATCGCCGCGGGCCCTGCCTTCGCGGCGGACCTGCCGGTCCGGGGGCCGGTCTACAAATCGCCGCCGCCGGTCGTCTACAGCTGGACCGGGCTCTATGGCGGCGTGAACGTCGGCTACAGCTGGGGCCATCAGAGCAACAATTGGACGGCACCGGGCTTCTTCGCGACTTCCGAATCTCAGGACATGAACGGCTTCATCGGCGGCGTCCAATGGGGCTACAATTGGCAGTTCGCCAACTGGGTGTTCGGCACGGAATCGGACATTCAGGCGTCAGGCCAGCGCGGCAGCACGGCGTACTGCCCGTTTGCGGGCTGTCCGGTGAACACGCTGGTTGCGGAGCACAAGCTGCCGTGGTTCGGCACCTCCCGCGCCCGGATCGGCTATCTTCCGTCGCAGTATCTCCTGCTCTACGCCACGGGCGGCCTGGCGTACGGTCAGGTCAAATCGGACTACACGCTGTACGCTGGCGGCTTGGGCGTTGCGACATCCAGCTTCAAGGACGTGCGGGCGGGCTATACGGTCGGCGCGGGCATCGAGGGCGCGTTCGGCGGCGGCTGGACCGCGAAGCTCGAGTATCTCTGGGTGGACCTCGGGAAGGCCACCGGGACGACGACCGTGGCTGGCGTGGTGGTCAACAGCTTCGACAGCAGGGTCACCGACAACATCGTTCGTGTCGGCCTCAACTATAAACTGGGAGGCGGTTACTGATCGCCGGGGCGACCCTCCAACAAGCTTCCACATGGCGACCGAAGCCCCGGGCGAACCAGCCCGGGGCTTTTTCATGCATCGAAAATGCTTGCTTGTCACAACTTGACGATCGTCCGCTCCGGAATCGGCTCCGGCGGCTTCGGCGCCCTCCCCAGGGTCATCAGGCGCTGCAGCCAGGTCAACTCACGCCCCGGCGTCTTGGGAATCGTCACATAGTCGATGACAAGATCGCCGTTGTCCCGCGCGATACAAAAATAGTTCAACCGATAGGAAGGATAGTAGACAGCGGGCAACAAACCAAGGCGAACCGGAACCCGGTGCAGCAGCTTCAACCACGTCCCGGTGTTGATCACTACCTGTCCGGCGGATCCCAGCCGCTGCAGAAACGCCGCGTGCGTGTGGCCGAAGATGAACACCGCGACCGTGCTGTCGGCCTGAAAGGCTTCCTGTGCGCCCTTGAGATACGGCGCTACCGAGTTGAGATTTGGCGTCGTCCCGTGACCCGTGAGGAGCTGAAAGCGCTTCAGGGTTCGCGAGAGATCGCGCTGAACGATCAGCGCGGGCACGCCGAACAGCACCAGAAAAATGGCGTTGATCGTGATCACCGCCTGCAGAACGTTGTCGATGATCCCCAGCCGTCGCATCAGCGGATTGTCAAACAGGATATTATAGTCGAACACACCGGTGATCCGGAGAGCCTCGCCCGCGATTGCCACAACCGTCACACCAGCGAGCAATAAGAAGGGCAGCAGCACCCAGCGCAACACCGCGCTCATTTCCCGATAGAAGTAGTTTGAAAGAATCCAATCGGGAATCTGCATCGTGCCGACCGAGCGGATATCCTTGAGCCAGTCACCACGGCCGAAGTCCGAGTGCCGGCTTGCGCCGCTGACGAAGGTTTCGGTGATGAAGTAGCCAACCGGCAGCGCGTAGATGTTGCCGTAGTCGCGGAACGCGTTGAATTCGTCGCGCTGCTGTCCATGCTCGATCCAGATCTTTTTGTCACCCACGGCGCGAGTCAGAACTAAGCTCGTGTCAAGTTCGATGTTGTAGGCGCGCAACTTGTCCGCAAAGGCCGGATCGCAGGCGAGGTCGTAGTCGTGATTGCCGACCATCATGGTGATCCTGATGCACGCGCCGGTCGCCTTGAGCTGATCGAAGATGGCTTGGTGTGCCATGACGATGTGATCGAGCTTGTCGACACCCTTGACGAGCGTGAGCTCCCAAAATCCGAAAGTGTCGCCGACGATGAGCAGTTCGGTGCCGCGATCTTCTTTTTCCAACTCCTTCAAGAAGGCGATGAATTCGGCGGCGTAATCGCAATGCTGCAATTGGCCATCGCCACCCATATGCAGATCGCTGACGAAGTAATACTTCGATGCCAAGTCAAACCCTCCCAACGCCAGGCGCGCCGTGATGGACGGCGCCTACACGCTAACGGGCGCATGCACCGATGATGCCGGCGACCACGTGGGACGGACAGTTCGCATCACGAACGGAGCTCGGTCTAGGCCACCTTCCCGCTGACCTGCTTGCCGCCGTAGCCAAGCTCGCGCAGGATTTCCTCATTATGCTGACCGAGCGTCGGCGGGCTCGTATCGATGCGCGGCCCGCCGTGCGCAAAAGTAAACGCCGCAAGCGGCACGCCGAACCCGCCTTCTATTCCGGTTGCGGTCTCGTGGCGATGAATGATGCCGCGGCTCGCGATCTGCGGATCGGCGATCGCCTCGCCCATGGTACGGACACGCGCGGCCGGGACATGCCGCGCCTGCAGGAATTCTTCCCATTCGTCCGCCGTGCGGGTGAGCATGATCTCTTCGAGCACTGCGATCTCGCGGTCATGGTCCGCATCGCGCTCGTCGTTGGTGCGCTTGATCATGTCCGGGCGCTCCAGCAACGTCCACAGGCGACGCTGCTGGCGCAGATTGCTTGCACCCAGCATCACCAGCCCATCCTTGGTCTGGAACGCGCCATTGGTCGCGTGCGGATGCCGGTTACCGTGCGGCTTGGGATGCACGCCGTTGCGCAGATAGCCGGTCAGGTGCGAACTCATCAGGATCATCGCGACATCCAGCATCGCCATATCGATACGCTGGCCGCGCCCGGTCTTCTCGCGCTGAAATAGCGCGGCGGAGAGCGCGAAGGCGCCCGTCATGCCGGTAGCGTAGTCGATCGCCGGGGAGCCGAACTTCACCGGATGCACGTCTTTCGTGCCGGTCATCGCCATGACGCCGGAAGTGGCCTGAATGACGTGATCGTAAGCGGTCTGCCGCCCACGGGGACCATTCTGCCCGAACGCCGAGAACGACGCGTAGATCAGACGCGGATTGATAGCACTGAGCGCTTCGTAACCAAGTCCAAGGGCATCGAACGCGCCGGGACGGTAGTTTTCGACAAAGACATCGGCGGTCGCCACAAGCTTCTTGAGGACTTCGCGGTCGCTCTCATCCTTGAGATCGAGCGTGATCGAGCGTTTGTTGGAGGCCTGAGTCAAAAAGGCCGTGCCCATATTCTGGCGATTGAGCGCCTTGTCGGTGCCGGAGGAACGGCTCTGGTCGGGATCGTCGGGATGCTCGACCTTGATCACGTCGGCGCCCAGCACGGCCAACTGATAGGCGGCGAACGGGCCTGCCAGAACATGCGTGACATCGATCACCCGGATGCCCTCGAACGGTCGCGTCATTGCGGTCTTCCTCCAGGTGCGGCCGCATCGGGGCGGCACAGAACTAAATTGTTTATGAGCGTTTCATATACCGGTCGAAAAAGGCAATCGAGTCGTTGACCGCCTGGATTTGCACGGGATCCGGATCATACCGACCCTGTTCGTTTCGCTGCACGTAGACGAAGCCGTGCTCGAGGGTGCTCGTACGTCGCCCATTTGGCGTCTTTGCCGAGTTCGATCATGAGATCGTAGCAGACACGGAAAATGCCCTGAAGTTCGTCGCTCGTTGCGGCCCTGCACCAGAATCGGCGTCTGGATTGTGCTCATGCGTTGCCTGGCGACGTCTTCGGTGATCCGGGGCCGGACCTTCTCGGCCTCCCGCATCAGCATGCGCTCGACATCGAGCAAGCCGGTCGCCGGGTTGATCCGGGCGGTCGCGTCAGGCCGGAGGCGCAGGAATTCGTGCGCGGCCGGTTCGCTCGCGATCATCGCCCGCAGGCCCTGATATTCCGACGCGATCTTGAAGGCCATCTCGCCGCCATGGCTCATGCCCATGTAACCGATCCGGTCGGCGTCGATTGCGGGCAACGCCTTAAGGTGATCGGCGATTGAAACAACGTCCTCGTATTCGAGCGGTCCGCGGTTCAGGAGTTGCCGGTTCTGCCGCCGGTCCTCGATCAATTTGCCGACCTTGTCGTAGGCGTAGTCCACCTCGGCGCGGTAGCGCAGCCAGGCGACGGCATAACCCGCATCCAGAAACCGCTCCTGCGTCCAGCTCCGGTTTTGCGTGTAGTCGCGCACCATCGCCATCCCGCCGCCGCCATTGCCCGAGGCAAACAGCACGAGCGGAAAAGGCCCGTTGCCGGGGGGCAACCGCAACCCGATCGGGCAATACACCCCGTCGATCATCTCGAGATACATCAGTTGGACGGGGCGATCGGATCCCCGAACGGACTCAGTTACGACCACGTGTTCCGCATCGACCGCCAAGGGCGTAACGCTGAGGTTCATTGAATCCGCTCCGCTAGAATACAGCCTGCCAAAGCCGCTCCGTCGGCATTCGACCATCGCAACCTATACCGCGGCGCGCATAAGTCGTCTTTTGGGCATCATGCCCTGACGAGACAAGACCCTCTCAAGAAATCAGCGTGTCCCACGACGTATTTCTGCCACTTTTCGCAAGTTTCCGGCGGCCTGACAACATTTACCGAGAAATGCATTTGAAATCCGACGATGCAGAATTATCACAGATCGGGATTCACTGATCTGAGGGGCCCAGCGTAACTTGTAATTGCCCTGAGGGGGCTCAACACTCCAGGAAAATGTACAAGTCGGCGTCAGGTTGCTTTCGATGCGTGTGCGGGTCGGCGTCAAGAATGCGAGCGCCCGGCGCTTCGTCGCCGGGTCTATCCGCGCGCGCCGTGGCGCGCCTGCTGTCGTTGTCATTTCGGTTCTTGCCGCTCTCGTAACGATCCTGCCAAGCGGGCCAACACGCGCGCAGCGTCGTATTGTCGAAACGCTGCCGGAGGCGCTGGTACAGACCTATCAGGGCAACCCGGCACTCAATGCAGAGCGTGCGCGGCTGCGGGGCACCGACGAAGGTGTCTCGCAAGCTATGGCCGGTTACCGGCCGCAAGTCCTCGCCAGCATGAGCGCGGGCCTCCAGGCCGTGCGCGTTCTGATGCCCGACAACACCATCCAGACCGCGACGCTGCGCTCATGGACCATCGGCCTCACCGTTACGCAGACGCTGTTCAACGGCTTCAAGACTGCGAACACTGTGCGGCAGTCCGAAGCGCAGGTGCAATCGGGTCGTGAAGCTTTGCGCAATACCGGCCAGGGTGTCATGCTCGACGCCGTCACGGCCTATATGAACGTGCTCGCCAACCAGAGCCTGGTCGACGCACAACGCATCAACGTGACATTTCTGCGCGAAACGCTGACGACGACGCGGAAGCGGCTCGATGCCGGCGACGTGACGCCGACCGACGTCGCCCAGGCGGAGGCGCGGCAAAGCCGCGGTCTCGCCGATCTCAACGCCGCCGAGGTCGCGCTCGCCGTCAGCCGGGCGCTCTACACCCAGGTGATCGGCTCGCCGCCCGGCCGCTTGATTCACCCCGCTTCGATAGACCGGCTGTTGCCGCGCAGGCGCGACGACGCCATCGCCGCGGCCCGGAAGGAGCACCCGGCCATCCGGGCGGCCATGTACGATACCGACGTGGCGGTGTCCGGCACCAAGATTGCCGAAAGCAGCCTGTGGCCCGAAGTTTCCGTACTGGCCAACGTTGCACGCAGCCGTAACGATGATCTCACGCTCGGTTCGAACGGCACCGACAATGCGTCGATCATCGCGCAAGCGAACGTCCCGATCTATGACGGCGGACTTGCGGCCTCGCAGATCCGGCAATCGAAGGAACTGGTCACGATGAGCCGCATCGTGCTGCAGCAGGTACGGGACCAGACGCAGACCGCGGTGGTCGCGGCCTGGGTGACGTTCGAAGGCGCCAAGATTGCACTCGCCGCGACCGAGTCCGAAGTGCGGGCCGCCAATATCGCACTCTCCGGCGTCCAGAAGGAGGCGCAAGGCGGGCAGCGCACTACGCTCGACGTGCTCAATTCGCAGCAGGATCTCATGGCCGCGCGCGCACGACTGATCGGCGCGCAACGCGACCGGGTGATCGCCGCCTATGCGCTGCTCAGCGCCATCGGCCGCCTCGATGTCCACACGCTGGGCCTTCCTACGCCCGACTATTCGGCGGAAGTGCATTACCATCAGGTGCGCGATGCCTGGGGTGGGCTGCGTACGCCTGACGGCCAATAGGTAAGCGGCGCGATCAGTGCACCTCGACGGCCGGCCCGGTGACCGTATCGTGGCGCGGAACGTCCGGCAGCGTGAGGCGAGCGAGCGTTGGAATCACCAGCAGGCTGCAAATCGGCGACAGCAGCATGCCGCCCACGATAACGCAGGCCAAGGGCTGCTGAACCTGCGAGCCGATGCCGGTCGACAACGCCGCCGGGACGAGGCCGATGCAGGCGGAGAACCCGGTCATGAAAATCTGCCGCATGCGGGTTTCGGCCGCGTGAATGATTCCGGCTTCGGTGCCCATGCCTTCCTCGACGTTGCGGCGGATATAGGAGACAAGCAGGATGCCATCCATCGCCGATACGCCGAACAACGAGATGAACCCGACTGCCGCCGAGACGCTGGCGTTGAGGCCGGCGACATACAGGCCGAGTATCCCGCCGGCCACCGCGAACGGAATTCCCGACAGGGCAAGCATGCTGTCACGCACCGAATTGAACAGGCTGTAGAGCAGCATCATGATCAGGACGAGACTGAGCGGCACGATGAGCGCGAGCCGCTTCTTGGCCTCCACCAGCGCACCGAATTCACCGGCCCATTCGATGCGGTAGCCGGGCGGCATCGGGACCTTCTCGTCGACGCGCTTCTGCGCGTCGGCTACGGTCGAACCGAGGTCACGTTCGCGAACGCTGTACTTGAGCGGCACGAAGCGTTGCGAGTTTTCCCGATAGATGTAGGCGGCGCCCGAGACGAGCTTCACCTCGCCGAGGTCGCTCAATGCGATATAGGCGGTCGGCGCCTTGGGGTCCGAATTCGGCAACGCGACCGGGATAGAACGGATGGCGTCGATGTTGCGCCGGAATTCGGGCGCCAACCGAACCGTGAGGGCGAAGTTCATCTCGCCCTCGTAGACCTTCGTGACTTCCTGACCGCCGATCGCCGCCTGCACCACGGCGTTGATGTCGGCGACCGAGAAGCCGTAGCGCGCGGCTTTGGCGCGATCGATGCGAACCACCAGGTTGGGCTGGCCGAGCAGATTGAACGCCGCCGGGTCGGTGACGCCGGGGACTTCGCCAATCTCGGTCTTCAGAGACTTGGACAATCGCTCCAGTTCGCCGAGATCGCGGCCAAAAATCTTGACCGAATTCTCACCCTTCACGCCGGAAACCGCTTCCTCGATGTTGTCCTGGATGTATTGCGAAAAGTTGAAATCGACCCCGATGAATTCGCGATTAAGTTGTTCGCTGAGCTTCTTGACCAGGATTTCCTTGGTCAGACCTTTCGGCCATTGATCGAACGGCTTCAGCGGAACGAAGAATTCCGCCAGGAACGAACCGTCCGGATCGGTACCGTCGTCGCCGCGACCCTGCTCGGAGAACACGGTCTGCACCGGAGGATAGCTCTTGATGATGTTGCGGATGCGCGCAACCGTATCGATGCCGGCTTCCAGGGTTATGGTCGGCGGCATCACCGCACGAATCCACATATTGCCTTCTTCGAGCTTGGGCAGGAATTCGGTGCCGAGCCGGGAGGCCAGCAGTCCGGCCGCGCAGAGGAATGCCAGCGCCACCAATGCCGAAATCCGGTAGCGCCGGACCGCGATCGCCAGGACGGCCTGATAGGCTTTGCGCAACCACCTGACGAGAAACGTCTCGACCTCTTTGACCTTTTCGGGAAGGAGAATCGATGACAGGACCGGCGTCACCGTGAAGGTGGCGATCACCGCGCCGATCAGCGCGTAGGCGTAGGTGCGCGACATCGGGCCGAAGATCTGACCCTCCACGCCCTGCATGGTGAACAGCGGGAGGAAAGCGGCGATCGTGATGATCACCGAAAAGAAGATCGGCTTATCGACCTCCACCGCGGCGTTGAGGATGCGGCGGAGCTTGTCGGCATGCCGCTCTTCACGAACGGCGGTCTCCGCCGGCCAGTCGTGCGCCAGATGGCGGAAGATGTTCTCCATCATGATGACGGTTGCATCGACGATGATGCCGAGATCGATCGCGCCGATGGAGAGCAGATTGGCCGATTCGCCACGTACCACCGTGATCATCACGGCGAGGAACAACGCCACAGGGATCGTCGCCGAGACGATCAGCGCACAGCGCAGATCGCCCAGGAACACCCACTGGATCAGGAAGATCAGCGCGATACCGAACAGCATGTTGTGCAGCACGGTCTGCACCGTGATGGCAACCAGGTCGCCACGGTCGTAGAAGGCCTCGATCCGCACCCCCGGCGGCAACGAGCCATCGGTATTGATGCGTTCAACCGCGGCGCGAACGCGCTGCACCACCTCCATGGTGCGTTCGAACTTCTGCATCAGAACGATGCCGGTGACGATGTCGGTGGTGTCGTCACGCCCGGCGATGCCCAGTCGCGGCACAAAGCCGACCTGCACTTTCGCTACGTCAGACAACAGCACCGGCACCCCCCCCTGCTGGGTGAGCACGATATTCCGGATATCTTCCAGCGAACCGATGACCCCGATGCCGCGGACATTGACCGACTGTTCGCCGATCGAGATCGTCCGGCCGCCCACATTGGAATTACCGGTCGAGATCGCCGCAATCACCTGCGGCAGCGTCAGACCGAACGCCATCATGCGGTTGAGGTCGATCTCAGCCTGGAATTCTTTGGTCTTGCCGCCAAGGACGAGTACGTCGGAGACCCCGGGCACGATGCGCAACTGGCGCTCGACCACCCAGTCCTGCAGCGTCTTGAGCTGCATTACGTCCATTCCCGGCGGCCCGCGCAGCTCGTAGCGGAAGATTTCGCTGATCGTTCCGGCCGGCGAAATGACCGGCTGCACACCGGCCGGCAGCTCTACGTCCTTCAGCCGGTTGATCGTCTGCTGGCGCACGAAGTAGTAATCGCGGCCGTACTCAAACTGCACGCGGATGAAGCTCAGCCCGTAGACGGTGTTCGAACGGATGAATTTGAGGCCGGGGGTGCTGGCGAGCGCTATCTCGATCGGGATGGTGACATAGCGTTCCATCTCCTCGGGGGACTGGCCGGCGCGCTGGGCGATCACCTCGATGATCGGTGGAGCGGGGTCGGGATAAGCCTCGATATTGAGCGTCAGGAACGCCGCGCAGCCCAATGCCAGAAAGGCAACAAACGCGATCAGAACCAGCGGACGCCGCGACAGGCAGAACGCGATCAGACTACGCAGCATGATCGCTCCCGTAAGCGGCGTCGCTCATTGTCGCCACTCGTTGTCCACGAAAATCGCCCCGCGTCGCGACGACCAGTTCGTCGGGCTTAAGGCCATCCCGGATCTGGACCCGATTGTTCTGCTCCAGCCCGATCTCCACCTTGCGGCGTTTGAATAGCATGGGCTGCTCTTCGACCCAGACGCTGGCACGGTCGCCTTCCCTGATCACCGCATCTGTCGGCACGGCCGGTGAGCGCACGCTTTCGCCGGTAACGATCTTGAAGCTCGCGAACATTTCAGATTTGAGCGCGCCGTCGGGATTGGGAATCTCCGAGCGAACGACGACACGCCGTGTCGCGGCGTCCGCCGATGCTTCAATCGCCGTGATGCGAGCGTTGAACACCCGGCCCGGCAGCGCGGCGATCTCGACCTCGACCTCCTGCCCGACCCGGATCAGCGAGATCTGGTTCTCGGGCACGAGAGCCTTGAGCCACATGGTACTCAGATTGGCAATCGCAAAAAGCGGATCGCCGGAATCGTTGCGCACGTGCTGGCCGGGTCCGACCTTGCGGGCGATGATCGTCCCGTCGATCGGCGCGTAGATCATGGCGCGATTGATCTCGCGCTTTTCCTTCAGGACCGCGATTTGATCCTTGGTCAGGCCGATGATGGTTAACCGGTTACGCACCGCTTCAAGAGCGGTTTCCGCGGCCCGCATGTCATTCTGGGCGGCCACCAAGGCGGCCTCTGCCAACTGAAATTCTTTCAGCGGTGCGGCCTTGCCTTCGTATAGCCCGCGCTGCCGCTTTTCGACGATCTGAGCCAGATTAAGTTGGGAGCGCGCTTTGTTCAATGCAGCAAGCGCCGCGATGAATTCGTTCTGAGGTTGTACAACTTCCGGGCTGTCGATTTCGAACAATGGGTCGCCGCGCTTGACCGTATCCCCGACCTTGGCGGTCAGCCGGATCACGCGACCGGAAAAAGGCGCGAGCACCAGCGTACTGGCGTCCTCGTTGTAGGCAATGCGGCCGATCGCAGGTCTCTGCACCTTGAAGGGATATGTTTCGACCTTCACGACTTCGATCTGGTGCATCTGATCCGAGGTAGCCCGGACCATTTCGGCGCTTTTCAGCGAGGCCGGCTTGGTTGCCTCCGCTGCCGGTACGATCGAACACGTCATCTGAAGCACAGCAAACAACACGACACCGAACGTAACACGCCTTCGCCCGCGCATCAGCGGCGCCACGGCGGCGTACCGGCCTTGCGGCGTTGCGTCGACCGTCACTCTTACCAATGTTGAATTCATTCGATCGATGCCAGCGTCGCTTCCGTCGCCCCGCCATCGAGGCGTTCAGGTGCCCGCCGCTCGCCCAATGAATAAGCTGCCCTTGGTGATCACGTGGTCGCCCGGCTTAAGGCCGTCGAGCGCCTGGATCATCTTGCCATTGGTCAGCCCAACCTTGATGCGTCGTAGCTCGATCGACTTGTCGTCACGTGCGATCCAGATGCGGGCAACGTCGCCATCGTAGATGACGGCGGCACTCGGAACAGCAAGCGACAAATCGCCTTCACCAGATGCTATGCTGACACTCGCAAACATCTCGGGCTTGAACAGCCCTTCGGCGTTGTTGATCGTCGCGCGCACCATGAGGCGCCGCGTATTCGGATCCAACGACGTCGCAACGTAGGAAACCTTTGCCGGGAACGAACGCTCCGGGGACGCCATCACGGAGAAATGGAGCGGTTGACCGGCATGGATCGCGAGGGCGCGCCCCTCGCGGACATAAGCGATCAGCCAGACCGTCGACAGATCGCCGATAATGAACACCGGATCGCTGGTGCCGGTGCCGATATATTGACCCGGCCCGACTTTGCGCTGCACGATCGTGCCGCCAATCGGCGCATAGATCGGCGTTGACGGATCGATTGTGCCCTTATCCTGGAATTCGGTGATTTCCAGGTCGGTCTTGCCGAGAATACGCAGCCGGTTCCGTGTGGCCTCAAGGGCGACCTCTGCCGAGCGAAGATCATTCTCCGCAGCTTCCAGCGTTGCGTGGGCGTTCTGCACCTCTTTGAGCGGTACCGCTTTGCCCTCATAGAGCATACGTTGCCGCTTATCGATGATCTGGGCGAGGTTGAGCGCCGAACGCGCCTTGTTCAAGCCGGTGGCAGCCGCGATGAAATCGTTTTGCGCCTGCACCATATCGGTCGCTTCGACCGTGAACAGCGGCTGGCCGCGCTGGACGACATCGCCTGCTTTGACCAGCAGCTTGGTCACTCGGCCCGAGTAGGGCGAAAAGATCGGCGTCGAACGGTCCTCGTCGACCGCTATCTTGCCTTCCGTGACGAGTTCGGACCGGAAGACGCGCTGCTGCACCGGCTCGACTGTCAGCGTCGCCCATTGCGCGGCTGTGGGAAAAAAGAAACCTACCCGCTTCGATTGGCTGGAAATCGCGACAGATTCGGTAGCACGAGAAGTCCCGTGCGATTTGATCGCCCAGAACAGCGCACCCGCTCCAAAAACAAGAAAAAGGGCGATTGTAAATCGCGCACGCGTCGACAAGGTCCGCACCCGCGCCAGGGGGCGAAGGGAATGATCGGTCACCTGAATTCCACCTCGCAACGGCCCCGCGGAAAATGGCTACATTTCTGCCGCGACTTGTTCAAGCACAATCCCACAAAATTTGGGTGAACAATCGGGCCGGCCCGGGACGTAACGTCGTTGTCACATCTATATTGTTAACCGCCGCCTGTTGATCGGCGGCCCGTGGCCGCCAAAGGTCTGAACTCAAACGAAGCGTGTTTCTTGCCGGCAAAGTGTAACCGGAAAACCACGATTTATGATGATTAACTGCAACTAAGTTGCAACTGCATCTTCAATTCGATTATGGTGCCTCGGTCTGGCGTGGGGAGGGGTTAAGGACGTCGGACATTTCGTTGGCGGACCACCGTCGTTTCGTCAGGGCCGGATCGGCAACACTCGCCGACCGGCAACTGAGGCTGCCTTAGGGGGGCAACCAAATGCTTGCTAATGAAGGCATTGGCTGCGCATGGGCAATGGTCGGGTGGACCAGGGCGTTTCTTGTTGGAGCGACCTTATTGTTCGGGCTCGGTGAGCGGGCGAACGCCGCGGAGGCCGACGCGCGCAAACCCGTCAAACCTTCACGGGCCCATCCTTGTCTCCCCACTCATACGACTGGACCGGCGCCTATGTCGGATTCCACTTCGGTTATGGCGGCGGCAGCTTCGGACCCGCCACCATTGCGCTGCCGTCGCAGGGCGAATTTCTCCGGCACAGTGTCACCGGCATCATCGGTGGCTACCAGGCGGGGTTCAATGTCCAGTACGCCAGCGGGCTCGTGCTCGGCTTCGAAGGCGATCTGACGTTCATCGCTCCGGAAGACCACCCTTCAATAACGCTCACGCCGTACCATACGACGTACAACTACTTCGCCACCGCGCGGGCGCGCGCCGGCTTCGCCCTGGGTCCGTTGCTGCCGTATGTCACCGGCGGCGTGGCATTCAGCCAGCCTAAGGTCATCATCAATGACGAGAACGGCGACCCCTTCACGTCCAAGACGCACCTTCACGTCGGATGGGTGGCGGGCATCGGCGTCGAATACGCGATCACCGGCAAGTGGACCGGGAAAATCGAATATAACTACGTCGGCTTCGGATCGCGGATCTATGATCTCGGACTGGTCGTTCCGCGCGCCGCCAACGTCGAGCCTGAACTGCATCTCCTCAAGGTTGGCCTGAATTACCAGCTCTGGCCATCGAGCTCGGCGTCCGCACTCGTAACCAAGGCGCCGAAAATCTTGGGTCCGGACGCGTCCGACGATTGGAGCATCCATGGCCAGACGACCTGGGTGCCGCAGACTTACGCGAACTTCCGTTCACCCTATCAGGCGGCATTCAGCCTGCCGGGCCATAGCGAGCTGCGGACGACCTGGACCACCAACGCCTTCATCGGCCGGCGGCTTTGGGAAGGTGGCGAGGTCTATTTCAATCCTGAGCTGGACCAGGGATTTGCCATCGGACCGACCGTGGGGCTCGCCGGGTTCGCCAACGGCGAGGCGCAAAAGGGCGGAGCGACGTTCCCGAAATTTCGCGCGATGCGCTACTTCTTCCGCCAGACCTTCGGGCTCGGCGGCGAGCAGGAAACGATGGAGGACGGTCCCAACCAACTCGCCGGCAAGCGCGACATCGACCGGGTCACCGTCACGGTCGGCCGGTTCGCGGTCGGCGACTATTTCGACAACAATGCCTATGCGCACGACCCGCGCGCGGACTTCTTGAACTGGGCGCTGTGGTCGGCCGCCGCCTACGACTTCCCCGCCAACCTGCCGGGATTCACCCGCGGCGCCGTGGTCGAACTCAATCGCAAGGACTGGGCGTTGCGGGCGGGCTACTTTCAGGTGCCATCGGGGCCCAATCGCGACGTCCTGATCTTCAATACCGGCGGCTCGGTGG
The DNA here is from genome assembly GCA_963756715.1 of uncultured Alphaproteobacteria bacterium. Lineage (GTDB taxonomy): Bacteria > Pseudomonadota > Alphaproteobacteria > Rhizobiales > Xanthobacteraceae > VAZQ01. Next base: position 60,095 of record CAVWOV010000047.1, read on the forward strand.
TCGAATGGGAAGGGCGCTACGCCATCGCGGGTCAACCCGGCAAGCTGCGCGTCGGCGCCTTCGCCAACCGTGGCAACATGGCCAACTACCGTACGGTGCTGGCGATCGTCGACGCCGATCCGACGCTCGATATCAACCAGGTGGCGGACGACAATCACCTGCAGCGCTGGAAATACGGCTTCTACGCGAACCTGGAGCAGGCCCTCACCAAGGACGTCGGCATGTTCGCACGCGTGAGCTGGAACGACGGCAACAATGATATTCTGTCGTTCACCGATATCGATCGCAGCGTATCGGGCGGCGTGTCGATCATGGGCACGTCGTGGGGGCGGCCGAGCGACAAGGTCGGGATCGGCGGCGCCGTCAATGGCCTCTCCGGCCCGCACCGCGACTTCCTGGCCGCGGGCGGATACGGCCTGCTGATCGGCGACGGCGCGCTGAACTACCGGCCGGAGACGATTTTCGAGACCTTTTATGCACTCAACGTCAACAAATGGACGACGCTGAGCTTCGACTATCAGTTCATCGCCAACCCAGCCTATAATGCCGATCGCGGTCCGGTCTCGCTGTTCGCCGCGCGCCTGCATGCCGAATTTTGAGGGGAAAGTGGCGCACCGTATTTATTGGATCAGCTAACGCCCCTACCCGATTACAAAGAGTAACCCCCGCAACGGGCCAGTTTAGAAATATTCAAAAGTGTTGCGCTGAAACAACCACCCCCGCAAATCTAATGTCTACATTGCACTGCATCCACTCCTGGACCGCGGTAGCGCAATGCGCCGGCTTGCAAAACTTCTGGGACTCTCGTCGATTTGGTTGGCAACGGCGTTGTCGGCGCATGCCGCCGATGAGATCCAAGTCTACAACGCCGAGATCGCGAAGGTCGGGCAATGGACCGCTCAGCTTCACCTCAATTACGCGTTCAGCGGTCGCAAAGAGCCCGAGTTTGAAGGCGGACTATTGCCGGACCGGGCTCTCAACGGCACACCGGAATTCGCCTACGGTGTCACCGAGTGGTGGGAAATAGGCTTCTATCTGCCATTTGCCGTCGACCGGCATGGTCAAGCCTATTCGAATGCCGGAAAGGTTCGCACGCTGTTTGTGTCACCGCACGCGGCGGAGCGTAACGTCTTCTACGGCGTGAACTTCGAATTCGCCTATTCAATGCCGCAGTTTTCCGAAACCAAATGGAACATCGAGGTGCGGCCGATCTTCGGCGTCCGGCAGAATGGCTACGAGTTCATTATCAACCCGATCGTCGATATCGGACTTGGCGTGGAGGGAAATAACACGTTCGCGCCTGCGGCGCGTTTTGCGCGTGAGCTTAGCAAGGATTTCGCCGTCGGCGTCGAATACTACACCGATCTCGGGCCGATGCAGTACATGCTGCCCTTCAAGGAGCAACAACACAACGTCTACGGCGTGGTCGATTTCAAGATCGGCAAGTTCGATATCAACGCCGGCGTCGGTTATGGGTTAACCCCCGGCTCCGATCGCCTTGTCGCAAAAATCATAATTGGCACCGATCTGAATGAAGGCCTCATGACGAACGTCTCGTCGCGATCGTCGCGCAGAGCGGCGGAAATCCTAGCTAGCGGCGTACGCTAAGTGGTTCGTGCGTTCGGGGTTTACCCGGCCTACAAGGTCGATCGCGGCCCAGTATGGCGTTCGCCAGTAGCGTGCACGCCGATGTTTGATTGCAGGGCGGCATCATCAGCGCGGCCGCGCCGATGATCGACCATGGTGAAATTCTGCTCCG
>CAVWOV010000048.1:0-47975 GCA_963756715.1 uncultured Alphaproteobacteria bacterium
GCGCTCCCTAGGGGACTCGAACCCCTGTTTTCGCCGTGAGAGGGCGACGTCCTGGGCCGCTAGACGAAGGGAGCCGCAACGCAAATGCGCGCAAGGCACCGAGATAGACCGCAGACGCGGCGAGTGCAACCCCGGCAGGCGAAATCACTGTTGCGGCACGCCGCCGGTAGGTGCCGGTAGACGCCGGACCAGCGGGAAGTCCTCACCTTGCGAGCCGGTCTTCGGCTTCTGCCCGAACCCAGACTGGCGGGCGGCAAACGGCCGTTTGTCGGCCGGCTGAAACCCGCGCGACCGGCTTGAGCGCATGCCGCCGCTGCCGAGTTCGCGGCTCAGCCGCGGCGCCAGCGTCTGGATGTGAGCCGCCAGTTCGCTGAGCTCGATCTGCCCGTTATTGTTGGTATCGCCATTGATCAGCGCGTCGAGCAGCGCGTAAGTGAAGACGCCGTGGCCCTTGTAGCCCTCGAGCGCGACCTGATCGGCCGCTGCGGCCGTCAGCACCGGCCGGCCGGTTGCCTCGTTGAGGCGCCCGAGTGCGGCTTCGGAATTGGCCGCATCAACGCCGCTGGCACGACCGGCGACCAACGCCCCGCTCTCGCAGGTGTCGAGCAGGACAACGCCACGGCGCGCCCGGATGCGGTTGGCGAACCAGTCCTGAAGCTGCTCCTGTCCAATCGTGCCTGCGGTCCATGGACGTCCAGGCGCGGAGCGATAGTCCTGCGGGATCAGGTGGAAGCGCCCATTCTCGGATTTGCCGTGCGCCGCCGCAAAGAAGATGAACGCGTCACGCGGATGCATTCGCGCGCCGATTTCGGTAATCACCCGCTCCAGCTTCTCGGCGGTCGCGTCGGCATCGAGCACGTAGGTGACATCGACTTCCGCATAGAGCCCCTCTCCGGCGGTTTTCATCGCGCGGCCGAATGCTTTGGCATCGGCCACCGCCAGCGACAGCGGCGGAACAGCGCGTCGCCGTACCGGTCGATACCGACCGCCATCACATGCAGCTTCGGACGCGGCTGGTTCGCAGGCACCGTCCAGTGCACCGTCGTGCTCGCCGGCAGCGAGGCAAGACGGTTGCGGGCGTTGTAGACGACGACCTCGACAGTGTTGTCGCCGGGTTCGAGCGCCAGCGCCTGTGAGATGACACGCCCGGCATTTGCCTCCGGGGCGACATTCGTCACCGCCGCCGTGACACCATTGACGCGCCACTCGACACGGCCGATACCGCCGCCGGTATCGGCGATGCGGGCCTGCGCGGTGATCACCTCCGCGTTCGACACGGTGCCACCCGCTGGCGCGACGAGCACGACCGTCGGCACACGGCCGCTGTCCAGCACGGTGCGCAGATTGAGCACGCGCGCGGCATTTTTGAATTCACCATCTGGATCGCCTGCAAGCCGCTCCCGGATCAGGTCGGGCGCGAACAGCGACTGATACATCTGCTCGGGGCTGACGACTTCGAGGCCACGGACGATGCTGGCCAGGTCGCCGCCCTTGCGCGTTCCGGTGAAGAACCCCGACGGCGAGATCGCCAGCCACTGGCCGGCATCCACCGCCAGGAGCGTCGCGACCGGCGCACTGCTGCCCGGGTTCCAGATTTTAACTCCGTCCGTGGAGTCGGAAATAAGCCGTCGGCCGTTCGGCGCAATTTCGAGCGTCGAGATATCGTTTCCGTGGCCATCAAATCTTTGCACCAGATGCCCATCGTCGGCGGCATGCAGGGCAAGCGCTCCCCAGATCGTACGCAAAGCAAAATGCGTCCCGTCGTCTGCAAAATACGCACGATCGGAGCAGGAAGTCTCAATTGCAAAAATCGGCTTGTCGCGCCCGGCGGCCAAATTCCATTTGATCAGACGCCGTTTGTCGGCACCGCCGACGCAATCCTCTTCGATCGTCGAAAATGCCTCGTCGCCCTTTAGGAAGCGGAGATTTCCCGGTCCCGATACCGTCAAAGCCGGGCTGGAACCGTTCAGCCGCCATATCTCCCATTTGCTGGGTTCCTGGCGCTCATAGTTCCGGTTCACCAGGAGGCGCCCTTCCGCCGAATACGCCAGCGATCCACCGTCAATTTCGAAAATCGTCCGTCCGCTCTTGAAATCCCAGACCGCGCTGACGTTGCCATGAGAAATGAATGTCTTGCCGTCGGGTGAGAAGTCGATGCCGTTAAGCGTCTCGGAGCCGGCCGCGAACGTGCGAATGATCTGGCCGCTTCTGGTGTCCCAGACGAAGAATGGAGCGTTGCGCGTGGCGCCGAGCAACTGCGTTCCGTCGGGCGTCACCGCCAGTGCAGCAATGTCACTGGGAGCGGCTTCGAACTGCCGCACCGGTTGAACGCTGCGCAGGTCCCATACGGTCAGCGCCTTGTCCGATGCCCAGTAAAGCTGCTGTTCGTCAGGCGCGACCCTGAACGCGGTTGGCACCATGTCGGGCGGCGTAATCGTGCGAAGATTTTCACCGGTCTCGAGATCCCAAATCCAGATTTCGTTCTCGACGCTCCCCTGCGCAAGCCTCCGGCCGTCGGGGAACACCACGAAGTCCTCCCGGGGATGCTGATACTCGCGGCCGACAAGCTTGCTGACACCGCTTGCCAAATCCCACACGCGAAGTTTGCGGCCGACGCTGGCCGTGATGGCTCGGCGTCCATCGGGCGCCACAACAAGCTTGTTGATGTCGCTGTCGTCGAAGCTGCGGACAACGCGCCCGGTTTGCAGGTCCCACAACTTGAGTGCCTTGGCTCCCCAGCCGGCGGTTACAATGAAGCGCCCATCTCCTGCAAAACGGACCTCTGACGTCTCAACCGGCGCCTTGATTGTGCGGACAACACGCCCGGTATCGGCGCGCCACACACGGATGAGATCGCTTTCGTCCAGAGTCAGGATTTGCTTTCCGTCCGGACTGAGTGCGAGCGACGTGATCTCGCGCTTGTTCGCTGCAAAACTTTTGACAACCTTGCCGCTGGCGATTTCGACGATCGCAATCCGCCCTGCCCCACCGCAGACCAGCAGCTTGCCGTCTCGTGACACGGCTTCGCGGCGCATATCACGGACGGGAGCAGGGAACTTGCGGATGCGCTGGCCGCTGGTGATATCCCAGATGTCGACGGTCGTGTCGGAAGCGGCCAGCGCCTGACCGTTTGGCAGCGCGATCAGCCCGGCTGCCGGCGCGGAGTCGTCGTCGTTGCCGCCAAACACCCGAAGCAACCGGCCGGTCGCGACCTGCCACAGCCGCGCCCGGCCGTCACGCGCGCTGCCGATCAGCCCTTGCGAAATCAGGTATTCGCCATCCGGCGTAAGGCTGAGGGCGTTGATCTCGCTTGCGTTCGGCGTGAGCGGAACGATTTCGATAGCGGCGCCGGTCTGGGCGAGCAGCGGTCCCGCCGGGCAGAGTGCAAGGAATGCCAGCAGCCCGATCACCTGGACACCGCCGCGTAAGCCCATGCCCCTCTCCGCAGCCATCACCGTCAACCCATCCGCAAGTTCGCCAGCACTGGATGGCAAGGAATGCCGGCGCGCAGAACTCTCCATACATCACGGCTCCGTGGCGAACCGCAGCCGCCCGGTCGGCCGCAGGGTCCGCAGATCGAAGGTGCGGATTTCGATCGCGCCGTTGATCTCGACCGTCACGACAACCCGGTCGTCGGCCACCGCTGTGGCGGTGATCCGCGCGCCCTTGGGCAGCAGCGTCGTCATCTCGGTGAGGGCGGCGCTTCCCCCCGAGTTGAAAACACGATAGCCGATAACCCCGATCACGGCTGCGATCGCCACCATGGTGGTGATGCCCGAGATCAGCATGAGCCATTTGATCTTCGCGACCATTTTCGCGGCCGCGGGATCAAGCGGCTCGATGTCATCCGCTACCGGGTTACTCATGGCCTCGACCGATATGACCTTGAAAGAGGGGCGCAGCGAGAAACTGGTGGTCGCCGCCGAGGAGGCCGGCGAACGGCTCGACCGCGTGCTCGCCGCGCACATAGCCGAACTGTCGCGCTCGCGCCACAAGGCGCTCATCCTGGCGGGCCATGTCGCGGTCGACACCGCCACGATCCGCGATCCGGATCACCGCGTCAACGCCGGCGAGACCGTCACGCTCGATCTCCCGCCCGCCGACGATGCGGCCGTCGAGGGCGAGAATATCCCGCTTAACATCGTGTACGAGGACGCCGAACTGCTCGTCATCGACAAGCAGAAGGGGCTGGTGGTCCATCCCGCCGCCGGCAACTGGACCGGCACCCTGGTCAATGCGTTGATCGCCCACTGTGGCGAGAGCCTGTCCGGGATCGGTGGCGTCAAGCGGCCGGGCATCGTGCACCGCCTCGACAAGGACACCACCGGACTGATGGTGGTGGCCAAGACCGACCGCGCGCACCGCTCCCTGGCCAAGCAGTTCGCCGACCACGGTCGGGAGGGGCCGCTCAAGCGCGGCTATTTGGCCTTCGTGTGGGGCGCACCCGACCGGCCGAAGGGCACGATCGAGAAACCGATCGACCGCCATCCGCGCTCGCGCGACAAGATGGCCGTTCGCGAGGGCGGGCGCGAGGCGATCACCCACTGGGAGGTGCTGGAGCGCTATCTCGGCACCGACGGCAAACCGGTCGCCAGCCTCATCGCCTGCCGGCTGGAAACCGGCCGGACCCACCAGATCAGGGTCCATCTGGCGGCGATCGGCCATCCGCTGATGGGGGACGACGTCTACGGGGCGGGCTTCAAGACAAAAGTGCAACATCTGGGTCCCGAATCATGCGCCGCCCTGGACGGCCTTGGAAGGCAGGCACTCCATGCTTATTTACTCGCTATGGAACATCCAGTGGGGGGTCGTGAACTTGCGTTCCGCGCGGAACTACCGGCGGACCTGGGGCGTTTACGTCGAAGCCTGAGTACCGAAAGTACACAGTTTGATCGAGGAAGGTAACGATCAATCAATGGCTTAGATGTACACGGGCAGGTCACGACGACGTGACGCCTGGTCATCTTCCTTCTGCCACCGTTTTTCATGTAATGTTGCACCGCGATCAACTCGCGGTCGCGACAAAGGACTAGCACCGTCGGCTCGGGGAGCGGCGGTGTGAACCCGCCCGCCGGACATCCGGGGGCTACTCGAAGGAGGGCGCTACTATGGCCCAATCTGCCGCTTTGCCGATTCTGAATGCAGAATCCGGCCTGACCCGATATCTCGAAGAAATCCGGCGGTTCCCGATGTTGGAGCCGCAGGAAGAATACATGCTGGCGAAGAGCTGGCGCGAACACGGCGATCGGGACGCCGCGCACAAACTCGTCACCAGCCATTTGAGGCTTGTTGCAAAAATTGCAATGGGCTACCGCGGCTATGGCCTGCCGATTTCCGAGGTTATTTCGGAAGGCAATGTCGGCCTGATGCAGGCGGTGAAGCGGTTCGAGCCCGAAAAGGGGTTCCGGCTCGCCACCTACGCGATGTGGTGGATCAAGGCCGCCATCCAGGAATACATCCTGCGCTCGTGGTCGCTCGTGAAAATGGGCACGACCGCGAACCAGAAGAAGCTGTTCTTCAACCTGCGCAAGGCCAAGAGCAAGATCTCGGCGCTGGAAGAGGGCGATCTGCGTCCCGACCAGGTCAAGATCATCGCCAAGCGGCTCGGCGTCACCGAGCAGGACGTGGTCGACATGAACCGCCGGCTCGGCGGTGACGTGTCGCTCAATGCGCCGATCCGCGAAGACGGCGATACCGGTGAGTGGCAGGACTGGCTGGTCGACGACAGCGTCAGCCAGGAATCGCGCATGGTCGCGAGCCAGGAAGCCGACAACCGCCGCCAGGCGCTCGGCGAGGCGCTCTCGGTGCTCAACGAACGCGAGCGGCGCATCTTCGAGGCGCGCCGGCTTGCCGACGACCCGATCACGCTCGAGGATCTGGCGGCCGAGTTCGGCGTGTCGCGTGAGCGCGTGCGCCAGATCGAAGTCCGTGCCTTCGAGAAGGTGCAGAAGGCGGTGAAGAACCGCGTCTCCGCGATGGAGCAGCCCTCGGCTCATGCGGCGGCTCTGCCGGTGCACTGAGCCTCTCTTACCTTCTCCCTTGCACGCTTGCTCTCCCTCTCCACCCGGGCCGCGCTTGCGCCCGCCCGGGTGGAGGCATTTGGCCGCAAGGTTACCTCTCCCCGCGTGCGGGGAGAGGTCGGATCGCGCATTGGCGCGATCCGGGTGAGGGGGAATTCCCGCAAGTCTGAACATTTCGAAACGCCCCCTCACCCCGACCCTCTCCCCGCAAGCGGGGAGAGGGAGAAGAGGCGCCGCGCTAGCGCCGACATTTTCCGTCCTCACTCACGGCCGCTTGGCCCGCGCCGCCAGGCCGGCTTCGACGCCGGCGATCCAGGCGAAATATGCGGGCTTGAGCGGCTCGATATGCGCCATCGTCTGGTCGTGCGTGAGGCCAAGCTCGCGCGATTCCAGAATCCCCGCGACCCATTCCCAAATCTCGGGCACGATGCGCGCATGACGGCGAATGTAGGTTTCTTATTGCGTCGGCAGGCGCTGTCGCGCCAAAAAAGCAATCAACCAGACCTCCTCGGGCACGATGCGCGCATGACGGCGAATGCAGGTTTCCGGATTGCGCCGGCAGGCGCCGTCGCGCCCGCACGCCGGCTTCGGGCAGATGCGAAAGAGACCGTAGCGCATCACAGATCGCACGCGCGCCTTGCGGGTCGTCGCCGTGCTTTGCTCGTGAGTGTTTCGTGACTCCGTGTGTCATTGTCATCGTCGTTGCGTCCTGATCTCCGGTTTGCTGATTGCTGTGCGGACAAAGCTCCGCCGCCCGTATTGTTTTGCCGGCGCCGGGTACGCCGTCGTCCGCCCCGCTGCCGCGGGGTCGTCTTCTTTCCCCCTCGCCCGTCTTTCGTGCCGCACATCGGAAACATCCGACGTGCGGTGCGAGGGGGGCGGAGCGCCACGAGGCGCCACCATCTGCGCCGCGCAGACAAGCTTGCGCAGTCTGCGCAAACCCGGCTGCTTCTCGGCGCGCGCCCTTGGCGAAGGGCGCTCGCCTCGTAGCGCTCCACCGCGGCGGTTTCTGTCTCCAGGCCCGCGCTTGCGCCGCAGCATTTGCGCTGCTCGCCTGCGAGCACCTCGCGGGGCGGCCGTAGTACCGCCCGGGCGGGGTCCCGGAGCCTCCCGAGTGCGCGGGGTGCATTTCCCCACGCCCGCGGGCGCCGCCCTTGTCCCACCTCAGGATGCCTCCGGACGGCGCCCCTCATGAACAAGGTAATAGGAATATAATCTAAATATCCGCCAGCGTCAAGCACATTGATGATACGTCGGAGCGATGTACGGGTCCGCTTAGATAGGAAGGTAAATCGTGTCCGCGAAACTGGTGATGCACCGGATTTGCGCGGCAGAACTTGATCGATAAGCGAAAGCTTCACGCGCAAATATGTCGATTTATTTTTCCGATCGATCTTTTGTTGTTGAGCGGGAAAAGTGGTTCACCTTCCGACGACGCACTCCTGACCAGCCGCGATTAAGGAAATGAAGGGCTTACGGCTGTCATCGCCGTTTGTGACCGCGATGGCGACAATGTCGAAGATCAGCCTTTGCAGCGGTGGAAATGCGCCGGACCGCTCCCGCGATCGGAATCGCATTGTGTGTTCCCGGCATCATAGCCAGTACTCCAATGTTAAAATAACATGATCGTCCATAGTGGGGTATGACAACGTTGTCGCCAATCGAGTGGTGGCATGAAACGATTTGCGCTCGCTGCATTCATCGCGTGCATTCCAGGTCTCTGATCGCTGCTGATTTGCCGATCTACAAGGCGCCGCCCCCGCCGGCGGCGTACGATTGGACGGGCTTCTACATTGGCGGCAACGTTGGATACAGCATCGGACGGACTCGCACCACGTCGAGCGTGGCTCGCGCCAATGACCCCGACCGAAACTTTCTGCTGGGAATATTCACGCTTTCGCCGGCAGGTGCCGCGGCCGGATTTCAGGTGGGCTACAACCGGCAAATTGGTGCTTGGGTCATTGGAGTTGAAGCCGATTGGCAATGGAGCGGTCAAAAGGACTCGGCATGTTATGTCCTTTGCGTAACCTCGCCCGGCAACCCTTTCTCCTTGACCCTCGAACAGCGCATGAAGTGGTTCGGCACGGCCCGAGGTCGAATTGGCTACACATGGGATCGGGCGCTGTGGTACGTGACTGCTGGCGGAGCATGGGCGAAGATCAACGATGATTTTACACTGTTCCAGGCGGCTTTTCCTCAGATGACCGAAACTGCGAGTGCATCACGCACTAAGGCTGGCGTGGTGATTGGCGGCGGCGTCGAGACAGCCCTAGCCGATGGGTGGACCGCCAAGCTCGAATACCTGTTCATGAACTTCGGCAATGTAACGAATGACTTCTCTACTCCTGAACTGGCTGCTGCAGGGGGGACCTCTTTCCCGGTCAGCGGCGATATCAGGGATCACGTTGTGAGGGTAGGCTTGAACTACCAGTTTGGTCGGGCGAGCCCGGTTGCCGCCAAATACTGATTGACCCGGCTAATAGGATACAGCCTGCCGGTTGGACCCGATATTCTTAGCTCTGCGCAATAAGCGCAGCGCATGCGCCCACACCGGTGAAAAAGCTGCATGAGGCTGTCGCCCCTGGCAAGGTCACCGCTCTGCCTCGCGATCTACGGCCTGCTGAAGGATCGCCTCGTCTTCGTGCCTTGGCGGCAGCAAATAGAACGGCGCAATGCGCTTCGCTATTGCGCCCTACGGGCTAAAAGTAGGTCCAGCACCAGCGGAAACCACTTGGATAGATCGTGCACGACCTTCTAGGGCCCGCTGCTACGACTGGATACGCGGACCCGTAGCTGTAGCCGGAGCCATAGACCGACGCTGCGTATCCGGCCCGCCGGGCATAGCGGTAGGACCGCCTGTACGCCCGCCGGGTAACTCGGCGCGCACGCCCGTAAGTAACCTGAGCTTGAGCTTGGTCGACGCTGAGTTCGATGCCGCGGGGCGTCACTTGCGGAGAAACCGGAACGGTCGCGATGATCGCGGCCCCGAATAGCAAACCGATGACTGATAGTGCTTTCATAACCGATACTCCTCTTACGGAAGGTTCGCCGATACTCCTCTTGTCTTGCGTAAGGTTTGCACAGGCGCCGCCGATTCGGCGGCGACCGAACCTGTGTTAACGCGGCCGTTGGCACGGAAGTTCCGACCTCGTGGCAAAGTGCGACAATGTGCGCGGCGCAGTGACCCGACGTGAAGCTCGTAGGGCGCAACAAACGAAGTGCATTGCGCCGCACCGGTGGGAAGCCGCGTGCCGAAGGATCGCCTCGTCTTCGTGCCTCGGATAGAACGGAGCAATGCGCTTCGCTTATTGCGCCCTACGGACTCCAATTTGGGCGAGGATGACGAGAACTTTTGTGCAAAGCGAAAACCGGCGGGGCGAGCGATGCGCTCCTCGCCCGGAAGAACGCCGATGCCGCAGACCACGGATCGGCGCTTGCCACCACTCACCAATCCGGACAAGCTGTCAGCAATTGCCCCATCAGAGCGGCAGCCAGTTCGGGAGGTGAGGATGAAGCAATCCGCTATCGCGACTGCGTTCGTCTTCGGTGTCTGTTTCATGAGCGCAACATCGATGGCGCAAGCTGCTCCGTGCCTGAAGGTTACCCTGACCGGCACGCAGAGCGGCCCACCGATCTTCAACGGACAGGCCGGCGCTGGAACGCTGATCCGTTACGGCGATGACAGCAACGACTGCAACGCCATGCGGCTGCAGTTTGATTCGGGCCGCGGGACAATTCTTCGGCTATCGCAGGTGGGCGTGCTGCCGGGTCAGATCAATGCGATTTTCTTTACGCATATGCACTCGGATCACACCGAAGGTTTTGCCGAGATCATGCAGTTGCGGTGGAATTTCAATTCCAAGGGGCCGAAACTCGACGTGGTCTGCAGTTCCGACGCGGTCGCCCCGCTCGGCTACACCTTGAGCTGCCGCAAGCTCGCCGCGCATATCGGCGACGCATTGATCCAATCGGGCGAAATCGCGCAACGCCGTGCGGAGGACAAATCACGCCTCCCTGGCGGGCCGGCCGATTTGACCAACGTCATCACTTTCGATCCGACGAACGAACCGCAGGCGGTCTGGTCGTCGGGCGACGTGAAGGTAAGCGCCATCCGCTCCACCCACATCGCAGGCCATGCGTCCTATCGCGTCGATACGCCCGCAGGCAGCGTCGTCATCGGCGGCGATGCCGGCAACGACGTGACCGCACCGCCGCGCGCCACGTCAACGTCCGATCAGGTTGAGAAACTGGCGAAGGGCGTCGACGTCATCGTGCATTCCACGATGCATCCGGCGATGGCTCCGGACAAGGACAGCGGAATGCCGCCTCCGGTCTATTATCGCCAGTCCGGCACCGCCGACCTCGGCGCGATGGCGAAGCGGGTGGGCGCGAAGTATCTCATGCTCACACATCTCGCTCCCTCGATCGGAGCCGTGCGCCATGGTCCGTACAAGATTCCGGGCGGGCCGCTGACGGAAGCCGATTACAAAAAAGCGGTCGAAGCGAGCGGGTTTACCGGAACCACGGTCGTGGGTACCGATCTCGCGACCATCCGGCTCCCGGCAAAGTAGGCAGGCGAATTCTCGGAATCGCTCTATCCAGTCGCAGGTTCATGCCCGGCGAACACGAGCTCGATCCGGCTTACTGCTTCCAGGCCTTGAAGGCTTCGGCGAACACGCGGTCGCCGGGCGTGCCCTTCTCGATCGCCAGAATGGCGCGGCGGTTGTTGTTGTAGACCACCGGGATATCGAACCAGGCGCGCTCCTTGAGCAGTTGCAGGTTGCGGTCCTTGTCGGCGTCCGCGTTGGACAGCCCGATCAGGAAGAAGCCGTTGGTCACCTTCACCGCAAGCCCGGCGAGCGGAACGCCGCGCGTCTGCTCGGCCTGCTTCATCAGGATGCCGGGCACGTTGGAGATGCCGCCCGAGGGAAAATCCGGCGGCAGCTTGAACGTGATTTCAACCGTGTGACTCGCCGGTAGCGTCTTGTCGGTGTTGCGGCGGAGCGACCACGTCATGGTGAGCTTGCGGTCCGGCACATCGACGTCGGCCCGGATGGCGAGCTCGGGCGCCTGCCCCGGACCCGGCGAAATCATCTCGGTGCGCCAGATCGCCGAACCGACGAAGCGCTTGCCGTTCGGATCGTTCGGATCCTCTTCGTAGAGCACCACCTTCTGGGCAACCGCTGCTCCGGGGGCGGTGCCGGACGCGGTGTCCGACGGGGTCTGCGACGGCTGCACGCCGGGCTCGATCCGGTCGGTGATCTTGGTGGTCCGCGCGGGCTGCGCCGGCACATCGCGCACCTCGGTAACCGCGGGCGTGCGAAACTTCTGATAGGCCGCCACCATGTTGGGCCACTGCCACAGCAGCACGCCGCCGAGGCCTGCCACGATCAGGAGCGCCGCGGCGCCTTTCATCAACTCCCGGTACGAGCGCTTCGGCTTCAGTGCGCGCCGCTGTTGCGTGTGGTCTTCCAGCGGGGCTGGCTGTGGCCGCATCCGCGGCGGCGGCGGGCGCGCGTCGTCGGTGGTGAACGACGGCTCGAGCATCGGCTCCTGGAACTCATCCGGCAGCGAACGCAGGTCATGTTCGGCGTCCCGCGGGTCGAACATCCGCGGGTCGCGGCGATCGTATTCGGCGGCCGGCGCCGGCATTGCGTCATACGGGTCGCGCGCGGACTGCGCCGCGCGGGCGGGGGCGCCGCCGAACTCGTTCGCCTCGGTGACGACGTCGCGGTAATCCTGCATCCCGGCATCGGCGCCGGGGCGGCGGTCGGCGGCCGTCCGGCGCAGCGGGTGGCGCGACGACGGCGCGGGCATTGGCGGCAGCGGCGGCGGCTCCGGTGCCGGCTCGGGCATCTCATGGCCGAACATCAACTCGCTGTATTGCGCGTCCGGCATCCGGGATGCGGGCGGCGCTTGAGTCGGGCGCCGCGCACCCGGAAAGTCACCGCGACCCTGGAATGGCGGCGCCGAGCGCGGCGGCGCGGCGACCGGCGGGCTTTCATCCCAGCGATCCGGGTCCGGCGTCCGCATCCGCGGCATCTGCGGCGGGGCGGATGGGCGGGATGGCGGCGGCTGCGGCACAAATGCCGGCGCGCGCGGCATATCCTCACCACGAGGGGGCGGTTCCGGTATGCGCGGCTTCGATGCCGAATGGCCGCGAGTTGGGTCGAATTGTCGCGCCGCCTCCGCCTCGACCTTACGGATCGACTCCTCGAGCGCGAGCCGCTCGCGCGTAATGTCGGTTTCGGGCAGGGCCGGCGTCACGCCGCGCAACTGAGCAATCAACGCCGCGCGCGCGCGCTCGTAGAGCGCACGGCGGTTCTCGCCGTTGTTCTTTTCCAGACCGGCGACCGCGCGGGATATGAGCGGGTAATAATCAGCCATTGTGTTTAGCTTACTCGTTCCGCCCCATAAATTCTGCCATTTATTGCTCGAACGGATTCTGCATCAGGATGGTGTCCTCGCGCTCCGGGCTGGTCGACAACAGCGCCACCGGGCAGCCCACCAGTTCCTCGATCCGGCGCACATATTTGATCGCCTGCGCCGGCAATTCGGCCCACGAGCGGGCACGCGCCGTCGGCTCCTGCCAGCCGCCGATTGTCTCATAAATCGGCTCGACCCGCGCCTGGGCATTCTCGCTCGCCGGAAGATAGTCGATTTCGCGCCCGTCCAGACGATAGGCGACGCACACTTTGATTTCCGTTAACCCATCCAGAATATCGAGCTTGGTCAGGGCCAAGCCATTGATTCCGCTGGTCCGCACCGTCTGGCGTACCAGCACGGCGTCGAACCAGCCGCAGCGCCGCGCGCGCCCGGTGACGACGCCGAATTCGTGGCCCCGCTCACCCAGCAGCCGGCCGATCTCGTTGGTCTGCTCGGTCGGGAATGGCCCCTCCCCGACCCTGGTCGTATAGGCCTTGCAGATGCCGAGCACATAGCCGATCGCGCCCGGCCCCAGCCCCGAGCCGGTGGCGGCCTGGGCGGCGACGGTGTTCGATGAGGTCACGAATGGATAGGTGCCGTGATCGATGTCGAGCAAGGCGCCCTGCGCGCCCTCGAACAGAATGCGTTTGCCCTCCCGCCGCTTGTCGTCGAGCAGCGACCACACCGAATCCATGTAGGGCAGCACCTTGGGCGCCACCTCGGCGAGGTCGTCGTAGATGGCGCGCGGCGTGACTTCGGGCAGGTCGAGCCCGCGCCGCAACGCGTTGTGGTGCGTGAGCAGCCGGTCGATCTTGCCGTTGAGCATCTGCAGGTCGGCCAAATCCATAACGCGGATCGCGCGCCGGCCGACCTTGTCCTCGTAGGCCGGGCCGATGCCGCGTCGCGTGGTGCCGACACGCGTCAGTGCGCTTGCGGATTCGCGAATGGCGTCAAGCTCCTGGTGCAGTGGCAAGATCAAGGTTGCATTCTCTGCAATACGCAGGCTTTGCGGCGTGACATTGACGCCCTGGGCCCGGAGACGGTCGATTTCTTCGATCAGGGCGCGGGGATCGATCACGACGCCGTTGCCGATGATCGAGAGCTTGCCGCGCACCACGCCCGAGGGGAGCAGCGACAGCTTGTAGGTGACACCGTCGATGACGAGCGTGTGCCCGGCGTTATGGCCGCCCTGAAACCGGACGACGATGTCGGCCTGTTCGGACAGCCAATCGACGATCTTGCCCTTTCCTTCGTCCCCCCACTGGGATCCAACCACGACCACATTGGCCATGCGGCGCCTTTCCTCGGTGCGGCCGACGCCCGGGATAGTCTCGTAGAGACAATGACTTGCCGGCAGATCGGGCGATCACCCGATAGCGGATGACGGCGCATCAGGCAAGGCGACGCGGCCGCCCGGGCCCTTGCGCCCGGCCGGGGAGACTGGCGGTTTTCCAAAACCAACGTCCTTTCCCCGTCGCCCGCGTAAACAAGAGCTAACGATTCCGCTTTCCCCAAGGCAATCTGACGGCAATATGACGGCGGCGCGGGAGACAGATTGCCCGCGCGGATTGCCGCTCCGCGGACGGTCGCGGGTCGGCTCTGCCGTGAAAAATTGCGCCTGCAGCTAGTCTAGAAGGCCTTCGGCAGACCGGCTTCCTTGAGAATGCCATTTGCAGTGAACTTCGACTTCAGCTTGCGGTCGACCGTCACGTGGACCCGCGCCTGCGGATTCCACCAGATTTCGTGATCCCCTCGGCCCTGTCGCTTGAATTCGTAGCCGCTCGCCATTCAATGTTTCAGTCTGCGACCTCTCGATAGAGCAGCGCCGTGTCGCTGAGGACGACGTGAAAAGCCACCTTCGGATACTCGCGGGACAGACGATCAATCGCGGGGGAGAGATTGCCGTCATGACCGGATCGGTCGCTCCGATGCGGATCTCGCCCTGGGTTGGGTCGGAGAGGAAATCGATATCCGCAACGCCCTGACGCAAATCGTTGAAGATCGCGACGCTGCAGCTTTTGAGGGCCAGCCCGTACGGCGTAGGCACGACGCCTCGCCGACTGCGATCGACAAGCCGCACGCCGAGCGCGCGTTCCAAATCCGCGATCGACTTGGATACGCAGGCTGAGATACGCCAAGCCGATCCGCCGCCTTCCATGCTGCCAGTGTCGATCACGTCACGATAATATGTCCAGATCGCGAAGCTTGAGGCCGCGTTTGAGCCGGTCGTTCCGCGCATGCGACGCCGTCATTTCAATCAGTGATCAGTGATGCCATCTTCTTCGAGCAGATCGATGATCATCCCCGGCAGATTGGCGCGCAGTTCTTCCAGTGTGTCGGCTTCGGTCACAAGACCGCGCACGTCCTGCGTCGTGGCGTCCCAAACTCCTGCCTCCGCATCCCAATCCGCATGAACAACAATGGGGCGAGCCATTCGCGCCGTCCTCGATGAATCGTGTCGGCTTCGGTCACAAGCCCGCGCACGTCCTGCGTTGTGGCGACCCAAACTCGTACCTCCGCATCCCAGTGTGCAAGAATAACAATGGGGCGAGCAATTCGCGCCGTCCTCGATGAACTTCAGCATCAATAGCATTCGACTGTTGGTCGTCTCAAGTCTGATCAGAACAACAATGGGGCGAGCCATTCGCGCCCTCCTCGATGAACTCCTGCATCAATAGCACACTTTTGACTGCAGGTCGTTCTCACACACTCAGAACTTCAGCGGCCGCGCGCCCTGCACCTGCGGCAGCGCACGCACCTGATCGAGCACACCAGGCGGCAATTCGCCGTCGATCTCGATCAGCGCGACTGCATTGCCGCCCGGCGCCTCGCGCCCGACATGGAAGGTCGCGATGTTGATGCCGGCTTCGCCCAAGGTCGAGGAGAAGCGCCCGATGAAACCGGGCTTGTCGAGGTTGGTGATGTAGATCATCGACGGGCCGAATTCCGCGTCCATGCGGATGCCCTTGATGTTGACGATGCGCGGCCGGCCATCGGCATAGACCGTCCCGGAGACGTGGCGTGACTGGCGCTCGGTGGTCACCGTCAAAGTGATGAGGCTCTCGTAGTCGCCCGCCGCCTCTCGTGTCATCTCCTCGATGACGACGCCGCGCTCCTTGGCGATGATCGGCGCGGAAACCACGTTGACGTCCTGCAACATGGGGCGAAGGAGGCCGGCGATCGCCGCCGACGTCAGCGCCTTGGTATTCATGCCGGCGACCACGCCCTCATAGGACAGTTGCACCTTGCGGATGCCGGTCTCGGTCAACTGGCCGGCAAACGAGCCAAGCTTTTCGGCAAGGTCGATGAAGGGGCGCAGCCGCGGCGCCTCCTCGGCGGTGATCGAGGGGAAGTTGACGGCGTTGGAGATCGCGCCGCGCAACAGATAGTCCGACATCTGCTCGGCGACCTGCAATGCCACGTTCTCCTGCGCCTCGGTGGTGGCGGCGCCAAGGTGCGGCGTACACACCACGTTGGGATGGCCGAACAGCGGGTTCTTGTTCGCCGGCTCCTCGGTGAACACATCGAAGGCGGCGCCCGCGACCTGTCCGGAATCGAGCGCGGCACGCAAGGCTGCTTCGTCGACCAGCCCGCCGCGCGCGCAATTGATGATGCGCACGCCCTTTTTCATCGCCGCCAGCGCCTTGGCGTCGACGATGTTCTTGGTCTTGTCGGTGAGCGGCGTGTGCAGCGTAATAAAGTCGGCGCGGCGGATCAGTTCGTCGAGCTCGACCTTCTCGACGCCCAGCGCCAGTGCGCGCTCGGGCGACAGGAATGGATCGAAGGCGATGACCCGCATGCGCAGGCCGATGGCCCGGTCCGCCACGATCGAGCCGATATTGCCGCAGCCGATCACGCCCAGCGTCTTGCTGGTGATCTCGACCCCCATGAAGCGGTTCTTTTCCCACTTGCCGGCCTGCGTGGAGGTGTCGGCCTGCGGGATCTGGCGCGCCAGCGCGAGCATCAGCGTGATGGCGTGCTCGGCGGTGGTGATCGAATTGCCGAACGGCGTATTCATCACGATCACGCCCTTGGCGGTGGCGGCCGGAATGTCGACATTGTCGACGCCGATGCCGGCGCGGCCGATCACCTTGAGGTTCTTGGCACCCTCAAGGAGCTTGGCGGTGACCTTGGTGGCCGAGCGGATCGCGAGGCCGTCGAAGCCGCCGATCATCGCGGCGAGTTTCTCCTTGTCGGCGCCGAGCTTGGGCTGGAAATCGACCTCGACGCCGCGATCCTTGAAGATCTGCACGGCAGCATCGGAAAGGGCGTCGGAGATGAGGACCTTGGGGGGCATGGCGATCTGCCTTTATTTCGGTGTTAGTCCCCGCGAAAGCGGGGACCCATGACACGGCAATTCTGACTGAAGCGATTCTGAGAATGGGTTCGCGCCTTCGCGGGAACGACGGCCGCGTCACGCCGCCTTGGCGAGCGCGTCCTTGCTGTTGGCGAAAGCCCAGTCGAGCCATTGCGTGACTGCCTCGACGTCGGACGCCTCGATCGTGGCGCCGCACCAGATGCGCAAGCCAGGTGGCGCATCACGATAGGCATCGATGTCGTAGGCGACGCCTTCCTTCTCCAGCGCCGCCGCGATGCCTTTCACGAACGCCGCCTGCGCTTCGGCCGAAAGCTTCAGCACCGACGGATCGACGACCTTGAGACAAACTGAGGTATTGGAGCGCTGCGCCGGTTCCTTGGCGAGAAAGTCGATCCAGGGCGTGCGCGCAACCCAGTCGGCGATCACTTTGGCGTTGGCATCGCAGCGCGCCATCGTCGCCTTGAGACCGCCGATCGATTTCGCCCAGGCGAGCGTGTCGAGATAATCCTCAAGGCACAGCATCGACGGCGTGTTGATGGTCTCGCCGACAAAGATACCCTCGTTGATCTTGCCGCCCTTGGTCATGCGGAAGATCTTCGGCAGCGGCCACGGCGGATTGTAGCTTTCGAGCCGGGCGACGGCGCGCGGCGACAGCACGATCATGCCGTGCGCGGCCTCGCCGCCGAGCACCTTCTGCCACGAGAAGGTCACGACATCGAGCTTTTGCCAGTCGAGCGCCTGCGCAAAGCAGGCCGACGTGGCGTCGCAGATGGTCAGCCCCTGCCGGTCGGCCTTGATCCAGTCGGCGTTAGGGACGCGCACGCCCGAGGTCGTGCCGTTCCAGGTGAACACCACATCGGAATTCGGATCGACTTTGGCGAGATCGGGCAGTTCGCCATATCCGGCCTTGAGCAGCGTCACGTCCTTGAGCTTGAGCTCCTTGGCGACGTCGCTGACCCAGCCCTCGCCGAACGATTCCCAGGCCAGCATGGTGACGGGACGCGCGCCCAGCAGCGACCACAGCGCCATCTCGACCGCACCGGTGTCGGACGCCGGGACGATGCCGATGCGGTAATCCGCCGGCACATCGAGGATTTCGCGGGTCAGGTCGATGGCGCGCTTGAGCTTCGCCTTGCCGATCTTCGACCGGTGGGAGCGTCCGAGCAGGGCATCGGTGAGGGCGGAAAGGCTCCAGCCGGGGCGCTTGGCGCAGGGGCCGGACGAAAAATGCGGAACGGCCGGCCGCATTCCGGGCATCGAGTTGGCCATGACTCTATCCTTCCAGATAGGCGCCCCTCGGTGGGGAGGGGTTTCCCGCCGCCGGGCATAAGGAAGGAGAGGTGCACAGTCAAGCGCGTGATGACGAACGCGGACGCCTGGCCGCCCGGCTTGGACGGCGCAAGATTAGAACATCAGAACTTGTAGCCGACGCCGAGCCGCCCGGTGCTGACGCTGGCGTTGATACCCCAGATCGGCTGGAAGCTCACGAATTCGTATTCTGCGCGCATGAACAGGCACGGCATCAGCATGATGTCCACGCCCCCGCTTAGCGACCAGCCGTAGATCAAAGCGTTGGACTTGGTCTCGTTCTCGGTGAAGAAGAACGGCGTTGTGTTTATGAGATTGCCATTGGAATCATAAGCATACTCGGTGCCCCAAGCAGTCGCGGCGCGGTACACGCCTGCCCGCCCAATCGCGACACCGATGCCCGCGAACGGCAGGACATTACCGAGATCGACGCCGGCCCGCACCCGCAGCACGCCAAAATCGGAGATTTGCATACGCGCTGCGCCGTTGAGGTTCATCCCGTAAACGAGGAGGCCGTCCTTCGTGGCGGTTGCGCGGCTGATCGGTGAGACCGGAGCATCGGCCGAGAAATTGACTTTGCTCCAGGTGAAGTCCACGCCGATGATCATGCCCTCCCAGGTATTGTTGTAGCCGACGAAGAAGCCGGCGCTGGCGGATCGCGTGTCGGCTTGGCCGAGCACATCCCAGGCGGAGACCTGATTCTCTTGCTCGATCTTCAGCTCGCGCAGTTCGTGCGCGAGCAACGGCTGCGTCGCCCCAGCGAAGTTCAAGTTGCTGACGCCCCAGCCGACCTGACCGCCGACGTAAAGGCCGGCCCAGCGCGGTAGGAGCGGAGGGGCCTGGCCAAACGGCACGCCGGGCACGACCGGCTCCGAGCCGCGCAACACCGGGACGTCGTAGTCGCCGGCATACGCATCCGACATCGTGGCCATCAGGGCAAAGACAAAGAGCAAGCGACGCATGACAGTGCCTTGTGTTTGGTAAATTCGTTGCGCGCACTCATCATCATGAATGATTAACCTTAATGAGCGGTTAGCTCGCGGCTCAAAGTCGTTCGCGAGGATCTGAATCTTTCCACGCTCGAAGATTTTGGATTGGCGCTTGTCGGGGCACGCTCGACGCAAACGAAAGCGGCGCGGGACATGTCCCGCGCCGTTCGCATTCATCCTGGTTTGGCTTGACGATCAGCCCTTGCGGATCAACGGCGGCGGAACGTAGACCGGCTCCGGCTGCAGCAGCCAGCGCATGCCGATCTTGATGTCCTGCGAGTAGTAGTTGGTGAAGGAGTAGGAGGCGCGCGGTCCGTTGCCGGCGCCGCAGCCACCCGACGCGCAGTCGATGACCGGCGTCTCGATCGAGCCGAAGTTGACGTAGCGATAGGCCAGCTCGACCTTGAAGTTGTTGGTGACGTTGTAGGCAACGCCGGCATGGAGCGCCCATGCCATGCTCCACTTCGAGGAATCGCTGGACGCATAGCCGAAGCCGGTGGTGCCGATCGGAGATCAGGCCGACGTCGGTGACGACCGGTGAACTTATGATAGGCGGCGCCGACGCCGGCGCCGACGAACGGCGTCAGGCACCACCAGGTGCCGAGGTCGACATAGGCGTTGGCGAGCACCAGCCAGTTCGAGTGATGGCCCTCGTAGACGTCGAAGCAGCGGCCGCCACCGGGGCAGAATTCGGTGTAGCTGCCGGTGACCTTGAACGCTTCCTTCATCCGGTACTCACCGGTGACGTCGAAGCGCAGCCAGTTGTTCCAGGCATAGCCAACACCGAAGCCGACGAAGGCGGTGTCCGCCATGTCCTTCTGGTCGATCTGCCAGCTCGCCGGCCAGACGAATGTCGGGTTGGTCTGGTGATGATCGAAGTCGCTGAACGACTTCTGACCGACGCCGACATCGCCACGCAGATACCAGCCACCGACCACAACCTGAACCGGTTGAATCAGCGGCGGCAGCGGCGGGGGCAGATCAGCCGCGAGGGCTGCCGTGCTGAGTAGTGTCGTCGCTCCAAAGAGCGCCAAGATAGTCTTACGAACCATGACAATTGTCCTCTCGTCCGGCAGGGGGCTGAGACCCCTCAAGGATGAACCGATGAGGCGACGATGACAGCAAACCGTTAAACGAGACTTAACCTTACTTTTTAACTGCGAATTTTAATCTTTGTTAATCGTTATGGCGGGTGGAACTCCCGGTCATGACCACGATCGAATGACCCCAATACCTTCGCGGATACACACGCGCTGCATATTCGGTCGTGCAAAAAAGAAATCGAAGGAGCACAAGACAACGACCTGCGCCCGCACGCCGGCGCATAAACAAAAATGCGCGGCGCTTTGTTGCGCCGCGCATCGAACATCGCTTTATCGCGATCAACTGCTGCTGTCGTCGAGCTTGCCGATATGGTGTTGCGAATAGAGCTCGACACCGAGCTGGGCGACGAGCCCGATCTGCGTCTCCAGGAAATCGATGTGCTCTTCCTCGTCGTGCATCAATTTCTCGAACAGGTCGCGGGTCACGTAATCCTTGACCGAATGGCAATGCGTGGCGGCTTCCTGATAGAGCGCCCGCGCCGACATCTCGGCCGCGAGGTCGCAGTCCAGTACCTCCTTGACGTTCTGTCCGATTCGCAACGGGTCGAGCACCTGCAGGTTCGGAAAGCCGTCGAGGAAAATGACTCGCTCGATCAGCTTGTCGGCGTGCTCCATCTCCTCGATCAACTCCTTGCGCCAGTATTTCGCCAGCGACTTGAAGCCCCAATTGTCCAGGAGGCGGTAGTGCAGCCAGTATTGATTGATCGCCGTCAGCTCATGCCGCAGTCCGCGGTTGAGATAATCGATGACTTTCGCGTCGCCTTTCATAGTGCCGGTCCCTGGCCAGATTTTCATCCATTGCCGGGCGCACCCGGCAAATTTGGAATTAATCTAATCTGACGCAGATCGCGTGACACGGCAAGCGCAACGCGCCCGGGTCCAACAGATTGCAATTAACGGAAAAACCGTGTGCTAGCCGAATGCGCCGCTATTCGCGGGGCCCGCTTTGACAGCACTTCGGGCCGGCGGTCCCTGACAATGCCTCATCCATGATCCGGCGGATGGTACGAGCGCACCGGCCGCATTGGGCGCTGCAGCCGAGGCAGCCATAGACCTGCCCGGTGGTGCGGGGCTGCCCCGCGCCGAGAGCGGTCCGTACGTCATTATCGCTGAGGACGTTGCAAGAACACACGATCATGGCAGACCCGGCGGCGTTCCAACCTGGATTTTTAGTTCGTTATGCAACTATTCGATACATGAGACCGGGCGCGGGTGCAAAACTAAAACACAAATTCTACACGTATTCCAATCTGGACCGGCTTTTAATCTGGACCACGGCTCGCGAACGGCCGGCCGGCGGCTCAGATTTTACTAACCAATGAATTGGCGGCATCCCGCCAGGCCCAGGTTTCAGGCCGCGGCGTCGGTCAACGCCTCGACGATGCCGTCGACCACTTCCTCGATCAGCACCTTGTCGTCGCCCTCCCCCATCACGCGGATCACCGGCTCGGTGCCGGACGGCCGGATCACCAGACGGCCGTGGCCGTTGAGACGCGCCTGCGCATCCTCGATGGCGTTGCGGACCTTGGCGTCCTCCAGCGGCTTGCCGCTCTTGTAACGCACGTTCTTCATGATTTGCGGCAACGGATCGAAGCGGTGGCAGACCTTCGAAACCGGCTGATCCTGCTTCTTCACCACGGCCAGCACCTGCAGCGCCGCAAGCAGCCCGTCGCCGGTGGTGGTGTAGTCGGAAAGAATGATGTGGCCCGAGGCCTCGCCGCCGACGTTGAAGTCGTTCTTGCGCATGTGCTCGAGCACATAGCGGTCGCCGACCGGAGTGCGCACCAGCGAGAGATCGAGACTGGCAAGATAGCGCTCAAGACCCAGATTGGACATGACGGTAGCGACAACGCCCGGCTGCGCGAGCCGGCCGTCGGCCTTCCAGCTTTCGGCAATCACTGCGAGAATCTGGTCGCCGTCGACGATCCGCCCGCGCTCGTCGACGATCAGCACCCGGTCGGCATCGCCATCGAGCGCGATGCCGATATCGGCGCGCATCTCCTTGACCTTCTGGCAGAGCGCGGCCGGCTCGGTCGAGCCGCATTCGTGATTGATGTTGAAGCCATTAGGATCGACGCCGATCGCCAGCACCTCGGCGTCGAGTTCCTTCAACGCCTCCGGCGCCACCCGGTAACCAGCGCCGTTCGCGCAGTCGATGACAATGCGCAGGCCTCCGAGCGAGAGATTCTTCGGCAGCGTGCGTTTGGCAAACTCGATGTAGCGATCCTGCACGCCGTCGATCCGCCGGGCGCGGCCGAGATCGGCACTCTTGGCGAGCTTCTTGGTCAGTTCGGCTTCGATCAGCTCTTCGATCTGGTATTCGACGTCGTCGTTGAGCTTGAAGCCGTCGGGCCCGAACAGCTTGATGCCGTTGTCGTCATATGGATTGTGCGAGGCCGAAATCATCACGCCGAGATCGGCGCGCATCGAGCGCGTGAGCATGCCGACCGCCGGCGTCGGGATCGGGCCGGTCTGCAGCACGTCCATGCCGACCGAGGTGAAACCCGCGACCAGCGCGGTCTCGATCATATAGCCCGAGAGGCGGGTATCCTTGCCGATCAGCGCGCGATGGCGATGGTCGCCGCGGCGGAACACCAGCCCGGCCGCCTGACCGACCCGCAACGCAAGCTCCGGCGTAATCACGCCGTTCGCGCGCCCGCGAATCCCGTCAGTGCCGAAATACTTGCGCGCCATTCGCCGCTTGGCCTCAGCTTTACTCAACTTGAGCCCTTTTCGGCCAAAGCCCTGGGCAATTCAAGAGGCGCCGGGTGCGAGATTACGGCAAATTACGCATGATAATGAATGGAAGCTGCGACGTTCTGGCGGCCGCCGAAAAGCTTGAGCGTCATTCCGGCGCGCCACCGATCGCAGGTTTGCCCGAGATCGGCGACTGAGATTGCCAAGGCGGCCATGGCCGACTTGAATGGCCGACTTGGGTGGCGTGAACCCAGAAAAGGCCAACGATTCCGGTATTGGACTCCGCGCCCGCCGCTTCGCGCGTCCCGGAATAACAACATTACGCTTTGGACCCGTTACCGTTTTGGATCCTTGTCGTAGACGCTCGGCGCCGGCTGGACGACGTTGATCGGGTCGGAGCCAGGGAAAGTATCCTCCAGCCCCTCTTCGAGCGACTTTTCGAGGGTGCGACGCCGGGCGGCCTTGCGCTCCTCTTCGGCTTCCTGACGGCGTTTTTCGGCGATTTCGTTTTCAGTGACGCTGTCGTTGGGAATTCCCATGGCTCTCTCCTGTGAAATAGTAACGCGCGAGCACAATCGGCGTTCCGGCCTCGGCGCAACTGCGTCCAACCCGCGCGCCGTCCATTGGTTCCTTTGCTTAAATGGTTATGCTGGCGGCAAACGTCCAGGGAACGACCATGCGCACCTTCACCTGCATCGAGGACCTGCGGCAGACGGCCCGCCGCAAAGTGCCGCGCGCCTTCTTCGACTATGCGGAGGCGGGCTCCTACTCGCAGGAGACCTTGCGGTCCAACCGTTCCGACCTCGAACGCATCAAGCTGCGCCAACGTATTCTGGTCGATGTCGACCAGCGTGATCTCTCGACCACCATTCTGGGCGAGAAGGTTTCGCTGCCGCTTGCGCTCGCGCCCATCGGCCTGTGTGGGATGCAGCATGGCGACGGCGAGATTCTCGCCTGTCGTGCTGCCCAAGCGGCGGGGATCCCGTTCACGCTCTCCACCATGTCGATCTGCTCGATCGAGGATGTAGCCGAAGCGGTGAAGAAGCCGTTCTGGTTCCAGGTCTATGTGATCCGCGACCGCGGCTTCATCCGCGAATTGATCGCCCGCGCCGCGGCGGCGAAGTGCAGCGCGCTGGTGCTCACGCTCGACCTGCAGATTCTCGGCCAGCGTCATTGCGACATCAAGAACGGCATGACGGTGCCGCCCGAGATCAAGCTCAAGAATGTCATCGACATCGCCACCAAGCCGGCCTGGGCGCTCTCCATCCTCAAGGGCAAGCGCAAGACCTTCGGCAATCTGGCCGGCCACGTGAAGGGTATGGAGAACGTCAACTCGCTCGCCGCCTGGACGGCGAGCCAGTTCGATCCGACGCTGAACTGGAAGGACGTCGAGTGGATCAAGAGCCTGTGGCCGGGCAAGCTCATCCTCAAGGGCATCATGGACCTCGAAGACGCCCGCATGGCGGCGAAGTCCGGCGCCGACGCGCTGATCGTCTCCAATCACGGCGGCCGCCAACTCGACGGCGCACCGTCGTCGATCTCGGCGCTGCCGAGGATCGCCGAGGCGGTCGGCAACGAGATCGAGGTGATGGTCGACGGCGGCATTCGCTCCGGGCAGGACGTGCTGCGCGCGCTGGCGCTCGGCGCGCGGTCCTGCATGATCGGGCGCTCTTATATCTATGGGCTCGGCGCCGGCGGCGAAGCCGGTGTCGCCAGGGCGATCGAGATCATCGGCAAGGAGCTTGATGTGTCGATGGCGCTTACCGGCACGAAGAACGTGCGCGACATCGACCGGCGGGTGCTGATGAACGGCGACCGCAACGCGCTGGATTTTTGAGTTCGTGCTTGCTGGCGTTGAACCATCCCCCGTCATTCCGGGGCGCGCGCAAGCGCAAACCCGGAATCCATGATCGCCACGACGTCTGTATTCCGGCTCCCGAGCCCCGCTCGGGCCCCGAATGACGGAAGAGGTAGCGCTGGTCACCCGAGTTTGGCTCCTGCTCCCCGGATTTTGTGGGCGAGCGCTATCTCATGGAAACTCCTCGTCTTTTTGGACCGGATATTCTTCGCTTGACGGTCGGACGAGTCTCGGGAATCAATAGAACATATCATGAACAACGCTGGCGGCCGCTGGCTGCCTTGCCCCGGATGAGCCTATGGCTGCAACCGAACGACCTGCCATGTCTGCGACCGACCGGCCCCTCCTTGGCCGGTTGCGCGAACAACTGCGCACGACGGAAGCCGCGCTCGGCCTGAGCGGCCCTGCCCGCCCGCTTGCGCTCGGCATTCCGGCGATCGACGGCGCGCTTGGCGGCGGACTCAGCCGCGGCACGCTGCACGAGATTGCGGCGGCGCGCGAAGCGGACACCGCTGCGGCGACCGGCTTTGTGTTGGGGCTGGCGGCGGGCGGCGGCACACGCATCCAGATCAGAACCACGAGCTTATCACGCGCCCGACAGCATGGCCGCGAATCGCGGTCGTCGTTATTGCGCCCTCTCCCCTTGCGGGAGAGGGCTACGCCGGAGCTTCAACACACTCTGATGGGAGAGGGGTGGCGGCACGATACCCCTCTCCCATTCATTGTTGCCGACCAACTGCGGCCGCCCTCTCCCGCAAGGGGAGAGGGCGCACTAACTGCGACCTCGTTTTCAGGCCGCAATATATCAGGCGCAAATGACGACAGAACCGCCGTCGTGTGGATCGCCGATGATCTCTCGCTCGCCGAACACGGCACGCCGTATGGACCCGGCCTCGACGCCGCCGGCCTTGCACCCGAGCGGCTGATCACGGTCGCGGCCGCGCGCACCCGCGACGTGCTGTGGGCGATGGAGGAAGCGCTGCGCTGCCGCGCCATCGGCCTTGTCATCGGCGAACTGCGCGCACGCGAGATCGATCCGGTGATGACGCGCCGGCTCTCGCTCGCGGCCGCGGCCGGCACCACGCTGGGCATTCTGCTGCGCCCCGCGCCGGGCGAGGAGACCTCCGCCGCCGCAACGCGCTGGATCATCGGCACAGCGCCGTCGGCGCCTTCGCCGCACGGCATCGGGCCGCCCCGGCTCGCTGCCCGGCTGATGCGCAACCGCCGGGGACATCTCGGCACCTGGATCGTGGAATGGAATCGTACGGAGCAGCGTTATGTCCTCGCGTCGGCAAATCCTCAGCATTTGGTTGTCGCGCCTGTCGACCGACCGCATCCGGCGTCAGTGGCGTGACGCCGAAGGTGTTGCATCCTTTTGCGGCCAGCCTCTCATCACTCGCGAACCTTCCGCGCAACAAATTGCCGACGGCGCGACGGATGACGCCACAACGTCCCCTCCCCCCTTGCGGGGGAGGGACAGGGAGGGGGGTGGCAACAAGTTCGGGACTCGCAGTCACCCCCCTCCCCACCCCTCCCCCTCAAGGGGGGAGGGAGCAGACCGAGTTCGCGGCAACAAAGGGACCTCTCATCCTGAGTTGGATATCTCCTCTAACGGAGAGGCTCCCCTCGTCGTCTACGGCAAGCGCGGCAATCTCGACCTGCTGACAGCGGTCGACGCCGCATCAGAACGGCTTGGCCTGCGCGGTGGCCTTGCGCTCGCGCAGGCGCGCGCCATGCATCCCGCGCTCGTCGCCGTACCGGAGGATGCGGGCGCCGATGCGCGTCTTCTCGACACCATCGCCGATTGGTGCCTGCGCTACACGCCGCTTGTTGCCATCGATCCGCCCGACGGCATCCTGCTCGACATCGGCGGCTGCGCGCATCTGTTCGGCGGCGAAACCGCATTGCGCGACGATCTGCTGACGCGCTTGGCACACTTCGGCTTTGCGGCGCGTATCGCCATCGCCGGCACCATCGGCACCGCCTGGGCGATGGCGCGCTTCGGTGCCACCGACATCATTCCGACCGGCGGCGAGCGCGACGCCATCGCGCCGTTGCCGCTCGCCGCGTTGCGGCTGCCGGATGATACGGTCGCGGCGCTGGCGCGCCTTGGTCTCAAGCGCATCGGCGACATCGCCGATCTGCCGCGCGCGCCGCTCGCCGCCCGCTTCGGCGAGGAACTCCTCACCCGGCTCGACCACGCGCTCGGCCGCGCCGACGAACCACTCTGTCCACGGCTGCCGGTCGCGTCCTATCTCGCCGAGAAGAGTTTCCCCGAGCCGATCGCGCGGGAGGAGGACGTGCTCGCCACCATCGAGCGGCTGGCTGCACGCCTCCAGACGGTGCTCGTGGCCCGCGGTGAAGGCGCCCGCCGCATCGAGCTGCTGCTGTTCCGCACCGATGGTGCGGTCAAACGCATCGCGGCGGGTACCTCGCGGCCGGTGCGCGATCCGCAGGCGATCCGCGCGCTGTTCGTCGAGCGGCTCGCCGCGCTCGGCGATGAGATCGATCCAGGCTTCGGCTTCGATCTCGCACGGCTGTCGGTGCTCACCGCCGAGCCGTGTCCGGAAGAGCAGATCGGGCTTGGCGGCAGCGATGATCCGGCCGAGCTCGACCGCCTGGTCGACCGGCTCAGCGCACGGCTCGGGCGGCGGCGCGTGTCGCGTCTCGTCGCGCACGACAGCCATATCCCGGAACTCGCCGCCTCGGCCGCGCCCGCGCAGGCGGCCGCGCGAGCCGCCGCACAGGCCGAACTCGGCTGGGATGCCGTGCGCCGGTTTCGCGCCGAAACCGGACAGGTGGCGCGGCCCTGCCGGCTGCTGGTGCGGCCCGAGCCGATCGACGATGTGGTTGCCCTCGTGCCCGACGGTCCGCCGGTGCGCTTCCGCTGGCGGCGTGCGCTGCACGAGGTCATCGCCACCGAAGGGCCCGAACGCATCGAGGGCGCCTGGTGGAGCGAACATGGCGGCCCGGCGCGCGACTATTTCCGCGTCGAGGACCGCGCGGGCTTGCGCTTCTGGCTGTTCCGCTCAGGCCTCTATCGCGACATGGCGCGCGCGAGCGAGATGACACGCGGCTGCGATCCGACGCACGCCTTCGCACCGCTGCGCTGGTTCCTGCACGGGATGTATGGGTGATGACGCCTTATCAGGCTCGCGTCTTGCGCTTCACCGGATTGCGCCGCTCTACGACATCGCGCAATGCATCATTGATACGGCTTTGCCACCCGCGTCCTTGCGTCTTGAAATGCGCAACAATGTCGTCGTCGAGCCGGATGGTCGTTTGCACTTTGACCGGCGACTTTTGCGGACCGCGGCCCTTTCGCGGCTTGGGGAATTCAAGCTGCGGAAAAACCTCGCGCGCCGGTTTCGCCTTCCGGAATGTCTCACGCGTCCATTTCGGATTCTCGTTATCGACTCTGCTCATGGTAAAGCCTTCTTTCGGCGGGTTCTGCCACCCGCAGGCTGATGACACGGATACGGTCACCGCGAATCGTGAAGGTCAGCGAATAGAGACGGTTCTCGATCATGCCGATCGCAAACCATCGATCCTCGCGATAGTCGAAACGCTCATCGGGAACGACAAAGGCAGTCGACCAGTCGAAACCCTCGATGGCCTCGAACGCCACCTTATGTTTGCGCAGGTTGGCGACCGACTTGGCTTCGTCCCATTCGTACTCCATATTATATTGTTACTACAAATTATTTTTCAAGCAAGCATATGCATCGGCCGATGCACATGACCCGCTACATCGAATTCGCCGCCGCCTCGAATTTCTCGTTCCTGCGCGGCGCCTCGCACCCCGAGGAACTGATGCTGCAGGCATCAGCGCTCGGGCTCTCCGGGCTGGGGCTGTGCGACCGCAATTCGGTCGCCGGCGTCGTGCGCGCGCACCTGATCAAGCGCGAGCAGAAGCTTCCCCTCGCCTATCATCCGGGCGCGCGGCTGGTGTTCGCCGACGGCACGCCCGACATCCTCGCCTACCCGCACGATCGCGCGGCCTGGGGGCGGCTCTGCCGCCTGCTTACGCGCGGCAACCTGCGCGCCCGGAAGGGCGAGTGCATTCTCTATCTCGACGATCTGATCGAGCACATCGACGGCCTCGAACTGATCGTGATGGAGCGCTCGACCTGGGAACTGCCCGACCTGCCGGTGTTGCGGCGGAAAGATAAAGCGAGCGATGGGCAAACAGATACCAAGATCACCGGCAGCAACCTTAGAAGCTATGCCGAGACAGCTTCGCTTGTATCCCCTTCCCCGCTCTCTCCATCTTCACCTCCCCCCTTGAGGGGGAGGTCGCCGCGCCATAGCGCGCCGCAGACGCGCGTAAACGCGCTTATGGCGCGGCGGGAGGGGGGTGCCCCAGGAAAGACTGCCTCCGGAACCACCCCCCTCCCCACCCCTCCCCCTCAAGGTGGGAGGGAGCCGAGCGGAACAAGTGGTGAGGGAACGCCTCGAGCAAAATTACGATTGGTCGTCAGCCAGGAAACCAGCAAATCAAAGCCGCACTTCCTTCACAGCCTTGCAGCCGCCGCGCCGGGGCGCGTGCGGCTTGCCGCCTGCATGCTCTATCGCGGCGACGACCGCGCGCGGCTCAGCGAGCGCGCCGCACAGGCGCGGCAGGCTGGCGTGCCGCTGATCGCCATCAACGACGTGCTGTATCATCATCCCGACCGCCGCGAACTCCACGACGTGCTCACCTGCATCCGCGAACACCTGACGATTGATACCGCAGGACGGCGCCTCGCCGCCAATGCCGAGCGCTTCCTTAAATCCCCGGACGAAATGACACGCATCTTCGAGCACGCGCCCGAAGCAGTCACCGAAACGCTCGCACTCGACCGCTCGCTCACCTTCTCGCTCGACGAACTGAAATACGAATATCCCGACGAGACCGTTGCGGGCTTTTCCAGCCCGCAGGAGGCGCTGGAACATCTCACCTGGCAGGGCGCGCGCGAGCGCTACCCGGAGGGCATCGACGACGCGGTGCGTAAAAGCCTCGCCAACGAGTTCGCCCTGATCGCGTCGTGCAACTACGCGCCCTATTTTCTCACCGTGTACGACATCGTGCGCTACGCGCGCGCGCAGGGCATCCTCTGCCAGGGCCGCGGCTCGGCCGCCAATTCGACGGTGTGCTATTGCCTGGGCATAACCTCGATCGATCCGGTGCGCGGTGGCCTGCTGTTCGAGCGCTTCATCTCGGCGGAGCGCCACGAGCCGCCCGACATCGACGTCGACTTCGAGCATGAGCGGCGCGAGGAGGTCATCCAGTACATCTACGCCAAATACGGCCGCGACCGCGCCGGCATCGCCGGCACGGTGATCTCCTATCGCGGCCGCTCGGCCATCCGCGAGGTCGGCAAGGTGTTCGGCCTGTCCGAAGACATGATCGGCGCGCTGTCGTCCTCGATCTGGGGCATGGGCGGCGGATCGGTGCGCGAGAGCGAACTCCAGCGCGCCGGCATCGACATCGCGAGCCCGCGCATGCTGAAGATGCGCGCACTGGTCGATGAGATTCAATCCTTCCCCCGGCATCTTTCGCAGCACGTCGGCGGCTTCGTGATGACGCGCAGCCGGCTCGACGAAGTCGTGCCGGTGATGAACGGCGCGATGGACGACCGCACCCATGTCGAATGGGACAAGGACGATCTCGACGCGCTCGGTATCCTCAAGGTCGATGTGCTCGGCCTCGGCATGCTCACCTGCATCCGCAAGGCGTTCGACCTGGTCGCCAAGCATTATGGGGATGCGCTGGCGGTGTGCGACGGCAATAAGCCGAGCAACACTGCTGGAGACGCGCGCCTGGTGCCCCCTCCCCCGCTCTCTCCTTTGTCACCTCCCCCCTTGAGGGGGAGGTCGACGCGCCATAGCGCGCCGCAGACGCGCGTAAACGCGCTTATGGCGCGGCGGGAGGGGGGTAACACCACGCTCCGAACTTGCGAGCACCCCCCTCCCCACCCCTCCCCCTCAGGGGGGGAGGGAGCCGACCGAGCAAGTGGGGAGGATGTTGAACACATCACGCATCCAAAAAAACTCACGCTCGCCACCGTGCCGGCCGACGATCCGGCCGTCTACCGTATGCTGTGCCGTGCCGATTCGCTCGGCGTGTTCCAGGTCGAGAGCCGCGCGCAGATGTCGATGTTGCCGCGGCTGCGGCCCAAGGAATTCTACGACCTCGTCATCGAGGTCGCGATCGTGCGGCCGGGCCCGATCCAGGGCGACATGGTGCATCCCTATCTGCGCCGCCGGCAGGGCATCGAGGAAGTCTCCTACCCGTCGAAGGCGCTCGAAGCCGTGCTCGGCAAGACACTCGGTGTGCCGCTGTTCCAGGAGCAGGCGATGAAGATCGCCATCGTCGCCGGCGGCTTCACGCCGGGCGAGGCCGATCAACTGCGCCGCGCCATGGCGACCTTCAAGCGCACCGGCACCATCGGCAATTTCCGCAACAGGATGATCGACGGCATGGTCGGCAACGGCTATCCGCGCGATTTCGCCGAGCGCTGCTTCAAGCAGATCGAGGGCTTCGGCGAATACGGCTTCCCGGAAAGCCATGCGGCGAGCTTCGCGCTGCTGGTCTATGCCTCGGCCTGGCTCAAGTGCCGTTATCCGGATGCGTTCGCGGCGGCGCTGCTCAACGCGCAGCCGATGGGCTTCTACGCACCCGCGCAGATCGTGCGCGACGTGCGCGAGCACGGCGTCGAGGTGCGGCCGGTCGACATAAACCATTCGCACTGGGACGCGACACTGGAGGACGGTCCGCGCGCGTCCACGCGCCTGCACGACCTGCATCGGGAGATGGCAGACGACATCCGCGCGACGCATGCGTTGCGGCTCGGCTTTCGCCAGATCAAAGGACTGCGCGAGGACGACGCGATGCTGATCGTCGGGAAGCGACATCTCGTGAATAACAACGCCATATCGCTGCTTGCGTCCCCTCCCCGGCTCTCTCCGTTGTCACCTCCCCCCTTGAGGGGGAGGTCGGCGAGCCATGAGCGCGTTCACGCGCGTCTTCGACGCGCTATGGCGAGCCGGGAGGGGGGTACGCCACAAAGTGTGAATTCCGCAGCTACTCCCCTCCCCACCCCGCCCCCAACGCAAGTCGGGCCTGCCCGACTTGCGCACGATATTGCGGAACCCGGGCAAGCCCGGGTTCCGTGGGGGAGGGAGCCGGACGGAGCAAGCGGCCGTGATGGTAATTTACCACGCGAATCTGCCGCTCGCTTCTCGCCCTACATCTCCGTCCGCGATCTGTGGCTGCGCACCGGATTGTCGCCGCGCATCATCGAGCGGCTGGCCGACGCCGACGCGTTCGGCTCGCTCGGCCTGACGCGCCGGCAGGCGCTATGGGCCGCCAAGGCGCTCGGCCGCGTCGGCGACAAGGATGATGACCTGCCGCTGTTTCGTAGTGATGAGATTATCGAGCCCCGAAACAGCTATAACGACGACAAGACAGCAACCGCGCCACCGGCGTCCCCTCTCCCGCTCTCTCCGTCTTCACCTCCCCCCTTGAGGGGGAGGTCGGCGAGCCATGAGCGCGTTCACGCGCGTCTTCGACGCGCTATGGCGAGCCGGGAGGGGGGTAACAACACGTTCCGAATTTGCGAACACCCCCCTCCCCACCCCTCCCCCTCAAGGGGGGAGGGAGCAGACCGTGCAAGCGGTGAGGTTGAACATCACCAGCCGGAACCCGAGATCACGCTGCCGCCGATGGCGCCCGGCGAGGAGGTGGTCAACGACTACCGGTTCCTGCAGCTCACGCTGCGCGCGCATCCGGCGTCATTCCTGCGCGCCGATCTCGCGCGGCGCAGCATCATCCGCAATGAGGAACTACGCACGCGGCGCAGCGGCGAACGCGTCGCCGTCTCGGGCCTCGTCACCATCAGGCAACGGCCCGGCACCGCGCAGGGCGTCATCTTCATGACCATCGAGGACGAGACCGGCATCGCCAACATCATCGTCTGGCCGAAGACGTTCGAGCGGTTCCGTCCGCTGGTGCTCGGCGCGCGCTATATCGCGGTCACGGGCGAAATGCAGAAGGAGGCCGAGGTGATCCACGTGGTGGCGCACCGGCTCGATGACCTGACGCCGTTGCTCGCACGCCTGACGCAAGACCTGCCGCCGATCGAACAGCTCGCCCGCGCCGACGCGGTCAAGCGTCCGCACGACGAGAACATCGACCGCCGCGCACGCGGCCGCCGCAACCCGGCGCAGATCGCAGCGCCATTGCTCGATGAAGATACGCTCGCGAGCGATCTCGACGTGCCGGCGCGCGGCTCCGCGCACGCCCCCTCACGCCGCGGCGGCAGCAAGGCGCCGCGCGGCTGAGCCTGTTTTCGTTGCGTCGCGAATTCCTCTTCCGTTCGTTCCCGCGCAAGCGGGAACCCAGACCGCACACTCAGGATTCCAAACCCGAGGCCCTGGGTCCCCGCTTCCGCGGGGACGAGCGGAGAGAGTGTTGCCGCCCGCGATCCGCTACGGCGCAATGCCGTCGCGGCCGACATTGACGCGGCTGGCCTCGAACGTTCCATCCGGCAATTTCGTTGCCCGGATGATATTGATATGAACACCGGGCTTGAGCTCGTCCTTGCCGCCGACCACATAGGCGCGGATCACCGCGTCCGGCCCGACGACGATCTTCTTCTCGCCGCCCTTGTACTTGACCGTCAGCACCTGGCCATCGACGCTGCCGACCGTCGTGTCCACGGTGGCGTTGGTCATGGTGGTGTTCGGCCGATCCCACGGGCGGTGGCCCTCGCCGGTGCCGCGCTGGGATTCCGCAAAGATCATGATCTGAATGGCCCGCTGGCTGCCGTCGGCCTGCGGCTTCGCACCAACGCCAATAAAAGCACCCGGCTTGACGTCAGCGAGCGTGGCCTTGGTGACGCCGAAGACCGCGGCCTTGTCGGTCAACTTCACCTTGACGTCACCCATCTCACCGGCCTTGACGGTGAGCACCGGGCCATCCACCGCCTGCACCGGCCCGCGTATCCGCGTAGTCTGCGGTTGCTGCGCCAACGCCACCGACGCCGCAACTGTCGCCAAGATCGCCGCACCCGCCAGAGTTTGCGATATCCGCATCATGGTCGTTCCTCCGAAATTGTTATGATGTTTTCAATTTCTTGAACTCCACGCGCTGCGTGGCGCGCCGGCGCCCACTCTACCGGATCGACGGCCGCCTTTCGAGGTCCCTGATAGCTGAACCTCAATCGTGCGAGTCACTCGTAGTGCGGGTCTTCAACCTCACATCGGCGGCGTGATCCCGTCGCGGCCGACCGAGATGGCTGCAGCCTGCAGCGAACCGTCCGCCTGCGTGGCGGCGACGGCAATGAAGATCTTGGCGCCGGGCTTGAGCTCGTCCTTGTTGCCGGGAGCGAATGTCACGATCAAGGTTGACGGCACGACCACGATCTTCCTCTCGCCGTCCTTGTACTTGAGCGTGATGGTCTGCCCGTCGACGTTCGTCACCATCTGCGCCACGGTGCCGTTGGTCATCGTGCTGCTCGGTGTCAGGTCCCAAGGCCGAAAACCTTCCCCGGTGCCGCGCATGGCCTCGGGAAAGATATGAATCTCGACCGCCTTCTGGCTGCCGTCAGCCTGCGGCACGCTGGTGACGCCGATGAAGGCGTTGTCCTTGATATCGGCGAGCGCCGCCTTGACGATGCCACGGACCGCGACGTTGTCGGTCATCTTCACTTTGACGGAAGGTCCCTCGCGGGTTTTGACCGTCAGAACGGACCCATCGTTGGACTCGACCGTGCCGCGCACCCGCACCGGCGGCGATTGCTCAGCGAAACTTGCCGAAACTGCCAGGATCGCCGCCAGAGCCGCGCCGCCGAATGCACGCCGTGTGGTCCGGTTCACCGTCGTCCTCCAAAGTTTGGCGGACCGGCGTGATGGCCCGCTCACATCGGTGGCACAACGCCGTCGCGGCCCACATTGATCCCGCCCGTCGTCAGCGATCCGTCAGGCTGCTTCGCCGCCGCGCAATAAGTGCTCCCGCAAGCGCGCAGCGAATGGCTGTGCATATAAGGCCGACCTTCACTGCGGCGGATCGATTGTACGGCCGACCGCGATGTTGGGCGCAGTAAGCGATCCGTCAGCCTCCTTCTTGGCGGCGGCGACGAACACCTTGGCGCCAACCTTGAGATCGGCGGCGCTGCCCGGCGCGTACTTGGCGATGATAGTGCCGGGCGGCACCGTGACCTTCTTCTCGCCGTCCTTGTATTTGACCAGCAATTCGCGGCCATCCTTACCGGCGACCGTAGTGGCCACTAAGGCGTTGGTCATGGTGCTGCCGGGCCGGCTGTCCCACGGCAGGAACCGGTCGGCGACCACACCCTTCTGCGAGTCCAGGAAGATGTGGATCGCGTAGGCCTTCTGACTGCCGTCGGCCTGCGGCATCGCCGACACGCCAATGAACGAGCCCTGTTTGATGTCGTCGAGGGACGCCTTCTCCATCGCGGCAATCCGCGGCGGCTCGGCGAGCTTCACCGTCATATTTGAGCCGTCACGGCCCTTCACGGCCAGCGTCGTGCCGTCGACCTTCGTGATCTCGCCGCGGATACGAACCGGGGGCTGCTGGGCAAAGCCCGCCGAGGTGGTAAGCAGCAACGCGAATCCAGCGACGCCGAGCGCGCGCCGTGTCAGCTTGTTCATCGTGATCCTCCCGAATGAGCTGCCGCCGGGACGTGGACCGTCGCCGGCGATCAGATGAGAAACCCCGCTGCGGTGCCGCTTATTCCGGCTGTCCTCAGGTCATGGCGATGAGACCAGCCTCCCCCGGCCGGCGCAAGCGCCTGCGCCCGCCGATGCCCGGAATGTGATGGTTCAGTAAAGGCCGGGTGTCGCGCCGCCATCGACCGCGGTTGCGGTGCCCTGGATGTGCCGCGCGCGCTCGGAGCAGAGGAACACCGTGAGTTCGGCAACGTCCTCGGGCGTCGCCATGCGGCGCGCGCCGCTCTTGGCGAGCGTCTCCGCGCGCAGCGCTTCGACGGTCCTGCCCTGGGCCGCCGCCCGCTGCTGCAGCAAATTCTCGGTGCGATCGGTCGCGGTGGCGCCCGGATGAATCGCGTTGACGTTGACGCCGTCGCGCATGCCGAGCCGCGACAGCCCCTTGGTGAAATTCGAGGTGGCGGAATTGACCGAGCCACCGATCAGGAATTCCGGCTCGACGGTACGCGCCGCGCCGCCGATGATGTTGACGACGTGGCCCTGCGCGGTTTTCAGCAGCGGCCAGAACAGCCGCGCGAGCCGCACCGCGCCGAAGAACTTCAACGCGTAACCATCAAGCCAGGCCTCGTCCGGCAGTTCGAGGAAATTGCCCGCGCGCGTTGCGCCTGCGTTGTTGATGAGGATATCGCAACGCTTGAAGCGATCGTTGACGCGCGCGAACACCTGCTCGCAGCCGGCAAGCTGGCGCAGGTCGCCCGCGACCGTCAGCGGCTCGGTGCCGCCCGCCTGCACGATCGCCTTCTGCGCATCGGCCAGACGCTCCGGCGAGGCGGCGGCGAGCACGGTCTGCGCCCCCTCGCGCGCGAACGACATCGCGATCGCGCGTCCGATGCCCCGGCTGCCGCCCGAAATGACGACGACCTTGTCTTTGAACTCTCCCGGCATTCTTCGCTCTCCTTCGTGTGCAATCTCAATTGTTATGCCGCAAACTCGGCGCGTTCCCCTCCCCCTTGTGGGGAGGGGTTAGGGGTGGGGGTCCGCGTGCATCGCGCCGCCGTAACGCAACTCGCCACCCCCCTCCCCAACCCTCCCCCACAAGGGGGGAGGGAGCAGAGCGAGTGTGCTGCAGTAATTCCTAAACGTCGCTGTGCGCTTTAGCATGCCCTGAACGGATGAGGGAACAAAGCGGCCATGAAATCGATCTTCGTCGACTGTAACAATCAGCTCGATGGCGTCTTTGCCCGCGTGCACCGGAGCGACGATCCGCCGATCACGGTCAATACCGCGCCGTTTCAGTCCAGCGATCTGCCGCGGCTGCTCAACGGCTACGACATCTGCCTCGACGATCATTCCTACATGCCGACCGAGATCATGGCGCAGTGCCCTGGTCTCAAGCACATCGTGTTTCTCGGCACCGGCGCGTCGAGCTACATGGACGTGGCGGCGCTCGCGCAACAGGGCATCACGGTGCACACCATCAAGGGCTACGGCGACACCGCTGTGGCCGAGCACACGATAGCGCTGATGTTCGCCGCCGCGCGCGGCCTTGCCCGCATGGATCGTGCGACGCGCGCCGGTACCTGGGAGCCGCTCGAGGGCATGCAGCTCAAGGGCAAGACGCTTGGCCTGATCGGGCTCGGCGGCATCGGGCAGGAGGTGGCGCGGATCGGCCGCGGCATCGGCATGGAGGTGATCGCCTGGAACCGCTCGCCGCGGCCGGACGCCGGCGTGCCGGCCGTCGATCTCGATACGCTGCTGGCGACGTCGGACGTGGTCTCGCTGCACTTATCACTCACTGACGAAACGCGCGGGCTCATCGACGCGTCAAAGATCATGCGCATGAAGCCCGGCGTGATCGTGGTCAACACCGCGCGCGGCGCGTTGATCGACGAAGCGGCGCTGATCGACGCGCTCAAGCGAGGCCACGTCCGCCATGCCGGTCTCGATGTCTTTCACGCCGAGCCGCTCAAGCCCGACCATCCGCTGACGCGCATGGAGAACGTGACGCTGTCCTCGCACGCGGCCTTCCGCACCCTGGAGGCCTCCGAGACGCTGATCCGCCGCGCGATCGACATCGTGAAAAGGCTCGTCGCCTAACGGCACGTTTGAAGCACGGGACCTCCGCGCTCCCCTCTCGCGAGCGAAGCGAGCGGTGGGGAGGGGGGTGCATGGCGCGACGAGATTGACCGTCGATGTCCCGGATCGCAGGATGCTTGCGGCATGTCGCGAAGGCGCGAGAAGAGCCCCCCACTTCGAGCACGCACCCTCCTCGCCGCTCGCTTCGCTCGCGGGTGGAGGGTGCCACGGCTCGACCTGTCCTCTCGAATCATCGAGGCGACGGCGATAGAGCCGCATTGCCCCGGCAGGCGTTCCCCGACAGAATAAGAAAAATTCCAAGGGAGGAACCGCGTGAAGCCGGCGCCATTCGCCTATGCCAGGGCGCGATCGCTCGACCATGCGATCGAGCTGCTCGGCGGCGCGGGCGGCGACGCGCGCATTCTGGCTGGCGGCCAGAGCCTGATCGCGACGCTGAACATGCGGCTCTCGCACCCGGCACTGCTGGTCGACATCAACCCCATCGACGGCCTCGACCGGATCGCGCTGAAGGACGGCCACGTCGAGATCGGCGCACTGGCCCGCCACGCCGAAGCCGAAAGCTCGACCGGAGATCGCGCGCCATGCGCCGCTGATCGCGCTCGCCATGCCGCATATCGGCCATCCGGCGATCCGCAACCGCGGCACGCTGGGCGGCTCGATCGCGTTTGCCGATCCGGCCGCCGAACTGCCGGCCTGTCTGCTCGCGCTCGGCGGCGAGGTCGAGATCGCCGGCCCCGCCGGCCGCCGCACGGTCAAGGCCGACGATTTCTTCAAGAGCCTGTTCGAGACTGCGCTGACGCCGCGCGACGTGCTGACCGCGATCCGCGTTCCGAAGGCAAGCGCTGACACGCGCTGCGGCTTCGCCGAATTCGCGCGCCGCCACGGCGACTATGCGATGGCCGGGCTGGCGGCCTGCGCGCAGGCCGAGGGAAGCGCGCTCAAGAATGTCCGGCTCGCCTATTTCGGCGTCGGTGCGACGCCCATGCGGGCCCGCAACGCCGAAGCCGCCCTTGCCGGTGGCGATATTGAAGCGGCAGTGGCGGCAATCGCCAACGACCTCGATCCGCCCGATGACGTGCAGGCGGCCGGCGCGGTGAAGCGGCATCTTGCCGGCGTCCTGCTGCGGCGGGTGGCGCGGCAACTGCTGGAGACACGGCCATGATCTTTCCAACGATCATGGCCAGTCTCGACGGAGCAGCGTCATGAGCGAGCGTATGCACGACATCGTCATCACGGTGAACGGCGAGGAGGTGCGCGAACGGGTCGACGCGCGCACCACGCTGGTCGATTTCCTGCGCGAGGCACTCGCACTCACCGGCAGTCATGTCGGCTGCGAGCATGGCGTCTGCGGCGCCTGCACGGTGCGGATGAACGGCGCGATCGTCCGCGGCTGCCTGCTGCTGGCGGTACAATGCGACGGCGCGCGAATCGACACCATCGAGGGCGTGTCCGACACCGGCGAAATCGCCGACCTGCAGCAGGCGTTCGCGGAGCGCAACGCACTCCAATGCGGCTTTTGCACCCCTGGCATGCTGCTCACCGCGCAGGACCTGCTGAAAACCGGCACACTGCCCAGCCGCGACACCATCCGCGCCCATATTTCCGGGAACTATTGCCGCTGCACCGGGTACCACGCCATCGTCGACGCCATCGCGGCGGTCGCTCACGCCCGCAACCGCGGCACGGGATGAGGCCGCAATGCCCGTTCCGCGCGGCACGGCTTAGGTGTAAAAGCAGAGCAAATCAGGACGGCAGGCCCCGCGGCCATCAACACAAAAGAGAACAGCCATGCAACTGGACCACCCTCAGACCATGACCCTGTCGGAGCGCGCCGACGAACTCGAAGAGCAGATGCTCAACGAGCTCAACGAGAAGATCGCGACCAAATCCGTCTTGTTTACCCTCGCGGATGGCAAGGTAGAGATGGAAGGCGGCGCGGCACTGCAGGCGCAGAACCCGGGCAAGTACTTCCTGATGGGCGCCGATCCGCGGCTGCCGAAAATGCCCGACAAGCCGACGCTGATCGATTTCATGAAGCTGCGGCTGCCGTCGATCAACCACCTGCTGCAGAGCGCGACGCACGCGCTCAAGGCCGGACTGCCCGAGAAGGCGGTGCTCGCGTGCCTCCTGCATGACATCGGCGTGGTCGGCTTCATCCGCTGCGACCACGGCTACTGGGGCGCGCAATTGATCGAGCCGTACGTGGATGAAGAAGTAAGCTGGGCGATCCGCATGCACCAGGCGCTGCGCTTCTTCCCGGACGAAGCCGCCGGCTACAAGTACCCGGACGTCTACACGAAATATTTCGGGCCGGAGTACAAGCCCGAGCCCTACATCGTCGACG
The DNA here is from genome assembly GCA_963756715.1 of uncultured Alphaproteobacteria bacterium. Lineage (GTDB taxonomy): Bacteria > Pseudomonadota > Alphaproteobacteria > Rhizobiales > Xanthobacteraceae > VAZQ01. The sequence continues at coordinate 39,832 of CAVWOV010000048.1, forward strand.
AGTACCAGCGCGCCCGCAAACACAAGTGGTACGGCACGGCACGGCAGATCTGCATCTACGACATCTACTCGTTCGACCCGAACGCCAAGGTCAGCCTCGACGATTTCGTCGACATCATCGGCCGCCACTTCAAGCAGCCGAAGGAAGGGCTCGGCTGGGACAACACGCCGTCGTCGCACATGTGGCGCACGCTCAACTGGCCGACGCGGTTTTTGTGAGGACATACGGCGACACGCGAGGGTGAAGCATGGTCCTGCGGCGGACGCAGTTCTGTTCCCCTCCCCCTTGTGGGGAGGGGTTAGGGGTGGGGTCCATCCGGTGATGCGGACGAGCGCCACACAACCACCCCCCTCCCCACCCCTCCCCCGCAAGGGGGGAGGGAGCCGTCCGGAGTTCGTGGCGAGTACTAAATTTTCCTTACGCAACAGCGTTCGAGCTCGGTGATGAAAATCGCCGAAGACTCGCCGCCTGTTCTCACCGCACTCGACCGGCCAAATTCGTACATCGGCCGCTCGGTGCCGCGGCCCAACCTGGCGCGGCTGACGCAGGGCCGCGCGCAATACGTCAGCGACGTGACGCTGCCGCGCATGGCGCATGCCGCCTTCGTGCGCTCGCCGCACGCCCATGCGCGCATTCTCTCGATCGACACCGCCGCGGCGAAGAAAGCGCCGGGCGTGATCGCGGTCGTCACCGGCGACTGAACTCGCCAAAGTCATCACGCCGTGGGTCGGCGTGCTCACGCATCTCAAGGGGCTTAAATCGGCGCCGCAGCACGCCATCGCGGTCGATCGCGCGTGCTGGGCGGGGGAAGCAGTGTGCGCGGTGGTCGCGCGTACGCGCGCCGAGGCCGAGGACGCCTGCGAACTGGTCGAGGTCGCTTACGAGGAACTAACCGCCGTGACCGATGCCGAGACCGCGCTCGACCCGGCAACGCCGGTGATCCAGCCGGAGATCGGCGACAACCTCTGCTTCGAACGCGCCCTCACCGCCGGCGATCCCGACCAAGGCTTTAAAGACGCCGACGCGGTGGTCGAGACGACCTTCGTATTCGGCCGCCACACCGGCGTCTGCAACGAACCGCGCGCCATCGTGGCCGACTGGAACCCGGGCGACGAGCGCCTCACCGTCTACCAGGGCACGCAGGCGCCGCACATGATGCAGAACCTGTTCGCCAAGCATCTGGCGCTCGAGGAGCATCAGGTGCGCGTGATCACCAAGGATGTCGGCGGCTCGTTCGGCATCAAGGTGCACACCTATGCGGACGAGATGGCGACGGTGGCGCTGTCGAAGCTGCTCAAGCGGCCGGTCAAGTTCGTCGCCGACCGGATCGAGAGCTTCGTCACCGACATCCATGCGCGCGATCACCGCGTCAAAGCGAAGATCGGCGTCAAGAACGACGGCACCATCACGGCATTCGAGATCGACGATCTCACCGGCGTCGGCCCCTATTCGGTCTATCCGCGCACCTCGGGCATCGAGGCCAACCAGATCGTCAACCTCACCGGCTCCTGGTACACCTGCCCGAACTATCGCGCCCGCGCCCGCGTGGTGTTCCAGAATAAAAATGTGATGTGCCAGTACCGCGCGGTCGGCCATCCGGTCGCCACGGCAGTAACCGAAGGGCTGGTCGAACTGGCCGCCGCGAAGCTCGGCATCGACCCGCTGGAGATCCGGCGGCGCAATCTGATCGCCGACGAGAGCTATCCGTGGACTGCGCCCTCCGGCATCAAGTTTGAAAAACTCTCGCAGCACGAAGCGCTCGCCCATCTCGACACGATGATGAACTACGCGGGACTTCGCGCCGAGCAGAAGCGGCTGCGCGAGCGCGGCATCTACCGCGGCATCGGCTTTGCGACCTTCGTCGAGGTGACCAACCCGTCGGCCGCGTTCTACGGCGTCGGCGGCGCGAAAATTTCCGCGCAGGACGGCGTGACGATCAAGCTCGACGCGCAGGGCGCAATCGTCTGCCAGACCGGCGTCACCGAACAGGGCCAGGGCGCCGAAGCCGTGATCGCGCAGGTCGCCGCATCGGCGTTCGGCGTGCCGATCGAACGCGTGCGCGTCATCACCGGCGATACCGACAACACCCCCTATGGCGGCGGCACCTGGGCATCGCGCGCCGCCGGGATCGGCGGCGAGGCGGCGTGGCAGGCCGGCAAGGCGCTGCGCGGCAACGTGCTGGCCTGCGCGGCGTCCATCCTGCAGGCAAAGCCCGAGGCGCTCGATATCCGTGGCGGCATCGTCGTCGACCGCGACACCGGGACCGAGCGGCTACCGCTGGCCGAACTTGCGCGCATCGCCTACTTCCGCCCGGACACGTTGCCGCCCGGCTTCCAGGCCGAACTGATGGCGACGCGCCACTACGTGCCGCGCGCCTGGCCGTTCGCCTTCACCAACGGCATCCAGGCGAGCTATGTCGAGGTCGACGTCGACTCGGGTTTCGTCACGCTGCTGAAGCACTGGTGCGTGGAAGACTGCGGCACCGTCATCAACCCGCAACTGGTCGACGAGCAGATCAGGGGCGGCATCGTCCAGGGCATCGGCGGCGCGCTGTTCGAGCACTGCATCTACGACGAGCGCGGCCAACTGCTCAACGGCAACATGGCGGACTACCTCGTGCCGATGGCGGCCGAGATGCCGGACATCGAGATCGGCCACGTGGTGACGCCGACGGCCGATTCCGAACTGGGGGCTAAAGGTGCGGGCGAAGCCGGCACCGCCGGCGCACCGGGCTGCGTCATGAACGCGATCAACGATGCGCTGCGTCCGCTGGGCGCCAAGCCGCTCACCGACATGCCGTTCACGCCCGGCAAGATTCTGCACGCGCTGGGGAAGGTGTGAATGTAATGTAAAGCGCGGCCGCGAGCGCGCTCTGCTCCCTCTCCCATAGGGAGAGGGGTGGGGTGAGGGGTTACGGTCTATCGAGGGACTTAGACCCCCTCACCCCAACCCTCTCCCCAACGGGGAGAGGGAGCACACTGCCGTTCCGGCAATTGCTTCAATCAACCACAAGAAATCACCATGTTCACCGCGACCAAAGGCAAGGCGTTGCTCACGACCACGACCGGAGCGTTGCCCCGGCCGAGCTGGTACACGGCGAACCTTCGCGGCCTGCCGCTGTCCCAGGGCTTCTCGCAGCAGGCCTACCGCGAGCAGCATTTCGATTGCCTCGCCTGCAACGTCGCCGCGCAGCACCGCGCCGGGATCGACATTTTCGTCGATGGCGACGCGCGGCTTGATGACGATGTCGCGGGCCGTAGCTGGGTGAGCTACGCCACCGAGCGCATCGCCGGCATCGGCCAGCCGCGGGTCGAAGTGCCGCCGGCGCACTTCATGGCGGACAAAGGCCCCGGCGACCTGATGTGGGAGGTGATCGAGACCCGCATGACGCCGCCGGTCGAAGACAGGATCGGCGAAACCACGCTGCAGCTCGACCGCGCCTACAAGGCGATCGCGCCGATGACCGACCGGCCGGTTAAGATCGGCTCGATCTCGGCGCAGATTCTCGCGCTGATGCTGACCGACGAGCACTACCGCGACCGGCTCAAACTGCTGTTCGATTTGTCGGCCGCGCTCAACCGCGAGTATCACGCACTGGCGGATGCCGGCGCGCCGCTGTTGCAGATCGAGGAGCCCGCCATCCACCAGGTGATCGCCGATCCGAACGCGGCGATCAAGCCGGCACAATGGGTCGAGGCCTTCAACGCCGAAGTCAAAGGCCTGCGCCACAAGTGCGAAGTGTGGTGCCACACCTGCTGGGGCAGCCCCGCGGCGCAACGCGTGGCAAGCCGCGACCAGTCCTACAAGGATGCCCTGCCCTATCTCGATCAACTGGACGTCGACGTCATCACCTTCGAGGGGGCGTTCAACCACGGCATGGACTTCGAACACATCGGCAGGATGATATCGAAGGACAAGAAAGTGGCGGTCGGCGTCATCAGCCACCGCACCCTGCAGGTCGAACGCCCCGAGGAGGTCGCCGACCTGATCCGGCTGGCGCTCAAGCACATCGAGCCCGAGCGGCTCATGCTGTCGAGCGATTGCGGCTTCGGCCGGCAGTCGATGAGCCGCATGCACGCGTTCTACAAGATGGTGGCGCTGGTGCGCGGGGCCAACATCGTGCGCAAGGAACTTGGCCTGCCCGAGACCTACATCCCGGCGACCGACGCGCGGTTGTCGATGGTGCCGATGAGCGGCTAAGCCGCTCATCTGCGGGGGCTCGGGTTCCCCTCCCACTTGTGGGGAGGGGTTAGGGGTGGGGAGTCGGGTGCGAGCACTCTCATGTAGCACCCCCCTCCCCACCCTCCCCCACAAGGGGGGAGGGAGCAAACCGAGTTCGCCGCCCGGTCATCTTCACCACGCGAACTTGACGCAGTGATTGCCGCGTAGACGAACCAGACGCGGCGGGTCACAATCCGCCCGCGTACGATCGAACCTGCATCGCGCGCTCAGTGCGATCGGCGTCTCGGGGCCGTTCGCGGAAAAAACACGGGAGGGAGAACCGATGAACATCAAGGTGGGCAAGCAGGCAATCGCTGAGGCCAGCAAAAAGCTGAGCAACTGGGGACGCTGGGGCAAGGACGACCAGATCGGCACGCTCAACCACGTCACGCCCGAGGACATCGTCAAGGCCGCGAGCCTGATCCGCACCGGCAAGGTGTTCGCGCTTGGCATTCCTTTGGACCGCGACGGCCCGCAGACCGGCCTGTTCGGCGGCCGCTTCAATCCCATCCACCAGATGCTGGCAACCGGCACCGACGCTATCGCCGGCCGGCAGGACTGGAACAAGATCCGCTACGCCGACGACACCTTGATGCTGTGCGTTCAGGGCGCCACTCACTGGGACGCGCTCGGCCACATCTTTTATGAGGACAAAGGCTACAACGGCCACGAGGCCAAGATGGTCGACGCCCGCGGCCTCAACGTGCTCGGCATCGAGCATTCCAAGAGCAAGATGGTCGGGCGCGGCGTGCTGCTCGACATCGCACGCTTTCGCGGCGTGCCGTGGATGCAGGATGGCGAAAGCATCTCCAACGACGAACTCGACAAGTGCGCCAAGGACCAGAACGTCGCGATCGGCCGCGGCGACTTCGTCCTCGTCCGCACCGGGCAGATGGAGCGCTGCCTGAAGGAGAAGGAATGGGGCGGCTATGCGGGCGGCGATGCGCCGGGCGTGAAGTTCGAGAACTGCTACTGGTGCCAGGACAAGCAGATCGCCGCGATCTGCACCGACACCTGGGGCGTCGAGGTGCGGCCGAACGAGACCACGGAAGCGAACCAGCCCTGGCACTGGGTGGTGATCCCCGCGATGGGGCTGTGCATGGGCGAGATCTTCTATCTCAAGGAGCTGGCCGAAGACTGCGACGCCGACGGCATCTACGAATTCTTCTTCTGCGGCCCGCCGCTGATCATCACCGGCGCCACCGGCTCGCCGATCAACCCGCAGGCGATTAAGTAGGCCGTCATGTATTTGGGATTGGATGGATTTCGGCATGGATGGGTCGCCGCGTCCATCGACGGAAAGGTAACAGTAGCGTTGAATTCCTATGCGAGATCAATCAACTCGACCACCGCCAGTATCGCTTGCAATGATTGATATTCCAATCGGACTTCCTCCATTCGGAAATCGGGAATGTGACATCGCTGCAAGAGCGTTATTGGCCGAGAACTGGCCTCGCGTCTTCACCGGTGCCCGGAGGCCCTTACTGAAATATTGCCACTCTTACGGGGAGGCAAATCAGTGTGCGCTGACATCGCAGGTCGATGAAAAGCCTGGAGCGAAGATATCGAAGCAACTGTTTTGTCTTCTTAAAGAAGATCAAGGAAGTCGACGCCTTCATCGACGCAGAACGTCAAAAGACTGTACGAGAATGCCATCCTGAACTGGTATTCCGGCGGCTGAACAACAACAGCTCCGTCCCAAACAAACACACCGACGAGGGTCGCCTAAAGCGGCGGGAGCTCCTACGTGCTCATGTCTCCAATCTGGCCGCTCTGATGGACGAGCGGCTTGGAACAGGCGCGAAGGAGGACGATGTCTTGGATGCCTTCGGCTGCGCAGTGGCGGCAATGGATTGTGCCAATGGTGGGCAACTCGTTCTTCCTGAAAGCAAATGCCGGTGCGACGCCCGTAAGCTGAAGATGCAAATCTGGTACTAGCAACCGGGAGGACCCAATGCCCCGCTGGCTCAAACGCGGAATGGATGCGGGCGCGGTCGAAGCCGCGGACGCCAAGGTGCGTGCGACCGTCGAAAGCATCCTCGACGACGTCAAGGCGCGGGGCGACGCCGCGATCCGGGAGCTCTCGCAGAAGTTCGACAACTGGTCGCCTTCCTCATTCAAGCTGAACGAACAGGAGATCGAAAGCGCCATCAGTCAGGTCGCCAAACGCGACCTCGACGACATCAAGTTCGCCCAGGCTCAAGTGCGCAACTTCGCGCAAAAGCAAAAAGACACGATGCACGACCTGGAGGTGGAAACACTGCCCGGCGTCGTGCTCGGCCACCGGCATATCCCGGTCAATTCGATCGGCTGCTACGTGCCGGGCGGGCGCTACCCGATGGTCGCGTCCGCGCACATGTCGATCGTGACAGCGCGGGTCGCGGGCGTGAAACGCATCATCGCCTGCGCGCCGCCGTTCCGGGGCGGGCCGCATCCGGCCATCGTCGCCGCCATGCATTTCGGCGGCGCGGACGAAATCTTCGTGCTGGGCGGCGTGCAGGCGGTCGCCGCCATGGCGCTCGGCACCGACACCATCTCGGCCGTGGACATGATCGTCGGGCCCGGCAACGCCTACGTGGCGGAAGCCAAGCGGCAACTGTTCGGCCGCGTCGGCATCGACCTGCTCGCCGGCCCGACCGAGACGCTGGTGATCGCCGACGACACCGTGGACGGCGAGATCTGCGCGACCGATCTTCTGGGCCAAGCCGAGCACGGCCCGACCTCGCCCGCGGTCCTGCTCACCAATTCGGAGAAGCTCGCACGCGCCACCATGGCGGAGATCGAACGGCTGTTGAAAATCCTGCCGAGCGCCGACCTCGCCGGCAAGGCCTGGGAGGATTTCGGCGAAGTGATCGTCTGCGACGACGAAGCCGAGATGGTGCGCGAGGCCGACCGCATCGCCTCCGAGCACGTGCAGGTGATGACCCGCGACCCGGACTACTTCCTCAACAACATGACGAACTACGGCTCGCTGTTTCTCGGGGCGCGCACCAACGTCGCCTATGGCGACAAGGTGATCGGCACCAACCACACGCTGCCGACCAAGAAGGCGGCGCGCTATACCGGCGGGCTGTGGGTCGGCAAGTTCCTCAAGACCTGCACCTATCAGAGAGTGTTGACTGATGAGGCTTCGGCGATGATCGGCGAATACTGCTCGCGGCTGTGCATGCTCGAAGGCTTCACCGCGCACGCCGAGCAGGCCAATGTCCGCGTCCGCCGCTACGGCGGCCGCAACGTTCCCTACGCACAGGCAGCGGAATGACGCTGTCAGCAAACCCGAGCTCTCTCGGCTCCCCTCCCCCCGCGAGCACTTGCGAGCGGTGGGGAGGGGTCGGGGGTGGGGGGCCAATCGACCGCGCCCGAAGGAAACACCCCCCACCCCAGCCCTCCCCACCACGCTGCGCGTGGGGGGAGGGAGCAGACCGAGCCCGCGGCGCATTCACCCGCGAACGCGCGCATAACGCAGAGGCCGAGGAGCAAGCGCCGTGATCCCCACCATCGTTCCGGTCTACGCGGCGATCTTTGCAATCATGCCGGTCGGGCTGTCGCTGCGCGTCGCCAACACCCGGCGCGAGGCACAAGTCGCACTCGGCGACGGCGGCAAGAAGGTTCTCCAGCGCCGCATCCGCGCCCAGGGCAACTTCACCGAATACGTGCCGACAGCGCTGATCCTGTTCCTGTTCATCGAGTGGCAGGGGTGGCCGCACTGGCTGGTGAACGCGCTCTGCCTCGTGCTGCTGTCCGCGCGGGCGCTGCATGCCTATGGCGCCTCGCAGGAACCGGAGGACATCCGGCTGCGGGCCACCGGGATGGCAACCACCGCCGGCATCCTGATCATCGCGGCGCTGCTCCTGCTGTACAACGCGATCCGATGAGGATCGAACTCACGCGCACGCCCCTCCGGCTGGGGGATCGTGGCCGCG
>CAVWOV010000049.1:0-91916 GCA_963756715.1 uncultured Alphaproteobacteria bacterium
TTTGCTTGTTTCAGTATGTCGTTGATAAAGCTAAGTTTGAATTTATTTACGGCATCAGTGCTTGATTTTTTGGCGGCGCTACTAATTTCTCGATGGAGAGCGTCAATTTGACCGATGAGGCGATCAAGCTTTTCCGCTTTGACCTTCTTCATCTTAAAAACTTCCATTCGTTTTTTAGCGTGTTTCCATTCCATGCGTAATATTTGTTCTTGAATGCTTCCATTGCTGCTTCGGCCTGGCCAAGAATGAGCGCCACATCGCTATTTTGCGGCAAGTCATCTTCGTCAAGAAGATCAAGATAAGCCCTCGGCTGCCGCTGCTTGCTTTCGAAAACCTCGACCATCAACTCCACGTCGCTATCGGTTAGCGCGATGATACAACGCCGCTGTCCAGACCACAGCTCAATGGTATTGGTCAACATCGCACGAGAAAGCGGATGACGAGTGATCAAAATACCAAACGCGCCAAACTCATTGACCAGATATCGATTCCGTTGATTGATATGCTCTCTCTCGATTGCCCGCACGTTCTTTAATTCCATAACAAGTTGTCGGCTTTTGTAGTCTCGAAGAATTTCGTCGAGGAAATCAACAGACCGGTTGTTGTAAAAGATCAAATCGCGAATTGTTGAGCCGCCATCGGACCTACTTTGCGTCGCAGCAAAATCGAGGTGCGGATAGAGTAAAGAAGCCATCAATTGCGACGTGGCGTCTTCATATTTTTTGTCCGCACTGTCTTCGGTGCCAGTCGGAAGCTTCTTAATTTCCTGATAATTTTCGCCGAGCGGAAATTACCGGTATCTGCTTGAAAAGTGGATCATTATGGCAATCTGCAGCAGTCCGCTCTTTGACTTTTACATATTCCGCAATCATACCGTAGTTGGCTCGATTATACAACAGCACCTGTACACGCTCGTCGGTTCCTTGCTTATTGACAACATCGTCTTTGGGGACACGCGGTTGCGAAATAGTCGTCGAAATTGATCCAAGGCACAAACCGAAGCCAGCGCTTTGGAACGAGAATCTATGGTTCCTGAGTTCTGGGGATTTACAGGCAACTCGACCCCAATATCACTATCGAACCGCTGCTCTCGGTAATTGTACAGCGTCGTAAGTTTCACCTTGGCCAGAGGATCCCAAGTCTTAAACACTGCTCGATTGTGTAATCGATAAGGAATGATTTCAGGAAATTGCAGGTGATATCACTGATACGGTCTCGGGATATTCCATCCACATAGAGTTGTATTTCTTCGAAGTGTGCGAATCCATGTTGGCCGTACTCGGGAATTCGGCGGAATAAATCGAGAATTTCTTTGCCCGTGCGCTCCCCAATACGCTTGCCTTTTCTCTTGGGAGAAACGCCAAACCCACTTCATCACATTCGGACGCAATAATCAGGTTCTGGATGGCCTCGCCATCTCGACCGCTATGCAAAAGCCAGTTCTGACGATTGAAGGAATTCACTAGCGACGTATGGAGCGAATTGTCTTGCTGCGAAGGCGAACGCCACAAGAGGAACGGATCGACGTAGAGGGGGACATCTTCGTCAAGAAATGGAATTGCAAAATCAATTTCCACCTGCGAAGTGGAAATGTCGTGAAAGTCGGTAAGCCTTGGGCAAATCAGCGTCATACTTCAATGTAATACGCTCGCGTCGGCGTTCAATCCCGAGCACCCACCGACGATACACGTGTCTGCCCTCTGTTCTTCGCGAGCGGCTTCTCGATCCAGAATGCATCCGCAGCCGCAGGGTCGGGCGATGAAAAGCCCGTTAACGCGGTTGGCTTTCGCAATCCCCATCTCGCTCCTAACTGTTGCTTGACAGGCCTAAATTCCTACGGTAAATTTTCCTAATCCCGCTCACGGAGGGGCGTCGACCGGTGACGTTCGGACGGTGGAGCGGGATGCGGCGCCTGCGGGTCCGGTTCGTCACCGGGCACTCGGGCGGCTCCGGGGCTCCGCCCGCCTGGCCACTACGAGCCGGCCGCGAGGAGCTCGCTGACGGAGGGCGCAAATGCCCCCGCAAAGCGCGGCCCGGAGCCGAGTGACCGTCCAGAGCGGACGCGAGCGCAGCCGCGGCGGAGCGTCGGGCGGCGAAGCATCCCTCACCGGGATGCGCGCGTCGCAAGACGCGGACAGACGGCTGGTGCGCCGCCCGGCGCTCCGCCTCCCCTCGCCTTCTTGCGAGGGAGACTGCCAAAACCCCGGACGCGCAACGCGCCGCGGGAACGATTGAGCGCGTAGAATGTGTGAGCACGGCGAATGCTATCGTTGGACTTGGATGCATGATGGGTTTCACGCCCGATCAACCCATCGTACGCTCCAGAGGATGGTGCGCCGGTGAGCCGCAGGCGTAACGCGCCACTTGATGGGAACCGCGGATTGCGCTCCGCTCTCCGCCTTAATGACTGTGTATCTCTCACCGTTTCGTATTTTACAATTCGCGGAAGCCTGAAGCACGGGAATGGCGCCATGGAACGAAAACGACACATGATCCTGTCGGCCGCGCTGATGCACGGCCTGGGGCATCAGCCCGGCGCGTGGCGGGTTCGCAAAGGTCCGGCGTCCGACTATGTCTCGCCGGACATGTATGCGGCGATTGCGCGCAAGGCCGAGGAAGGCAAGCTGCATGTGCTGTTCCTGGCCGAGCAGATCACCAACCGCGAGGTTGGGGCGGAACGTCCTTGCGGGGCCATGGATACGGCGTCCGTGCTGTCCTACATGGCCGCAGTCACAAGCCGGATCGGGCTCGTCGGGACCGCGTCGACGACCTATAACCAGCCCTACGATGTCGCCCGGCGCTTTGCGACGGCGGATCACTTGTCCAAGGGCCGGGTCGGCTGGAACGCCGTGACCACGGCCCACGCGGTCGCCGCCGAGATGTTCGGCTCGGGCACGCACCCGGAAGCGCAGCAGCGCTACAGCCGCGCGGACGAATTTCTCGACGTCGTCATCAAGCTCTGGGAAAGCTGGGAGCAGGACGCCCTCGTTGGCGACAAGGAAAACGCGGTCTTTGCCGACCCCAAGAAGATCCATCCGATTCATCACTCCGGCGAGAACTTCTCGGTGCGCGGGCCTCTGCCCTTCCCCCGTTCTCGTCAGGGCCGGCCGGTGATCTTCCATGCCGGGTCGTCGCCGGCCGGCCGGGATCAGGCCGCACGATTTGCCGACGTGGTTTTCACCGCGCAACACACCACCGACGGTGCGAAGGCGTTCCGGGCGGACCTGCGACGGCGCGCGGAAGCCCACGGGCGGCATCCGGATTCGATCAAGATTCTTCCGGGCATGAACGTCGTCCTGGGCGCGACCATCGAGGAGGCAAAGCGCAAGAAGGCGGCGCTCGACAATGCGCTGACGCTCGATCAGCAACTGGCGACGATGGCGAGGATCTGCGGGGTCAGCCCCGCGCTGCTCCGCGACCATCTGGACCGGCCGTTCCCCGTGGCGGAATTTCCGCCGGACGAGGAACTGAAGAACGGGGTTGGCTGGCGCAGAAGCGTGATCGATCTCGCGGAGGCGGAGAACCTCACCGTCCGCGAGGTGCTCACGCGCGCGCCGAGTTCCCATCACCACATCGTCGGCACCGCTGCCGCCGTTGCGGATGCCATGGAGGAGCGGCTGGAGGCGCAAGCGGCCGACGGCTTCACCATGATGGTCGACATGCTGCCCGAGGGCGTGGACGACATCGTCAATCTGCTGGTCCCGGAGTTGCAGCGCCGCGGGCTGTTCCACAAGGAATACGCCCATCGCTATCTTCGCGACATGCTCGGCCTCGAACGAGGAGCACGGCAGGCGGAGCCCCTGCGGGAGAGCGCGTGAACCCGGTTAAGAGGCAAGGAGCCCGTTGGTCGTCCGTTCCAGATTGCGCCTTCGCTGCCTTGTCGTCGCATGCAGCTTCCGCTTGACAGGCCTAAATTCCTATGTATTATTTCCTACATCCCGCTCGCGGAGGGGCGTCGACCGGTGACGTTCGGACGGTGGAGCGGGATGCGGCGCCTGCGGGTCCGGTTCGTCAGCCGGGCACTCGGGCGGCTCCGGGGCTCCGCCCGCCTGGCCACTATGAGCCGGCCGCGAGGAGCTCGCTGACGGAGGGCGCCAATGCCCCCGCAAAGCGCGGCCCGGGGCCGAGTGACCGTCCAGAGCGGACGCGAGCGCAGCCGCGGCGGAGCGTCGGGCGGCGACGCATCCCTCACCGGGATGCGCGCGTCGCAAGACGCGGACAGACGGCTGGTGCGCCGCCCGGCGCTCCGCCTCCCCTTCATCGCGAAGGGGAACCCGCAAGCCCCGGACGCGAAACGCGCCGCGGGACCGATTGAGTTTGTAGGATGGGTTGAGCAACGCGAAACCCATCGTTGGATTTATCCGATGCATGATGGGTTTCGCTGCCGCTCAACCCATCCTACGCTTCCGCAGAGCGCGAGACAACAACCGGCATCATGACGAAACATCGAATCTATACAATGAGCTTCGCAAGCGTCTATCCGCTCTATGTTGCCAAGGCGGAGAAGAAAGGACGCACGAAAGCAGAAGTCGATGAAATCATTCGCTGGCTGACGGGATACAGCCAGAAAGCGTTGGACGCTCAACTGAAAAAGAAGACGGACTTCGAGACGTTCTTTGCGCAAGCGCCGCAACTGAATTCGTCGCGGGCGTTGATCAAGGGCGTGATTTGCGGCGTCCGGGTGGAAGACATCAAGGAGCCGACCGATGCGGGAAATTCGCTACCTGGACAAATTGATCGACGAACTGGCCAAGGGCAAAGCCATGGCGAAGATTTTGCGGACGTAACAAATCTTCAGCAGCTCCGCGGGTGCCCCATTTCGCTGCGCGCCCTGCGGGCTACGGAAGCGACCGTCACTTCTTCTCCAGCATCAGCACGCCCTCCTTGCGGATCGTCGGCGTAACGCGCTCGGCGATCTTGTGCAGCAGCCAGGGCAGCGTCACTTCGAGCTGCACGTCGCGCTCGCGCACATCGATGTTGCCCGACGCGTGCTGGCCGAGCGCCGAGACCCGGAACGCCATGCGGTCGCCGGTCCAGGTCTCCTCCTCGATGTGCAGCACGGTGCCGTAGTTCGTCCGCACCGTGCCGAGGCCGGACTTGATGCGGCGCAGCGCCTCGGCCTTGCCGAGCGAATGCGGGATCGAGACGATCAGCGGTTTCGACATTCGTGCCATCCTCTGCGGGCGTTGCTTTGCGGGCGTTGCTTTGCGCGCGTTGCTTCGCGGGCGCTCCGTTGCGGCGTCCGGTCGGGGCCTGCGGTTTCGGGAGGCATATAGGGGGCGGGCGCGGCAATTTCAGGTGGCGGAACCGCGATGCGTGTCCCGGCGGAGAACGCGCGGCCGGGCGGAACTACGCTGCCCGCCCCGCGTGCGAGCCCGTCGCGGCGGCCACCGCGCGCACGCCCGCATAGGCGGCGTTGATCGCCGCGACCGAACGCTCGACCGCCGACCACAGCCCGGCGATCTCGGCCGCCGCCAAAGTCTCGGGGGCCTGCTCGCAGGCGCTGGCGCCGGACGCGAGCGTCAGCGAATAGCCGGCGCGCTGGCTGATCTGGCCGGCCCACACCGGAATGCCGTGCTGGTCGAGGAAGGCGCGCGACTGCGCCATCACCGGCGACTCCTTGTCGTCGCGCTTCGACGGCGCGGCGTTGAGCACCACCGCGTAGGGCTTGTCGCGCTCGCGCGCGGTCTTCACCGTCTCCAGGACGGCGTGGAGGTCGAAGAACGCCGGCCGCGACGGCACCAGCACCATGGTGGCGGCGCGGATCGCCTCCTGCACCACCACCCACATGGTCGGCGCGGTGTCGATGAACACCCAGTCGTAGCCCTCGACCATGGCGTAGGCCACCGCGCGGTCGATGCCGCGGGAGGCGGTCTGCAGCTTCGGCTCGCCGCACGCGCGCAGCTTCTGCCACAGCGTCAGCGAGGCCTGCGGATCGGCGTCGATGACGAGCGTGCGGTGGCCGAGCGAATGGGCGTAGCCGGCGAGATGCGCGGTCAGCGTACTCTTGCCGGCGCCGCCTTTGCGCGAGGCAAGCGTGACGACGTTCATGGCTGCGCTCCCATGGCTGCGCTCCGTGGTACGGGGTCCCCCCACGCCAGCCTGTGGCGGAATGGTTAACGAAGGGTTAGCGCGGGCGGCGGGGAGAGGTTGCCGGCCCTCAGCGGCGCAACTGGAACGCCACCAGTGCGCCGATCATGATGGCGCCGCCCACCGCCTGCAGCGGGGTGATCCATTCGCCGAGCACGAGCGCGCTGCCGACGGCGGTCAGCGGCGGTTCGAGATTCATGAACAGCGCGGTGCGGAACGGGCCGATCCGTGCGGTCGAGGCGAATATGCCGAGAACGCCCGCCGTCATCGCGATGCCGAGCAGGACGATCACGACCCATCCGGACGCGGTGGCCGGCGGCTGCCAATGCATCAGCAGCAACGACAGCCCCACGAACACCACGGTCGTCGAGATCGACGAATGCCAGGTGATCAGTCGCGCATCGGCGCCCTGCATCGCCGCGCGCGTGATCAGCAGCAGCGCCACCCGGCAGCAGGCGGCCGCGATCGCTGCGGCAACGCCCACCGCGGCAAGCGCCGTCGGATGCGCGCCGAGCATCAGGGCGAGCCCGCAGAGCGCAATGATTGCAGCCACCACCCCACGCCAGGTGAGCTTCTCGATCCCGGTTGCCGCGGCGGCGAGGCCGGTCAGCAGCGGGTAGATGAAATAGGTGAGGATCGCGACCGGGACGGTGATGACCCGGATCGCCTCGATCAGAAAATAGACGTTGCCGGCGAACAGGATGCCCAGGCCGTAGGAAATCCAGCGCTCCCGCGGCGTAAGCGGCGCGATCGTCCCGCTCAGCCGGAGCCAGCCGTAGATCAGCGGCAGCGCCAGCACGCCGCGCGCCGTGATGATGGTGAGCGAGTCGGCGCCGCTGTTGAGCGCGATCTTGACGAACACGTCGGCGAAGGCGAACGCGCCGGCGGCAAGCAGCACCGGAGCGAACATGGCCAGACGGTGGGCGGCTTGCGGGGGGGCGGTCAATGTCACAGGACGATCGCGGGTTCCGGCACGCGACAAGCGGGCGAGGACCACCTCATAGAGCGCTTTGCTCCGAGATGGAAACGGCTGGCGACAAGGCACTCATGCAATTCCCAGCAGGCTGCTGAAAACCGCTCGGCCGTCATTCCGGTGCGCGGCGACGTGCCGGGCCCGGGGAACACAAAAAACACGGGAAAATTGGGAGTTCTGGAATCCCGGGTTCGCACTACCAAGTCGGCCGCAACGGACTTGGGCAACATGAGTAAGCGATTTCCAGCAACCTCGAGATCGGCGACGCGCTCTGGAAGGACACAGCGGGATTGTTCAACAGCCTGACAGGGCGTGTACTCATAAAGTCCGCTTCTAAGACCCCTGAGCTTCGCTCCGGAAGCGACCCAATTGCTGCGTTGCCGCGAATTGAAGCGATGGCCAACATCAGACTTCGAGTTGTGCTCAACTTGGTGCGGCCAAAGCGCGAAATGCTTCCGTATGTCAGCCGCCCGGGGCAGGTTCTGACGCACCTCCGCATCTCGCAAGACTCGGGCGGCACATGCGAGCGCGTGCCGGTCACAACCGATCGAAGCTTGGCGTCTAGGAGCCACATTTGTGGTGTGTCTATTCATTGTTGATGTGGATCAATGCACGACAGCTATCCTAGGATAGCTAAATGAAATGGACGTCTATCCGCTGCACGATAGTTGGTTGCCCGTTTCGATTGCGCCGTCCCACGACGACCTTGAGGTTGGTGTGATGGACAAGAGTGGCGTGCACGCACTGGTGTTTCCAGTCCGCAGAAGCGGAACTGATTGGGTGGATGCTTCAACGAAAAAGCGCATCGACATACAGCCGACGCATTGGCGCAAATGGGCGGACCACCACTAGATTAATAAGCCTTGGTCTCATTCTTGTTGTACGGAGGCAACTGTTTCAATTTGGCCTCCTCCTCGGAAAGAAGGCGCGTTTCCATCGCCCGCTTCGTCGGATCGGTTTCCGTTTTCAGCAATTCTTTAAGCCTGTCGATATTTGCTTGGATGATCCTTCGCATACGAAACTCCCATCCCGCCATAGCGCGCAGAGTGACGGCCGGATCGGTCGGCCGTATTAGAACATATCCCACACCGAGCCCCTGCTTTTAGGGTCGGGGAGACGGGCAAGTAAGGGCGCGCTGAGCATTGTGAGATATGCGCCCCGCAGGCTGGGCCCTCATCGTGGATAAGTCGAGGTGTATTTTTGTTGGCGGACATCACAAATGGAGGATAGTTAGGGTCCCTTGAGGGGCGGTCATAAGCGTCGCTGACTGCCCTGAACCTGGGCTCCATGTCTGCTTCACGTTCGACCGCTGGCCGCCTACCAAGTGTAGCGGGGGCTATTTCACCATCCGCCAATTCGCTCCGGAATTGCCCTTAGGGTGAATATCTCAATTTCGCAATTGTGCGAGCCGAGCTACCAAGTATCCCACGCTTAGGGGATAAATCATGCATGCTCATCCTGTTCGGTTCTGGTCGGCCTTAATGCTGTGTGCGGGCGCAGGCGCCCTTGCGATTGGAATTGCGATATCGGCTCTTTGCGCCAGCATTGCCGTTTCAGCTGCTGCTGCCGACGTTCAATCGTCTTATCAAGTCGCCAATTTGTCCGCAAAAGGCGATCGGTTGAGCCTCCCAGCGACCACCTGGGTACGAAGCTTCACGAGACAGTCCGATCCCCGGCTTCCAGACGGCTGCGAAGCGCTCGTCAGCTTCCTTACGACAACGAAAAACGCGATCGCAGGCTTTTGTGAGACGTAGCTCGTAAATGGGAGGGCTTGCCCACACAGTTGTTTGGTAATCACTTCTAGCCGATAGACAAATCATGCTTTTGCGTTGTGAAAGTCTGGAGACGCCCATGTCCGAGTCGGTCATTTTCGATCGAATTCAACGGGTTTGCCCATTCGCCCCAACAACGGACATTCCGTCAGCGGGTTTATGAGTACGCGCGTCAGATCACCGGAGTGTTGAGGATGCGATCGCTGGCCGCAATTCGTGCCGATGCATTGAGCGCCATCTCCGCCCGCGCCTGTGCGAGGTCCTCCGCGGTGCGGACCGACTGCTCTTCGTCCATCCATTGCTGGGAAAATGTGTAGACGAACGCGCAGCGCGCATAGCGCATCCGCGAATAGCGCATCAGCCGGGACTCGATCGGCGCATTTTCGTTGAGCGCCTCATTGACGAGAACATAGGCGTCTTCGGCCGCCATCGCCGCTCCCTGGGTGAGGTGTGGTGGAAAGACATGCGCAGCGTCGCCGCCGATGACAACACGGCCGCGGAACCACGGCCATGGCAACATCATTGGCTCGATCGGGCTGTAGACGATGTCGGAGCTCTCATCGAGCGACGCACGGATCTCGCCAATATAGCTGCCATATTGCGCCAGGCGCTCGCGCAACAATCGCGGATAATCCTGCCGCGCAAAAACAGCGCCGGGCGCCTCGGGGCGGATGTGAAAGAGATACATGAGATCGTCTGCCAGCGGCATCGCACCCGCCTTGCTGCCGACGCCTTGCAAAAACTCCATCCCCCGCACGTAGTCGGGCCGACGGACCTGCAGGCGCCAAGCACCGTAGCCCGATGGGCGCGGCACGAATGCGGTACCGACAACATGCAACCGCGTCGCCGACCGGATGCCATCAAAACCGGCCAGCAGATCGAACGATTCGGTCCGGCCATCGGAGAAAGCCGCGGTAACGCCGTCATCGTGTTCGCGGATTTCGGTGACGTGAAGACCGAGACGGACCTCAACACCCGCTCGCTGGGTCGCGGCAAAGAGGATCTCGTGCAACCGCAACCGCGACAAGGCGCAGAACGGCGGTATCCGTTCATCGCCGAGCAGAAACTTGTGCCGCGCAATCAACGTGCGGTTCGGGTCGAAGATACTCATGTGATCGTAGCTGAACCCGGCCGCCAGAATCTCCGGCAGAACGCCCAGCGCATCATAGACGCGCAACGCATTCGCAGGCTGACCGAGCCCGACGCCCGGCACGTCGAAAGCCGGCCGACGTTCAATCAGAACGACCTCGACCCTCCGCTGCGCAAACGCGGCAGCAGCCGTCAGCCCGCCGACACCACCACCCACGACCAGAACACGTCGAATCTTGTTCATCGAATTTGGTTCTGCGCGACGCCCGACACCGAGTCTGAGGCACAGTCAACGGACGCGAAAGCCGCGCGGTCAAGTTGCGCCGGAATGTTCAGCCGTCGATTGCGAATACTTGAACCCCTCCGTCTTCTTTCTTATCGCGTTTTCCGCCGCGTTGAAAATCCCGCGTCGCGCGACTAGCGTACCGTCCGTCATGGGTCCCCTCGCCGGTTTGAAGATCGTTGAATTCGCCGGCGTCGGGCCGGGCCCGATCTGCTGCATGCTGCTGGCCGATCTTGGCGCCACCGTGCTTACGATCGACCGGCCGGAACCCAGCGGCCTCGGCATTGCGAAGCCGCCGCAGTTCGACCTGCTGTTCCGCGGCCGGCAACGCATGGTGCTCGATCTGAAACTGCCGGAGGACATCGAACGCGGCCTCATGCTGATCGAGCGCGCGGACGCAATCGTGGAGGGCTTCCGGCCCGGCGTGATGGAGCGGCTCGGGCTCGGACCGGACGTCTGCCTCGCGCGCAATCCGCGCCTCGTCTTTGGCCGCATGACCGGCTGGGGGCAGGACGGCCCGCTCGCCAAGGCGGCCGGGCACGACTTGAACTACATCGCGGTCTCCGGCGCGCTCAGCACCTTCGGCCGCGCCGGGCAGTTGCCCGCCCCACCGCTCAATCTGGTCGGCGACTTCGGCGGCGCGCTTTACCTCGCTTTGGGGATTGTCGCCAGCATCCTCGAAGCGCGGTCGAGCGGGAAAGGCCAAGTCGTCGATGCCGCCATGGTCGAGACCTCGACACACATGCTGACCAGCATTCATGGGCTACGCGCCGCCGGCATGTGGTCGCTCGAACGCGGCACCAACCTGATCGATTCCGGCGCGTACTATTACGACTGCTTCGAATGCGCGGACGGCAAGCTGGTCTCGGTCGCGCCCATCGAGCCGAAGTTCTTTTCGAAGATGCTGGCGATCCTGGGCATCGATCCGAAGACCTTCCCGGCGCAGAACGACCCAAGCCGCAGGGAGGAAGCGCGCGGTCTGTTGGCGGCGAAATTTCGCACCCGCACCCGGGATGAGTGGACGCGTGCATTCGAGGGCAGCGATGCCTGTGTCTTTCCGGTGCTGTCGCTCGACGAGGCGAGGCATCACCCGCATCTCAAGGCGAGAGAGACATTCGTGGACATCGCGGGAGTTGCACAGCCCGCGCCGCTTCCGCGCTTCAGCCGCACGGTGCCTGATCTCCCCTCCCCTCCGGGCGGCGGCAACACCAGCATAGACGCAGCACTGAGCGGCTGGTTAAGTGCTGACGAAATCGCGGCCTGGAGAAGATGAGCAATCCGTTCGTCCCGCGAAAGCGGAGACCCAGTGCAAACGCAATAACGGACACCGTATGAGCGGCCTGGATTCCCGCTTCGCGGGAATGACCAGTGAGGGCGAACGTCAGTCAACGCAATGGTGCTGAGAACATGAAGTCGTCAGATCTGCGCGCCGGCGGGGAGCCACTGGTGAAAAAGTCCGGCGACACGAGGCATTAGGACCCACCATGGACCTCAATCTTACCGGCCGCAGCGTTCTCATCACCGGCGGATCGAAGGGGATCGGCCTCGCCATCGCGCAGTCGTTCGCGGCGGAGGGATGCAACCTCCATCTCGCGGCGCGCACCGCCTCCGAACTCAGCAAGGTCGCGGACGCGATCCGCGAACAGCACAACGTGCAACGTCAAAATCCATCCCGTCGATCTCAGCGAGAGCGATCAGTTGAAGCAACTCGCGGCGAGTTGCTCAAGCGTCGATATCCTGGTCAACAGCGCGGGCGGTATTCCACGCGGCACCTTGACCGAAATCGACGAACGACGCTGGCGCGATGCCTGGGATCTGAAGGTTTTCGGCACCATCAATCTCACCCGCGAGTTGTATGGACCGATGTGCCAGCGCGGCAAAGGCGTGATTATCAATATTGTCGGCCTCTCGGGCGACCGGCCGGACGCCTATTACATCGCCGGCAGCACAGCCAACGCGGCTCTCATCATGTTCTCGCGCTCGCTCGGCGGCGACAGCATCCGCCACGGCGTGCGCGTGGTGGCGGTGAATCCCGGCCCGGTCGAGACCGAGAAGCACATCCGCGACACCGAACGGCTGGCGCAGGAGAAATTTGGCGACAAGTCGCGCTGGCGCGATGTCATGTCCGGCCTGCCGATGAAGCGCGCGGCGCTTCCGGCCGAAGTGTCGAGCATGGTCGCGTTCCTCGCGTCGGATCAGGCCAGCTACATCAGCGGCAGCGCCGTGACCATCGACGGCGGCCTACTGGCGGATTCGGCGATCGGCGTGCGGCGGGGATGATGTACGAATGACGAAAGTCTCAGCCGGGTGGCTCGACCCGGACGGCAGACCGCGTTAGCCTGCAAGTTGCACGCCCGGCCGCCGTCATGATGAAGCGTGAGACATTTACGATTGCCAACATCTATGTGCCGGTGAAGCGGCGGGCGGAGCTTGATGACAACAAGGTGCAGGAAATCGCCGAAAGCATCCTGGCGGTCGGCCAGCAAACGCCGATCATGGTGCGCAAGGACGGTGAACGGTTCGTGCTGGTCGAAGGGCTGCATCGGTTGGAAGCCTGCAAGCAACTCGGCGAAGCTACGATCGTAGGATATCTGGTGCAGGCCCGGCGGCATTAGCAGTGACAAGCCGACGTCCGCGGCGCGACGGCGGACCGATGCCCTGTCGGGCGTGGATAGTTCGGAGGATTACGAAGATGCGGTCCGCCCTTGCGCCGGTGTGTCTTCTTACCTTCGCGCTCGCGCCGCCGGCCGACGCGCAAACCTACCGGGCGGTCACCGCCAAGGATTTGCTGCAAAATGCCAGCCGGCACCTTAAGCAGCGCATCGAACTGAAAGACGCCTATTGCTATGGGCTGGAAGATGAAGGCGGTTACGAGTGCGGGACCAGCGAGCCGCTGATCGTCCGCGCCAAGACCATGGCCGAAGGACCGCTCAAGTCCAAGATCGAGGCAGATTGCGGCGGTCTCGACGCCATCGAACGGACATCGGCCTGCCGGGTCAATCTGCGCTTTACCCCAAGCGCGGTGACCAAGGAGCAAGGCGAGATCGTTCTCGACGGCAAAATGACGCCGGGCGACATCACCGTGATCACTGCCGACACGGTCACGCCAGTCGCTGCGCAGTGAGAGGGCGCAATCCTATTTCGGCTTCTGGAATTTGAGCACGAACTCATCGACCGGCCCGGTCGGCCGGTTCACCGAGAAATCGCGGGTATCCTCCGGATGACGCAGGAAGTCCGCTTCGGCGACCAGCTTGAAGCCCGCCGCTTCAACTTCGCTTCGCAGCACGCTCTCCTCGATGCGATGCAAAGTCTTGCCGACCGAAATGCCCTCGCCCGGCTTGGCGGAGTGATCCGCGACCACCAGCATGCCGCCCGGCTTGAGCGCCGCATAAAGCTTGCGATCCATCTGCGCGCGGTCGACCTGTGCGTAGGTCGTGTCGTGATAGTAGAAAAAGAAAGTGATGAGATCGAAATCGCCGAGCCCGGACGGAAGCGGATCGTCGAACGGCTGTATCAGCGCGACCACCCGCTTCATGGCAGGGGTGTTCAGCCGCGTCTCGAACCGCTCTTTGGCCCGCGGATTCACATCGGAGGGATTCTGACCGTACACGATGCCGGTCGGGCCCACCGCGCGCGCCAGCAACTCGGTGCTGTAGCCGCCGCCAGCGCCCATATCGAGCACCTTCATGCCGAGCCGCACCCCGGTGAACGCGAGGAGCTTCACCGGATCACGGCGCTTATCGATCGCGCGATCCGCGTCGCTGCGATCGAGGTCAGCGACGATCGCGGCGAAGTCGGGGATGCCTTGGGCGACCGCCGGGACAAAATGGACGGCCACGCCGCAAACAAGCGCCAGGACGCCGGTACGCGCCCAACGGGCGGGACGCGAGGCCAAACCCGATCCGATCATGCCACTTGTCCTTCCGCGCCCCGCACCTGCTTTTAGCACACAGATCAGGCGCTGGCGCGTTCAGCGAGGTTCATGCGTTGGGGCCGCGCCAACCGGATCAGGCTTCGCCGAGCGCCCTTGCGGGCCGCACCGATGACACCGTAGTCGCTCGACTTCATGCCGTTCTCGGCGACCCCAAAGCCCTCGGCCGCCAGTCCCCGTCGCAGCAGTTCGCGTACCGCTGAAGCGCGGCTGGGCATCCGCCGCTTGAAACGGAAATCGTCCAGGACGACGAGTTCCTCGGGCGTCAGCATGATCTGAAGCCGCTCGCCACGACCGTTGGGTTTAGATTCGGCCATTTTCCGCAACTCCTCGCACGCAAGCGACCGTCTCCACCGGCCTGTCTCGCTAGTTCCTCTTACTCATTTAGCACTAATTTTGCATTATACAATGTTTGAGTTATTCACATAATTCATGTCTGAAATGCCCTTAGCGCAGATTTAGTTCCTTACTCATATTGGCGAATACACGTCCATGCCCCACAATACAAATTCGATGTAATCACAGTAATAGATGTAAAAAAAGTCGTATTTGCAGTATTATAAATATGCATTCCAAGTATTCATCGAATTACATCTTGCCATATCAGACGCATAACGTTATTCTTACTCATCGACACTTGCACGGGGACGGAGCATCGTCGTGAAAGGTAGATAGCCATGGCAGACGTCTCGACCGCGTCCTTCGAAAGCCTCACCATCATGAGTCGTTCCCAGCCGAACGCGTCGCCCATCAGCGGGCCACAGTGCCCGCGGTGCGGATCGAAAATGCGGCTTGTCCGGATCGAACCCGACCCGATCCCGACGCGCAGTTCAGAGCAGCTCATGTACAGCTGCGAATGCGGCGAGACCCTCGTCGAAGCCGTCGAACGGACATAGCCGTCCGCGCCGTTCCGCGGACCACGACAAAACGCAGCGCGTGATGGCGGTCGTTACTTCGTCTCCGGCCGGTAGAGTTCGTCTCCGGCCGCCCCGCGCCCCGCGCACCGCGTCCTATGCGGGTTCTGATGCTTATTTTTTCTTCCGGGCGCCTTGCAGCGGCGTCGTCTGCATCCGGGTCGCGTCACGCGACATCTGCAGGCACACCAGCAGCTCGACGTAGCTTGGCAATCCGTCACCCGAGGCCTCGGTGGTGCACCGGCTGCGATCGCTCGCCGCAAACGAGGTCCAACTGCGCAGCAATTCCTGCCGTGCCGAGTGCTCGTCGCTCATGCAGTTTCGATAGCTCTCGTCAGCCGCCATTCCGGCGGTCGCGGCGGCCCGGCAGCTCGCAGCGACATCGAGCGTCGGAACCTGCTCGTTGACCGGGACCAGAAACTGGGTGCCGAGAATCACAACCGGAAGAGATATTTTCATCGGGGCGATGGTGCCGTGGTTCGCGCGACGCCGCAATTCATCTGGAATGGGCCACGCTCGAGCGTCGCCGAAATACGCTTGCGGGCGCAGGCCGGGAACCAATGCCACCCCGCTGCCCCCCACCACCGAGCGCGTTACGCGCCTGCGGGAAGCCCTTGTATCGACACGATTTTTAACTTAAGTTGAGTCGTCGTCAACAACTGAAAGGAGGTGATCCAGTGTCTCATTGTCTATCGCCGCGGTCGCCGGCATCCGTGAGCTGGGTCCTTGCCTCTAAGGGGATTCGGGTCGTCTAAAAAACGACGTGCTCGCGTAGTTTAGCCGGACCACGGCTCGACAATGGAGGGGCTATCCCTAAGACGGGTAGCCTCTCTTTGTTTTTGCTCTTTCGGTTTTGGGGACACGGCAGGGCACATTTTATGCCTCCTCCGATGCTCGTGACAGCGTCCCCCGATTTGAAATGCGAAAGAGGAGTCGCAGGTCGTGTATCAGCTCAATGCGCCCGTAACCCGCAATCGCCCCATGACCGGCGATTACTGGCTCTTGGAGATCGAGGCTCCGGAGATCGCCGGCGCGCTGGCTCCGGGCCAATTCGTCAATATCCGGGTGTCCGGCGAACTGGTGCCGTTTCTGCGCCGGCCGTTCAGCGTCTACCGCGTGAGCCCTGACCGCAAACGGCTTCAGGTCGCCTACAAGATTCTCGGCGACGGAACGCGGCTGATGACCGAGAACCTGATCGAGGGCGGGCGATGCGACCTGCTCGGTCCACTTGGCCGTGGCTTCTCCATACCCGAAGGCGCAACGCGAATCGCCACCATCGGCCGCGGCATCGGCATCGCCGCGCTTCCGACCCTGGTCGAGCAGGCCGCGGCCTCGGGTATTCTGGTTGACGGGTTTCTCAGCGCTCGCACGCGGCCAAACCTTGTCGCGCTTGATATCTACGCGCAGCACGGTTTCGACGTCGTCACCCACACCGACACCGACGCTTCGTCCGCGCTCGTGACCGGCCATCTGGCAGAACGAATGCGATCGGTTCGCTACGACGCCATTTACGTGTGCGGCTCGAACCGGTTGGCGCGGGCCGCGCACGCTCTTGCGGTTAGCGCCAACATTCCCGCCGAGATCGCCATGGAACAGCACATGGCGTGCGGCTTCGGCGACTGTCATGGCTGCGTGATCGAGATCAACACCGATCAGAATGGCGGCACGAAAGCCTGGCGGGAAGTTTGCCACTACGGTCCGGTGTTTCAGACCTGGGAGGTCGTCAATGCCAGCGCCTGATCTCAAAATCACAATCGCCGGCATCGAGATGAAAAATCCGCTGACGGTCGGGTCCGGCACCTACGGCCACCACGGCCGCTTCAGCCAATTCTTTCCCGTCGAGACAATGGGCGCGCTGGTACCGAAAACGATCCGGACCTATTCCTGGCCGGGCAACCCGGCCCCGCGCATCCACGAAACACCGGCGGGTCTGCACACGTCCGTCGGCATCCCGTGCAACACCTGGGAACACTTCATTGCCCACGATGTGCCAATTCTCAAATCCCTCAGGGTGCCGATCATCCAAAGCGTGATCGGACGTACCGAAGACGAATATGTCGACATTGTCGGACGGTGCTCGGACCTGGGCATTTTCGCCGCTATCGAGCTCAACCTTTCCTGTCCGAACATCAAGCAGGGCGGGCTCGACTTCGGCTACGATCCCGAAGCGGCCTACGCCGTGGTCAAGCGTTCGAAACAACGGTCGCGCGTTCCGATCGTCGCCAAGCTTGCGCCCGACTATTCGTCGCTCGTACCAGTGGCCAAGGCCGTCGAAAGCGCCGGCGCCGATGCGATTTCGATGATCAACGGCCCCCGGGCGATGTGTATCGACTACCGCTCGCTCAAGCCGATCATCGGCAACAAGATCGGCGCACTCGGCGGACCGGCGCTCAAATCGCTAGCGGTCTACATGATCTGGGAGGTGTACCGCGCCGTTTCGGTTCCGATCTTCGGCATGGGCGGCGTTGCCGACTTTCGCGATGTCATCGAATTCATGGCGGCCGGCGCGCGCTCCGTGGCGTTCGGTACGGTCAACTACGTCGACCCGCTCGCGCTCCCGCGTGCATTGAGAGAGCTCACGGCCTATCTGGAGGAAAACGGCATTTCCGATGTCAACGATCTCGTCGGCGCTGCGCATGAAGATCGCGTGCTCGCACCACCGCGCAGGCTGCCGGTGCCGGCATAAACGATGCCCGCCTGGGTGGAGTGGATTTGACATTCGCGACCTCCTTTGCCGCGATGCGATCCGCGCAGAACCCGGTATGACGACGCATCCCGACGTGTACGCGGCCCGGCATTGTGCTACGGAAGAGACGATGAAAATGCACGTGCTTGTCGCCCTGCCGCTCCTGACGATCGCCCTGACCGGATGCGTGGTCGGCGGCGGCCTGAACTATCATTTTCCCAGCAAGCCGGCGCCTGCGGAAGCACCGAAATGCGAGCCCGGAGCAAAGGATTGCGACCGGCCCGCCGAACGGGCTCGGCCATAAAGCGCTTTCTACGGCCGCACCAAAGGGCTGCCCTCGCGAGCAGCCCTGCTTTGATTCGTGTTTCCTAACTGCAGCGGCTACGGCTTGATCTTGCCGTCGACAATCACCTTTTTCCATTTCTCGAATTCGGACTTGGTGATGGCGTTCGCCTCTTCGACAGAGGTTCCACGCGGCTCGATCCCGATCTTGGCCATCGCGGCTTTCATCTCCGGATGCGCCACGGCCTTTTTCAATTCACTGTTGAGGCGCGCCAGGATCGCGGGCGGCAGGCCGGCCGGTGCATAGACGCCGATCCACAAATCGACATCGAAGCCGGGCAGCCCGGACTCCGCGACGGTTGGCACATCGGGATAGAGTGCGCTGCGCACGATGCGGGTGGTCGCCAGCGGCTTCACCCGGTTGTCCTTGGTGAAGGCGACCGCGCCGGCGATGCTCGAGAACGCAAGCTGCACCTTTCCGCTCAACACATCCGGATAGGCCGAGCCGATGCCACGGTACGGGACGTGCTGCATCTGGATGCCGGTCTGCAGCTTGATCATCTCGCCGGCGAGATGCGGCGCCGTGCCGATACCGGCCGACGCGAAGTTGAGCTTGCCGGGATTGGCCTTCGCGTAGGTCAGGAGTTCCTTGAAGGAGTTCACCGGCAGGTGCTGCGACGCGACGATGATCGCCGGAGAGGAGCCGATGATTGAGATCGCCTGCAGTTTGGAGAGATCGTAGGGGGTCGTCGGCACCAGCGTCGGATTCGAGACCAGGCCCGGATCCGTCAATATGATCGTGTAGCCGTCCGGAGCCGAGCGGGCGGTCACGTCGGCGCCGACGGCACCTCCGGCGCCCGGCCGATTTTCCGGCACCACCGACACGCCCAAGCCTTCGCTGAGCCGCACCGCCAGATGACGTCCGGCGGTATCGATGATGCCGCCCGGAGAATAGGGCAGGATCAGATGGATCGGTTTAGTGGGGTAGTTCTGCGCGTGCGCAGACGACACTGCCAGCGCAGCGCGGCCAGACAGGCAAAGATGGGAGCCGCGAATGCCAAACGACGCATGTTCAATCCTTCCTCTAAACGACTGCCGATCTCATATCATAGGCGCGAAATCGGCTGACGCGGCAAACGCGCGCGCCTATTGCACCTTGATGCCGATCCGCCCCACCAGTTCCTTGACTGCCGGAACCTCCCGCGCGACGCGGGCTGCGAGCTGTTCAGGCGTGCCGCCGACGATCTCAAATCCGGCCTTGCGCATCTGCTCGCGCACCTCCGGCAGTTTCACTGCCGCCTGACACTCCCGCACCAGCCGGGCCTTGATCTCGGCCGGAAGATTGGCAGGCGCAAACAGCGCCTGGAACGTGTCGGAGACAAAGCCCGGATAGCCGGCCTCGATCATGGTCGGAACGTCGGGAAGCGAGAACCAGCGCGTCTCACCGGTCACCGCCAACGGCTTGAGCTGGCCATTCTTGATCAGTCCTTCGGCGGCGCCGAGCGCTACCGCAGCGACCTGCACGGTGCCTTCCAGCACCGCCCTGGCGGCGGGCCCGGCGCCGCGATACGGCACGTGCACCATCTCAAAACCGGCACGTAGCTTGAGCTGCTCGCCGGTCAGATGCGATTTCGTGCCTGCGCCGGGGCTGGCATAATTGAAGGTCCCGGGCGCGGCCTTGGCGCGCGCCACCAGATCCGCAATTGTGTTGATGCCGCTATCGGGCTTCACCACGATCACGTTCGGTGCGTTCCCGAGTTCGCAGATCGGCGTGAAATCCTTGAACGGATCGTAGCCGAGGTTTTTGAACAGGGCCGGGTTGACGGCAATCGCGGTCGACGTAAGCAGCAAGGTATAGCCGTCGGGTGCCGCGCGCGCCGCCAGCGTCATGCCGATATTGCCGGCCGCGCCGCCGCGATTCTCCACCACCACGGATTGCCCCAGGGCCTTCTGGAAGGCGGTCGCAAGAATGCGCGCAACGATGTCGGTCGGCCCGCCGGGCGCAAACGGCACGATCAGCGTGACCGGCCGCTCCGGATAGATGGCGTGCGCCCCGGTGGAAACCGAACATAGGCTCAGTGCGGCCAGCGCGGCGAGGAGTACCCGCCGAACCAGCAGCCGACGACCGCGGCGGACGCCGCGCGGTTGGTATGGATGCATTCCCGGTCGCTCCCTGCTGCTCTGATTGAGGCCACGTTCCGCCGGGCCTCTTGTTTCATTCGCTTTCGGACGTCACGCGATCTACCCGGCCGGCTCAAACCCCGCGTCGGTCCAAACGTCGCGCCGCGCCGGACGGGCAAGCGCTGCGATGAAAGCAGCGGCCGCCGCGCGATCGGCACAGCCGGTCGAAATTCCTCCGGCGTAAACCGTGTCGCTGCCGAACGGTGCGGGCAGCTTTCCGATTACCCGCGCGCCTTTGACCGGCGCAATCTCGCCGATCAGCGTCAAGCCGAACTCGGCCTTGCCCTCGGCCACACGCGCGGCGACTTCGCCGCCGCTTTTCTGCGGTATCGCCCGCTGTTTGATGTCGTCGGCGATGCCCATGCGTTCCCACAGCCCGACCAGATAGGTGCCCGCCGAACCGCCGACGGCCGCATCGCTCACCGCGATCACTTTCGCCCCCAGCATCGCCTGGCGGAATGCATCCGGTGTTGAGATATCCGGCGGCGGCGTACCGTCACGCACACAAACACCAATCGAGGTCTGCGCGATGTTCTCGCGGCTGCCGGCGACCACCTTGCCTTCCGTTTCCATTTTGGCGAGTGCGGGCGCACCGAGAATGAGAACATCGGCGGTCTCGCCCGCGGCGAGCTTCTCGGCAAGCGCGCCCACGGTACCGAAGGTGATGTCGACCTCGCGGCCGGTGGCGCGGGAGAAGTCACCGGTCAGTTCGTTGACCGCAGAGGTCATCGAACGCGCGCAGAACACCTTGAGTTTTGCTGCCATGAGGATCACTGCGGCTCGATGCCGGCTTCCTTGATCATCACGTTGTACTTGCCCAATTCCTCCTTCACGAAGTCCGCCAGCTCCTGCGGCCCCTGCCATTGCACCTGCACTCCCGACCGCTGGAAGCGCTCCTTGGCATCCGGTGCAGCCAGCATTTTCTGCAGTTCGCGCGCCAGCGTATTGACGACATCGGGCGGCAGGTTCGCCGGCCCGAACATTCCCGCCCAGGCGAGCGTCTCGAAGCCCGGCATGACCGTCTCATCCAAGGTCGGCACATCCGGCAGCAGCGGTTGCCGCGTTTTCGTCAGCACCGCGAGCGGCCGTATTTTCTGCGCCTTGACCTGTGGCAGGCCGGTGGTCATGTCCGGCACCATCATCTGGATGTGACCGGCCAGCAGATCGGTCATCGCGGTCGGATTACTGCGATAGGCAGCCCGGACGAGGTCGATGCCGGTGCGCTTCTTCAGCGTTTCACCGACGATCTGCCCGGTGCTGTTGCCAGTGCCATAGGACAGCTTGCCGGGATTGGCCTTCACGTAAGCTACGAACTCCGCCATCGAGTGCGCCGGAACGCTCATGTTGACGGCGAGGAATGAGGGGAAATTGCCGATACGTGAGATCGGCGAGAAATCCTTGATTGGATCGTAGGGCACGCTCTTGAACAGCGCGATCGCCGAATGGGTCGAATTGGTGGTCAGCAGAAGCGTGTAGCCGTCCGGCTTCGCCCGCGCGACCGCGCTGGCGGCGATCAATCCGCCGGCGCCCGCCTTGTTCTCGATGACGAAGGGCTGCCCGAGCGCTTCCTGCAGTTGCTGGCTGATCAGGCGGGCGGCCGCGTCAGTCTGACTCCCGGCGGCGAACGGCGTGATAA
Source organism: uncultured Alphaproteobacteria bacterium (assembly GCA_963756715.1). Classification (GTDB taxonomy): domain Bacteria; phylum Pseudomonadota; class Alphaproteobacteria; order Rhizobiales; family Xanthobacteraceae; genus VAZQ01. Next base: position 21,838 of record CAVWOV010000049.1, read on the forward strand.
TGGTGACCGGCCGCGCCGGATAGGTTTCCGCCATCGCCGGCGCCGCGGCGGCGATCACGCCACCCACCACCAACCCATACAAGACTCGACTGCCAGGACATGCGCATTACGACCCTCTCTTTCCGGTTCCGGGATGATATGAGATTTGGATAAAGCCAACAGGTCAAGAACCCAGGGAGAAAACATGCCCGTCCGGAGAATGCTGATCGCGCTATCGACGATTCTCGCACTGGCCGCCGCCGGAACCGCGCGGGCAGAGGATTGGCCGACCCGTCCGGTGACCATGGTGGTCCCATTCGCTGCCGGCGGCCCGGTCGACGTACTCGGCCGCATCATGGCGCAATACCTGAGCGAGGTGATCGGCAAGCAGGTCATCATCGACAACATCCCCGGTGGTGGCGGCATGAGCGGTTCGCTGCGCGTCTCGCAGGCGGCGCCTGATGGCTATCAATTCGTGCTGGGCAGCATCGGGACGCACGCGCTCAACCAGACCCTGTCCAAGAAGCCGCTGTACAACTCGGTCACCGATTTCACCCCGGTCGCACTCGTTGCCGAGGTCGGCCTCGTCCTGCTCGCACGCAAGGACCTGCCTGCCAACAACCTGCAGGAGTTCATCACCTACGCCAGGGCGAACCAGGCCAAGATGCAATACGGCTCCGGCGGGGCCGGCACCTCGTCGCACATCGGTTGCGTGTTGCTCAACCAGACCATCGGCATCGAAACCATCCATGTGCCTTATCGCGGCGGCGGACCGGCGCAGTCCGACCTGATCGCCGGGCGCATCGATTATCTCTGCAACATCGCTTCCACCGTCGGACAAGCTTTGGAGTCGCAAAGGGTCAAGGCGCTGGCGGCATTGACGCGTGAGCGCTCGCCGATCCTGCCCGACCTGCCGACCGCGCACGAGCAAGGTTTGAAGGATTTCGACGCTTACACCTGGAACGCGGCGTTCCTTCCCAAGAACACGCCGCCGGACGTGGTGAACAAGTTCAGCGCCGCTATGCGCAAAGTCATGGATAATCCCGCGTTCAGCGCGCGCCTGCGCACCCTCGGCCTGATCGTCCCGGCGCCAGAGCGCCGGACGCCCGACTACCTCGGCAAGTTCGTGCGCAGCGAGGTCGATAAATGGGCGGTGCCGATCAAGGCGAGCGGCGCGATGCAGAATTGACCTAAGATTGTTATCGCCCGCGAAAACAGCGTCAACAGGAGCCTACGTGCAGAAACTCAAGGAACTCATCAGCGGCAACGATCTCATCGTCGCGCCGGTCGCGCTCAATCCGATCATGGCGCGGCTCGCCGAGGAAGCGGGCTTCAAGGCGGTCTACCTGAGCGGCGGCTCGCTCGGCTGGTACAAATGCGTGACCGAGGCCAATATTACGCTGCCCGAGATGGCGCAGGTCGCCGTCGACATGCGCGCGGCCTGCAAACTGCCGATCGTGCTCGACGCCGGCGGCGGCTGGGGCGACCCGATGCACATGCACCGCACCGTCGCACTCTCTGAAGCCGCGGGCTTCGAGGCGATTGAGATCGAGGACCAGGTGCTGCCGCGCCGCGCGGAGCATCATCTCGGCATCGAGCACCTGGTGCCGACCGAATTCATGGTCGAGCGGGTCAAGGCCGCGGTCGCGGCGCGCACCGATCCCGACATGCTCATCGTCGCCCGCACCAATTCCATCCGCCTGAATGGTCTTGACGAGGCGCTTCGCCGTGGCGAGGCCTTCAAAAAGGCCGGCGCCGACATGATTTTCGTCTACGCGCGCGATGCCGATGACATCCGCAAAATCGGCGAGCGGCTGCCGCCGCCGCTGATGCAGTTCGCGCCGGCGGATGGCTTTGCGGAGTTCCCGCTCAAGGAGCATGAATTCGCCAAGCTCGGCTATCGGCTCGCGGCTTCGTCGGGCAGCGCGTTTGCCGCAATGATCAAGGCGGTGCAGCAATCCTACGCATGCCTCGCCCAGGGCAAGGTCGATCCGTTCATGGGCAAGGGCGGCGTCGGCGCGTTCATGAAGGTCGCGCAGGCAACCACCGGGCTCGACAAGCTGGTCGAGATAGAACGACGGACCATGAAGGACTGACGCCAGTGGCGTGCTGAGCTATTCCGCTAAGCCATTGCCACGCGGCGAGAGCGCTTCTGCCGAAACACCAGCGTGCCGACGATCACCAGGTTGACCGCGTTGGCGGCGACGCCGGCGGCGAACGCCGGCGCGTAGAAGCCGAAGTAATCGTAGAGCACGCCGGCCAGCCATCCGCCGGTCGCCATGCCGATCCCGCTGAACAGCAGCAGGGTCGGGATCCGCCACGAGGCTTCCGATGCCGGAAAAAGCTGCCGGATGGCGAGCACATAGGCCGGAATGATCCCGGCAAAGCCCAGTCCGAACAGGGCCGCGATCGTAAACAGCCCGATCTCGTCCTGCGTCGTCAGGAAAGCCGCCATCGCGATGATCTGAAAGGACGATCCCACCAGCACGGTCGTGAGCCCGCCGATATGATCGGCCACCCATCCCCAGAATTGCCGGCTCAGGAAGCCCGCGCCGAGCAGCACCGACAGCATCGCGGCGCCGTGCGAGGGCAGAATTCCGAGATCGCTGCAAAACGCCGGCAGGTGGCCTTGCGGCATTGCCATCGGAATGCAGCAGAAGATGATCGCGGACGCAATCAGCGAATAGACAACGTTAGGCGGCCAGCCCATCACGGCGCGTTCGCTGGACGACATCGGCAGCGCGCCGCGCAGCTGCGTCAACTCGGGCGGCTGCCGGAGAAAGATGATCGCCAGCGGAATGACCACGGCGATCTCCATCAAGCCGTAATACAGCATGGTCTGTCGCCATCCGAAGTACGCGATGGCGCGCTCGAAGATTAAAGGCCAGACGGCGCCGGCGAGATAGGCGCCGCTGGAAATCAACGCGAGCGCCGAGCCCCGGCGGCGATCGAACCAGCGGCTCACATACACATAGAACGGCGAATTCATCCCACCGATGCCGAGGAACCCTACGAATACGCCCTGACCGACATAGAGTTGCCAAGTCTCACCCCGGCTCGAGAGTGCAAGCCCGATGCAGATCATCACCGCACCGAAAATGACCGTCCAGCGCACACCGGTCCGCTCGGCGATCTGCCCCATCACGATGCCGCCGGAGCCGAAGCCGATCCAGGCGAGCGCACCACTCAATGCGGGAACCGAGCGCAGCCCGCCGGTCTCGGCCGCGATCTCCTTGAGCGCAACGACCGTGATCCACGGAGCGCCAAACGAGAGCGCCAGGATCAGGAGAACGACCGATGCGACGATCCAGGACGATTTGGTTTCGACTGATTGCACGTTGATCTGACGGACGCGTTCTTGTCTGCGGCGGATTGCGACCGCCGGGGAGCCTCCCCTCCCGTTGTTGGCGGCAACCTACGGCTTTCATCGCCCGCAGGAAACCCCGGCCGTGCGGATCAGCCCTGTGGAAATGGCTGGTAGAATCCGTGCAAAAGTCTGGTCACAACCACCCGTAAAGGCTGGGGATATGCTCTGGACAACGACCCGATGGTCCGGTGGATAACGGATCGTCCATCGGTGGATCATCTCGCGTGAACTGCGGGAACTCATAGGAAAAACCGCCCTGATGTCCGATGTTTCCGTTCTTCCCGGCGCAGCGACCGTTGCACGGCTGTCCGCCGATGCGGCTGCCGCACGCCTATTGCTCGATGTGCTGGCGGAGAGCTTCGATCCCGAGGACGTCGTGGTATCCGCCTACGAGGACCGCGACGGGCGCTGGCCCCTCGCGCTCTATTTTCGTGAACCGCCCGATGAGGCGGCGGTCCGTTCCCTGGTCGCCCTGGCGGCCGGGACCGAGGCCGCAGATTCGCTCACGTTCGAATCGCTGGCGCCGACCGACTGGGTGCGGAAAAGCCTCGACGGCCTGCAGCCAGTCGAGGCCGGCCGATTTGTGGTGTATGGGTCGCACGACCGCGCCCGCATACAATCCAACCGCATCGGTATCGAAATCGAGGCCGGGCTGGCTTTCGGCACCGGCCACCACGCCACCACCCGCGGTTGCCTCCTGGCGCTCGACCGGATCATCAAAAAGCGGCCGCGCGGCCGGACACTCGATGTCGGCACCGGAACCGGCGTTCTCGCCATCGCGGCGATCAAATCATTGCGCCAGCCCGCGCTTGCAAGCGACGTCGACCTGCGCGCGGTGCGAACCGCCCGCGAAAATGCGCGTCTGAACCGGGCCGGTGCCCGGATCGAGATCGTGCATACCGCGGGCCTGCGCGACCGCCGGTTCCGGGCGCGCGCACCGTTCGCGATCGTGTTTGCCAATATCCTGCTCGCGCCGCTCAGGCAGCTCGCCGCACCCATCGCGCGCCTCGTCGCCCCAGGCGGATACATCGTGCTGTCAGGACTGCTGGAAACCCAGGCGCGCCCCGCGCTCGGCGCCTATCTGCCGCACGGCCTCGCGCTCGCGCGCCGCATTCCGCTCGATGGCTGGATCACGCTCGTGCTGGAGCGCAAGCCGACTAGGCGTGTGGCGGTCCGTCCTCGTGTGCGCGGGTGAAGTCGGCCAGGATCCGCGTGCCTTGCGGCGCCAAGTGAGTATAGCGTGCCACCTCCTGGCGCGCATACGCCAACGCGATTCGACCAGGCGATCGTAGAAGCGCCGCAGCAGGCTCTTGCGTTCCGACTTGTTCTGCGCAGTCGCGTTGACTGCAGCCGGCGGCGTTGCTACGCCGCCATAGACGATGTCCGTCATCGGTGTCTCTCCAATACAAGTTGCAGGACACCTCCTGGTCTTCCTCCAGACTCTTGCGCCGTATTTACGCTTGGCTGCGCCAGCCAAGGAGACGCCGCACTGCATGACTCCTCTGCGACACTCACATGAAATTGTTGTTATCGCCCAGCGCCCTATGGCGACATTTTCGCTCGTTGCGCAAGCCGCTGGCGGAGCAATCTGTCGTGCGTAAGCAGCACGGACCGTCCCTGCCATGCGCGGGAAGCATTGCCGCCCTGCGGCGTGCCCCATAGATTGCCGTCATGTTCGAAGCGCGCTTCCAGTCATTCGACGATGCAAGCGACCGTGCGGCGACCGGCGCGCGGGTCGCCGCGCTACGCACGGAACTTGCGCGCCGCGGATTGACCGGCCTGATCGTGCCACGCGCCGACCGGCAGCAGAACGAATACGTTCCCGCCAGCGAGGAGCGCCTTGCCTGGCTGACCGGATTCACGGGGTCGGCCGGCGCGGCCATCGTCCTGATGGATCGCGCGGTGCTTTTCGTTGACGGCCGCTACACGCTCCAGGTGCGCGACCAGGTCGATCCCACGCTGTTTTCGATTGCGCATCTGATCGAGACGCCACCCAGCCAATGGATCGAGCAAAATCTCTCTGCCGGGGAGCGTATCGGTTACGACCCCTGGCTGCACACCGTCGAGGGCGCCGAGAAGCTTGCCAAGGCATGCGCCGCGGCCGGCGCCACGCTGGTGGCAGTCGAGCCCGATCTGATCGACGCGGTCTGGTGCGACCGGCCGCCGCCGCCGCTCGGGCCGGTGATCTTGCATGATGCACGATTCGCCGGCGAGGACGCGTCCGCCAAGCTTGGGCGCGTGCATACCGAGATCGCCAAACTCAAGGCCGATGCGCTTGTCGTCTCCGATCCGCATGCGGTGGCCTGGATCTTCAACATCCGAGGCTCGGACGTCTCGCACACGCCGCTGCCGCTGTGCTTCGCCATCGTGCCGCGCGAGGGACGCCCATCGCTCTATGTCGACGGCCGCAAGCTCTCGAACGACGTTCGCCACCGCCTGGAAGAGTTTGCCGACGTGCGCGAGCCCGGCGATTTCGAGCGCGACCTCGCGGCATTGGGCAGCAACAAAAAGACCGTGCGGCTCGATCAGGCCACCGCCTCAGATGCGCTGGCGCGACTTATTACGCGACATGGCGGAACCGTCACCAAGGGCGCCGATCCGACTGCGCTGATGAAGGCGGTAAAGAACCCGGTGGAGATTGCCGGCGCGCACGCCGCGCAGGCGCGCGATGGCGCCGCCGTGACGCGCTTTCTCGCCTGGTTCGACCGTGAAGCGCCGCACGGCAAACTGACCGAGGTCGAGGCCGTCAAGGCACTGGAAAGCTTCCGCCGTGACACTGGCCTGCTCAAGGACGTGTCGTTTCCGACGATCTCCGGCGCCGGCCCCGATGGCGCCATCGTCCACTACCGCGTCACCGCCAAGACCGACCGGACGATCAGGCCCGGCGAACTCTTCCTCATCGATTCCGGCGCGCAGTATGAGGACGGCACCACCGACATTACGCGCACCATCGCGGTCGGCGAGCCGAACGCGGAAATGCGCGACCGGTTCACCCGCGTGCTCAAGGGCCACATTGCGATCGCGCGTGCGGTGTTTCCCGACGGCACGAGCGGCGCGCAACTCGATTCGTTTGCCCGCCAGTTCCTGTGGGAAGCCGGCCTCGACTTCGATCACGGTACCGGCCACGGCGTCGGCAGCTACCTGTCGGTGCACGAGGGCCCCGCGCGTATCTCCAAGCTCGGCACGACGCCACTCAAGCGCGGCATGATCCTGTCGAACGAGCCGGGCTACTACAAGACCGGCGCCTACGGCATCCGCATCGAGAACCTGGTGCTGGTGGTCGAGGCTGCGCCGCCGGTCCCCGGCGCTGAGAAGACGCTCAATGCGTTCGAGACCATTACGCTCGCGCCGATCGACCTTCGGCTGGTCGTGCCGCAAATGCTGACTGCCGAAGAGACCGCCTGGCTCGACCGCTATCACGCCCGCGTCGCGGCGACTCTGGGGCCACTGGTCGATTCGGAGACGCGGACCTGGCTCGCCGCCGCGACCCGCCCGGTGGGGCGACCTTGAACCCTCGGAACACCCTTTGAACGCACCCATGACCGACCCCACAGGCGGCGCAGCAATCCGCACGCCCTGGAACCTGATCGCAATCCTGATTGCGATGTCGGGCGTGGGCTCGATGTCGCTCAACATTTTGGTGCCGGCGATCCCGGGCCTCGTCGCCAAGTTCAACACCGATGCGGCGAGCGTCCAACTCACCATTTCGCTCTATCTCATGGGGCTCGCGGTCGCGCAGCTTGTGTTCGGACCGCTGTCCGACCGTTTCGGCCGGCGGCCGGTGGTGATCGCCGGGCTCGCGATCGCGACACTGGCGAGTACCGCGGCCATCTTCGCGATGACGATCGGCGGCCTCGTCGTCGCGCGCGTCGTGCAGTCGCTTGGCGCTTCGACCGGCCAGAGCATCAGCCGCGCGATCATCCGCGATCTCTACGACCGCGAGCGCGCCGCCTCGATGATCGGGCTGGTCACTTCGGTCGTCGTGCTGATGCCGATGATGGCGCCGCTCATCGGCGGTATCCTCGATACGCTGTTCGGCTGGACGTCGATCTTCATCTTCGTCGCCGCCTTCACCGGCGCGGTGTTTCTGTGGGTCTTGATCGCACTGCCCGAGACCCGCAAGTTTTCCACGGTGCCGGGCGGCAACGGGCATTTTCTTTCGGACCTCAAGGCACTCACCGCAAACCGGCGTTTCTTCGGTTATGCGCTGTGCGCCGGCCTGGGCTCGGCACCGTTCTTCAGCTTCCTCGGCGGGGCGCCGCATGTCGCCGTCACCATGCTCGGACGCACGTCAGCCGAATACGGATTGTGGTTCTTTCTGCCGGCGTTCGGTTTCATGGCCGGAAACTTCACGGTGTCGCGGCTAAGCGGCCGCTTCAGCATCGACACGCTGATCTGGTGGGGCATCGCGGCCACCGTCGTCGGCTGCCTGATCACCATCTTTGTCTACCTCGCCTTCCCGGGCTGGGAGATGGCGACGATCTTCATCCCGCAGATCATCGTCGGCCTCGGCAATGGCCTTCTGCTGCCGACATCTATCGCCGGCGCGGTGAGCATCCGCCCGCAGGTCGCCGGCACGGCGTCGGGGATGACGGGTTTCATCCAGATGTCGATCGGAGCCGCCGCCGCGCAGATCTCCGGTCACATACTCGGCGGCGCGTCGAGTGGGATGCCGATGCTGCTGCTGATGCTGTTTTTCGGCATCGCAACTGGCGTCGCGGTTTTCATTTTCATTCGACGCATTTGAGCGCGCGGAACTTTCGCGTGCGTCTGGCGTTATTCGGCCACAGTTCATCTGAACGAGGGCTACGCCATGCTTACGACCATTCTGATCGTCGTGTTGATTCTTGCGCTGATCGGCGCGCTTCCGACCTGGGGCTACAGCCGCGGCTGGGGCTATGGGCCGGGCGGCGGTCTGGGCCTGATTCTCCTGATCGTCGTTGTCTTGGCGCTGACCGGACGTCTCTAGCGACTACAATTTTTTGTAAATTCTGATTGCGGCGTCAGCGCTTTTCACCAATGAGATCGAACCACTCATCTTCGGTGAGGACGCTGACGCCGAATTCTTTTGCCTTGCCGAGCTTAGACCCGGCGCCGGGACCAGCGACAACGTAATCTGTCTTCTTGGATACCGAACCGGCAGTCTTAGCTCCGAGGCGGTCGGCCATCGCCTTGGCTTCGTCGCGCGTCATCTTCTCCAGTGATCCGGTGAACACGACAGTCTTGCCGGCAACCGGGGACCGCGCGGCAGGTTGCTCAGCATCGAGAATGGTCACCTGCGCGGTGAGGCGCTCGACGATGCCGCGGTTGTGCGCCTCGCCGAAATAGGCAGCGAGGCTCTCGATCACCGTCTCGCCGATCTGATCGAGGTTATCCATTTCGGCCCGCGCCTCGTCGTCGCCGTCAACGAGCTTCAGGCAGGCATCGTGGAACGCCTGCCACGAGCCGTAGCCGCGGGCGAGCGCGCGCGCCGTGGTTTCTCCGACGTGGCGCATGCCGAGTGCATAGATGAAACGTTCGAGCGAGATTTCCCGCCTTACCTGGATGGCGTTGAAGAGATTGCGAACGGACGTTTCGCCGAAGCCTTCGACGTCTTCGAGCTTGATCGTCGCGTTGCGGGCTTCGAGTGTGAAGATATCGCCGGGCTCCTTGATCCAGCCTTGCTCGAAGAACAGTTCGATCTGCTTTTCGCCCAGCCCCTCGATGTCGAACGCGCGGCGGGAAACGAACAGCTTGAGATGCTCGATCTTCTGATACGGACACGCGAACTCGCCGGTGCACCGGGCGCGCGCGCCTTCTTCACCGGTTGCGGTCGTTTCGCGCACCACTTCGGTGTGCAGCGGGCACGGGCACTTCTTCGGAAAATGATAGGGCTTGGCGCTCTTCGGCCGCTTGTCCATGACGACATCCAGGACCTGCGGAATGACGTCGCCGGCACGCTGGACGATGACGGTGTCGCCGATACGAATGTCGCGGCCTTCACGCAAGACTTCGCTGCTTGCCCCAATGCCCTGGATGTAGTCCTCATTGTGCAGCGTCGCATTCTGCACGATCACACCGCCAACGCCGACCGGCTCGAGCTTGGCGACCGGGGTCAGCACGCCGGTCCGGCCGACCTGGATTTCAATATCACGCACCACCGTCGTTGCCTGCTCGGCCGGGAATTTGTGCGCAATCGCCCAGCGTGGCACGCGCGAGACGAAACCGAGCCGCTCCTGCCAATCGAGGCGATCGACCTTGTAGACGACGCCGTCGATGTCGTAGTCGAGGTGCGATCGCTGCGCTTCGATCTCACGGTGGAAGGCGAGCAGTTCTTCGACCGTGTGGCAGATTCTGGTGAGCGGATTTGTCTTGAAGCCGCAGGATTCGAACCACTTGATCATGCCGGATTGCGTGTCGGCCGGCATCTCACTCATCTCGCCCCAGGCATAGGCGAAGAAGCCGAGCGGGCGCGAGGCGGTGATAGCTCGGGTCCTTCTGGCGCAATGAGCCCGCGGCTGAATTCCGCGGATTGGCGAAGATGGTGTCGCCCGCCGCTTTCTGGCGTTCATTGAGTGCAAGGAACGCGGCCTTGGTCATGTAGATTTCGCCGCGCACCTCGCACACGGGCGGCACGTCCTTGCCCTTGAGCTTCTGCGGCACGTCCTTGATGCGTTCTGACGTTGGCGGTGACGTCCTCGCCCTCGAATCCGTCGCCGCGGGTGGCGGCGGTCACAAGCATCCCCTCCTCGTAGCGCAGCGACATCGACAACCCGTCGATCTTCGGCTCAGCGCTGAAGGTGATGTTTCTCGTCGTCGCTCAGCCTGAGAAATCGACGGATACGGGCGACGAAATCGATGACGTCCTGCTCGCTGAACGCGTTGTCGAGCGAGAGCATCGGAACCGCGTGACGCACCTTGGCGAAGCGACCCGATGGCGCGGCACCAACTTTGAGCGAGAGGCTTTCGAGCGTGCGGAGTTCAGGGAATCGCGCTTCGATCGCCGCGTATCGCTGACGCAACGCGTCGTACTCGGCGTCCGAAACCTCAGGCGCGTCTTCTTGGTAATAACGCCGATCGTGTGCGGCGATCTCGCTTCCGAGACGCGCGTGCTCGGCCTTGGCCTGCTTCTCGGTCAGGTCCTCGACGGCGACTTGCGTAACGTCGCCGCTCTTCGCGGAGGCAGCGCGCCGCGCCATCTCAGCTCGCCGCCTTGATCAGCCGCTCGGCCGCCGCCCGCGCCTCGGCGGTAATCTCGGCACCGGCCAGCATGCGGGCAATCTCCTCACGCCGGCGCTCGGCCGCGACTTCGACGACGCGGGTCGCGACGCGCTTGCCCTTATCCAGCGTGCTCTTGCTGATGAGATAGTGCCGGTCGGCGCGCGCCGCCACCTGCGGCGCATGGGTGACGGTGACGACTTGCGCGCGGCGCGACAATCTCGCCAGACGCACGCCGATGGCATCCGCCACGGCGCCGCCGACGCCGGTGTCGATCTCGTCGAACACCAGCGTCGGCGCCGAGCCGCGGTCCGCCAGCACCACCTTGAGAGCCAAAAGGAAACGCGCGAGCTCGCCGCCCGAGGCGACCTTCATGAGCGGGCCGGGCCGCGTGCCCGGATTGGTCTGCACCCAGAATTCGACGCGGTCGATGCCGTGCGGGCCGCCGGCATCCGGCTCGCTCACGATCTCGGTGGAAAATCTCGCGCGTTCAAGTTTGAGCGGCTTGAGTTCCGCATTGACGGCCTTGTCGAGCTTTTCGGCGGCCTTGCGGCGCGCGCCGGACAGCGCGGCCGCCGCGTCCCGGTAACGTTGCTGGGCTTCGTCAGATTGCTTTTCCAGCGCCACGAGCCGCTCGGCGCCCGCATCGATCAGGCCGAGCTCCGCGGCATGACGCACCGCCAGTGCGTTGAGACCGTCGACCGGCACGGCGTATTTGCGCGCCGCCGCCCGCAGCGCAAACAACCGCTCCTCGATCCGCTCGAGCTCGCGCGGGTCGTGATCGGCCGACCGGAGCGCGCTTTCAAGATGACCGCTCGCCTCCTCGATTGCCGTCAGCGCCGCATCGAGCGCCTTCACGGCTGGCTCGATCAGCGCCGGCGCCTGCGCGGCACGGCGCGCGAGCCTGCGCAGCGTGGCCGACAGCGCCGGGACCGGCGAGCCACCGCCCGACACCGCATCGTGGGCATCGCGCAGATCGCCCACCACCTTCTCGACCGCCATCATGGCGGCCCGCTTCCCGGCGAGCGCCGTTTCCTCGTCCGGCTCGGGACTAAGCGATTGCAATTCCTCGACGGCGTGACGCAGCCAATCGGCCTCGCGCCGCGCACGCTCGACCTCGGCGCGCAGCTTGGCCAATTCGGCTTCCGTCGCGCGCCGTTCGTCCCAGCGCCGCGAGACCTCCTGGGCGTCGGCTTCGAGCGCGCCATAAGCATCGAGCAGTGCGCGGTGGCTTGCCGCATCGACCAGCGCGCGCTCGTCGTGCTGGCCGTGGATTTCGACCAGCGCAGCACCGAGCGTCCGCAGCGCCTGCACGCTCACCGGCTGATCGTTGACAAAAGCGCGGGTGCGGCCGTCGGCAAGCTGGACTCGGCGCAGGATCAATTCGTCCTCGGCTGGGATATCGTTCTGATCCATCAGTGCGCGCACCGCGTGCGCGGCCGGCAACTCGAAGGCTGCCGTGACCTGCCCCTGTTCGGCCCCCTGCCGCACCAGGGCGGCGTCCCCGCGCGCGCCGAGCGCAAGTGCGAAAGCATCGAGCAGGATCGACTTCCCCGCCCCGGTCTCCCCAGTGAGCACCGCGAGGCCGGATGCGAAATCGAGGTCGAGCCGATCAATCAAGACGATATCGCGGATCGAGAGCCGGGCCAGCATGAAAGTTCTCAACTTGCGCGCCGGCAGCCCGGACCCATCCGGCCGCCCGTGCCGCGCAGATTCGCTATCATCAGAGGCGCGCATGGCCGGCACAAGGCCGGCCATCAAGTTGTGCGTAAGTTCGCTGGGGCTGTCTAGCTGAGCTTGAACGCCCGGCTGATCCACGAGCCCTTGTTTTCCGACGGCTGCAAACCGCGCGACTGCACAAGCTCGTAGGCGTCCTTGTACCAGCGGCTGTCGGGGAAGTTGTGGCCCAGCACGGCCGCCGAGGTCTGCGCTTCGTCGATGATGCCAAGCGACAGATAGGCCTCCGTCAACCGCAACAGCGCCTCCTCGACATGGCGCGTCGTCTGATAGCGGGTTACCACGATCTTGAAGCGATTGATCGCGCCCGTATAGTCGTGTTTGTCCATGTAGTAGCGCGCGACGTCCATCTCTTTGCCAGCAAGCTGATCGCGCGCAATCTCGATCTTGCGCTTGGCAGCAGCGGCGTACTCGCTGGTCGGATATTTGCGCGAAACCTCGTTGAGCGCTTCGACCGCCTTTTCGGCGCCGCCCTGATCACGCGAAATTTCCGCGATCTGGTCGAAATAGGACGATCCGATAAGGTATTGCGCGTAGGCGGCGTCCGGGCTTCCGGGATGGAGCGCAACATAACGCTTTGCGGCGCTGATCGAGTCTTCGTAGTTGCGTGCTTCGTAGTTCGCGTAGGCCGTCATAATCAGCGATTTGCGCGCCCACTCCGAATACGGATGCTGGCGATCGACTTCCTCGAATTTTTTCGCCGCCTGCTTGGGGTCCTTCTTATTGTTGAGGATGAAAAGTCCCTCGTTATAGAGCTTGTCGGCCGGCTCGTCCGGAATGGCGACGTCCTTGTTCCACAGGCTGCAGCCGCCCAGCGCGGCAACGACAAGCGAGAGTGCCGCAGCATGCGCCAGCGCGCGCCGAGACAACCCGATACGATTGCGCGTAAAGCCCAAGTTCATGGTTCGGAGACCCCGCCCCCTAGCGCGCGTCTGCCAAACGGTAACTGGTTCTGCGTCCGAACGCGCGCCAACTCAGTGAGCGAGCGCACCTCTCTGGCGGCCAAACCGGTGTCCACTCAGCCTGAAGCGCTTACGATACCTGGCCGGAAGCTTGATGTCCCCTACCGGCCAAACACCCCGATAACCCATAGCTTAAGCGGAAAAATAGGCCGACATTCTGCCCGGAATATGGCAAGCGGAACCGCTTGTTAACCCTGTGAATCAGTCCCGACCCGCGCCGGATCAGGATAGATCCGGTCCGAACGCCGCCGCAACGCCGGTAACATCCGCATGGCCGCGTGCAGGCGCGATTGCCTCGCCCTGGACCCAGGTCCACGCGCTCTTGTCGGACATCAGCGCGCACAGCACTGCATGGTTGAGCTTGTGGCCGCCGCGCACCAGACGGTACGTGCCGAGCAACGGCGCTCCCGCCAGAGCGAGGTCGCCGACTGCGTCCAGCACCTTGTGACGGACGAATTCATCGGGAAAGCGGGTGCCTTCCGGATTGAGGATGCGATTGTCGGTCACAACAAGCGTGTTCTCAAGCGACGCACCAAGCGCGTAACCGGCGTTCCACAGCGCCGCGACGTCGCGCATGAAACCGAACGTTCGAGCCCGCGCGATCTCGCGGCGAAACGTTTCCGGCTTCACATCGATCGCGAGCGATTGCCGCCCAATCAACGGGTGGCCGTAATCCACTTCCGCCTCGATGCGGAACCCGCGAGTGTTCGGCCTGATTTCTCCGAAGGCGTCGCCCATGGCGACCTGGATTGGCTTGAGCACGCGAATGTAACGCCTGGGCCGATCAAGCACTTCGAGGCCGACCTGATCGATTGCAGCCACGAAAGGCGCCGCGCTGCCGTCCATGATCGGGGCTTCCGGCCCGTCGATCTCGACAATGGCGTTATCGACGCCGAGACCGCGCAGAGATGCCAGCACATGTTCGGCGGTTGATACGATCGGTCCGGTTTCATCACCCAGAACAGTCGCGAATTCGGTCGCCGTCACCGCGTCCATATCGGCGGTGATTTCACGCCCGGACCGTCCACCGGCTTGCGTCCGGATGAACCGCAGGCCGGTGTCAGATTCGGCCGGATGAAATGTCAACGTGACGGGCAAGCCAGAATGAACGCCGACCCCGCACAACGCGGTATGGTCGCGAAGCGTAGTTTGCCTACCGACTTTCATACTCCCGTCCCACAAACTCTGTTACCGCCGAAAGCGGACGGCATCGGGCTGATTACGCGGGCGACGTCGGTCGCATTACTGCCACCGTTAAGGCTGTGCGAATTTGCGGGCAAGATTTTCCGCCGCGCTGTCCCCCGACAAAATCCCCTTTGCAAGAAGCACCTTAGCTGGGGAACGGCCAAAGTCCAACTCACGCTTCTTTACCAACTGTTACTGGGGTTTGGCCGCATTCCAGGGCACCCAGCGTGTCCCTAAGTGGGAATATGACAGGCATGCGACCCGCCTCTCAACATCGCGCACGACATGACGGAAGGCCAGCCACCGTTCCGATTGAGAGAAATAGTTAAATTAAATCAAAGTATTAGAAAATATTGACGCCGTTAAGAGCGACGGTCCCGGCTGGCTGCCGGGACCGGGTTTCCATCGGCCGATCAGTTTGCCTGCCGGCGCAGGAATGCAGGGATGTCGAGTTGGTCGTCGTCCACGATATTATGCACAGGCGCTTGGCGTCCGTGCGGATCGAGCCCCTGATGCGGCGGCCGCTTGGCATATTCGGAGACCGGCTCCGGTCCCCGCGGCTCCGGCGGACGAGCCATCGCAGGCCGGGGCGGCGGGGGCGGCATGGCCGCGCGGTCGGCCGGCCGCGGCATCGGTCGCACCGGCCTGACGTTGCTGGCCGGCCTTTCGTCTTCCTCGGTCTCGCGCCGCCCAAGACCCACGGCAGCAAGACGCCGCAGCAGGCCACCCCGGCGCTTCTCGGGGCTCTCGACCTCGGGAGCTTCACCCCGCTTAGCGCGCAGTTCCCTTTGACCCGGGATCGGCAATTCGTCGATCCGGGGCATCCGTGGACGTCCAGCCGCGCGCTCCGGCGCTGGCGGAATGAAGGTGCGGGGTGCCGGCGGATCATCGGACATCGGCGCTTGCGGCTCCGGGAACAAGGACGGCTTCGGCGGCATCGGCCGGATCGTCACATCCTCGATCGAGGTCATTGGCAGGACCGCAGCGGCCACCGCCGCCTTGGCTGCCATCTCGATCGCCTCGGAGTTGGCCGTGGGCTGGCTGTTGTTTGCAACCGGCGTTGCGATAGACGCCGGCCGCGGCGCCTCGCTACGCTCTGCCCGCTCCGGACGTTCGGCGCGGACATCGGCGCGCAGCTTTTGCGTGACTTCGGCAATGCGCGCTTCAGCCGCCGCGACCGGCCGCTGTGCCATCGCCGCCTGCTCGATGCCGGTCGCCACGACCGACACCCGGATGATGCCGTCCAGATTCTCGTCGAAGGTCGCGCCGACGATGATGTTGGCGTCCTGGTCAACCTCCTCGCGAATCCGGGTGGCCGCCTCGTCAACCTCATAGAGGGTGAGGTCTTTGCCGCCCGTGATGGAAATCAGCAGACCGCGCGCGCCCTTCATGGAGGCGTCATCGATCAGCGGGTTCGAGATCGCGGCTTCGGCGGCCGAAAGCGCGCGCTTCTCGCCGGAGGCCTCGCCCGTGCCCATCATCGCCTTGCCCATCTCGCGCATGACGGCGCGGACATCGGCGAAGTCGAGATTGATCAGGCCTTCCTTCACCATCAGGTCGGTGATGCAGGCCACGCCCGAGTAGAGCACCTGGTCGGCCATCGCGAAGGCGTCGGCGAAGGTCGTCTTCTCGTTCGCCACCCGGAACAGGTTCTGGTTCGGGATGATGAGCAGGGTATCGACCACCTTGTGCAATTCGGTGATGCCGGCTTCGGCCACCCGCATGCGCCGCACGCCCTCGAAATGGAACGGCTTGGTGACCACGCCGACCGTGAGGATGCCCGCCTCCTTGGCGCAACGGGCCACGACCGGCGCCGCACCCGTCCCGGTGCCGCCGCCCATGCCGGCGGTCACGAAGCACATGTGCGCGCCCTGCAGGTGATCGCGAATCTCGTCGAGCACCTCTTCGGCCGCCGCGCGCCCGACTTCCGGCTGGGAGCCGGCACCAAGCCCTTCGGTGGTCGCCACGCCCATCTGAATGATGCGCTCGGCCTTCGACATGGTGAGCGCCTGCGCGTCGGTGTTGGCGACAACGAAGTCGACACCTTGCAGCCCGCTGGTGATCATGTTGTTGACGGCGTTGCCGCCGGCACCGCCCGTCCCGAACACGGTAATCCTCGGTTTGAGTTCACGGATATCGGGGATCTTCAGGTTGATGGTCATGTCTGCCTCTTCATAACGCGGAAGTCACACCGGGTCGGGCCGGTCCGCCACCGGCCGATGGATCTGGGGGTCGGGGGTCATCAGAAGCTCTCGCGAAGCCATCGTCCGACCCGTGCGATATAGCCGCCCTTTCCTGTCTCCGAGTGCCGCGTTCGCCGCGGTTCAAAATGCTCGAGATGCGCCACCTGCGGGTAATTCAAGAGGCCCGTGGCGACGGCAAATGCCGGACCTTTCGCTTCCTCGGGGAGTCCCGCTATGCCAAGCGGCCGTCCGATTCGCACCGGCCGGCCGAGAATTTGTCCGGCAAGGCGGCTCAGGCCAGTGAGCTGGCTCGCTCCGCCGGTAAGGATGACGCGGCCGCGCGGCTCGGCCGCGAACGGCGACGCCGCGAGCTTATCGCGCACGATCTCCAGGATTTCCTCGATGCGCGGCTTGACGATGCGAACGAGATTTGCGCGCGACACGAATTGCGGGATCTCACCGTCGTCGGCGTCGACCGACGGCACCGCGAACATATCGCGTTCGTCGGCTGCGCCGGTCAGCACGCTGCCATAAAGCGTCTTGATGCGCTCCGCATCGGCGACACGGGCATTAAGGCCGCGGGCAATGTCCATCGTCACGTGGTGGCCGCCGAGTGCAAAACCGTCCGCATGGATGAATTGCTCGCCGCTGAACACGGCGAGCGTTGTCGTGCCCGCGCCCATGTCGATCACCGCGGCGCCAAGGTCGGCTTCGTCGTCGGCAAGCACGGAAAGCCCGGCCACGTAGGGGCTTGCCACCATGGCTTCGACATTGAGGTGGCTACGTTCGACTCCCAGCATGAGGTTGCGCGCGACCGAGACGTCGGTGGTGGCGACGTGCATGTCGATGCCGAATTTGCGCGCCAGCATCCCGCGCGGATCACGGATGCCGGACGCATTGTCGACCACGTAGCCGATCGGCAGCGAGTGCAGCACCGCGCGGGATTCGCGGATCGAATAGCGGCTGCCGGCCGACAAGACCCGGGCGATTTCACGATCGGAGATCGCCGAACTCGCGATTTCGATCGATGCCGAAATAAGCTCGCTGGAGGGCCGTCCGGCCGATACCGAGACGATAACCGACTGCAACTGCAGGTTCGCCGAACGTTCGGCAAGATCGACGGCCTGCCGCACCGCCGCCTCGGCGGCAGCGAGATCGATCACGGTGCCGGCCTTCATGCCACGGGCGAGCGTGTGTCCGAATCCGATGATGGAAATCGAGTGCGTCCGGCCGCGCAGGACATCCTGCGGCGGGCATGGCTTGAGACGCCCGATCAGGCACACCACTTTGCTCGTGCCGACATCAAGGACGGCGATCCGTCCCGAGCGGTTGGCGGCAAGCGGCTTCATCTTCGGAGTGAGGCCTAGCTGGAGCGCGCTCATGCGTCTCGCCCCTTCTTTGCCGCCTTCTTCTCCTTGAGCGCCTCGGCGCGGGCCTGCGCGGCGCCATCCGAAAGGCGCACCGTCACCCGATCGGGCAGCCGAAGATCGATCGAGACGATGTCACGCGTAGTCAGGCTCTTCGCACGTTCGAACTCAACCAGACGCGCCAGCGCCGTTTCCACACCGGTCTCCGGCAGTTGCACGTCGATGCCGTTCTTGAGCCGCAGATTCCACCGCCGGTCGCCGACCAGGACGACGGCGCGCACGAGGTCGCGCATCGCCGGATGACGATCGAGCAGCGTCAGGAAAGCCTTCGCCTTGGCTTGCGCGCCGCTGCCGACGACAAGCGGCAGGCCGGTCAGGCTCGGGGCGACAAATCGTTCCAGCAAGGTGCCGTCGGCGGCGATGACCGAGACGCGGCCGTCCTTCTGCCAGAGCGCGAAGGCCGCGCGCTCCTTGATGCCGATCTGCAATTCACCGGGATAGAGCTTGAGAACATTGGCGTCGGCGACCCATGGATTAGTCTTCAGCCGCTCACGAACCGTGTTCACATCAAGGAAGAGCAGCGAGGTCGATCCGGTGACACCGGCCGTCGCGAGGATTTCTTCCCGGCTCATGTGGAGATTGCCCGCGATCGCGATCGACCTGATGCGAAAGCCAGCTTTGCCGGCAATTCCGTCACGCATGTACGTGAGCGCGTCGACGACAACCGGAATGTGATCGCCTTTGACGGCGCCGTAGGCCAAGGTCGCCGCGATCAAGCCAGCCACCGCCGCGGTGCCCGCGCCTGACGGCAGCCGGGCGCGCACCAGCCACGACCAGCGGTCGATCAGCCGGCCGAAGCGAGCTACCGAATTGACTATGTCAACGCGCGCGCGCAAATCCAAAATCCAGTTTCAGCGGTTGAGCGAGGCGTCCTCAACCATCCACCGCACGAGGTCATCGAACGAGATGCCCGCATGCACCGCCATCTCCGGCACAAGCGAGGTCTCGGTCATACCGGGCTGGGTGTTGACCTCTAGACAGACCAATCCCCCTTCGACACTTTCGTCGTAGCGGAAGTCCGCTCGGCTCACGCCCCGGCAGCCGAGCGCACAATGCGCCGCCAAAGACAATTTGCGGACCTGTTGGTAAACAAACGATGAAATTGGCGCAGGAAGCAGGTGTTTCGATCCGCCAGGCGCATATTTCGCTTCGTAGTCGTAAAATCGCACCACTGGCACGATCTCGATCACACCGAGGGCCAGGTCACCCATGACCGCACAGGTCAACTCCTTGCCGGCGATGTACTGTTCGACGATGACTCGCTCTCCGTAGGTCCAATCCTCGCGGTAGAGCTCCTGCGGCGGATGATCGTGCGCATCGGTAACGATAAATACCCCGAAGCTCGATCCCTCTGCGATCGGCTTGATGACATAGGGCCGTGGCAGCAGGTGCGTCTTGGCGGCTTCGAAGCGCGAGGCGACCAGGCCTTCCGGCACCGGCACGTCAGCGGCGCGCAACAAGACCTTGGCGACGTCCTTTTGCATCGCAACGGCCGAAGCCATCACGCCGGAATGGCTGTAAGGGATCGCCATGATTTCGAGCAGGCCCTGCAAAGTCCCGTCTTCGCCGGGGCTGCCATGGAGCACATTGAGCGCCACGTCGGGCTTGGTGGCGGCAAGGACCGCGGCGACATCCCGTCCGACGTCGATCCGGGTTACGCGATATCCCTGCCGCTCCAGAGCCGCGGCACAGGCCTTGCCTGACCGGAGCGAGACCTCACGTTCGGCCGACCAGCCCCCCATCAGTACGGCGACATGCTTGCTCATGGTGCGGCCTCAACCTAGTGGATCAATGATTCGCATTTTCCACCCAATAGAATCGAGAACGAGCAGCCCGTCGAGAGTCCCTCGTCGATCAGCGATGTCATGTGATCCAATTCACACGCATGAAGAATAAGGCTACAGTCCTACTAATGTGGCGGTTCAGAAGTCCGCGTCATTCTTGCGGCGAGTCCGAAATGCGGACTTCTGAACCAAAGCCACACTAGATCAATACGTTGCTGGTCCTTCAATTCCGAAGTTCGCAAACGACAGTGCCGCAGAATGATGCGAACTTCGGAATCGGGACACTAGGTGATATCGCGATCCACTGGGCTCGGGGCCCGCCCACATGAGACGGCGCGATTTTGTCAATCTCCTCGGCGGCGCGGCAGCAGCGTATTGGCATGCGCCCCTCACCTCAGTCCAGGCGCAGCCGTTACCGCCGCTCGTCGCTATTTTCAACGCCTCCTCCGCCGCCTCGACGGCCCCCTATTATGATGCCTTCCGCGGCGCAATGCGTGCACTCGGATATGTCGAGGGCCAGAATATCCGCTACGAATACCGCTTTGCCGACGGCTTTCTTGAGCGGCTTCCTGCCCTTGCGTCCGCGCTGGTCCGGCTCGATCCGAAGGTAATCGTCTCAGCCCCGGTGTCGGCCAACCTGGCGATAGCCAACGCCACGCGCACGATTCCGATTGTGATGGCGACCAGTGCAGACCCGGTCAGCTTCGGCTTGGTGGCAAGCATATCCGCACCTGGCGGCAACGTGACCGGACTGATGAGTTTTGCCGAGGAGATCGCCGCAAAGCAGCTTGATCTGATGCGTGAGTTGTTGCCGCAACTCTCCCGTGTGGCGGTTCTGGTCAATGTTGCGAACCCGCTCTACCTGCCGCAATGGCGCGAGGTGCAGGCAGCGGCAGCCAAGGCGTCGATCAGTCTGGTCCGGTTCGAATTGCGCGGCCCGGAGGAACTGGAGCGTGCGTTTGCCCGATTCACGCAGGCGCGAGCCGAAGCGCTCTTGGTTCCTCCGGACACGACGTTCGCCACGTTTCGCCGACGTATCGCGGACCTCGCGATCCAGTCGCGGCTTCCGGCGATTTTTTCCCACCGCCTCGCGGTCGAGACCGGCGGCCTGATCGGCTACGGTCCAGATCCAGTCGAGAATTATCGTCGCGCGGCAATTTTCGTGGACAAGATCCTCAAAGGGGCACTGCCGCGAAACCTGCCGATTGAGCGACCCACCAAGATCGAACTGGTGATCAACCTGAAAACCGCGAAGGCCCTTGGCATCGAAATTCCGCCACCGCTCCTTGCCCGCGCCGACGAAGTCATCAAATGACTGCACCGGCGGAGGCCGGACTAACGGGCCGTTCCAGCCTCCGAGAGCTGGCGCGGCAAAGCAAACCCATCGTAGAGCCAGGCGAGGCACTGGAAGGTATCCGCTTCAGTGCGCTCTCCCAGTATCTGCCAGTAGACTTCGCGATCGATGCCCTCGGCGTGGTAGACGTCCCATAGATAACGCGACTCCAGCGTGACGCGCGCGGTACGCAGGCCGCGCGCTGTCTCATAGCGGCGGAAGGCGCGTTCGAAGTCGCCCGCCGCCTCGTCGACGCATTGTGCAAGACAGAAGCCGTCTTCAATCGCCATGCAGGCACCCTGGGCAAGCGACTGCAACGTCGGATGCGCGGCATCGCCAAGGAGCACGACCCGTCCCTCGTGCCAGCGGCGAATCGGATCGCGATCCCCCACGGCCTGGCGCCGGCTCAGGTCGAACATCGCAAGCAGCGCTTTCATCGTCGGATGCGCGTCGCGGTAGGCATGTTCAAGCTCGGCACGATAGGCGGCGATATCGCCACGCTCGGCGTGGCTGGTTCTGCGAAAGACGGCCACGAGGTTGAACAGCGTACCGTGGCGCAACGGGTAGTGCACGATGTGGAAGCCCGGCCCTCCCCACAGCGCCACTACATCGCGCGGCACGTCGGCGGTGAGTTCGGCCATCGGTACGACAGTGCGGAACGCCATGAAGCCGTTCGGCAATGGATCGCCGTCGTCGAACAACGTCGCGCGCGTGCGCGAGTGGATGCCGTCGGCGCCGATCAGCAGCGCACCCTCGAACGTGCGGCCATCCTCGGTCGTCAGCGATACGCCATCGCCCCGATCCTCGAACCGCGTCACCATGGCGTCCGGCACCAGCGTGACTAAGGGATGCTCCCGACAGGCGTCCAGCAGCACGTTGTGCAGGTCGATACGGTGCACGATGATGTAGGGATACTTGAAGCGCTCACGAAACGACGGCCCGGTCGGAACCCGCGTGACCTCCCTGCCGTTGAGCGCATCGATCATCACAACGGCCGGGGGCGAATCAGCCACCCTGATCACTTCGTTGCCGACGCCGAGTTGATGCAGCGCGTGAAAGACGTTGGGACCGAACTGGATGCCATAACCGATGGCGCCGAACTCCGGAGCGCCTTCAAGCACGCGCACCGCATGACCCCGCTGTCCCAGCGCGAGCGCCGCTGTGAGGCCGCCGAGGCCGCCACCGACAATGAGGATGGAATCGTATGTCGGCATCGACGAGTTCTCCCTCATCCCTGACGCGCTCGGCCCCAGGCCGAGCCTCGAAGGGCGGCGGCCCCGAATTGCATCCGCGCAAGTGGATTCAAATCAGTCGCGACCCGTCACCCCGATGCGCTTGATTTCCCATTCCAGCTCTACGCCAGAATTCTCCTTCACGCGTTGACGCACGGTCTCACCGAGCGTCTCGATATCGGCCGCGGTCGCAGCGCCGAGATTGATGAGAAAATTGCAGTGCATCTCGGAGACCTGCGCATCGCCGATCTTGAAACCGCGACAACCGGCGGCATCGATCAATTGCCAGGCTTTGTGGCTTGGCGGATTCTTGAACGTCGAACCGCCGGTGCGGCTCTTGATCGGCTGCGTCGCCTCACGCAACTCTGTGATCTTGTCCATCTCGGCGGCTATCGTCTTTGCGTCGCCACGCCCGCCCTGGAACAACCCCTCGGTGAAAATGACGTCGTCCGGCGCGCCGCAATGGCGATAGGTGTAGTGCATGTCGGCATTCTTGAAGACATGCACGCACCCGGCGCGATCAACGCCGCGCGCTTCGATCAGCGCGTCCTTCGTCTCACGGCCATAAGCACCGCCGTTCATGCGCAGCGCGCCGCCGATCGCACCGGGAATGCCGCGGAAGAAGGCGAGCCCGCTAATTGAGGCCTCCTGCGCCGCCCGGCTCACCTTGACGTCGGGCACCGCGGTACCCACTCGGATGCGCTCGCCAGACTCGATCTTGACGTTGCTGAAGCCGCGGCCAAGTCTGATAACCACCCCGGGCACGCCGCCGTCTCGTACGATCAGGTTGGAGCCGAGGCCGACGACCGCGACGGGAACGTCCGTCGGCAGATGTGCGAGGAAATAGGCCAGATCGGCCTCATCTTCAGGCATGAACAGCACCTGCGCCGGGCCGCCGACGCGGAACCAGGTGAGCGGCGCTA
Source organism: uncultured Alphaproteobacteria bacterium (assembly GCA_963756715.1). Lineage (GTDB taxonomy): Bacteria > Pseudomonadota > Alphaproteobacteria > Rhizobiales > Xanthobacteraceae > VAZQ01. The sequence continues at coordinate 45,147 of CAVWOV010000049.1, forward strand.
GCGGTTCGTTCGCGAGCAGGCGCCCGTGCAAGGCGGGCATCTTCGACTTCAGGTTTGGAACGAGGTCGGTGAAGCTCATGGCACCGAGCGCGCCACGTCGTCCCCTCCCCCCCTGCGGGGGAGGGACAGGGAGGGGGGTAACGGCGAACTCATACGGTCACAACCACCCCCCTCCCCACCCCTCCCCCTCAAGGGGGGAGGGAGCACAGCGGTGCGCGTTGCACGCACCGTGCTCAAGCGAGAGACGCGGTGAAGCCTCACGCCACCGCTCCTAGGGCGGCGAGTTCACCCGGCAGCGCGTAAGCCCATTGCGTGATATTTCCGGCGCCGAGGCAGACGACGATGTCGCCGGGCTGAGCGAGCCGCTTGACGATGCGCGCAAGGTCCTGCGCGCCATCAAGCGGGATGACCTGCCGGTGTCCATGCGCGCGCAAGCCCTGCACCAGCGCATCGCGATCCGCGCCCGCAACCGGGCTCTCGCCGGCAGCATAAACATGCGCGACGATCACGGTGTCGGCATCGTTGAAACAGGTCGAGAACTGATCGAACAGCGAAGCAAGCCGCGTGTAGCGATGCGGCTGCACGACCGCGATCACCTGCCCTTTGTTCGACTCGCGCGCTGCGCGCAGCACGGCGGCGATCTCGACCGGATGATGGCCGTAATCGTCGATGATCGGAATGCCGTTCCATTCGCCAACGCGCGTGAAGCGGCGGCGAACACCTCCGAAGCCGCTCAGCGCTTTTCGAATACGCTCGTCGGCAATGCCGAGTTCATGCGCGACCGCGACCGCGGCTGTCGCGTTGAGGGCATTGTGTCGGCCAGGCATCGGCAGCGTGAGCGCGTTGATCTCGTGCATCGTCTCGCCGGCACGATCGCGAAACACGACCGAAAAGCGCGACTGTCCGCCGGCGTGGTCGAGGTCGATCAGGCGCACATCGGCCTGCGGATTCTCGCCATAGGTGATCACGCGGCGGTCGGTGATCTGCCCGACGAGTTGTTGGACCACCGGATGGTCCGTGCACATCACGGCAAAGCCGTAGAACGGCACGTTCTCGACGAATGCGCGGAAGGCCTCCTGTACCGCCTCGAAGGTCCCGAAGTGGTCGAGATGCTCCGGATCGACGTTGGTAACAATGGCGACATCGGCGGGAAGCTTGAGAAACGTGCCGTCCGACTCGTCAGCCTCCACGACCATCCAGTCGCCGGCGCCAAGCCGCGCATTGGTGCCGTAAGCCTCGATGATGCCGCCGTTGATCACCGTGGGATCGAAGCCGCCGGCGTCGACCAGCGCGGCGACCAGCGACGTGGTGGTGGTCTTGCCGTGGGTACCGCCGATAGCGACGCAATGCTTGAGCCGCATCAACTCGGCCAGCATCTCGGCGCGGCGGACGACGGGCAGACGTTTGGCGCGCGCGGCAACCAGTTCCGGATTGTCACGCCTGATCGCCGTCGAGACGACCAAGACTTCGGCCTCACCGAGATTGCCAGCCGCATGACCGACGGAAATCTTCGCACCCTTGTCGCGCAGGCGCTTGACGTTGGCGCCCTCGGAGGCATCTGACCCCTGCACCGTGTAGCCAAGATTCATCAGCACCTCGGCGATGCCGCTCATGCCGATGCCGCCAATGCCGACAAAGTGAATCGGGCCGATCTCGCTCGGCAGTTTCATCTCGAAGTCCTCGCGTCGTTCTGTTCGTCTTGTCCGCGCATGACGGTAATTCGCGGCGTCGCGTCTGCCAACATTACCGGCGCGAAACGTCCGCAACCTTCATCACCAGGTCGGCCAGCCGTTCGGCGGCATCGGTCGCGCCCTGGGAGCGGGCGGCGGCGGCCATTGCTACGAGTTTTTGCGGCGTCGTGGCAAGCGCGGTGATCTCAGAGGCCAGCCGGTCCGGAGTGAAGTCGTCCTGGCGCAATCTGATGGCCCCGCCGGCCTTTTCCAGCACGCCCGCATTGGCGGCCTGATCCTGGTCGAGCGCATGGGGCAGCGGCACCAGAATGCCGGGCCGGCCGATCGCCGCCAATTCCGCTACGGTCGAAGCGCCGGAGCGCGAGATCACGAGATGACTGGCCGCGATACGGGCCGGAAGATCAGTGAAGAACGGCGCGACCTCGGCCGCAACCTTCGCCCGCGCATAAATCTCGCGGACCCGCGCGACATCCTCATCGCGCGCCTGCTGCACAATCGCGAGCCGCATCTGCAAATGTGGTTCAAGCCGCTCGATCGCGGCAGGAACGATATCCGCCATGATTCGCGCACCCTGGCTGCCGCCAAACGCAACGAGACGGAGCGGACCGGTGAAATCGGGCGCCGTATACGGCGTCGCCGCCGCTGTCAGCACCAGCGGACGGACCGGATTGCCGGTGCGTGTTGCCTTCGCGGCCAGATGCGGTTCGCGATCGAGCACGCCCGCAAAGCTCAATGCAATCGCGCCGACGCGCGAAGCGAGCAGCCGGTTGGCGCGGCCCATGACAGCATTTTGCTCGTGGATGATCGCCGGAATGCCTCTCAGCGTCGCGGCCAATACCGGCGGCACGGTCGGATAGCCGCCGAACCCAACGACCGCTGCCGGCTTGATGCGCCCGAGCAGCCGCCAAGCCTGCATCGCGCCGACCGCCAGTTTCACGCCGGTGCGTGCCAGCGCGATCGGATCGCGGCCGCGCACGGTCTCGCTGGTAATGACGTGGATGTTTCGCGCGGGAAACTTCTTGCCGTAGCGTTCGGCCCGCTCGTCGGTGGCGAGATCAACCGTGACGCCGCGGGCGGCCAACGCCTCGGCCAGCGCCTCGGCCGGAAACAGGTGTCCGCCGGTTCCGCCGGCCGCCAGCAGAACGAGTGGCGCGCCGTTCTGTTGCATCAGGCCGGGCTCGCGAGCGGCAGCGGTTCGCCCGGGCTCGCCAGCAGTTGCGCCTGCGGACGTTCGCGCGTCAGCGCCAGCAGCATGCCCATGCCGTAAGCCAGCGAGATCATCGAGGAGCCGCCGTAAGAGATGAACGGCAGCGTCATGCCCTTCGCTGGCATCAAATGCAAGTTCACCGCCATGTTGATCGCCGATTGCAACCCGAACAGAATTGCGAGCCCTGCCACCGCAAAACGCGCGAATGGATCCTCATCGCGCATGGCGCGTTGCAGCGCCCGCAGCACAATGAATGCGAACAACGCGACCAGAAGGAGGCAAAGCACGATACCGAATTCCTCGGCCGCGACCGCAAAGACGAAGTCCGTATGGCTCTCTGGCAGGATGCGCTTAACGGTGCCCTCACCAGGGCCGCGCCCGAACCAGCCGCCACGCCAGAAGGATTCAAGCGCCTGATCGATATTGAAGGTGTCGCCGGACCCCGGATCGAGGAAGCGCTGAATGCGCCGTGTGACGTGCGGAATGGTGAAATAGGCAAGCGTGATACCCGCAATCGCGGCGCCACCCAGGCCGAACACCCAGATCACCCGCATGCCGGCAAGGAAGAACAGCGTCCCCCAGACCAGCGCGACCAGCATGGTCTGCCCGAAGTCCGGCTGCATCACCAAGCCCGCCAGCGCGAGTACCAGGAGAGCGAGCGCGATACTGTTGGCCGGCATTTCCGGCCGGCGTGCTGTCTCTCCGAATAGCCAGGCGATGAGGATGACGAAGGCAGGCTTGAGAAATTCTGAGGGTTGCAGGTTGACGCCCAGGATCACGATCCACCGCCGGGCCCCTTTGACCTCGGCGCCGTAGATCAGCGTGGTAGCGATCAGCGCAAGGCTTACGACAAACACCACGAGCGCAAGCCGCAGGATGTGACGGCGCGGCAGGAACGAGGTGGTGAGCATCACCACCAGCACGGGCAGCAGATACATCACGTGCCGGTGGACGAAGTAGAACGGGTCAAGCCCGATTCTCGACGCCACCGGCGGGCTGGCGGCAAGCGACAGGATAATGCCCACCAGCATGAGCGAGAGCAGCGCGACCAGCATCAGGCGGTCGACCGTCCACCACCAAGCTGCAAAGGGCGTGCGTTCGACGCGCGAAACCATGGACTCCCCCCGGAGCGACGTGGGCCACAGTCGTGCACGGCAGTGGTTGACGGAGGATTAACGGGTCTCGCGCGTGCGAGACGGAATTTAGGCTGGCATCAGCCCCGGCAACGCCTGCACCAGCTTGCGAAACGCGTCGCCCCGGATTTCAAAATTGCGGTACTGGTCGAAAGACGCGCAGGCCGGCGACAGCAAAACGACCGGATCGCGCACATCCGCCGCTTCCGCATCACGCGCCGCAAGCGCAACCGCGCGATCCAGCGTGCCGGCGACGACATGCGGAACGCGGCCATCAAGTTCCGCAGCAAACCCCGCCGCGGCCTCGCCGACCAGATAAGCCTTGCGGATGCGCGGAAAGAAACCGGTCAGCGTCGAGAGGCCGCCGGTTTTTGGCTTGCCGCCGGCGATCCAGAAGATGTCGCCAAAGCAGGCAAGCGCCTGCGCCGCGGAATCGGCGTTCGTGGCCTTGGAATCGTTGACGAACAATACCCGGCCCTTGCGCCCGACCTGTTCCATGCGGTGCGCAAGTCCGGGAAATGACCGCAAGCCCTGCTGGATCGCCTGCGCGGAGAGCCCGAGGGCGAGCGCGGCGCCTGCCGCGCAGGCTGCATTCTGCGCGTTGTGCACACCGCGCATCGAGCCGATGCCGCCAAGAAGGGCGATCGCCTTGGCGGCCCCGCTTGCCGCCAGGATGATCTGCTCGGCTTCGACGTAGAGGCCGTCCGGTAGCGGCCGGCGCACCGACACCCGTACGACCTGCTTGCCGGCCTGGTCGAGCCGGTCGGCTGTGGCTGCGCACCAGTTGTCGTCAACGCCGACAATCGCAAAGCCATCGTCCGGCACGCCGGCCACCAACCGCTCCTTCACGGCCGCGTAATGTGCGAGCGTGCCGTGGCGGTCGAGATGATCTTCTGTGACATTGATCAGGATGCCGACCGACGGATCAAGGCTCGGTGCGAGATCGATCTGGTAGGACGAGCATTCGATCACGTGCACGCGGCCCGCACCCGGCGGCTCAAGCGACAGGATGGCGGTGCCGATATTGCCGCCGAGTTGAGCATCGTAACCGGCTGACGCGAGCAGGTGCGCGGTGAGCGCGGTTGTGGTCGATTTGCCGTTGGTGCCAGTGATGGCAACGAAGGGTGCGTCGGGCGCGTGACTGCGCCGCTCCCGGCAGAACAGTTCGATGTCGCCGATCACTTCAATCCCGGCGGCGCGCGCAAGCCCGACTGGCCAGTGCGGAGCGGGATGGGTCAGCGGCACGCCGGGAGCGAGCACGAGAGCGGAAAGGCCAGACCAATTGACGTCACGCAGATCGGACGTCGGAATGCCGGCGCTCGTCGCCTTCCGGACGGTATCCGCATTGTCGTCCCAGCCGACGACGTCCGCGCCGCCGGCGAGCAGCGCCTTCGCGCTCGCCTGCCCTGAACCGCCGAGGCCGAACACCGCGACCTTCTTTCCGGCAAAGGTGGTAACCGGAATCATGACGCGCGGTTGCGCAATAGACAGCGAGCGTCACGCGCGCCCGCGGCTAGCTCGGTGCGTCCCCTCCCCCCTTGAGGGGGAGGGCTAGGGAGGGGGATAGCGAAAACGATAGAGCGCGCTTTGAAGTACCCCCCTCCCCATCCCTCCCCCTCAAGGGGGGAGGGAGTAGACTGTGCACGCTGCCGCTGTCATTCCCCAATCCTCACGATCACCGCAACTTCAGCGTCGAGAGGCCCGCGAGCGCGAGCACCACCGCAATAATCCAGAAGCGGATCACAATCTGCGGCTCGGTCCAACCCTTCTGCTCGAAATGATGATGCAGCGGCGCCATCTTGAACACGCGCTTGCCGGTAAGCTTGAACGACGCCACCTGCACGATCACCGATACCGCCTCCAACACGAACAGGCCGCCGATCACCGCAAGCACGACCTCATGCTTGGTGGCGACGGCGATCGCACCGATCATGCCGCCGAGCGCGAGCGAACCGGTATCGCCCATGAAGATCGAAGCGGGCGGCGCGTTGAACCAAAGGAATCCGAGACCTGCCCCGATCACCGCGCCACACAGCACGGCGAGTTCGCCGGTGCCGGGCACGTAATGAATTTGCAGATAGTCGGCGAAAAACGCGTTACCGGCGAGGTAGGCAATGATGCCGAAGCTCAGCGCGGCGATAATCACCGGAACGGTCGCAAGCCCGTCGAGACCGTCGGTCAGATTCACGGCATTGCCCGCGCCAACGATGACGACCGCACCGAACACGATGAAAAACCAGCCCAGCGGCAACACCAGTTCCTTGAAGAACGGAAAGGTCAGCGACGTCGCGAACGGCTGGCGTCCCATCGAGACAATGAGATAGCAAGCAACAGCCGCGATCAGAACCTCACCCGCCAGCCGAAACCTGCCGGATACGCCCGCATGGGTCTGCTTGGTGACCTTGAGATAATCATCATAGAAGCCGATCGCGCCAAACATGAGCATGACGCCAAGCACGATCCAAACGTAGAGATTGGAGAGATTGCCCCACAGCAAGGTCGATACGACAATCCCGAACAGGATCATCAGCCCGCCCATCGTGGGAGTGCCGCGCTTGGTGACAAGGTGCGATTGCGGACCGTCGGTACGGATCGGCTGGCCTTTGCCCTGGCGCAACCGCAGATGAGTGATGATGGTGGGCCCGAACATGAACACGAACGTCAGCGCGGTGATCATCGCCCCGCCGGTACGGAACGTGATGTAGCGCAGGACGTTGAGCGGCCCGATCGTGTCCGAAAATGCCGAGAGCCAATGGAGCATGGAATCAGCCTTAGGCCGGAGCCGCAGTGCGTACCGCCTGGCGATAGCGGCTTTCGAGCGCCTTGACGATGGGCCCCATCCGGGAACCGAGGGAGCCTTTGATCATAATCGTATCGCCCGGCTGGACGGCACCCAAAACCTGCGGTTCGAGCACCGCCGACGTTTCGGCATAGCCTCCCCGGCGACCGGTGGGAAGAGCCTCCCACAGCGAGCGCATCAATGGGCCACAGCAATAGACCAGATCAACCGCATGAGCATCGATCGCCTCCGCGAGCGACCCGTGCAGCGTGGCGCCTTGCGGGCCCAGTTCGAGCATATCGCCGAGCACCGCGATCCGCCGGCCGCGTACGCCAATATCGGCCTGGCCCAGCAGTGCGATCGCCGCGCGCATCGACGCCGGATTGGCATTGTAGCTCTCGTCGATCAGCAAGGCGGCGCCGCCCGGCACATCCAGCGCGATGCGCGTGCCGCGACCGGCCGCAGGCTTGAGATCCGAAAGTGCAAGAGCCGCAAGCGCAAGATCGGCACCGGCGAGCGCGGCCGACGCCAGCACGGCCAGCGAATTGAGCACGAGGTGGCGGCCCGGCGCGCCGAGTTTATAGGTAACATCGCTCCCCAGGATGCTGGCCTGCACGGTCGAGGAATCAGACTGGAGGGCGCACTTGATCAAGCGCGCATCGGCGCTGGCGTGCTCGCCGAACGAAACGACGCGTTCGACACCCGCCGTCGCCGCCGCCCGGCTCAAGCGTCCGAACTGCGGGTTGTCACGATTTATCACCGCCGCGCCGCCGGACGCGAGCCCCTGGAATATCTCGGCCTTGGCGTCCGCGATGGCCTCGATCGAGCGGAAGAATTCGAGATGGACCGGCTCGACCGTGGTGATCACCGCCACGTGCGGACGCAGCAGCTTGGTGAGCGGCGTGATTTCGCCCGCGTGATTCATGCCGACTTCGAACACTGCGTAGCGCGCAGATTGCGGACAGCGCGCGAGCGAGAGCGGCACGCCCCAATGATTGTTGTAGGACGCGGCCGAAGCATGCGTCTCGCCGTCCTTCGACAGGGCGAGCAGCAGCGCCTCTTTGGTGCTGGTCTTGCCGACCGAGCCGGTGACTCCGACAATCTTCGCCGGCGAGCGCTCACGCGCCGCGCGCGCCAGGTCGCGCAATCCGTCGAGTACATCCGGGACGATCAGCAGCGGCGTATTGGCCGCGAAGCCGTCGGCGTGTTCCGCGGAAATGACCGCAAGCCCGGCGCCGGCTTTCAAGGCCGCCGGTACGAATTCATGGCCGTCGCGGCTGTCACCTTTGATCGCGAAGAACGCTTCGCCGGGCTGGACGCTACGCGTATCGATCGAAATGCCAGAAATGCCGCGCGGCAGGTCGCCGGTGCGCGCCGCGCGCATCGCCGCCGCCATCGCTTCGGCCGTCCACAGCGCCCGCTCGCTCATGCCCTGCCCCCCGTGAGCGCGGCCGCCACCGCTTCGTGATCGCTGAACGGCAACACTTGCTGACCGACGATCTGGCCGGTTTCATGACCCTTGCCGGCGACCAGCAGCACGTCGCCACGCTGAAGCTCACCGATCGACACGCGGATCGCTTCGCCGCGATCGCCGATCTCAATTGCGTCCGGCGCCGTCTTGAGGATGGCGGCGCGGATCGCGGCAGGATTTTCGCTGCGCGGATTGTCGTCGGTGACGATGACGCGATCGGCAAGCTGCGCGGCGATCTCGCCCATCATCGGCCGCTTGCCGGGGTCGCGGTCGCCGCCGCAACCGAACACCACGACCAGGCGGCCGGTGACATAAGGCCTCAGCGCCTCGAGCGCCTTGGCAAGCGCGTCAGGCTTGTGGGCGTAATCGACGAATACCGGCGCTCCATTCAGCGAACCGGCAAGATCGAGCCGGCCTTTAGCGCCTTTGAGATGCTCCAGCGCCGCAAATACCGCCGCGGGCTCACTGCCGGTCGCAACCGCAAGACCCGCCGCGACCAACGCATTCTCAACCTGGAAGGCGCCGACCAGCGGCAGCCGAACCGTGAATTCATTGCCCCCATGCGCGAGGCGCAGCACCTGCGCGAAGCCGTCAATTGTCGCCGCAAGAAGTTTGATCCCCTCACCTCGCCGGCCGACAGTGAGCAGACGCAATCCGCGCTGCTTCGCGGCCGAGATTACCGGCCCCGAATGCTCGTGGTCGGCGACGATCACCGCCGCACCGCCCGGCACGATCAAGTCAGTGAACAGCCGCAGTTTGGCGGCGAGGTAGGATTCCAGCGTCGGGTGATAGTCGAGATGGTCGCGGCTGAGATTGGTGAAGCCGCCGGCGGCGATACGCACGCCATCGAGGCGGCGCTGATCGAGACCGTGCGAGGAGGCCTCCATCGCCAGATGCGTCACGCCTTCGCCGGCAAGTTCATCGAGCGAGCGATGCAAGGCAACCGGGTCTGGCGTCGTCAGTGAGCCATAGACTTCACGCTTGGGCGAGACGAGCCCGATCGTGCCGATGCTCGCCGCTTGCCAGCCGAGCGCGGTCCAGATCTGGCGCGCAAAGGCGGCCACCGAGGTCTTGCCGCTCGTGCCGGTGACGGCCGCGATTACCTCGGGCTGGCCCGGAAAGAATTTCGCCGCACCGAGCGCGAGTGCGCGGCGTGCATCGGCGACCTTCACGAACGCTACGCCGGCCGGCAATGGCGTTGCCGGCGCCCGCTCGGCGATAATCGCCGTCGCGCCCGCCGTGATGGCGGGACCGACAAAGCGCAGCCCGTCGTCCTTGCTGCCGGCGAGCGCCACGAACACGTTACCCGGCTTGACGGTACGGCTGTCGGCGCTGATGCCGGTCACTTCGAGCGCGGCAAAGCGCGCGTCGGCGACGGCATCGGCAGTAAGCAGGCTGGCGAGCTTCATCGATCGCGGGTTCCGGGCTGACTGCGGACAAATACGCGACGATCGGCCGAGAGGAAAGGTCAGTTTGGCGGCCAGTATCCCGGTTCCGACGGTGCCAATACCGATAGGAATGTCAAATCCGCCATGCTACCGGCGAGCGCTGGCGAGGATCAGCTTGTCCGCCGGCGCAAGCTCAAAACGCGGCTCGATCCCCAGCAACGGCGCAATGCGGGCAATGACCGCCCCGCCGACCGGCACGGCGTTCCAACCCGATGTCGCATAGCCATGGGTTTCCGGAATCGGCTGCGGCTCGTCGAGCATGATCAGCAGTGCATAGCGGGGCTTGTCGGCTGGCAGGATCGCCGTGAACGAGGTCAGCACCTTGGTCTTGGAGTAGCGCCCCATGACGACCTTCTCGGCGGTGCCGGTCTTGCCGCCGACGTAGTATCCTTTGACATCGGCCTTGCTGGCCGTCCCCTTCTCGACGTTGAGGCGCATCAGATAGCGCATCTTCTCGCTGGTTTCAGGCTTGATCACGCGCTTGGCAAGCGCCGTTGCTTCCTGCTCGCCGCGCTTGAGAAACGTTGGCGGGATGAGCTTGCCGCCATTCACCAGAGCGCCGATCGCCATCATGGCCTGCAAGGGCGCGACCGAGAGCCCGTGGCCGAACGCGATCGTCACGGTGTTGAGTTCCATCCAGCGTTTCGGCACCAACGGCTCGGCGCTTTCCGGCAGCTCGGTACGCAACCGGTCAAGCTGACCAAGCTTTCTCAGAAACGCCTTGTGGTACTCGACGCCGAGGCTCACGGCCATGCGGGCGGTGCCGATATTGGACGAGTACGTGAACACCTCCGGCAGGCTCAGAAAACGGCTCTGCGGATGGAAATCGTGGATGGCGAATTTCCCATATTGCAGGGGCGCGCGCGCATCCAGCGACGATTTCAGCGTGAACTTGCCGGAGTCGAGCGCCATCGCCAGCGTGAGCGCCTTGAAGGTCGAACCCATCTCGTACACGCCGGTGGTGAGTCGGTTAATGCGGGTGGGATCGAGCGCCTCGCGTGGATTGTTGGGGTCGTAATCCGGGACCGAAATCATGGCGACGATTTCGCCGGTGCGCACGTCGGTAAGGAGACCCGCCGCCGCCACCGCCTTGAATTTTTCACGCGCAGCGACGAGTTCGTCGCGTAGCGCATGCTGCACACGCAGGTCGACAGCGAGATCGACCGGCTTCTGCAGCCGGTCAGTGGCGAGCCCGGCCAGATGCAGATCGGCAAGGCCGCTCTTGTCGAGCCACTTCTCGATCCCGGCGATGCCCTGGTTGTCGATATTGACGTGTCCGATGACGTGCGACACATCGGGACCGTTCGGGTAGACGCGCTTGTTCTCCGGCAGAAAGCCGATGCCGGGAAGGCCGAGGCGATGGATGTCGGCGCGCTGCTTGGGCGTGATCTCGCGCTTGAGCCAGACGAACCGCTTCTTGGAGCCAAGCCGCTCGCGCAATTCGGGCGCATCGAGTTCCGGCACCACGGCGGTGAGCAATTCCGATGCCTCGTCCACATCGACGATCCGGTGCGGCTCGCCGAACAGCGAGGGCGTGCGCACATCCGTTGCCAGAATCTGGCCGTTGCGATCGAGAATGTCCGGCCGCGCCGTCGCCACGGCGTCCTGGCCGACCGCACGCCGCAGGCCGTGCCCCTCCGGCACGGTCGCGAACATGACGAGCCGCGCGGCGATCACCCCGTAGCCGATGACGAAGATCAGCATGGCAAGGCCAATGCGCGCTCTCGTCTTCACCGAGCGGTCGACATCCTCACCGTAGAGCAGCGTCCGCACCAAGCGTCGGCGCCATGGTTCTGTCGCGGCGGCCGGCGATTGCGCTCCGGTCTCCGATCGCGGCCCGTCGTGTGCGTCGGTCGCATTCATCGTCTGGCCACCGGCGGATTAGCATTCCCCTGCGAGCCTTTGGTGGGTGGCAGGCTTGCGGTTGGCATACGGTCGATCAGGTCGGGATTGGCGATCACCGCTCCGATCGGATCGGGCTCGTTAAGCGGAACGAGGTCGGGCGGACGCTCCGGCAAATGGTCGAAATGGTCGAATTGCCGCGCATCAATGGGCTGCAACGCCAGGTGCCGCCGTGCCAGACCTTGGATGCGTGCGGGGCTGTCGAGCTTCGCCCATTCGGCGCGCAGCGCCGCGATCACATCGTGCTCGCGCCGGATCTCCTGGCGCAGCTTCGCCACGCGCTGTGCCTGCCGGGTCGACTCGAACTTGATGTTGTAGACGTCGGCCGCGGCCAGAACGAGCGCCGCGATCACGCAGATATTGAGAAAGCGCATCATCGGTGCGCCTCCATCACGTCGGCGAGCGACGGCAGCCGCGGCAATGGAAGCGCGGGCGCGCGGCCCGACGGCGGTGCATCGGTACGTTCGCCGGCGCGCAACTTCGCGGACCGCGCGCGCGGATTTGCGGTCGTCTCAGCCTCGTCCGGCACAAGGGGACGCCGGGTCAATTCGCGAAATGTCGCCGCGGCCTTCACCGCCTCGGGCTGATGGCGGGAAGAACCGCCGCGGCCGCCACGATCCGTGAAGAAGGATTTGACGATGCGATCTTCGAGCGAGTGAAAGGCCACTATGACCAGCCGGCCGCCGGGCGCGAGAATGCGCTCCGCGGCCTCGAGCGCAGCCACAAGCTCGTTAAGCTCCTCATTGACGAAGATGCGCAGCGCCTGGAACGTACGGGTCGCGGGATGAATTGCACCAGGACGAGCGTGGACGACGCGGCTCACGATGTCGGCAAGTTCCCGCGTGGTGCGGATCGGGGTCTCGGCACGCACGCGCAGGATAGCGCGAGCCACGGCGCGCGCGTGGCGCTCCTCGCCGAGGATCGCGATTATGGCGGCCAGATCGCGCTCCGAGGCGAGAGCCACGACATCGGCCGCGCTCGGGCCGTCGGCCCCCATGCGCATGTCGAGCGGACCGTCGAACCGGAAGGAAAATCCGCGCTCGCCCTCGTCGATCTGCATCGACGAGACACCGAGATCGAGCACGATGCCATCGACCTTGTCGTAGCCCAGGCTGCCCGCAGCCGCTTCAAGATTGGAAAACCGATCCTCGACCAGGACCAGCCGGCCGGCGGCCGCATTCACCATGTCCGCCCCGAGCGCGATAGCGCGCTGGTCGCGATCGATCCCGATGACTTGGCAATTTGCCGCGGCGAGAATTGCGCGCGTATAGCCGCCCGCGCCGAAGGTCGCATCGACATAGATGCCGTCGTCCCGCGGCTGCAGGAACTCGACCGCGGGACGGCCGAGCACGGGAACGTGACGAGCCAGTCCGCCAGCGACAGCAGGGGAGCTGTCGCTGCTCGTCATCATTCCCGTGCTCCGGGCGGGCCCTCCGCCGCTCTCCGGGACCCCAGTTGCTTCTTGTGCGCGCGGACCTTCTCGGTGGCCTCCGCGAGCTCCGCGCGGAAGCGTCCGGGCTCCCAGATCTGGAACTTGTGGCCAAGGCCGGCGAACGCGACCTCGTCGGTGATTTCGGCATGACGCTTGAGCGGTTCCGTCAGAAGTCACCCGCCCCTCGCCGTCGATCTTCAAGACTTCGCTGGTACCATAGAGCGCCGCAGAGAACTGCTCGCGCTCCTCCGAATAGGGCGGGAAACGCGCGATCAGCGTGTCGATCTCCGTCAACAGCGCGTTGCCGCCGGCATCCAGCGCCGGACGATCGAGGGTCGGGTAACAGTACAAGCCCTCGAAGCCGTCGCGCGCCATCACGGCGCGGAATGATGCCGGGATCGAAACCCGCCCCTTGGCGTCGAGCCGCAATGTGTAGTGCGACACGAAACGGTCCATGCAGCCCCTGCTCGACCCCAGCCGGTTGCTTCGGCGCTGCTTGCTCCCGAGGAAGCAACAGGCCGTCCCCGGCGCGTCCCACCGCGACGGAAGTCTGAACTGCCCGCCTGTTTGGGATTTTATGGGATACCATGGGTTTTTCTGGGCGTCAATGGAATCTCCGGGCGCCGTCGCGCCGCGGATTGCCGGGCCTCAACCGCTCATTAACGGTATGCAGACTTAAGGAATGGTTGAGGGACCGGTCGCAAACCGAAGGCGGCGGCGCAGCCGGCCGGCAGGAGCAGGCGTCGATGCCTTGCTCGGGAGTCGCGAAGCTGGCCAAGCGGTGTCGCGATCGAAAGGACCGGTTTCCACCGGCATCGCAGAACGGTCAGACCGTAGGATGGTACGCGGCTCGTTAGGCAGCGTCGGCTGATCACAATCAAGGTTTTGCGCGCGGAAATCTGCGCAGCGATCGAAACGAAAAAACAACGTCGAACTGTCGACTCAAATTTCCGATTCGAATCGGCGACTCAAATTCAAGAGACGAATGTTCCGCTCTCAAGTTCCGTTCGTGCGGAATTTAGTCTGAATTGGAACAAGCCTTTGCCGTCGTGCGTTGTCGTCACACAGGGAAACACTCTTCCTGTCTTGCTGACAGGGACCGCTCGAAACACTCTGTCCTGGACGATCAAACTCAATTAGGAGGCTTTAATGCTCAAGACGCTCATGATCTCGACGGCCGTCAGTACACTGATGGTGTCGGGCGCATTCGCGCAGGCCAATCCGCCCGCGCACCCTCCCGCAATGACCTCGCCGGCGGCCAGCCCCAAATTCCTCGCGCAGCAGAAGGCCGACCAGTGGACGTTTTCGAAATTCAAGGGCACTGACGTGCTCGGCCCCGACAATGCGCACATCGGCGACGTCGAAGACGTGGTATTCGACAAGAACGGCAAGGTCGAGGCGGTTGTCGTCGGCGTCGGCGGCTTCCTCGGCATCGGCGAGAAGAACGTGGCGCTCGACATGAGCGCGTTCCAGATTGTGCCGGCTTCGACCAATAGCAGTACCAGCAACGATCCGAATGACATCAAGCTGAAGGTGTCCTGGACCAAGGATCAACTCAAGACGGCGCCGGGCTTCCAATACTACAAGGCACAGGCCCGACAGACCTCGCCGACGACCGGCATGGCGCCGCGGCCGGCCACTCCGCCGGCCCCGGCTCCGATGCAGCGCTAATGCGTATCGTCGCGCACTAAGGAAAGTTGGGACGGCTAGGTTCGATCCCAGTTCGGCAGTCCGGGTTGGTAGAAGCCAGCCCGGATCGCCGTTTTTGTCGCGAGTCTATTTTTCTCGAATACTCCAACAAATAAAATTCTTGGCTGTGACCTGATTGCCGCGACCGGCTGCGAGAATGCGGCGAATGCGCAACAGTCGCCGCGGATTCGCGGTGCACAATTGCTCGAATCATCGGTACGCGCTTGTTTGCGTTAACCGTTTCTGCACAAATCGATTCAATTCCGGCGGCACAAAAATTCGTGCTGATGCTGCTGCCGGTCGTGAGTCAACGCGAAGAGTATGTGCCGCGTATGGTTACGCTCGTGTCCCAGTTGCGCGCTAATTCCTGCGTTGTCGCAGAGGTCCGGCCGTCGCCGAACCATGGCGAACGCAAGGGCGGCGTCACGCCCGACATGATCGTGCTGCACTACACCGGAATGTCCGACAACGAGGCCGCACTCAAGTTGCTGTCCTCTCCGGGAAGCGAAGTGTCCGCGCACTACGTCGTGCTGCAGGACGGCCACATCATTCAGATGGTCGCGGAAGATCGCCGCGCCTGGCATGCTGGCACATCGTCATGGGCTGGCGAGACCGACATCAACTCCTACTCGATCGGCATCGAGATCGCCAATCCTGGCCACGACCACAACTATCCCGAATTTCCGCGTCGGCAGGTCGCGGCCGTGACGGCCCTCTGCCGCAGCATCTTCACCCGCTACAAGATTCGCGCTGACCGCGTGCTGGCGCACTCGGATATCGCGCCTGCGCGCAAGCAGGATCCGGGTGAGAAATTCCCCTGGCGGCTCCTGGCCGACTCGGGGATCGGGTTGTGGGTCAAACCCGCGCCATTGAACATTCCCGGGCCGATTTTCGTGCTCGGCGAAAAGAACCCGACCATCGAAGAGGCGCAAAAGCTGCTGGCAAGATTCGGCTATGGCGTAAGTGCAAGCGGCTACTTCGATGGCACGACCCGCGATGCGATCGCGGCCTTCCAGCGCCACTTCCGTCCCGCACGGGTCGACGGCGTGCTCGACGTATCGACACTGACGACGCTTCGGGCATTGCTTGCCGAGCGCGACGCCAAACTCACGCAAGCGATCGCCAAGCAGGCGTGATCTTGAGACACGGCGCAATTTGCGCGTCACCCTGACGCTCGCCCTTGACGAACGGCCGCTTGCCCCCCATCCCTATGGCATCAGTCGGCCGGATGGCTGCTCGGGCCAACGCCGAAAGGTCGGTTCGAGAGGAAAGTCCGGGCTCCATGGATGTACGGTGCCGGATAACGTCCGGCGGGCGCGAGCCCAGGGAAAGTGCCACAGAAAACAAACCGCCACGATCAAGTTGCGTACGATCGCGGCAAGGGTGAAACGGTGCGGTAAGAGCGCACCGCGCTTGCGGCAACGCCGGCGGCACGGCAAACCCCACCGGGAGCAAGACCGAATAGGGACGGCGCGGAGAGCAATCTCCGGGATCGATGTCCGGATCTTGCCGTCCGGGTAGGTTGCATCAGGCGGCGGGCAACCGTCGTCGCAGAGGAATGGCCGTCACGCGAGGGTGAAGCAGCCTTCGCCCTACAAAACCCGGCTTATAGGCTGACTGATACGCTAAGGGGGCTCGGTGGAAACTCCGCCGGGCCCCCGCCAATTTTTGCCGGCCCGTTCGACGCGAACGCGCGAACCCTCACATGAAATTGTCCGACAAGCACGCTCCGCCGCGTGACGAGCGCGGCAGTGTGTGCAAGCTTGCCGCGATAACAATGGACCCCGCAATGCGCGATACTTGGCCGTTGCTCGAGCAGATTGCGTTTCCGCCGATCCGTCGTGGCCGGATCGACACCCTGCAGATCAATGTCGGCTATCGCTGCAACCAGTCGTGCACGCATTGTCACGTCAATGCCGGTCCCAGCCGCACCGAGGAGATGTCGGGCGAAGTCGCCGAGGTTGTGCTCGCGTTCATCGAGCGGCACCGCATTTCGACACTCGATATCACCGGCGGGGCACCCGAGCTCAACGCCCACTTCCGCCGTCTCGTCACCGGCGCGCGCGATATCGGCGTCAATGTCATGGACCGCTGCAACCTGACGATTTTCGATGTCCCGGGTCAGGAAGACCTGGGTGAGTTCCTGCGCGCGCATCGGGTCGAGGTCGTGGCCTCGATGCCATGCTATTTGCAAGACAATGTCGACCGCCAGCGCGGCAAGGGTGTCTTCGACGGCTCGATCCGTGGCCTGCGGTTGCTCAACGCGCTGGGTTATGGGCACGACGGCACCGGGCTGACGCTCAATCTCGTCTACAATCCACAGGGGCCGTCGCTACCGCCAGCGCAGGACCAACTCGAAGCCGACTACAAGCGCGTGCTGGGCGAGCGTTATGGTGTCGTCTTCAACCGGCTTTTCACTCTGGCCAACATGCCGATTCAGCGCTTCGGCGCAATCCTGATCGCACAGGGTGAGTTCGATCGCTACCTCGGTTTGCTGCAGCACGCGCATATGGATGCCAACCTCGACGAGGTCATGTGCCGCCACATGATCTCGGTCGATTGGCGGGGCTACGTCTACGATTGCGACTTCAACCAGATGCTCGACTTGCCGCTCCGCCACGGCGGGCGCGAACGCACGCGCCTGGCTGATTTGCTCGACACCGACCTGGAAGACGATCCGATCCGGGTCGCCGGCCACTGTTAC
This sequence comes from uncultured Alphaproteobacteria bacterium, assembly GCA_963756715.1. Lineage (GTDB taxonomy): Bacteria > Pseudomonadota > Alphaproteobacteria > Rhizobiales > Xanthobacteraceae > VAZQ01. The sequence continues at coordinate 62,603 of CAVWOV010000049.1, forward strand.
GGCTGTACCGCGGGCCAAGGATCGAGCTGCGGCGGGGCGCTGAAGGAAGCGGCCGAGTGACCTCCGGCGATCTTTCGACACTGCGACTGCCGGCGGCTAACGCGATCGGCCGGGCGGGCCGAACCTGCCCGGCAGACTACCGCTACCCGGCATCGGTGTTCGACCGCCCGGCCGAGCTGACCGCCGATGTGCTCTACGTCGTCGGCGGCCTCTACGGCAACCTCGCGGCGCTCGCCGAGATCGAACGGCTTGCCGCCGCCGAGCATGCCAGCATCGTCTTCAACGGCGACTTCCACTGGTTCGACGCCGAACCGGACTGGTTCGCCGAAGTTGCCCGACGCGTAGCGCGCCATCGCGCCATCCGCGGCAATGTCGAGACCGAGATCGCACGCGGGGCCGACGTTGGCGCGGGCTGCGGCTGCGCCTATCCGGCTTCGGTCGAGGAGGACACGGTCCGCCGTTCGAACGAGATTTTGATCGATCTGCGCCGCACGGCAGTGACGCTGCCCGGCGTCGCCGCCCGGCTTGGCGAACTCCCGATGCACCTCTTGGCCGACGTCGGCGGACTTCGCATCGGTATCGTCCACGGCGATGCGACAGCGCTCGCCGGCTGGTCGTTCGCACACGATGCACTCGACCAGGCCAGTACGTCCGCGCTGATCGAAGCCATCCGGCGCGCCTCACACATCGACGTATTCGCCTCGACACACACCTGCCTGGCGGCCCTGCGCGATTTTGTCGTGCCGGCAGGCCGCACGACTGTCATCAACAACGGCGCGGCCGGAATGCCGAATTTCAAGGACTCCCGGATCGGACTGATCACGCGCATCAGCCGCGCCCCCTCCCCTCACGCTCCGCTCTATGGCCTTATGCGCGACGGCGTACACATCGATGCCATTCCAGTGGCCTACGACCACGCCCGCTTTCTCACGCGTTTCCTCGCACGCTGGCCCGCAGGTAGCGCGGCACATATCTCGTATTTTCAGCGGATTTCATCGGGGCCGGCCCATGAGATCGCACAGGCCAAGCCGACTCCGGCCGCCGTCGCATAGTGTGGCGGTTTCAGAAGTCCGCATCATTCTTCCCGCGAAGTCCGACATGCGGACTTCTGAACCAAAGCCACACTAGATCAATAAGTTGCTAGTGGAGTTTTGGATTTGACGTTCGCTTCGTGGGCTCGCGGCGAGGCGGGTGAGCGAACGTCAAATCCACTCCACTAGTGCCCTTCGAATTGCTTGCGAGACCGGCGCCGTTCGCTGGTAGACTGCGGGAACGCGTCTGCCGGGGCACTGCATGTCGACTCTCTCCATCATCATCCCGGTCCTGAATGAAGGCGAGCGCATCGCCGCTGCGCTCGACGCGCTTGCGCCCCTGCGCGCGCTTGGCGTCGAGATCATCGTGGTCGACGGCGGCAGCCGCGATGCCACGGTGCAAAGGGCACGTTTGCGGGCCAGCCGGGTAATCCCTGCACCGCGTGGACGCGCCTCGCAGATGAATGCGGGCGCCGAGAAGGCTGAGGGCAACATTCTTCTATTCCTGCACAGCGATACGCGCCTGCCGTCGGATGCCGATCATGTATTGCTCAATGGCCTCGAGAAATCAGGCCGCGCCTGGGGCCGCTTCGACGTCAAGATCGAGAGCGGGCGTCCGTTGCTGCGCATCGTCGCCTGGATGATGAACCTGCGCTCGCGGATCACCGGCATTGCCACCGGCGACCAGGCGATTTTCGTAAAGCGCGAAATCTTCAAAGAGATCGGTGGCTTCCCGCCAATCTCACTGATGGAGGACATCGCGATTTCCAAGCGGCTCAAGAAGGTAAGCCGGCCGCTCTGCCTGCGCGAACGGGTGGTGACATCCGGCCGGCGATGGGAAAAACACGGCGTGTTCCGCACCATCCTGCTGATGTGGCAGCTGCGGCTCGCTTACTTCTTCGGCCGCGACCCTAACGAACTCGCGCAGCTTTACGGCTATGGCAACGACTGAAGCCGTCGCCGTCGCGATACTCGCCAAGGCACCCGTCCCTGGCTTCGCCAAGACGCGTCTCATTCCAATGCTCGGCCCCGATGGCGCCGCCGCGCTACAAGCCGCGCTGATAGCACGCGCCGCCGCGACAGCGTGCGCCGCCGGCATCGGGCCTGTCACCTTGTGGGGAGCACCGGACGAGACCGACCCTGCATTCGCGGCGCTCGTCCCACGCGGCATCGCACTCGCGCGGCAAGGTGACGGCGATCTCGGCGCACGCATGCTGACCGCGCTCACAGCCGCGAACGGCCCGGCGCTGGTTATCGGCACGGATTGTCCGGTCCTGAGTGCTGCCGACCTGCGCACGGCCGCCAGCGTACTACGGGGCGGCACCGATGTCGTGGTGTTCCCGGCGGACGATGGCGGCTACGTGCTGATTGGAACGCGCCGGCCGGAGCCCGCATTATTTTCCGCCATGCAATGGAGCACGCCAGAGGTCATGGAGGAGACGCGCCGGCGATTGCGGCAACTCGGGCTCACCTGGCAGGAACCGGTCGCGCTGTGGGATATCGATCTGCCGCAGGACGTCGACCGGCTGCGCAGAACCGGATTGGGCGGCCTGATAACCCTAAGCTAAGCCAAATTGTCTCTGCCGCCGATCGCGCCGCGCCGACATCGGAGTTGTGATCCGAAATCGCTAACTCAATCGCGATAGGCGGCTGCCGGCCAGACCTTGGGCGCCGCGCGTTGATACTGCGGTGGACGTGGAATGTCGGCGCCCAGCGATTGCGCGGCGTGCCACGACCAGTGCGGATTGTCGAGAAAGGCCCGTGCCAGCGCGACCTGGTCGGCCTTGCCCTCGGCGACGAGGGCCTCAGCCTGCTTGGGCGTGGAGATCAGCCCGACAACACGGGTTGCGATGCCGGCTTCGCGCTTCACCTTTTCGGCCAGTGGCGCGTTGAGGCTTGCGGTCTGCGGAGGCCGTGAACCCGTGCTCACCCCGCCGGACGAAATGCAGACAAAATCGAGACCCGCGCCCTTGAGCGCCTTGGCAAAAGCCACTGCGTCCTCGGCCGTGAGCCCGCCGTCGACCCAGTCATCACCCGTGATGCGAGCACCGAGCGGCGTGGCCTCCGGCACGACGGCGCGCACCGCCTGGGCGATCTCAAGTGGAAAGCGCATGCGCGCCTCCAGCGAGCCGCCATAGCCGTCGTTCCGCTTGTTGGAGATCGGCGAAACAAAGCTGTGAATGAGATAGCCGTGTGCCGCATGCAGTTCGATTGCATCGAAGCCAACCCGTACCGCGCGCTGTGCCGCGGCAACAAAGGCCTCCCGCACCCGCTCCATGTCGGCCGCCGTCATCTCCCGAGGAACATGCCAGTTGGGGCCGAATGGAATGGCGGACGGCGCGATGGTCTCCCAGGGATCCTCTCCGGCCGCAAGCGAACGGCTGCCTTCCCAGGGCCGGGAGGCCGAGGCCTTACGACCGGCATGCCCGATCTGGATGCCTAGCTTCGCGGTGCCGTAGCGGCGGCAATGCGCCACCACCCGGGTCAACGCGGCTTCGCAATCGTCCGAATAGATGCCGAGGCACCCATGGGTAATGCGGCCCCGCCGCTCGACGCCGGTCGCCTCGACAACGACCAACCCGGCCCCGGAATTGGCCAGCATGCCGAGGTGGTTGATATGCCAATCGGACGCGACACCGTCGTCAGCGCTGTATTGGCACATCGGCGAGACCACGATGCGATTCGCAAATTCAAGTCCGGCGAGCCGGATTGGCGAGAATAGAGAGCTTTGCATGTCACACAAAAAGGTTGGAGGACGGGCCGTGGAAGGCAGACAGCATAGGGAACGGCACGACGGCAAGCGAGCCGATCTTCCGTTTACGAGGGCAGGCGATAGTTTGGGTTCAGGAGGATTCAGGCCGCGTCGCGGCGCGTCCCAGTTTCAGCGGGCACAACCGTTTCGGGCCGGGGCCCCTCCGCGGACGGCGGAGCAATCACCGACCAGCGCTCGGTGAGGCGGATCGCCTCGCGCATAAGGTGGAGAAAACGTTCCTCAGTGTAATAACGCTTCCAGCGACCACTATGAAACAGCGCAACGAAGTGCTCGTGGCGGCGCTCGGCCAGTCGCCGCCACTTATGCGAGACATCAACAAGCAATTCCGTCGTCTGCCATTCCGACATGGCAATCCCCGGCGTCGTCCTGCGAATCGGACACGCCATCGTCACGTCGTGGCCGCGCCTACACAACAAAAGAGTGGGCGTCGCGACCGTTTGTGAACCGATTCCCCCCTGATCAGATGACGCGCATCTTGCCATTCGGACGCGGCCAATGAGCGACATGAATAGGGACGGATATTCGGCGGGGCGCGGTCAGATGAATCGGCCCTGATAGCTTATGGCAGGCCCGAGCCTTGGGGACCGCGTATCAATCTGGAGTTAAATTTGAATCCGGAGACCAGCCGCCACAAAAAAACTGACCCGCCCGGACGGGGAAATCCGGGCGGGTCGCAGATCGGCGCAGGGGATCGGGGGGGCGTGAGCGCCGATCGGGGCTGTGTATCTCGTCGGCCTTTTCGGCCGGTTCCGGTATTTGTCGCTGCCGGAAACGAAAAGGTTCAACATCATATAGGAATTATTGTTGCCGTTTCAAATAAGTCACGACCAGCGGACGTCCAATGCCGTAAGCTATTGAAATTACAAGAAATAGCATGATCCCAGGGAGGCCACCCAGGGGGCCATCTGCCCCGCTCCTCCGCCAGATTCACTCCGCGACGGCGATAAAACTCACGACTTTTGATTGCTCCTGCATCCGCTTGACGATCTTGCTGACCTCATCCCGCGGAAGGCCGCTTCCGGCAATCTTGATGCGGTACAGGCCCCCGGCCTTCGGCCCATCAACCAGTGTCGCCATGTGGGCGCCAAGGAAATTGGTGATGTCCGCCGAACTTGCCTGCGGCGCAAAACGGACCACCGCGAATGCGCCTTCGGTCGCCGGCTGGGCGGCGGATGCGGTTTCGTAGTTCGCCGGGGCACCGCGCTCCTTCACGGCTACAGCGGTGATGACGCCGGCCTGAACTACAATTGCCAGCGCGGCAGCCGCCGCCGACCAGGCAAGCGTGCGGGGCGCAAAACCAGCAAGAAAATCGGAAATCCTGCCAGCGAAATCGAACGACGCCCGCCGGCTCGGCGCCCGCACGCCTTCGGCATCGATCGCCGCAAATAGCTTCTCCATCGCCCGCGCCGACGGTGCACCCAGCGTCTCATTGAGATGGATCGTCTCCGACAGTTCCTCCCGGACAATGTCAAATCGCCGCTTGAGTTCGCGATCACCGGCGAGCGCCTGCTCGACGCGATCGGCGTCGCGGCGGCTCAGCGTGCCGGCCGCATGCCATGGCAGCAAAGCTTCGATCTCGTGGCGTTCTGGCTCTTTATTCATCATGTTCATGGCCAACCTCTTTCAATTCCTGCCACTTTGAGCAGTTCTGCCAGTTTCTTGCGCGCGTAGAACATGCGCGTTTTCACAGTGTTTTCGGGAATACCGACAATCTCGGCCACTTCTTCGACGGACTTCTCGTGGTAATAGACGAGATCAATGATCTCCCGATGCTCCGCAGAAAGTCCCGTCAGGCACTGACGGATCAATCCGCTCTTGTCCTTTTTCTCCAGCGAGGTCTCGGGATCGTCTGACGGATCCTCGATCGCTCCTGCAGCCTCCTCATCCAATGCCTCTTCAGGCCGGCGCCGAAGCGCCGAGAGTGCCTTGAACCGCGCGATCGACAACAGCCACGTCGAAACCGCGGATCGTCCTTCGAACCGACCGGCCTGACGCCATACGTCCAGAAAGACGTCGCTGATCAGGTCCTCGGCCGTACTCTCGTTTCGCACGAGCCGCACAACGAACCGGAACACCCGGACGTGATGCCGCGCGAACAGCACCTGCATGGCAAGCCGATCGCCGTTCGCGATCCGCCCGATCAACACCTCGTCTGATGTGGCTTGCATCGGGCTTGGACGGTCGACTCGTGGGTTAGTCGCGGGGGATAGCGGTCCGGTTCACGGTTCCGCCACATAGATGACAGCCAGCAACACTCTCATTTGTCGGGCTTTTGCGCCATGATGAGGGCAACGCGAAGCAGCGTGGCGGGCATAAAATCACCCCGGCGGCAACGCGTAAAAATTCAAGAAATTGCTGCATATTCAATAGTTTATGTAAAATTTACGAGGCCTGATTAAGGCTTGGGCAAGACGCCGAGCGGTATCCCGGGCCGGCCGGCCAGCGTCGAACTAAGTCGATGAAAAATTTGCAAAAAAATAACCTAGGTTCCAACCCGTAGCGGCGCATTGAGCTTGCGCAGCGCTGCGAGCACCGACAGCGCCGTAATCCGCCCGGTCTTCGGGTTCTCCGAGGGAATGTTTTCGATCTTCAAGGTTAATCGGGCGGAATCGCTCTCGACCTCGATGGTATGGCAATTCCGTTCGACCGTCGGGTCGGCCCAGATCTCCATCATGGTACGGTCGGGCCCGATGCCGGCCAGCGCCAATGCGGCGGCCACATTGACATTGGCCGGGAAGCCCGCCGCTCCCTCGCGTGCGGTTCCGACGAACACCTTTTTGGGCGCGTTGAGGCCTTCGACCGAAATTCCATTGGCTTCGAGATAGGGCGCGCCGGCAAGCCCGCCCGGCGGCTTGCGGGTGACCATGCGTACCGACTCGATCTTTCCCTCGGCCGCCGCGGTGACGGCGTCGAGACCGAGCAGTGCGCCGGTCGGCACGATGATCTGCCCACCGCGCGCCTTGGCCAGTTCGACCAGTTCCGGCCGCGGCAGGAGCGCGCCGGCGCTAAGCACCATGACCCGCTTACCGGCCTCCAGCATCGGCCGGCAGATGCGATCGAGCAGTGCCCCGGGAGCGCACTCGACCGCCAGATCGGCATGGCCGGGAAATTCTTCGAATTCGACCAAGGGGCAGACGATGCCCTCGGCGTCGAGCCAGGCCTGGGCCTTGGCACGGTCGCGCGCAGCCGCGCAGGCGAGGGTAAGGCCTGGCATGCCGTCGGTCAGTTTACGCGCCAGCGTCCGGCCGATGGCCCCGAGGCCGGCAATCGCCACGCGGGTCATGGATGGAACTCGTTCATGAGGGGAACCCCGAACCGGATTAAGCACGTCGTCATACGCGGCAACGCCAGCCGTCACAAGCAAGGTGCGCCCCGCGTCATTGAGTGTCTTGACCGGCATTCCAACTAGCGCAAGTGTGCCGCAAATTCATGGAGGATTGAATGTCCAAGAGAATAACTGTTGCCGCTGCCCTCGCCGCCCTGCTGGCGGCCACCAGCATGGCGCTGGCGCAGAGTTACCCGACCAAACCGGTCACGATGATTATCCCGTTCGCGGCCGGCGGGCCGACGGACGTGCTCGGCCGCGTCGTCGCCCAGCGCATGAGCGAGGTTCTGGGTCAGCAGGTGGTCGTCGAAAACGTTGGCGGCGCCGGCGGCATGACCGGCATGAAGCGCGTGGCCGATGCATCACCCGAAGGCTACACCTTCGGCGTCGGTACGGTCGGCACCCAGGCGCAAAGCCAGACGATGTACAAGAAGCCGCTCTACAACTCGGTGACCGCCTTCACGCCGGTTGCGCTCCTCGCCGAGGTTCCGATTGTCCTCATCACCCGCAAAAACCTGCCGGTGAACAACCTCAAGGAGTTCATCGCCTACGCCAAGGCCAATCAGGCGAAGATGCAATATGGCTCGGCGGGCGCCGGATCGGCCACGCACCTTGGCTGCGTGCTGCTCAACTACCTGATCGGGGTCGACATCACGCACGTGCCTTATCGCGGCACCGGTCCGGCGATGCAGGATCTACAGGGTGGCCGCATCGATTACCTGTGTGAGGTCGTGAGCACGGCGAAGCCGCAGATCGACGGCGGCACCGTCAAGGCGATCGCGATCATGACCAAGGAGCGTTCGCCGGCGCTGCCGAACGTGCCGACAGGGATCGAGCAGGGCACCCCCAAGCTCGAAGCCTATACCTGGAACGCGCTATTCCTGCCCAAGGGCGCGCCGGCCGATGTTGTCAAGAAGCTCAACGACGCCGCCGTACAGGCGTTGAAGACGCCAGCGGTGCGCGACCGGCTAACCCAGCTCGGCGCGATGGTCGTGTCGGAGGACCGCGCGACGCCGCAATATCTCGGCCAGTTCCTCAAAGAGGAAATCGAGAAATGGGCCGGGCCGATCAAGGCGAGCGGCGTCAGCGTGGATTGAGAATTACCGGTTCTGCTGGGCGCTCCCGAGAGTGGGGCGTCCAGCGGCTCACCCCAGTTCGATCTCGCCCTTCACTTCGTACGAGAAATCGATCCCGCCCAGGGTCACCACGGCCCGGGCGGGAAGCTTTTCATGCCCCTTGAGCTTGCCGTCCGCGAGCGCCTGGCGCACCGCCTTCTCGATCTCGCGCTGGGCCCCGACGCCCAGCGTCTTCAGAAATTTCCGGATACTGCCGTTGAAGACGTCTTCGTTCATGATCGGCTCCTTGCTCCGCTTCCTGTGGGCGCGGTCGCGCCCTTGCGGTAGGATGGGCGTCACCGCCAGAATGGTTTAAGCATTCCAATTGGCCAGATGGAAGGATCATGAGCGTCTACGTCCTGCAGAAGCTGATCCGCGATGTGAACCGCAAGCCCGCTTGCCGCGAAGCCTACTTCCAGTCACCGGCGAAATTCGCCGAAGGCTACGACCTGACCCCAGCCGAACGCGATGCGCTCTTGAAGTTCGATGTGCGGGCGCTTTATGAGATGGGCGTGCATGGACTGCTGCTGCGGCCCTTCACCATCATGCACAAGATGAGTGATCCCGACTACATCAAGGCCCTGCGAGGAGAATAGCGATGCCCATCACGTTCGCATGCGCCGCAAGCCACGTGCCGGGGATGACGGCGTGGGCCGAGGCGGCGCCGGTCGAACAGAAGGATCGCGTCTATGGCGGCTTCGACAAGCTGCGGCAGGAACTCGACGCCAGCGGCAGCGACACGCTCATCGTGCTGACCTCCGAGCACTGGGCCAACTTCTTCCTCGATCACATCGGCGCGTTCTGCATCGGCAAGGCCGAGAGCTACAGCGGGCCGATCGAGCCGTGGCTGAAGATCGAGAAGCAGCAGATCAAGGGCGATCCGCAGCTCGCCGCCGAGCTGATCGAGGCGGCTTACGACAACGGCTTCGAGCCGAGCTTTGCGCACGAGCTTGAATTCGATCACGGCACCATGGTGCCGCTGCACTTCATCGCGCCGCGCATGGACCGGCCGGTCGTCCCGGTGATCTTCAATACGCTTGCGGCGCCGCAGCCCAACGCAAAGCGCTGTCTGGAGCTTGGGCGCGTCATTGGCGAGGTCGCGGCGAAATCGGACAAGCGCATCGGGCTGATCGCCACCGGCGGGCTGTCGCATGACCCGGGCGAGAAGAACCACGGCATCATCGATACCGAGTTCGACCGACATTTCCTCGCCGCGATGGCCGATGGCGACGCCGAACGGCTTGCCCGCTACACCCGCGCCGAATTCGCCAAGGCCGGCGCCGGCGCCTTCGAGCTCTTGAGCTGGGTCGCCCTGACGGGCGCGCTTGGCGGCCGCAAAGGCGAAGTCGTGGCCTACGAGGCGGTCCAACCCTGGGCGACCGGAGTCGGGCTGATGAAGTTCAACCACGCGCTCGCGGCGTAATACTGCGCTGCTTTCTGCGGTGTGAATTGACAATCGTTCATTTTTTGTTCTAATCCTCTGTGCTCCCGACCCGGGTCATGCCAGCCTTTACACCCCACCAGGACAACGCACTCACCGCGGTCGCGGATTGGCTGAAATCCAAGCCGGGGCGCCGCGGCGGCTCGTCGCTGTTCCGCCTGTTCGGCTATGCGGGCACCGGCAAGACCACGCTGGCCCGCCACATCGCCGAGGGTGTCGACGGCAAGGTGCTGTTTGCGGCTTTCACCGGCAAGGCGGCGCTGGTCATGCGCAGCAAGGGCTGCCCCGCCGCCTCCACCATTCACAGCCTGATCTACAAGGCGCGCGAAAGCGGCGAGGAGGTGCCGAGTTTCGACCTGTGGGACGACGCGCCCGCCTCGAAGGCGAAGCTGATCGTGATCGACGAATGCTCGATGGTCGATGCCGAGCTCGGCCGCGACCTGATGTCGTTCGGCGTGCCTGTGCTGGTGCTCGGCGACCCGGCGCAATTGCCGCCGGTCCAGGGCGGCGGCTTCTTCACCGACGCCGAGCCCGATGTGATGCTCACCGAAGTGCACCGGCAGGCGCAGGACGATCCGATCGTGCGGCTGTCGATGGAGATCCGCGCCGGCAACCAACTGGCGGAAGGCCAATACGGCATGACCCAGGTCGTGCGCCGGGAGGAATTGGACCCGGAGCGGGTCATCAAGGCAGACCAGGTTCTGGTCGGCCGCAACACCACGCGCCGCAAATACAATATGCGCATGCGCGAGCATCGCGGCTTTACCGACCCGCTGCCGATGGCCGGCGACAAGCTCGTGTGTCTGCGCAACAACCGCCGCAAGGGCCTGTTCAACGGCGGGCTATGGCAGGTGAAGCAGGGCCCGAGCGCGCGGCGGTCGATCCTCAAGCTGCAACTCAAGCCGGACGAGGAACTGAGCGCGCGCGGGGTCAAGGTTTCGGTACGGCCGGAATGCTTCACCGGCGGCATCGAGGCGTTCGAATGGCCACAGCGCAAGCCCTACGACGAGTTCGACTATGGCTACGTGCTCACCGTGCACAAAGCGCAGGGCTCGCAGTGGGACGACGTGGTGCTGTTTGACGAGTCGTTCGCCTTCCCGGACAGCCGGGAGCGCTGGCTCTACACCGGCGTCACGCGCGCCGCAAGCGGCTGACCGTGGTCGTGTAGCCCTCGTGATATTATGAGGATGACGTCGCCGCAAACTCGGTGCATCCCCTCCCCGCTTGCGGGGAGGGTTAGGGAGGGGGCAGGCAAAGAATAGAAATGCTGCAATGACTGACTTTCCAATTCCCCGCACTGGAGGGTGTCGCCGAAACAGCGGACCCGTGCGCGGTCGTTACGCCAGCGATCGACCAATGCGGAGCGATTCATTTGGAGCGCTCTTCGCGCTCATCGCATGAATGGAGCAAGCTTTCGAAGGCAAGTACCGATCGGTCCTTACGTGGCAGATTTTGTTTGCCACGGCGCAAACCTTGTTGTGGAAATCGACGGTGGGCAGCATTTTGAGGCACGCGGGCTAAGATATGACGCACGTCGAGACGCGTTCCTGACGTCGAAAGGGTTCCGCATTCTTCGCTTCAGCAATCGGATGTAATGCACAATCGCCTTGGTGTTTTTGAAATGATTGCTGCAGCGATCGCATCTGCCCCCTCCCCACCCCTCCCCCGCAAGCGGGGGAGGGAGTAGACCACCCGCGCCGCCGAGGGCATGGCAAACCGCTACGTCTTCCCCTCCACCTCGCGCACCGGCGTCTCGGGCGTGAGCCCGCCGCGGCGGCGCGCGAAGGTCTCGGCGCCGCTCTGCTCCCATTGTCCGGCGACCGCGCGTGCGGCGTAGACATCCCAGCGGTCCGACCAGTCGCCAAGCGAATAGCCGTGCCAGGGCGGCTGCGGCGTGAGCGTCGGCAGATTCAAGTCCTGCCAGATGGTGCGGGCGTGCTCCATGTATTCGCGCGCCGGCAGTGCGAGCGGCGGCGCAGTGTGCTTGAGCGTCGCATCGATCAGGATGGTCGAACTCCTCATGGCGCGGTCCGGATTTCGGCCCGTGGCCGGCCGAGCGGTGCGGCGAAATGTGAGCATCCTCGCTCGGGTTCGAGCGATAGGCCAGCGACCAGAACACCGCGTCGGTATTGCTCGGGTCGATATCCTCGCTGACCGCGATGCAGATTTTCCCGCAATCGGCCAACAGCGTCGCGGCGCCATGTAGCCCGCGCCACACTTCGGTGCGCGGCGTGCCTTGCGCATACTGCACGAAGATCACTTTGCGCAGGTTCGAGAGCGGCTCGTGCAGCACCACACGCTTCACGCCCTTGATGCCGAGATGGTCGCGCAGATGCGTCAGGAACAACGGCTCCATCGCCACCTTCTTGAGCACGCTCAATTCACTTGGCGTCACCTGGCTGACGATCGACACGAATACCGGCGATTGCCGATGGGTAATCGCCGTCACCTGCATGGACATGTTGAAGTCTTCCAGCGCGATGTGGCCGTGGCTTTCGCCGAACGGCCCTTCCGGCTCGAGCAGGTCGGGATCGATCAATCCCTCGATCACGATCTCGGCGTCGGCCGGCACGTCGAGATCGACCGTCACCGCCTTCGCGATGCGGATCGGCGCCCCCGCCAGCCCGCCCGCCACCGCCATCTCGTCGAGATCGATCGGCAGCTTCATGCCCCCGGTGAACATGGCGACCGGCGCGCAGCCGATGACGATCGCGCACGGCATCGGCGTGCCGCGTTTCTTGTGTTTTTGCCAATGCAAGTAACCGCCCGCGCCGCCAATGCGCGAAGCCATGCGCACGCCCAGCCGGTCGGTCGCTTTGAGTTGAGCCCGATAGGTACCCATGTTCTGGATGCCGCTGTCGGGATCGCGCGTCACGCACAGCGTCGCCGTGAGATAAGGCGCGGCGTCGAACCCCGGCGTCGAGACCGGCACCGGTAACGCGGCGAGCCCCCTGCCCGGCCCGCGCAGGTTGTCGCCTTTGATCACGACCTGCTGGCAGGCCGGCGACGATACGACGACCGGCGGGATGGGCTTGGCAATTGCCGCGATCCAGGCCGCCTCGATCTCGGCGACCGGCCGTCCCATGCCGGTCGCATAAATGTGCGGCGAGGCTGAAAGCGCCCCGGCCACGACTGGGATGTCGTAATGGCGGCCCGACGAGTCGACGACGTTGGTGAACAGAAACGCGCGGCGCTGATCCTCCGCGAGCCCGCCCTGGAACTGCCAGCGCACCAGCGGATGCAACTCAGTGTCCTTGTTGATCGGCCGGTCGACGCGCACCAGCAAGCCCTGCGCATCCAGCGCGGCGAGGTGCGACTGGAAGTCGGGCGGCGGGCCGACGATCGAACCAGCGGGATGTTCCGATTTCGCACTGACATCAAGCATTGATCGCAATCTCTCGTCATTTCCGGGGCTGACGGCAGGTCGCAGCCCGGAGTCCATAGCCACACTATACCGGGCTGTCATCTGAGACACGATGGATTCCGGGCTCACCGCTTCGAGGTGCCCGGAACGACGAGAGCGCAGATCGTCGCTTCGCAGTGCCTCCCAGCGATTGCAAAGCTGCGCATTCGGTGTGTATCGTCCCGGCGCCACGTTGCGCTGTTCCGGGACTTAACCATGGGCGCGAAGCATTTCGGCGCCCGCGTCGCGCGCCTCGAAGACCCTGCGCTCCTCACCGGGCGAGCGCGCTTCGTCGACGACATCAAGCTTGCCGGCACGCTCGAGGCCTGCTTCGTGCGCAGCCCGCATCCGCACGCCCGCATCCGCGCGATCGACACCACCGCGGCACGAGCGATGCCCGGCGTGCATGCCGTGTTGACCGCGGACGACCTGCCGCCGCGCATGGCGAACTGGGCAAATCCCCATGCTGGTGCCCAATCCGGCGATCAAAACGCCCGCGCACTCAGCTTGCGCTGGCGCGTGACGAGGTGTGCTACGTCGGTCAGACCGTCGCGGTGGTGATCGCCGATGACCGCTATCGCGCCGAAGACGCCGCAGCGGCCGTTGTGGTCGACTACGAGGTGCTGCCATCGGTGAGCGATTGCCGCGATGCCCTGAAGCCCGACGCACCGGGTGCCCACGGCGATCTCACCAGCAACGTCGCGGCGTTCGTGCCGATGAGCTATGGCGATGTCGATGCGGCGTTCGCCAACGCGCCGCACGTCTTCGAGGACGAACTGTTGCTGCATCGCGGCGCCGCCATGACGCTCGAAGGCCGCGCCGTGCTCGCGAGCCATGACGCGGCCGCCGATATGCTCACGGTCTGGTCGGCGACGCAGACCCCGCATCTCGCCCGCGGCACGCTCGCCGACCTGTTCGAGCGCGACCTGGATTCGATCCGCGTGATCGCGCCAGCGGTCGGCGGCGGCTTCGGCACCAAGGCGCCATTCTATGCCGAGGAGGCGGTGATCCCGGCCGCGGCGATGAAGCTCGGCCGTCCGGTGAAATGGCAGGAGGACCGCCGCGAACATTTTCTCAGTTCCACGCAGGAGCGCGATCAGGTCTGGCAGGTCGCCATCGCGGTCGACCGCGACGGCAAGATTTTGGGACTGCGCGGCAAGATGTGGCACGACACCGGCGCCTACGTGCCGTGGGGCATCATCGCGCCCTATATCGCGGCGACGACCTTTCCGGGTCCCTACGTGGTGCCGGCCTACAAGCTCGATCTGACGGTCGTGCTCACCAACCGCGTGCCGACCACGGTGGTGCGCGGCGCGGGCCGGCCGCAGGCGGTGTTCGCCATGGAACGTCTGATGGACCGTGTGGCGCGCGAATTGAAGCTCGACCGTGCCGAAGTGCGCGCGCGCAATATGATCCGGCCCGAGCAGATGCCCTATTCGGTCGGGTTGATCTTTCGCGACGGCAAGCCGCTGGTTTACGCCAGCGGCGACTTTCCCAAGAGCCAGACCCGGGCGCTCGCGCTCTCGGAATACGAAGGCTTTCGCGCCCGTCAGGCCAAGGCGCGTGCCGAAGGCCGCTATCTGGGCATCGGCATCGGAAACTACGTTGAGGGCACGGGCTTGGGCCCCTTCGAGGGCGTCACCATCCGTGTCATGCCGAACGGCAAGGTCGCGGTCGCAACCGGCGCCACCGCGCAGGGACAAGGCACCGGGACGGCGCTGTCGCAGATCGTGGCCGACAATGTCGGCTGCCGTATCGAGGACATCGTCATGACCGCCGGCGACACCGCAGCGATCTCGCAGGGCGTCGGCGCCTTCGCCAGCCGCCAGGCGATCAATGCGGGCAACTCGGCGCTCATTGCCGGAGAGAACGTCAAGAAGCAGATCGTGACGCTCGCCGCCCGCGTCATGGGGGTGCCTGAAACCGAGATCGACGTCGAAGATGGTCACGCCACCGCGCGCGGCGGCAACAAGCCCACAATGTCACTCGGCGAGTTGGCACGCATCGCTCAAGGCGTGCCCGGCTTTTCGTTCGTGCCTGGGCAGACGCCCGGCCTTGAACATACCGCGTACTTCACGCCGCAGCAGGCGTCCTATTGCAACGGTACGCACGTCGCTGAGGTCGAGGTCGATCCACTGACCGGCGGCGTTACGCTCATCAACTACACGGTGGCGCACGACAGCGGCAACGTTATCAACCCGATGATCGTCGACGGCCAGGTGCAGGGCGGCGTCGCGCACGGTATCGGCAACGCGCTGTTCGAATGGATGAAGTACGACGCGTCGGGGCAACCACTGACCACCACATTCCAGGACTATCTGCTGCCGTCGGCGCCGGAAGTTCCGGGCTGCAAGATCGAGCATGTCGAGACGCCGAATCCGCTCAATCCGCTCGGCGTCAAGGGCGCGGGCGAAGGCGGCACAATTCCGGCACCGGCCGCGATTGTTTCCGCGATCGAGGATGCGCTGTCGCCGTTCGGCGTGCGCTTCTCCGACATGCCGCTCACGCCTGACCGCATCGTCGAGACGCTGCGGCGCGCCGGCGCCTACAAGGCCCACACAGCCGCTTAAGCCTCGCAGACCGGCCATCGCGCTGGAGCGTCGCCGTGCGCCGTGGCACAACCGCGCCAAGCAAAACAATGCTTCAGAGGGGCACTGGCTCCCGGAGGACGTCTCATGGCCAAGAAATCGAAAGCCGCGCCGGCAAACAAACGGCGCCTGCGCTCGCAATTGTGGTTCGACAATACCGACAATCCGGGCATGACGGCGCTTTATCTCGAGCGCTACCTCAACTTCGGCTTGACGCTCGCCGAACTCACCTCCGGCCACCCGATCATCGGCATCGCCCAGACCGGCTCCGACCTGTCGCCCTGCAACCGGCATCATCTGGAACTGGCGAAGCGCGTGCGCGAAGGCATCCGCACCGCCGGCGGCATCGCGTTCGAATTCCCGATGCACCCGATTCAGGAGACCGGCAAGCGGCCAACCGCGGCACTCGACCGCAACCTCGCCTATCTCGGCCTCGTCGAAGTGCTGTTCGGCTATCCGCTCGATGGCGTGGTGCTCACCACCGGCTGCGACAAGACCACGCCGGCGGCGATCATGGCGGCCGCCACCGTCAACATTCCGGCGATCGTGCTCTCGGGCGGCCCGATGCTCAATGGCTGGTGGAAGGGCGAGCGCTCGGGCTCCGGCACCGCGATGTGGCGTGCGCGCCAGGCACATGCGGCCGGCACGATCGACTATCACGAATTCATCGACATGGTGGCTTCCTCGGCGCCCTCGATCGGACATTGCAACACCATGGGCACCGCCTCCACCATGAATGCGCTCGCCGAAGCGCTCGGCATGAGCCTGCCCGGCTGCGCCGCCATTCCCGCGCCCTATCGCGAACGCGGGCAGATCGCCTACGAGACCGGATTGCGCGCCGTCGAAATCGTGCACGAGGACCTCAAGCCATCCGATATCCTCACCCGCAAGGCGTTCGAGAACGCCATCGTGACGAATTCGGCGATCGGCGGATCGACCAATGCGCCGATCCATATCAATGCCATTGCGCGCCATGTCGGCGTCGAACTGACCATGAAGGATTGGGAGGCGCACGGCTTCGACGTACCGCTGCTGGTCGACATGCAGCCGGCGGGCAAATACCTCGGCGAGGATTACTATCGCGCCGGCGGCCTGCCGGCCGTGCTGCATGAACTGCTCGCCGCCGGGCGCATTCACGGTGATGCATTCACCATCAACGGCAAGACCATGGTCCAAAACGTCAAGCGCACCAAGGCGCAGGATGCCGAGGTGATCCGCCCCTACCAAAAGCCGCTCAAGACGCAAGCCGGCTTCAAGGTGCTGCACGGCAATCTGTTCGATTCCGCCATCATGAAGACGAGCGTGATCTCGCCGGAGTTTCGCGAGCGCTATCTGTCGAACCCGAAAGACCCCAACGCCTTCGAGGGCCGCGCGGTGGTGTTCGATGGACCGGAGGATTATCACCGCCGCATCGACGATCCCGCGCTCAAGATCGATGAGAACACCATGCTGTTCGTCCGCGGCGCCGGTCCGATCGGCTATCCCGGCTCGGCCGAGGTGGTGAACATGCAGCCGCCGGCAGCGCTGATCAAGAAGGGCATCAAGTCACTGCCGACCATCGGCGACGGCCGGCAGTCGGGCACATCGGGCTCGCCCTCGATCCTCAACGCGACGCCGGAGGCCGCGGCAGGTGGCGGCCTCGCACTGCTTAAAACCGGCGACCGCGTGCGCATCGACCTCAACAAGGGCACCGCCGACATTCTCATTGCCAAATCGGAACTCGCCGCACGCCGCGCGGCGCTCGACAAACGCGGCGGCTTCGCCTACCCGCCAAGCCAGACCCCCTGGCAGGAAATTCAGCGCGGCATGGTCGATCAGCTTGCCGACGGCATGGTGCTCAAGCCGGCGATCAAGTTTCAGCGGGTGGCGCAGAACGGCACACCGCGCGACAATCACTGAACGGCGAGTGATGAGCCCAGAGTGACGATGAGCGTAGACCAACGACCGGTTTCCACCGCAACGCGGATTGTGCGGCGAACCGCAGGGGCCGCGCCGCATCACGTGTCGGCGGACATCTGCGTGCTGGGCGCCGGGATCGCCGGCATCTCGGCCGCGCTTGAGGCAGCCCGGCTCGGCCGCAAGGTCGCGCTGATCGACGGGCTGCCGATGCTCGGCGGTCAGGCGGTCAACTCGATCATCGGCACGTTCTGCGGACTGTTCGCCAACGGCACACATGGTCACCAGGTGACCCATGGCATCGCCGACGGCATCCTGCACGACCTCGGTCAACAGGACGCTCTGCACTATCGCCACGGCGGCCCGTCGAACACCACCGTCGTGATGTACGACGAGGTGGCGCTGGCACGCTGGATCGAGGAGGCCGTCCGCAGAGCCGGCATTACGGTGCTCACCGGCGCGATCCTGCGTGGCGTCACACGCGACGGCGCAAGGGTCCGGGAGATCGCCCTCGCGACGCGCCACGGCGACGTGACGCTGTCGGCGGTTGGCTTCGTCGATGCGACCGGCGATGCGGTGCTCACCTACGAGGCGGGCTTTGCCTGCCGTGAACCAGCCGACGGGCCGCTCTATGGCACGCAGATGATGGTGCTTGAAGCCATCGACGAGAGCGCGCAACCGAGCCGGGAGGAATTCGTCGCGCGGGCGCGCGCCAAGGCCGCTCAATATGGCCTCATTCGGACTGACGGCTTCGCCTTCGTGTTTCCGGGCCGCGGCACCGCGCTGGTCAACATGACCCACATCGAGACGCCGCTCGAACCGGTTGCGGCGGCCAAGAATGCGCTGATCGGCAAGGCACAGGCCGACAACGTGCTGGATTTCCTCAAGGGCGAATATCCCAAGGCGTTCGGCCAAGCGCGGGTGCGCAGCTATGGCCTGCCGGGCATCCGCCAGACCCGCTGGATTGCCGCGCGACAGCAGCTCACGGTCGATGACGTCCGCGCCGGGACGAAGTTTGCCGACGCCGTCGCGCGCACCGCTTGGCCGATCGAACTGCACGACCGGCCAGAGGGCTATGTGTGGGAGCCGTTCGGCGACGACCACATGCATTATGTGCCATTCGGCAGCCTCGTGCCGATGGAGGCTGACAACATCGTGGCGGCGGGCCGCTGCATCGACGGCGATGCGGCCGCGCTATCGAGCGTGCGGGTGATGGGACCGTGCATCGCGATGGGGGCAGCCGCCGCTCACGCGCTCGATCTCGCGGGCAGCGGCAGCGTGCAGCAGATCGACCTCGCGACCCTCAAGCAGCGTGTGCGAGACAACGTCGAGCGGACAGACTGAGCTCTTGTCCCGCCACCGCCGGCCAGCGTGGCCGGCCGACGCGCCGAAGGACGCATCAGCAGAGCGCCCGTATTACTCCGCCGGCGTGCTGGCGATGTCGTAGACCTTGTTGATCTCCGGCTGCTGGCCATCGCGTGCGGCCTTGCGCGCAAGCTTGGTCGGCGAAAGAACCGGCTCGAGATTGAACAGGCGGCGCGCGTTGTCACCGAGAATGTTGCGCTTCGCCTTCTCGCTCAGGAATGACAGATCGTGGATCGTCGACGGCAGGTCCATGTCCCAGTGCGGGTAGTCGGAGGAATACAGGAGCTGCGTCTCCGCGTTGATCATCTCGAAGGTCAATTCGAGCGCCTTGCGGTTGTCGACCATCTCCATCGGCTGCGAGGTGAAATACATATCACGCATATAGTCCGACGGCTTCTTCTTGAGCAGCGCGCAATCGGACGTGCGCATCATGTATTCGTTGTCGAGCCGCTGCATCAGGAACGGGATCCAGGCGAGGCCGGATTCGATCCAGATGGTCTTGAGCCGCGGGAAGCGCTCCGGCATGCCGTTCACGACCCAGTTGGTCAGGTGCAGCATGTTGTGCCAGCAGAAGCCGAGCGCATGCACGGCGATGAAGCGGTTGGTGATCGAGAGCCCGGAATCCGCCCAGTTGAAAGCGGCGTGGAACGCGAGCGGCATGTTGCGTTCCTGGATCGCCGCCCAGGTCTTGGCGTAGGCATTGTCGTAGACGCCGCGATAGTGGGTCGCCGTTACCATGAAGCCGATCACGCCTTTGCGATCGCCGAACTCCTGCACGGTCCGGTAACAGGCTTCAGGATCGTTGAACGGCAGGTAGAGCATCGACTTGAAACGGGATTCTTCGCCCAGGATTTTTTCGCAGAGCCAGCGGTTGTAGGCTTGCGCCAGACCGACCTCGACCTCGACGCGCGGACAGGCGGCGAGATTGAGCATCGGGGTGGGAAACATGCAGGCGATATCGACGCCCATGGCGTCCATCCAGCGCCGCATCAGCGTGATGTCGCGATGTGGCGTCGGCGGCACCTTCTCGATGCGGCGGCCGGGATAACGTGTGATCCGGCCCGCGATCTCCTGGTAAGAGCCGTCGGACGCCGCGATGCCGGGGCGCGCCATGCCCTGGTACCGCGCTTCGTTGCGCAGCACCGGATCGTCCATGTACTGGATGATTTCGCTGAACGCCTCGGTCTCGTAGTGATGGCAGTCGACGTCGACGATGCAGAAATCCTCGTAGCGGCGCTCAATCGCCTGTTCGGCGGCATGCGCGAGCAACGTCGTGGTGTCGAATTCGGCCGCGGCCAGATCGCGGAAATTGCTGCTGTGGACGTTCATGGGACGATCCTTTCCTGCTATCAGCTTCGCGGATTCGGCTGCCGGCCGACCTGCGACATGGCCTGCCAGGCGCCAAGCTCGAACACCGCGAGGCCGGCAGCATCGAGCATTGCACTGCATCCTATCACGACATCGGTGGGCGTGACGCCGCTGTTTCGCCCGAACGGCCGTGGCGCCGGCCCAGCCTGCGCCTTGGCGGCAAACAACCGTACCACGCTGGCAAATACCTGCCCGAGCGAGTCGTCCGGGATGGCGTCGAGCCGGTCCTGATCGATCGCATCGGCGCAGAGTGCGGACAGGTCGCTGGCGAGCGATTCGAACGTGGCCGCCCCTTCAGGTTGCGACATAGACGTCTCCGTCACGTTCGATCACCGGGAACTTCTGCAGGCGGATGCGCTTGTCGGCAACATGCACGCCGTCGGAGAGGTGGAACTCGTAGCCGTGCCAGGGGCATACGATGTGCATATCGGTCTCGTCAAAGGTCTTGCCGTTGTACACGCCGGTCTCGTCAATAAGCTCCTTCACCTGAGGCATCCGCAACCCCTCGCAGGCCGGTCCGCCCTGGTGAGGACAGTGATTGCGGTAGGCGTAGTATTGGCCGCCATGTCTGATGACGCCGATCTCGATCTTGCCATCGCGCACGATCCGGACCCCGCCTTCGGCGATATCTCCGTGCTTGCAAACCAGTACTTCGGCCATTCCTTGTCTAGCTCCCTGTCTCACGTTCGACATCGTTCGTCATTCCGCGCCGTTTTTCGCAGGAACGACGATGCATTTATCCTACGTTCACCGTCTGCCGTTGAGTTCCGGCATCGCGAAGTCCTGCCAGTCCGGCACGTCGGCCACCTCGTAGAACGGCTCGCCGAACGGCCGCGTGGCGTCGATCCCGATGCAGGATGAGATGCGCAACGTCCGGTCCCGGGTGAGGTCAACCGACGGGTCCGACGGGCCGGCCGGCGTGTTCTCGATCACGATCACATCGCGCTGCGGCTGGACCCGGAACGCCATCGCCCATTCCACCTCGGACGAGGAATGCACGTCGATATCGGGATCGACGATGACCACCCATTTCGGCCGGATGTTGCTCGCCATCGCGGAAAGGATGACCTGCCGCGCTTCTCCCGCGTAGCGCGGGTTCATGGCGATGACCACATAGAACGACACGCCGGCGGATGCCCGCACCGATACCCCGGTGATCGTCGGGAACTGCTTCTTAAGCGCGCGGAAGAACGAGGCCTCGAACGGCACCTGCTTGAGGATGTGGTTCTCGGTCACCGGCTTGCCGGTGAGCAGGCCCTGGAAGATCGGCGTCTTGCGGTGCGTGATGGCGGTGACGCGGGCGACCGGCTTCATCGAAGGCCGGGTGTAGTAGCCGGTATATTCGCCGAGCGGCCCTTCCATCACGGTGTTGCTGAGATCGACTTCGAATTCGAACACGACTTCCGAGGTGGCCGGAACTTGAAGGTCACTCTGCGTGCAGCGCGCAAGCTCGACCGGGGCACCGCGCAAGCCGCCGGCGACGTGCCAGTCGTTGGTGTCGTCGGGCACCTGCACCTGACAGGTATAGGCGAGGATCGGATCGACGCCGATCACCAGCGCGGCTTTCGGCACGGTCCCAAGCTTTTTGTGTTTGGCGAGATGCTTGCCGAAGCGGTGGAACGGTTGCGCCGAGAACGAGACGGTGTCTTTGCCGAGGATCAGAAACCGGTAGTGGCCGATGTCGGGAATGCCGGTCTCGGGATCCTCCGAGACCACGATGCCGGGGGTAATATATGCGCCGCCGTCCTTGGGGCTGTATCTTGGAACCGGCCAGCGCCGCAGATCGATGTCGTCACCGGTAATGATCTCGTCCTGGCAGGGCGCCCGGCCAGAAAATCCGATCGGCGGGATCGGGCTGTCGAGACCGCTCAAGACCTTGTCAAAGATCGTATCCTCGTCCGCCTCGAACGCCAGGAGCGCCTTGCTGCGGGTGGCGTAGAGCCCGGCGACCAGGGGATAATCCGTGCCGTTCTGGTTGAACATCAGCGCCGGGCCCTGCTTGGCGTAGCTGTGCTTCATCGCCTTGCCGATGTCGTTCAACGCCACCGGCCGGTTGATATCGATGAGTTCACCGTGCTGGCGGAGCACGTCGAGAAACTGGCGAAAATCCTGGTAGGGCATTGCGGGCTCCGCGGTTCGCAGGAGCGAACCCTGCGAGGTATATTTGCATTTGGGTCGGAAAAGAAGGAGCTTTCGGCGCCGACGCCATCCCGCAATAGCTCCCATGCAAACTCGCTATCCGACGAGGCAACCTGCGATGCTAGAAACCGTGCACCAGGAGGAGGTTGGCGGCTGATGACGGATACGGTGCAAGGGACGCATACGCGAGGTCAGGTGGAATTCCGCTCGGTCGGGAAGGCCCTCGTCCGCAACGAGGACGCCCGCCTCGTGACCGGCCGGGGACGCTTCAGCGACGATTTCAGCGTGACCGGCCAAGCCTACGCGGCGATGGTGCGCTCCCCTCACCCGCATGCCCGCATCCTGAGTATCGACGCCGCGCGTGCGAAATCCATGCCGGGCGTGCTTGGCGTCTACACCGGCGCCGACTGCCTCGCCGACAACCTCGCGCCAATTCCGCACGATCCGCTGCCCAAGACGAAATTCGACATGAAACTCACGGGGCCGGGCGGCGGCGCGATTTTCATCGGCCCGCACATGCTGCTGCCGGCCGACAAGGCCCGTCATGTCGGGGAGGCAGTGGTCATGGTGGTGGCCGAGACAATGGCACAGGCCCTCGATGCCGCCGAAGCGGTCGAGGTCAACTACGACGTGCTGCCGGGGGTCTACCACTCCGAAGACGCGATGCAGCCAGGCGCGCCCGCGATCTGGGACGAGGCACCCGACAACATCGCGGTCGATACGCATTTCGGCGATCGCGAAGCCACCGACAAGGCCTTCGCCACTGCCGACCATGTCGTGTCGATGGACTTCCACATCGACCGCGTCACCGGCGTTACAATGGAGCCGCGCGCCGCGCTCGCGCAGTACGATGGCGAGAGCGGCAAGTACACGCTCAACGCCGGCAGCGGCGGCGCGGTGCGGCAGAAGCGGGAACTCACCGGCATTCTGGGCATCGAACCCGACAAGTTACGGGTCCTGTCGCACGATGTCGGCGGCAACTTCGGCACCCGAAACCGGGTCTTCGTCGAGTTCGGGCTGGTGCTCTGGGCGGCGAAGAAAATCGGCCGGCCGGTCAAGTACACGGCGACCCGCTCCGAGACGTTTCTCAGCGACTACCAGGGGCGCGACCTCGTCACCAAAGTGGAACTCGCGCTGCGCAAGGACGGCCGCTTCCTCGCCATGCGGGCGACCAATATCAGCAATATCGGGGCGCGCTGCGTGTCGCTGTCGCCGCTCTCGAAGGGCGCAGGGCTGATCCCCGGCTCCTACGACATTCCGGCCGTGACCCTGCGCGCCATGGCGGTGTTCACCAACACCATGCCGACGCAGGCCTACCGCAGCTCCGGCCGGCCCGAGGTCACCTACGCGATCGAGCGACTGATCGACACCGCCGCCGCGCAACTCGGCTTCGACCGTGTCGAACTGCGACGCAAGAACCTCATCGCACCGGAAGCCATGCCCTACCGCAACGCGGTCGGCATGCTCTACGACAGCGGCCGCTACGAAGAGAACATGGACTGGGCGATGGACATCGCCGACTGGAAAGGCTTCGAGCAGCGCAAGCGCGAGGCCGCAAAACGCGGCAAGCTTCTCGGCCGCGGACTGACGAACTACGTCGAATCGTCCATCGGCGCGCCGAACGAGCAGGCCCGCATCACCGTGCGCCCGGAAGGCCGCGTCGATGTCGTCATCGGCACGCAGCCGAGCGGCCAGGGTCACGAGACGAGCTTCGCTCAGGTCGTGGCCGATCTCCTGCACGTGCCGGTCGAGACCGTAAAGATCATTCTCGGTGACACCGACGTGGTGAAGGTCGGCGGCGGCTCGCATTCCGGCCGCTCGATGCGCCACGCCGCCACGGTGTTCTCCAAGGCCGCCGTAGACCTGATCGCGAAGGGCAAGCGCATCGCCGCGATCGTCCTTGAGACAACGCCTGACGACATCGAATTCGACGACGGCCGGTTTTCCGCGCGCGGCACTAACCGCACCTTCGACTTCCTCGAACTCGCCAAGGAAGCGGCGCGGCATCCGCTGCCCGACGACCTCAAGGACGGCGTCGCAGTGGTGACGGACAACGAGATGCACGAACCGGTCTTTCCCAATGGCTGCGCGATCTGCGAGGTCGAGATCGATCCCGACACCGGCGCGGTGACGATCACCCGCTATGCCTCGGTCGACGATGTCGGCCGCTGTATCAATCCGCTGATCGTGCACGGCCAGACCCACGGCGCTGTCGTGCAGGGCATCGGCCAGGCGATGTGGGAGCAATGCTACGTCGAACCGGATTCCGGACAGCCGCTGATCGGCTCGCTGATGGATTACGGCCTGCCGCGCGCCGACGCGCTGCCGTCATTCCGCACCGAGATCGCCGAAGTGCTGTCGCCGACAAATCCGCTTGGCATCAAAGCTGGCGGCGAAGGCGGCACGACGGCGTCGCCGGCGACCATCATCAGCGCCATCGTCGATGCGTTGCGCGACTACGGCGTCCGCGATCTCAAGATGCCGGCGACGCCCTACAAAATCTGGACGACGATCCAGGACGCCAAGGCGGCGCAGGGAAACCAGCCGTAGGGTGGCGGGCTTTTTGCGCCGGCGGGATCGCCCCAGTTGATCGTCAGCCGGTTGAACGTTGACGCAACAAGCATAACCGGAGGAGATCATGAATCGTCCAGTGCAGCCCATGCTCGATAAGCGCGGCGAGCCGCATGTGCGCCGCTTCGAGGAGCAGCGCTGGCTGCTCGACAACATCATCCGCGCCAACGGCATCGACTGGGACCAGCCGCGCTCGCTCTATCTCAGCGGCCCTTGCGGTAACGAGGCCAACGCCGACTTCGCGGGCATCCGCGAGCGGGTGAAGAAGATGGCCGATATCGGGCCCGCATTCGAGACGGTCGCGCGACGGCGAGAAGCTAAGGCAAAAGCTGCCGAAGAGGCCGATCACAAGGTCACCGCGCGCGACAACTACTTCATGGCGGCGGTGCAGTGGGGCGCGGCGCAATGGCCTTACGACCAGAACGACGAAACCAACATCGCCTACAACAACAAGAAGCGCGAGTGCTACGCCAAGTATGCGGCGCTCGCCGATCATCACGTCGAGGCGGCATGGGTGCCGTTCCAGGACAAGGCGATCCCGGCCTGGCTGCACCTGCCTCCGAACTACAAGGGCGGCCGCATCCCCGTTGTGATCGCGATCCCCGGCATGGACAGCTTCAAGGAAATCCAGGTCGCGCTCTACGGCGACCGCTTTCTCAACCGCGGCATGGCCGTGTTGGCGATCGACGGGCCTGGCCAATACGAAGCGCCGATGCTCGGGGTCTACTTCTCGGTCGAGAACTGGGTCGCGGCCGGCAAGGCCCTGGTCGATTGGCTGGCCGCACGCCCGGAGATTGACGCCGAGCGTATCGGCGCCTCCGGCACCAGCTTCGGCACCTTCTTCGGCACCGTGCTGACGGCCCACGAGCCGCGCATCAAGGCATTTGCGGCGATGTCGGTTTGCCATGAACCGGGCTGTCATACGATCTTCCAGGAAGCGTCTCCGACCTTCAAGAAGCGCTTCATGTATATGTCGGGCATCACCGACGAAGCGGAGTTTGACCGCTTCCGCCAATCGATCACCTGGGAGGGCCACGTGGAGAAGATCCGCACGGCCTATCTGTGCGTCGCAGGCGAATGCGAGGAGTTGAGCCCGCTCGAACATTCCGAACGGCTGGTAAAGACGCTGAAGTGTCCAAAGCAGATGGTGGTCTATCAGGAATCGCGCCATTCGGTCGGCAATGTCGCGGCTGCGAACCTCGGGCCGTTCCCGCCGATTCTCGTTGCCGATTGGCTTGCGGATCGCCTCGCCGGCAAGCCGTTCCCGAGCGAGCACTGGTTCGTGCGCTCGAACGGCCAGATCGACAAGGTGGCGTATTGATACGAGCGGCGAAGCCAAGCACAGACAGTCGCGTCTGCCGTTCCGGCACCTGAAAGGATGACGGCCCCGATTGTCGCCATTCGGGGCCGTCACCTGCACGTCCCGGATTAACCGGGAACGGAGCATCGCTTTTGCAAGTCGGGTCGACGACTTGCGGTATTTCCGCTTCGCCTGCACCTCGGAGAGGAACAGGCGTTGCGGATCGCTTCCGACCGCGGTGCGGTTCGCACTCGGCGGTCTATCACTTCAACACGACGACCTTGGTGCCGACCTTCACGCGCTTGTAAAGGTCGAGAATGTCGCGGTTATACATGCGGATGCAACCGAACGACGCGAACGTGCCGATCGAGGACGGGACGTTGGTGCCGTGAATAGCGTATTGATCGACGCTGAGCGTCATCGCGGCTGCGCCCATCGGATTGGCTGCAACGCCTCCCGGAATGTAGTCGGGCGTATTCGGCTTTTCGCGCTTGAGGGCCTTCGGCGGCGCCCAAGCCGGTCGGATGTACTTGCCGCGGATGTAACCGACGCCAGCCCATGATTTCCCGGCCTTGCCGACCCCGACCGGATAGGTCACGAGCTTGCCGCCGGCGAGTACAAGATGGAGTTTGCGTTCAGAGGTCTCCACCACGATGGTGCCCGGCGCGTAGCCGGACAGATCGAGCGTCTTGACCGGTGCTGGCACACCGTCCAGCGGCGATACCGACGTGTCGGCGGCGGCCAGCGCTTCGACCGCCGTCACGGCGCCATGCGCCGTCGCGTCCAGCGTGGCAGGGAATTTCTCGACCGCGGCCTCGCGCGCCGCAACCGGCGTGGAAATCGCGGCCAATACCGCGACGGCGCAAAGCGCCTTGAGGGCGCGCGACCCATCGCCTGCCGTGGCTCGTCCTGAGCGAAGCGAACGATTCTCTTGAAGCTGCTTCGTCACGTCTGCGATTCCCCGCGGAATTACTGTCCGATCCAAACGCCGACGCACAACATGTCTCCGGCCAACCACGGTTTCGGCCGCCGGAAACGGAACCAAATTCAGCGAATACGGCCGATCGTACAAGCCCCTTTGCAAGGATCGGAAGGGATTGCCGCGACGTGTGGCTTGAGAGCAACGCGATGATTCGCCAAGCCCTTTCTGCGGGCCGCGGACGCAATATTCCGGAGATATGATGGGCGGCCTACTTGCCGCAGGCAACGCCGATCTGAACGGAGAGCTGCTGGCCCTCCTGGCTGCTGGCCCTTCTTTTCGTCGTGCGCGACTGCATTACGGACGAACGCAAGCGGTTTCAGATTTTAGGCGCCCATTACCGATGGCGCAAGGCACCGCAATGTGCGGCCTGTCGCCTGCCGTGGCTCGTCCTGAGCAAGCAAACGATCCTCTTGAAGCTGCTTCGTCACGTCTGCAATTCCCCGAGGGATTGTTGTCCGATCCAAACGCCGACGCACAACACGGCTCCTGGCCGGCCGCTCGTCGGCCGCCGGAAACGGAACCAAGTTCAGCGAATACGGCCGATCGTACAAGGCCTTTTGCACGGATCGGAGGGTGTTTGCCGCAACGTGTGGCTTGAGAGCAACGGCGATTCGCCTGAGTTCTCGGTGCGAGTTGCGCTGGCGGGGACGGACACGCTACTGACCGAGCAGACTCCAACAGCGCTCCATTTTTCGCGGCTCACTCGATTTAGAGGTTGCTGCTCAAAATTCCTCAATGGCGCCCAGCGCCGGCGCGATAAACAAACGTCCGCCCTGCGACCGCTGACCGAGCCAATTTTGCGGTATGAAACAGCGCGTAAGCGCAATTTTCCATCGGTGCGCGACAACGCAGGCTGCCAACCCATTGTATGCGCTGATGCACGAAGCCACGTGCGACAACGCATGAACTTGCACGCGCCGAGGTTCGCCACGATGATCATCCAGGCAATCCCGTGCAAATATGCCACGCTCGCTCACGTGCAGACACGATTGCAACCGTACGAACAAACTCATGGCCCGCGTCGCAACCCGTGAACAAATTCGCTTGATGGCTGCATGCGACCTTTGGACTCATGAGCTCGCTGATCAAGCGAAGCCGGTGGAAATTCTCCTGCGCGCAACGGCGCACGCTAGTCCATCTATGCGCCGATCAAATAATTGCATATATCGACGATCATAAATTCGTAGATGCACGACGTTCGCGCGCGAGGCCGACACGATCGCAACGCTCCTCATCCAACTTCAACGCGCGGCAATCAACAACGCGTGAGTTAAAGCGCCAAACGATGACCGCTCAAAGCACACACAAACTTCACGAATGAGAAATTTGCGTAATCTTAATTTGTATCACGCGCGAAGTTCGAATAGCTCCACCGATCGCGCGAGGGCGTGATCAAAAAGGGGAGTTAATACAATGCGTCGTTCAGTATCCATGCTTCTTGCCAGTGCCGCTGTCGCCGCGCTGTCGCTATCCGCCGCGAACGCGGCCGACATGCCGGTAAAGTATCGTGCGGCACCGCCACCGGTGTGGTCTTGGACCGGCTTCTATGTTGGTGCGCATCTGGGCGGAACCTGGGGCACGACCGAAGCGGAGGTCAACAGCATTTCCGTTCCCGGTCTCTTTGCGCTTAACGGCTTCACCCTTCCGTTGACATCGCAGTCGTTCAACGGCTTCATTGGTGGTGGTCAGATCGGTTACAATTGGCAGTCGGGCATCGTCGTGTTCGGCGTCGAAGGCGAAATCAGCGGGACCAATGCCAAGGGCACAGGACCGTGCCTGGTGGTGCTGTCCTGCAAGACCGAGCAGAATTGGATGGCCACCGCAGCCGGCCGCCTCGGCCTCGCCGACGGCCGCGACCTCTACTACGTCAAGGGCGGTGCCGCTTGGTCGCACAATACTTACAGCGCCAACCTTAACTTGGGCGTTGGCTTGAATACCGAAGTCAGCGACAACCGCTGGGGCTGGCTGCTGGGCGGCGGCATCGAGCATGCCTTCGGCGCAGGGCTGTCGGCGAAAC
>CAVWOV010000050.1:0-18790 GCA_963756715.1 uncultured Alphaproteobacteria bacterium
TCAGCGCCAGCCTCGCCATCCCCAGTCCTGTCGTTGCTGCTGGCGTCCGTAGTCTGACTGCCAGCCGCCTTGTGACCATCCCCGCGAATAATAGTAGGACGGTTGTTCGTAGCGTTCCCGGCGTTCGACGCGGACGCGCCGGCGGGGGCGGTCATCATCATCATCGTCCCGCGCGCGGCTCACGCGGCTGTTTCCTTGCATCAGGCGGTTCTGGGTGTCGATGATCCTGCCCTTGGCGTCGACGCGAAAGCACTCGGTAAATCCACGCCCTCTTTCGATTTCGCCAGACTCAAGATCAATCGATTTGCAGGACAGCATGCGCTTGGCTTCCGGCGAGGGCGGCGCCAGCACCGTCCTCGGCGTCACGTCGGCCCACACCGCCTGAATCACCGGTGCAAAAATCGGTGCCGCGACGCCGCCGCCGGTGGAGCCGCCACCAAGGGTTCGGCGCTTGCCGGAGGCATTGTCGTACCCGACCCAGACCGCCACGGTGACTTCATTGGTGAAGCCCACGAACCAGGCGTCATTCTCATCGTCCGTAGTGCCGGTCTTGCCGGCGACATAGCGCGACAGATTGGCCATCGAGCGCGCGGTGCCGCGTGCCAGCACCCCCTGCATCATGGTCTTGAGTTGATAGAACGCGGCGTGGTCGACGGAAGCAATGGCGGTCGACCCATTCGGATCATGGCGGTAAACGACCGCCCCATCCCGCTCGATGGAGTCGATCACATAAGGTGATGGCCGCAGACCTTCATTCGCAATCGCCGCATAGAAGGCTGCGAGGTCGATCGGGCGCACCGGCTGGGCGCCAAGCACGAACGGATAGTAACGCAGGCACTCGCGGTAGATGTGCGCTTCCAGTGACAGCTTGCACAGCCGGTCGAGGCTCTCTTCCGGCGTTTTTGCGATGCCGCCCTCCAGCAAATGCGCGGTCGCAAGATTGCGGGAGTTCTCCAAAGCGCGGCGCAAGGTGAGCGTGCCGCCACCGCCACCGTCATAGTTTTTCGGTGACCAATAATCCTTCTCCCGTGCCTGTGCGCCGCCGCCGATCGGCGGCAGGGTGATCTCGTCGTCACTCACCAACGTGTTGGGCTGCAAACCGTTGCCCAGGGTCGCCAGATAGCTCAGCGGCTTGATCGCCGATCCAGGCTGGCGCGCGGCCTGGGTGGCGCGGTTGAGCTGGCTCAACGGATATGAGAATCCGCCGGCCATCGCCAGGATGCGGCCGGTCTTGTTCTCCAGCACCACAACCGCTCCCTGCACCTGCGGCCGCACGCGCAGTTCCGCCCGCACCGGTGTCTTTCCCTTCCCCTCGATCAGGTGGACCAGGATCACGTCACTGGCCACCAGTTTGCGTTGAGCTACCGCATTGTTGAGCGAAAGGGGCAGAATGCGGCCATCGGATAGGCCCACGCGCCACGTTTCGCCTTTCTTGCCGCTCGGCTTCTCCAAAACGATCGCGGGCGTCCAATGCACGTCATAGAGCGGCAGGCGCGCGTTCGTGAGCGCCTGCTGCCAGGGGGGCCGCTTGTCGGATCGCGTCGCGGCTGCCTCGATCCGTTGAATCGCACGGGCCAGATTTGCTTCGGGACGGACAAACTGCGCGCGGCCGGTGTTGCGTTCGTAGCGCGAGAGGCCCTCCTGGAGCGTCTCTTCCACCGCCCGCTGCAACTTTGGATTGATCGTGGAGTGCACGGTCAAGGAGTTGGCGGTGATTGCGTCGATACCGGCGACCGATTTGGCCTCCCGGGCGACCTGATCGGTGAAGTGGAAACCGATATCGCGGCGCGGCCGTTCATAGGGCACCATGGCGGGCAGCACCGGACCCGAACGGCTGGCCTCAATTTTCACGCCGTCGAGCATCCCATCTTCGCGCATCCGGCTCAGCACATAGGCAAGCCGCTCCCGCGCCCGGGCGGGATGCCGGTCGGGATTGAAATAGTTCGGACCTTTCGTCAGGCCGGCGAGAAACGCCCCTTCCTCGAGGGTCAGTTCATGCGCCGATTTGCCAAAATAGCTGCGGGCGGCGAGCTCGATGCCCCAGGAACCCCTGCCAAGATAGACGGAGTTGAGATAGAGTTCTAAAATGTCGTCCTTGCTGAGCACGGACTCGACGCGCGACGCAACGACCATTTCGCGGATTTTCCGCTCGTAAGTGAGGTCATCGCCGACGAGGAGATTCTTGACGATCTGCTGCGTAATGGTTGAGCCACCTTGCGGCCGGCCTGAATGCCCGAGATTGCCGACAAATGCGCGGATCAAGCCGCGCTCGTCGACGCCCTTGTGCTGGTAGAAGCGCTTGTCCTCGGCGGCGACGAACGCTTTCCGCACATGTTCTGGAATATCGGCGAGGACCACCCATACGCGGCGCTGATTTTCCTCGAAGACCTCGGCGAAGGGCTCTCCCTTGCGGTCGAGGACGACGCTGGCGCCGGGAAGCTTCAGTCCCTTGAGCTTGTTGTGGTCCGGGAGGTTTGCGAGCGCCTTGTTATAGAAGGCGATTGTGTCGGTCAGATTGATGGCGGCGGCGCCGACGTCGGCGTTTTTGCAAAACTGCCGGTAGGCCGTCCGCAAATCACCAAAATTGATGCCGCGAAAGGCCTTGCTCTCGCCGATCGCCTGCGGATCGTCCATCGCGGTGGTGAGAAGATCGTCCATATCGATATTTTGGAGATCAAACTCTTTGAGAACGTGGGCACAGCCTGTGTGTAACAATTGTGCGACCACGGGCTGGTCGTTCTCGGCGTCAAATTCCGTCCTTACGCTGTCGGGCGTCGTTGTGACTTGGCTCAAGGCCAGGCCGATGGCGAGAATCTTGGCCAGGAGCACATCCATTGGCAGCCCTGTATGGTTTCAACCAGGGATCATGGCTCGGAATAATAACAAACGACTGACAGAAGAACATCGACTTGCTCACAAGTTGACATCGGAGCAAGCAGTCTTTGGTTCAATCTACGAAAAATTCATTATGATTGATCTGACAATGACGTTACTTGGCAGGGTTCCCTAGGCTCGGAGCATTTTGGCATCTGACGCGACCCCGACTGAGCACGGAGGGCATAGGTTCCGACTGCGGATCCCGTTGCGCAAGTGCGGTCCGTTACGGCCATAGCTGTTTGCTGGCGATCTCGGCGCCTTCCGCGAGCGCGCGCAGTTTTGCCCACACGATGCTGTCGGCCACCATGTTCTCCTGCCGCACGGCAGTGCCGAAGCCGCAATCGACGCCGGCGATCAGCCGCTCGCGGTCGATGACGCCGGCATAACGCTTGATCCGTTGCGCCACCAGCCGCGGATGCTCAACAAAATTCGTGGTCGAATCGATGATGCCGGGAATCAGTATTTTGTCGTCCGGGATGTCGATTTCCTTCAGATCCTCCCATTCGTGGTCGTGCCGCGGATTGGCGCCTTCGATGCTGATCGCCTGAGGGCGGGCCTTAAACGCGATGTCGATGATCTTGGTCACCGGCAGATCGTGGCTGTGCGGACCCTCGTAGTTGCCCCAGCAGATGTGCAGCCGCATCTTGTCCGCGGGCAGTCCCTCGGTCGCCGCGTTAAGCGCCGCAATGTTGCGCTCCGCAATATTCTTGCGAAACTCGTCGTCGGTGAGATGCCGGTACTGGTTGTTGCGCGCTGAGGCGAGGTCGGGCGCGTCGATCTGCAGGACGAAGCCCGCTTCGACGATGGCACGGTACTCGGTCTTGAGTATGTCGGCGAGCGCTTCCACGTAGGCGTCTTCGTTCGGATAGTGCAGGTTGATGATGAAGCGCGTGAGGATGCCGGGCGACGGGGCGGTCATGAACACGTCGGTCGGCTTCGACTTGCCGGCCGCGGCCTTGAGGTGGGCGAGGTCGCGGTCGAGCGCGCTGCGGTCCTTGTAGCGCAGGGGCCCGACGCAACCCGGAAACGGTGTCTCGGCGAAGTTTCGCCGGCGGTCGGCAAAATCCGGATGCGCCAGGAGATCGCGCCCGATCATGATGTCGCGGCCCTTTTCGGCGGCGCGGGGATCGGGCTCGATGCCGGTCACGCGGTGACGGATATAGGTCGTGTAGGACGGCTTGCTCATCTCGCCGTCGCTCACGATGTCGACGCCGGCCGCGACCTGCAGGGCGACGATCTCGTCCACCGCCTTAGCGGTCTCGGCCTCGAATACATCGGGGGCGACCTGCTGGCCTTTTTCGCGGCCCAGCACAAGGTCGACCAGCGCCTTAGGCCGCGGCAGGCTTCCGGTGTGCGTGGTGAGAATTCGGTCGGTGCTGGTTTTCACGAAATGCTCCGGGATTAAAACTGGCGGCAGGCGGGCGGCATTTGTAACGGGTATCACGCGATGTTGTCGCGGGGTTTCGTCGCGGATAGTGTCGGCCCACCATCGCGCCGGCAAGGGAGGAGAAAAACCATGCGGATCGTCGATCTCAGCCGCGAACTCTATCATCGAACCCCGAGCTATCCGGGGCAGCCTCCCATCATCCACGGCGTTTGGAAGACCCACGAGGAGGCGTTCGCCGAGTCCGGCAACGTCCAGGGCAACAGCGTCATGTTCTTCTCGATGCCCGACCACGGTGGCACCCATATCGACGCGCCGCGGCATTTCGGCAAGGACGCCACCCCGATCAACGAATATCCACTCGAATACTGCATCGTGCCGGGCATCTGCATCGACCTGCGGCATATCCCGCCGCGCGCGGAAATCACGCCAGCAGACCTGGAAGCGGCGGTCGAGAAGGCGGGCGTGCCCGATCCCGAAGAAAGGCACCGTTCTGCTCTGCACCGGCCACCACGAGCGCACGTTCCCGACCGCCAAGTACGCGACCGACAACTCGGGTGTGAACGTCGAAGCGACCGAGTGGCTTGCCAAGCAGGGCGTCGTGCATTTCGGCATCGATTCCATGCGGCCGGGTCCGGAAGGCAAGGTCAATTCGCTGGTGCACAAGGCCTGCCTAGAACTCGACATCACGCATATCGAGAGCCTGTGCAATCTGGAGGCGTTGGTCGGGCAGGGCGAATTCCAGTTTATCGGTCTGCCGCTGAAATTCCGCGGCGGCACCGGCTCGCCGATCCGCGCCGTCGCGGTGTTCCAGGATTGAGCACACTCCGTCCGTTCGTCCCCGCGAATGCGGGGACCCAGCGCTTGAATACAAAGCAAGGACTCTGGGTGCCCGCTTGCGCGGCACGAACGGAGCCTGGGACGTTCAGGAGGAACATTGAGATGATGCTCGGACACAACCGCAAAATGAGCGGGGCGGAATGCCTCGCCGACATGCTCAAGGGCTACGGCGTCACCCACGTGTTCCATGTGCCGGCGGTGCTGCGCAAGACCTTCGCGGTGATGGAAACCCGCACCGACATCAAGCGGCTGCATGTGCATGGCGAGAAGGCCGCGGCCTACATGGCGGACGGCTATGCGCGCGCGACCGGCAAGCCCGGCATCTGCGCCGCGCAGGTGATCGGCGCGCTCAACCTCGCCGCGGGACTGCGCGACGCCTGGCTGGCGCATTCGCCGGTGATCGCGATGACCGGCGGGCGCGACCCCAAGACCAAGTTCCGCAAGGTCTACCAGGAGATCGACGACGTGCCGGCGTTCGAGCCGGTGACCAAGTTCAACGCCACCATCGACGACGTCGCGCGCTTCCCCGACATGGTGCGCCAGGCGTTCCGCGTCGCGACCTCCGGAACGCCCGGGCCCGTTCACTTGCAGTTTCGCGGCAACGAGGGCCAGGTCGATGCCGACGAAGCCGAGATGGAGCCGTTGTGCGAGCCGCAGTTCGCGCGCGTGCCGCCGTTTCGTCCGGCGCCCGATGACGCCAGCGTCAAGGCGGCGCTGAAGCATCTGCAGGCCGCCGAGCGGCCGGTGATCGTCGCCGGTGGCGGCGTGCGCGCCTCGGGCGCGGGCGCCGAACTGGTGGCGCTTGCGGAGGCGCTGCAGATCCCGGTCGCGACCTCGCTCAACGGCAAGGACTCGATCCCCGCCGCGAATCCGCTGTCGGTCGGCGTCGTCGGCAGCTATTCGCGCGAGAGCGCAAACCGCGTGGTCAACCGCGCCGACCTCGTCTGCTTCGTCGGCACCGAGACCGGGGGCATGACCACGCATTTCTGGGCGGTGCCGAAGATCGGCACGCCCGCGATCCAGATCGATATCGATCCGGAGGCGATCGGCCGCAACTATCCGCTGCTCGCCGGCGTCAACGGCGACGCCAAGGTGACGCTGGCGCGCATGACGGCGCTGGCTGATCGTTCCAGCGTCAGCAAGCGCAAGGCGTGGGTCAGCGAGGCGCAGGCGATCTGCAAGGAATGGTACGCGAAATACAATCCGCTGCTGAATTCGGACGCCGCGCCGATCCGGCCGGAGCGGATGTGCGCGGAGTTCAGCAAGCACGTGCCCGACAACGGCATCGTCGTGGTCGACACCGGCCATGCGGGGATGTGGATGGGCGGCATGTACGACCTGCGCACGCCATCGCAAAGCTATATGCGCAGCGCTGGCCATCTCGGCTGGGCGTTCCCGGCGGGGCTTGGTGCCAAGTGCGGCGCGCCGGAGCGGCCGGTGATCACGTTCACCGGCGATGCCGGCTTCTGGTACCACATCGCCGAGATCGAGACCGCGGCGCGGTGGCAGATCAACGCCGTCACGGTGGTCAACAATAATGCCAGCGGCAATCAGTCGAAGCGCGGCTTCGACCGCGTCTACGGCGGCACGCAGACCGAGCAGGCCAAGGAGATGTGGCACTTCAGCAAGCGCAACTTCGCCCGCATCGCCGAGGAGATGGGCGCGGTCGGCATCAGGGTCGAGAAGGCGTCCGAGCTTGGGCCCGCGATCGAGCAGGCGCTCAAGGCCAACCGGCCGGTGGTGATCGACGTCGTCACCGAAATCGACGCACTGGCGCCGCTCGCCGTGAGTTGATCTACGCGTTGATGCTTACTTCGCTTGGACCGCCACCTTGGCGACCACGGCCCGCCACTTGTCGATGTCCGAGCGGATACGTTGCGTGACGGCCTCCGGCGGCCCCGGTTCGGGCTCCACGCCCTGCGCAATCAGCGCGTCTTTCGCGTCAGCGGACTTGAGGATGTCGTTCACATCCCGGTTCAAGCGAGCAACGATCGCGGGCGGGGTGGCGGGTGGCATCACCAGAGCGACCCACAGCACCGCCTCGTATCCCGGCAGTACGGTCTCCGCCACCGTGGGGATGTCGGGCAATGCGGACGAGCGTTTCGCCCCGGTGGTGGCGAGCGCCCGAATTTTGTCGGCGCGGATGTTCGGAAGTGACGGAGCGATGGTGGCGAACTGCATATCCAGCCGGCCAGTGATGATGTCGGTCATGGATTGCGCCGAGGATTTGTACGGTACGTGCGTCATCTTCACGCCGGCAAGGTTCGCGAACGAGGCGGTGGCGAGGTACGCCAAGCTCGCGAACTCCCGCGGAGCCGTAATTGAGCGCACCGGGCTTTGCCTTGGCGAGCGCGATCAGTTCGGAAATGTTGTGTGCAGGGAGCCCCGGATAGATCACCAGCACGTAAGGCTGGCCGCCGATCATCGCGACCGGTGTGAAATCTTTGATCGGATCGTAGGGCAGGTTTGCGCTGAGGCTGACGGCGAGTGCGTGCGTGCTGGCGGTCGCGATGCCGAGCGTGTAGCCGTCGGGTGCCGCTTTGGCGACCGCGTCGGCGCCGATATTGCCGCTCGCCCCGGCGCGGTTGTCGATGACGACCTGCTGGCCGAGACGTGTGCTCAACCGCTGCCCGAGGATCCGCGCGATGATGTCGGTGCTGCTGCCCGCCGGGAACGGCACGATCAGGCGCACTGGCCGATCGGGCCAGTCCGGGGTCTGTGCGCTAACCGCAGTGGTCGCAAGCGCCATCGCCAACGCGATGGCTCCAAACTTGATTGACATATCTTTCTCCCGGTCGCGGTTCAGGCGTGGTGCGACGATCTAGCCCCTAGCCTGCGATAAAGCAGGTGGAATTTCGTTCCAACCGCCCATAAGCTGACAGCAACAAACTGATAACGGAGGAATCGCCATGTGTAAATTTGCCGCTGCCCTTACCGCCGCCGTTGCGTTGTGCGTGGTTTCGGCACCCGGTCACGCTCAGACCGTGCTGAAGGCGTCGCACCAGTTCCCGGGTGGCAAGGGCGACGTGCGCGACGATATGGTGCAGATCATCGCCAAGGAGGCCAAGGCTGCCAACGTCGGTCTTGATATCCAGGTCTATCCTGGCGCGTCGCTATTCAAGCCGAACGACCAGTGGAATGCCGCCGTCAACGGCCAACTCGACATCACCCTGTTTCCGCTCGACTACGCCAGCGGCAAGGTCCGGGCGTTCAGCGCAACGTTGATGCCCGGCCTGATCCGCAGCCAAGCGCGGGCCAAGCGGATCAATAACTCGCAGTTCATGAAGGATATTCGTGCTGAGATCGAGAAGCGTGGCGTGATGGTCTTGTCCGACGCTTGGTTCGCGGGCGGCATGGCGGCCAAGGGTGGCTGCATCGTAAAGCCTGATGACATGAAGGGCCGCAAGTTCCGCGCCGCCGGCCCGACCTTTGCCGGCATGTGGGAGGCGGCCGGGGCCAGTATCGTCAGCCCGCCGTCAAATGAAATCTACAACGCATTTCAGACCGGCGTGGTGAACGGCACTGACACCAGCCTCGGCTCGTTCCAGTCGATGCGCCTCTATGAGGTGACAGACTGCCTGACGGCGCCGGGCGAAAACGCGTTGTGGTTCATGTACGAGCCGGTCCTGATGTCGAAGAAGAGCTTCGCCAAGCTCAATAAGCAGCAGCAGGACGTCATCATCGCCGCTGGTAAGAAGGCGCAGGCCTACTACGAAGGCAAAGCCGATGCGGTGAACAAGGAGGCCGTCAAGGCATTCGAGGACCACAAGGTGAAAGTGGTAACGCTGAGCGATGCCGATTATAACTTATGGCTCGAGGCGGCGAAAAAGAGCTCCTACGCCAAATTCGCCAAGGACGTTCCGAACGGTCAAAAGCTGATCGACGAGGCACTCGCGGTTAAGTAGCTGCTGCGGCCACAGTCGGCGGCCGGCGGAGCGATCCGTCGGCCGCCGCCGTGTGTCTGCCTGCATGATGCGACCCGGACATATCCATGGATAGTTTCATACGGGCCGTGACTTTCACGTCGCGCATTGCCGGCGTGTTCGGGGCCTTGCTAATCGGCTTCGCCGTGCTCGTCATTTGTGACATGGTCATTGAACGTTACGTGTTCAACCTCACCACGATCTGGCAGATTGATGTGGTAACTTACTGCATTGTCGCCGCGACCTTCATTTCAAGCGCCTACGTGCTGATGACGCGCGGCCACGTCAATGTCGACATCCTGCCGCTGCATCTTGAACCGCGGGCACGCTACTACCTGGCGCTCGGCACCATGCTGGTAGCGCTGGCATTCTGTGTCGCGATCTTCATTCTTTGCACGCTCTACTGGTACGAGGCCTATTCCGAGGGCTGGCTCTCCAACACGGTCTGGCGCGCGCGCCTGTGGATTCCGTACCTCTCGATGCCGATCGGGCTGGGCTTGCTGGTTCTGCAATATCTGGCCGAACTGCTTGCTCTGGTGACGGGGCGGACCTCGCCGTTCGGCATTTCGGAGAAACAGGATGCCGAGGACGTCGCGCGCGAATTGGCGCGGCAAGCGCTGGGGGACGCGCCGTGAGTTCCGCAACTCAGGGTGCGTTGGTTCTGGTCGTCACTTTGGGGATGCTGGTATCCGGTATTCCGGTCGCCTTCGGCCTCGGCGCCATCGCGATCGCCTTCCTGGTGATCTTCCAAGGCTTCGACGCCCTTAACGTGGTCGCCGAGACCTTCTGGTCCGGGCTCGACGAGTTCACCCTGGTGGCGATTCCGATGTTTGTCATGATGGGCGCCGCGATCGGTTCCTCGCCGGCCGGCAAGGACCTCTACGAAGCGCTCGACCGCTGGCTATACCGGTTGCCGGGCGGGTTGGTCGTTTCCAATCTCGGGGCTTGCGCGATCTTTGCCGCCTTGACCGGTTCCTCGCCGGCCTGCTGCGCCGCTATCGGCAAGATGGGCATTCCGGAAATGCGCAAGCGCGGTTATCCGGACGAGGTTGCGACCGGCTCGATCTGCGCCGGCGGCACGCTCGGCATCCTGATCCCGCCCTCGGTGACATTCATCCTGTACGGCATTGCCACCGAAACCTCGATTGGTCGGCTGTTCATCGCCGGGGTGCTGCCCGGACTGATGCTCACCGCGATGTTCATGGCGTGGGCAATTTTCGCGATCTGGCGCAGCGGCTTTCGCTCGCACGCGGCGGGATTTCGCTACAGCTGGAAGGAAAAATTCCAGTCGGTTCCGAAGATCGCGCCGTTCCTCATCATCGTTCTCGGCGTGATGTACTCGCTCTATGGCGGCGTTGCGACGCCATCGGAAGCAGCCGGCGTCGGCGCCGCGATGTGTATGATCATGGCGATCGTGATCTACCGGCTGTGGAGCCCGGCTCAGATATGGCACATCCTGCGCGACACCATGCGCGAGTCGGTGATGATCCTAACCATCATCGCCACCGCCGTGCTGTTCGGCTACATGCTCACCTCGCTCTATCTGACCCAGACTCTGGCGCAGGCGATCGCCGACCTGCATGCCAACAAGTGGGTGCTGATGTTTCTCATCAACATCTTTCTGCTGGTGTCCGGCTTTTTCATTCCACCAGCGGCGATCATCCTGATGACCAGCCCGATCCTGTTGCCGATCATCACGGCAGCCGGGTTTGACCCGGTCTGGTTCGGCGTCATCCTCACCATCAACATGGAAATTGGGCTGATCCACCCGCCGGTGGGTCTAAACATCTACATTGTCAGCGCCATTGCGCCCGATGTGCCGCTGGCCAAAGTGATGTGGGGCACGCTGCCCTACGTCATCTGCATGATGCTGGCGATCGTGATCCTGTGTGTCTTTCCGGAAATCGCCACCTGGCTGCCGGACCACATGATGGGGGCCGCGCCGCACAAGTAAGTGGCGGACCTGCGTCGCCGAGTTAGCCCTCGCCGATCTCGCGCAGGATCTCCGCGGTGTGCTCGCCCAGCCGCGGGGCAGGGCGCTCGGCCGCCATCGGCTTGCCGTCGAGGGTAATCGGGGTGCGGACGCCCGGGATCGTCCCGGCCTTGGCGGCCGCGCTCGGCGGATCGATGCGCATGCCGCGATGCAGTACCTGTGGATCGGCAAAGACCTGGTCGAGGTCGTTGATCGGCCCGGCGGGAACCTGCGCGGCCTCCAACTCGGCCAGAAGCTTCGCGCCCGGGAAGGTCAAGGTCAGCGCGGAAAGACGCTCGATCAACGCGCCGCGATTGGCGAGGCGGCAGGTATTGTCCTTGTACGCCGGTTCCCCGGCGAGTTCAGGGGCGCCGAGGATGCGGCAGAGCTTGGCGTACTGGCCGTCATTGCCGGTCGCAATGATGATGTGACCGTCCGCGACCGGAAACACCTGATAGGGGACGATATTGGGATGGGCATTGCCGATGCGCTGCGGCACTTTGTTAGAGACAAGATAGTTCAAGGCCTGATTGGCAAGCACGCCGACGGTGGAGTCGACGAGCGCGGTATCGACATAGCCGCCGAGGCCGGTCCGCTCCCGCCGGGCGAGCGCGGCGAGGATGCCGACGACCGAATAGACGCCGGTAAAAATGTCCGAGACCGGAACGCCGGAGCGTGTCGGCTCGCCGTCCGGCCTGCCGGTCAGGCTCATGAATCCGCCCATGCCCTGGGCCATCAGGTCATACCCGGCGCGGGCCGCGTAGGGGCCGTCCTGGCCGAAACCGGTGACCGAACAATAGATGAGGCGCGGGTTCTCGGGCGCGAGTCCCTTGTAGTCGAGGCCGAACTTCGCCAGCCCGCCGACCTTGAAGTTCTCGATCAAGATGTCCGAACGTGAGGCGAGCTTCTTGACCAAGCGCTTGCCCTCGTCGCTGTCGAAGTCGAGTTCGATCGAGCGCTTGCCGCGGTTGGTGGCGTGAAAATAGGCAGCGCCGAGATGCTGTCCGTCCACCCCCTCGACGAACGGCGGCCCCCAGCCGCGCGTATCGTCACCAGGTCCTTTGCGTTCGACTTTGATCACGTCGGCGCCAAGATCGGCGAGAATCTGGCCTGCCCACGGCCCGGCCAGGATGCGGGCGAGTTCGAGCACGCGTATTCCGTCCAACGGACCCGGCATCAATCAACTCCTTCCTTGGCACGCGGGCAGAACGCCGCAGCCCAAAAAACCGCCGCTTCTGTGGCCTGCTGACGCGATCTTGTCCAGGGCCGGGCGGTGCGCTGATTTACCACGATTTGAGAATCCGTCGCGGCATGACTATCTAGTTGCCGGACAGGGCGAGAGATTCGGCGCGGTGAGCACTTCGTTCTTCGGCGACATGCTGCAAACGATCGCAGAGCGCGGCCGCGCGCTGATCGATCGTACCCGTGATCGGCGCGAGGTCGCGCAGCAACGATCCGCCAGTCTGGTCCAGCTTTGCGATGAACTGCTGTCGGGACGCGGCGAAGCATCCGGCGTGGCCATCGCGGGCGAAATTCTGGCGCGCTACGCCGATCTCAAGACCGGCTCGCGGATCGCCTTCTTCGAGGCCCTGGCGAGCCGCTACGGCCCGGATCACGAGCAGCTTGAAGCCGCGGTGGCCAAATGGCGCGAAACCTCGACCGACGATGCCGCCGCCGAGATTCACCGCGCGTCAGAGCCGCGTCGGCTGGAGTTGTTGCGGCGTCTCAATCTCGCGCCGCGCGGCACCGCGGCCCTGGTGCGCATGCGTGAGCAACTCCTCGATGCCGTCGTCCACCGCGACGATCTCGCCATTGTCGATAACGACTTCGTCCACCTGTTCTCGTCGTGGTTCAACCGCGGGTTCCTCGTGCTCCGGCGCATCGATTGGTCGACTCCGGCGAGTGTGCTGGAAAAGATCATCCGCTATGAAGCGGTGCATGCCATTCGCGACTGGACCGACCTGCGCGCGCGTACGGATTCCTCCGATCGTCGCTGCTACGCCTTCTTTCACCCTGCGCTCAACGACGAGCCGTTGATCTTCGTCGAAGTTGCGCTGACCCGGGGCATTCCGGCGGCGATCGAGCCGATCCTGTCGGGCAAGCGCGATGCGATCGAAGCGGAACGCGCAACAACCGCGGTATTTTATTCGATCTCCAACTGCCAGCGCGGACTTGCGGGCGTGTCGTTCGGCAATTTCCTCATCAAACAGGTGGTGGAGGAGATCTCTCGCGAGATGCCGCGGCTCTCGACCTTCGTCACCTTGTCGCCTGCGCCGAACTTCGCCTCGTGGCTTAACCGCGAGCGCAAGGTCGAGGCATCGCGCGCGCTCAGCGACGAGGATCGCACGACGCTCCAACTGCTCGATCGCCAAGACTGGTGGCAGGATCGTACGACAGCCGAAGCGGTGCGCGAACCGCTGCTGCGGGCTGCCGCCTGGTACTACCAGCGAGCGCGTACGCCGCGGGGTACGCCAATTGATTCGGTCGCGCGCTTCCATCTCGGGAATGGCGCGCGGCTCGAACGGCTCAACTTCATCGCCGATACGTCGGAGCGGGCGTTGCGTCAGTCGTATGGCCTGATGGTGAACTACCTCTACGATCTGGAAGAGATCGAGAAGAATCACGAGGCTTATGCGCAGCATCGAACTGTCGTTGCGGCCAGCGCAGTCACCAAACTGGTCCGGGCGCCGGCACGCGATGTCGTTCCCGTAGCGGATTGATTTTGCTCCCCCGCGAGTGCGAGGAGAGTAAGCCTTACGATTTCCCGTAGACCGGCACGATCGCGCTGCGGGCCACGCGGTTTTCGGGCGACGCCAGGAACAGGATAGTCGCCGCAACATCCTCGACTTTGGTCCAGGCGGAAAAATCCGCTTTCGGCATCGCGCGGCGGTTTGCCGGCGTGTCCATGGTCGAGGGCGCGACCGCATTGACCAGGATGTCTTGCTTTACGACTTCCTCTCCAAGCGCGGCCGTAAGTGCCGCGACCGCGGCCTTGCTGGCAGCATAGGCCGCCATACCGGCGCCGAGACGCCATTCGAGTGCAGGCCGCGTCGCAACGTTGACGATGCGTCCGCCTTCGCCGCCCGCCGCCATGGCGTTGACGGCGGCCCGGCAGCACAGAAACGCGGTGACGAAGTTCATCTCGATCTGCGCCATCAGTTCGGCCTTGGTCGTCCGGCCG
The DNA here is from genome assembly GCA_963756715.1 of uncultured Alphaproteobacteria bacterium. Lineage (GTDB taxonomy): Bacteria > Pseudomonadota > Alphaproteobacteria > Rhizobiales > Xanthobacteraceae > VAZQ01. The sequence continues at coordinate 14,178 of CAVWOV010000050.1, forward strand.
ACTGGTGCCATGGCAAAGCCGCCGACCAGATGAATCGAACCCCATAGCTTTGGAATTCCGTCGTAGAAGGCGGCGACCGCGGCTTCGTTCGTGAGTTCGACATCGGCGGTGAGCTTGACCCGGTCGTGATCCCGCAGCGCAAAACGCTCCGCCTCGGCTGCGCTGATGTAGGGGACGTGACAGACGGCGCCGGCCTCGATCAACGCGCCGACCACCGCGCCGCCGAGCGCGCCGGTTCCGCCGGTGACGACCACGTGGCGGTTGCTAAAGTTCATTGGCTGCCTCCATTCCACCCGACAATCACATCATCCGCCGCTTGAGTCCGGCCGGCAACCCGGGTCATGCTCCGCCGGTCGAATCAGCAGGCGGGCATGGCCGACTTCGATCTCGCCATCGTCGGCGGCGGCATCAACGGCGCGGGGATCGCACGTGATGCCGCCGGCCGTGGGCTTCGCGTCCTGCTGGTCGAGCAGAGCGACCTGGCTTCCGGCACATCCTCGGCTTCCACTAAGCTCATTCACGGCGGATTGCGCTATCTCGAACACGGCTGGTTTCGCCTCGTGCGGGAGGCGCTTATCGAGCGCGAGGTCATGCTGCGCATGGCCCCCCATCTCATCCGGCCGATGCGGTTCGTGCTGCCGCCAGCGCCGGGCCTGCGCTCGCCATGGCTGTTGCGCACAGGTCTGTTCATCTATGACCACCTCGGCGGACGCGAAATCCTGCCAGCGACGCGCACGATCGATCTGAGCCGCGATCCGCTGGGCGCGCCTCTGAAACAGCGCGATGGCCGGGGCTTTGAGTATTCCGACTGTCAGGCCGACGATGCCCGCCTTGTAGTGCTCAACGCGGTCGATGCGGCCGAGCGCGGTGCGGTCATTCGCATCCGCACCCGTTGCGTCGCGGCCGAACGGCGTGACGTCTGGCAACTCGCACTCGATCATCAGGGGCGGGCCGACACTGCGCGTGCCCGCATCCTGGTGGACGCGAGCGGACCCTGGCTGGGACAATTTGACCGGTCGGTGCTGCACGACCGGTCGTCCGCGCATCTCCGCCTCGTCAAGGGGAGCCACATCGTGGTGCGGCGGCTGTTCGAGCACGATCGCGGTTACATCTTCCAGACCGGGGACGGGCGGGTGGTTTTTGCGTTGCCGTTCGCTGACGGTTTCACCCTGATCGGCACCACGGACCAGGCCTTCAACGGCGATCCGGGCGGCGCGACGGCAAGTTCCGAGGAAATCGACTACCTGTGCACGGCGGCGAACGGGTATTTCCGTGCGCAGATTGCACCTGTTGATGTCATCTGGACATTCGCCGGCGTGCGCTCGCTCTACGACGACGGCTCCAAGAACCCGCAGGATACGACGCGTGATTACGTCCTCAGTCTGGACGAACCTGACGGCAAGGCGCCGCTGCTCACGATCTATGGCGGCAAGATCACCACGTACCGGCGGCTTGCCGAGCACGCGCTCGAACGTATGTCGCACGTCGTCAAAGCGGGAGCGGCCTGGACCAAGGGTTCGCATCTGCCGGGCGGAGACTTTCCGCACGACGGGCTTGGCGCGCTCGTCGCGGCGACGAAAGCCGCCTGGCCATTCCTCGCCGATGATCAGGTGCAGCGCATGGTGCGAGCTTACGGCACGCGTGTGACCCGCGTTCTTGGCGCCGCAAAGAACCCGGGCGATCTGGGTCCGGACCTCGGCGCCGGCCTTACGGCTGCGGAGGTGCGCTACCTGATGGAGCAGGAGTGGGCGCAAACGGCCGACGATGTGCTCTGGCGGCGAACCAAGCTCGGCCTGCGGGTCACGACGCAGGAGCGCGACGGCATTGCCGGTTTCATGGCTGATGGCCTTCGCCCAGCCCGGACATAGTTCGAAGGAGCGTAAGGGGCCGCTCGATCTAGTACCCTTTCATTGAGTGTGCCGGCGTTACTTCCGCACGGGTTGTGGGCTCCTCTCGGCACTGTCACGTTGTTGGGCTTGTCGGCGGTGATCTGCGGCCGTAAGCCTCGATCATGACCATTCGGTGCTGGGGGTGAAGCTCGATCAGCCACACCCTGCCGCGGCATGCGCGTCCTCCTACGGCTTCATGTGGACCAGGGTCTGCACGCGCGGGATATCGACGAATTCGACGACGTGGTCCTGCCCTTCCCACCGCTCGCCGTAGCGGCGGGTGAAGTTGAGCCGGGCGCGGCTGCGGTAACGATCCGCGTCGATCACGACACCCCAAAGCCCAAACGGCAGCGGCCGGGATTCCAAATCCTCGACGTCCTTCCAGCCGTCCCACCCGAGATGAAGGGTGAAGCCGTGGCGGTCCTCGATCAGAAGCTTCCGGCCGATGGCCAGAGTCCGGACCGGCGTCTCGTCCCGCCAGCGTGTGTGCTTGGCCGCCGGCGTCCCGCGCCCGTAGCGCTGCTGTACGGCGTCGAGAAGCTCCAACGGTCGTCCATCACGGCGGGCGACCAGAAGCTTGAGGAACTCGGCGTGGGTCCACACCAGCGGCATGGCGCTGCCGGACGGCCGCCCGGGAAACAGAAAGCACGCCGGTATCTCCTTGGCGTCCCACACCTGCTCAGGCAGGAGCCCGCCGGGGCTGGCGCAACGGCGGATGGTACGCAGATAATCGATCGGGTCCTCGCCGGCCTGCAGCGCGAGATGGCCCCGTTCGCCGGTGAGAAGCGGCCAGGCGCGCCCGACCCCGTCGCCATCATAGGGCCGGCCATCGTCGTATTCGCCGTAGCCGTCCTCGTTGTAACGGCGATAGACCGCGCCGGACGGGGTCTCAACCTTGAGGACGGCGTCAACGACCTTGATCGTGTCGAGGACCCGCGGGTCGGTCGCCTTGCGCAGGCCGAGCCGCACCAGCCAGGAGAAGTCGAGCGCCACCAGGCCGCTCGCCTCAATGGTCTCGCCGTGGCGGTTGCGAAGCACAAGGCGGCCGGTCACGCCGCCATCCTTTTCCGGCGGGGCGATCCGCACATAGTAACCGGCGACGCCAATCTTTGCGGCCATCGGCGTACCCACCACATAGCACCATTGCTCGACCCGCTCGTTCCAGTCGTCCGCAAGGTCGAGGGCATATTCGCGCGCAGAATCGTCGAGCCAAGGCGCAGCGGCGACCAGTGCCGAGATGACCACCGCCACGGAGAATGCGCTGATCCCCGGATTTTCCTCCCAGCGATCCTGATCGCTCGACGGGCCGTTCCGAGCGATCGAAGCAACTGCGCGGCGCACCATTTCAAAGACGCCCGGCAGGTCCGGATGCCCGCCCTCGCGCAGCTTCGCCGCGAGCAGGATTGGAAAGCCGGTCTCGTCAAGCTGGATGCCCGTCCAGAACGGCTGACCGCTCGGAAAATAATTCTGCGGCCAGTGACCATCCGGCTGCTGGACGGCGATCATGTGGGCGAGCATGCACCGCGCATCGTCGACCTCGTTGGCCGCGAGCAAGGCGAAAGCGGCCAGACTGGCGTCACGTGGCCACACCAGGTGGTAGCCACCGAGCGTGTTGGTGCGGTTCCCCCATGGGGTGCTCATGCTGGCCACGGTGGCGCCCGGGAACATCCGGTCTTCATGAATCTTGAGCACCGTCGCCGAAATCTGCGCCTCCTCGCCGAGGTCGGCATCAGGCGCCGGCAGCTCGAGTTTGCAGCCCCATTGCTCCCACTGCTCCAGAAACTCGTTGCGGATCGAACTCGTAGCCTTGGGCCAAGGCGGACACAGCGAGAGTCCGTGCTCCCCGGTCGAGCGGGGCGAAGCCGACAGCGATCGCCCCCCGTCGATCGGCAAGAGCGGCCGACATCGCGACGTTGCCGCGCGAAGCCTCGGAGAAGTCGAATGTGAAACGACCGTGCCGCGCGAGATCCTGCCAGCCGTCAGACGCACCGACGTAACCGACGCTCTGATCGGTCATCGGAACGTCGGCAGTAATGCACATCGACCGGTCGACGACCGACGCGTACAGATCGCCGCCGTCCACCCTGGCAGTGTTGTCGTAACCGCTCTCCCCAAGATGCGGCGCGGCGATGATGCCCAGGCGGTACGGACCCTCGACGTCATAGCGAAGCAGCAGGACATCCCGCTTCGGATCTGGCAGCACCTCGATGGTCAGCCGATAGTCGTCGCCCATGTGCACGATGGTGAGCAGAGGCAGATAGGGTTTGGGCCTGGAGAGCCTGTACTGCCTGACCCGCTTGAGGTCGACCCAGCGATCCTCACCAAGCAGGTAGAAGCCAAGATCGCGGATCTCCGGCTTGCCGGTCGATGGCCAGTAGATTTCGTTTATGATGCCGTGGCCCACGGTCACCCAAAGCCGGGCATTGCCGAGCGCCGTGGTCACGAAATCCTTGTCGCTGGACGCCCAAGTGGGCGAGACTCCCGGCGAACCGAATGCTTCTCCACCCATAACTGCCAGCTCCTTGCCACCGACCTCAGACTTCTTTGTTCAGCTACCATAGACTGAGCGCTGCGTCCGAGAAGCGAGTTTGGTCATCGATCGTGGTTAAGGGCATGGTGCTCTCGCGGGAGAGCCTGCCAACGCATGGCGAGCGCGCTCCACATGAGCGTGAAGGCCCACTTGCCTGCGATCGCAAGGCGGGCACAGCATCAACGGCGCCGTTG